>NZ_BOML01000010.1 GCF_016862175.1 Paractinoplanes durhamensis | reverse complement strand
GATTTCCTTGAAGTTGGGCGCTTGCTCGGCTGGGGAGGGCCCGATTTCCTGGAAGTTGGGCGCTCGCTTGGCTGGGGAGGGCCCGATTTCTAGGAAGTCGGGGCGTGGGCCTGGGCGTGGGTCCGTTGTGGCTGCGGAGCCGTGACGTCGGCTTGGGCGGCGCAATTTCAAGGTAAGTGGGCTCTCGGGGAGCTGAGGAGGGGCCGCTTTTCTTGAAGTTGGACTTACCGGAGCGGCTGGGGGCGGCGCCGGGGGTGCCAGCCTCGGGTGGTCAAGGTGGTGCGGAGTTCGCCGACCACTCGGGAGAATTCGTGGTGCATCTGGTGGCTTGTCACGTGCAGCACGGCCCATCCGGCTGCGGTCAAGTGGTTGAGTCGTTGGCGGTCGCGGTGCATCTGGCCAGGGGCGTCGTGCCACTGGCCGTCGTATTCCACGGCCACCTGCCATTCCGGCCAGCCCAGGTCGGGATGGAGCACCAGCGAGCGGGAGATTCGTACTGGGCACTGGGTGACCGGTCGCGGTATGCCGGCCATCATCAGCCGAGTGCGTAGCCGGGACTCGGCCGGTGACTGGGCGGCGCCGTCGACGAGTCGGCTGACCTGAGCCGCGCGGCGCCAACCGCGTAGTCCCTCGTGCCGATCTATCTGCCGGGCGAACTCGGCCGTGGTGATCAGCCCGTTGCTCAGCATGGCGTCGATGATCGGCACCGCCACGGGCGGGTCGAGCCAAGCGGCTACGTCCCAAGCTGTACGCCCGGGGCTGGTCACCCGGCCGGTCATCTCGTCGCGCTGCAGGTCGAGATGATGGACGCGGAGTCTTCGCTGTGCGCCGACCCGCTTTGTCGGCGGTGTGATCACGTGGATGTCGTCTTCGTAGCCGGCGGCATGCTTGATGCCGTGCAGGAAGGCAGCGGACGGCCCGGCGATCACTACGGCCTGGGGCAGCCGGGCGAGAGCGCCGCGACAGGCCAATTCGTGATCGCGGGGTAGTCGGGCGTCCGCGAACACGTCGTGCCGTACCCGGATCCAGGCGCTGCTGCGGAGGTCGTCCGGGGTGACCAGGCCGCATCGGACGGCCTCACGGCCGCGAAAGATGCGGCCGGCGAGTGCGGCTGGGCGGCGTGGGGGTGTGGGCACGCGGAGCAGTCTGGCCGAATGCCGGGTCGCCCGTAGGAGCCCTGTGGATAACCCTCGCTGACCGATGTCGCTACCCTTGTACGGTGACGCTGCGCTTGTACGACACCGCGACCCGATCCGTCCGGGACTTCGTCCCGAAGACGCCCGGTCAGGTCGGGATCTACCTGTGTGGTCTCACCGTGCAATCAGTGCCGCATATCGGGCATCTCCGCTCGGGCGTCAACTACGACGTGCTGCGCCGCTGGCTGCTGCACACCAACTACGAGGTCACCTTCGTCCGTAACGTCACCGACGTCGACGACAAGATCCTCGACAAGTCGGCGACCCAGGGCCGGCCGTTCTGGTCCATCGCGTACGCGAACAAGCTCGTGCTCGATGCCGACTACCGCGGTCTCAACGTGCTGCCGCCGACCTACGAGCCGCTGGCCACCGGGCACATCACCGAGATGCACGAGCTGATCGGCACGCTCATCGAGCTCGGCCACGCCTACCCGGCCGCCGGCGGTAACGGCGACGTCTACTTCGACGTGCCGTCCTACTCGGCGTACGGCGCGCTGTCCGGCCAGAACCCGGACGACATGCGGCCGCCGACCGACGGTGGCGAGCCGGATAAAAGGGACTATCGCGATTTCGCGCTGTGGAAGGGCGTCAAGGCCGACGAGCCGGTCGACGCCTCCTGGCCGTCGCCGTGGGGCCGCGGCCGGCCCGGCTGGCACATCGAGTGCTCGGCGATGGCCCGGCGCTATCTCGGCGACGAGTTCGACATCCACGGCGGCGGTCTCGACCTGACCTTCCCGCACCACGAGAACGAGATCGCCCAGTCCCGCTCGGCCGGGCTGCCGTTCGCCCGCTACTGGGTGCACAACGCGCTGCTCAACCTCGGCGAGGCCAAGATGAGCAAGTCGCTGGGCAACGTCATCGATCTCGCCGCCGTGCAGGCGATGGGCATCCGCCTGGTCGAGTTGCGTTACTACTTCGGCACCCCGCATTATCGTTCCCGGATCGACTACTCCGACGAGGCGCTGAGCGAGGCCGCGGTGGCGTACCGGCGGATCGAGGGGTTCGTGCAGCGGGCCGCCGAGATCGTCGGACCGGGCCGGCCCAAGGACGTTCCGCCGGCGTTCGCCGCGGCGATGAACGACGACCTCAACACTTCGGCCGCACTCGCGGTCGTGCACGACACCATCCGTGAGGGCAACACCGCGCTCGCGGAACGCGACGAGGCCGGCATCCGGGGAGCGCTCACCGCGGTCCGCGCGATGCTGGGCGTGCTCGGTCTCGACCCGCTCGACGGGGCATGGACCGGCAGCACCGCGAAGAACGACCTCAAACCGGTGGTGGACGCCCTGGTCAAGCTGGCGCTCGAACAGCGCACGCAGGCCCGGGCACGAAAGGACTGGTCGGCTGCCGACTCGGTCCGTGATCAGCTCAAGAACGCGGGAATTCAGGTGGAGGACACTCCGGCCGGGCCGCGATGGACGGTAGGAGAGCACTGATGCCGGGTAACTCCCGCAACGTAAGCAAGCGAGTCGTCTCCAAGAAGGGCGCGGTCAAGGGGTCCGGGGGTAAGAACCGGGCCAGCCTCAAGGGCCGTGGCAAGACTCTGCCCGCCGACGAGCGTCCCTGGCACAAGGGCTACTCGGGCACCGAGAAACTGCCCGAGAAGACCGCGCGCAAGCAGGACAAGGAGCGCAAGGCGGCAGCGGCCGAGGGCCGTGCGCCCAAGATCGGCCAGCCCGGCAGCAAGGACACCACCTGGGGTCGCGGCGGTGGCCGGGGCGTTCCCGGCCGGTCCGGCGCGCCGCAGCGTGGCCGGGGCGGTCAGTTCCGCTCGGGCGGTCCCCGGGTCGCCCCGGGCCGCCGCTCCAACCCGACCAAGGAAGGGCCCGAGCTGCTGCTCGGGCGCAACCCGGTGGTCGAGGCGCTGCGGGCCGCGGTACCGGCCACGGCGCTCTACGTCGCGCAGGGCCTCGACATCGACGAGCGGATCACCGAGATCGTCCGCACCGCCGGCGACCGGGGCATCCCGATCCTGGAGATCGGGCGGCACGAACTCGACCGGATGACCGGGGGCGTGCTGCACCAGGGCATCGGCCTGCAGGTGCCGCCGTTCGCGTACGAGGACTTCGACGATCTGATCGCGGCCTCTCTCGAGCAGACCGCCCCGCTCCTGGTCGCCCTGGACGGCATCACCGACCCGCGCAACGTCGGTGCGGTGATCCGCTCGGTGGCCGCCTTCGGTGGCCACGGCGTCTTCATGACCGAGCGGCGGGCCGCCGGCATCACCGCCACGGCCTGGCGCACCAGCGCCGGCGCGGCCGCCCGTGTCCCGGTCTCCCAGGTGGTCAACCTGACCCGGGCGATCAAGCAGGCGCAGAAGGAAGGCTTCACCGCGATCGGCCTCGACGCCGACGGCGAGACCGACCTCTACCAGCTGGAAGCCGCTGTCGGCCCGCTGCTGGTGGTGGTGGGCTCGGAGGGTCGCGGCCTGTCCCGCCTGGTCGGCGAGACCTGTGACCTGCGGGTGAGCATTCCGATGGTCTCCGACGTGGAGTCGCTGAACGCCAGTGTCGCGGCCGCGGTCACCCTCGCCGAGGTCAGCCGCCGCCGGGTTTACGGCCAGTAGGTTCGACTTAGGGCCGGCCCTGCGATCGGCAGGACCGGCCCTAAATAGCGGTACCGCCGGACAGCAGCAGCCCGGCGGTACCGAAAAGACCCCATGAAGTTATTTGTCGGAATAGCTGCCGGCTATATTCCTCCCGGTTTCAGACCTCTAGATCAGTTGCCGCCCGGACGACCGGGGCCGCCCGGACGACCGGGGCCAGACTGCGCGCCCGGGCCGGACTGCGCGCCCGGACCAGACTGCGCGCCCGGACCAGACTGCGCGCCCGGACCAGACTGCGCGCCCGGACCAGACTGCGCACCGGTACGTCCCGGGATGCCGGTGGTGCGCGGCGGGATGCCGGTGTTACGCGGGGGCTGGCCCATGCCCGGACGGGGGAAGCCCATCCCCGGACGAGGGAAGCCCATCCCCGGACGGGGGAAGCCGATGCCCGGGCCGGGGCGGAAAGTGCCGGGCCAGTACGGCCGGAACCGGGTCGGGAAACCGCCGATGGCGTGGAAGGGCACTCCGAAGCCGAGCCGGTCCCAGTTGTCGTCACTGGCGACCTGCAGGGCCCAGGCACCACGCCGCACGCCGAGGCGAACCGGGGTGCAGTTGTGGTCGTCCCAGTTGCCGACCCGCTCGCCGAAGTTGCCGGCGAGCTCGCAGCCCTGCAGCGTCCGGTAGTAGCCGACGATCGATTCGCCGAACCCCCACTGGATGTTGTGGGAAGCAGCTGCCGGCTTGAGCCCGTGGTTGCCGCTCGGGGTTGCCGCGGTAGCCGGCCCTGCGGTAGCAAGGGCGGCGAGCAGACCGAATCCGCCCATAGTCAGGATTCGGGTGAGCTTTTTCATCGCGATTCCTTTCATGCGGTATTTCCGCGGTGCATTTCGAAAAGGAAAACCCGATTAGCGCTACGTCGGTTGTCACCGGAATGACCGTTGCCGGATGACCGTTCGGATGACGCAATTGGTAGCATTAGGAATATTAGGTCGGTTTCACGTTAGTTACGAGGCCGCCTTGCGTTGAGCGGTGTTTCTCGCTCTGTGTAACGGCCCGACTACTCGTATGGTGTAGTGCGAACGGTTGAGACGCACAGCCGATCACTCGATCGCCTTGGCCGTCCGGATTGCCGGCGGCGCCGAAATCCCGGCGGTGGCTGGCCGGGCGGCGGTCATGCTCGTCGGTCCTACCTCGAATGGTGGCATATCTACTTTTGAACCCCATTGCTTTAAGTCCGGTCCGCTGATAGCGGTGCGCTGCGGCGGGAATGGGCCCCTCGTGACGTACACAGGCCCTTCTGGCATGTTTATGGAATGCCGACAAACGAATGGCCATTTGGCCACGCCGCCGCGTTCTCTCGTATGTACATTGTGGACCAAAGAATTGCGGTCCGAGACGGGCGAGTGATCGCGCGCGGCGCGCACCGGCGCCACCGCTTCGCCGGAAAGGCCTGTGTCGTGCCCAGGCGATGGTTCTAGCCGTCCGCAGCAGGGACGCTTCCGCGACGATCTAGGGACTACGGACAAACGGGGTACATCTACTTATCAGGTGCAAATCGGGCTGGCTGACCTCGGGCGGGGTGAGGCCAAGACGCCGGGCAAGCAAAACGCGACGAGGACGAAACGCTAATGGAACACAGCAACACTGTCTTGGAACGCAGCAACACTGCCCTCCCCGCTCGCTGGCGAGCGGCCTACCGGGCAGCGATGGAGATGCTCGAGAGCGATCAGCCGTACAGCGACCCGTCCGACCCCATCGCTCGTGCTCGAGCGCAGCGTCTGCGCACGGACACTCGCCGGTGGATCCGTGATCAGAAGACGCTCGCCTCCGTCGGCGTCCTCAGCCCCGTCCAGACCTTCTTCATCGCGCAGATCCCGGACAACTGGCGAGAGATCGATCTACGGCGACGCCATCGCCGGCGGAACTGATCTCTGAACCGGCACGTGCGAAAGCGTCTGAACCGCGATGTCTCGCGGCTCAGACGCTAAAAAACTGGCTTCCGCTCAGACCTCGTCGGCGGATCCGACCGGCCCGCCGGGCAGGTGGACCGGAACCCCTTGCTCGCCGGCGGCCTCGGGCCGTTCCCCCCAGAGCACGCGCAGCTGGGTGTGCATGAACGAGGTGAGCCGTTGCCGGTAGTCGGCGTCGAAGACGACAAGGGTCTCGATCTGCTTCTGCAGTGCTTCGCGCTTGATCGCCAAGCTGCCGACCGCGTCCTCGTACCGCTGCTGGGCCCGGAGGTCGGACTCCTGGGCCCGGTCACGCCCCTCGGCGACGATCCGGTCGGCCTCCGCCCGCGCATCGTCGAGGGCCGACGCGGCCTGGCTGCGGATCTCGTCGGCCCGCGCACCGGCGTCGCGCTTGAGTTGCTCGACAGCGGCTCGCGCCTCGTCCAGGAGGCGGTCCGCCTCGGCATGTGCCTTCTCGGTGTACGAATGAGCCTCGGCCCGGATCTGCTCGGCTGACGTCTGGGCCTCGGCCCGAACCGTCTGCGCATGGCGGTTCGCGGCGGCGATGTGATTCTCGGCCGTGCGCTGCGCCAGCGCCAGAACCTGAAGAGCCTCGTCCGGCGGCAGGTCCGGCGGCGTCGCCCGCACCGCCTCCCGCACCGCCTCTTGCACCGTCATCACCGGGACCACGACGGACGCACTGCCGATGACGCTGTGATGGCGTGTCACCTTGATGCGCTGCGCCGTCTGGTTGTCACTCACAACAGCCTCCATGATTCCGAGCAGGGGCGAGTGGTCATGATCCGTGGCCATCCGGCAGGTAGCCGCTGTAGTAGACCGAGCCGAGCTGCGTCACCGACGCGGCGGAGGGCGCCGCCCGCAGGCCGCGCCGCGCTCGCCAGCCGCGCACCCCGAACCGGACCAGGGCGAGGTACCTGATCGGAATGACGAGCACCAGGTTGACCGTCGCCTCGGCCGGGGTGAGCAGGAGCCACGTCCGGATCTTTCGCCGGCGGCTCGTCGCGCGCAGATCGACCAGGTGCAGTGCCGCCGCGGCGTACCGCAGGAGCAGGTAGAACGCCGCACCGAGGAGGAGCGCCGGCCATTGCGGGCCGTCCCGCCCGACGCTGATCGTGATCGCGACGACCGATCCGGCGATCGCCGACGGAATGACGGCCACGTGAACCAGCGCGAGCAGACGGGAGATCCCGCCGCGGCGCCAGTTCGGACCGGTCGACGCGAGCCAGACCACCCGCCACCACGATGCCGACCAGGCCAGCCGTTGGCGGTAGACGGTGCGCGCATCGGTGGGCGTGGACGACCAGGCGAGCGCGTCGTTCACCTCGACGACGTCGCCCTCGCCGAGGGTGAAGGCGGCCAACCGGCAGCTGTCGTCGGTGCCGCCCACGGTGAGATGGCGGCGCCGGTGCCGGAAGGGGACACCGGCTCGATAGAGAACGGGCATCCCCGCAATGATCTTGAAAAGGTGCGCCGGCGATCGCCGCGTCGCCGGGACGGCCGCGGAGGTGCCGAGGTTCAGGTCGGCGATCCGGGTGAGCAGGTTCGGCCGGGCGGTGCGGGCGAAGACCTTGCCGACCGTCGCCATGACCCGGGGCCGGGAGAACGCCCGCAGCTGGCGCGCCACCGCGTGCTCCTCGAGCACGTAGTCGGCGTCGACGACCAGAACGAAATCCCAGTCGTCCGGGCCGAGCCGGTCGAGCACGTAGCCGGCCGCGGCGTGCCCACCGCCGTTCTTCGTGCGGTGCCAGCGGACCCGGGGGTGCAGGAACGGCTCCACCGGTTGGCTTGTCGACCCGTCATCGACGACATGGACCTGGTCGACCACGACCCCGCGCTGATCGAGGATCGAGTGGACGCAGGCGGCCAGATCCTTGGTGCTCTGCTCGTAGGCCGGCACGATCGCGACGATGCGACCCGTCGCCATCGGCTGCCGGCGAACGTTATCGCGCCGGAGGAAGGCGAAGACCAGGAACAGCAGCATCGTGTTGCCGAGCCACCACGCGACCAGGAAGGCCGGGCCGGAGATCGAGTGGTGCAGGTAGCGCGTCGAGACCGCCAGCGCGAGGACGATGATCCCCAGGGTCGAAGCGAGGGCCAGCCGGCGGTGCCGGACGAGGAGACTCTCAAGCGAC
The DNA here is from genome assembly GCF_016862175.1 of Paractinoplanes durhamensis. Classification (GTDB taxonomy): domain Bacteria; phylum Actinomycetota; class Actinomycetes; order Mycobacteriales; family Micromonosporaceae; genus Actinoplanes; species Actinoplanes durhamensis. Next base: position 119,928 of record NZ_BOML01000010.1, on the reverse strand, counting down.
ACGGACGGACCTCCCCCCGGTCACTGAGCGGGGAACGTGCACTGAACCGGGCGTGCCGGCGGCGGAGTACATGCGCGTGGACCTTTCGGATGGGAGAAGTGGGAGCGTCCGCGTCCCGGCGCGAATGCTGGCAAAAACGCCTAAAATTGGCAAAGGTGATCAAGCCGTTCATATTAAATTCAGCCTTTCAGCATCAAATTCGCGCACCGCGCTGCCGGCCCCCTACGGATGCCCTCGGCCGAACCGGCAGCGCTTGCATTCCGAACGGGCGACCGTTTTCTCCGGTCCGGTCAGCGGTCACCGAATTTCGATCTTCGATGGGTCGAACCACAGGTATTCCGGCGGTTGGGAATAATGCTTATGGGCGGACCTGGATGAAGGTCGGTGCTGGTCGGCGTGCGTACCGGTGAATGCCCACGTATATCTCTCGCAGTTGTTCGGAGTGCGGGTCCAGCGAGCTGGGCCGGCATCCGAACAACCCGAGGGAGTCGAGCATGCGAGAAGTCGACCTCACCGATGACCGGCGCGGTCCCGCGCCCGGCGTAGCCGGGCTCGGCCCCTGGTCCGGCTACGCCGGCGAGCGATGGCGGCCGCTCGCCCGGCAACTCGCGGCCCGTTTCGTGGCGGCCGGCGACAGCGACGAAGGGATGGTCCGGACGGCGATCGAGGTGATCCTCGTCGTCGAGCGTCGCCTCGACTCGCGTGGACCCGAGCTCGTCTCGCTGGCCGTGCCGCTGGTGATCCGGGCGCTGCGAGCGCTACGGCGCGAGCGGTTCCGGACGTGGCCGGAATCCGCGCCGCTGCTGCCCCTGCTTCAACTGGCGATCGCGAACGCCGAGAGCGAGTTGTGCGCGCGCCTTCGGCGGTCACCCACGGTCGGCGAGGTCGCCAACTACCTGGCCGTACCCGAGCATCAGGTCATCGTCGGCCTGGCGGCCGGCTGGTCGGCCGGTTCGGACGCGACCGAATGACACCCGACGGCCGCTCTCGGCCGATCGGTCAGCGGCGAGCGTCCCATTTGTCGTCAACGGCGGACCAGCGACCGAGATCCCGCGTGGCCGAATGCAAGTTTCTCCACATGCAACAAGCGGTTAGCGAAAGTGATCGGGCCGAAGAAACCCTTAACCGGCAGCAGTGCCGGCGGGGCTCGAATAGCGACGCGAACCAGCCGGGGGTTCTCATGCTTAGGACTCATGGGAATCCCCGGTCCAATCATGGACCAGCCAGCCGGAATGACACAGCAGGTGACTGATGATTGCCCCCGGTAACTACCATCTCCTCATCGCTCTCACGCTCGGAATCCTCATCTCCAGCGGCTATGCCATCGGGCGGATCCATCAGTGGCACAAGGATGGCCAGGAGCGCGACGAAGCGTATCGGCACGGATATGACACGGCCTCGTTGTCCATTCTTAACACCGTGATTCGGGAAAGCCCGGCCGCGCCGCTCGACGCAAACACCAGCTCCCGTCGCCGCGGGCGGCACGTGCGCACCGGCGCGATCCATCCCGAACGGCCGAAGGTCCACCCGCAGCGCGGGGAACGCGTACGCGCCAGTTGAAACAACCCCGAAGACCTTTCTGAATCGTCCGAGAATGCGATGCCTCCGTCGCAGGACCGGACGCAAAGGGTGGCCCATCCCCCGCGAACCGGGATGGGCCACTCTTTTGTATTTCCCGGCTGGGTGGCCCGTTCCGCAAATCCGCGGGAACGCTCCGATGATCGGCCGAAAAGGCCGCACCAAAGTCCTGAAATAGCCCCCATCGGCGGCATTACCCGATGACGGTCAGTCGCTTAAAATAGCCAAGTGCCGACCCTTGAAAGCAGTTACATTCAGATCTTCGCCTACGTGCTGGTAATGGTGCTGTGTGCCTACGGCGGCGGGCGCGTCCATCAGTGGTACAAGCACAGCATGGATCGGGATCAGTCCTTCCGGGACGGCTACAACCAGGGCTACCACGCCCTCTTCGCGCTCGCCGCCCGTCATGCCCGGCCGGCGGCGGCGGGCCCGGCGGCCGCACGACCGGCCCCGATCGAACAGCGCGGTAAGGACGAACTCATTCGCGACTGATCCGAGCGCTTTTACCGGCCGAAACCGGTGCCGGTGGGCGAATAGCCGATTTGCCGCCGAATGAGCTACCGAGGTCTTATCGATGGCGTGACCAGGGCTTTTACCCGCGCATCCTGGGCAACTCGTGATCGTTTGGTGCGCTGGACGATCAAGGCGTGATCGTCCGATCGCCAAGTTGAGATGAGTTGCAGCATGTCAATCTTGTCCAAGACAATCCTCGCCGCCGCGGTTACGGCCGGCGCACTCCTCCTGCCGGCATCCGCGGCCCAGGCGGCGACGGGTCACCACCCGTGCGACGGCCCCGGCTTCGGCAGCGGCGCCTTCTTCGGCGACACCGGCTTCGGCGACACCGACTTCTTCGACGACGACGAAGACGACTTCCCGTTCTTCGACGACGACGATGACGTCCCGTTCTTCGGCGACGACACCCACACCACGGTCGTGGTGGTCCAGGTCCCGGCCAAGACCCACCACCACAAGCCGAAGCCGAAGCCGTCCGACGACGCCAGCGACAACGGCGCCGACGCGGGCTACGACAAGCCGGCCAACAACGCCGACGACAACGGCAACGGCGACGACGGCTACAAAAAGGGCGCCTGACACAAAAGCACCAAAGATCAGGTACCAAACAGGGGCCGGCCCAGAAGGCCGGCCCCACCGGCGTACAAAAGCAAGCAGTTGATCTTGAACTTGAAGTAGAAAACCGCCACCACCCACGAAGCAGGCGCCGACGCACCGTGGGGGGTTCGGGGGGCTCGGCCCTCCGGCAAGCATGCGGAGAGGGCCGGCCGGCCAGCGGGCCAGCCCCACCGGCGTACAAAGCAAGCAAGATCTTGAAGTGCCGAAGGCAGGCGCACCCACCCACGAAGCAGGCGCCGACGCACCGTGGGGGGTTCGGGGGGCTCGGCCCCCCGGCAAGCATGCGGAGAGGGGCCGGTCTGCGCTTTTTGCAGACATGGGGCCCCCACCTCGGAGCCCCCGGTCGGGGTCGAACCGACGACCTCCCGTTTACAAGACGGGTGCTCTGGCCAGCTGAGCTACAGGGGCGACTGGGGCCCAGCATAACGTCCTGAGTTCGCTGGGACTCCTTGGCAGGTCACGTAAAACGGTTTACGTTTACACAGCTGTTTCCACTCGGATCGTCCGGCACGTTCCTGCCGGTGGAAAGGAAGTGTGCTTCACCATGGCTACGGTCACCTATGACAAGGCCTCTCGTATCTACCCGGGCTCTGAGCGGCCCGCGGTCAACGAGCTGAACCTCGAGATCGGCGACGGGGAGTTCCTCGTTCTGGTCGGCCCCTCCGGTTGCGGCAAGTCCACCAGCCTGCGCATGCTCGCCGGCCTCGAGGACGTCGACAAGGGCCGCATCCTGATCCAGGGCAAGGACGTCACGAACCTCCCGCCCAAGTCGCGCGACATCGCGATGGTCTTCCAGAACTACGCGCTGTACCCGCACATGTCGGTGTACGAGAACATGGCGTTCGCGCTGAAGCTGCGCAAGACCAGCAAGGCCGAGATCGACCGCCGGGTCAAGGAGGCCGCGGCGCTCCTGCAGCTCGACGAGTACCTGTCGCGCAAGCCGAAGGCGCTCTCCGGTGGCCAGCGCCAGCGTGTCGCCATGGGCCGCGCGATCGTGCGTGAGCCGCAGGTGTTCCTCATGGACGAGCCGCTGTCGAACCTCGACGCCAAGCTCCGGGTCCAGACCCGTTCGCAGATCGCCACGCTGCAGGCCAAGCTGGGCGTCACCACCGTCTACGTCACCCACGACCAGGTCGAGGCCATGACCATGGGTCACCGGGTCGCGGTCATGCTGGACGGCGTGCTGCAGCAGGTGGACACCCCGCGGGCGCTCTACGACACCCCCGGCAACGTCTTCGTCGCCGGCTTCATGGGCTCCCCGGCCATGAACATCAAGACGGTCCCGCTGACCGAGGCCGGCGGCCACTTCGGCTCGCTCGCCGTTCCGCTGTCCCGCGAGCAGGTGGCGGGCGCGCAGAATGGTGGCGGCAAGGTCACCATCGGCTTCCGTCCCGAGGCTGCTGACCTGGTGACCGAGGGTCAGGGTGGTTTCCCGATCGTCGTCGACCTGGTCGAGGACCTCGGCTCGGACGCCAACGTCTACGGTCACGCCGACCTTGACGGTGGCGCGGAGCGCTTCACGGTCCGCACCGACCGGCGGCACATGCCCAGCATGGGTGAGACCGTCTTCATCAAGCCGCAGACCAACAGCCTCCACGTGTTCAACGCGGAGACCGGCGTTCGCATCTGAACCAAGCTTTAACTGACGGGCGGCTCCGCGAGGGGCCGCCCGTTCTGCTTCGCCAGCTTTATCCGGCGAACCTCTGCAGGACGAAGTCCTTCTCGGCCACGCAGGCCAGGGTCGTCGTGTTCCACGCGCAGGTGTCGGAGCGGATGTCGCTGAGCGCGCCGATCGGCACCGCCGGGTCGCCGAGGTGCCGGCCGGCCAGGGCCGGGTCGTCCGGCGACTTGCTGAGCGGCTTGGAGAACTCGAGCAGGTTGGCGCCGTCGAGCCGGGCGGCCTCCCCGGTGCGCGTCCAGACCTGCTTGCCGGTCCCGTCGATCAGGGTGGCCTCGTTGGCGGTGGTGGTGGCGATGACGGCCTCGCCGACCGGGACGATCGTGTTGACGTTGGCCAGTTTGTAGCGCCAGACCACGCTGTCGGACTTGGCGGCCACGTCCAGCGACACCACGGTGGTGGTCTTCGCGTCGTACCCGATCTCCTCGTCGAAGCAGACCCGGTCGTCGCCGCACGGGGTGACGTCCTTCATCTCGCTGTCGGCCACCTGGGTCGTGAAGACCACCTTCGGCTCGCCGAGCTTCTCCAGCTGGTAGGTGAGGATCCGCTGGTCGTCGGGCTGCAGCACGATGAGCCGGCCGTTGTGCGCGATCACCTCGTCGGCGGGAAGGGCCACATTCTGCCGGTCGGTGAGGATCTTTCCGGTGTTCGCGTCGATCACCCGGGCCGACTTGTCGGCACCGATCTGCACGATCCGCGGGTCGTCGCCGAGGTCGGGTTCGTACGGCCGGCCGAACACGGTGGCCGGCCCGCCCAGATCGGCCGGCGTGGTCACGGTGAGCACCTTGGTGCGGGTGCTCGACGTGGTCGCCGGATCGCGCAGCGACCAGCGCGGGGTGCCGTCGGTGAGCTTGAGGCCGAGCAGTTGCTTGCCGGCCCGGTCGGCGAGCACCGCGGAGTCGCCGGCGAAGAACACCTCGTCGTTCTCGCCGAGGGTGCGCTGCCAGAGCAGCTTGCCGTCGGCGGCGCCGAGCACGGCCATCCGTCGCTGGTAGTTGCTGGCCGAGTCGAAGTCGGTGAACAGGGCCAGGCCGACCGGCAGCGCCACCATCGACTTCCAGTAGGTCGCAGCGGTGCCGGCCGCGCGGCTGGTCCAGGCCGGTTTGGTGGCGTCCAGCCCGATCGCGACCACGCCGACGATGCCGGCGCTGGCGGTGTCCGAACTGGCGAAGTAGGCCCGGTCGCCGTAGATGGCGGCGTCGGCCCAGTCGGAGCTGATCGCCACCTCGGGCTGGATCCGCTGCGGATCGCTCAGCGCGTGGTAGTCGATGGCCCGGTATTTCGGCCAGAAAGCCCAGGTCAGTGCGGCGCCGGCGACGAGGACGACGGTCACCCCGGCGGCGATCAGGACGTACGCGAGACGACGGCGCCGGGGCTTGGCCGCCGGGGTGGGCGTGGCGGCCGGCCATCCGCCGGTCGGGCTGCGGGGGTGCGGGGTGGCCGGGCCCGGCCATGCGGGGCTCTGCTGCTGCGGGCCGGCCGGCGGAGCCCACGACGGGGTGGGCGTCGGGGCGGGCGATGAGGGCGCCGACGGCAGGATCGGGTCGGCCGCGGTCGGCAGCGAGGCGGCCTCGCCGGTGGCCCACGGGTCGACCGGCGCGGCCCGCAGCCGTTCGTCGGTGATCTCCTCGGGCGTGGGCGAGGCCGGCGGTCCCGAGGCGGGCGCCGGGTCGGCGCGGGTGTCGGTGATCGGTGGCGGGACGTCGTGCCGGGTCGCCGGGGTGGGCGTGGGGGTCGCCGCGGTGGCCAGGCCGGGCGTGTATTTCGGCTGGTTGGGGACGTCCGAGCCGGCCACGAGGATCGCGCCCTCGGCCACCGGCAGCTCCGGCTGCTCCAGCACGGTCGGCGCGATGCCCAGCTCGCTGTGCAGCAGCCGGGCCACCAGCGGGATCCGCGACGAGCCGCCGACCAGGAACAACCCGGCGAGATCGGCCGGCTTGAGCCCGGCCGCCGCGAGCACCGCGGCCGCCTCGGCAACACCGCGGCGTACCAGCGGGTCGGCCGCCGCCTCCAGCTCGTCGCGGGTGAGGTGCACCGCGTGCTCGACGCCGGGCACCGGCACCGGCGCGAACGAGCTGCGCGACAGCATCTCCTTGGCGCCGCGCACGTCGTCCCAGAAACGGCGCCGCGCCCGCCACCCGGCCAGCGTGGCCGGCTCGGTCAGCTGCTGCCAGGCGGCCGGCTCACCGCCGGCGAGCGATTTGCCCAGGTGGTCGACGAGGGCCGCGTCGATGTCGAGCCCGCCGAGATCGTCGGCGCCGCCGGAGGCGGTCACCGAGTAGCTGCCCGGCCGGTCGGCGCGGACCACGGCCACGTCGAGGGTGCCACCGCCGAAGTCGAAGACGGCGATCGAGGAACCGGTGGGGACCGGCCGGCGCAGCACGTCGGCGAAGTAGCGGGCGGCCGCGACCGGCTCCGGCACGAGACGGGTGCCGGCCGGCCACCCGGCCTTGCCGAGGGCCTCGGTCAGCACCGCGCGGCGGGTCGCACCCCACGCGGCCGGGTAGGTCAGGATGGCCGGCGGCAGGAAGCCGGTGGTGGCGACCGCTTCCCGGGCGACCGCGCCGAGCAGGGCCGCGAGCAGGTCGGCGACCGGCACGCTCGCGCCGTCGCCGAGTTGCACCGCGCCGTCGTCGACGTGGCGTTTCGGGTTGGGTTCGAGCCGGCCCGGCTCGGCGTGCCCGAGGCGCAGCGCGTCGGCGCCCACGTGCAGCCGGCCGGTGGTGTCCAGATAGACCGCCGACGGCAGCAGCGGCTGGCCGTCGAAGAGCAGCGGCCGGGTGCGCCCGTCGGGGTGGCGCAGCATCGCGACCGTGTGCGAGGTGCCTAGGTCGACGCCGAGTAGGAAGCCGTCGGTTTCGGTCAAGGTGGCACCCTTTCAGCCTCGGCCCACCGTCATGCTACGACCCGGGTACGACGCCTTCGCCGGGGCGCAGGCCCGCGAAGACGATGGCGAGCGTGTCCCGCTGCAGTGGAGGGGACCATCCACCGCGCAACGCACCCTGGCAGACCGCGACCAGCAGCGCCATCACCTCGTCGGCTCCGATCTCCGGACGCACCTCGCCGGCCTGCTGGGCGCGGGCCAGCAGGCCGGCCACGACCGCGTGGAACCGGGCGATCGGCTCGGCCACCTCGAGGCCGGGCAGGAGGTCGATGACCGAGCGTTTCGCGGCGGCCTCGGCGACCAGATCGGTGAAGACGCCGAAGAGCGTGGCGTCCGGCGCGGCGGTGCGTTCGGCCAGGCCGGCCAGGGTGTCCTTCATGATCGCGGCGAGCAGGTCGGCCTTGGTCGGGAAGTGCCGGAAGATCGTGCCGATCGCCACCCCCGCCTCGGCGGCGACCTGCTCGGTCGAGGCGGCCGCGCCCTGCTCGGCGAAGACCCGGGCGGCGACCTCCAGGATCTTGGCGCGGTTGCGGACGGCGTCGGTCCGCGGCGACTACCTGGCCGAGGACGTGGTGATCGAGTGGCCGTTCGCGGCCGGTGGCCCGCGGCGGGTCGAGGGCCGGGCGGCGTTCGTGGCGATGGCCGGTCCGGGGCGGGCCGCCCTGCCGTTCCGGTTCGACGAGCTGACCGTCGACGCGGTGCACGAGACCGCCGACCCCGAGGTGATCGTCGCGGAGTACCGGCTCGGCGGCACCATCAAGGCCACCGGTGAGCGCCGCTCGTCCGCGCTGATCAGCGTGATCCGGGTGCGCGACGACCGGGTCACCCACTGGCGCGAATATCAGGACACGCTGGCGATCGCGCAGGCCATGACCCCGTCGTGACCATCGGGACCTAGGGTGGCCGCATGCGCGTCGAACGGATCAAGGACGCCGCTCCGGTGCTGGCGGCGGCCGACCTCTTCGATGCGCCGCCGATCGCGGCGGCCACCGAGCGGTTTCTCGCGACGCCGGGTCATCACCTGCTTTTCGCGTACGACGAGGGCGGCCAGGCGGTCGGCATGATCTCGGGCGTCGAGATGACCCACCCGGACAAGGGCACCGAGATGTTCATCTACGAGCTCGGCGTCGCGCCGGTCGCCCGCCTGCAGGGGATCGGCGCGCGCCTGGTGTCCGAGCTGGCCGGCATCGCCCGGGAGAACGGTTGCTACGGCATGTGGGTCGGCACCGAGGTCGACAACGACGCGGCCCTCGCCACCTACCGCCGCGCGGGGGCGACCGAGGAGACGTCGTTCACGCTGCTCAACTGGGATCTGATCGAGGGAAGCGCCGATGACTAGCCCGACCCGCAACTGGCTCGTGCCGATGCGCGCCCGGCCCACCGACGAGCCGCATCGCGTCTCCACGCCGCTCGAGCTGTTCTTCGACCTGTGTTTCGTGGTGGCGGTGGCGCAGGCGGCCGCGCCGCTGCACCACAGCATCGCCGAGCATCACGTGCTGGACGGCCTGCGCGGCTACCTGATGGTCTTCTTCGCCATCTGGTGGGCGTGGATGAACTTCACCTGGTTCGCCTCGGCCTACGACACCGACGACGACGTCTACCGGATCACCACGTTCGTCCAGATCGCCGGTGCCCTGGTGCTGGCGGCCGGCGTCGGGCCGGCCGTCGAGGACAACGACTTCCGGGTCATCACCATCGGGTACGTCATCATGCGCCTGGCCCTGGTCGCCCAGTGGTTGCGCGCGGCCCGCTCCGATCCGCCGCGCCGCAACGTCGCGGTGCGCTACGCGATCGGCGTCACGGTGGTGCAGATCCTCTGGATCCTGCGCCTGTGGCTGCCCGAGTCCTGGCCGATCGTGCCGATCTTCGTGCTCCTGGTCCTGCTCGACGTGGCCGTCCCGGTCTGGGCCGAGCGGGCCGCCGGCGGCCCGACCACCTACCACCCGCACCACATCGCCGAGCGCTACGGCCTGTTCACCATCATCGTGCTGGGCGAGTCGATCGCGGCCGCGACGGTGGCCTTCCGCGGCGCCCTGGATGAGGGCAGCGACCACAACGGGGTGCTGTTGCGCCTGGCGGTGGCCGGTCTGGTGGTCGTCTTCGCGCTGTGGTGGCTCTACTTCGACCGCTCGGCGCACGCCCTGCTGACCACGCTGCGCACGTCCATCCTCTGGGGCTACGGCCACTACTTCATCTTCGCCGCCGCGGCCGCGGTCGGGGCCGGCCTGGGCGTGGCGGTCGACCACGCCACCCATCACGCCGAGATCTCCTCGACCCTGGCCGGCTACGCGATCGCCGTCCCGGTGGCGGTCTACCTCTTCTTCGTCTGGCTGCTGCACATCCGGCCGCACCAGTCCGGCCCGATGCTCCTGGCCTTCCCGGTCGCCGCCGTCCTGGCCCTGCTGACCCCGCTCACGCACGCTTCGCTGGAGTTGCTGGCCGTGATCCTGGTCGCCCTGGTCGCGGTGAACGTCACCCTGGGTCGCCGGGTCCCGGACCGCGTCGGCTGACCCGCGGAACGGCGAATGCCCGCCCGTGGCGCCGGGCGGGCATTCGTGGTGCGGCTGTCTGTCCTACTTGTACTGCTGGTCGACGCCGGCGACCGGGCGGCCGTCCGGGGAGAACGCGCGCTTGGCGGCCTCGCCGTCCACCGGCTCCTCGTGCAGGCGCGGGTCGTCGTCGGCGGCCGACGAGGTCGACGGGTCCGGAGCGGACGGGCTCTGGTCCGGGGCCGCCGAAGAGGCCGACTGGTCGGGCTGCACGGCCGGGTCCTCATCGAGCGCGGGCGTGGTGTCGTCGTCCGCGACCACGGCGGGGAGGACGGCCATGCCGCCGGCCGGGAGGCCGGACAGGTCGGGGCCGTCGTCGTCCGGCGTCGCCGTCGAGATGCGGTTCACCGGAAGCATGCCGCCGAGGCCGCCGAGCAGCGGAAGCCCGCCGTCGAAGGACTCCGTCTGGTCCGGGGTCGCGACCTGGCGTGCACTCGGCACCCCGCCGTTGGGCAGCAGGCCGCTGAAGACCGGCAGCCCGCCGAACATGCCGCTGAACGGCGAACCGGCCATCTGGGTGTTGGTGAACGGGAACTGCGGCCCGCCCGCGTTGTTCAGCTGCATCGCGTCACCGACCACGTCGGCGGCAGGCAGGCTGGGACGCGCTTTCCGGGCCGATTCGCCGGCCAGGGTGGGCTTGAGGTCGGCGCCGATGCGGCCGGCCTTCCAGTCGACCAGCGGGGGTGCGCCCAGGGCGGTGGTGCCCAGCGTGCTGTAGCGCAACGGATTCTCCACAGTGGCCCCGTCGGCCGACTCCAGCAGGCCGGTGAGCTGCTCGTCCGCCTGCTGTCCCGCCGACCCGGTTCCGGGCAGCAGGTCGGCCTGCGCGGGTGCGGCGGCACCGAACAGGAAGATCCCGCCCGCGACGACCGCACCGGCATACCAGAACTTGCGCACTGATTTCCTCCTGGCAATGGGAATGCTGACAACCGTGCAAACTCGGACGAATGTCGTCGGAGGGGGCAACGATTCGCCACGCGGACGGGTTCCGGCTGGCTACGATCGCGAACGTGGCTACCGAACCGATCAAGGACGCGACTCGGCGGTCACTGGTTTCCCGCTTGCGCGAGCGCAACGGTGACGACCGGCCACACTTCGTGGTCTGCGGTTCGGATGCCCTCGTGTACACCGTCGCCGACGAACTGATCAATTCGGACCGACCGCTGCGGCTCACCGTGATCACCCCACCCGATCTGCGCCCTGACGTGCCCGACTTCGACGATCTACGGGCCCGCGGTGCCCGGGTGATCACGGCCGCGCGGCTCGATGAACGCACCTTCCGGGAGGCCGGTCTGGCCGATGCGGCGGGGCTCGCGCTGGTCATGCCGGACGACATGGTCAACCTGCACGCGGCCCTCTGCGCCCGCGCCGTGGAGGGCGATCTGCGGCTGGTGATCCGGATGTTCGCCACCGGTCTCGCACAGGGTGTGCGTCGCCTCTTCGCCGACTGCGCCGTCCTGTCCGACGCCACCATGGCCGCACCCGCGTTCGTCTCCGCGGCTCTGGGCGGCGTGACACCGACCCATTTCCGGTACGCCGGACGCACCCTCTACGTGGCCCGCCGCAGCGAGGTGCCCGCCGACACGGTGGTGCTGTCGCTGACCGCCGCGGTCGGCGGCGGCCAGGTCGCGGTGCTGCCGGGCGACGACGAGGCCACCGCCCAACCACGCGATCTCGTGCTGGCCGAGGCGACCGGCCGCTCGTCGAACCCGGCCGCGGCCACCCGGCGGCTGGCCCGGGCCGGGCGGCGGCACGGCCGGCGGATGTCGCTGCGCCGCGTGATGCGGGTCGGCCTGACCCGCAAGGTCGTCGCCGCGACGCTGATCGCCCTGGTCGTGACGGCCGCGGCCGGTGCGGTGCTGGCCGACTACACCGGCGTGCACAGCGTCTGGGGCGCGATCTACGAAACGCTGCTGACCGTGTTCGGTGCGTCCGATGTGGAGCATCAGCGCAACGCGACCGCCCAGGCCGCGCAGGTCGTGCTGACCGTGGCCGGGGTCGCGCTGCTGCCGCTGATCACCGCGGCCATCGTGGACGGCATCGTGAAGACCCGGCTGGCCCGCGACCGCGGCGAGGTCTTCGGCGGGCAGTACGCCGATCATGTCGTGCTGGTCGGCCTCGGCAACGTCGGCACCCGGGTGCTGCGGCAGCTGACCGACCTGGGCGTCGAGGTGGTGGCGATCGACCTGGTGGCGGAGGCGCGCGGTGCGCTGATCGCCGACCAGCTCGGCGTCCCGTTGATCGTCGGCGACGCCTCCCGGGAGGAGACACTGCGCGCCGCCTCGATCGACACCTGCCGGGCCCTGGTCGTGGTCTCCACCGACGACGCGGTCAACCTGCAGGCCGCGCTGCACGCCCGGGCGGCCCGCAGCGACCTGCGGGTGGTGCTGCGACTGTTCGACGACGACTTCGCCACCCGGGTCCAGGACGTCTTCGACATCAACATCTCGCGCAGCGTGCCCCGGCTGTGCGCGCCGGCGTTCGCGGCCGCGCTGCTCGAGCGTGAAGTGCTCGCCACCATCCCGGTCGAGCGGCACGCGGTGCTGGTCGCCGTGGTCCAGGTGGCGGCAAGGTCCGAGTTGGACGGTGCGCCGCTGACCGACGCCGACCGGCCGCAGGGCGCCCGGGTGATCTGCATGCGCGCGGCCGGCGAGGAGTGGGTCGACTGGGACCCCGACCCGCGCCGGGTGCTGGCCCCCGGCGACGAGGTCGTGGTGGTGGCCCGCCGGGCCGGCCTGCGGGTGCTGCGCCAGCAGGCCGCCGGCCCGCCGGGCGGCGAGCTAAATACTGCCGGCGGGCAGTGACGCCACCTCGACGCCGAGCACGGCCTGCTCGTCGGGCTTCTTGGCGAGCACGTCGGTGAGATAGGACTGCACCGCCGGGGCCATGCCCACGTCCCGGCCGGCCTTCTCGGACAGCAGCCACTTGTGCTGGATGATCTGGGTGAAGATCTCCTGCGGCTCCAGCTTGCGGCGCATGCTCGCCGGCACGGCCCGCACCACCGGCTCGAACACCTCGGTGAGCCAGCGGTGGGCGGCCTGCTGCTCGTCGGTGAGCGCGCTCTCGGCCCGGTAGGTGTCCAGGTCGTTGAGCAGCTGCCGGGCCTGGTTCTCCTCGGCGTCGAGGCCGGTCAGGCGCAGCAGCCGGCGGGTGTGGTAGCCGGCGTCGACGACCTTCGGCCGGACCCGGATGCCGCCGTCCACCGTGGACATCGCCACCTCGGCCACGTCGAAGCCGAGCTCGTTGAGCCGGCGGATCCGGCCCTCGAGGTCGTGCCGGGCGTCCCGCTGGGCGATCTCCTGCTCGTAGGTGACCTCGTGCCACAGCCGTTCGTAGCGGCTCACGATGTCGTCGACCACCTGCTCCGGGTCGATCGAGTCGTGCAGCAGCTCGGCGGCCTGCAGGTCGAGACACTCGCCGAAGACGTTGACCCGCATGATCTCGATGTCCTCGCTGCGCTGCCCCTCGGACAGCTTCGGGTGCAGGTTGCCGGTCTCGGCGTCGACCAGGTAGGCCGCGAACGCGCCCGCGTCCCGCCGGAACAGCGTGTTGGACAGCGAGCAGTCGCCCCAGAAGAAGCCGGTCAGGTGCATCCGGACGAACAGGGCGACCATCGCGTCGAGCAGCCGGTTGAGCGTGTTCGGCCGCAGCACGTGCGAGAAGAGCGCCCGGTAGGGCAGCGAGAACTGCAGGTGGCGGGTGATCAGGATGGTTTCCAGCGGCTCGCCGTCGGGAGCATGCCGGTCGGTGACGATCGCCACCGCCTCGACCGACGGGAAGTCGATGCGTTCGAGGGCCCGGAGGAGGTCGTACTCCTTCTCGGCGATCCGCTCGCGCGTCTCCTTGAGGGCGTAGACGACGTCGTTGAGCTTGACGAACCGCACGATGTGGCGGGAGATGCCCTGCGGGAGAGCGACCAGATGGTCGGCGGGCCAATCCTCCAGCGGGACTCCCCACGGCAGCTCGAGGAGCGCCGGGTCGATGAGAGCGGACGTGATGCGCACGCCACCAGTGTGCCCGCCGCGGCGGCGCGTCGAGGCCGCAGGTGGCTCGTTACACAGGTGCGAGAACGCCGGATTAGTACGTTTGTCCCTGATGTGACGTGAATGGCGGTTGAGATGCGACGTAAGGCAGGCGTAGCCGCCGGGGCGTGTGCCGCCCTGGTGCTGGCCGGTGCGACGGGAATCACGGCGTGGCGCTTCGCCGGTGATGAGGGGCGCCCGGTCGGCACCTGGCACGAGGCACCCGGCGTCGCCCGTACACCCGTCGCAGTTGAAGGGGCGCAGCAAGCGGAACAGGCGCAGCAGGCCCGGCCCGGCAGCGCCGGGGCCGAGGCCCGGGCCGAGGCCGAGGTCGCGACGGCCGAAGGCAACGCGCCGGAGGATGTCCCGGACGGCGAAGAGGGCGACCGCCCGCTGGAATCCGCGGTCGCCCCGGACGGCCGGCAGCGCGTCGGGCGGCTTCTGCACGTCGACAAGCTCCTCGGCTACCTGGCGCGTGGGCGGCAGAAGGAGACCTTCAGCTACCCGGGCGCCTCCTACGTGAAGCTGCACTTCGACCGGATGGCGATGCTGCCCGGCGACTACCTGACCGTCTCCAGCGCGGATGGCACCGAGTCCTACCGCTACGACGCGCCCGAGATCCTGCCGACCGGGAACGTCGACAAGTGGGCGATGTCGGTCACCGGCGACACCGCGGTGCTGGAGATGCACCGCGCCGCCAGCCCGCTCGGGGTCGGCAACCTGCTCGGCACCCTCGGCGTCGGCGTTGACCGGGTGGCCCGCGGCTTCAGCCGGACCGAGCAGGAGAAGCAGCCGGAATCGCAGCTCATCGCGCCCGGTCGCACCGGTCGTGAGGAATCGGTGTGCGGCGCCGACACCTCGTCCGACGCGGTCTGCTACCGCTCGGCCGACCCGGTCGCCTACACCAAGTCGAAGGCCATCTCGCGGCTGTTGATCAACGGGACCGAGCTGTGCACCGGCTGGCGGGTCGGCCCCAACAACCGCATGCTCACCAACAACCACTGCCTCACCAACACCAGCGAGGCGTACGACACCGAGGTCTGGTTCAACTACCAGTGCGCGACCTGCGGCGGGTACGACGTGTTCCAGCCGACCAAGGTCTGGGGCTCGAGCGTGGTCTCCACCGACCACACGTACGACTACACGCTGTTCACGGTGGCGAACTTCGACTCGATCAAGAAGTTCGGCTACCTCACGCTCGACACCGTCCGGCCGGTCAAGGGCCAGGAGTTGTACGTGCCGCAGCACCCGGCCGGTGAGCCGACCCGGATCGCCGGTTCGCTCGGCGACAAGGCCGGCAACTGCTCGGTGACCGACAACAACTACACCGGGTACACGGCCGGCTCGGACGTCGCCTACTACTGCGACACCGAGGGCGGCTCGTCCGGTTCGCCGGTGCTGTCCCGCAAGACCAACAAGGTGGTGGCGCTGCACCACTTCGGCGGCTGCCCCAACTCCGGGGTCCGCGCCGACCTGCTCACGACCAAGCTGGCCCGCCTGCTCTAGCGTTGGGCGGTGACCTTCAAGACGCGCTGGTGGTTCGACGCTGCCCTGGTGGTGGCGTTCGTCGCGCTGACCGTCGCGCTGCTCCACGGCCATCTGCTGTCCTTCGACCAGCGGGTGGCCGACTGGTCGTTCGCGCACCAGCCGGCCCCGATCTACTGGACCGCCCGGGTCTTCAACTACCTGGGCCAGGGCGGCCAGGTGCTGATGCCGATCGGGCTCATCCTCACCGGCGTGCTGTTCTACCGCACCCGGTCGTGGCGGGCGCTGATCCCGTTCGCGGCCGCGTTCGTGCTGACCTACATCACCATCGGGCCGCTGAAGATCTGGGCCGGCCGGGCGGCGCCCCGCTTCGACGGGCCGGACAAGGCGATCATGCACAATCCGGCTGCGAGCGGCGTCGAGGCGATGAGCTATCCCTCCGGCCACATGGGCAACTCGATGGTCTGGTACGCGGTGATGGCATTGCTCCTGGCCGCGATCCTGCGGCGGCCGCTGCGCCGGTGGGAGACCCTCGCCGTACGCGTCCTGCCGGTCGCGATCCTGTTCCTCACCACGATCTACACCGGGTTCCACTGGGTCACCGACTCGGTGGCCGGCGCCCTGCTCGGGCTGTTCCTGGCCCGGCTGATCGAGCGGATCCCGGTCAGCTGGTGGGCTCTACCCAGGTCCCGGACCGCATCACCCGTTTGACCCGCAGGTCGGCGTCGAGCACCACCAGGTCGGCCCGCAGGCCCGCCTCCAGGGCGCCGGTCTGCTCGGCCAGGCCCAGCACCCGGGCCGGCGTGGTCGACGCCATCGCCGCCGCGTCCGGCAGCGAGATGCCGGCCGCCACCGCGTTGCGCAGCGCCACGTCCATGGTCAGCGTGCTGCCGGCGATCGACCCGTTGCGGGCCAGCCGCGCCACCCGATCCGCCACGATGACCTCCTGGCCACCCAGGTCGTAGGTGCCGTCCGGCATGCCGGTGGCGTCCATCGCGTCGGTGACCAGGGCGGTCCGGTCCGGTCCGGCGCTCCGGGCGGCGAACGCGAGCATGCCCGGATGCAGGTGGATGTTGTCGGCGATCAGCTCGCAGACGGCGGTCGAGGAGAGCAGGCCGACCACCGGGCCCGGCTCACGGTGGTGCAACGGGCGCATGCCGTTGAACAGGTGGGTGCCGACGGTCGCGCCGGCGGCGACGCCGGCCTGAGTTTCCGCGTACGAGGCATCGGTGTGCCCGATCGCCGCGACCACCCCGTGCTCGCGGAGGAAGGCGATGGCGTCCAGCGCGCCCGGCAGCTCGGGGGCGATGCTCACCATCCGTACCGTGCCCTCGCCCAGCTTGACCAGCGCGGACAACTCCTCGACCGACGGGTCGCGGAGGAACTCGGGGTTCTGCGCGCCGCAGCGCGCCCCGGAGAGGTAGGGCCCCTCGAAGTGCACCCCGGCGATCACCCCGGCCCGGGCCAGCGGCAGATAGGCGGCCACCGCGTCGCGCATCAGGTCGAACGGGGAACTGACCAGGCTGGCCAGCATGGTCGTCGTGCCGTGCCCGAGGTGGAAGGCGGCGGCCAGGCCGGCCTCGACCGGGTCGCCGGTGGTGAACGTGTGCCCGCCGCCGCCGTGGCAGTGCAGGTCGACGAAGCCGGGCACGATGATGTCGTCGCCGGCCCGGTTGTCCTCGGCGACCTCCAGGATCACCGGCCCGTCGAGCACCAGGTGGCCGGGGACGACGGCGCCGGGACGAACGATCCGCCCGCTGATGTGGGTCAATCCCGCTCCAGATGATCGAGAGCCAGCAGGGCCGCGCCGCGGCAGCCGGCGGTGTCGCCGAGTTCGGCCTTCGCGATCCGTGGCATCCGGTGGAAGGTGATCCGCCGGGTCAGCTCGGCCCGCAGCGGTTCGAGCAGGGTGTCGCCGGCCTCGGCCAGGCCGCCGCCGAGGACCAGGACGTTCACGTCGTAGAGGGCCTGGGCGGTGAGCAGGCCGTCGGCCAGGGCGTCGATCGCCTCGTGCCAGACCTGGGCCGCCACCGGGTCCTGGTCGATCCGGCTCACCACGTCGAACGCCGTCGCCTCCGGGTCGCCGATCAGCTCGGCGTACCGCAGGCCGATCGCCCGCGCCGACGCCGACGCCTCCAGGCAGCCGCGCGAGCCGCACGGGCAGGGCGTGCCGCCCGGCCGCACCACGATGTGCCCGACCTCGCCGGCCGCACCGTGCGCGCCGCCGTAGCCGACCCCGTCGACCACCAGGGCGGCCGCGATGCCGGTGCCGATCGCCACGAACAGCACGTGCCGTTCGCCCCGGCCGGCGCCGAGGCGGGCCTCGGCGATCCCGCCGACCCGGACGTCGTGGCCGAGCGTGGCGGGCAGGCCCAGCCGGTCGGTGATCAGCTTTCGCAGGGGTACGTCGCGGAAGCCCACGTTCGACGACCAGACCGCGACGCCGTTCTCCTCGTCGATCACGCCCGGGACGGCGATGCCGACCGCGATCGGGTTCTCGGCGCGCGCGGCCAGCCCGGCGGCGATCTCGAGGATGTTCTCGGTGACCGCCTCCGGCCCGCGGGCCGCCAGCGTCGGGTGCCGTTCCTCGTGCACGACCGTGCCGTCCGGGCGGACCAACGCGCACTTCATGCCGGTTCCGCCGACGTCGAGCGCAACGACGACGGGCCCGCTCATGTCAGCACTACCGATCGGGTCAGGTTGCGCGGGTGGTCCGGGTCGAGGCCCTGGCTGGTGGCGAGCAGGATGGCCACCCGCTGGGCCAGCACCAGGTCGGCCATCGGGTCGAGCGGGGCGCGGCCGCCGCACCAGCTGCCCAGCGCCGCGTACCCGCCGTGGTGCTTGCTGTGCACGAACGAGGCGCCGGTCGCCTCGACGTCGTCGGGCAGGCCCGCCGGGATCTCGCCGAACGCCCACACCACCCGGCGCGGCCCGGCGATCGCGATCGGCCCGTGCCGGTAGTCCATCGCCGGGTAGGCCTCGGCCCAGAAGCCGGCCGCCTCGCGGCACTTCAGCGCGGCCTCCTCGGCCAGGCCGACGGTCCAGCCGCGGCCCAGGAAGGTGATCTGGTCGGCCAGGGCCGGGTGCACCGGCAGCGGGAGGCGCACGGCCACCTCGGCGTCCGCCGCGACCGACTCGATGTCCTCGCCGAGGTGGGCGCGGAGCAGCGCGAGGGCGCTGGTGGCGAAGCGGGTCTGCACCACCGACTGCTCGTCGGCGAAGTCCAGCACGATCGAGTGGGTGGCGAGCGCGGCGGCCGGCTGCCCGCCGTCGGCGGTGATGACTGTCGCGTTCGTCAGGGTGCTCAGCAGCTCGACGACCTCGGTCGTGGTGCCGGAGCGGGTGATCGCGACCACCCGGTCGTACCGGCGGTTGGGCGGGAACTCGGAGGCCTGGAACGCGTCGGTCTCGCCCTGGCCGGCCTGCTCCCGCAGCGACGCGTACGCCTTGGCCATGAACCACGAGGTGCCGCAACCGACCACCGCGACCCGCTCGCCCCGCACCGGCAACCCCGGTGAGTCGGCGAGCTTCGCGGCAAGGCGCCAGCACTCCGGTTGGCTGGCGATCTCGACCTTGACGTACGTCATGGGCCACCCTTCGGTCTCTATGGGCAGGTCACTTCGTCGGGTGGGTCGCATCGTCGCGGCTGCGCATAAGCGCGCGGTTCCCGGCACTTTCGAGCGACATTCTGCGCGGAGGCGAGGCGCGGATGCAACCGTCATCCCCCGACCGCGCACCAGGCGAGCTTTGCTTCCCGGCCTTTCGCGCACTAATGTGCACACACTTATCACGAATCGTGCATCGGGAGTGCTTGGTGGACCGGTACGCGCGGTGGAATGCCCTGCTCGAGGTACTGGCGGAGAGCGGCCGGGTCAGCGTCGAGGACGCCGCCGAGCGCCTCGACGTGTCCCAGGCCACCATCCGACGAGACTTCGACCAGCTGGCCCAGCAACAGATGATCACCAGGACCAGGGGCGGCGCGGTCGCCAACGGCGTGTCCTACGACCTGCCGCTGCGCTACAAGAGCGCCAAGCACTCGGCCGAGAAGCAGCGCATCGGCGAGGCCGCCGCGGGCCTGGTGACGCCGGGCACGGTGGTCGGCCTGAACGGCGGCACCACGGTGACCGAGGTCGCCCGGGCGCTGGCCGTCCGCCCCGACCTGAACGCCGGCGGCGAGGGCTCCCAGCTGACCGTGGTCACGAACGCCCTGAACATCGCGAACGAGCTGCTGGTCCGCTCCCGCATGAAGATCGTGGTGGCCGGCGGCGTGGTCCGCCCCCAGTCGTTCGAGGTGGTCGGTCCGCTGGGCGGCGCCCTGCTCAACGAGGTGACGCTGGACATAGTCCTGCTCGGCGTGGACGCCCTGGACGTGGAGCTGGGCGCGGCGTCCCACCACGAGGGCGAGGCCGCGATGAACAGCCTGATGGTCGCCCGGGCCAAGCGCGTGGTGGTGATCGCCGACTCGTCAAAGCTGGGCGGCCACGCTTTCGCCCGGATCTGCCCGATCGCCAAGGTCGAGACCCTGGTGACCGACAAAGGCGCCCCACCGGCCACGGTGGCCGCCTTCCGCGAGGCCGGAGTCCAGGTCATCTGCGCCTGACTCGCTGAGCTCGGCCAGACCCACGACCCACGTGCGCTCGTTCCCGGCGATCCGGGCGCCGTCCGGGACAACGCCACCGTTCTGCGGGCCAGAGCCGGGCACGCGGAGACCGCCGGTGACGGGCTGGTCGGCATCGACACCGGAGCGTGGACCGGGCCGGCGGCTGACACCTTCCGGGACAGGTTCAGTTAGGAGCCCAACCGGTGGTATGCGGCGGCCAACGCGCTCGACACCGCCGCCGACGCCCTCATCACCTATGCCCAGACGCTGGAGTGGGCGCAGAATCGGGCCGCCGAGGCGATCCGGCTGTGGGATGAGGCGGAGACCGCAGCGGATGGCCGCCAAGCCGCGCAGGACACCCTGGAGCTGGCCCGCCGGCAGGTTTCGGCCGCGGGGGACTCGGCGGTGCGCTTTCTGAACCAGGAGGCGGACGCGGCGCCCGAGAAGCCGAGCTGGCTGGACCGGGTGGGTGACTTCGCGATGCGGGCCGGTGGGAATGCGATCAACGGGCTGGCGTCGTTCGGCAACGCGATGATCCACCACCCGGGAAACACTGCGGCGATGGTCGGCGGGCTTGCCCTCACCGCGATCAGCGCGGGCGGCGAGGGCACCGGGGTCGTGCTCGACGCGACCGGTGTGGGGGTGGTTGCCGGCGGGCCGCTCGGCGCCGTCTCGACGGCGGGGCTGGTGGCCGGGGTCGGGCTCACCGGCGTCGCCGCCACGTCGCTCATGCAGCATGCGACCGGCGACGACGCGATCACCCCGGTGCGCGGGAGTTCGCCGCCGCGGTCGGTGCCGACCAAGACGGACCGCATGAAGGAACATCTCACCGAGCGCGATCTCGACGCGGCGCGGCGGGAGCTGAACGGTGAGGTGGTCGCGACCAAGCGGAGCGGTCAGCCGTGGGACCACGTGGACGAGGTCCGCAACGCCCAGCGTGGACTCGTCCGGCGGATCGACCAGCTCAAGCGGCTGCTGGGCGACTCGCGGACCGCGGCGGGTGACCGGGCGGCGTACGAGTCGGAGCTGTCGGAGGCCAGCCGTCTCCTCGATCACTCCGAGCAGTTCGTGCCGCGTGGTTAGCATCAGTCCGCCGAGCCGGAGGTTGATGGCAGTGGGAGAAGCAGTGGATCGGTCGCTCGAGGAGATCGAGGGCGACGTCTGGGGGGAGCCGCCCGCGGGGGCCACCCGGCTCGTGGCGACGGTGCATGAATTGCGCCGGCGGCCGGTCGGTCAGCTTGCGGTCGAGGACCTCCGGACGCTGGTCGGGCAGCAGGTCGGGCTCGATGTGGTCGTGCCGATGGTGCTCGATCTGCTGGCGGCGGAGCCGCTCGCGGAGGGCGACTTCTATCCGGGGGATCTGTTGGCCGCCACGATGCGGGTGCCGGTCGAGTACTGGCGGGCGTACCCGTCCTGGGCTGCACGTTTGAGGGACATCGTCGATGCGGTCGACGTGGACGATGAGTACCTACGGCGGGAAATTTCGGCATTTCGGGGTCGTGGATATTGACGAGGCTGCCTAGAGTCTCGCGGCATGGACGCCGTACTCGAGATTGCTGGGCTGCAGAAGACTTATCGCAGCCGGAAAGGTGTGCGCCGGGCGCTTGATGGCTTCGACATGGTGGTCGAGGCCGGGCAAGTGCACGGGTTCCTCGGGCCCAATGGGTCGGGGAAGACCACCACCCTGCGTACGCTGCTCGGGCTCATCCGGCCCAACGGTGGCCGGATGGCCATTCTCGGGCAGGAGGTGCCGCGGCATCTGCCGGCGGTCGCCGGGCAGGTCGGCGCGATCGTGGAGAGTCCGCAGTTCTTCGGGAACTTCACCTCGTACGACACGCTGTCGCTGCTCGCCGACGCGGGCGGGGTGCGGCGCGAGCGGGTCGACGCGGTGCTGGAGCTGGTCGGGCTGCGGGACCGGGCCAAGGAGCGGGTGCGCACCTACTCGCTGGGCATGAAGCAGCGACTCGCGGTGGCATCCGCGCTGCTCAAGGAGCCGAAACTGCTGATTCTCGACGAGCCGGCCAACGGGCTCGACCCGGGCGGCATCCGGGAGATGCGCACGCTGATGCGCAACCTGTCCGAGTCGGGCATGACCGTGCTGCTGTCCAGTCACATCCTCGGCGAGATCCAGCTGATCTGCGACCAGGTGACGATCATCGCGGCCGGGCGGCGGGTGGCCCACGGGTCGGTCGCCGAGGTGCTGGCCAGCCACGCGTCGTCGTCGGTGCGGGTGCGGCTGGAGCCGGGCATCGACCTGCTCACCGCGGCCCAGTTGCTGCGGGCCAAGGGTGCCCAGGTGGATCTCGGCACCGACTTCTTCACGGTCGGCAACGCCGGCAACCCGGCGCAGATCACCCGGATCCTCGCCGAGCAGCAGATCTACGTCAGCGAGCTGACCCCGACCACGGCCGACCTGGAGAGCGTCTTCCTGGAGTTGACCGGCACCGCGCCGGTCGACGGGCAGAACCGTCAGGTGGATCAGGTGGCGGCGACGGCGCAGGGTGGGTGGGGTCAGTGAGCCTGTACAAAGCGGAGACGCGCCGGCTGGTCAAGCGGCGGTTCACCAAGCTCTTCACGGTCGGCGCGCTGCTGATCCTGGTGGCGGTGGCGGCCGGGGTCTTCCTCACCAACCACAAGGCCGGGCCGGACCAGATTGCCGAGGCGACGGCGAAGGCGCAGGCCGACTACAAGCAGTCGGTGGCCGGCACCGAGCAGATGAAGAAGGACTGCGCGGCGGTGCAGGGCACGTCGCGGGCCAACGAGTTCCCGCCGAACTGCGAGATCGCCGCGCCGTCCGAGTCGGACTTCAACCCGGACTGGTACATGCCGCCGACCTTCAATCTGAAGGAGAGCTTCCGGGACATGGTGACCACGATGGCCGCGGTGCTGGCGCTGGCGGCGTTCGTGGTCGGCGCGTCCTACGTCGGCGCCGAGTGGAACAGCGGCGGCATGATGAACCTGCTGCTCTGGCGGCCGCGCCGGCTGCAGGTGCTGTCCACCAAACTGGCCGCCCTGCTGGTCGGGGCGACGCTGCTGACCGTGGTGGTGGCGGCGCTCTGGACGGCCGCCTTCTACGGGATCGCCTCGGCCCGCGGCACCACCGCCGGGATGACGTCGGGGGTGTGGCAGTCGATCGGGCTGATGGAGCTGCGGGCGCTGGCCCTGGTGCTGACGGCGGGCGCACTCGGGTTCGGGCTGGCGTCGCTGGGCCGGCACACCGCGATGGCGCTGGGCGTGGCGATCGGCGTGATCGTGGTCTTCCAGTTCGGCGTGGGCGCGGTGCTGGAGATCGCCGACGCCAAGTTCCCCGAGCTCTATCTGGCGCCTTTCTGGGTGATCGCCTGGATGAACAAGCAGTACATCGCGGAGAACTACAACGCCTGCAACTACGACGTGACCGGCAGCTGTCAGCCGGACACGTTGACGATGACCTGGCAGATGGCGGGCACCGGACTCATCGCCATTCTGGTCCTCGTTGTGGGGGCCGCTATGTGGACAATGCGTAAGCGGGACATAACGTGAGGTAGCGTCGGCCTGCCGATGCGCGGGGGCTGCCGGCAACATATGCTGCGGGCGGCCCCTCGCCCTCTTCTTTGGAGCACCATGCAGCCCGCCGCCGCGGACCCTTCCGAGGAGTCCACCCAGCACATTCCGGCCCCGCGGACCGCCGAAGAGGTTGCTGCGCCGGTCACGCCGGAAATTTCGGACAACGGGCTAAGTGAGCGGGAGCGCGACATCCTCGCGTTCGAGGCCCGCTGGTGGAAGCACGCCGGCTCCAAGGAGCAGGCGATCCGGGACACCTTCGCGCTCTCCTCGACCCGCTATTACCAGGTCCTCAACACCCTGCTGGACAAGCCCGAGGCGACCGAGCACGACCCGGTTCTGGTCGGCCGCCTCCGCCGGCTGCGGGCCACCCGAGCACGCACGCGCCGTCGATAGGTTTCAGCCGGGCTGATGAGTTGAGGCGTACGCCTCGAGCCAGGCCACCTGCGTCGGGTCAAGCGAGGCCCGCACCCGCTTGCGCGCGGTCGCCACGTTCTCCGCGGTGACCGTCGACGCCTCCAGCGAATCCCGCATGGCCGCCAGCGCCGACTCCCGGATCAGCGCCGCGCAGTCGGCCGCTGAATACCCCTCCAGCGCGGCCCCCAGCTCGTCGAGATCGACCGACCTGTCCAGCGGCACCGCCTTCGACGACGCGCGCAGGATCGCGGCCCGCGCGGTCCCGTCCGGCGGCGGCACGTAGACGAGCCGCTCCAGCCGCCCCGGCCGCAGCAGCGCCGGATCGATCAGATCGGGCCGGTTGGTCGCCCCGATGACCACTACGTTGCGTAAGTCCTCGACGCCGTCCAACTCGGTGAGTAACGCCGCCACGACCCGGTCCGTGGTCCCGCCGTCGGTCGCCTGCCCGCGGGTCGGCGCCAGCGCATCGACCTCGTCGAGGAACACCAGCGTCGGCGCGGCCTCCCGGGCCCGCCGGAACAGCTCCCGCACCGCCCGTTCGCTGTCGCCCACCCACTTGCTGAGCAGCTCCGCCCCCTTGACCGAGAGCACGTTCGCCTTCCCGGTGCCGGCGATCGCCTTGACCAGGTAGGTCTTGCCGCAGCCGGGCGGACCGTAGAGCAGCACGCCACGCGGCGGCGACACCCCGAGCCGGGCGAACGTGTCCGGGTAGGTGAGCGGCCACAGCACCGATTCGGTGAGCACCTGCTTGACCTCAACCAGGTCGCCGACGTCGTCCAGGGTGACCGCCGCGACCTCCAGCGTCGACTCGGCCATCGAGGTCGGGCGCACCACGTCGAGCGCGGCCTCGAAATCGGCCATGGTCACGGTGGGTGATTCGGCGTCCTTCTGCCGCAGGGCGGCCCGGACTCCCGCTTCGCGGGCGAGAGCTCCAAGATCAGCGGCAACGAATCCGGGTGTACGGGTGGAGACCTCATCCAGGCGTACGTCCTCGGCAAGCGGCATGCCGCGAGTGAGCACACCCAGCTGTTCCCGCCGCATGGCCGCATCCGGCAGCGGCACCGCCAGTTGCACGGCGAGCAGGTCGGGCGAGCGCAGCGACGGGTCGACCGACTCGGGCCGGCCGGTCGTGCAGACCACCGCCACCCCGGCCCGGACGACCTCCTCGATCACCTGGTGGAAGACGGTGGAGATGGGCCCCGGCTCGTCGCGCGGGGCGAGCGCCTCGACGTCGGCGAAGAGCAGCACGGCCGGCCCCGGCTCGACCGCCTCCCGGGCCAGCGCCCGCAGCCGGGTGGCGGCCGCGTCGTTGGTGAGCGCCGCGAGCGACGGCGCCCAGACCGTCAGTACCCGCGCGCCGACCTGCGCGGCCACCGCCCGGACCAGGGCGGACTTGCCCGACCCGGAGGGCCCGGAGATCAGCACGCCGAGCGACACCTTGGTGCCGAGCCGGGCCAGCACCTCGCCGTGGTGGAAGCCGAGGTCGAGCAGCTCCTCCAGCTCCTTGGCCTGGGCGCGCAGCCCGGGCAGGTCGTCCAGGCTGGGCGGCGGCACCTCGGGGTCGGTGGCCGCCGGCGAGCTCGCGGCCACCGCCACCGCGCTGGTCGTGCCGCCGGCGGTGAAGTGGCCGCCGGCCCAGCCGACCACCGTGCCCGGGCTGACCAGGGCGGCGTCGGTGTCGTCGACGGCGGTGACGCTGAGCAGGGCGCTGGTGAAGCTGTAGCCCAGCCGGTTCTTCAAACTGGGGGTGACCGCCTCGACGAGCGCGCGATGGTCGCCGGGCAGGACGTCCTGCGGCAGCAGTGAGACGTCGTCGCCGGTGCTGACCACCTTGCCGAGCAGGGCGAGCCGCAGCATCTCCGGC
Organism: Paractinoplanes durhamensis; assembly: GCF_016862175.1. GTDB lineage: Bacteria > Actinomycetota > Actinomycetes > Mycobacteriales > Micromonosporaceae > Actinoplanes > Actinoplanes durhamensis. Next base: position 94,177 of record NZ_BOML01000010.1, on the reverse strand, counting down.
GTGACCAGGGCGGCGATCTCGGGCGGGCCGCTGAGCGTGACCCGGCGCGCGTGCACGAGCGGCAGCTTGACCAGGGTGACCTGGCCGCCGTCGCGCAGGCCGAGATTGCCGATGATCAGGTCGTCGGCGTAGAGCAGCCCGCGGCTGGCGTCGGCGGTCCGGGTGGGGATCGCCCGGCAGGCGGTGGTGTGCCGGCCGGTCAGGCCGACCGGGTCGCCGGGTTTGATCTCCAGGGCGGCCATCACCTCGGGGTGGAGCCGCACCACGCCGCGCCGGGCGTCCAGCGGCGCCGACTGCGTGGTGACGGTCAGCGTCAGTTCATCGGCCACCGCGAGATGTCCCCTGTCGTCTAGATGTGTGGGTCCACGCTATCGCTGACACGCCCGCTGAGACCGCTCACAGCAGTGGCTCAGATTCGGCCGGATAGCTTTGCCGCATGTCACTGTCCAGCCGGCTGCGCCGTGCGCTGCCCCGGCCTACCCGCCGCCGCGTCGTCTCCGGCTCGGTGGTCCTCGTCCTGGTCGCGGCGCTGGTCGGCTGGGCGGTGTGGCCCGACCGCCCCGGCTGGACCAGCGCCGACGAGCAGATCACCGTCAAGACCGGCCCGGCCGGCGCCGAGAGCGTCGACCTGGACGCCCGCCTCTACCTGCCCCGCGACCGCTCCGGGAAGGTGCCGGCGGTGCTGCTCGCGCACGGCTTCGGCGGCACCAAGGACTCGGTGAGCGACAACGCCGAAGAGCTGGCCGACCGCGGGTACGCGGTGCTGACCTGGACCGCGCAGGGCTTCGGGCGCAGCGGCGGCCAGATCCACCTGGACAGCCCCGACTACGAGGTCCGGGACGCGCAGGGCCTGCTCGACTGGCTGGCCGCCCGGCCGGAGATCCAGCTGGACGCGACCGGCGACCCGCGGGTGGCTGTGGTCGGCGGGTCCTACGGCGGCGCGCTGGCGCTGCTGCTGGCCGGCCAGGATGCCCGGGTCGACACGATCGTCCCGTCGATCACCTGGAACGACCTGACCAAGGTGTTCCTGCAGCAGTCGGCGGACACCACCGCGACCGGCGTCTTCAAGAAGGGCTGGGCCGGCCTCTACTTCGGCAACGGCGCCGCCTCGCTGCTCCCGGACCAGCCGGTGCAGAAGAACGAGGACCCGGCCTGCGGGCGGTTCGCGGCCGACGTCTGTGCGGCCTACCTCTCGCTGGCCACCACCGGCACCGCCGACCAGGCGACCCTGGACCTGCTCCGCAAGTCGAGCCCGGCCACCGTGCTCAGCAAGATCAAGGCGCCGACGCTGCTGATCCAGGGCGAGGTGGACACGCTCTTCCCGCTCTCCGAGGCGGACGCGAACGCCAAGGGCATCGCCGCGACCGGTACGCCGGTGCGGGTCGCCTGGTTCACCGGCGGCCACGACGGTGGCGCCGGGCCGCAGACCGACCAGGACCGGGTGAAATACCTGACCGTGCAGTGGCTCGACCACTACCTGAAGGGCGAGGGTGACGCGCCGTCGGACAGCTTCACCTATTCGCGGGTGGCCGGCTTCAGCGCGCTGGACCGGGGCCTGGTGACCAACGGGTACTCGACGGAGGCGTACCCAAGCCTGAGCGGAACCGGAAGCACCCAGGTCTCGCTGGAGGGCTCGGCGCAGCCGATCGCGAATCCGCCGAACGGCAACCCGGCCGCCCTCTCCTCGCTGCCGGGCACCGGCGGACGCCTCAGCGAGCTGCTCGGCGGCGTCGCGGCTGACATCCCGGGGCAGTACGCGACCTTCGAATCCACCCCGGTGACCGGCGCGATCGAGGTGGCCGGCGCGCCGTCGATCCAGCTGCGCGCGGCCTCACCGACCGGCGAGGCCACCGTCTTCGTGAAGCTCTACGACGTCGACGAATCGGGTGCCGAGACGCTCAGCGCGGGCCTGGTCGCGCCGGTCCGGCTCACCGGCCTGCCCACCTCGATCGAGCAGGCCCAGCCGGTCACCGTGACGCTGCCGGCGATCGTCCGCCGGATCGACTCCGGGCACACCGTCCGGATCGTCGTCGCCACCAGTGACCAGGCGTTCCTCACTCCGGCGAAGCCGGTCACCTACACCGTGGCGGCCGGCTCCACGCTGACCCTGCCGACGGTGGTGGGCACGCCGATCGCCAACCCGCAGACCGTGTGGCGCTGGGTGCTCGGTGGCCTGCTCGTGGTGATCGCGCTGGGGCTCGCGGTGGTCCTGCTCGTGCGGCGCGGCCTGCGGCGGCGCCGGCACGACGAGGTCATCGAGGAGTACGCCGAGACGCCGCTGGTGGTCCGGGAGCTGCGCAAGGCGTACGCGGATGGGTTCGTCGCCGTCGAGGAGGTCAGCTTCACCGTGCAGCGCGGGCAGGTCGTCGGCCTGCTCGGGCCGAACGGGGCGGGCAAGACCACCACGCTGCGGGTGCTGATGGGCCTGACCATGCCGACCGGCGGCGACGCGCTGGTCTTCGGCCACCGGCTGATGCCGGGCGCGCCGATCCTGTCCCGGGTGGGTGCGCTGGTCGAGGGGCCGGGCTTCCTGCCGCACCTGAGCGGCTACGAGAACCTTCGCGCCTATTGGCGGGCCTCCGGCCGGCCGGAGGCGGACGCGCACTTCGACGAGGCGCTGCGGATCGCCGGCCTGGGCGACTCGGTGCATCGCAAGACCAAGAAGTACAGCCACGGCATGCGGCAGCGGCTGGCCATCGCGCAGGCCATGCTCGGCCTGCCCGAGCTGCTGGTGCTGGACGAGCCGACCGACGGCCTGGATCCGCCGCAGATCGCCGAGATGCGCCGGGTGCTCAAGCGCTACGCCACCGACGGCCGGGCGGTGCTGGTCTCCAGCCACCTGCTCGCCGAGGTGGAGCAGACCTGCACGCACGCGGTGGTGGTCAACAAGGGCCGGATCGTGGCGTCCGGCCCGGTCGACGACATCGTCGGCGAGTCGCCGTCGGTGCAGATCGAGGTCTCCGACGTGCCGGCCGCGTCCGCGGTGCTGGCGTCGCTCGGGGTGAAGTCGGTGCTTCCGGACGGGCCGTCCGGCCTGATCGTGGACATGAACGGCACGCCCCGGTCCGAGGTGGTGGCCTCGCTGGTGCGGGCCGGTGTCGACGTGGATCGGGTGGTGCCGCGACGGCGCCTGGAAGATGCGTTCCTCGCCCTGGTCGGGGACAACTCGCGGGGGAGTGGAGACCGATGAGCGCGGTTACCGGGTATCGACCTTCGGCGACGTTGCCGATCTGGGCCGAGGTGCGGCGGCAGGCGTCGCGACGGCGTACCCAATTGGCCCTGGGTTTCATGGTTTTGCTTCCGATCATCATCCTGGTCGCCTTCGAGTTCGGGGGCGGCAACGACGACGACGGCAACGGTGGTGGCGCGTTCGGCAGCCTTGTCGACCTGGCCACCTCGGGCGGCTTGAACTTCGCGCTGTTCTGCCTCGCGGTGTCGGCCGGCTTCCTGCTGGTGGTCGTGGTGGCGCTGTTCTGCGGCGACCCGGTGGCGAGCGAGGCGAGTTGGGGGAGTTTGCGCTATCTGCTGGCCATCCCGGTGCCGCGCGTTCGGCTACTCGCGGTGAAGCTGGTGGTAGCGCTCGGTTATTCGCTGGTGGCGCTGCTGACCCTGGCCTCGACCGGGCTGCTGATCGGCACCCTGCGCTATGGCTGGCACCCACTGGGCAGCACCGTGGCCGCCGCCATTCCGCCTGGTCAGGGCCTTCTGCGGCTGCTCGGCATCGTCGCCTATCTGGCGATCATCATGCTGGTGGTGGCCGGTCTGGCCTTCCTGCTGTCGGTGCTGACCGACGCGGCGCTGGGCGCGGTCGGCGGCGCGGTGCTGCTCTGGATCCTGTCCAGCATCCTCGACCAGATCACCGCGCTCGGCAGCGTGCGGAACCTGCTGCCGACCCACTACAGCGACGCCTGGCTCGGCCTGCTGTCCACCCCACCGCAGGTGGATGACCTGGTCAAGGGCGCGATCGCGGCGATCTGCTACGCCACGCTGTTCTGGTCGCTCGCGTTCTGGCGGTTCACCCGCAAGGACATCACCTCGTAGGCGTTGTGCCGCTCACACCTCGGGATTCTGCTGGCGTAGAAGACCTAAGGGCAACGTAAGGTGTTGGAAACACAACTGAATACCTCATCCAGAGGGGCAGAGGGAACGGCCCGATGAAGCCCCGGCAACCACCGCGCAGTCTCGAAGAAGAGGCCGCGCGCGGCAGGTGCTAATTCCGTCCTCGCTGCGGCAGATTGCCGCCGGGGAAAGATGAGAGGGAAGGCCTCCATGACGTCTGTCGTCAGCACCCCCAGTTCTATCGGCAGCACCTCCTTCAAATCGCCGGCCCGTGGCCTCGTCTGCCGCGCCTGTGGGGCCGAATACCCCCTGGTCGCGCAGCACGCGTGTTTCGAGTGTTTCGGCCCGCTCGAGGTGGCCTACGACCAGGACGCCCTCGCGCGGGTAACCCGTGCGCAGATCGAGGCCGGCCCGCCGAACATCTGGCGCTACGCCGGCCTGCTGCCCGCCGGTCAGGACCCGGCCACCCGGGTCAGCCTCGACCCCGGCCTGACCCCGCTGGTCAGCGCGCCCGCCCTGGCCGCCGCGGTCGGCCTGCGTGCCCCGCTCTACGTCAAGGACGACTCGGCCAACCCGACCCACTCGTTCAAGGACCGGGTCGTCTCGGTGGCGCTCACCGCCGCCCGCGGCCTCGGCTTCACCCGCTTCGCCTGCGCCTCGACCGGCAACCTGGCCAACTCGGTCGCCGCCCACGCGGCCCGGGTCGGCACGCCCAGCATCGTCTTCATCCCGTATGACCTGGAGCCCGGCAAGATCATTACCACCGCGGTGTACGGCGGTGACCTGGTCGCCATCGAAGGGTCGTACGACGACGTCAACCGCCTCTGCGGCGAGCTGGTCGAGACCGACGAGTTCGAGGACACCGCGTTCGTCAACGTGAACGTGCGCCCGTTCTACGCCGAGGGCTCCAAGACCCTGGGCTACGAGGTCGCCGAACAGCTCGGCTGGCGCATCCCGGCCCAGGTCCTCATCCCGATGGCCTCCGGCGAGCTGCTCACCAAGGTGGACAAGGCCTTCTCCGAGCTGGTCGAGATCGGCCTGGCCACCGCGCCCGAGGGTGGCTGGACCGTGTTCGGCGCCCAGTCGGCCGGCTGCAACCCGATCGCGACAGCGCTGCACAAGGGGACCGACGAGATCGTCCCGGTGAAGCCGACCGGCATCGCCAAGTCGCTGAACATCGGCGACCCGGCCGCCGGGGCGTACGCGATCGAGGCCGTCCGGCGCACCGGCGGCTGGATGGACTACGCCGACGACGACGAGATCCGCGACGGCATCCGGCTGCTCGCCGAGACGACCGGCATCTTCGCCGAGACGGCCGGCGGCACCACGGTGGCCGTGCTCAAGAAGCTCGTCGCGAGCGGCAAGCTCGACCCGGAGAAGGAGACGGTCGTCTACAACACCGGCGAGGGTCTCAAGACGCTGGACGCGGTCGCGGGTCTGGTCGGACCCACCCACAACATCAAGCCGTCGCTCCGCGGGGCCCGTGAGGCGGGCCTGCTCGGATAACTGTCGGTAATCGCATCTCTGCCTTAAGTTGAAGATTCCATCCGCAGAGGACTTGCGCACCGATCTCAGCGTCGGCAAGATGCTCTCTGCGGGAGGGCCGACGCCGTACGAGGCCCCTCACCTTCGAGCTTGGCGACAATCTCCGAGGGTGCCCAACGACCCAGTGCCGGAGGCGCTGTGCGTTCGTCCTCCCGACCAAATTCGTTAGCAATAATGGCCGCCACCCGGCAGGGTGGCGGCCATGTCCGTCTCTATCGGTCCACTCGAGTCGCCCGACGACGCCTACGGGATTGACCGGGCCAGCAGCGAGCACGACCAGCCCGACGTGCCGCTGCACACCCGCGAGGTCTTCGCGGCCCGGCTCGCCACCCCGCCCGCCGGGCACACCGCCGAGCACTTCCTGGCGCGCTTCGACGCCGAGCCGGCCGGCCACCTCGAGCTGGCCTACCCGCAGGCGGACAACCTCGGCAACGTGATGGTGGAGCTGAAGGTGTCGCCGTCGTTCCGGCGGCGCGGGGTGGGCCGTGCGCTCTGGGAGGTGGCCGTCGAGCGCGCCCGGGCCACCGGCCGGGTGCGGCTGCTCACCCAGTCGGTCCGGAGCCCGTCGAGTGTGGCCTTCGCCGCCGCCGTGGGCGCCAAGGCCGCCCTCGAGGAGCTGCGCAGCCGGCTCGACCTGGGCGAGGCCGACCAGGCCCGCTACGACGAGATGCTGGCCGCCGCGTGGGCGACGGCCGACGGCTATCGCCTGATCCAGTGGAGCGGCGTGCCACCGGAGGAGGTCATCGACGACGTCGCCGCCCTGGACTCGAGCTTCATGGCCGAGACGCCGACGGGTGACCTCGACTGGGAGCCGGAGAAGGTCGACGCCGACCGGGTGCGCGCCACCGAGGAGGGCCGGATCCGGCGCGGCCGGGTCACCTTCCACACCGGAGCACTGCACGGTGACCGGCTGGTCGCGTGGACCACGATCAACTGCGCCGCCGACCGCGGGCCGCACGCCTGGCAGAACGTCACGCTGGTCGCCTCCGGGCACCGCGGCCACCGGCTCGGCCTGCTGGTCAAGCTGGCCAACCTGGCGTACGCCCGGACGCTCCACCCGGGCCTCGAGGTGATCGACACCTTCAACGCCACGACCAACGAGCACATGCTGCGGATCAATCGGGAGATGGGCTTCCGGGTGGTGGAGTCGGCGATCCACTGGCAGCGGGACCTTTAAGGATTTTTTTTGAACGGCTTTTTCAGGAGCGGCCGTATCGGCAGGTCGGTGGGATAGCCGCCGGCGTGCAGGCCGGCCCGCTTCTCGAAGAAGTTCCGCGCGCCCCACGACCCGGTGGCCGCCCAGGACCAGCCGCACGCGGCCCAGTAGGCCGGCCAGAACAGCGGGCCGAGCACCGCGTACTGCCCGCGGTGGTGGCTCTCGTGCGCGAACAGGGCCGACCGCTCCTCGGCCAGCAGCCACTCGGCGCTGCGCCGGCACATGACCACCGAGCCGACCGTGAAGCAGGTCGCGGGCGGCAGCCGCCGGCGGTAGCCCTCGGCGACCAGCACCCCGTCCCGGCCACGACGGATCCGCGCCCCGCCGGCCAGCGCGATCAGCAGGCCCAGCCCGGTGGTGCCGTTGACCGCGGTGAGGACCGTGTGCGCCCGGGGACCCATCAGATCCGCCGGCGCATCCGCAGCTCGGTGAGGGCCGGCAGCACCGGGTGCGGCACCCGCTCGCCGGTGTCCTCGAAACCGAGCTTCTCGTACGCCCGGACGGCCCGGTCGTTGCCCGACACCACCTCGAGCATCAGCCGGTCCCGCCCGCAGGACCGGGACCAGGCGGCGACCGCCTCGACCAGCTCGGCCAGCACCTTGCCGCCCCGGTGGGCGGGGGTCACGTAGACCGCGAAGATCACCGTCTCGTCCGGGTCGTCCGGCAGGACCGTGCCGCCGGCGTGCCCGATCAACCGGGACCGGCCGCCCGGGTCGGCCACGAACTGGGCCAGCCGGCAGCCCCGCTCGGCCTGGGCGATCCGCTGCCGGTACGCCTCGTGCGGGCGCGCGGCCGCGGTGGCCACCGTCTCCAGGAAGGCGAGCGGGCTGTCGGCCAGCATTTCCAGGCGCAGCGCCCGCATCCGGGCCGCCTCCTCGGCCGCGACCCGGTGCACCCGCCAGCTCTCCACGCTGTCTTCCCTACCCTGCTTCCGCGGCTCCGGCAACCTCTTGCCGGTTACCGGACGGGGGTGGCGGTTCCCGCCCTGCCTGGGGCAAAGTGTGTCGATGGAGCGCGGAGAGGATGTCCTCCACCTCGTCGGTGACGTGGTGGTCGAGAGCGCCGATCCGTTCGACCCGGAGTCCCGGACGGCCGAGCTGCCGCGCCCGGGCGGCCCGATCGGCCCGGTCGCCGACGAGTTCGACCCGCTGGTCCCACCGTCTGGTTCCGGCCTGCGCGGGTGGTTCGACCGGTTCCGCGGCCTGCTGACCGGTTCCGCGCTGCCGTTGCTGCCGGTGGGCCTGCTGGCCGCGATCCCGATGCACTTCTTCGTCGGCCGGGTGGACGACACCGTGATCGCCGCCCCGGCGCTGCTCGACCTGCTCGGCGGGTTCGGCCTGCTGTTGCTCCCGCTGATGTGGCTCGCCTATTTCACGGTCTCCGCCCTGCCCCTGGTGATCTCGCTGGCCGGCGTCGTCGCCGTCGCGGTCTACCGGGCCACCCTGGGCGCGACGCCCCGGCCGGCCGCGGTGTGGCGTCTGGTGGGTTATCGGCTGCGCGCCCTCTGGCTGTGGTTCGCCGTCTTCGGCGTGATCACCCAGGCGCTGCCGCTGCTCCTCACCGCCGACCGGCTCGGCCCGGCGGTGGCGGCGCCGCTCGCCGTCGGGCTCACCGTGCTCTCCACCGGGGTGCTCACCTTCACCGGCGTCCTCGGCTGCGTCGTGCTGTTCGAGCGTGGGCACGGCCGGCGCCGCGCGGTGCATCTGGTCTCGCTGGCGCCGCTGGGCGGCCTGATCGTCGCGTCCCTGGCGGTCACCGTGCTGCCCCGGGTGGTCGACGCGGCCTGGGGCGGGTTCGCCTCGACGGTGGTGGCGGTGGCCACCGTTCTGCTCTGGGCGATCGCCGCGCTGGTGGCCTACTGCCAGGGCCGCCGCGCCGAGGGCCCGGTGACCAGCAGATCTCTCTACGCCGAGCTGTCCGCACCCGAGCTCGACTGAGCCTGCGGCGGCCCGCTCGCAAGGTGGCGTTTCCTTGCACTCGACCCCCGGGAGTGCTAAACAGGTGATTGGCACTCCGGACTCGTGAGTGCCAAGCAGGTCGGGGCGGTTGGGTCTCGGTCACGGCGTCGCCATCGTCGCCGCGGCACGGGGCCGGTCGTCGCGGGCTTTCCGGCTCGGCCTGAGGACGTCACATCGCCAGGTGGTGACGTCCGCAGATCTCGCAACGTGCGGGAATGCGGGGCCATCGGGCCCGGCACCGCGAATGTCCAGGAGGACACAGCCGAATGGCCAAGATCATCGCATTCGACGAGGAAGCTCGTCGCGGCCTCGAGAGTGGTATGAACCAGCTCGCCGACGCCGTCAAGGTGACGCTCGGCCCCCGTGGCCGCAACGTCGTGCTGGAAAAGAAGTGGGGCGCGCCCACGATCACCAACGATGGTGTCTCCATCGCCAAGGAGATCGAGCTCGAGGGCACCTTCGAGAAGATCGGCGCCGAGCTGGTCAAGGAGGTCGCCAAGAAGACCGACGACGTGGCCGGTGACGGCACGACGACGGCGACCGTCCTCGCCCAGGCTCTGGTCCGCGAGGGCCTGCGTAACGTTGCCGCCGGCGCCAACCCGATGGCCCTCAAGCGGGGCATCGAGGCTGCCGTGGCCAGCGTTTCCGAGGCGCTGCAGCAGCTCGCCAAGGACGTGGAGACCAAGGAGCAGATCGCCTCCACCGCCTCCATCTCCGCCGGTGACTCCACGGTCGGCGAGATCATCGCCGAGGCGATGGACAAGGTCGGCAAGGAAGGCGTCATCACCGTCGAGGAGAGCAACACCTTCGGTCTCGAGCTCGAGCTCACCGAGGGTATGCGCTTCGACAAGGGCTACATCTCGGCGTACTTCATGACCGACGCCGAGCGTATGGAGGCCGTCTTCGACGACCCCTACATCCTCATCGCGAACAGCAAGATCTCCGCGGTCAAGGACCTGCTCCCGGTCCTCGAGAAGGTCATGCAGAGCGGCAAGCCGCTGGTCATCATCGCCGAGGACGTCGAGGGCGAGGCCCTGGCGACCCTGGTGGTCAACAAGGTCCGTGGCACCTTCAAGTCCGTCGCCGTCAAGGCCCCGGGCTTCGGTGACCGCCGCAAGGCCATGCTGGAGGACATCGCCATCCTGACCGGTGGCGCCGTCATCAGCGAAGAGGTCGGCCTCAAGCTGGACAACGCCGACCTGAGCCTGGTCGGCACCGCTCGCAAGATCGTCATCACCAAGGACGAGACCACCATCGTCGACGGTGGCGGCAACGCCGAGCAGATCCAGGGCCGGGTCAACCAGATCCGCGCCGAGATCGAGAAGTCGGACTCCGACTACGACCGCGAGAAGCTGCAGGAGCGCCTGGCCAAGCTGGCCGGCGGCGTTGCGGTCATCAAGGTCGGCGCGGCCACCGAGGTCGAGCTCAAGGAGCGCAAGCACCGCATCGAGGACGCCGTTCGCAACGCGAAGGCGGCCGTCGAGGAGGGCATCGTCCCCGGTGGTGGCGTCGCGCTCGTGCAGGCCGGCAAGACCGCGTTCGACAAGCTCGACCTGGTCGGCGACGAGGCGACCGGTGCGACGATCGTGAAGCTCGCGCTCGACGCCCCGCTGCGTCAGATCGCCGTGAACGCCGGCCTCGAGGGTGGCGTCGTGGTGGAGAAGGTGCGCAACCTCGAAGCGGGTTACGGCCTCAACGCCGCGACCGGCGAGTACGTTGACCTGCTGGCCGCGGGCATCATCGACCCGGCCAAGGTCACCCGTTCGGCGCTGCAGAACGCCGCGTCGATCGCCGCGCTGTTCCTCACCACCGAGGCCGTCGTGGCCGACAAGCCCGAGAAGAACCCGGCTCCGGCCGGCGCCCCGGGCGGCGGTGACATGGACTTCTAAGTCCATGAGTTCTACGTGAAGGGCGGGCCGCTGTTGCGGCCCGCCCTCTCGCATGTCAGGCGGGGAAGCGGTGGCGGCCGGGCCGGTGCCGGCCGTTGCCACGGGCGCCGGGGCCGGCCGGGACCGGGACCGGGACGCCGGCCTGGCCGACCCGGATCAGGGCCGCGCCGAGCAGCAGGATCATGCCGCCGGCGACCGCGACCGAGACCGTGTTGACGCCGGTCAGCGCCAGTTTGCCGCCGCCGCTCGCGTCGCCGCTGGTGGCGACCGCGACCACCTTGACGGTGACCGTCGCGGTGGCGGTGCCGCCGTGGCCGTCGCTGATCGTGTAGGTGAACGAGTCGGTGCCGCCCGCGTAGCTGTCGTCCGGGGCGTACGTGACCGTGCCGTCGGAGTTCAGCACCGCCGTACCGTGCTGGGGCTTGCCGATCTTGGTGATCTTGGTGGTGTCACCGTCCGCGTCCGAGTCGTTGGCCCGCGGCTTGATCACGATCGAGCCGCCGGCCGGCACCGAGACCTTGTCGTTCTTGGCGGTCGGCGCCTTGTTCGCGCCGGCCACGGTGACGCTGACCGATGCCGAGGCGATGTTGCCGTCCGCGTCGACCACCTGGTAGGTGAAGGTGTCGGTGCCCGCGTAGCCCTTGTTCGGGGTGTAGGTGACCGTGCCGTCGGCGTTGAGCTTGACCGTGCCGTGCTTGGCCGCGCCCACCGCGGTGACCGTCACCGCGGCGCCGTTGCGATCCACCGTCGGCAGGGTGATCCGCACCGCGGTGCCGGGCTTGGCGGTGGCGGTCTTGTCCGGCACCACCGGCGGGTCACCCACGACGACCGTGACGGTGGCCTCGGCCTTGCGCCCGTCCGCGTCGGTCGCGGTGTAGGTGAAGGTGGCCGTGCCGGAGAAGCCGGTCGGCGGGGTGTAGACCACCTGGGTGCCGGTGAAGGTGACGGTGCCGTGGTCCGGCTTGCTCACCGCGGTGACCGCCAGCCCGCCGTTCGGGTCCAGGTCGTTGTCGAGCACCTTGATGGTGATCGGCTTCTCGTACGCCGTGGTCCGCTTGTCGGCCAGCGCGACCGGCGCGCCGTCCGAGACGGTGACCGTGACGGTCGCCGTGGCGGTGTCGCCGTCGCTGTCGGTCACCGTGTAGGTGAACGTGTCGGTGCCGGTGTAGCCGGCGTCCGGGGTGTAGCGGACCTTGCCGTCGACGATCGTGGCGGTGCCGTGCGCCGGCGTGCCCACGCCGCTGAGCGTCAGCCGGCTGTCGGTCACGACGGTGATGTCGACCGAGTTGCCGGTCAGGACGGCGGCGGTGGCGTCGGCCGCGGGCGGGGCCACGTTGACGGTGACCGTGCCGGTCGCGGTGTTACCGGCGGTGTCCCGGATCTGGTAGCTGAACGTGTCGACGCCGAACCAGCCGGCCGCCGGGGTGTAGACGATCTTGCCGTCGGCGGCCGAGACCGTCGCGGTGCCGTGGCTCGGGGTGCTCGCCGACACCAGGGTCAGCGCCTCGCCCTCGGGGTCGGTGTCGTTGGCCACGACCGGGATGGTCGCCGCGGTGCCCGCGGCGGTCACCACCGAGTCGTCCGTGGTGACCGGCGCGGCGTCGATCGTGATGGTCGCGGTGGCGGTGTCGGTCAGGCCCATGTCGTCGGTGAGCACGTAGGTGAAGCTGTCGGTGCCGCTGGTCGCGGTCGTCCGGTAGGTGACCGTCCCGTCCGAGTTCAGGGTGACCGTGCCGCGCGACGCGCTGCCGACCGAGGCGACACTGCGCACCTGGCGGGTGTTCGGGTCGGTGTCGTTGGCGAGGACGTCGAGGGTGGCGGTGACGCCGGGCCGGACCACGAAGGTGTCGTCGACCGCGATCGGCGCCGCGTTGCGCACGGTGATCGTGACTACGGCGGTGGCGGTCGCGCTGGACGGGTCGGCCGCGGTGTAGGTGAAGGTGTCGGTGCCGCAGAAGCCGGCGGCCGAGGTGTATGTGATCGTGTTGTTCGCGTTGACGACGACCTTGCCGTTGGCCGGCTGGGTGGCGGTGATGACGCTCAGCGTGTCGCCGTTCGGGTCGGTGTCGTTGGTCAGCACCGACAGCGTCACCGGGGTGTCGGTGTCGGTCGAGTCCGAGTCCCGCCGGGCGGTCGGCGCCGAGTTGACCACGCTGAGCGAGACGCTCGCGCCGTCGGTGCCACCCGGGTTCCCGTCGCTGACCTGGTAGTGGAACGTGTCGGTGCCGATGTAGCCGGCGGTCGGCGTGTAGGTCACGGTGCCGTCCGAGTTGACCGTGGCGGTGCCGTGGGCCGGCTGCACGTCGATCGTGACGGTGAGCGTGTCGGCGGTGTTCGCGTCGTGGTCGTTGGTCAGCACCGCGACGGTGGAGGCCACGTTGGCCGGCACGGTGACCGCGTCGGCGCCGGCGACCGGCTTGGCGTTGTCGACGGTCATGCTGACCGTGTTGGTGGCGCTTCCGCCCGGGTGCCCGTCGCTGACCGTGTAGGTGAAGCTGTCGGTGCCGGCGTAGCCGGTGGCCGGGGTGTAGGTGAGCGTGCCGTCCGGGTTGGACACCACGGTGCCGTGCGCCGGCGTGCTGACGCCGGTGACGGTGAGCGTGTCGGTGGTGTTCGGGTCACTGGCGTGGGCCAGCACGTCGATCACGGCGGCGGCGTTGGTGCCGGTCGACACCGTCACCGGGCCGGCGGTCGGCCGGGCGTTGCCGACGGTCACGGTGACCGTACCGGTCGCGGTGCCGCCCGGCTGCCCGTCGCTGATCGTGTAGGTGAAGGTGTCCTTGCCGGAGAAGCCGGCCGGCGCCTGGTAGGCGATCTTGCCGCTGGTGACGGTCGCGGTGCCGCCGTTGACGGGGGTGCTGACGCCGGTGATGGTCAGCGGGTCGTTGTTGTCGTCGGCGTCGTTGGCGAGCACGTCGATCGTCACGTCGTCGAGGTAGGCGACGGTGGCGGTGTCGTCGGCCGCGACCGGGGCGGCGTCCGCCACGGTGATGTGCACGGTGCCGGTGGACTGGGCACCCTCGCTGTCCTCGACCACGTAGGTGAAGTCGGCGGTGCCGTTGAAGCCCATCAGCGGGGTGTAGGTGATCTGGTCACCGCTGATCGTGGTGGGGCCCGCGCCGGACTGCGGCTGGCCGACCGACACCAGGTGCATCGTCTGGCCGTTCGGTTCGGTGTCGTTGTCCTTCGGCGTCACGATGATCGCGGTGCCGGCCGGGGTGCTGTAGTAGTCGGTGTTGGCGACCGGGGCGGCGTTCGCGGTGGTCACCGACACGGTCGCGGTCGAGCTGATGCCGCCGTGGCCGTCGAGGAGCTTGTAGGTGAAGGTGTCGACACCGTCCCAGGTGGACCGCGGGGTGTAGGTGACGGTGCCGTCCGCGTTGACGACCACCCGACCGTGCGCCGGGGCCTGGTCGATCTGCACGACGAGCGCGGAGTTCGCGTCGTCATCGTCGTGGTCGTTGGCCTTCACGTCGATGGTGACCGGGGTGGCGTTCGTGGTGCCCGGCGCGGTGTCGTCGACCGCGACCGGGGCCGAGTTGACCGCGAGGGTGGCGGTGGCGGTGTTGTTTGTCGAGTCCGAGTCCAGGCCGGTGCCGCTGACCGTGAGCGAGGCGACCGGGTGCGCGGCGGCGCTGCTCGCCGCGGTCGCCGGGATGAGCACGCTGTCCGTGGTGTTGGTGGCCAGGGCCGGGCGGGTGCAGGTCACGACCTGGCCGGAGGCGGTGCAGCCGCTCGGCAGGGTGCCGGGGGTGACGCCGGCCGGCAGGGTGAGCACCAGCTTGGGGGCGGGCTCCAGGTCGGTGCCGTTGTTCTTGACGGTCGCGGTGTAGGTGACCGCGTTCGGCGAGGCGGCGCGCTGCACCACGGTGGGCGCGACGGTCAGCGCGGCCTCCAGGTTGGCGTGCGGCTGCTGCACGGTCATCGAGGAGCTTCCGGTGCTGGTGCCGGCGCCACCGGTGAAGGCCGCGGTGTAGTTGGCGTTCGCGGTGTTCACGATCGCCGTGCCGGGCGCGGTGCCGGTGTTGACGCGTACCCGGAAAGTGACCTGCTTGGTGGCGGCGGGCGCCAGGTTGCCCACGGTGAACGTCGCGGTGCTGCCGGCCAGCTTGCCGTCGTCGGAGTCGGCGGCGTCGGTGACCGAGGCACCCGCGACGGTCAGCGTGCCGGGGACGTACGTGGTGCCGGTCGGGATGACGTCGGCGAGGGTGACGCCGTTGGCGGTGTCGGTGCCGTCGTTGCGCACGTCGACCCGGTACTCGACGATGTCGCCGGGCAGCAGGTCGCCGCCGTTGAGGTCGGAGCTGCTCGGCGTGACGACGACGTTCGGGGCGTAGAGGTCGGTGGTGAAGGTGACGACGCCGGGGTAGAAGGTCTCGCCGCCGGTGGTCAGGCGCAGGGTCGCGCTGGTCTCGTCGTTGCCGAGCTTGCCGGTCGCGTCGAACCGGTCGATGTCGACGCCCATCAGGTTGTCGTTGTTCGGGGTGCGGCCGGTGACCGAGGCGCCGTCCTGGCTGACCGTGCTGTTGAAGAAGTTGGTCGCCGGGTTCTTGGCATCGGACACCGAGGCCAGCGTCCTCGAGGCGGTGCCGATCTGCAGGGAGTCGCCGGTCTTGCCGCGGTCGCCCTCGAAGACGACGGTGCCGACGGTCGCCCCGACGGTGCCGGTGTGCGGGGTCTGGAAGCCGGAGACCGCGATGTCCACCTGGGTGGAGCCGTCCTTGACCACGCCGAAACCGTCGTAGACGCGCAGGCTGTGCATCGGCAGCGAGGCGTCGCGGTAGGCGATCACCAGTGCCCAGCCCGCGTACCGGTCCTTGCCGGTGCCGGACTGGATGTTCGCGACACTGTAGACACCGCTGCCGGCCCCGGAGACCAGCGGCGTGACGTCCTTGAAGCCCTGGTACGCGTTGATCCCGGTGTTGGTGAAGGTCTTCTCGGCGGTGATGTTGTTCCAGGTGGTCGGGCCCGCGGGGGTCCGCAGCAGGACCTTGTTGGTGTTGGCCGAGCTGGGCGCGGCCGAGCCGTTGGTGCCGGCGGTCGGGTCGGCACTCCAGTAGAGGCCGGCGAAGAGCACCGTGCCGCCGGACGGCAGGGTGATCGTCGCCGAGCTCTCGTTGAACGTGGTCGAGTCGCTGTCGGTGTCGTAGTTCTTCATGGCGTACGCGTTGTTGTCCAACGCGTCGCCGGTCGCCGTGCCGTTCAGGGCGGTGGTGCACCCCGAGTCGCTGGTCGAGCAGACCAGGTTGGCGTTGCCGCGCAGGATGATCGCTCCGTTGGTGTTGGCCTGGAACCGGCCGGTGAACGGATCGGTGATCGCGGCCTCGGCCTGCCGGGCCAGCAGCACCATGGTGGCAGCCAGGGCGACCGAGATGACCACCAACAGGATCAAGGACCGGCGGGGCTTGAAGCGCAGCGAAACGGCGAAGGGCATTGTCGTCCTTGGCGGAGGATGAGGATGGTGCGGGCCAAGTCTCAAGCTAGGGACGACGAAGAGCAGAACGGGTGCAGCCGATATCTCGCCAGGTAACCGTAAAAGTCAGGCTTTCTGAGGTCTGGGCCGTCCGGGCAGGCCTACCCAGTAGATGACCCCGCCGACGGCGATCGCGAGTAGGCCGGCCCGGAGCAGGACCAGAGCGTCGCTCCCGGTGATCGGCAGGGTGGCCAGTTCCCGGACGTGGATCGTCACCGTCGTCGTGGCCAGGCCGCCGCGCCCGTCCGCGATCGTGTAGTCGAAGACGTCCTCGCCGTCCTGATCGGTCTGGTAGAGCACGGTGTCGTGGGCGCCGGCCCGGATCGAGCCGTGCTCGGCCTTGCCGAGCTTGACGATGGTGACCGGGTCGCCGTCCGGGTCGCTGTCGTTGAGCGTGGGTCGCAGTTCGACGGTGTCGCCGGCCGCCATGGTGACCGTGTCGGCGTCCGCGATCGGTGGCTGGTTGGCGATCGGCGGCTCGGTCACGGTGACGATGACCGAGGCGGTGGCCACGTTGCCGTCCGCGTCGACGGCGTCGTAGGTGAAGGTGTCCACGCCGGTGAAGCCCGGTTCGGGGGTATAGGTGACCGTCCCGTCCGCGTTCAGCGTCGCGGTGCCGTGCACCGGCTTGCCGACCGTGATCACGGTGACCGGGCGGCCGCCCTGCTCGGTGCGCGGCAGCGGCACCTTGACCGAGCCGCCCGGCGCGGCGGTCGCGGCCCGGTCCGGCACCCGGGGCGGTGCGCCGACCGCCACGGTGACCTCGGCGCTGGTGCGGTGCCCGTTGTCGTCGCGGGCGTCGTAGCTGAAGGTGGCGACCCCGCCGAAGCCGTCCGGCGGTGTGTAGGTGACGGTGTCGGCGGTGGAGCTGGTCGTCCCGTTGTCGGGGGCGGTGACCGACACGATGGTCAGGGTGCCGGCCGGGTCGAGATCGTTGGCCAGCACCTTGACGGTGATCGGTGTGCGGTACGGGGTGCTCGCCCGGTCGGCCACCGCGACCGGGGTGCCGTCGCTGATCAGGACCGTGACGGTCGAGGCGGAGACCCCGCCGTGGCCGTCGTTGATCCGGTACGGGAAGTTGTCGCGCCCGGTCCAGCCATCTTTCGGGATAAAGCGAACTTTGTTGGTAGAAATGGTCGCGGTACCGTGCGCCGGCGTGCCCACCGACTCGATGGTCAGCGTCTGCCCCGGGTTCGGGTCGTCGTCGTTGGCGAGCACGTCCACCACCAGGGTCCGGTCGCCGAGCCCCGCCGCCTGGTCCGGCCGGGCCTCCGGCGCGGCGTTCGCCACCTGGACGCTGACCTGCGCGGACGCGGTGTTACCGATCGGGTCGCGGATGGTGTAGCCGAAGGTGTCGGTGCCGAAGAAGCCGTTGTCCGGGACATAGCCGACGGTGCCGTCCGGGTTGATCAGCGCGATGCCGCCACCCGGGTCGGTGACCGCGGTGACGGTGAGCGTCTGGGCCTCCGGGTCGCTGTCGTTGCCGAGGACCGGGATGTCCACCGGTGCCGCCGAGCCGGTGGTGGCGGTGTCGTCGACGGCCCGGGGCCGCCCGTCGATGGTGATCGTGACGTCGGCGGTGTCGGAGCGGCCGAGGTCGTCGGTGAGCACGTAGGTGAAGCCGTCCGGGCCGATGCTGCCGGCCGCGGCCCGGTAGACGACCGTCCCGTCGGCGGCGATCGCCCGGGTGCCCTTGGCGACCGGCCCGGCCGAGGCCACGCTGAGGTGCTGCCCGGTGTTCGGGTCGGAGTCGTTGGCCAGCAGGTCGAGCGGGGTTGGCACGTCCGGCCGCACCCGGAAGGTGTCATCGGCGGCGACCGGCGGTGCGTTGCGCACGGTCACCGTGACGATCGCCGATGCGGTGAGCCCGGCCGGATCGCGGATCGAGTAGAGGAACGAGTCGACGCCGTAGAAGCCGGTGGCCGGGGTGTAGGTGAGCGTGCCGTCGTGGTTGTCGACGACCGTGCCGTGCCCACCGGTGCCCACCACGTCCAGCGAGATCGGATCATGGTTCGGGTCGCTGTCGTTCGACGCCGGCGTGACCATCACGGCCGTGTTGGTGTCGGTGGTGACCGTGTCGGGCCGAGCCACCGGCGCCGTGTTCACCGCGGTGACCGTCACCGTCGCGCCGACGATGCCGCCGTGCCCGTCGTCGAGCCGGTAGTGGAACGTGTCCGCGCCGAACCAGCCGATCGCCGGGGAGTAGGTGATCCGCCGGTCGGCGCCGACCGCCGTGGACCCGTGGGTGGGCGGCGAGTCGACGGTGACGGTGAGCGGATCGCCGTTCGGATCGTCGTCGTCGTTGGCCAGCACGGCGATCACCACCGGGGTGCCACCGGCCGCGGTGGCGGCGTCGGCCCTGGCCACCGCCACCCCGTTGGCCACGACGACGGTGACGGTCCCGGTGTCGGTGCCGCCCTTGCCGTCGTCGATCGTGTAGGTGAAGGTGTCCGTCCCGGAGAACGCGACGTCGGGGAGGTAGGTGAGCTCGCCGGTCGTCTCCCGGGTGACCAGGCCGTGTGCCGGGTCGGTGGTGCCGGAGATCCGCAGCGGGTCGCCGTTCGGATCGGTGATCCAGTGCAGCGGGTCGATCGTGACCGCGTCCCGGTAGCCGGTGGTCAGCGGGAAGTCCGGCGCGGCCGGTGGCGCGTTGGCCACGGTCACCGTGACGGTGGCCAGGGCGGTGCCGCTGTTGCCGTCGTCGATCGTGTAGGTGAAGGTCGCGTCCCCGGCGAAGCCGGCCGGCGCCGTGTAGAGGACACCGCCCGGCAGGTAGGCGACCGTGCCGTGGTCGGCCGCCCCCACCCCGGTGACGGTCAGGTGGTCGCCGTTCGGGTCGGAGTCGTTGAGCAGCACCTGCAGCAGGTGGCTGTTCGCCCCGGCGGGCGCGGTCAGCACGTCGTCGGCGGCGGTGGGCAGCGCGTTGGCCACGTCGACGACGACGGTCGCGGTGCCGGTGCCGCCACGGCCGTCGGTGATCGTGTAGTCGAACGAGGTCCGCCCGTGGAACGTCGAGGTGGGCGTGAAGGTGACCGAGTTGCCGGTAAAGGTGACGACGCCCTCGGCAGGAGCCGGCTGGGTGATCCCGGTGACGGTGAGCGTGTCGGCCGGGTTCGGGTCCGAGTCGTTGCCGAGCACGGCCAGCGTGACCGGCGTGTTCCAGTAGGTGCTCCGCGCGTCGTCGACCGCGGTCGGCCCGGCGTTCGCGGTGGTCACGGTCAGGGTCGCGGTGGCCGTGCCGCCGTACGGGTCGCTCACCCGGTAGGTCAGCGGGTCGGCGCCGGCCCACCCGAGGCCGGGCGTGTAGGTGATCGACTGGTCGGCCTCGACCAGGGCCGCGCCGTGCGCGGGACCGCCGGTGATCGACACCGTCAGGGTGTTCCGCGCATCGTCCGGGTCGGCGTCGTCGTCGAGCACCGGCACGGTCACCGGAACGCCGTTGGTCGTGGTGGCGGTGTCGGCGACGGCGACCGGCGGCGAGTTGACGGCGAGGGTGGCGGTGGCGGTGTCGTTGCCGGCGCTGCCGTCCGCGCCGCTGCCGTCCGCGGCCAGCGAGGCGACCGCGCCGGCCGCGGCGGTGCTGTCCACCAGCGCCGGGATCGGCACGCTCGCCGAGCTCCCGGCGATCAGCGGGCCGAGCGCGCAGGTGATCTCCTGGCCGGCCGCGGTGCAGCCGCCGGGCAGGGTGCCGGGGGTGATGCCGGCCGGCAGGGTGAGCACCGCCTTCGCGGCCGGTTCGAGATCGCTGCCGGGCACGTTGGCGACCGTGGCCATGTAGGTGACCGTCGCCGGGGTGGCCGCCCGCTGCACGAACGCCGGGCTGACCGCCAGGGTGGCGGCCCGGTCGGCATGTGGCTGCAGCACCGGGGTGGCCACCGATCCGCCCAGCGCGGCGACCGCGACGCTGGTGGTGTGCCCGGAGTAGCTGACATTCACCAGGTTGGTGATCGCGTAGCCGGCCGGGGCGCCGACGTCCACGGTCACCCGGAACGTGACGTACGCCGTGCCCAGGTAGGGGATGCTCCCCAGTTTCCAGTTGGCGGTGCCCGCGCTGAACCAGCCGTCGTCGTCCCCGGTCGCGTCGGTGACGCCGCTGCCCCGCACGGTCAGCGAGCCGGGCACATAGGTGGTGTACGGCGGCACCGCGTCGGCCAGCGCCAGGTCGTCGGCGGTGTCGCTGCCGTCGTTGCGGACCGCGATCCGGTACTCCAGGACGTCGCCCGGCAGCAGATCCCCGCCGTTCACGTCGGTGCCGGTCGTGGTCGTGGTGATCTTCGGGGCGTACAGATCGATGCTGAACGTGAGCACGCCCGGGTAGTAGGCGTCGCCGGCCGTGGTCAGGGTCAGCGTGGTGGACAACTGGCCGTTGCTGAACAGGCCGCTCGCGTCGACCTGGTCGACGTCGAAGCCGAGCGTGTTCGGATAGCCCGGGTCCCGGTCGGTCACCAGGCCGCCGGACTCGCTCACCGTGCTGTTGAAGAAGTTGTTGGCGAGGTTGGCGGTGTCGTGCACGGCCTGGCCGTCGACCTGCAGGCTGTCCCCGGGAGTGCCGAGGTCACCCTCGTAGGCGACCGTCCCGATCTTGGCGTGCACGGTGCCGGCGTGCGGCGTCTCGAAGCCGGTGATCGGAATGTTCAGCGTGCCCGAGTCGATCTTGCCGAACCCGTCGTAGATGCGCAGGCTGCGCATGTCCTCGGCCGGATTCCGGTACGCGATGGCCAGCGCCCACCCGGCGTACTGCCCGGCGCCGACGGCCGCCTGGATGTTCGCCACCCCGTACACCCCGTTGCCGGCCATCAGCGCGGTCACGTCGGCGAAGCCCTGATAGTTGCCGCCGCTGGCGTAGAGGCTGGACGAGGTCACCGGCTGCCACCCGGCAACGGCCGGGGTGCTGAGCAGGACCTGGTTGCGGGTCGCCGCCGACGAGTTGGCACCCCAGTAGAGGCCGGCGAAGAGCACGGTGCTGCCCGGCGGCATGGTGATCGTCGCGGTGCTGTCGTTGAAGGTGGCCGAGCTGCCGTCCGCGTCGGTGTAGACCATCGCGAAGTCGTTGTTGTTCAGCGTCGCGCCGGAGGCGTTCCGGGCCGGGCCGCAGTTCGCGTTGGCGGTGGGGCAGGTGAGGTTGCTGTTGCCGCGCAGCAGGATCGACCCGTTGGCGTTGACGTCGAACCGGCTGGTGAACGGCGTGGTGATGGACGCCGCCGTCGCCTGGGTAGCGAACGTCGTCGCCGCCAGCAGCAGCGCGAACGCCACTACCAGGGCCGCAGTTATCCGGTGCGCCCCCACATCCGGAGACTAGGGAGTGAGTCGGGCGTGGCGCGGCGTTTCAGAGTTGTTTGCGGTACAGGAAGAACACCCGCTCGACCCGGGCGCCGACCGCCGCATCCAGCGCGCTCCGGCACAGAGTGATCACGGCGGGCAGGTCGTCGTCGGTCAACTCGGAGATCCAGAACTCGCTGTCCACAACCGCCGAACCTATCGGACCGTCTCCACAGCGTTACCCGCGGTGCCCGGGTGAACGCCCGGTGGATATTTCCTCCGCATGGGTGACACCCGCTAGCGCTACGTTGGTTGAGTGCGCGATCCCTCCGTCTCCCGTTACGCGGCCGGCCGACTGTCCCCGATCCGCCGGGTCGGTGACCTTCGGCGTCTCCGTGACGAGCAGTTCGACGTCCTGGTCATCGGCGGTGGGGTCACCGGCGCCGGTGCCGCCCTCGACGCCGCCTCCCGCGGGCTCAAGGTGGCCCTCGTCGAGGCCCGTGACCTGGCCGCCGGCACCTCCAGCCGGTCCAGCAAGCTGATCCACGGCGGCCTGCGTTACCTGGAGCAACTCGAGTTGCACCTGGTGCACGAGGCCCTCACCGAGCGCGGGCTGCTCTCCACCCGGCTCGCGCCGCACCTGGTGCGCCCGGTGCCGATCCTGGTGCCGCTGCCCGCCGCCAACCCGGCCGCCCGGGTCTGGCACCGCGGCTACTACGGCCTCGGCGTGGCCGCCTACGACGCGTTCGCCGGCATCTTCGGCACCGGCCGGGGCATGCCGCTGCACCGCCACCTGACCCGGGACGGTGCCCGGCACCTCTTCCCGAGCCTGCGGGCCGAATCGATCAGCGGCGCGATCCGCTACTACGACGGCCAGGTCGACGACGCCCGGCTGGTGGTCAACCTGGCCCGCACCGCGGCCAGCCTCGGCGCCGCCGTGGTGACCAGCGCCCGGGTGGTCGGCTTCGTGCGTGAGGCCCGCCAGGTGGTCGGCGTCCGGGTCCGCGACCTGGAGTCGCCCGACTCGCCGGAGTTCGAGGTGCGGGCCCGCACGGTGGTGGCCGCCACCGGCGTGTGGAGCGACGACATGTCGCGCATGCTCAGCGACGTCGGCGTCCGCCCCGGCCTGCGGGTGCGCGCCTCCAAGGGCGTTCACCTCGTGGTGCCCCGCTCGGCGATCACCGGCGACGCCGGCCTGATCCTGCGCACCCCCACCTCGGTGCTCTTCGTCATCCCGTGGGGCGGGCATTGGATCATCGGCACCACCGACACCGACTGGAAGCTCGACCGCTCCCATCCGGCCGCGTCCGCGCGCGACATCCGCTACCTCCTCGACCAGGTCAACACCGTGCTCGACCGGCCGCTGACCACCGATGACATCGAGGGCGTCTACGCCGGCCTGCGGCCGCTGCTCTCCGGCGAGGCCGACTCCACCTCCAAGCTGTCCCGCGAGCACGCCGTGTTCGAGCCGATGCTCGGCCTGCTGCTGGTGGCCGGCGGTAAATACACGACCTATCGGGTGATGGCCGCCGACGTCATCGACCGGGCGGTGCGGCGGCTGGGTGCGTCGGCACGCCCGTCGCGCACCGATCAGCTTCCGCTGCTCGGCGCGGACGGCTACGCCGCCGCCTGGCGGGATCGACAGGACACGGCTAGGCGGCACGGCGTCACCGCCGGGGTGGTCGAGCATCTGCTTGAGCGGTACGGAACCCTGACCGTGCACCTCCTCGCGATGATCGAGGCCGATCCGGCGCTGGCCACCCCGCTCACCGGCGCTCCGGAATACCTGGCCGCCGAGATCGCCTACGCGGCGCTCGCCGAGGGCGCCCTGCACCTCGACGACGTGCTCACCCGCCGCACCCGGATCTCGATCGAGACCGCGCATCGGGGCACCGAGTCGGCCGCCCACGCCGCCGAGATCATGGGCAACGCGCTGGGCTGGGACAAGGCGGTGCGCGAGCGGGAGGTCGAGCACTACCTGGCCCGGGTGGCGGCCGAGCGGCAGTCGCAGACCATGCCCGACGACCTGACCGCGGACGCGGCCCGGATCGGCGTGCCGGACGTCCGTGGCTTCGCCGCCGACCGCGGGGTCGACCTGCTGCAGATCGACCTTTGATCCTCGTCGACGAGCCGCTCTGGCCGGCCCGCGGGCGGCGGTGGTCGCATCTGGTCAGCGACCTGTCCTACGCGGAGTTGCACGCGTTCGCCGAGATGCTGGGCGCGCCGCGGCGCGCCTTCGACCGGGACCACTACGACATCCCGGAGCAGCGGTTCCGCAGCGCGCTCTGGCTCGGGGCGACCCTGCTGCCGTCCCGTGAGCTGGCCTTCCGGCTCCGGGCAGCGGGTCTGCGCCGCCCGAAGCACCTCAGCCGCTCAGCTCCCGTTCCAGGTTCGCCCGCGCCTTCGATTCCCACTGCGCGCGCAGCGGCTCGAGACGGTAGATCGTCGGAAGCTCCAGCAACGCCTTGAGGACCTGGGCCCGGCCGTCCTTGAACGCGTCGTCGGGCACGTGCGCGTACTCCCGCCGGATCGCCGCGGTGTACGCCGCGTACGCCTCGTCGTCACTGGCCAGGATGGCCAGGTCGGCGTCGCAGAGCAGTTCGCCGTCCGGGTCGTCGTCGCCGGTCGCGTGCCCCGCGGTCAGCCCGACCAGCCGGGCCACGTCCGAGGCCACCTCGTCCGGGACGCCGAGGGTGGCGAGCAGGCCGCCGGCGAACTCGGCGCTGTCCCGTTCGTTGGCGTCGCCGAGCGCCCGCGGGTCGTAGACCGCGTCGTGCATCCAGGCCGCCAGCAGCACCCGCTCCGGGTGCGGCGCCAGCTCGGCATACCGGCCGACCACATCGAGCACCGCCGACAGGTGCGCCACCGTGTGGTAATGCCGTTGCGGCTCCGCCCAGCGGGAAAGCAGATATTCACCGGCGGCGTCCAGATCGGCGTCATCCGCGCCCGCACCGGCTTGCCTGGCCGCTGCCCGAAACTCATCCACGAGAGAGGTCACTGCGTCTCCTTGTACGTGCCCTTCTGGCCCTCGCCTGCGGCCTGGGACCGCAGCTTACGGAGCTGCCGCTCGGTGCAGGCGGTCACGTGCGCCAATCGTGGCACGCGCGATCAGTAGGGTCGTGACCATGACGTCCGCACTGGCCCGGCTCGCTACCGGGTCTCGCACCGGGCTGGCCGCCGGTCTGCACCGGGTGCGCGGCGGCCTGATGCTGGCCGTGCAGGCCGGCGTGGCCGCGGCGCTGGCCTGGTTCGTCGCGCACGACGTCATCGGCCGCACGGTGCCGTTCTTCGCGCCGATCGCCGCGGTCATCACGCTCGCCTCCTCGGTGGGCCAGCGTGCCCGCCGCACGATCGAACTGGTGGTCGGCGTCGCGATCGGCATCGGCATCGGCGACGCGCTGATCCTGCTGATCGGCACCGGCCCGTGGCAGATCGGCCTGGTCGTGCTGCTCGCCATCCTGGTCGCCACCGCGGTCGGGGGCGGCACCCCGCTGGTCGTGCAGTCGGCCTCCTCGGCCGTCCTGGTCGCCACCCTGACCAGCACCACCAGCCTGCCCTGGACCCGTTTCTTCGACGCGCTGGTCGGCGGCGGCGTGGGCCTGGTCGTGATGACCGTGCTGCTGCCGCTCAACCCGCTCAGCGTGGTGAAGCGGGCCGCCGAGCCGGCGCTGCGGGCGCTCGCCGACGGCCTGCACGAGGTCGCGGCCGCGCTGGCCGACCGCGACCCGGACGCGATCGGAGTGGCGCTGGCCCGGTTGCGCGCCGCCGAGACCACGTTCGCCGCGTTCGCCGCGGCCGGCACCGCGGCCAGCGAGAACGTCGCCTTCGCACCGGCCCGGTGGCGGAGCCGGGGCGCCCTCGCGCAGTACGTCGACGGCGCCAAGGAGGTCACCTACGCGCTGCGGAACGTCCGGGTGCTGATCCGGCGGGTCGGCACGGCGCTCAGCGACGAGGAGCCGCTGCCCACGGTGCTGGCCACCGCGGTCGGGCTGCTCGGTGACGCCGTCGACCTGCTGCGCGCGGAGTGGGCCAAGGGCGCGGAGCCGCTCGCGGCGCGGGAGCGGGCCCTGCGCGCGGTCACCGAGGTCGCCAAGGCGTACGACGAGGGGGTCGGCTTCTCCGGTGGGGTGGTGGTGGCCCAGGTCCGCAGCACCGCGACCGACCTGCTGCGCGCGGCCGGGGTCGACTTCGCCGAGGCGCCCCGGCTGGTCCGGCGCGCGGCCGGCTGGCACAACCGCCCGCGGGTCACTCGCCGCCCGGGCCGCCGCCCACCGGCTCCAGGGCACGCCTGACCTGCTCTTGATCGCCGAGCGTCGCTGCGGGGGCGCCCGCTCCGCCCGGGGTGACTACGCTGGCTGACATGGCCGACGTTTCGCCGGGCGGGCCGCCCGACCCTTACGCCGTGGCGTACGCGCCGCCGCCCTCGCCCGACGTCGTGCCGCCCGGCGGGATCCCGGTGTTCGTCCCGGTCGGCCGCAAGACCGGCTGGCAGCGCTGGCTGCCGATGGCCCTGGTGATCAGCGGCCTCGGCCTGGCCGCCGTCGCCATGCTGTTCTTCCTCGGCGTCGACATCGGCATCGCCGGCCTCGCGGTCGGCCTGACCGCCGCCGTCCTGCCGGTCCCGCTGCTGGTGGCGAGCTTCATGTGGCTCGACCGCTACGAACCCGAGCCGATCCGCTACCTGGCCTTCTGCTTCGGCTGGGGTGCCGCGGTCGCCACCGGGGTCGCGCTGGTGGTCAACACGTTCGCCTCGATCTGGTTCGACAAGTGGGGCCTGCCGGACGCCCTGGTGGCGGTGCTGGTGGCGCCGTTCATCGAGGAGTCGATGAAGGCGCTCGGGCCGGTGCTGCTGAGCTGGCGCCGCCGGGCCGAGTGGTCCGGCATCACCGACGGCATCGTCTACTGCGGCATGTCGGCGATCGGCTTCGCCATGGTGGAAAACATCCTCTACCTCGGCAAACACGGGTATGCGACGGGCGTCGAGGAGTACGGTCCGGCGACCGGCCTGCAAAACCTGTTCCTGATCTTCATCGTGCGGATCCTGTTCACCGGCTTCGCGCACCCGCTCTTCACCTCGATGACCGGCATCGGCCTCGGCATCTCGGCCCGCTCCGGCGACCGCCGGGTGCGCTGGCTCGCGCCGATCGCCGGCCTGCTGCTGGCGATGATCCTGCACGGCACGTTCAACCTGCTGCCGACGCTCTCGGTGAGCCTCGGCCAGCCGCTGATCATGCTGTACGGCTATCTCGGCTTCATGGTGCCGTTCTTCTTCGCCGTGGTCGGCTTCGCGATCGCGCTGCGCTCCTGGGAGGGCCGGCTCACCGAGCGGGTTCTGCCGCTCTATGTGCGCACCGGCTGGTTCTCGCCGCCCGAGGTGGCGGCGCTGGGCAGCCTCGGCCGGCGGCACTCGGCCCGGCAGTGGGCGAGCCGGGTGGCCGGTCCGTTGGGCGCCAAGGCGATGCGTAACTTCCAGTTCGCCGCGACCCAGTTGGCCCTGCTGCGCGACGGCATGCAGCGCGGGCTGCACGCGACCCCGATGGGCCGCTATCAGGACCTGGCGGAGGAGCACCGGCTGCTCACCGACCTGCACACCTACCGGGCGGCGTTCACCGCGAAGGACCCGGCCACGCCGCCGGCCTTCTGGGACGGCGTCAACTACCAGCTGATGTTCCCGGACGGCGTGGCCCGGACGGTCGCGCCGCCGGAGAGCCCGGTGGTGCCGGTCCCGGTCCGGATGGCACCCGCCTACAACCCCTACGCCGCCACGCCGTACGGCTACGGCCAGCAGCCGTATTCCGCGCCGCCGGCCTACCCGCCGGTCCCCGGCTACGGCCGGCCGAGCTACGGCGGATACCGCGGCTATCCCACCCCGCCGAGCTACCCGAGCTATCCGGCCGCGGCCCCGCCCGTACACCCGCAATCGCCGCAGCTCGCGTGGCAGCCACCGCAAGCGGAGGCACCCAGCGGCTGGCCTGATCAGAGGTAGAGGCCGGTGCCGTCCGGCTCGACGCGGCTCGCCGCGACCGCATGCACATCGCGCTCGCGGAGCAGGACGTAACCGCGGCCGTGCAGCTCCACCTCGGAACGGTCGTCGGGGTCGAAGAGGACCCGATCGCCCACCACGATCGACCGCACGTTGGGCCCGACGCCCACCGCCGTCGCCCAGGACAGCCGCCGGCCGACGGATGCGGTGGCCGGGATGACGATGCCGGCGCTGGATCGCCGCTCGCCCTCGCCGCCGTCCTGACGAACCAGCACGCGATCGTGCAGCATCCGGATCGGGAGTCCGGCCTCGGTACGGGTGTCCGTGCTCACGCCTGCTGACGGTACGCCGGGCATTCCGGCCGCCTGCGAGCCGGTCCGGATGGTTTTGCCCGCGGTGCGGGAGGGAACTTTGGGGCGCCCGGCTACTACGGTGGTACGGCGTGCCGCTTTGGTGCCGTTACGGCAAGGGGGGTTGGCCGGTTGAGCCGCCTGCAGCGTGTCCGGAACAACTTGCGCAAGGCCTATGACTCGGGACGTGAATCGGTGCGCCAGGCCCGGGCCGACGAGGTGGCGGTCGATGGGCCGACCATCGACGACGATTTCAAGCCGCCGCCGCGCGAATACGAAGCGGTGCACGACTCGACGACCAGCCGGGACGACGCCGAGGTGCCGCATTCGCTGCGGATCGCGGCCGCCTGGAGCTGGCGGCTGATCGTGGTCGGCGTGATCGGCTGGGCGCTGCTGCACTTCGTCGCGATCGTCAGCATCGTGGTGGTGCCGCTGGCCATCGCCCTGCTGCTCTCGGCCCTGCTGGCGCCGGCCGTGACCTGGCTGCTCAAGCTGCACCTGCCCCGGTCGCTGGCCACCTTCCTGGTGCTGATCTGCGGGCTCGGCGCGGTGGCCGGCACGCTCACCCTGGTGATCAGCCAGTTCGTCGACGGGGTGTCCGAGCTGACCGCGAAGGCCAGCGACGGCATCCGGCAGATCCAGGACTGGGCCCGGACCGGCCCGCTGCACCTGTCCGACGACCAGGTCAACAAGGCGATCGACCAGGGTCAGACCTGGGTCAACGAGCACACCTCGCAGCTGACCTCGACCGGCATCGCGACCGCCGCCACCCTGTTCGAGGTGGTGGCCGGCATGCTGCTGGTGCTGTTCTCGCTGTTCTTCTTCCTGCGCGACGGACGCAAGATCTGGCGGTTCATCGTCCGGCTGTTCCCGCTGAACGCGCGCTGGTCGCTGGCCGACGCCGGCGACGCGTCCTGGGTGACGCTGAGCGCCTATGTGCGGGCGACCGTGCTGGTGGCGTTCATAGATGCGGTCGGCGTCGGCATCGCGCTGGTGATCCTGCACGTGCCGTTCGCGTTCCCGCTGGCCGCCCTGGTGTTCCTGGGCGCGTTCATCCCGATCGTCGGGGCGAGCGTGTCGGGCGCGGTGGCGGTGCTGGTCGCGCTGGTCGATCAGGGCTGGGTGATCGCGCTGGTGGTGCTGGGCGCGGTGATCCTGGTGCAGCAGGTGGAGGGGCACGTGCTCCAGCCGCTGATCATGGGCCGGGCGGTGGCCATCCACCCGCTCGTCGTGATCATCGGGATCGCGTGCGGGGCCACCCTGGCCGGCATCATCGGCGCGCTGGTGGCGGTGCCGCTGATCGCGGTGCTGAACACGGGTGTCCGGCGGCTGGCCCGGCGCCGGCCCGAGGTGCCGGCCGACGCGGTGGTCGTCGGCGGCGGCGGCTCGACGACATAGAAAGGGCGGGACCCGATCGGGTCCCGCCCTTTCTTACAGAGCGCGGGTCAGGCGGCGGCCACGCTGAGCGCGACCTCGTTGACGCCACGGGTGACGTCGATCGTCAGCTCACCGTTGCCGGCCCGGCTCAGCGCCCGCAGGGTCCAGGACCCCGGTGCGGCGAAGAACCGGAACACGCCCTCGGGCGAGGTGACGACCTCGGCGGTGAACTCACCGGACGAGTCGAGCAGGCGAACGTAACCGCCGCCCACCGCCTCGCCGTCGGCGTTGCTCACGATGCCGGTGATGACGGTTTCCTTCTCCAGGTCGACGCTCGCGGGGAGGGGAGCGGACTGGTCGGGGGCGGCACAACCGGCCGCGATGTTCGGAGACGTCATGGTCACGCCTTTCCGGGTTCGTCGCCGAGCGCGATCGGCACACCGATGAGCGAGCCGTACTCGGTCCACGAACCGTCGTAGTTCTTCACGTTCTGCTGGCCGAGCAGCTCCTTGAGCACGAACCAGGTGTGCGAGGAGCGCTCGCCGATCCGGCAGTACGCGATGGTGTCCTTGCTGCCGTCGAGGCCGGCCTCGCCGTAGATCTTGCCGAGCTCCTCGTCGGACTTGAAGGTGCCGTCCTCGTTGGCGGCCTTGCTCCACGGCACGCTGAGCGCCGTGGGGATGTGGCCGGCCCGCTGGGACTGCTCCTGCGGCAGGTGCGCCGGGGCGAGCAGCCGACCGGCGAACTCGTCGGGGCTGCGCACGTCGACCAGGTTCTTCACGCCGATGGCCTGGACGACCTCGTCACGGAACGCGCGGATCGACAGGTCGGGCGCGGCGGCCTGGTAGCTGGCCTTGGCGCGGGTCGGCACGTCCTTCGAATACGGACGGGCGTCGAGCTCCCACTTCTTGCGGCCGCCGTCGAGCAGCACGACGTCCCGGTGGCCGTAGAGCTTGAAGTACCAGTACGCGTACGCGGCGAACCAGTTGTTGTTGCCGCCGTAGAGCACGACCTTGTCGTCGTTGCCGATGCCACGCTCGGAGAGCAGGGCGGAGAACTGCTCCTGGTTGACGAAGTCCCGGCGGACCGGGTCCTGGAGGTCCTGCTTCCAGTCGATCTTGACGGCGCCGGGGATGTGGCCACCGTCGTAGGCGGTGGTGTCCTCGTCGACCTCGACGAAGACAACGCCCGCGGCGTCGAGGTTCTTCTCGGCCCAGTCGGCCGAAACGAGTGCGGTGTCGCGACTCATCGGTTCACTCCCTTGGTGAGGTGAGAGATGGGGGAGAGTCAGCGCACGAGGGTTCTGTCGCACCCCGCGCGGGACCCATGGAAAGTTGGGACTCGGGCTTGTGCGACGGCGCCACTGCCGGGCGATGGGAAGGAGCTAAGAATTGCTCAGCACAGTGGCCCCGTCAGATGACGGGGCAACACAGGCACGCGGCCACGCGGCACAGGTCGACCGCGCGCCTTTTCGTGAGCAAGGGGCTCATGAGATTGGACCCTACCAGCGGTTCCAGACCACGGAACAGCCTCGACCACCATCCGGGATCGAGTCGGGGGTCACAGGCCACTCGAGTTGAGCGCCACGTCCGACGCGCCGGCCGTCACCCGAAGGCCCTCGGCGGTCGGTTCGACCTTCTGAACGGTGAGTTTGAGCGGCAGCGCCGGAACCCGAAGATCAAATGCCAACTTATTGACGTACGAGTTGATCAGGCCCTTGACGAGCGCGTTGTCCGGCAGACCCTCGGCCGTCACATCGCTGAAACGCACCTGGACCACGTTTCCGCTCTTCACCGTGAACGCCGCGGTGCCGGTCACGGTGAAGGTCTGGCCGAGCGCCTGCACCGGCGCCGTACCGGTCAGCTTGCCGTTCTTGGCGGCCAGCTTCACGCCCGGCTGGCCGACCAGCTCGACGAGCTGCGGATAGTCGATCAAACCGGAGCCGGTCACCGAACCGGCCACGATGTTGCCGTTGCCGGAGCGGATCGTGTCCAGCGGGGCGGCGACGTCCTTGGCGCGTACGTCCAGAAGCTTCATCTTGATCGTGCGGTCGTTGCCCGCCGGGCCGGAGAAGTTGGCCAGCCCGATCTTGATCTCGTCGTAGTGACCGCGGGCGACCTGGGTCAGGAAGGGGAAGCCCTCGACCGTGACGTCCGGCTTCTCGCTGGTCGCCTTCTGGTTGGCGACCTGCTCGGCCACCTTGTCGCTGATCATGCGCTCGGCGTAGTTCTTACCGACCCGGTCGGCCACCGCCGCCAGGCCCGCCACGATCAGCAGCAGCACGATGAGTGTGATCAAGAGGCGCCGTCCCCACCGCCGTCGCGGTCGGACTCGTTCGCCGTACACCTCGGCCACGGGGCCTCCCGCCATCCATCGACTGTGGTGGACCGTACATGCCCGCCACCAATAGGTGGCGAAACTACTGCAGGTACCAATGAGTCAGCGCATACGCCGCCGGAGCGGTCAGCGCGAACGCGCCGAGCGGGCCCTGCATGTGCCGGGCCAGCCACAACGTGGGCGCGTCGCCGGCCAGCCGCCGCCCGGCCTCGCCGAAATTGACCGCGAGGTCGACCAGGTTGGCGATCACCGCGGCGATCAGGCCGATCACCGCGCCCTTGGCCGGCGTGAACGGCAGCACCAGCACGCTGCCCAGGGCGGCCGACGCCAGCGTGCCGAGCATCGCGCCGAGCACCACGCCGGTCGCGCCCCGCGGCACCTGCGGCGCGATCCGCGGCTTCGGGAAGATCGCGTCGGTGGCCCGGGCGACCAGCAGCGCCACGCCCGCGCCGGCGGCGCAGACCACGATCGTCTGGGTGCCGACGGTCTGCCGGGTGAGCAGGACCGGGATGGCGTACGCCACCACGCCGGCCACGATCACCAGGGTGGTCCGCCAGGAATCGGTGACCCGTTTGCGGTCCACCGCCCGGAACAACTGCCCGACCACGGCCGCGACGAAGCCGCCCAGGGTGATCAGTACGAGCGGGAACAGCCCGGCCGGAGTCGTCGACACCGCGAAGTAGTCGGCCACCACCGCGACCGCCACGCAGACGCCGGCCGTCGCCCAGACCGACGGCGGGTGCAGCGCCATGATCCAGGCCAATAGATAGAGGAGCTGCACGCCGAAGAGGACGATCGCGTACGGCCAGCGGTAGTCGGGCGCCGACGTCTGGGCGCCCAGCGCGAGACCGAGGCCGAGAAGGGCCGCGAACCCGGCGATGGCCAGCGACAGCTGCCGCCGGACCGGGACGACCTGGATCTCCTCGAACTCCTCCTCGTCCTCGGCGTCCGGCTCGGCGCCCGCGGGGGGCTCGGCATCGGGCACCGCGCCGTAGAAACCGGCTGGTGGTCGGCCCGGGCCTGAGCGCGCGATCTCGCGCGAGGCGTCGGGCTCCCAGGGGTCTTCCTGCGGCATGGAGGGGAACACGCCTGCGATGGTGCCAGACCCGGATAGCGGCACCTAATTACTCGAGGCCCGCGTGAGCGCTCCACTCGGGTAAAAGGCTGGTTACGAATCGGCCGTTCGGACACCTTACGAGCGTTCACTACATCACTTGCTCACACGATGAGGGCGCTCACCCCGATGCATCGGTTAAGGTAACGCCAGCCCACCCGTCGGTGACGCCGGGGAAACAGTCCTCCGGGAGCGGTTCGTTCACACACGACCGTGACCGGGTCACCCTAGCGGCCGCTAGTGCCGCCAAGGACGGAGGTGAGTGTGGAAATCCTTCTGTTGGTGACAGCACGTGCCGGCGAACCATCTGCCGTGCTGCCCGCGCTGGATCTGCTTCCCCACTCCGTACGCACCGCCCCTCGTGACGTCCGCACACTGGTGTCCGGGCCCAGCCCCGACGCCGTTCTGGTGGACGCCCGTTCCGAGCTCTCCGAGGCTCGCGCCACGTGCCGCATGCTGCACGCGACCGGCATCGGCGTCCCGCTCGTCGCGGTGGTCACCGAGGCCGGCCTGATCGCGCTGAACGCCGACTGGGGTGTCGACGACGTCATCCTGGCCAGCGCTGGTCCGGCCGAGGTCGAAGCCCGTCTGCGCCTGGGCGTCGGCCGGCTCAACAACGCGACCGCCGGAGCCGGCGGCTCGATCCGGGCCGGCGAGCTCAACATCGACCCGGACACCTACGCGGCCAAGCTCAAGGGCCGCCCGCTCGACCTCACCTACAAGGAGTTCGAGCTGCTCAAGTTCCTGGCGCAGCACCCCGGCCGGGTCTTCACCCGCGACCAGCTGCTGCGTGAGGTCTGGGGCTACGACTACTTCGGTGGCACCCGCACGGTCGACGTGCACGTGCGTCGCCTGCGCGCCAAGCTGGGCGTCGAGCACGAGTCGATGATCGGCACCGTGCGCCAGGTCGGTTACAAGTTCGTCGTGCCGCCGACCGGCCGCCAGCTCCCCGACAACGAGCCGGTCTCGCTGCCGGTCTGAGTGTTCCTTCGATGACGATGATCCGGTCCACGGACCGGTTGACAGCCGCCGAGGTGGCCGACGTTCTGGCGTTGGCTGCCTCGGCGGAGCTGTCGGACGGGGTCTACCCCCTGTCCGAGGATGTCGTCCTGCGGGTCCGCAACGGCGGCGGCCGCCATCTGCTGTCCTACGCCGACGACGCGCTGGCCGGGTACGCCTTCGTGGACGATTCCGGCGAGCTCGTGGTCGCCCCTGATTTCCGGCGCCAGGGCCACGGCACCGCCCTGCTGGCCGCGGCCGGCGACGGCCCGCTGGCGTTCTGGGCGCACGGGGACGAGCCCGGCGCCCAAGTTTTTGCCGAAAAAAACGGATTTGTCCGGGCACGTGTTCTCTGGCAGATGCGCCGTTCCCTCACCGACTTCACCGCCGAGTCCGTGCTGCCCGAGGGCGTGACGATCCGCGCGTTCAGCGTCGGCCACGACGAAGAGGCGTGGCTCGGCGTCAACTCCCGGGCCTTCGCTCACCACCCCGAGCAGGGCCGCTGGACCCTCGACGACCTGCGCCTGCGCGAGGCCGAGCCGTGGTTCGACCCGGCCGGCTTCCTGCTCGCCGTCGACATCGAGGACACCCTTGTCGGCTTCCACTGGACCAAGGTCCACCCGCCGTCCGGCGACGACCCGGCCCTGGGCGAGATCTACGTGCTCGGCGTCGACCCGGGCGGCCACCGCAAGGGCCTGGGCGTCGCGCTGAGCATCGCCGGCCTGCGCCACCTGGCCGACGCGGGCCTGACCCAGGCCCAGCTCTACGTCGACGAATCCAACACCGCCGCGGTCAATCTCTATCGCAAGCTGGGATTCGCGGTCTACAAGACCGACGTCAATTATCAGCGCTGACCACCTTTTCCTCTGGTGGGGTGGATGCCATGAAGGCATTCGTGCTCGGCGTGGCCGCGATCCTGATCCTCGGAGCGGCGGGCCTGCCGCCGAAGGATCCGGCACCCACCAAGAGCGGGCAGGGCGTTCCCGAGACCACTGACGCCTACCGGCTGATGCTGGCCGCGCTCGGTGCGGACGGGATGCGCAACCAGGAGGACCTGAACGACTTCAAGACCTGGCTGATCACCCGGCCGGGCGTGGTCGAGCAGGGCTTCTACGAGTCCGCGGTCAGCATTCCCGACCGGCGGATGACGCTGCTGTGGAACGGCATCTCGGACCTGCAGGCGCAGGCGGTGGCCGAGGGGGCCCGGCGCGGACTCGACATCGTCGTCAAGCCGGTCGGCTACACCCGGGCCTCGATCGAACGCGCCATCGCCTCGCTGCTCGACCCGGCCAACGCCGCCCAGCTGGGCGGCCTGCAGGTGACCTCGGTGGCCGGCCCGACGCTGGCGAACGACCAGATCACCGTGGCGGGCGTGCTGCCCGGCCGGCGAGCCGTGGCGGTGAAGGGGCGGAGAGTCGTCCCCGGGCACCCCACCGTCCCGTACTCGACCCGCTCGACCGACACCGGCGCCAAGAACGCGGGCGGGATGATCCGCGGCAGCTCGGGCGCCGGGTGCACGAGCGGCTTCGCGATCCGGCTGGCCGGCTTCACCTGGACCACCACCGCCCGGCACTGCACCGACGGCGACTGGTCGGCCTACGACCTGGACACGCCCGAGTCCCGATACGGCGACGTGCACACCGTCGACGCGGGAACCGGTAACCGGGTGCTCGCCGGGGACGGTTACTACTGGGTGTTCGACGGCGCGTGGGACAACGCCAGCGGTTACCACCTGACCGTCAACGGCCTCGCCGATGTTTCCGAGGGGAGCTCGGTCTGCAGCAGCGGCGCCAACTCGGGCGTGCACTGCGACCTGATCGTCGAGAACACCATGGTGACCTTCAACGACGGGTTCGGAACCTTCTCGTCGATCCGGGTGCACGCCCGGTCCGGGATCGCCGGCGCCCGCGGCGACAGCGGCGGCCCGATCCTCATCCCGTCCTCGGACGGGGTGAGCGCCGCCGCGGTCGGCATGCTGCAGGGCAGCCAGGAGCCGCAGCTGACCGACTGCGGCCCGATGCGGATCGCCGCGACGTGCTCGGAGTGGATCGAGTTCACCAGCGAACGAACGTTCCTCGCCAACATCGGCGCGACCCTGTTCACCGAGTCCCACGCGTCACGGGACGGACAAGGCGGGATCTCAGGGCGGTAAAGGTGACTGCAAAATGTAGGATTTTTCGGACTTCAGTCACCGGGTTCACGGAACGGACAACTCGGGCTCAGGAGAAAGCAAACTTGAAGTGCGTACGTGTTCACCGCGCGTTCATTTGTGGCCGGGAAACCGGCTACCTGGCCCTCTTAGCTTTCGGGGTGTGCCGATGAGATCGGCGCTGCACCTCACCCCGAAGGGAAATTTTCGTGAAGCTCCAGCGGTCCGGTTACCTCGCCGGTATTGCTTTGACTGCAACGCTCGCGCTTGCCGCGTGCGGGTCGGACAACACCACCGAGCCGAGCGGGAGCGACAACTCCGCCGCGGCTGCGAACTGTGGGTCCGGCAGCCTGACGGCACAGGGCTCCTCGGCCCAGAAGAACGCCATGGACGAGTGGATCAAGAAGTACAACGCGCAGTGTTCCAGCGCGAAGATCGACTACCAGGGCACCGGCTCCGGCGCCGGCATCCAGGCCTTCATCGCGGGCACGGCTGACTTCGCCGGCTCCGACTCGGCCCTCAAGGACGACGAGCAGAAGCAGGCCGACGCCAAGTGCGCGACCGGCCCGGCGCTGAACCTCCCGATGGTCGTCGGCCCGATCGCGGTCGTCTACAACGTGGACGGCGTCGACGGTCTCCAGCTGGACGCCTCGACCATCGCCAAGATCTTCGCGGGCAAGATCACCAAGTGGGACGACCCGGCGATCGCCGCGCTCAACAGCGGCGCCAAGCTGCCGTCGATCGCGATCCAGGCCGTGCACCGCTCGGACGAGTCGGGCACCACCGACAACTTCACCAAGTACCTGAGCAAGACCGCCGAGACCGACTGGACCTTCGGCAACGCCAAGGCCTGGAAGGCCCCGGGCGGCACCGGCGCGGCCAAGTCGGACGGCGTGGCCAGCCAGGTCAAGAGCACGGCCGGCACGATCTCCTACGTCGAGCTCTCGTTCGCCGAGAACAGCGACCTGCAGACCGCGAAGATCAAGAACGGTGCGGGTGAGTTCACCGCGCTGACCGGCGAGAGCGCCGGCAAGACCATCGAGGGTGCCAAGATCACCGGCACCGGCAACGACCTCAAGATGTCGATCGACTACGCCACCACCACCGCCGGTGCGTACCCGATCGTTCTGGTCACCTACGAGATCGTCTGCAGCAAGGGTTCCGCCAAGGCTGCCGACATCAAGAACTTCCTCACCTTCACCTCGAGCACCGGCGGCCAGTCGGCGCTGAGCGACCTCGGCTACGCCCCGCTGCCCGCCTCGGTCCAGTCGAAGGTCGCGGCCTCGGTCGCCACCATCAGCTGACCTGCGGAAACTAATCCCTCCGAGACGACAGCGAGCGAGCAGATGGGTGACTACCCCTCCAGCTCGACGAACGCCAGCGCCGGCGGCTCGGGTGTGACAGGACGTCACGCCCGGCCCGCCGGCACCGGCGTTTCGCCGAGTAGTTACGACGAACCCCCGATCGGCGGCGGTGGCGCCCTTCCCAAGAAGTCCCGGTTCTCGATGGAGGCCGGGTTCCGTGGCCTGTCGACGGGGGCCGGCGCGATGGTGCTGGTCATCATCGTGGCGATCGCGATCTTCCTGATCTCGAAGGCAGCTCCGGCGATCAGCGCCGACACGGTGAACTTCCTGACCTACAAGCAGTGGTTCCCGAACGACACCAACCCCAACTTCGGGATCGCGGCGCTGGCCTTCGGCACGGTGCTGTCCTCGGTGATCGCCCTGCTCGTCGCGGTGCCGATCGCGCTGGGCATCGCGCTGTTCCTCTCGCACTACGCCCCCAAGCGGCTGGCCAACCCGCTCGGCTTCGTCATCGACCTGCTCGCCGCCGTGCCCAGTGTGGTCTTCGGCCTCTGGGGCCGGGACGTGTTCATGGAGCCGGTCCGCGACTTCTCGGTCTGGCTCAACAAATACTTCAGCTGGATCCCGCTCTTCGGCGGCGACGGCCCGTTCGGCCGGTCGATCCTGCTCGGCAGCCTGGTGCTGTCCATCATGGTGCTGCCGATCGTCACCTCTCTCTCCCGCGAGGTCTTCCAGCAGACCCCCGGGATGAACGAGGAGGCCGCCCTCGCTCTGGGCGCCACCAAGTGGGAGATGATCCGCACCGCCGTCCTGCCGTACGGCAAGCCCGGCGTGATCGCCGCGGTGATGCTCGGCCTCGGCCGCGCGCTCGGCGAGACGATTGCCCTGGCGCTGACCCTCGGCACCGTCTTCAGCATCTCGTTCAACATCATCGAGAACGGCGGCAACTCGATCGCCGCCAACATCGCCAACACCTTCGGCGAGGCCAACGCCACCGGCCGCGGCGCCCTGATCGCCTCCGGTCTGGTGCTGTTCGCCATCACCCTGGTGGTCAACATGGCGGCCCGGGCGATCATCTACCGTCGTCGCGAGTTCCGGGACAGTGCCGCATGAGTCTTCTGGACAGAGAGCTTCCCGGCGTCGCCATGACGCCCGACAACATCCGGACGCAGAAGCTGCCGCTGGTCGCCAACCTCGGCGTCGCGCTCGCCGCGGTCGTGGTCTCGGCCGCGCTCGTGCTCGGCCTCGGCCTGGGCAACTGGGTGCTCGTCATCGTCCTGTCCTGGGTCCTCTACCTGGTCGGGCTGCTCTACGCGGCCGGCCGGGTCGAGGGCCGTCGCGCCGCCCGTAACCGGGCCTGGCAGTCGCTGATCTACTCGGCCTGCCTGCTGGCGATCCTGCCGCTCGCGAGCGTGGTCTGGACCCTGGTCTCCAAGGGTGCCAGCCGGCTCGACGGCAACTTCTTCGGCACCTCGATGAACAACATCGGTGCCCGCGACGCGAACGGCGGCGCCTACCACGCGATCATCGGCACCCTGGAGCAGGTCGGCATCGCCGCCCTGATCGCGGTGCCGCTCGGCGTGCTCGGCGCGATCTACCTGGTGGAATACGGCCGGGGCAAGTTCGCCGGCACGGTCCGGTTCTTCGTCGACGTGATGACCGGTATCCCGTCGATCGTGGCCGGCCTGTTCATCCTGTCGTTCTGGGTCCTGATCGTGAGCCCCTGGTTCAACAACGGGCAGCCGCGCTTCTCCGGCTTCGCCGCCTCGCTGGCGTTGTCGGTGCTGATGTTGCCGACGATCGTGCGGTCCACCGAGGAGATGCTGCGCCTGGTGCCCGGCCCGCTGCGCGAGGGCGCCTACGCCCTCGGCGTTCCGCAGTGGAAGACGATCCTCAAGATCGTCGTGCCGACCGCCCTGCCCGGCATCGTCACCGGCGTCATGCTCGCCATCGCCCGCGCGGCCGGCGAGACGGCACCGGTCCTGCTGGTTGCCGGCGGCGCCGCCGCGATCAACTTCGACCCGTTCACGGGCAACCAGTCCTCGCTGGCGCTCTACGTCTACCAGCAGGCCGGCGACGCCTCGAAGTACGCCCCGGCGCGAGCCTGGACGGCCGCGTTGACGCTGGTCGCGATCGTGCTGATCCTGACCATCGCCGCCAAGATGCTCGCCCGTCGCAACAGTTTGACCCGTTAAGAGGTGTCCCCCATGGCCAAGCGCATCGAGGCGAGCAACGTCTCCTCCTACTACGGCTCGTTCAAGGCGATCGACAGCATCTCGATGACCGTCGAGCCCAAGACGATCACCGCCCTGATCGGTCCGTCCGGCTGCGGCAAGTCCACGTTCCTCCGGTCGATCAACCGGATGCACGAGGTCCTGCCGAACGCCCGCATCGAGGGCCGGCTGACCATCGACGAGCAGAACATCTACGACCCGGACGTCGACGTCACCGCGGTCCGGCGCCTGATCGGCATGGTGTTCCAGCGCCCCAACCCGTTCCCGACGATGTCGATCTACGAGAACGTGGTGGCCGGCCTCAAGCTCAACGGCGTCAAGAAGAAGTCGCTGCTGGACGACGCGGCCGAGCAGTCGCTGAAGTCGGCGAACCTCTGGAACGAGGTCAAGGACCGGCTCAACCGGCCCGGCGCCGGCCTCTCCGGCGGTCAGCAGCAGCGTCTCTGCATCGCCCGCACCATCGCGGTCGAGCCGCAGGTCGTGCTGATGGACGAGCCCTGCTCGGCGCTCGACCCGATCTCGACGCTGGCGATCGAGGACCTGATGTTCAAGCTGAAGGACCGCTTCACGATCATCATCGTCACGCACAACATGCAGCAGGCGGCGCGGGTCAGCGACAAGACCGGCTTCTTCTCGATCGACAAGACGGGCGACCCCGGCCGCCTGATCGAGTACGACGACACCCAGAAGATCTTCAGCAACCCGACGCAGAAGAAGACCGAGGACTACATCACGGGTCGCTTCGGCTGAGCCTTCGCTGTTGGTTTTTCTCACGACAGGCGCCCTGCTCACTCCACGTGCAGCAGGGCGCTTCCGTCTTCGAGGAATTCCACGCGAGGCATCACCGGGCGTGCGGCATCACGGCGACTCGAGGCCGCGATCACTTCGGCAATTTTTTCGTACGGTCGTAATGAGTTCACGGTCGACCGAGTCGGTGGGAGCATGGCCAGCTCCTCAGCTGCCTGCGGGTGGGCCCACGTGGCGACCTCACTCTCCCCGGACACGTCGCGGGCCGTCTGCCCTTCCGGCAGGAGAGCGACGAAGAACCACGTATCGAACCGCCGCGGCTCGAACTCCGGGGTGATCCAGCGCGCCCACGGGAACAGCAGGTCGTCGCGCAGCCGCAGGCCACGGCGCTGCAGCACCTCGGTGAGGGTCAGCTCGTGCGCGGCGATCGCGGCCCGGTCCGCCTCCCAGTCGTCGGCGCTGACGTCGCCGACGATCCGCTCGTCGTCGTCCTCGCTGCCGTGCGACACGACCCCGCTCATCGAGCCGTCGCTCACCGTGCGGTCCGGCTCGCCGACCGGGCCGGCCAGCAGCACCCCGGCCTCCTCGAACAGCTCCCGGCAGGCGGCGCCGACGATCGCGCGGGCCTGCTCGTCCGGCACGCCGAGCCGGCGCGACCAGTCGGTGCGGAGCGTCTCCGGCCGGTCGGTCGGGTCCACGCCGCCGCCCGGAAACGCGTACAGCCCGCCGAAGACCATCGTGGCGGCGCGCTTCAACACGTACACCTGGAAGGTGTCGCCCTCGGGGCGCAGGAGAACGACGGTGGCCGAGGGGCGCGGGGTTTCCGGCTCGCCGCGGAACTCGAGCGCCCGCCGCACCATCGCCTCGGGGAGCGGAAAGGTCAACCTGCCGGGGTTTGCGGTCACCCCGTCGATCCTGCCCCATTCGGCGGCCGCCGGCCCGATCGCGGGTTGGTGGGTCGCGCGCGGGGTGGGGCGATACGGTAGCGATCATGACTGCACAGAAGGTGCGCTGGGGCATCGTCGGCCCCGGCGGGATCGCTGCCCAGTTCGCCAAGGACCTCCCGCTGGTCGAGGGGGCCGAACTCGCCGCCGTCGGGTCCCGATCGGCCGAGACCGCGGCCGCGTTCGCCGAGCGGTACGGTTTCGCCCGCTCCTACGGCTCCTACGCGGAGCTCGCCGCCGACCCCGAGGTCGACGTCGTCTACGTCGCCACCCCACACGCGCAGCACCTGGCCGCTGCCCTGACCTGCATCGAGGGTGGCAAGGGAGTGCTGGTCGAGAAGCCGATCACGCTCGACCTCAGCTCCGCGGCCCAGCTCGTGCAGGCCGCGCACGCCAACGGCGTGTTCCTGATGGAAGCCATGTGGATGCGGCTCAACCCGGCCGTTCGTAAGATCCACGAGCTGGTCGAGGAGGGCGCGATCGGCTGGGTCAGCGCCATCCACGCCGACTTCGGCCTGCAGGGCCCGTTCGAGCCCGAGCACCGGTTGCGCAACCCGCAGCTCGGCGGCGGCGCGCTGCTCGACCTCGGCGTCTACCCGATCAACCTGGCCCACCTGATCATGGGCGCGCCGACCTCGGTGCAGGCGTGGGCGCACCTGACGCCGGAGGGCGTGGACGAGAACACCGGCGTCCTGCTCGGCTGGCAGCCCGGCGCGATCGCGGCCCTGACCTGCAGCATCAACGGCGAGAGCCGGAACGCCGCGTCGATCACCGGCACCGACGGCCGGATCGACATCCCGCCGGGCTTCTTCGTGCCGCGGTCGTTCGTGCTGAACCGCCCGGGCCGGGACCCGGAGACGTTCGATTTCCCGTTCGAGGGCAGCGGCTACCAGTTCGAGGCGGCCGAGGTGCAGCGCAGCATCCTGGCCGGCGAGTTGGAGAGCCCCTTGATGCCGCACGCCACCACGCTGGAGATCATGGGCCTGCTCGACACCATCCGTGACGAGATCGGTGTCGCCTACTGACTAAAGTGGTCGGCATGCCGTCGAGAAAAGTCGGCGGCAAGCCGACGTCGAGCGATGTGGCCGCGGCCGCGGGGGTCTCCCGGTCCGCCGTCTCGTTCGCGTTCAACAACCCGCAGCGCATCTCGGCCGCCACCCGGGAGCGGATCCTCGCGGCCGCCGCCGACCTCGGCTACACGCCGAACACGCTGGCCCGGATGTTGCAGGCCGGCACCACCAACTCGATCGGTGTGCTGCTGCCGCAACGGCTGGCCCAGATCCTGGAGAACCCGTATTACGCCCGGTTCCTGATGGGCGTCGGGCAGATCTGTGACCAGGAGGGCTACACGCTGCTGCTCACCCCGCCGCTGCAGGATTCGGTGCTCAAGGCCATTCCGTACGCGGCGGTGGACGGCTTCATCGTCTGCGGCCTGGAGACCGAGGGCGCCGAGGTGGCCGAGCTGATCCGCCGGGACATCCCGTTCGTGCTGATCGACTCGGACCGTTACGAGAACGCCCCGAGCGTCGAGGTGGACGACCGGGGCGGTGCCCGTGAGGTGACCCGCTACCTTCTGGACCTGGGTCACCGTCGGATCGCCGTACTCTCCATCGCACCCGGACCGGACGTCGCCACCCGCGGCTATCGCGGCCCGCTGGGCCGCCGGATGACCGGAATCGAGGAGGCCCTCGCCGCCTCCGGCCTGACCATGGCCGACGTGGCCCTCGCCGAGGTGCCGGTGACCCGGGTCGACGGCTACCGCGCGACCAAGGAGCTGATGGCCCGGCCGGTGCCGCCGACGGCGATCATGGCGCTCTCCGACGTGCTCGCCTATGGCGCGGTGGACGCGTTGCAGGAGCTCGGGCATCAGGTGCCCGATGAGGTCTCGGTGACCGGTTTCGACGACCTGGCCGAGTCGGCCTGGTTCCGGCCGCGGCTCACCACGGTGCGCCAGCCCATCGTCACCAAGGGCAGAAGTGCCGCTTCGTTCCTCATCTCCGCCGTCCGGGGGGAGGACCAGCACCCCCATCAGCTCCTCGGCACGACCCTGATCGTCCGAGACTCGGCGATCAAACCGCTGATGTAACACGTGTTAGTAACCGTGTAGCGTGATCGCCTATGACTTCTTGGTGGCGCGATGCGGTCATCTATCAGATCTATCCACGCAGCTTCGCCGACCTCAACGGCGACGGCATCGGCGACCTGCCGGGCATCCGGAGCCGCCTGCCGTACCTCAGTGATCTCGGCGTCGACGCGGTCTGGCTGTCCCCCTTCTACCTGTCCCCGCAGGCCGACGCCGGCTACGACGTCGCCGACTACCGCACCGTCGACCCGATCTTCGGCAGCGTCGCCGACGCTCACCTTTTGGTGTCGGACGCGCACGATCTGGGCCTGCGCGTGATCGTCGACCTGGTCCCCAACCACTCGTCCGACCAGCACGTCTGGTTCCAGCAGGCGCTGGCCGAGGGCCCGGGTTCGCCGCTGCGGGCCCGCTACCACTTCCGCGAGGGCCGCGGCGAGCACGGCGAACTCCCGCCCAACGACTGGCCGTCCATCTTCGGCGGCCCGGCCTGGACCAGGGTCGCCGACGGCCAGTGGTACCTGCACCTGTTCGCCGCCGAACAGCCCGACTTCAACTGGGACCACCCGGCCGTCGCCGACGAGTTCCGGACGATCCTGCGCTTCTGGCTCGACCTGGGTGTCGACGGTTTCCGCATCGACGTGGCGCACGGCCTGGTCAAGGAGCCCGGCCTGCCGGACGTCGGCGGTCTCGCCGAATGGCACCTGTTCGACGTCGGCGAGAGCCCGTGCTTCGACCGGGACGGCGTGCACGACATCTACCGCAGCTGGCGGGCCATCCTCGACGAATACCCCGGCGAGCGGATCGCCGTCGCCGAGGCGTGGGCCCCGACCCTGAACCGGGTCGCCAACTACGTCCGCCCCGACGAGCTGCACCAGGCCTTCAACTTCAGCTACCTGGGCTCCGGATGGGACGTGGCCGCCCAGCGAGCAATGATCGACGACTCGCTGGCCGCCACCGCCGCGGTCGGCGCGCCGACCACCTGGACCCTGTCCAACCACGACGTGGTCCGGCACACCAACCGCCTGATGCACGTCAACAACGGCGAGGTCGCCGGCAAGAAGCCCACCGAGGTCGACCAGGTGGCCGGCCTGCGCCGGGCTAGGGCGGCGTCCCTGCTGCTGCTGGCCCTGCCCGGCTCGGCGTACCTCTACCAGGGCGAGGAGCTGGGCCTGCCGGAGGTCATCGACCTGCCGCCGGAGGTCCGCCAGGACCCGGCGTTCCACCGGGCCACCGGCC
Source organism: Paractinoplanes durhamensis (assembly GCF_016862175.1). Lineage (GTDB taxonomy): Bacteria > Actinomycetota > Actinomycetes > Mycobacteriales > Micromonosporaceae > Actinoplanes > Actinoplanes durhamensis. The sequence continues at coordinate 49,921 of NZ_BOML01000010.1, read as the reverse complement.
AGGACGGTTACCGCGACGGTTGCCGGGTGCCGATCCCGTGGTCCGGCACGACGGCGCCGTACGGCTTCGGCCCCGAGGGCGGCCCGAGCTGGCTGCCCCAGCCCGAGTCGTGGGCCGAGCTGAGCGTAGAGGCCCAGACCGGCGTCCCCACCTCCACCTTGACCATGTACCGCGAGGCCCTCTCCCTGCGACGCAAGGTCTTCGCGGCCGGCGACGACCTGGCATGGCGCGACGCGCCGGCCGGCGTCCTAGCCTTCGACCGAGGCAGCAGCTTCCGCTGCACGGTCAACATGGGCACGGAGCCGGCCCACATCACCACCCCCGGCGAGGTGCTGACCACCAGCGGCCCGGTAAAAACGGAGAACGGCACCACCGTCCTCCTCCCGGACACCACCGCATGGTGGTCGATCTAGCAGGAAAACGGTGAGGTGCCGCCCGCCTGCAACGGCCGACACCTCACCGTCCCGGCTTCGGCCCATACGCAGCCCGCAGCACCTTCTGGGCCAGGCCGACCCGCGGCCTTCCTCGGGACGAGTTCTTCCGGGTCATAACCCGCCTCTGCCTCGGCGAGCAGTGCGGCTTCCGCCTCGGGAGTCAGAACTGCGCCGCCCTGGTTTGCCATGTCTCCGCCCGCCTGTTCATTCCCGAGTGCCGCCCTTCGGCGAGAGCATCCAGCTTGCCCTTCTATAGTCTCAAGAAAACTAGTCTCAAGACTAGGTGAACTGGCAGAGGAATGCTGATGAGTGACTTCTCGGACTGGCGCGATGTCAAGGCGAAGGCTCGGGAAATCGATCCTCGCTGGGACGACGCGGACCGCGTCGCGCAGCGGGCGCTGATGCGCGAGCAGATGCTGGCTTTGGTCGGTGGGGCGCGGTCGGTTTCGACGTCGCCTGAGGTTGGTCCGCGGGTCAGCTGAAGAAGGGGCGGACGGCGAAGTAGGAGAGGGCGGCCAGGCCCCCTGCGCCGGGGAACGTCAGGATCCATGCCCCTACGATCTGGCCTGCCACGCCCCAGCGGACCGCGGACATCTTTTTCGTCGCGCCTACGCCCATGATTGCTGAGGTGATCGTGTGGGTGGTGCTGATCGGGGCGCCCAGCTTGATGCCGAAGACGAAGAGCAGGACGCTGGCCACCGCCTCGGCGGCGAAGCCCTCCGGTGGGCCCAGGTCGATGATTTTGCGGCCCAGGGTGCGGATGATGCGCCAGCCGCCGGCGTACGTGCCCAGCGCCAGCACCGTCGCCGACGTCCAGTACGCCCACTGCGGGATGTGCTCGGTCGATTCCTGGTAGCCGCCCGCGTACAGCGCCACCAGGATGATGCCGATGGTCTTCGCGGCGTCCTGCAGGCCGTGGCCGATCGACATCGCGGCCGCCGAGACCGTTTGGGCCCAGCGGAAACCTCGGTTGAGCTTGCTCGGGCGGCCGCGCCGGAAGGTCCACATGAGGGCGACCATGAACAGAAAGCCGGCCGTGAAGCCGACCAGCGGGGACGCCAGCATCGGGATGACGACCTTCTGGATGATCGCGTCCCAGTTGATCGTGTAGCCGGCCACCAGGGCGGCGCCGCCGAGACCGCCGATGAGGGCGTGCGACGAGGAGGACGGCAGGCCGAAATACCAGGTGATCAGGTTCCACAGGATGGCGCCGAGGACGGCCGCGAAGACCACGCCGAGGCCGGTCACCGAGCGTTGCACCTCGATGATGCCGCTCACCGTCTTGGCGACGTTCTCGCCGAAGTGGGTGCCGATGAAGTTGCCGGCCGCGGCCATCAGCAGGGCGATGCGCGGCGTCAGCGCGCGGGTGCTGACGCTGGTCGCGATCGCGTTGGCGGCGTCGTGGAAGCCGTTGGTGTAGTCGAACACCATCGCCACGGCGATCACCGCCAGGACGGCGATGAGTTCGGCAGACAAGGTCTAGGACTCCTTGACCGCGATGGTCTCGACGGTGTTCGCCACGTGCTCGAAGGCGTCGCAGGCGGCCTCCAGCTCGTCGGCGACCTCCTTCATCTTGAGCACGGTGAGCGCGTCGTACTCACCGGAGAAGAGCCGGACCAGCAGCATGCGGTAGGCGCGGTCGCCGTCGTTCTCCAGGCGGTTGATCTCGATCCAGTACTCCGCGAGGCCCTTCATCGCGCGCAACCGCGGCATCGCCTCGGCGGTGATCTTCGCCTGCTGGTCGAGCACGGTGATCAGCTCGTGCATCTCCCGGGGCAGCGACGGCAGCTCGGTCAGCCCGTACAGGTAAAGGAGGTTGCCGACCGCTTCGAGGTGGTCCATCACGTCGTCGAGCTGGGAGCCGAGGGAGTAGATGTCGGCCCGGTCGAACGGGGTGATGAAGGTCGAGTTGATCTTCTTGTAGAGGTCGTGGGTGATCTGGTCGCTGTCGTGCTCCACATCGGTCAGCCGGTCGCTGACCGATTGGACGTCCACCCCCGGCAGCGCCAGCTCGTTGAGGAGCTCGGTGCCCTTGACCAGATTCTGCGCAGCCGAGGTGAAGAGATCGTAGAAGGCCCCCTCGACGGGGCGGAAGGAGAACTTCACGGCGCGGACCTCGATCGACGGGGGTGGGATGGATCTCCGGGAATGCTAGCGGTCGCCCAGGATTCACTCGTCGTTCGCCTGGAGGCTCCGCTCAGCGATGCCCCTTTTCAGCCCCGTTTACACCGGCTCGTGGCGACGGTCCGGTCGCGGAGCGTGCGGTCGCGGGGAGTTGCGCCGGACCGCGCGGGTGGGCAGCGGGGCCCGCGGCACCCACCGGCTGACCGGGTGCCGGCGCAGGTGCCGGACCAGCCCGGCCTGGTCGGTGTCGGCGATGACGTCGACACCGGCGGCGCCCAGCTCGGTCCAGATCGCCCGGCGGGCGCGGCGCGAGCCGGTCGGCAGGCCGGTGACGCGAACCGTGCGGCCGTCCTCGTGCGCCTGACGGACCAGGGCGTTCAGCAGGTGGCGCTCCTCGGCCGAGATCGGCTCGCGGCCGTCCCAGCCGAACCGGCGGCTCCACGGCTCGCTGATCATCGGGACCAGGGTGGGCGGCGCCGACTGGGAGCCGAGGTCGTCGAAGGTGCCGTCGGCGAAGGCGTACCGGGTCTCCTGGCCGGCGAGCAGCTCGCGGACGTCGACGATGCCGGCCACCGAGACGGTGACCGCGCCCGGCACGAGGCTTCCGTCGTCGTAGTGGCTGAGCAGGGTGGCGTGGTCCCGCAACTGCTGATCGAGCATCCGGTACGCGCGGAGCAGCGTCTCCGCCTCGCGGTTGGCCCCGACGAACTCGACCACCAGCCGGAACGGCACCTGCTGGTCGAGGGCCAGGCGGCCACCGCGACTCTTGGCGCGGGCGAAGAGCGGGGTAAGAACAAGCCTTCGCAGCGTACGGCCGGGTTGCGGCCCGCCGGGACCGAGGAACAACTCGCCGTGCGGGCCGGGCGTGACCGGGACGGTGAGCCCGCCCAGGCCGCGGCGCAGCACGTCGGGCAGCGGATCGATCTGCCCGGGCTTGGCGATTGCGTGCCCGGCCGGAAGGTACGGGCCGGGGCGGCGGGACAACACGGTCCCGATCGACACCGCGCCGGCGAGTCCGGCGAGCCCGGCCAGTCCGCCGGCGATCGTCGCACCGTTCACAGCGCACCTTCCGATTCGTCCGAAACGCGTGTTTACTACTGTGTCACATCCGGTACCCGCGGCCGGGCAATGTCCCGCAGAATTCCTCCATGCCGTCGCCGACCGCGCCCACCACCGCCGACGAGTTCGAGGCCGAGCGCCCGCACCTGATCGCCCTCGCCTACCGGATGCTGAGCAGCCGGGCCGAGGCCGAGGACGCCGTGCAGGAAGCCTGGTTGCGGTACGACCGGGCGCGCGACGGCGGGCCGATCCACGACCTGCGCGGCTGGCTCACCACCGTCACCGGGCGCATCTGCCTCGACGTACTCAAATCGGCGCGGGTGAGCCGGGAGGCGTACCCCGGGCAGTGGCTTCCGGCGTACGCCGTCTCTCCTGATCTTGGGCCCGACGCCCGCGCCGAGATGAGTGACCAGGTCGGCCTCGCGCTGTTGATCGTCCTGGAGAAACTGACCCCCGAACAGCGCGTCGCGCTGGTCCTGCACGACGCGTTCGGGGTGCCGTTCGAGGATGTCGCGTCCGTGCTCGGCACCACCGAGAGCACGGCTCGCCAGCACGCGTCCCGGGCACGCCGGGCGGCCGGTCAGGGCGGCGTGCGGCATTCGGCCGGCCTGGCCGAACAGCGCGAGGTGCTCAACGCGTTCCTGGCCGCGGCGAACAGTGGCGACGTTCAGGCGCTCGCCGCGGTGCTCGCGCCGGACGTGGTGGCGATCGGTGACGGCGGCGGCCTGATCCCCGGTGTCGGCACCCGGCCGGTCCTGGGGCCGGACCGCGTGGCCCGCTTCTACCTCGGCATCCTCAGCGGCCGGGTCGGCGAGGTCGCGGTCGAACCGGTGGTGGTCAGCGGGGCGGCGGCGGTGCTCGTGCGCGGCACCTACGCCGACGGGCGACCGCTGCTGTCGGTGCTGGCCGTCACCGTCGACGACGGCCGGATCACCGGGCTCTTCAACCAGCTCAACCCGGACAAGCTGCTACTGGGCGACCTGGGTTAGGTACTTGTGGTACTGCGTGGCGAACGGCTCGCTGCCGTCGCCGAGCGCACCCATCAGCTTCGCCGCGGCCGCCTGCGCCTCGGTCACCAGGTCGTCCGGGTAGCCGAACTGCACCCGGTGCTCGTCGAACTCGTCCTCGTCGCGCAACTCGACCCGGCCCGACTCGCGGCGGCGCACCACGTCCAGGTCGAGGTCGATGATGTGGACCGTGTCACCCTCCCAGCGGGCCGGGGTGGTGATGTCGCAGTAGACCTCGCTGGTCCGCGGCCGCGGGTTGAACATGCCCGTCCACCAGGCGTGATGCGGGATGAGCAGGACGAATGGGATCTGCTCGACCGACGGGCGGCCGTGGTAGACCGACTTCGTCCCGCGCGTCACCCCGACCCAGACGCCGAGGTCGTCGGAGCCGAAGCGGCGAGCCGGATAGTCCCGGTGGGCCGAACCGTCGTACTTCGTGTAGACGACCCGGACCATGTCGTGCGGCATGACGAGAACCCTAACGGTGGTCGGCTTCTGTCGGTGGTGGCGGGTACCGTCTCTGCGTGCCCGCAGCTACCCGTAAGAAGGCGACCGCCGAGCAACTACTAGCCGCCGCGGTCGGTGCGGTCCCCGGGGGCGGTGAGCGCCCAGGTCAGCAGGCCATGGTCGCCGCCATCGACCGGGCCGTCCAGGAGCGCGAGCACCTGCTCGTGCAGGCCGGCACGGGCACCGGGAAAAGCCTCGCCTATCTGACGCCCGCCCTGCTCGTCGACGGCCCGGTGGTGGTCTCGACGGCCACCCTCGCCCTGCAGAACCAGTTGGTCGAGCACGACCTGCCACGCCTGGCCGCGGCGGTCGAGCCGGTCCTCGGCCGGCGTCCGACGTTCGCCGTCCTCAAGGGCCGGCACCACTACCTCTGCCTGGCGAAGATGGAACACGCCGACGAGGAGGAGCCCACCGACACCCTCTTCGACGACGCGCCGCCCAAGGCCACCCAGTGGCTCGGCGAGGCCGGCAAGCTGGGCAAACAGATCCAGCGCCTGCAGGCCTGGTCGGAGAAGACGAAGACCGGCGACCGCGACGAGCTCGACCCCGGCGTCGACGAGACGGCCTGGCGGCAGGTGTCCATGCCGGCCCGCGACTGCGTGGGCGCGCAGAAATGCCCCTACGGCCCCGAGTGCTTCGCCGAGGCCTCCCGGGTCCGCGCCCGCGAAGCCGACATCGTCGTCACCAACCACAGCCTGCTCGCCGTCGACATGCTCGCCGACCGGCACATCGTCCCGCCGCACAAACTGCTGGTCATCGACGAGGCCCACGAGCTGGCCGACCGGGTCTCCTCGGCGGCGCAGGCCGAGCTGACCCCCGACGCGATCGAGCGCTCGTCCCGCCGGGCCAAGCCGTTCATCCCGCCGGCCACCGCCGAGCAGCTGGCCGAGGCGGCCGACTCCCTCACGGTCGGTCTCGCCGAGTCGCCCGCCGGCCGCCTGACCGGCGGCCTGCCCGACATGTTGCGCCAGGCGGTCACGTTGCTGGAGGCGGGCACCCGGGCCGGCCTGCAGGCCATCGGCGACATCAAGAACGACGACCCCGATCCGGTACGCAAACAGCAGGCCAAGGCCGCTCTCGGCGATCTGTCGGACACCGCCCAGCGGCTGTTGGAGGAGTCCGACTTCGACGTGGCCTGGGTGGAGAAGTCCGACATGGGCAGCGGCCGCCGCGCGCTGGTGGTCGCCCCGCTCTCGGTGGCCGGCACGCTGGCTCAGGGCCTCTACGCGGACCGTACGGTCGTGGCCACCTCGGCCACCCTCACTCTGGGCGGCCGCTTCGACACGGTGGCCCGCTCACTCGGCCTGCCCGCGGCTGCCCCGTCCGTCCCGTCGGCCCGGTCGGCGGTCGCCGAGACCGCCGCGCCCGGCTCGCTGACCGCCGACGCCCCGCCCACCTCCGGCGACGGCTGGACGTCACTCGACGTCGGGTCCCCGTTCGACTACCCCAAGCAGGGCATCCTCTACGTCGCCGCGCACCTGCCCCGGCCGGCCGCGTCCGGCCTGCCCGACGCCGCCGGCGAGGAGCTGCTCAAGCTGGTCGAGGCGATCGGTGGCCGTACGCTCGGATTGTTCTCCTCCCGCAAGGCCGCCACCCAGGCCGCCGAGCTGTTGCGCGCCCGCACCGACCTGCCGATCCTGCTGCAGGGCGAGGAGGCGCTGCCGCTGCTGGTCAGGAAGTTCCGCGAGGTCAAGGAGAGCTGCCTCTTCGGGGTGATGTCCCTGTGGCAGGGCGTCGACGTCCCCGGCGACGCCTGCCAACTGGTGGTCATCGACCGCCTGCCGTTCCCGCGCCCCGACGAGCCGCTGGCCGCGGCCCGCTCGGCGGCGGTCGACGCGGCCGGCGGCTCCGGCTTCGCCTCGGTGAGCGTGCCGATCGCCGCGATCCGGCTGGCCCAGGGGGTGGGCCGATTGATCCGCTCCACCGGCGACAAGGGCGTGGTCGCGGTCCTCGACTCCCGCTTGGAGACGGCGAGGGGATACGGAGCTTTCCTGCGAAAGTCACTCCCCCCGTTCTGGTATACGACGCGACCGGACGTGGCGATGGGCGCCCTGCAGCGCTTGGGCAAGAGCTGATGCTCCAGATCGCCTGCGTGTTCCTGGTCGACGCCACGGGTGCGTTGTTGCTGCAGCTACGCGACGACAAGGCGCCGTATTGCCCAAACTTCTGGGGCTTGCCCGGCGGCGCGATAGAGGAGGGCGAGACCCCACTGGAGGGCGCGATGCGAGAGCTGTGGGAGGAGACGTCCCTGCGCCCATCAGCCCCGCTGCGCCTGTTCACCCGCCAGGACCTGCCGGACCTGGGCCGGGTAAAGCACTACTTCTACGGCCCGACGACAGCGGCTCAGTCCGATGTGGTCTTGGGCGAGGGCGCCGCGATGCTCTTCATCCCCGCAGCCGAGGCCCTGAACCGCCCACTGACTCCAGGAACAGCTGAGACGATCGACCGCTTCCTGACCTCACCCGAATACGCCCAACTCAAGAACAGCCACACATGACCGGCTTTCAAGACCGGGCACTCTAGCTGCCTCATGTAATGCGCCTGCGATCAGAGGTCGAACTTGCCGCCCTTGGTGCCGCCGGTGAAGGCCACCCACTCGGCGATCGTGAACGAGAGCACCGGGCCGGTTCGGTCCTTGGTGTCGCGGACCTCGATGGTGTCGTCGACGCGACGAACCTCGACGCACGCGCCATTTCCGCCGCTGCGCGTGCTCTTGCGCCAGTTCTGATCGAGCATGACTCACTCCTATGGCTGCAGCCCTGTGTCGAGGATCTTTTTGATCATCGCAAGGGACGCCGTGGGTGACAACGCCGATGACCTGAGCTCGTTGAAGACCACCGTACAGCGCTGTACGTCGTCACCCTCAGCGTAGAGATCGCCGGTCAGTCCCTCTATGTAGACCACGCCTCGGCTGTCGGGGAAATTAAGGATGGCGAAGCTCGACAACATGGACGCGTAGGCGCCTTCACGGAACGGGATCACCTGCACGGTGACGGTGCGCAGTTTGGCCGCTTCCAGCAACGCGGTCAGCTGGTCACGCATCACTTCGGCACCGCCGATCTGACGGTGGAGTACCGCCTCGTCCATCACGGCGACTAGCCGCAGCTGACCTTCCGTGATCAGCTTCTGCCGCTCCATCCGGACTGTCACTCGCTGTGCGATGGCGTCGGGTGTGGGTCGAGAAGCCTCACGACTCGTGATCGCCTGCGCGTACGCCTCGGTCTGGAGCAGGCCCGGAACCACGATGGTCTGGAAGTCGTGGATCTCGTCGGCTGCGGACTCCAGGCCGATGTACTGGCGATAGACCGGCGGTAGGTCGCTGTACTTGGCCCACCAGCCGCGTTGCTTGCCCTCGCGGGCCATCGACAGCAGGGTCTCGCGTAGCTCGGGATCCTGCACGCCGTACTCGTCGAGCAGTGCGTTCAGCGCCGGGCTCTTGATTCCCACCCGGCCCTGCTCGACTCGTCGCAGGGTGCTCGCAGCGACGTCGGAGGCCCCCTACCCCGGCCGCTGCGTCTTTCTCCGGGAAGGAGAGATGTGAAGCGGGACGAGCTGGGCCACATCGCCGAGCGGCCGTCGTGGGACTGCCGGTCCTGCGGAAAGCGGTGGCCCTGCGACCCGGCCCGCGAAGCCCTGCGGTCCGAGATGGGCCGCACCCAGCTGGCCATCTGGCCGCCGTACCTCGTAGAGATCTTGGAAATTTCCTGCTCCGATCGGACCGTAAGTCCACTAGATCCAACCGAGCCAGGTCGCCGCCATCGGACATATACGGTATGTCGCCACTCTTCGGAGTGGCACTGTCCGCAAGGCTTTAGCGAGTCCGTGATGCGGGATGGCAGCCAGGGTTCGAGGCCAGGAGCCACCGTGATGGGCGGCCGCTAGCGTCGCCGACGGCGTAGGCACCCGCTGGGAACTTCGCGTGTGATCATCTCGTGCGGCGCCGTCGGGCGCGGTGTTGGGGCGTGTCACCATGGCTGCCGTGATTAGTCCGGGGGTCGAGGCCCCGCCGAAGCGGCGGTGGTGGCTTGTCGGGCTGGTTTTCGGGTGGATTGCCGCGTTGGTGGTGCTCTCCGTCTGGTCGGTGCGGCATGAGCGGGCCACCGTGCCGGAACAGCGGGACATCGCGGATGCCGTGCCTGAGCTTCAGCAAGCGGCCGGCGTGCTCTTCGCGGCCGCGAACGGTGATGGACGGGCCCTCGTGCTCGGTGGGCTCGAACTGCTCGGGGACTGCCGGATCACGCCGGTGCGCAGCGGCGTCGAAGCGGCCCGCAACCTCACCATTTACGTCGGGGCCGGGCGGGCCCGAGCGGCGCTCGACGGGATCGCGGACGGGCTTCCGCGGGCGTACCAGCCGAGTGTCGTCGCCACCCGCGGCGGGACCCGGCTCGGGTTTCACGCGGACGCCGGCAACTTCATCGGGATCGACAGCAACGCCGAGGCCACGGCCAAGGTGCTGACGCTGCGGATCACCAGCGGGTGCCGGCCGGCCAGTGCCGACGTGCCGGGGGCGATCGACCCGAGCGCGGCGGCGGCGCCGGCCACGCTGGCGGCGGTGCTGGAGGCGCTCGGGGGCACGGCGGTGCCGGAGGTGCAGAGCGTCAGCAACCCGGACGGTGGGGTGGCGGCCAGCTGGAGTGCGGAGCTGGACGAACCCGCGGATCTGCCGCAGCGGCTGCGCAAGGTCAGCGTCGGCGCGACGATCATCCGCGACGACGGCAGTGCCTGGGCCTACCGGACCGGGGACAGCTCGGTGGTCGTCGTGCCGGACGGTGACCGGGTGAAGGTGACCGTCAGTCAGTAGACCAGGGCCTGGGCGTCCGGGGACGTCACTTCCTCGACGAAGACCGCGGCGCCGGCGATCCGGATGCCGGGGAGCACGTCATCCGGGGTGATGTCGCGGCGGGCCGCGCACTGGGTGCACGCCGTCACCCGGCCCGAGGACAGCAGCAGGTCGATCAGGTCGGGCAGGGGAGCGGCGTGCGGCAGCTCGAACTCGGCGGCCCGGCCCGGCAGGGCGAACCAGGTGGACTCGCCGGTGAGCCAGAACGAGACGTCCACGCCGGACGCGGCGGCGGTCGACGCGACGGTGAAGGCCTGCGAGCAACGCTCGGGAGCGTCGGCGCCGGCGGTTGCCTTGACGACCAGCAAACGTGCCATGGGGGCCAGCATAAGATGGGCCGGTCATGGTTACCGAGATCGGGTTCGTGAGCTTGCTGGTCGCCGGATTGGGCGCGCTGGCGGGTGGCATCGGCTATTTGGCCGTTCGTGTTTCCAGGGGGCGTTGGTAAGAGTGAGTGACGTGTCGGACAACCCCCTCGGCCCGCCGCCGTGGCTCAACGCGCCGCCGGTCGAGCCCTATCCGTACGAGGACACCCACGACCTGCGCAAGGGTGCAGATCTGCATCCGGCGCTGCTCGGGCTGCTCCCGTTCGTGGGGCTGTGGCGCGGGCGCGGGCAGGGCGGCTTCCCGGCGGAGGAGGACTACGACTTCGCGCAGGAGATCCGGATCAGCCACGACGGGCGTCCGTTCCTGCGCTTCGAGGCGCGGTCCTGGCTGCTCGACGGCGAGGGCAAGCCGCTCAGTGAGTGGATCGTCGAGTCGGGCTTCTGGCGGCCGGTGCTCAACGCCGCGGAGCGGGCCACCGACGAGATGGAAGCCGTGGTGATCACCCCGGACGGCACCGCCGAGCTCTACCTGGGCACGACGATCGGCCCGACCCGCCTGGAGATGGAGGCCGACGCGGTCGCGTACACACCGTCCGGCCTGCCGTTGAGCGGCGCCAAGCGGCTGTTCGGCATCGTCGATGCCGCGCTGCTCTACGCGCACGAGGTGTCGGTCGGCGAGAGCGGCCTGCGCCCGCACATGTCGGCCCGCCTCCTGCGCATCGGCGGCTAATAACCGAGCAGGTCCAGCAGGCGCGCGGTCCACGGTGACCGGGCGCGCGGAACCCCGTCGAGTGCGGTCACCTCGGCCAGACCACGCAGGGCGGATGCGAACCAGATCGCGTCCGCCCCGGTCAGCTCGTCGAGCGTGACCATCCGGTAGGAACTGCGAAGACCCACCCGGGGTGCGCGGGCCAACAGCTCGGCGGCGGTGGTGCCGGCCAGGATTGCGGCCTCCGCGGGGGGTACGGAGTGAAGCTCGTCCCCGGCCAGCCAGACCAGCGAGGACGTCGGCCCTTCCAGCGCGTACCCCGCAATCGTCACCCACAAGAGGTCGTCGCCCCCCTGAGCCCGCGCCCATCGCCGGGCCGCGAAGTTCGGCCCGTACGACAGGGTCTTGGCCTCGGCGAGTGACCAGGGCGGCCGGAGGCCGACGGCTCCGCTGACCACTCGGATGCCCGTCCGCCGCTCGTCGAGGACGGTGGCCGGGATCGCCGAGACCGCCACGTGCAGTGACTCCCGGGTCTGAATGATCCGAAGTGCGCTCGCGACGGTCACCGAGGGTAATGCTGCGACGCGCGCCGAAACGGTCGGCAGGGACAGCGGAAGATCCAGTAGGGCGGCCGACCGGGCCAGCCGGGCGAGATGCTGATCAAGCAGCCAGGGGCCGTCGGGGCGCAGGTGAACGGTCTCGAAGACGCCGTCGCCGAACAACTCGGCCGGCGACACCAGAACTCGATCGGTCACGGGCGGAGCGTAACGACGGACCGAACTATGCTCGTAACGTGTCCGCCACATCGCTAGCCGAAATGCTCCGGGAGCGCGGGCTGCGTCTCACGCCGCAGCGTCAGCTCATCCTGGAGGCGGTGCATGACCTCGGGCACGCCACCCCCGAGCAAGTGCACACCGCGGTCCGTGAGCGGGTCGCCGGAGTCAACATCACCACCGTCTACCGGACGCTTGAGCTGCTCGAAGAGCTCGGGTTGGTCAACCACACCCACCTGTCGCACGGCTCGCCGACCTATCACGCGGCGGGTGAGGATCAGCACGTTCACCTGGTCTGCCGTGGATGTGGGTCGATCAGTGAGGTAGACCCGACGGTGATGCTGCCGGTGACCGACCGGCTGCTCGCGGAGCGGGCGTTCCGGGTCGATGTCGGGCACGTGTCGCTTTTCGGGGTCTGCGGCCAATGCCAGGAAGTACCGCGCAAGGAGCTGTGAGATGACCACCATCATGGTCGAGGACCTGGATCCCACCGCCGCCGATGCCGGCGTGCCGGCGCACTATGGCGACCCGATGCGTGAGCAGCGCACCCTGGCCACGGCGGTCGGCCTGGTCGACCGCTCCAACCGGGACGTGCTGGCGGTGCCGGGCGAGGAACGGGCGAGCTGGCTGCACACTCTGACCACTCAACACTTGTCGGATTTGTCGGCTAATACGGGCTCCGAGCTTCTCGTCCTTTCCCCCAACGGGCACGTCGAGCAGCATGCGTTCGTCACCGAGGACGGCACCACCGCGTGGCTCGACACCGAGCCGGGCGCGGGCGCGGGCCTGCTCAAATACCTCGAGATGATGCGCTTCTTCACCCGGGTCGAGCCGCGCGACGCGACCGCCGAGCTCGCCGTCCTCTCCCTGGTCGGCCCGGCCGCCGCCGATCTCTTCCCCGACCTCGCGGCACCCCGGCTGAGTGCGGTGCCGGGTGCGAAGTTCGCCGCCGGCGAGGTGCCTCCGCACGCCACGAGCATTTATGACGTACGAGCGTACGAGGGTGGCCTGGCTCGCCGCGTCCCGTTGGGCGTCGACCTGCTCGTGCCCCGCTCGGCGAAGGCGGCCGTGATCGAGAAGCTCGGCGTGCCGCTGGCCGGCCTCTGGGCCTACGAGGCGATCCGGGTCGAGCACCGGGTTCCCCGGCTCGGCTGGGAGACCGACCACCGCACCATCCCGGCCGAGGCCGAGTTCACCGCCCCGGCCGTGCACCTCGACAAGGGCTGCTACCGCGGCCAGGAGACGGTCGCCCGGGTGCACCACCTGGGCCGCCCGCCGCGCCGCCTGGCGCTGCTGCACCTCGACGGGATCGCCTCCGACCAGCCGCCGGTGCAGGGCACCCCGGTGACCCTGGGCGACCGGCAGGTCGGTTTCGTCGGCACCGCGGTCCGCCACCACGAGCTCGGCCTGATCACCCTGGCCGTGCTGAAGCGCAACGTGGCCGACGACGCCGAGCTGCGCATCGGCGACTCGGTGGCGGCCATCGACCCGCCCCTCGACCCAGCCTGAAGCTCGGCCTGAAAAGCAGTGGCAGGATGCGTCTCATGACCGGGACCGTGATCACCGTTGCTCCGACCGGCGCCGAGAACAGCAAGGCGGATGTGCCCGCCCTGCCCGTCACCCTCGACGAGCTCGTGCGCACCGCCAAGGAATGCGAGGCCCTCGGCGCCTCGATCATCCACGTGCACATCCGCGACGCCGACGCCCAGCCCACCCTCGACCAGGGCCGGCTGCGGGACACCGTGGCCGGCCTGCGCGCGGCCACCGACCTGATCGTGCAGCTGTCGAGCGGCGGGGCGGTGACCGATCCGGAGTCCGACCGGCTGGCCGTGCTCGACGCCGGCCCGGAGATGGCCTCCTGCACGATGGGCACGGTCAACTTCGGCGACGGCGTGTTCCTGAACCGCTGGGAGTTCATCGTCGACCTGCACACCCGCATGCAGGAGCGGGGCATCGTGCCGGAGTACGAGATCTTCGACCTGGGCCAGCTCACCACGCTGGAGCGGCTGCTCGGCAAATACGGTCTGCCGGCCGGCGGGCACGTGCACCTCGATCTGGTGATGGGGGTGCCTGGCGGGATGCCGGGCACCGCCGCCGCCCTGGTCGCCTGCGAGCGGGTGATCCGCGATCTGCCGGCCGGGACGACGTTCTCGGCGACCGGCATCGGCCGCAGCACCATCCCGGTGATGCTCGCCTCGCTGTCGGCGGGCGGGCACCTGCGGGTCGGCATGGAGGACACGGTCACGTACGCGAAGGGCCAGGCGGTCGAGTCGAACATGCAGCTGGTGGCCCGGGCCGCCGGTTTCGCCCAGCTCGCCCAGCGTGCCCCGCTGACCACCGCCGAGACCCGTGCTCTGCTCGGTGTCGCCACGCGGTGACTCGTTTCACGCTAGCTGTAGCTAGCGTTTTGCTTGCAACAGCTAGCACTCCGAGCTAACGTCGGTCTCGTGGCCACACCCAAGGATCTGCCTCAGGACATCGGGAGTTTCATCCGTGACCTGCGGCAGACCGCGAAGATCTCGCTGCGTCAGCTCGCTGACAAGGCGGGCGTGAGCAATCCCTACCTCAGCCAGATCGAGCGCGGTCTGCGCAAGCCGAGTGCCGAGGTGTTGCAGCAGATCGCCAGCGCGCTGCGGGTGTCGACACCCGCGATGTACCTGCGGGCCGGCCTGCTCGACGGCGAGGGTCAGCAGGGGGTGCTGGCCGCGATCGCGGTCGATCCCGACCTCTCGATCGCCCAGAAGCAGTCGCTGTCGCAGATCTACGAGACGTTCCGCAACGAGAACGCCCGGCATGCGCCGCAACCCAGCGCATCCGAAACTGGCGCACCAGAGCCCGGCGCGCCCGAGACCAGCCAAGACTCTGAGGAGCCGAAATGACCGACCAGACCAAGACCCGTTTCCCCGCCCCGCTCTACGCCGCCGCCGGCGCCGGTGACCTGGCCGTCGAGCAGCTGCGCAAGCTGCCCGCCGTGGTGACCGAGCTGAGCGAGCGCGCCGCCGCCTCGCTGCGCACCTACAACGAGCAGGCCGGCGCCAAGGCCACCCAGCTGCGCGAGAAGGCCAGCACCACCGACTTCGACGCCCTGCGTGGCAACGCCGCGAGCGTGGCGACGTCGATCGCCCAGCTCGCCCAGGAGCGCGCCGTCACGGCGTACACCCAGCTGGTTGCCCGCGGTGAGCGGGTTGTCGGCACCGGCGTCGTCGAGGTCGCCGACGTGGTCAACGCCGACATCGAGACCACCGAGGAGCCGAAGGTCATCGAGGCCGCCAAGCCGGCCCCGAAGCCGCGCAAGCGGGCCATCAAGCCCGCCGACAAGTCGGCCGAGTAAAAAACATGATCAGCGGGCCCCGGCAGTTGCCGGGGCCCGCATCATAGACTCTCTCTCATGGCCTACTCCGCGCCGATTTTCTACGGTGTCGTCCAGAGCTACATCGATCTGGTCATCATGATCTTTTCGCTGATAGTTCAGGCCGTCGCGCTGATCCACTGTCTGACCCAGCGAGGCGACGGCTTCCAGGCCATCGGCACCCTGCCCAAGGGTGCGTGGGCGGCGATTCTCGCCGTGTGCATCGTGCTGACCTTGCTGGTCAGCGGCCCGATCGGCATCTTCAGCCTGATCGGCATCGGTGCCGCCCTGGTCTACCTTCTCGACGTCCGTCCCGGGCTCAAAGACCTCTCGGACGGCAAAGGCTTCTGGTGAGGCGGTTCGGGCCGCCCCCGCCGGACGGCGGTCCCCGCCTCCAGCGCCCCGACCGCACCGGCCCGCGCACCGGCCGGCCGACCCTGCCCGGTCCACCGACCGAGCTGGTCGCCACCCCGTCCGGCGTTCGTCTCGAACAGCTGGTCACCGGGGTGGGGGAGCCGGTCACCGTCTTCGGGCACGGCCTCGGCGGTGACATCGCCGGCACCCGCCCGCTGGGCAGCGCGGTGACCGGGCGCCGGGTGTTCTTCCACTTCCGTGGCCACGGCCGCTCCGACGCGCCGCCCGGCCCGTGGAGCTTCGGCGATCTGGCCGGCGACCTGCGGGCGGTGGCCGATCTGGCCGGCGCTACCCGGGCGGTCGGCGTGAGCATGGGCGCCGGCGCGCTGGCCCGAGTGCTCAGCGAGACACCCGACCGCTTCGAACGGGTGGTCTTCTACCTGCCGGCGCCGCTCGACGGCACCCGCCCGGCCGCCGCCGAGGCCCGGGTGGAGCGGCTGCTCGCCGCGGTCGAGTCGGGCGAGGCGGCGTCGATCGCCGCCGCCGTCGAGTCCGAGCTGCCGCCGGTCGTGCGCAACACCCCGACCGGCTGGAGCTACCTGCGGCAGCGGGTCGAGCAGCTCCAGAAGGACGGCTTGGCCCCCGAGCTGACCACCCTGTGGCACGAGCCCGCGGTGGCCGACGAGTCGGCGCTGACGGCCTTCCGCGGGCGCGCACTGGTGCTGGGCTGCCTGGGCGACGAGGTGCACCCGGCCGCATGGGCCGAACGACTGGCCGCCCTGCTACCGGCCGCTCAACTGCACATCTACGACCGGCCCGCGGTGCTCTGGACCAACCGATCCGAGCTCCGCGAGCGCATCTCGTCGTTCCTCAACGAGGACTAGCTGGTCAGGGCGTAGTCGACGTAGACGTCGCTGGAGAGGTTGCCGACCTTGTCCCACGCGTACGCGATGACCTCGAGCGTGTAGCCCTTGGCCTGGCCGGCCACGGCCACCGACCAGTTGCCGGACGCATCGACCGGGCGCAGAGACGCTGCGGCGGACGGCACGCTCTGGCCGTAGATGTATTTCACCCAGGCCTTGGTCGTGAAGTTGTAGTAGTAGTCCGTGGTGGCGGTCCACCGGTAGAGCTGGACGCCGACCACGTCGACGCCGGACTCGCTGTCGCTGGCCTTGCCGCGGACGGTCGCCCAGGAGGCGGCCTTGTTCGGGCTGGCCGGGACGGTCAGTGACGCGACCGGGCGGGTGGTGTCGGGGAGCACAGTCAGCGTGTCGGCGTTGCGGGCGGTGGCCTTGCCCTGGCCGTTCTGCAGGGTGATCTGCGGCGTGTGAGGGCCCTCGCCGAACCAGTGGCCGACGGTGGCCGAGGTGCCGTTGTTCAGCAGGCTGGTCTCGCCGTCGGTCCAGGAGGTCCACACCCGGGTGCTGGTGGGCAGCCCGGTGGCGAGCATGGTGCCCTGCTCCTGGTAATCCGGGTAGACGTAGATCGGCGACTTCTGCCAGGCGTACGTGCCCGGGGAGGTGGTTACCGTCACCGTGGAGCCGGTGGTGAACACGCCCGGGCCGTCCAGCGTGCCGTCGTTCAGCGTCACCGTGACCTGGTAGGGGCCGCCCAGGGCGTACTTGTGGGTGAGCGTGCTGCCGGTGCTTCCGTCGCCCCAGTTGACGGAGCGGGTGATGGCTTCCGGCGCGGTGGTGTCGTCGGTGAGGCCGCTCTCGGTCAGCGTGACCTGCTGCCCGGCCCAGATGGCGGTGGAGTCCAGAGCGTACGAGGCGGTGGGAGCGGCGTTCTCCGGGTCGTCGGCGTGGGCCGGCGAGGCGATCGAGACGGCGCCGGCGGTCAGCGCCAGGCCGAGGATTACGGGCAGTGAGCGACGGTGTGCGAGCTTCATGTGTTCCCCCGTGGTGACCCGCGCCCCCGTCCGCGCGGAGGGAGGCGAGCGGACACTACCGGCTTGCGCAGCCATCGATCAAGCCGCTTCCCGAGCGCTGGGCCGTAACTTTTCCCCCTCCCGGTTCGGTTTTCCGGACATGCGGTTATCCCCTAAATCAGTCTTTTTCGGACTCGTGGTGGTGGGCTTGCCGATCTCCGTCCTGATCGGCTGGACCCTGGCCACCCCACCCAGCAGCCCGGCGGCGATCGGCGCGGCCGGCGGCACCGGTGGTATCGGTGCCGCGGCCGGCAGCGGCGGTGTCGGCGCGGCCCCCGAACACACCCGTCCCCGGCCGGTCACCACCGTGCCGGCGTCGGCCAAGCCCAAGGTGCTGACCCCCACCCTGCTGCCGGCCAAGGCGCCCACGGCGGCGCCGGTCGCCACCACCGCGCCGCCGGTCCTGGTGATCACGCCGACCAGCATGCCGACGCTGGACATGCCGCCGGTGCCGACGCCGACCGAGATCGTCGTGACGCCGACCAGCTCGCCGAGCACGTCCGAGTCGGCCGACCCGAGCATGCCGACCGGTGACAACTGATCCGGCGCCCCGAGGCAATGGGCTGCGTCTGGCGCTGAGGCAATAGGCTGCCGAAGCGTGAACGCAGTTCGGCAGTTCCTGCAGGGCGCCTCCCTGCTCGCCCGCGGTCTCGGCCTGGTCCTGCGCAGCCCCAAGCTGCTCGGGCTCGGCCTGCTGCCCGCCCTGATCTCCGGTCTGATCTACACGATCGCCCTGGTCGTGCTGGTCGACTTCCTGCCCCGGCTGTCCCGGGGCGTGACCTGGTTCGCCGACGACTGGTCCGAGGGCCCGCGCGACCTGGCCCGGGTGCTGGGCGGCGCCGGCCTGCTCGGGGTGTCCGTCCTGCTCGGCATCCTCACGTTCACCGCGGTGACGTTGCTGATCGGCGACCCGTTCTACGAGCGCATCTCGGAGCTGGTCGAGGACCGGTTCGGCGGAGTGCCGGACGAGGTCGAGGTGAGCTTCTGGCAGTCGCTGCGCCGCAGCCTGATCGACTCGCTGCGGCTCATCGGGCTGTCCATCCTGTTCGGCGTCCCGCTCTTCCTGCTCGGCTTCCTGCCGCTGGTCGGGCAGACGGTGATCCCGGTGCTCGGCGCCACGGTCGGCGGCTGGCTGCTCGCGGTCGAGCTGACCGGCGTGCCGTTCCAGCGGCGAGGAAAGCGGCTGGCCGACCGCCGGGTCGCGCTGCGCGCCCAGCGGCCGCTCGCGATCGGCTTCGGCGTGGCCGTCTTCTGCTGCTTCCTGATCCCGCTCGGCGCGGTCCTGCTGATGCCGGCCGCGGTGGCCGGGGGCACCCTGCTGTCCCGGATGGCGCTGGGTCACCCCGTCGAGACATCACGCGCTCTCGCGGATCACCAGCTCGGTCGGTAACACCACGGCGTCCGGCAGGTGTGGCTCGCCGTTGATCAGGCCGAGCAGCTGGCGGGCCATGGTGCGGCCCATCTCGACGATCGGCTGACGCACCGTGGTCAGCGGCGGCTCGCTGTAGCGGCTGATCTCGAAGTCGTCGAAGCCGATCACCGCGACGTCGGCCGGCACCCGTCGGCCGGCGTCCTTGAGGGCGGTCAGCGCGCCGTGCGCCATCATGTCGGACGCCACGAAGACCGCGTCCAGGGCCGGGTCGTCGTCGAGCAGCTTGCGCATCGCGACCATGCCGGACTCGCGGGTGAAGTCGCCGATCTGCACGTGCTGGGCGAGACCGGCCTCGTCGAGGGTGGCGCGATAGCCGGCCAGCCGGTCGATGCCGGCCACCATGTCCTGCGGACCGGCGATGGTGGCGATCCGGCGGCGGCCGGCCGCGACCAGGTGGCGGACCGCCGAGCAGACCCCGCCGAAGTGGTCGACGTCCACGTAGGGCACCGCGGCCTCGCCGATCGGGCGGCCGCTGCAGACCACCGGGATGCCGAGCCGCACCAGCGTGCCGGGCAGCGGGTCGGCGCCGTGCATGGACGCGAACATCACGCCGTCGACGTGCCCGGCCACCGCGTACCGCTCGACGCGGTCGTGGCTCTTGGCCGAGCCGGCCATCATCAGCACCAGCTGCTTGTCGGCCGCCTCGAGCTCGCCGCCGACGCCGCGGATGATCGCCGGGAAGAAGAGATCGTCGGAGAAGACCCGGTTGGCCGTTTCCGGCAGGATCAGCGCGATCGACTCGGTGCGCTGGGTCACCAGGCTGCGGGCGGCCTGATTGGGCACGTACCCCAATTCCTCGACGGCCCGGTTGACCGCCTCGCGGATCGAGGCGGCCACCGATGTGGAGCCGTTGACGACGCGGGAAACGGTCGCCCTGGACACTCCGGCGCGTCGCGCCACCGCCTCCAGGGTCGGTCGTTCCCGCGTCACCACCAGGTCACCCCTCGCTCTCTCCCGGGGCGATGCCGTTGCGGCGGATCACCTCCCGGTACCACTTCGCGCTGTCCTTCAGCCGCCGTTCCTGGGTGGCGTAGTCGACGTGCACGATCCCGAAGCGCTTCGCGTACCCCTCGGCCCACTCGAAGTTGTCCATGAGCGACCAGAGGAAGTAGCCACGCAGATCGACACCGGCCGCCAAGGCATCATGGCAGGCTCGCAGGTGACCGTCGAGATATTCGATGCGTCGGGTGTCATGGACCTCACCGTCCGGGCCGGGCCCGTCGGGGTAGGCCGCACCGTTCTCGGTGATCAGCAGCGGGGTGCCCGGGTAGTCCTGGTGGATCCGCTTGAGCAGGCGGGTCAGGCCGGACGGTTCGATCAGCCAGTTCATGTCGGTCACCGGGCCGTCGGGCTCGCGGAAGGCGATGCCCTCACTGCCGGGCTGGTCCGGTGCCGCGGGCGTGCCGGGCTTCGCCGACACGTACGACGGCATGTAGAAGTTGATCCCCAGCACGTCGATCGGCGCGTTGATGGTCGCCAGGTCGCCGTCCTGGATGTAGGCCAGGTCGGTGAACCGGGCCATGTGGGTGAGCATGTCGGCCGGGTACTGACCCTTGAGCAGCGGGTCGAGGAACATCCGGTTGGACAGCCCGTCGATGATCCGGACGGCCTCGAGATCGGCCTTGCTGTCCGGGTCGAGCGGGAAGGCCACCGACGGGTTGAGCGTGATGCTGACACTGCGGGCGCCGGCCGAGCGCAGCGCCCGGGCGGCCAGACCGTGCCCGAGCAGCAGGTGGTGCACGGCCGCGAAGGCCGCCGCCGGGTCCTGCTTGCCGGGCGCGTGCCGGCCGCTGGCGTAACCGAGGTAGGCCGAGCACCACGGCTCGTTGAGCGTGGTCCAGGTGCCGACCCGGTCACCGAGCTTGGCGTAGACGATCTGGGCGTACTCGCCGAAGGCCTCCGCGGTGAGCCGGTTGGCCCAGCCACCGAGGTCTTCCAGGGTCTGCGGCAGGTCCCAGTGGTAGAGCGTGACCACCGGGTCGATGCCCTTGCCGAGCAGTTCGTCGGTGAGCCGGTCGTAGAAGTCGAGCCCCTTGACGTTGACCGGGCCGGTGCCGTCCGGCTGGATCCGCGGCCAGGCGATGGAGTACCGGTACGACGCGAGGCCGAGATCCGCCATCAGCGCCACGTCCTCGACGTAGCGGTGGTAGTGGTCGTCGGCCACGTCGCCGGTGTGCCCGCGGTAGACCCGGCCGGGCTCGCGGCTGAAGGTGTCCCAGATGGACGGGCCGCGGCCATCCTCCCGCGCCGCGCCCTCGATCTGGTACGACGCGGTGGCCGCGCCCCAGACGAAGCCGTCGGGGAAGGTGATCCCGGCGAGGGCCGGCTGCGCCGACGTGGACGTGACGGTTGCCGTCATGCGTTCCCCGCTTCCTGGTGTTGCGAAAGGTGTTCGCGAAGTCACTTAACCGGTTAATCATAGGGGCCGAAGGGCCCTCGACGAACCGCCGGTAAGACGAATTTAAACGGGTCAGCCGGTCCGCAAGGCCGAGATCAGCCGAGGATCTCCGGTAACCACCAGGCGATCCATCCGCTGCCGGCCCATCAGGGCGAGCAGCAGGTCGCTGGCCGGGCCGGTCGCCTGGGCCCGCGCGTGGTGGTCGTCGGTGTCCAGAATCGTGCTGGTGTCGAGCAGCGCCACCCCGGCGCCGCGCAGCCGGACGAACCACTCGTAGCCCGCGTCACCGGCCACCAGATGCACGACTCCGTGCAGGTCGGTGGGGCCTTTCCGCTTGCCGGCCGGCAGCCAGGTGTCGAGCACCTCGCTGATGCCGTCGGCGGCGAGCTTGGTCTCGATCGACGTCGGCCGCCCGGCCGCCGCCTCCGCGTCCCACCGGTGGACGGAGATCTCGTGCGCCATCCGGCGGTGCCAGAAACCCGCCTGCTTCGCCTGCGGCGCCCAGTTCCACGCGGGGAAGTCGGCCTCGACGGCGTCGAGCGTCTCGATCGTGCCGGTGAGCTCGCGGCGCAACTCGTCGAGCGCGGCATCCCACTCGGGTCGCTCGCCCTCGCGCACCGGCGCGGTGGTCGGGCCGGTGGTGACACCGCGCGGCACGGTCGCGCGCACCCAGTGGGCGAGCGTGGTGATGTGCTCGACCAGGTCGGCGCAGGTCCAGTCCGGGCAGGAGGGCACCGGCGCGGACGGGCCGGCCTGGGCCACCGCGTCCTGCAGGGCCGGGCTGTCCGCCCGCAGGGCAGCGATCCAGAACTCCTTGGTCGCGTGCAGCCTGTTCATCGCGATAATCTCCGCTTCATCGGACCGCCGATGAGTGTCCCGGCGCCTTGAGCCTAGGGTGAACGTCGTGCCTGACGTTAGTAGCCAACGCCAAATCGACGCACCCGCGGACTCCCTTGCGGCGTACACGACGCTACGCCTCGGCGGGCGGCCCGGCACGTTGACGGTGGCTGCCGAAACGGACCTTGCCGTCGCTACCGTGCGTAACGCCGCAGATCAGGGCCGTCCGGTCCTCGTTCTGGCCGGCGGAAGCAACGTGGTGATCGGCGATGCCGGCTTCGCCGGCGAGGTCCTGCTGCTGCGCACGCGCGGCATCGAGGTGGTCGACTCGCGAGCTGAGCGGGTGGTCGTCCGGGTTGCCGCGGGCGAGGTCTGGGACGACTTCGTGGAGTACGCGGTGACCAGCGGCTGGTCGGGCATCGAGTTCCTGTCCGGCATCCCCGGTTCGGCCGGCGCCACCCCGATCCAGAACGTCGGGGCGTACGGGTCGGAGGTCGCGGACACGATCGTGGCCGTGCACGCGTACGACCGGGAGCACGACACCGTCCGGGCGATGTCCCCGGCCGAGTGCGCGTTCGCGTACCGGTCGAGCGTCTTCAAGCACAGCGACCGCTACCTGGTGCTGCACGTCGACTTCCGGCTCGCGGTGTCGGCGGAGTCGGCCCCGATCCGCTACGCCGAGCTGGCCCGCAGCCTGGGCGCCGAGGCCGGTGACCGGGTGCCGCTGCGCCAGGCCCGGGACACCGTCCGGAAGCTGCGCGAGCAGAAAGGCATGGTGCTCGACCCGGATGACCGGGACACCTGGTCGGTGGGCTCGTTCTTCACCAACCCGGTGGTGAGCGCCGAGCTCTGGGCGACGCTGGGTCTCGAGCACGCGCCGCACTGGCCGGGCGAGGACGGCAGCGTCAAGATCCCGGCGGCCTGGCTGATCGAGCACGCCGGTTTCCCGAAGGGGTTCGCCGGCGAGGGCGTGGCGATCTCGACCAAGCACACGCTGGCCCTGACCAACCGCGGCGCCGGCACGACCACGGCGCTGCTCGACCTCGCTCGGACGATCCGGGCGGGCGTCGTGGCCACGTTCGGCATCGAGCTGCACCCCGAGCCGGTGCTGGTGAACTGCGAGTTCTAAGGGGTTCGGCTCACTCGTACCCGAAGACCTGGGTGTAATAAGGCAGGCCGTTGGGGCCGTAGGCGACGCCGGTGCCGATCGAATGGGCGCTGCAGTTGAGGATGTTCTCCCGGTGACTCGGGCTGGCCATCCAGGCGTCCAGCACCTCCTCCGAGGTGCGGTAGCCCCAGGCGATGTTCTCGCCGGACGGCTGTTCGTAGCCGGCCGCGTGCGAGCGGGCGATGAACGTCGTGCCGTCCTTCCATACGTGCGTGAACTGGCCGGTCTTGGCCATGTAGATGCTCTGCCGGATGGACGCGATGGTCAGTTCCTGGTCGACCGCGAGCGAGGTGCACCCGTTCGCCCGGCGCTGCTGGTTGGTCTTCGTGACGACCTCGGACATCAGCTGGGCCGGGGTGATGGCGGTGTCCGGTGCGTTCGCCGGGAGCGGCGGCGCCGGGACCCGGGCCTGCGCAGGCGTGCCGACCGCCAGCAGCGCGACGGGCGCGGCGGTGAGCAGTACGAGACGCTGTACGGCCTGGACGTGCACGGATGCCTCCCGGATTATGGTGGGCCGAGTCGCCCACCTAGGGATATCGCAGCTGTTTCCCGGCCGTAAGTCCCTTATTTGGCGGAAACCGGCATCACCCTACGCAAAAGTGTCACGCTGGTGGGATGGCCTCGTGCGCCGACCTCAGCTGTCACTCCGGTCCCTTGCCGCCGGAAACGTGCGGACGCCCTCCACGAGCCGGATAGCCCGCTAAACTGTCACTGTCCGTAAATAGACCGTGACATCACGCTATCGTGGCTTTACACGGTTGATTCCGCCGCTCGCGGTCGCGCGAACGGCGCCGAGCAAGACGCTGACCTGGACGGGCCGCCACCGGCGGATCCGGCGGACGGCCGTGTGCACAACACGGGCGTGAGCGAGGGGTGGGGGGCAACGGTGAGCACACGATGAGTCGCCTTCTCGTCGTCGAGGACGATCCGGACATCGCTCTCGCCCTCCGGCTGCTGTTCAGCCGTGCGGGCTATGAGGTGGCACATGCCGGCGACGGGCGTACCGGCCTGAAGGAGGCATACGCCGAGCATCCCGATCTGGTGGTGCTCGACGTCGGGCTGCCCGAGATGGACGGCTGGCAGGTCCTCGAGCGCCTGCGTGACGTCTCCGACGTGCCGGTGCTGGTGCTGACCGCGCACGGCCAGGAGGCGGAGAAGGTACGCGGCCTGCGCGGCGGTGCCGACGACTACCTGACCAAGCCGTTCGCCAACAACGAGCTGCTCGCCCGGGTCGAGGCCCTGCTGCGCCGCTCCTCGAACGGCCAGAACAGCTGGGCCAGTCAGGTCTACGACGACGGTCTCGTGCACCTCGACCCGACCAAGCGGCGGGTCTACGTCAAGGGTGACGAGAAGCGACTGACTCCGACCGAGTTCCGCCTGCTCAATGCGCTGGTCCGGCACGCCGGTGCGGTGCTGAGCCCGAACCAGCTGCTGACCCAGGCGTGGGACGACCCCACCGGCATCGGTCAGGAGCGGGTGAAGTTCGCCGTACTCCGGCTGCGCCGCAAGCTCGGCTGGTCCGACCCGGACGAGTCGCCCATCGAATCCGTGCGCGGGTTCGGTTATCGCTACCGCCGACCCGGCGGAGAGGCCTGACTCACAGGTGTTCTCAGGTGACGGACGTAACCGTCGATGAGAGCTGTGGAAGCCGAGCAGGAGGTAGGTAAGCGTGGAAGACCTTGGTGAAATCGTTGGCGAATTCCTATTGGAGAGCCACGAGAACCTTGACCAGATCGACCGCGACCTGGTCTCCCTCGAGCAGGAACCGGACTCGCGTGATCTGATCTCGCGGATCTTCCGGGCGATCCACACGATCAAGGGTACGAGCGGCTTCCTGGCCTTCAGCCGGCTTGAGAAGCTCGCCCACGGTGGTGAGTCGCTGCTCTCCCGGCTGCGCGACGGCGTGCAGCCGGTAACCCCGGCGACGATCACGGTGCTGCTCGCGATGATCGACGGCGTGCGGTCGATCCTCTCCTCGATCGAGGAGAACGGCAGCGAGAACGACGTCGACATCGACAGCATCCTCGCCCAGGTCCACGCCCAGATGAACGCCGGCGAAGCAGCGGCGGAGGCGGCCGCTCCGGCCGCCGCGCCCGCCGAGGACGCCGCTCCGGCCGGCGAGACGCCGGTGCCGCTCGACGAGGTGCCCGCCGCCGCGCGGCCGGCGCCCGAGCCGGTCGAGGAGCAGCGCAAGCCGATCGGCGAGATCCTCGTCGAGACGGGCGGGGCCGCGCCGCAGGACGTCGGCTCGGCACTGGCTCAGCAGCTCGAGGGCGACGAGCGCAAGCTCGGCACGATCCTTCTCGAGGAGGGCAAGGCCAAGCCGGCCGCGGTCAACGAGGCGCTGTCGCAGCAGGCACCCAAGCGCAGCATCGCGGACAGCGCGATCCGGGTCGACGTCGATCTCCTCGACACCCTGCTGAACATGGTCGGCGAACTCGTCCTGGCCCGGAACCAGCTGGTCCGCGGCGTGATGGAGACCGGCGACGCGACCCTGGTGCGCAGTGCGCAGCGGCTCGGCATGATCACCAGTGAGCTGCAAGAGGGCATCATGAAGACCCGGATGCAGCCCATCGAGCACATCTGGTCGAAGCTGCCCCGAGTCATCCGGGACCTGAGCAACTCGCTCGGCAAGAAGGTCGAGCTGGTCATGCAGGGCAAGGAGACCGAGCTCGACCGAAGCCTGCTGGAGGCGGTCAAGGACCCGCTGACCCACCTCGTCCGCAACGCGGTCGACCACGGTATCGAGGAACCCGAACGGCGGATCGCGTCCGGCAAGGACCCCGAGGGAACGCTGACTCTGCGCGCCTACCACGAGGGCGGGCACGTGGCGGTCGAGGTCGCCGACGACGGGGCCGGCCTGAACGTGGACCGCATCGCGCAGAAGGCCGTGGAGAACGGCCTGCTCCGGGCGGACCAGATCCCCAACATGGACAAGCGCGACATCATGGCAATGGTCTTCCAGCCGGGCTTCTCCACCGCCGCCAAGGTCACCAACGTGTCCGGCCGTGGCGTGGGCATGGACGTGGTCAAGACCAACATCGAGAACATCGGTGGTGCGGTCAGCGTCGACTCGACGCCCGGCGAGGGCACGGTCTGGCGACTCACCATCCCGCTGACCCTGGCGATCATCCAGGCGCTCACCGTCGACTGCGGCGAGCAGCGTTACGTCGTACCCCAGGTCGCGGTCTTGGAATTGGTCTTCATCGACGGAAATTCCACCAAGATTGAGTACGCCTCGGGCGCGCCCGTCTACCGCTTGCGCGGCAAGCTGTTGCCGCTGGTCCGGCTGGACCGGGCGCTCGGCCTCGAGGTCGGCGGTGACCAGGGCGTCTACATCATGGTGCTGCAGGCCGACGGCCGACGGTTCGGCCTGATCGTGGACCGCGTGCTGAACACCGAAGAGGTCGTGGTCAAGGCCCTCAACAGCCGATTCAAGGACATTGGCCTGTACGCCGGGGCCACCATCCTCGGCGACGGCAAGGTCGGCCTGATCCTGGACGTCTCGTCGCTCGCCCGGCGCAGTCACCTGGCCGCCGACGCCGACCGCAAGAGTCTCGAGGGTTCGTCGCGGGCCAACGCGGTCAGCGGAACCGGCGAACGGCTGCTGGTCACCGCGGTCGGTGATCGGCGGGTCGCGATCCCGCTGGACACCGTCACCCGGCTCGAGGAATTCCCGCGCGATCGGATCGAGCACGCCGGCTCCCGCGAGGTCGTGCAGTACCGCGGGCAGATCCTGCCCCTGGTGCGGCTGTCGCACCTGCTCGGTGCGTACGGCGAGGAGCCCGAGGGCGACACCGTGTCGGTGGTCGTCTACAGCGAAGCCGGACGGAGCGTGGCCCTGGTGGTGGACCGGATCGTCGACATCGCCGAGAACTCCACGACCGCGCGCCGGGACGCGGAGGAGGACGGCCTGGTCGGCACCGCGGTCATCCAGCAACGGGTGACCGAGCTGCTCGACGTCCGCCGCGCGATCCTCGCCGCCGACCCGAATTTCTACACCGATCTGGAGAACGACGAGATGCTGGTGGAGGCCTGAGATGGCGAGCCGACAGTTCGCCACCTTCGAGGTGGCGGGTCAGCTCTTCGGCGTCGAGGTGCACACGGTGCAGGAGGTGCTCTCGTACAACGAGTACACCCCGGTGCCGTTGGCTCCGCCGGCCGTCGGCGGGTTGTTCAACCTGCGCGGTCAGGTGATCGCCGCGGTGGACCTGCGGGTCCAGTTGGGCATGGCGCGCAAGGCGTTGCAGGGTCCGGTGATGAACGTGATCCTGCGCGGCGACGGCGAGCCGGTAAGCCTGCTGGTCGACAAGATCGGTGAGGTCGTGGACCTGGACGACGAGCGGTTCGAGCCGCCGCCGGACACGCTCAGCGGCCCGACCCGGGAACTCGTCGTCGGCACGTTCAAGCTCGACGGCCGGCTGATGCTCGCGCTCGACGTCAACCAGGCCGTCGACACGTACCGCGCCACCACCTGATGTACAGCCTGGTCAGCGCCCCGGTGCTCGGCTTCGACCTGACCCGCCTGGCCGGCGGGTCGGCGACGGCCGAAGTGGTGCTGCGTGGCCTGCGCTTGCAGAAGGACGACCTGCAGATCCTGGCCGAGCGGCTGCCGGATGAGGGTATCCGGGGGCCGCTGTGGGTCGAGGTGGAGAGCGCGGCCCGCCGGATGCCGTCCCTCAAGGGCATGTCGAAGGAGGACCCGGCCGGCAGCCTGGCGCTGGTCGAGCGGGCGCCGATCGGTTCGGTCGACGCGCTGCTCACCTGCCTGCGCTACGACGTGATGGCCTGGACCTGGAGCGGGACCGGCCGGGAGGCACAGCAGACCGAGACGGCCTCGGCCGCCACCGCGCTGCTGTGCGATGCCGCGGTCGCCAGCTACCTCCGCGAGGTGCTGGACAACGATTCGCGCCGGATGCTCGGCGCCGGTTGGGTGTCGGCGATGCGCAAGCTGCCGGCCGGCGCCCCGATCGACCTGGGCCCGCACCACTACACGGTGTCGGCCCTGCTGGACCGCCTGCGTTCGTTGCGGGCCAAGGATGTGAGCCGGCTGACGGCCTCGGCGGAGGACGCGCGCCGGAACGCGGGTGGCTGGTCCCCGGCCGTCCATTCGGCCTCCTGGGCCGCGTATCTCTCGGATCGGGTCCGCACCGCCGCCGCGGCGCAGATGCTGTTGGTACAGGCCGTGGACACGGCCGACATTCCGCTGGCCGACCGGGCCGGCGGGGTTTGGAACATGCTCAGCGGTGCCGTACAGGCGCTGGTGGTACGTGACCTTCTGGACACCTCCACCGCGCATCGGCTGCTGGCGCCGGTCGTCGCGGCATTGGGCCCGGCGTGGCTCGGGTGAGGGAGGTGGTCGGATGATTACGGTGCTCGTCGTCGACGACTCTGTCGTGGTTCGTCGGCTCATCGTCGACGCCCTGGGCGGCGCCGAGAACATCGAGGTCGTCGGTACGGCCTCCAATGGTCTCCTGGCCCAGGCGAAGATCGATCAGCTCAAGCCCGACGTGATCACGATGGACATCGAGATGCCGCAGATGGACGGCATCGAGGCGGTCCGGGAACTGCGCAAGCGGCACAAGCAGATCCCGGTGATCATGTTCAGCACGCTCTCCGCGGCCGGTGCCTCGGCCACGCTCGAAGCGCTCGCGGCCGGCGCGACCGACTACGTCACCAAGCCGAGCAACGTCGGCTCGGTCAACGAGTCCATCGCGGCGGTCCGGAGCGAGTTGGTCCCGAAGATCCACGCGCTGGGCGGCCGGCGACGCGTCGCACCGGGCGCCCCGCCCGGGCGTCCGAGCGCTCCCGCCGCCCCGATCCGGACCCGGCCGGGTGCCGCCCCGCCGCGGGCCGGTCTACCTCCGGCCGGTCCCCCCGGCCGTCCGGGTGCGCCGCCGTCCGGAGCGCCGCCACGTCCGGCGAAGCGCGGGACGCCCGGTGGCAAGGTCGACATCCTGGCGATCGGCTCCTCGACCGGCGGCCCCGACGCGCTCACCAAGGTGCTCACCGGCCTGCCGTCGGACATCGCGGTGCCGATCGTGATCACCCAGCACATGCCGCCGGTCTTCACCAAGATGTTCGCCGAGCGCCTGGACCGCAGCACCCCGCTGCACGTGGTCGAGGCCGGCGACGGGATGGAACTGCAGCCCGGCTGGGCCTACATCGCTCCCGGCGACTCGCACCTGGTGCTGCATCGCCGGGGAACGGCGACGCTGACGCAGCTCAGCAGCGCACCGCCGGAGAACTCCTGCCGCCCGGCCGTGGACGTCATGTTCCGGTCGGTCGCGGCCCTCTACGGGGCATCGGCCTATGCCACCGTGCTCACCGGAATGGGACATGACGGACGGGGTGGTGCGAAGGTGCTGAGAGACGCAGGTGCCGAAATTCTGGCTCAGGACGAGGCCACCTCGGTGGTCTGGGGAATGCCGGGTGCCGTGGTCGGCGCGGGCCTGGCGGACGAGGTCCTGCCGCTGGAGCGGATCGCCGCGCATCTGATCAACCGGGTGAAGACCGGCCGATCGGCGGCGGTGGCCCGATGACCCTTTCCCAAGCTGAGTTCACCTACGTCTCGACGCTCGTCCGCAAGGAAGCCTCGATCGTCCTCGCGCCGGGCAAGGAATACCTGGTCGAGGCCCGGCTGATCCCGGTCGCCCGGGCGGTCGGCGCGGCGAACGTCAACGAGTTCCTCGCCGAGCTCCAGCGCCGGCCGAACCCGGCCCACCAGCGCCGGATCATCGACGCGCTCACCACCAACGAGACCTCGTGGTTCCGGGACCGGGAGCCGTTCTTGGCGCTCACCGACGTGGTGCTGCCCGAGCTGATCAAGTCGCGGTCGGCGGCCCGCAAGATCCGGATCTGGTCGGCCGCGAGCTCCAGCGGCCAGGAGGCGTACAGCCTCGCGATCACGATGCAGGAGAACCTGCCGCCGGGCTGGACCTACGAGATCATGGGCACCGACATCTCCACCGAGATGGTCAAGCGTGCGGAGGCGGCCGAGTACAGCCAGGTCGAGATCAACCGCGGCCTGCCGGCGCAGCAGCTGGTGCAGTACTTCGAGCGTGCCGGTGCGCACTGGCGGATCACCGCGCAGCTCCGCAAGAACGTCTCGTTCCGGCTGATGAACCTGACCGCGCCGCTGCCGGCCATGCAGCCCTTCGACATCGTCTTCCTGCGCAATGTCCTGATCTATTTCGATGTCGCGACGAAGCGGACCGTACTGCAGAACGCGGCCAAGCTTCTCCGCCCCGACGGGTGGCTCTTCCTCGGTGCGGCCGAGACGACGATCGGGATCGACGACAACTACGAGCGGGTGGCCGCCGGCCGCACCTCTGCCTACCGAGTCCGTAACGGGGCGCCCGCGGGCGCCTTGAGAAGGGGATGACGACGCGATGCGCGCCATGGTGATCGACGACTCCCGCGCAATGCGCATGATCCTCAAGCGCATTGTCACGAAGCTGAACTTCGATGCGGTCGAAGCAGGCGACGGCAAGGAGGCACTGGACCTTCTGCTCGAGATGCCCGAGGTGCCGGACCTGGCCCTCATCGACTGGAACATGCCCAACATGAACGGGCTCGAGTTCGTCACCCACGTCCGGGCCGACCCACGTCTGCGTGAGATGACGCTGGTCATGGTGACCACGGAGAGCGAACAGAGCCAGATCGTCCGGGCGCTCGCCGCGGGCGCCCACGAATACGTGATCAAGCCCTTCACCGAAGGCGCCATGATCGAAAAGCTGGCCCTGCTGGGCCTCGTCCCGACCGGAGCAAACTCATGAGCGTCGAAGTCGAGGTCAATGAGGATGACCTCGCCGAGATGGTGGATCAAGTCTGGGAGTCGTACCTGGATCCGGAGGGGATCAACCCCTTCATCCCGACGTACGACGAGAACCAGCCCTCCGAGGTGCACTCCTCCGTCTCCATCAGCGGTTCCTGGACCGGACATCTGGTCTATGCCTGCTCAACCCTGGCGGCCCGTCGCGCCGCCGCCGCGTTCCTGGCCATGGAACCGGACGAGGTGAGCGAGGACGACCTCTCCGATGTGCTCGGCGAACTCGCCAACATCGTCGGCGGCAACGTGAAGGCGATGTTGCCGCCCGGCGCCCTTCTCTCCCTGCCCCAGGTGGCCCTGGCTCCCGAATCCACGGCTCGGTACCCGAACACCGAGCGGATCGGCGGCGTCTACGGCGTCTGGGAGGGCGAACCCGTGTCCATTTCCATGTGGCAGAGCCGCGCGGTCAAGAACGAGGAGGAGAGCAAATGAAGATTCTCATCGCCGACGACAGTCGGGTCATGCGGCAGATCGTGGTCCGGACCCTGCGTCAGGCCGGTTTCGGCGACCATGACCTGATCGAGGCCGCCAACGGGCGGGAAGCGTTCGACATGACGAAGGCCGAGAACCCGGACCTGGTCCTGTCGGACTGGAATATGCCCGAAATGACCGGTATTGAGGTACTTCGTCAACTTCGGGCGGCGGGCAACGCCGTGAAGTTCGGCTTTGTGACGTCGGAGAGCACGCCTGAGATGAAAGACCAGGCGGAAGCGGCCGGCGCGCTTTTTTTCATCGTGAAGCCGTTCTCAGCTGAGCGATTCGATGAGGTCTTCGCTCCTATTTTGGGATGATTACGACATGTCCGACGTCTCGGTTCTTCCTGGCAATGTGGCCGTACGCAACCTCTTCGAGGACCTGCTCGGCCGAGAGGTGACCGTCAGCCCCGGCGATCCGATCTCCGCTGAGGAGATCGCGACGGCAACGGTTGCGATTTTCACTGACACTTCACAGAACATCTACGGGGTCCTGGGGATGGACCTTCCCCTGGCGGCGAACGCGGGTGCGGCGCTCGGCCTGCTACCGGCCGGCGCGGCCGAGGACAGCATCGACGAGAAGCAGTTGTTCCCGAACCTCGCCGAGAACGTCTTCGAGCTCTGCAACGTGCTGACCAGCCTGCTCAACCGGGAGGGTGGCCCGCACATCAAGATGTACCAGGTCATCTACCCCGGCGATCCGCTGCCGGCGGACGCCCGGGCGCACCTGATGGCGCTCGGCCGCCGGGTCGACCTGTCGATCGAGGTCAACCGGTACGGCAAGGGAAAGTTGAGCCTGTCCCTGGCGCCCTGATCGGGTCGTCAGTAAGTACGTATCACGGGTCCGCCTTGGTGGCGGGCCCGTGATTTTTCATTGAGCCTTCAGTCCGGTCAAGGGCGGCGGTGGGCGAGCGGTGGGCTAAGTAAAAACTCTGTCCGGTCGAACCTTAGGTCGAGCAATGCAAACGGACAGGAGTAGTCATGACCTCGCCGACCTCGGGAATTTCGGGCACTTCAGGTACCTCTGGGGTGAGTGGGCCGAGCGCCTCCGAAAAGGCCAAGGGCAAGGAGCTCGGGGACAAGGACACCTTCCTCAAGCTGCTCGTGGCTCAGCTCAAGTATCAGGACCCCAGCAATCCGGCCGACTCGACCCAGTTCCTGGCGCAGACCGCCCAGTTCACCCAGGTCGAGAAGCTCGGCGACATCGCCGACATGCTCAAGTCGCAACGGATGATCGGCGTGAGCAGCCTGGTCGGGCATGAGGTCACCTTCATGGACGCGAACGGCGCCCGGCAGTCGGGCACGGTCTCGGCCGCAAAGCTCAACGGAGACAGCGAACCGATGCTTCGGGTCGGGAACACGGACGTGCAGCTGTCCAAGGTCATGGAAGTCCAGTCACTGGGCCAGTCGGGCGGTGCCGCCGCTGCCAATGTGGCCGGTGCCGCCGTTGCTGCCGCCGGCCTCGCCGGCTCGGCGGCCGCCGCCGCGGCCGGCCCGGTGGCACCGAAGTCGGATGACGAGGACGTCAAGCCGACCACCGGTCCCGCGACCGCCTGATCAGCGTTCCCCTCAACCGCAAAGGACTCGATTCATGCTGCGCTCTCTGTACTCCGGCATCAGTGGCCTGCACGCGCACCAGCAGATGATGGACATCACCGGTAACAACATCGCCAACGTCAACACCGTCGGTTTCAAGGCGAGCAGCGTGCAGTTCCAGGACACGCTCAGCCAGATGATCGGTGCGGCCGGTGCGCCCCAGGGAACCATGGGCGGCACCAACCCGGCCCAGGTCGGCCTCGGTGTGCGCAACGCCGGCATCATCTCGAACTGGACCCAGGGCTCGCAGGAGACCACCGGGCGCGCCGGCGACATGATGATCCAGGGCGACGGCTTCTTCATCACGCGTAACGGCAACGAGAATCTGTACACCCGAGCCGGCTCGTTCTCCTTCGACGGCAACGGTCTGCTGACCACCGCGACCGGTGAGCCCGTGCAGGGCTGGACCGCGACGGACGGGGTGGTCAACTCGGCCTCGAAACCGGGTGACATCACGATGCCGCTGGGCAGCACGATTCCGGCCAAGGCGACCACCGCGATCACGCTGAAGGGCAACCTGACCAGCGACACGACCGGGGTCGCGACGGACTATCCGAAGAACTACGCGATCCCGGTGAAGGTCTACGACAAGCTGGGCACGCCGAGCACCCAGATCGTCAACTTCCAGCAGGACGCCACCGGTGCCTACGCGGTCTACTACCCGTGGGACACCGCCACCAACAGCGGTACGCAGGTGACCGACCTGCCCACCGGTGGTGGCACCCAGCTGACCTTCGGCACTACCGAACCCGGCAAACCGGACGCGACAAGCTTCAAGATCACCAACAACTCGGACCCCAGCAATCCGTACGAGTACACCGTCGACATCTCCGACATCACCAACTTCTCCGGGCAGTCGGACGCGCGGGTGTTCGACGCGGACGGCCAGGTCGCCGGTGCGCTGACCTCACTGTCGTACACCGTCTCCGACACCGGCCAGATCGTCGGTGTGTACAGCAACGGCCTGAAGCAGGTTCTCGGCCAGATCGCCATGGCGACCTTCAAGAACGTGAACGGCCTGGAGAAGACCGGCGACTCGTCGTACCGGTCGACGGTCAACTCCGGCTATCCGCAAGTGGGTGTGCCGGCCAGCGCCGGCATGGGTCAGGTCATCAGCGGCGCACTGGAGATGTCGAACGTCGACCTCGCCCAGGAGTTCACCAACCTGGTCATCGCCCAACGCGGCTTCCAGGCGAATTCCCGGGTCATCACCACGTCCGACGAGCTGCTCCAGGAGCTCGTCAGTATGAAGCGCTAGTAGTACCACCAGACCGGCCGGCGGCCGGGACAGGCACTCACGTGTCTGTCCCGGCCGTCCGTTTTTAGCCGAAAGGCTGCACCCGTAGTGCGACCGGTTGGATCTCATCAGCAACCGTCAGGTCGCCGAAATGACATGTGAACGAGGGGCCAGGGACGGCCCGCCAGTCAGGACCACACCACCACCCAAGGACGGATGTAAGTGATCCTCGTAACCCGCATCAACGGTGCAGTGTTCGCCCTGAATCCGGATCTGATCGAGCGCGCGGACTGCACGCCCGACACGGTCGTAACGCTGGTGGACGGCACTAAGTACGTCATTGCCGAGTCCGTGCCCGAGTTCATCGACTCGGTTCGCCACTACCGCGCCTCCCTGATCGCCCAGGCGAGTCGCCTCGAGAACGAGCCCGCGCCAGTTGCCCCGTCGTCCGCTGACTCCGCTGACGACCAAGACCACGACGCCAAGGTGCTCCCGCTGCACCGGAAGGAACGCTGATGGACATCTCAACCATCGTCGGTGTAGTCGTATCCCTGGTGATCGTCTTCACCGTTCAGATCCTGGAAGGCGGTTCACCGTCCTCCATCATCCTGATCCCGTCGATGCTGCTGGTGTTCGGTGGCGCGTTCATGGCCG
The DNA here is from genome assembly GCF_016862175.1 of Paractinoplanes durhamensis. GTDB lineage: Bacteria > Actinomycetota > Actinomycetes > Mycobacteriales > Micromonosporaceae > Actinoplanes > Actinoplanes durhamensis. The sequence goes on along the minus strand of NZ_BOML01000010.1, from coordinate 14,883 downwards.
GTATGGCCGGTGGAGTTCTGAAGGACGCGACCGGCGCCGGCAAGCAGCTCCAGAAGGCGTTCCTCGCCAAGGTCACGCCGCCGACCCAGCTGGTCGAGAACATCGTCAAGCTGGCCGAGCGGGCCCGCCGCGAGGGTCTGCTGGCCCTCGAGGACGCGGTCAAGACCGTTGAGCACCCGTTCCTGAAGCGCGGTCTGCAGCTGGCGATCGACGGCACCGACCCGGAGGAACTGCACGACATCCTCCACGCCGAGATCGCGGCCAAGAAGAAGGCCGACAAGGCCAGCTCGAAGCTCTTCGAGAACATGGGCGGCTACGCCCCGACGATCGGCATCATCGGCACGGTCATGGGCCTCGTGCACGTTCTCGAGAACCTGAACAAGCCCGACACGCTCGGCCACTCGATCTCCGCCGCGTTCGTCGCCACCCTCTGGGGTGTGCTCAGCGCCAACCTGATCTGGCTTCCGGTCGCCGCTCGTCTGACCCGCCTCAGCGCGGTCGAGGCGGAGGAGATGGAACTGGTCGTCGACGGTGTCCTTGCTATCCAGGCCGGCTCGAACCCGCGTCTGGTTGCCCAGAAGCTGCGCAGCCTCCTCCCGCCGGACGAGGCCAAGAAGGCCGAGGCGGCCGCGAGCACGAAGAAGGCGGCATAACAGATGAGCTCAGGCGGTGGTGGCGGCAGGCGCAAGAAGGCTCATGAGGAGCACGAGGAGCACGTCAACCACGAGCGCTGGCTCGTGTCGTACGCCGACATGCTGACTCTTCTGTTCGTACTGTTCGTTGTTCTCTACTCGATGTCCGACGTCAACATGAAGAAGTTCGCTCAGCTGGCGTCCGGCCTGTCCAAGGGGTTCGGCGCGGAGAGCGCGGCGTTCTCCGGCTCCGCTTCGACCCTGGACGGCGCCGGCCAGAGTTCCGAGATCGTGCAGATCGACCCGGGTGCCAACCCGGGTGACGGCAAGACCGGCACCTCGAACATGACCGAAGCGCAGAAGGCCGCGGTCAAGGCGGCCGTCGCCGCCGAGGACCGGCTCAAGGCCTCGGCGAACGCCCAGGCGGCGACCAAGGAAGCCGAGAACCTCAAGAACATCGAGAACAAGCTGTCCGATGCACTGACCAAGGCCGGTCAGCTCAACAACGTGAAGTTCACGATCGACAAGCGGGGGCTTGTCGTCACCATCGTCACCAACGAGGTCGTCTTCGCCGGTAACCGGGCCGACCTGCAGGCGGGTGGCAAGAAGATCCTGAACGCGCTGGCACCGACGCTGGCGAAGCTGCCGAACAACATCGAGGTTGACGGCAACACCAACCAGCTCAAGGCAGTCACCACCTACTACCCGAGCGGCTGGGAGCTCTCCGCGGCTCGCGCCTCGACCACGGTCCGGTACTTCGCCGGCCACGGCATCGCCAAGAACCGGATGAGCGCGGTCGGCTTCTCCGACACCAAGCCACTGATCAGCCCGTCCGACCCACGCTCGATCACGATGAACCGCCGGGTGGACGTCGTCGTCCTCACCACGCTCCCGGCCGACCAGGCGGCACTGCTGCCGGCCGCGGCCGGCGCGGACGCCAAGCTGCACTCCGGTCAGACCACGGCGCAGGCCGCGGCGCTCGAAAAGGCAGTCGAGCAGGCGAACAGCGCCGCCGACACCGCTACTTCCACCACCACCACCACGACCACGACCAACTGAGGGGAGTCCGATTCCAATGGCTGACGAGACGAAGGATGGCGCTGCCGAGGCGCCCAAGAAGTCCAAGAAGATGCTGATGATCATTGTGATCGCGGCGGTCGTGCTGATCGGCGGCGGCGCCGGCGCGTTCTTCATGCTGAAGGGCGACTCCGCCGAGGCGAAGACGCCGACCAAGGGCACCGTGGTGGCGATCAGCGACGCGTTGACGATCAACCTGGCCGACAGCCACTACCTGAAGCTCCAGTTCTCGCTCCAGCAGACCGCTGACGTCAGCGAGGACGTGGACACCGGCGAGGCGATCAACCTGGCGATCGACGAGTACACCGGCAAGACCGTTGCCGAGCTCTCCACCGAGAAGGGCCGCGAGGCCGTCAAGGAAGAGCTCCTGGCGAAGATCATCAAGGCGTACACGACGGACGGCACGCAAGAGGTCATGGGCATCTACTACACGCAGTTCGTGACCCAGTAATCAACTGAATCGGACGGGCGGGATCACTTCGGTGATCCCGCCCATTCGTCGATTTGGGGGTAAATACGGCTCTCCGGCTCAGCGGTTCCGGAAATGAGTCGATGGGGACGGCGTGACCTCCGCAACACGATCCCCGGGCAAGATGTCGCGTCGTGGGCAGGGCGCAGGGCCGACGGCGTACGACTTCCGCCGGCCGGTGAAGCTCTCCCGGGACCACGTTCGCACGCTGCAGACCGCGTTCGAGACGTACGCGCGCAGCTGCGGCACCCTGCTGACCACCCGTCTGCGCGTGGTCAGCAGCGTCACGCTGGCCGCCATCGAGCAGCTCAACTACGACGAGTACGTCTCGTCGCTCAACAATCCCACCGTGATCGCGGTGGTCACGATGGAGCCGCTGGACGGTACGGCCTTGATGGAGATGTCCTCCTCGGCCGTGATGACCGCGATCGACCACATGCTCGGCGGACCGGGCGGCCCCCAGCCGGAGCGGCCGCTGACCGAGGTCGAGATGCCGCTGCTGCGCGGGCTGCTGGAACGCATGCTGGGCGAGCTGAGGTACGGCTTCGAGACCCTTGTCGACATTCAGCCGCGGCTCAAGGAGATCGAGTACAACGCCCAGTTCCTACGGGCGCACGCTCCCCGTGATGCCTGCGTGGTCGCCACCTTCGACCTGAAGATCGGTGCGGAGGAGTGCCTGGCCAGCATCTGCATGCCGTTCAACATGATCGTGCCGGTGCTGTCCCGGACCGAGGCGGTCGTGCTCAGCGACAAGGAACGGGCCAGCAAGGACCTGGCGCTGCGCAACCTGACCGCCGGCCTTTTCTCGGCTCCGATCGACGTTGCAGTCCGATTCCAGCCCATTCGTATGCGTACCGATGACATCGTGGACCTGCGTCCCGGTGACGTCGTGCCGCTCGGTCATCCGACCAGCCGGCCGCTCGAGGTGACCGTCAACGAGACCGTCTTCGCTCACGCAGTTCCCGGTAATCAGGGCGCCCGGCTTGCCTGTCTCGTGGTGCCGCCGCCCAAGGAGTCGTCCAAGGAGTCAGGCCGCTCATGACCGCGCCCACCATCACCGCGCCCCAGCTGGCGCTCGCCCGGAACGCCGCCGAAGCTGCCCTGGCCGTCCTGCCCACCAGCCGCGCCCTTGCCGTCGCGAACCCGGTCGCCGCCTCCGCGGAGACCGTGATCGAGGGACAGGCGATCACCGCCAAGTTCAGCGGTGCGGCCACCGGCGAGGTCGTCGTGGTGGTCGGCCAGGACCTCGCGGACGCGCTCAAGGAGAGCCCGCTCGGCGAGCTCGACCTGACCGCCGCGGTCCGGCCGGCCCTGGAGGCGGCGGCCCGGGTCTTCGGACCGGTCGTCCTCGACCCCGGCCAGGTGATGGAGCCGGGAGTCGCGCTCAGCGCGCTCGCCACCAAGGAAGACGCGGTGGTGGTGCCGCTGGTCGAGGGCGAAGAGGTACGGGCGGTGCTGGCGCTCGCGCTGAGCCCGTGGCCGAGCGGCGAACCCGGTCAGGTCGACGTGGCCCGCCGGGACCCGGCCCCGGCCGCGGCCGGCGCGGCGCTGACCCGCGGCGGCCTGGACATGCTGCACGACGTCGAGATGGAGGTCTCGGCCGAGCTCGGCCGCACCCGGATGAGCGTGCGCGAGTTGCTCTCGCTCAACCCGGGCGCGATCGTCGAGCTCGACCGGGCCGCCGGCAGCCCGGCCGACCTGCTGGTCAACGGCCGGCTGATCGCCCGGGGCGAGGTGGTCGTGGTGGACGAGAACTTCGGCATCCGGATCACCGAGATCGTCGCACCGGGCACCGAGCGGGAGTAACGGCCTTGATGGAGCTCGTCCTGCGGATCGGCTTCTCGCTGTTCGTGGTCCTGGGCCTGATGTGGGCGGTGGCACGGCTGGTCCGCCGGCCGCTGAGCGCTCGCCGGGCGCACGGCGCGCTCGCCGTCCTCAATCGGCAGCAGCTCACCCGCAACTCCGAGGTGGCCGTGGTGCGGGTGGCCGGCCGGGCGATCGTCCTCGGCATCACCGAGAACCAGGTGAACCTCCTCGGCGAGGCCGACGTCGCCGACTTCGAGAAGCACGAGCACGAGGAGCACGTACCGCTGGAACCGGCCGATCTGCCGGTCGTTCACCCGGCCGGCCCGGGCGCGAATCGCCTGGACCGGACGATCTTGGAAACCCTCCGCGACCGAACATCGAGGCGATGATGTGATGCGACGCGCGATCCTGCTTCTGTTCGCCACGTTCGGCCTGGCGCTGGTGCTGCTGCCGGCGGCCGCGTCCGCCGAGCCGAGACCGGCGCCGCCGGCCTCGGCCGTGGTGACCGTGGCGATGCCGGATCGCGTACCGCAGGCGCCGACCCCACCGACGCCGCCGAGCATCAACCTCAACGTCAACGGGACCAATCCGGACGGCAGCCGCCCGGCGTCCTCGCTGGTGATCATGCTGGGCCTCACCGTGCTCTCGGTGGCCCCGGCCCTGCTGCTGCTGTGCACGGCGTTCACCAAGGTCTTCATGGTCCTCGGGATCACCCGCAACGCGCTCGGCCTGACCAGCATGCCGCCCAACCAGGTGCTGGCCGGCCTGGCGCTGTTCCTGACCCTGTTCATCATGGGCCCGACCGTCTCGGCGATGAACGAGAAGGGCGTGCAGCCCTACCTCAAGGGCGACAAGACCCAGGCGCAGGCGTTCAAGGACGGCATCCAGCCGCTGCGCGACTTCATGTGGAAGACCACCCGTGAGGACGAGGTCGGCCTCATGATCAAGCTGTCCGGCTCGGACAAGCCGCGGAACAAGGACGACGTCGAGCTGACCACGCTGATCCCGGCGTTCGTCCTCTCCGAACTGCGGGCCGCGTTCATCATCGGCTTCGTCATCTTCATCCCGTTCCTGCTGATCGACATGGTGGTCTCCGCGTCACTCATGTCACTGGGCATGATGATGCTGCCGCCGGTCACCATCTCCCTGCCGTTCAAGCTGTTGCTGTTCGTGATGGTCAACGGCTGGGGGCTGATTCTCACGTCGCTGGTGGCGTCCTACCGATGAACTGGGACGTCCCGACCGCGGACCTCCTCGCCATCCTGCTGGGCGCCGCCCGCACCGGGGCATGGCTGATGATCAGCCCGCCGTTCAACTCCCGGTTCATCCCGGGCACGGTCAAGGCGCTGCTCTCGGTCGGGCTGACCCTGCCGCTCGCGCCGTACCTCAAGGGGACCGTGCCGAGCCTGGAGACGCCGGACATCATCGCCTGCGCCGCCCTGCAGGTCTTCGTGGGCGCCTCGCTCGGCTTCATCACGGCCCTGCTGTTCTCCGCCCTCCAGGCGGCCGGCGACCTGCTCGACCTCTTCGGCGGCTTCACCCTCTCCAGCGGGTACGACCCGCTGTCGCTCAACCAGAGCTCGGTGTTCGGCCGCTTCTACAACCTGGTCGCGGTGACCATCCTCTTCACCAGCGGGGGTCATCAGGTGATCCTGCGCGGTTTCCTGCAGTCCTTCCGCACCCTGCCGCTGAACGCCCACTACGACCTGGCCACCTTCAGCCAGCTGCTGCTCAAGGGCATCGGCGACATGTTCCTGTCGGCCATCCAGATCGCCGGCCCGCTGGTGATCGTCCTGTTCCTCACCGACGTGGCGTTCGGCCTGCTGAACCGGGTGGCGCCCGCGCTCAACGCGTTCCAGCTCGGCTTCCCCGCCAAGATCATGGTCCTGCTGCTGCTCTCCGGGCTGGCCATCACCACCCTGCCGACGGTCGTCGAGGCGCTGGTCGATCGCTCGGTCACCGCCGTACTCAAGCTGACCGGGGGTTGAGGGTGGTGACTCGTGTCCGGTGAGAAGACCGAACAGCCAACTCCACAGAAACTCAAGAAGGCCAAGCGGGAAGGCCAGATCGGCCGGACCCAGGACATCGGCGCCTGGTTCGGCATGCTGGCCGCGAGCATCATGCTGCCCCGCACCCTCGAGTCGGCGATCAAGCACGCCCAGGAGCTGCTGTCCCAGGTGCCCCAGGTGATCGAGCGCCCGGAACCGGCCCTGGCCCTGCGGATGCTCAAGGAAGCGGGCTTCGGCATCGCCTGGTCGGTGCTGCCGTTGTCGATGACGCTGATGTTCGTCGGGATCGCGGCGGCCGGCGCGCAGGGCGGCATCCGGGTCGCCACCAAGCTGTTCATCCCGAAGTTCAGCCGGCTCAACCCGCTGCCCGGGATCAAGAAGATGTTCGGGCCGCAGTCGCTCTGGGAGGGGATCAAGGCCCTGGTCAAGACGTCGGTGCTGGCCGCCGTGCTGTACAGCACGACCAAGGACACCATCCCGATCCTGATGACCGCCGGTCAGCTGCCGCTCGGCACGCTGCTGGCGGTGGTCAAGGACGCCACCATCGGGTTGATCCGGGCCGCGTCGGCGGCCGGCATCGTGATGGCCGCCGCCGACTACTTCGTGGTCCGCCGCCGCACCAACAAGCAGCTGCGGATGACCAAGGAAGAGGTGAAGCAGGAGCACAAGAACTCCGACGGTGACCCGCTGATCAAGGCCCAGATCCGGGCCCGGCAGATGGCCATGGCCCGGAACCGGCAGATGGCCGACGTGCCGACCGCCGACGTGGTGATGGTCAACCCGACGCACGTGGCGGTGGCGCTGCGGTACGAACCGACCAAGGGCGCACCCCGGGTGGTGGCCAAGGGCCAGGGCCCGCTCGCCACCAAGATCCGGGAGATCGCCACCGAGCACCGGGTGCCACTGGTCCAGGACGTGCCGCTGGCCCGGGCCCTGCACGCCGGCTGCGAGGTGGGCGCGGAGATCCCGGCCGACTTCTACGGCGCGGTGGCCAAGGTGCTGGCGTTCGTGATGAGTCTGAAGGCGCGTGGATCGGCGGCAGGCCTGCACCGCAACCCTAATTCCGCATCAACAGCCGCATAACCGAGTTTTTAGGAGATTTCCTCACATGCGTCCCTCGTACGGGGGAGACTCTGCGTGAAGGGGTGAGCTACACCCTGTGCTCGGGAAGGTGCCGTGAAGAAGCGCAACGTGAGCCGACTAGCCGTCCCCATCGGGGTCATCGGCATCATCATCATGATGGTCGTCCCGTTGCCGACGTTCCTGCTCGATCTTTTCATCGCGCTGAACATCACGGCGGCCCTTCTCATCCTTCTCACCAGTATGTTCGTCCAGAAGCCGCTCGACTTCGCGGTCTTCCCGGCGCTGCTGCTGGTCGCCACCCTGTTCCGGCTCGCGCTCAACATCAGCGCCACCCGGCTGGTGCTGCGCGACGGCGACGCCGGCAAGGTGATCCACGCGTTCGGCAGCTTCGTGGTCGGTGGCAACCTGGTCATCGGCCTGGTCATCTTCCTGATCCTGGTGATCGTCCAGATGGTCGTGGTGACCAAGGGTGCCGAGCGGGTCGCCGAGGTCGGCGCCCGCTTCACCCTCGACGCCATGCCCGGCAAGCAGATGGCGATCGACGCCGACCTCAACGCCGGGCTGATCGACGAGGACCAGGCCAAGAAGCGGCGGGCCGAGGTGGGCGCCGAGGCCGAGTTCTACGGCGCCATGGACGGTGGGTCCAAGTTCGTCAAGGGCGACGCGATCGCGGCCGTCATCATCACCGTGATCAACCTGGTCGGCGGCTTCGCCGTCGGCCTGATCCAGCAGGGCATGTCGGCCTCCGACGCGATGAACCACTACAGCCTGCTGAGCGTCGGCGACGGCCTGGTCTCCCAGGTCCCGGCCCTGCTGCTCTCGGTGGCCACCGGTCTGATCGTGACCCGGTCGGCGACCTCCGGCGACATGGGCACCAGCGTCACCGAGCAACTCGGCCAGAACAAGCTGGCCCTGCGCATCGCCGGCGGCGCCGCGCTCGCCCTCTGCGTCATCCCCGGGCTGCCCAAGGTCCCGTTCCTGATCGTCGGCGTGCTGGTGCTGGTGATCGCGCAGCGGGTCAAGGACCCGGTGCCGGAGGCCGAGGCCGCGGCGGTCGCCGAGGCGGTCGACATGCCGGCCCCCGACTCGCCGGAACAGCTGCTCGGCGAGATGCGGGTCGACCCGCTCGAGCTCGCGCTCTCGCCCGACCTGGTCGACCTGGTCGACACCAGCAGCGGCGACCTGCTCGACCGGGTTCGCGCCCTGCGCCGCAAGATGGCCATGGAACTCGGGGTGATCATGCCGCCGGTGCGCACCCGGGACGACCTGGATCTCCCGCTCTCCTCGTACGCGATCCGGATCTCCGGGGTGGACGCCGGCACCGGCGAAGCCCCGCCCGGCACGGTGCTGGCGATCGGCGACGGGCTGCAGGGGCTGCCCGGCCGTGCCGGTGTCGAACCAGTCTTCGGCCTGCCCGGCAAGTGGGTACCGGCCGAACTGCACTACCAGGCCGAGCTCTCCGGAGCGACGGTCGTCGACCGGGCCAGCGTGATCATCACGCACCTGGCCGAAGTGGTCCGCAGCAACGCGAGCCGGCTCCTCGGCCGCGAGGACGTCCGGGCGCTGACCGAGATGGTGAAGCGCACGCACCCGGTCGTCGTGGAGGAGCTGACCCCGGCTGTCCTCAGCCTCGGTCAGATCCAGAAGGTGCTGCAGGCCATGCTGGACGAGGGCGTGCCCATTCGCGACCTGGTCCGAATCTTCGAGGCGCTCTCGCTGAGAGCGAAGATCTCCGTCGACCAGGACAGCCTGGTGGAGTCGGCGCGAGCCGCGCTCGGCCCGGCCATCGCCGCCCAGTACGTCACCGGCGGCCGGCTCACGGTGATCACCCTCGACCCCATGCTCGAGCAACAACTGCTCGAATCGTTGCGGCCCAGCGAGACGGGAGCCTTCATGGCGATCGACGGTTTGCGCGCCGAGGCGATCGTCAGCGAGGCCGCCCGCCTGGCCGAGACCGCCGAGCAACAGGGCCTCTCGCCCGTGCTCGCCTGCTCGCCACAGCTGCGGCTTCCACTGATGCGTCTGCTACGCGCCGGTTCACGCCGGGTGCAGGTGCTGTCGTACGGCGAAATCTCTGGTTCCACAGCACAGATCGAGACGATAGGGGTGGTGAACGGTGCCTACGCGGGTGCTGCTTGAGGGACCGGCCATCGAGCCACTGCTGGCTCAGGTACGCGATGAGTACGGCTCCGGTGTCCGGATCATCTCAGCCGACAAAGTCCGCAGTGGCGGAGTCGGGGGCTTCTTCGCGAAGCAGCATTACGAGCTATCCGTGGAGGTGCCGGACCCGAACGAGGACAGGACTGACATGGCGAAACGGAGTACGAACCCGGATAACGGCCACACGCTGGAACGATTGCTGGAACGGGCCGAATCGCAGGACCGACTGGACGAACCGGGACGCCCACAGGCGGCCCGGACGGTGACGCCGGCCGCTTTCGGCCAGGCCCGGCCGGGGGAGACGACATTCTCCCGCCCGGCGGCCCGGCCGGCCGCGGGGCCGGCTGCTGGGCCGGAGACCAACTTCGGCGCCGACGAGGGCCGGGGTGCCGCGCACAGCGACACCAACGCGGCGTTCGCCGAGCTGATGGCCGGCCTGGAGACCACCGGGCACGCACCGATGCCGGAGGCCGAGCGGAATCCGCCCCGGCCGAAGGCGGGGGTGCCACTGCGCGGCGAGGACGCGCCGACGGTGCGCCCGTTCCGGCCGGCCGCGACCACGGAGGCACCGGTGAACCACCCGCCCAAGGCGACCGCACCGGTCGTGTCGGCCCCGCCGGCTCCGGCCGCCGAGCCGACGGCGCACGTCGCGCAGCACGCGCAGCCCCAGCCCGGTCCGGCCCAACCCAGTCTGGCCGATCGGATCGGCGGCCTCGGTGCCAGCGCGGTCGAGGTGGACGAGCCGCCGGTGGAGGAGACGATCGAGACGCCGGTGATCTCGGCGGCCGAGGCCTTCGGGCTGAAGCCGATCACGCCGGCGTCGCAGCCGGCCGTGGCCGCACCGATCGCCGACAGCGACCCGGTGATCCGCAACCTGATCTCGGTCGGCATGCCGGAGGCGATGGCCGGCCAGATCACCGGGGCCGACACGTACGCGGGGGTGCTGAGCGTGCTGGCCGCGCGGCCCTCGGCGCCGGGTATCCCGGACGGGCCGGGCGAGATCCTCGTCCTGGCCGGGGACATCAACCTCGGCGTACCCATCGCTCGTCACCTGCTGGACCAGATCGGCGTGCCGGAGAACCACCTTCTCCTCGCCGCGCCGACCACGGCCGGCACCGGGCTGCACTCGTCCCGGCTGATTCCCAACCGGGAAGCGGCCGAGTCCCGGGTGGACAAGCTGCACAACGCCGAGCAGGCCTGGGTCGTCGTGCTGGACGCACCGGTGGGTGGCACCGACCCGCTCTGGGTCAACGAGATGTGCGACGCGATCGGGGCCACCGCGGTCTGGGCGATCGTCGACGCCACCCGCAAGACCGCCGACACGGCCCGCCACCTGCGCACGCTCGGCGAGGTCGAGTCGCTGGTGGTGCACGGCGTGGAGCTGACCCAGGACCCGGCCTCGGTACTCGGCCTGGACCTGCCGATCTTCTCGCTGGACGGTAAGCAGGCCACTCCGCACGCGTGGGCCGCCATGCTCTGCGCGCGGATCGCGACCGACGTGATGCCGGTGGCGGCGCCGCCTCGGCGGGCGTCGCGTCCGGTGCGGTAATGATCCGTCCGTCGGTCCTGCTGTTCGCATTCGTGATCAGCGCGCCTGCGTTGTACCGGTACGTGCTCGATCAGCTGGACCTCACCGACGTCATGATCCGGTTCATCATCGCGGTGCCGATCGCGGCACTGCTGCTGGCCGCATTGCGATTCGTGACGGCGGGGTACGGGCGGAACGGCGATGGTGGGGAAGCCACCGCTGTCACGCCCACCCCGGTCGACGTGCGCGAGGCCTAGAAGCACAAAGGACGGCGCCGGCGAACACCCTCTCGGGTGTTCGCCGGCGCCGCTTCTATTTATGCGTGGATGTCGAGCCGGCTGTTGCCCGGTGCCCGCCGCGGCGCGGTGGCCGGTTCGGTCGTCGGCGGCGCGTCGTTCCCGCCCGGGCCGTTGCCGCGGCGTCCGCCACCGGGGTAACCGGGCGCGTTGAACTGCTGCCGGGTCTGCTCCTGCTGGGCCGTGCCCTGCCGCAGGTCGAGCGTGCAGTTGCCGAAGCCGGAGTCCTCCAGCTCGCGGCGCAGGTCGCTGAGCGCGTTGCGCAGCGCGTCGGTGCCCGCGTCGGTAGTGCCGGTGAGCTGCAGATTGATGTCCCCGTTGCGGATCTCGGCCACCACCTGGACCGGCCCGAGGTCGGCCGGGTGCAGGTGCACGGTCAGCCGGTGGATGCCGTCGGCATCCAGACGCAGCGGGATGATCCGCACGGCGACCTGGGCGGCGGCCGGCGGTGGCGGTCCCTGCGGGCTGGGCGGCGGGGTGCCGGCCGCCGGGGCGGCCGGGGCGGTGGCTTGCGGTCCGGAGACTCCGGCAATGCCGGCCTGACCGAGTACGCCGGGATTGGCGGTCCCGTCGGTGGCGACACCGGGGGTCGCGGCCGGCGCGGGCGGCAGGCCGGTCGCCGGCCCGGTCGTGGCGTCCGGAGCGGCCCGGTCGGGGGCGGCGGTCGTCGGCGCGGTCGCGGTGTCCGGAGCAGTCGGCTGCTGGTTCTGGTCCGGGGCGGGACCGGTCGGTGCCGGAGCGGTCTGGGCGGCGGCGTCCGCGGTCGCGTTCGCCGGCGCGGCGGTCGGCGGGGCCGCGCCGGTCACGGCGGTCGCCTGCAACGCCTGGTCCGGGGCGGGCCCGGTCAGTGGGCCGGCGGTGGCGGTGGCGGTGGTCGGGGCGGGGGCGGTTTCGGTGGACGGTCCGCCCGCCTTCGCGAGCTCGGCCGCCAGGGCGCCCGGCAGAGCCGGACCGTTCGCGGGGTTCGCGCCGGTCACCGGCTTGCCGGCGGCGTCGCGCAGGGTTCCGGCCGGCACCGCCGCGGCCTCGGCCGGGGTGTTGGTGACGGTCTCCTGCGGGCCGGTCGTCGTGGTGGTCGCGTTCGCCGCGGCACCGGTGGCCGGGGCGGCAACGGCCGGCTCACCGGCGGGCGAGATCCCGCCGACGGCGGCGGTCTTGGCTTCGGCGGCGGCTTTGCCGGCATCCGGCGCCGGAACTTGCGGTACGGGTACGGGTACGGCCGCGACCTGGCCGGTCATCGCGGCCGCGGACGCGGTGGTGGTGGCGGCGGCCGCGGTGGCCTGCGCGGCGTCGGTCGCGGCGGCGTCGGCCGGCTTGGCCTCGTCGGTCTTCGCGGCGTCGGCCGGCTTCGCGTCCTCGGTCTTGGCGGTGTCCGTCGTCTTGGCCTCGACCGGCTTCTCGGCCGTCCCGACGGTGTCGTCCCGGCCGGGGGTGGCGTCGGCGCGGTCGCGGTCCTGGTCCACCCTGCTCTGGTCGGCCCTGCTCTGGTCCGCCCTGCTCCGGTCGGCCCGATCGGTCCCGGTGCGGTCGTCGGCGGCCCGGTCGGCGCCGTCCCGGCCGGTGGTGCGGCGGCTGTCGGCGCGATCCGTGTCCACCCGGTCGGTATCCGGCCGGTCGGTATCCGCCCGGTGGTCGGCCGCGCGGCGGGCGGCGTCGGCCCGGTCCGCGGTGTCGCGTACCTGGGCGCCCCGGTTCGCGGCGGCCCGGTCCTCGGCCGACCGGTTCGCGGCCCGGTTGGCGGCGGCCCGATCGAGCGCGGCCCGCCCCGCGGCGACCCGGTCCGCCTCGACGCGCTCGGCCCGCTGGGTGGCGGCCCGCTCGGTATTGTCCCGGCCGGCGGTCCGCTCCGGGCCGGCGTCGTCCTCGCGATCCGGCCGGCCGAGCTCGGCCGAGAGCGCCGAGCCGAACTCCTCGCCGTCGCCGCGTTTGCCATGCGTCCGCCGCGCGGCGTCGGCCGCGGTCGTCCGATCGGTACCGGAGACGGAACTCGGCATCTTCATGCGGATCTCCTGCTCTGAAGTGGTTCAGTGCGTCTTGGAGGTCAGCCGCCGAGGGCGGCGAGAGCCTTCTGGACCTTCGGCACGTACGCCTGGGTCTCGGCGAACGGCGGGATGCCGTCGTACTTCTTCACCGCGCCACCGCCCGCGTTGTAGGCGGCCAGCGCCAGCGGCACCGACTTGAACTCACGCAGGTTGCGGGCGAGCAGCTTGGCCCCGCCGAAGATGGCTTGCTCGGGGTCGAACGCGTTGTCGACGCCGAGGCCCTTGGCGGTGGACGGCATGAGCTGCATCAGGCCGCGGGCGCCGACCTTGCTGACGGCCTGCGGGTTGTAGCCGGACTCGACCTTGGCGACCGCGGCGAGCAGCTTCGGCGAGACGCCGTACTTGGCGCCGGCCTTGACGAACAGGTCGCCGTACGGGACGCCGGGCAGCGCGCCGGAGTTGGCGAGAGCAGCCGGGCGCACCGAAGCCATGTTCTGGGCCGCGACCGTGGCCGAGTCGCCGACCACCCGGCGGATCTGGGTGGGCGTCTCCCAGACTTTCTGGATCTTGACGTGGTCGCCGGGCTTGGGCGCCGCGATCATCTTGTTGTCGCCGAGGTAGATGCCGACGTGGTCGACCGGCGAGTCGAAAGCCAGGATGTCGCCCGGCTTCGCCTCGGCCAGACTCGCCACCGGCTGGCCGGCCTTGGCCTGCTGCCACGAGTTGCGGGGCAGCTGGATGCCCAGGTCGGCGTAGGTCTTCTGGACCAGGCCGGAACAGTCGAGACCCTTGTCCGGATTGGTGCTGCCGAAGACGTACGGCGTGCCGAGGTATTTCTTCGCCGAAGCCACCACGTCGTCGCCGGAGGTGCCGCCGCCGATGGTCGGCAGCGGGGCGCCGGTGGCGTCGGTCAGCGCCGACGCGAACGACTTGTCGCCCGGCTTGCTGATCACCGTGCCGGGCGCGATCTCCGGGGTGGGCGGAGTAAGGCCGAGCTGACCCTGCAATTGCTGGATGCGGGAGAGAACCCCGCTGACGCCCATCGTCGGCATCTATGGCTCCCCTAGGCGAGACCGCGAGCGGCGTTACGGGCTTTGGAGGTGGTGGCCAGCTCGTCCAGCGACGCCTGGTCGGTGCGCAGGTCGTGGACCCGGACCATCTCGGCGTGCCGCTCGGCCATCATCTCGACGGCCCGGCGGCGCTTGGCCGCGTCGGCGAGAACGGCCAGCCGCTCCCGCTCGACCTCCTCGGCGTCGGTCACCATGCGCTGCGCGTCAAAGAGACAGGCGGCCAGCGACTGCCGCGCGACAAGCGAGGCAACCATGGCCCGAGCCGACCCCTCAGAGGGCGCTTCCGCGCCAACGAGTTGAAGAGAACGACGCTTGACAAGGGCCTGGGCGTCGCGGATCTCGGCACGCGACTGATTGACAGCACCACGGGCAGCGTCTTCTTGAGCCTTGCGAGCACGAAGAACAGGTGCAAGTCCAAAAATCCGTTTCAAGGTGTACGCCTCCAAGCGCTAATCCGGGCAGAACTCCTCAACCATGGCTTCGGCCCAGACCGCGTTCCGCTGAGTGCTGCACCCGAGATGCACCCCGCTTTTTTGCAGCCGCCCGCCGTCCTCGCCGGCCGCGGGGTTGGGGCAGCGAGGCACTGGCGGGGTGTGGGTTGGGGCGGGTGAGGCCCTGCCGGGGTGTGGGTTGGGGTGGGTGAGGCCCTGCCGGGTGTGGGTTGGGGCGGTGAGGCACTGGCGGAGTGTGGGTGGAGTGGCTGAGGTACTCGCGAGGTGTGGGTTGGGCTTGGCGGTGCCCGCCCAGCTCGGGACCCACGGGGTACTTGGT
>NZ_BOML01000009.1 GCF_016862175.1 Paractinoplanes durhamensis | reverse complement strand
CCCGGTGAGTGCACCGCCCAGCCCAACCAATACCCCGCGAGCATTCCGCCCGCCTCAGCCCCGCGCCCGGTGAGCGCGCCGCCCAGCCCAACCCCGCGCCCGGTGAGTGGGCCGCCCAGCTCAGCCCGCACCCCGCAAGCATCCCGCCCAGCTCAGCCCCGCGCCCGGTGAGTGCGCCGCCCAGCCCAGCCCCGCACCCCGCGAGTACGCCGCCTAGCCCAGCCCCGCGCCGGGTTTAGCTGGCCGTTACGACGGCGTGTAGCTGGGCCCAAGCCTCATCCTGGGTGATTTTCTCGTCCATGTCCTGGCGCAGGAACGCAGTTATATAGGGCCACAGAGCGTTTGCCCTGTCGGCCTCCGGGTTTGTACCGGGCACGTAGGCGCCGATCTCCACCAGCTCTCGCACCTCTCGGTGGGCTGCCATCAGGCGGCGTAGCTCGGTTGCGTCGGAGCGCTGTTCTTTTGTGGTGATTCTGTTGGCTACTCGGGAGATGGAGTCGAGGGCCTGGATTGCTGGGAAGTGGCCTGCTGTAGCCAGTTTTCGGTCCAGGACCACGTGGCCGTCCAGGATTGAGCGGGCCGCGTCGGCGATCGGCTCGTTGTGATCGTCGCCCTCCACCAGCACCGTGTAGAGGCCGGTGATGCTGCCACGGGCGCCGGGGCCGGCCCGCTCCAGCAGCGAGGCGAGCATGGCGAAGACCGACGGCGGATATCCCCGGGTGGCCGGTGGCTCGCCGACCGACAGGCCGACCTCACGCTGCGCCATCGCCGCTCGGGTCACGCTGTCCATCAGGAGCAGCACGTCGTGGCCGTCGTCCCGGTAGTACTCGGCGATCCGGGTGGCCACCGAGCCGGCCCGCAACCGCACCAGGGGTGCTGCATCCGAGGTTGCGATCACCACTACTGAACGGGCCAGGCCCTCGGGGCCCAGATCGTGTTCGATGAACTCGCGTACCTCTCGGCCTCGCTCGCCGACCAGGGCCACCACGTTGATCTCGGCGGAGGTGCCTCGGGTGATCATGCTCATCAGGCTGGACTTGCCCACGCCGGAGCCGGCGAAGATGCCGATGCGCTGACCTCGGCCGCAGGGCACGAGCGTGTCCAGGACTCGTACGCCCAAGGGCATCGGCTTGTCGACCAGCTGGCGTTCCATCGCTGATGGCGGTGCCGCCTCGATGCTGACCAACTCGCCGCGCAGCGGTGGGCCGCCGTCCATCGGGCGGCCCAGCCCGTCCAGGATGCGACCGCGCAGGTCGGGGCCGACCGCCACCCGCAGCGGGCCGCCGGTGTTGGTCACCGGTGTGCCGGTGCCGATCCCGGTCAGCGGGCCCAGCGGCAGGCAGGACAGGTGCGGGCCGTCGAGCGCGGCCACCTCGGCGTAGATCGCCTCCGCGCCGTCACCCATCTGCACCAGGTCGCCGACCCGGGCCTGCAGCCCGCTCACGGTGACCCGCAGGCCGACGGCGCCGGTGACCCGGCCGCGGGTGAGTGGTTGGGCAGCGGTCACCGCGGCGCTCATCCGGTGCCGGAACAGGTCGGTCATGGTTGCCTCCAAAGGCGGGCGCCGCTAGATCCGCAGCGCCTCTCGGGCGCGCTCCACCGCCGCCCCGATGGTGGCGTCCACCGACGCCATGCCGGTGTCGGCGATCGCGTCGCCGGGGCGCAGCTTGGGGTCGGGGCGCAGGCTTACCCGGCGCCCCTCGTGGTCGAAGTCGGACTGGCCGTCGCCGATCAGTGTCTGGTAGTCGTCGGGGCAGAGGCTGACGACCAGCGCGCCGGTGTCGGGTGCGGCCGCCATCGCCCGCCGCAGGGCGTCGGCGCCGCGGCGCTGCGGATCGTCCAGGGTGCGGCCGATGATCGCCTCGGCCAGCTCGAAGGCGTGCGCGAGCACCACCTCCTGCAGCTCGGTGAAGGTCGGCATGAGCTGGGTCTCCATCGCGGTGACCGCCCGGCCGAGCGCGTTCACCGCCTGCGCCAGGGCGGCGTTGCGGCGCTGCTCGTGCGCCTGTTCGGCGGCGCGGGCGCGGGCCGCCGAGTCCTCGGCGGCGGCCGCGGCCTCGCGTTGCCCCTGGGCCCAGCCCTCGGCGTACCCGGCAACTCGGGCTTCTTCCCGGGCCTTCGCCGACATGCCGCCGCCGGACCCGGGTTTGTCCTGTCGCAGGTCGACCGCGAAGCGGGCCGACTCGGCGGAATCGGCGGATGTGCCGCGCAGGAAGGGTTGGGGAGCTTCAGGCGATGAGCTCATCGGCCTCGCCGCCGCGCTGGACCTCGATCTGGCCGGAGTCCTCGAGCGAGCGGATCACCGAGACGATCTTCGCCTGGGCCTCCTCGACCATCTTGACCTTGACCGGGCCGAGCAGGTCGATCTCCTCGATGAGGTTCTCCCGGCCGCGCTCGGAGAGGTTCTTGGTGATCTTGTCGCGGACGGTCTCCGGTACACCTTTGAGCGCGGTGGCCAGGTCGGCCGGTTCGACCTGCCGCAGCACCAGCTGCACGGCGCGGTCCTCGAGGTTGACGATGTCCTCGAACATGAACATCCGGCGCCGGATCTCCTCGGCCAGCTCGGGGCTGCGGGCGTCCAGGGCCTCCAGGATGAGTCGCTCGGTGGTTCGGTCGGCGCGGTTGATGATCTCGACCAGTGGCTGCAGGCCGCCGATCGTGGAGAGCTCATCCGGCTGGAGCACGGTGGAGAGCTTGCGCTGCAGGGCCGCCTCGACCTGGCGGATGATCTCGGGGGAGGTGCGGTCCATCACCGCGATCCGGTGCGCCACCTCGGTCTGCACTTCGAGCGAGAGGCCGGCCAGGATCGCCGAGGCGAGTGCGGCCGGGATGTGCGCGAGGATCAGCGCGATCGTCTGCGGGTGCTCGTACTGCACGTAGGAGAGCAGCTGCCGGGGGTCGGCGTGGCTGAGGAAGTTGAACGGGATGTCGTTCATCGAGGCTTCGAGGCGGTCCAGGATCAGGGCCGCGCGTTCCTTGCCGAGCGAGGCTTCGAGCAGCTCACGGGCGTAGTCCATGCCGCCGGAACCGGCGTACCGGGTGGTCGCCATGGCGTAGAACTCGTCCATCACGTCGTCGACGACGGTCGGTTCGAGCTTGCCCAGCCGGGCGATCTCGGCCGAGATCATCTCGACCTCTTTCTCCGACATGTTGCCCAGGATCTGCGCGGAGTGTTCCTTGCCGAACTGGACCAGCATGATCGCGGCCTTGCGCACGCCCGTCATCGACAGCGTCGTTAGCTGCGGTGTGCTCAACGCGTACTCTCCTCAGCCCGTCGGCGAAACTCGTCTTGCGTTACCAAGCGGAGCGAAAGGGCGGCCGGCGGAAGCCGACCGCCTTTCAGGTCAGTGGACGGGCGCGTCGGCGGCAAGCCAGCCGCGCAGCAGCACTGCCATCTCCTCAGGCTGATCCTGGACCATCTGCTCGATCTCCCGCACGCGTTCCTCGCGAGCTTCCCCGTCCGAGTAGCGCTCCGGGGCGGCTTCGAGCATCTGCGCGGGGATCGCGCTGTTCAGCTCGGCGAGGCGCTGCTGTTCGAGGGCGGCCTGCATGTCCTCCAGGTGCTTACGCTCCTCCGGGGTCAGGGCCTTGCGCTTCTTGGAGCGGCGGGTCGCCCGCCAGGCGAGGAAGAGCAGCGCCAGCACGATCGCGGCGAGGGCGCCGGTCTTGATCATCGTCAGCTGCTTGGCCGACTGCTCGGCCACCGTGGCGGCGCTCAGCGCCTGCTGAGCCTGCTGGGCGGCGCTGGTGTCGAACGGCATGGCGCTGACCGCGATGGTGTCGCCGCGGGTGGCGTCGATGCCGGCCGCCGCGCTGACCAACTGCTGCACCTGGGCCGGGTCGACGGTGCCGGCGACGGTGCTGTCCAGCAGGACGGCGACGTTGAGCTTCTTGATGCTGCCGGGCGCGCTCTTGCGGACCTCGTTGGTCTCGTTGATCGCGTTGTTGCGGACGGTCTGGCTGTTCTCGTACTGGCCGGTGCCGGAGGAACTGCTTCCGGCCGAGCAACCGGGGCCGGAGATGTTGTCCGGGCCGAGGACGCCGCCGGCGCAGTTGCCGGCGCCGTTGTACGCCTCGCGGTTGTTGCTCTCCGAGAGCGCGGGCAGCGACGGGTCGGAGTTGTACGACTTGCTGGTGGTGGCGGTCTGGTCGAAGTCCAGCTCGGCGGTGGTGGTGACCACCGCGTGCCCGGGACCGACCACGCTGTCCAGCATGTTCTGCAGCGAGTTGTTCATCCGGTTCTGGAAGGCGACGGTCTGTCCCTCGTTGCCGCTGTCCCCGCCGGTGCCGACGGCCGCACCACCGCCGGTCGAGAGGATCTTGCCGTCCGCGCCGGCCACGGTGACCTCGGTCGGGTCCAGGCCTTCGACACTGGAGGCGACCAGGTGCACGATGGCCTGCACCTGCTGGCTGCTCAACGGCGAGGTCGAGCTGGACGCGACCAGGACGGACGCGGTCGGCTGGTCCTGGTCGTCGGAGAAGACGTCCTTCTGCGGGATGACGAGGTGCACCGTGGCCGCCTCGACACCGTCGATCGACTTGATCGTGTTGGAGAGCTCGCCTTCGAGTGCCCGCTGATAGTTCGTGTGCTGCATGAAGTCGCTCGTGGTGATCCCCTGCTGGTCGAGCAACGAGTAGCCGGTGCCGGCGTCGCCGGGCAGGCCCTCCGAGCTCAGCGCCAGGCGCAGGTTGTTGACCTGGTCCTGCGGCACCATGACCGTCTGCCCGTCGTTGGCGAGCTCGTAGCTCGTGCCGGACTTCTGCAGCGATTCGACGATCGCGCTGGCGTCCTTGGTCGACAGGTTGTTGAACAGGATCGAGTACGTCGGCTTCGACGCCCAGGTGGCGAAGAAGTAGGCACCGACGCACAGAGCAACCACCGCCGCGATCGTGACGGCCTTCTGACCCGGGGTGAAGGACCGGAAGGTGTCCGTGATGCGGCGAACCGGAGCGGGAAGGCGGTCCGTCATGTCAGGCCTGCATCCTCATGATCTCTTGGAAGGCTTCCACGGCCTTGTTGCGCACGGCCAGCGTCAGCTGGAGGCCGAGCTGGGCCTCGGTCGCGGCCATCGTGTACTGCGCCGGGTCCTTCAGGGTGCCGTCGGCGACCTGCACCGCGAGGTCGTCGGACTTCGCCTGCGAGGCCTGCACGCTCTCCAGACCCTTGGACAGCATGCTGGTGAAGCTTTCGCTCGGGCCGTTGACCGCCTCGGCGGCGTTGGTCGCGGGGGTCGACCCACCGAGGCCGGCGACGCCGGAGACGGCATCCAGGCCACCGATCGACGAAAGACCGCTGATGGCGCTGATCGGCGAGGTCATCTAGCTCACTTCCCCAGGTTGATCGCGGCGGCGTAGGAGTCCTTGGCGCGGTCGACGACCGCGAGATTCGCCTGGTAGGCGCGCTGAGCCATCATCATCTGGGCCATCTGGCCGCCCAGGTCGATGTCGGGCCGGCGGACGTAACCCTGGTTGTCGGCCAGCGGGTTGTCCGGGTCGTAGGTGACGATGCCCTGCGCACTGCCGAAGGCAACCCCACCGACCTGGGCGCCGTTGCCGTCCGCCGCCTCCTGGGCGACGACGTACCGCGCCTGGAAGGCCTTCTCGGACGTACGGGTGACGGTGTCCACGTTGGCGATGTTGTCGGAGACGGCGTCGAGCCACTTGCGGTAGACGGTCACGCCGGAACCGGCCACACCGATCGCGTTGAACGTGCTCATCTATCAGGCCCCCTTGATCGCGTCGCGCAGCATCGAGTACTTGGTGTCCATGGCCCGCAGCGTCAGCTGGTAGCGCATCGTGGTGTCGATGTGCGACAGCGTCTCCTCGTCGAGGTTGACGTTGCTGCCGTTGAGCCGGGTGGGCTCCAGGGAGTCCTGGAGGCTCGGGGAAACGCTCGAGGGCGAGTCGCCCCGGGCGATCGCGCCGTGCAGCGCCTGCTCGAATTCCACCTTACGGGCCCGGTAGCCGGGGGTTTCGATGTTTGCGATGTTGTTCGCGATGGCCGTCTGCCGGGCGGCGAGACCCGAGGCGGCGACGCGGAGCGAAGAGACCGAGAGATCGTCGAACACAGCAGCTCCTTGGAGTCCGTCAAGGCGCCGATCCGTGGCAGTTCGGTGAGCGTTCCGTCGCTCGTACCATGCAGTTCGGCCTGACCGTTAATCCGCTGAGCGCGAAACGGTTGCTGCGAGGTTGCACACGCAAAAACGTCCCGGAGCCCTTGGCGGGGCTCCGGGACGTCGTTCGTATGCGGTTTACATGGCCCGGTCGACGTAGACGGGGCGCTTGACCGCCTCGCCGGTCTCGATCCGGGCGGTCATCGCGGTCTGTTTGCGGTTCGCCGTGAGCCTTCGCGCGATCTCCTGGGCCGCCTTGAGCTGGCGGGTGAGGATCTCGTCGGCCCGAGGCTTGAGCTCCAGCGGCAGGGCGCCGAGCTCGGTGGGCGGCTTCCAGAGATCGGCCGGCGGGGTCTCGGCGTGCCGTCGCTCGTCGGCCAGCATCGTCTCGATGCGGACCACATCCAGCTCCAGCTCGTCCAGGGCCGCGACCCAGGCGCCGTTCCAGCCACCGTCCGAGGTCATGGTCAGCCCGCGACCGCCGCGGCGGCCGCCTCCCGCCAGGTGTCGCGCAGCGGCTCGGCGAGTTCGCGGATGGCCTTGACCCGCGCGGCATCCCGGGCGATGTTGGCCCCGATCAGCTCGGTGAGCATCCAGCCGTAGATGTTGGCCAGGGCCGGCGCACCGGACCAGGCGTCGACGTCCAGGCTGGTACGCAGCTCGATGACGATCTCCTGGGCGTGGGTGATCTTCTCGTGCGCCACCTCCCGCTCCTGCGCGGCCAGGGCCTGCTCGGCCTGACCGAGGTCGAGCACCAGGCGGTCGTACAGCATGATCAGCAGTTTGCCGGGCGAAGCGGTGTTGACGGAATCCTGCAGGTAGCGGTCACGCAGATGCGGCGCGGTCATCGGTCTCCTCGGTCAAGGGCGAACGGGTCAGAGGCCGGCGAGTTGGCCGGAGAGCCAGTTGGACTGGTCCTTGAGCTTGCCGAGGCTGACCTCGAGGTCGGAGTACTGCTTCTGGAGTGCCTCACGCTTGGCCTTGAGGCGTACGTCCCAGTTGTCGATCTGGTCGTTGAGGCTGGTGATCTCGTTGTTGCGCCCGGTGATGACCGACTTGAGGTTGGTCGTCATCGCGTCGCCCAGGGCCTCGAACTTGTCGCCGAGCGCCATGCCGGCTTCCTTGGCCCGGGCCGGGTCGGTGGTGTACGTGTTCAGGAACCGGGCCCGGTCGAAGCTCAGCTGCCCGGTGGAGTCGAGCTCGATGCCCAGCTCCTTGAGGCTCTTGATCTTCGCCGAGACGTCCTCGCCGGCATCCTTCTGGGTCTTCCAGCTCAGGCCGGTGCTGACCCCGCTGAGGATCTTCTGCGACATGTCCCGGACCGCGAAGTCGCCGGTCAGCGGCGAGCCCTTCTTGGTGGAGGGGTCGTAGGCGGTCTGGTTGCCGATCTCGCTCAGCATGGCGTTGGCCGAGTCGACCAGCGCCTGGAACTTGTCGGCGATCGCCCCGTTGTCGTTGGCGACGTCGACCGTGACGTTGTTCTCTTCCTTCGACACCACCAGGGTGACGCCGGCCATCAGGTTGCTGAAGGTGTTGGTGCTGCTGTTGACGGTGTAGGAGGTGCCACCGCCGCCGGCGACCTCGAGGGTTGCGTCCTTCGCGTACGTGGTGGCCGGCGATTCGCCGTTCACGCCCGCGGTGTCGAGGCCGTCGATCTGGAAGCCGTTGGCTGCCCCCGAGGCCGAGCTGTTGATCTGCAGGACACCCTCGTCGTCGCCGGTCTTCATCACGTAGGCGGAGGCGCCCGCGCCGGCCGCGTTGATGGCCTTGGCGATACCGGCCGCCGACTTGTCCGCGCTGATGTCGATGCTGACCGGGGTGCCCGAGCCGGTGAAGACGCCGTTCGAGTCGTACGTGCCCTTGGTGAGCGTGATCGAGTCGGGGACGTTCAGGGGGGTCGGGTTGTCGGTCTTGCCGTCGTTGTCGCTGTCGACGAGGGTGGTCGACACCTTCATCGTGGTGGACTGCTTGCTCGCCAGCGCGGTGACGTTGAAGGTCAGGCTGCCGGTCGAGGAGTTGAGGTTGCTGGACGTGCTCGCGGTGACCGAGGTCGAGCTCGAGGTCGCCTTGATCGAGCGCCACGTGCTGAGCTGGCTGAGTGCGTCACCGGCGTTCTTGAGGGCGGCGGCCTTGGTGTTGACCGACTGGTAGGAGGCCACGGCGGTCTGCGCCGTCGTCACCTTGGCCTTGAGTCGGTTCTGCGGCTGGGCCTCGACCGACATCAGCTGGGTGATCATGGACGACGTGCTGAGACCACTGACGAGGCCGTCAACAGAGCTGGTCACGGTGGCCTGCCTTTCGGTGCGGAAAAGAAAGCGGGGGCAGCCGTGGCGATCTGCCTGGCTACCCCCACCTATTCGGCCGTGAGCGGTACGTTTTCAGTTCAGGCCGGTGGCAAATCGGTTAGCGGAGCAGCGAGAGAACGTTCTGCGCCGACTGGTTGGCCTGGGACAGCATCGAGGTGCCGGCCTGGGTCAGGATCTGCGACCGGGTGAAGGACACCATCTCCTGCGCCATGTCGGTGTCCCGGATGCGTGACTCCGACGCGGACAGGTTCTCCACCGCGACGTTGAGGTTGTTGATGGTGTGCTCGAAGCGGTTCTGGTAGGCACCGAGCGTGGCGCGCGAGTCGGAGACCGACTGGAGTGCCTTGTCGAGGATCCCGATCGCGGCGTCCGGGTCCTTGGTGAGGTCGAGCGCCGCGGTGCCCAGGGTCTCCGCGTCCACCGCGCCGACCGCGATGTTGATCTTCTGCTTGGCGTTCGCGCCGACCTGGAACGAACCCTTGTTGCCGCCGCTGTCCTCGACCGCGGTGGTCAGGTCCATGCCCATACCGCCGGCGTTGACGCTGCCGCCACTGACGTCGGCGGCCGTGGTCAGGAACGTGGCGCTGGCGTCGGAGGCGTCGATCGCGAACGCGCCGTTGCCCTTGAACTGCAGCGTGGCGACGCTGGTGCTGTCCACCTTCGCCGTCATGGCGAGCTCGTTGCCCTGGAAACCGTGGTCCTTGAGCGCGGCCTCGATGCCCGCGTTCACGGCCTTGGCCAGGTCCTGCGGGGTGGCGTCGGCCGCGACCGCCTTGACGTTGATCTCGAGGCCGGCCGAGAGGTCGGTGCCGTCCGGCGCCTTGGTCAGGCCGTTGACCTGGGTGACGCTGAACTTCCAGTCGGCCTGGGCGCCGGCCGGCAGGGCCGCGGCGACGGTGTTGCCGTCGGCGTTGGTGACGGAGCCGACCGAGTTGCTGCCGTCGGTGGCGACCTTCGTCTGCTTGGTGGCGCCGAAGTTGCCGTCGAGCAGCTTCTGCTTGCCGAACGCGGTGGTGTCACCGATCCGGTCGAGCTCGGCGTTCAGCTGCGTCATTTCCTTGTTGGCGGCAGCCGCGGCGTCCGAGTCGGTGGCGCCGGCGTTGGACGCCTGGACCGAGAGATCACGCATGCGCTGCAGGATCGAGGTGACCTCGTTGAGCGCACCTTCAGCGGTCTGCGCGACGCTGACGCCGTCCTGGGTGTTGCGCACCGCGACCTTGAGACCGCCGATCTGGGAGCGCAGGCCCTCGGAGATCGAGAGACCGGCCGCGTCGTCCGCCGCCCGGTTGATGCGGAAACCACTGGACAGCTTCTCCAGCGACTTCGACATCTGGTTGTCGGTGACCGACAGGTTGCGGTAGGCGTTCTGCGCGGCGATGTTCTGGTTGATGCGGAGACCCATGGGTTTTTCCTCCTTGAGCGGGGTCTTTCCGGCCCATCCATGAGCCGTGGCGATACGCCGGGTCCGTTCGGCGTGGCGCCGACGGTCATGAGCAGTCTCTGAGATTTCTTCATGCTTTTCCGGCAAACCCGAAGAAACGTGAAATGAGGTGATCGGGCGAAATTCCTCAGCGGAACGCCGGACATGCCGACCTGTCCGAATGAGCGGGCATGTCTAGGGGGTGTGCCCGACACCGAGACGGAGGACCAGGGTGAGCCTGACCGACCTGGCCAGCGTCCTGTGGCGATCACGTGAGCTGCTGGAGATGCTGCTGTTCAAGCTGGAGGAGGAGCAGCTGCTCCTCGCGTCCAACCGCTCGCGCTGGCTCAGCCACGCCACCCGCGAGGTCGAGGTCGTGCTGGACCAGATCCGGCAGACCGAGGTCATCCGGGCCGCCTACGCGCAGGACGTCGCGGTCGAGCTCGGACTCGGCGCGGAGGCCTCCCTCGGTGAGCTGGCCGACGCCGCCCCGCCGCCCTGGTCGGACCTGTTGCACCAGCACCGCAAGGCTTTTCTGATGCTGACCTCCGAGATCAGCGCCCTCGCCGACGTCAACCGCGACCTGCTCACCGCCGGCCAGCGCGCAGCCCGCGAAACCATGCTCGCGTTCGCGGAAACTGTGGAAACGTACGGACCGCAGGGCCAGACCGTTACCGGCGGCGTGCGCCGCTCCAGCCTGGTTGATGAGGCGATCTGAGATGGCTAGCACTTTCGGCGGTATCAACACGGCGCTCAGCTCGCTCTATGCGCAGCGGCGCGGCCTGGACATCACCGGGCAGAACATCGCGAACGTCAACACCGAGGGTTACACCCGGCAGCGCATCCGCATGCAGGCGCAGACCGGCAGCCTGAACCCCGGCATCTACGCCACGACCGACCAGACCGGCAACGGTGTCTCGGTCGCCTCGATCGACCGCGGGCGCAATCAGTACCTGGAGGACCGCGGCCGGGTCGAGCACGCGAACTCGGCGTACCTGTCCAGCGCGAAGGGCACCTACGACCAGATCGAGAGCGTGCTGTCCGAGCCGAGCGACACGGCGTTGCAGGCCCGCCTGCACGACATGTGGGACGGCTGGAACGACGTCGCGAACAACTGGCAGGACCCGTCCACCCGCAGCGCCCTCATCGAGCGCAGCAACACGGTGGCCACCACGCTGAACGACGCGCATGCCGCCCTCTCCAACCACTTCGACGCGCAGCACAGCCAGATGGGCGCGTACGTCGATCAGGTCAACACGCTGGCCGGCGGGATCGCCGACATGAACAACCAGATCGTCATCGCGACGAAGGCCGGCCTGCCCGCCAACGAGCTCCAGGACAAGCGCGACCTGCAGGTCATGCAGCTGTCCGAGCTGGCCGGCGCGACCGCCCAGCTCAAGGACGACGGCTCGGTCAACGTCTACCTCGGCAGCACGGCGCTGGTCGAGAAGTTCCAGGCCCGATCGCTGGAGATGACCGGCCCGGTCACGCTGGACGCGGTCAACGACACCGACAAGGTGGCGCTGGAGTGGACCGACAGCGGCGGCCTGAAGGCCGGGGCCGGTGGCACCATGGGCGCGATGCTCGACACGATGAACAACGTCCTCTACGGCATCTCCGGTGAGCTGGACAAGGTGGCCGACAGCGTCGCGAGCACGGTGAACGACGCGGTCGCGGACGGCTACACGGTCGACGGCACCAAGGGCGATGCCACACCCTTCTTCGTCGGCACGACGGCGGCCGGTCTTAAGGTGAACATCACCTCGGCCGACCAGGTCGCCTTCTCGTCGGGCGATCCGAGCGACCCGGACAAGACGGTGGCCGCGATCGACCACGGCATTGCCGACAAGCTCTCCGACGTGGGCGCCTCCGGCGCCGGTCCGGACGCCGTCTACCAGACGATGATCGGCAAGCTCGGCGTCTCGGCCCAGGCGACCGCACGGCGCAGCGAGATCCAGGACGCGGTGAAGGAGCAGGTGGACACGTCCCGGCAGGGCGAGTCCGGGGTCAACCTCGACGAGGAGATGACCCACATGCTCACCTACCAGCGCGGCTACGAGGCGGCCTCCCGAGTGCTCACCACGATCGACTCGATGCTCGATCAGCTCATCAACCGCACCGGCCTGGTCGGCCGGTAATCAGCGGCCGGCCGACGACAGCGGGGGGTAATGCATGACCATTTCCAGCAGGGTCACCGAAACCAGCATGACGACGAAGGCGCTGGGCGATCTTCAGCGCAGCCTTTCGCGCGGGCAGAAACTGCAGAGCCAGATCTCCAGTGGCAAACTGCTGACCCGGCCGTCGGATTCGCCGACCGGAACGGTCACCTCCTTGCAATTGCGCGGCGAGGTGCGGGCGACCCAGCAGTACAGCCGCAACTCCAATGACGGTCTGGGGTGGCTCGGCACCATTCAGGATTCGCTCGGCGACGCGTCGTCCTCGATCATCCGGATTCGCGATCTGACCATTCAGGCCACGAATGCGGCGAACGATCCGCAGTCCCGCAACGCCCTGGCCGAAGAGGTCGACAACATCAAGGCCACGCTGGTCGGCCAGGCCAACACGAAGTTCATGGACCGGCCGGTCTTCGGCGGCACCACACCGGGATCGGCCGCGTACAGCACCGACAGCACGACCGGCGAGATCACTTTCGACGGCAACAAGAATCAGACCACCCGGACGGTCGGTCCCAATGCGAAGGTACGCATCGAGATCAGCGGGCCGGAGGCATTCGGCGAGCCCGGAACCGACACCGAGCTCTTTACCGTGCTATCCCAGATTTCGAAGCAGATTAAAGACGGCGATACCGATGGACTGCAGACCAGTCTGGAGAACCTCGATACCGCCCACGGTTTACTGAAATCAGCTCTTTCGGATGTAGGCGCCCGATATAATCGGGTTGAACAGATGAAGCAGTCCGCGGACGACCATCTGTTATCCGTGTCGTCGCAGCTTTCCGACATCGAGGATGTCGATTTGCCCAAGGCGATCATGGAACTGCAGATCCAGCAGACCTCGTACCAGGCCGCCCTGGCCGCCACGGCCAAGGTGATCCAGCCCTCGCTCATCGATTTCCTGAGGTGACCATGAGTACTCGCACCGCGTCCCGACCGATTGAGGCGTCCATGATCGACCCGTCGCTGGGTCTGCCGACCATCCGCATGGCGGTGCCCATGCCCGGTTTCCCGGCACACCGCGACTTCGTTCTGGTCCGGCTCAACGAGGACGGACTGCTCTACGCTTTCACGTCCATCCAGGACCCGGACCTGCGCTTCCTGGTGGCCCCGCCGGAGCCGTTCTTCCCGGACTACGCCCCGGAGATCGACGACGAGGTCTTCCAGGCGCTGAACACCAAGGACCCGGACCGGCTCCTGCTGATGGCGGTCATCACGGCCGGCGCCGACGAGACCACGGCCAACCTGATGGCGCCGATCGTGGTCGACCGCGACACCATGCGGGCCGTCCAGGTCGTGCTCAGCGGCTCCGGCTACCCGGTCCGCGCAATCATGCACCGGGCCTACTGACGTCCCGGCGCCGGCGCGGCCGCCCGGTCCGCGGTCGCGCCTCTCACGATGCTGCTGTCCGTTCACGGGGAGGCACCGGACGATGCTGGTGCTGACGCGGCGCGCCGGGGAAAGCGTGATGATCGGCAACGACGTGATCATCACGGTCCTCGAGGCGCGTGGGGACGTCATCCGGCTGGGCATTCAGGCCCCGCGTGACGTCCAGGTCCATCGTGAGGAAGTGTTCCGGGAATTGCAGGCGGCCAACCGCGAGGCGGCCTCGCCCACCGATGATGCGGTCCGGGCGATCACGAAGATGCTGCAGTCGCCGGAGGAATCCGGTTGATCGGGTAGGCCTCGGCGCATCGCGCCGGGGCGCACCCGGATCCAGGGGGAATCGATGGCGCGACTCGCAGATGTCGGTATCGCCAAGCGCCTGACGCTGATCGTGGCGATCGGCGCGGTCGTACTGGCCGCCCTTGCCGTCATCACGGTGGTGAGCCAGACCAAGATGACCACCCAGGGCGAGAAGCTGGTCGGCCTGCAGGCCGGTGCCGCCGCCCTGAATCATCTGGACACCCGGCAGAGCGAGCTGAAGGTGGACGCCTACCGGGCCGCGCTCGGCCAGGACGTCACCCAGGACGTGAGCGACGACGTCGACTCGTCGACCGAGGCCGCGGACGCGGTCGCGGCGGCCGGAATGCCGGCCGCGCAGACCGACAAGTTCGCCGGCTACCGGGCCGACTTCACGTCGTTCAGCGCGTTCATCACGCAGTTCGCGACCGACGCCCAGAAGAGCGTGAAGTCCGTGCAGTCGCGGCTCGACGAGATCTCCGAGCGCAACCACGTGACCGACGACGAGCTCGGCGGGCTGGTCGACGAGGTGGACGCCCTGGTCACCCAGGAGCGCGCCGAGATGCGGCACATCTCGAAGATGACCCAGGTCACCGTGGTGTCGGTGGCCGGGATCGGCCTGCTCGTGATGATCGCGCTCGCGGTGCCGATGGCCCGCTCGATCCTGATCCCGGTCCGCCGGCTCGGCTCCGTCATCGACCAGGTCGCGGCCGGCGATCTCACCGTGCGCAGCGGTGTCACCAGCAACGACGAGCTCGGCCGGATGGCCATCGGCCTGGACGGCGCGCTCGATTCGATCCATAGCTCGCTGGAGACGATCGGCAAGGACGCCGACCAACTGGCCAGCGCCGCCGGTGAGCTCTCCGCGGTGGCCGCGCAGATCGCCGAGGCGGCCGGCGACACCGACCGGCAGACGTCGGCGGCATCGGCCGAGGCCGAGGAGATCTCCCGTAACGTGCAGTCGGTCGCGGCCGGCTCCGAGGAGATGGGTCTCTCGATCCGCGAGATCTCCCGGAACACCAGCGAGGCCGCCCAGATCGCGGCGGTGGCGGTGGCCGAGGCGGCCCGGGCCACCGAGACGATCCGCCAGCTCGGTGCGTCGTCCGAGGAGATCGGCAACGTCATCAAGCTGATCACCTCGATCGCCGAGCAGACCAACCTCCTGGCCCTCAACGCGACCATCGAGGCGGCCCGGGCCGGCGAGGCCGGCAAGGGCTTCGCGGTGGTGGCGTCCGAGGTCAAGGACCTGGCCCAGGAGACCGCGAAGGCGACCGAGGACATCGGCACCCGGGTCACCGCGATTCAGCAGGACACCGGCGGAGCGGTCGAGGTCATCTCCCGCATCTCCGAGGTCATCGCGCAGATCAACGACTTCCAGACGACCATCGCGTCGGCCGTGGAGCAGCAGACCGCGACCACCGGCGAGATGAGCCGCAGCATCGCCGAGGTGGCCAACGGCTCGACCCGGATCGCGCACAACATCGCCGACGTCTCCGCGGCCAGCGCCACCGCCGTGCAGGGTGTCGAGCAGACCCGGGAAGCCTCGACCGAGGTGGCCCGCACCGCCGACGAGCTGCGCGGACTGGTCGGCGCGTTCCGCCTTTGAGGAAGGCACCCGGACTGCACCACCTACGGACCGGGCCTGACAACGCCACCGGAGCACTCTGATCCAGGACGGAACACCGAGCCTGGGAGCAATTTGTGGGCGCAGAGCGGGAAACAGTGATCGACGCCTTGGACCTGACGGTGGATGCACATGTGCACACCGGGTTCGCGGCCGGTCGCGACAGTGTCGGAGTGGTCGTCTCGGCCGCCGACCGGGCCGGGCTCACCGCGCTCACCTTCGCCGACCAGGTCGGTCCGGACACCGCCTGGCTGTCGGCCTACGCGGACGCGGTACGCCGGGCGCAGCTGCGCACCGAGATGACGCTGCGGGTCGCCGCCGAGGTCGAGGTCGTGCAGCCGGACGGCTGGCTGGCCTGGCCGGTCGACCTGAGCCAGATCGAGGCGGTCTCGGTCGCC
Source organism: Paractinoplanes durhamensis (assembly GCF_016862175.1). Classification (GTDB taxonomy): domain Bacteria; phylum Actinomycetota; class Actinomycetes; order Mycobacteriales; family Micromonosporaceae; genus Actinoplanes; species Actinoplanes durhamensis. Next base: position 58,985 of record NZ_BOML01000009.1, on the reverse strand, counting down.
GTGTCCCGCCTGCCGTTGCCCTCCGGCCTGCTGCTCGCGACGCGGGAGGTCCGGTCGATGCTGGCGGCCGGCCAGCTCACCGCCGAGCAGGTCGCCGAGGCCCTGATCACCGCCACCGTGCGTGGTCTCGAACGCGCCTCCCGCTACGCGCCCACCCAGCTCGCCCGCCCGCTGAGCCTGCTCGCCCAGGTCGGCCTGGACGACGCCGTGATCACCCCGGACATGGTCGACGCGCTCGCCGCCGCCTGCCGGGAGAGCGGCACGATCGTCGAGGTCAGCGAGGCGTGGCGGTGCCCGTCGGCGCGGATCAGCGCGCTGCTGCGCGCGGCGCGGGTGACGCTGGTTCCCGCGAGTGACGCCCGGTACGCGGCCGAGGTCGGCCACTGGCAGTACCTGCGCCGGGTATAACCGAAAACGAACACGATCAGTAGCCGTCTCCGTACGCTCGATCATGCCGGATTGAAGCTTCCGAGGCATAGGAGAGCTGCGATGAGTTTGGTTCAACAGGCCATCGAGGTGAGTGCACCGCTGCACACGGTGTACGAGCAACTCGCCGCGTTCGAGAACTATCCGCGGTTCATGAGTGGCGTCCGCGAGGTCACCCCGATCGGCGTCGATCGGACGCACTGGGTCATGGAGGTCGACGGGAAGCGTCGCGAGTTCGACGCCCAGATCACCGAGCGGTCCATGGACGAGCGCGTCTCCTGGTCGACCACGGAGGGACCGGTGCTCGCCGAGACGCTCACGCTGCGCCCGCTGGGCGAGACGAAGACGCAGGTCGTCGCTCAGTTGGAGGCGGACATCGCGTTCCTGATGCCGAGCGACCGGCACGGCCAGGCCTCGCTGACCAGGCGCCTCAAGGAGGACCTGACCACGTTCAAGGGGCTGGTGGAGAGCGGCGTGCTGGGCGGCCGGCCGAAGGCCTTCGGGCTCCGCAGCCCGTCGCCGAAGCGGCCGCTGCCGGGAGCCAGCACGAAGACGCTGGCGGCGAATTCCTTGAGTGCGAGCCCGGCGTCGGTGGCCGCGCGGATCCGTAACCGCAACCCGCATCCCGGTGCCGGGTGGGGCACGAGCACCGGTGAGCAGAGCAATGCGAGCCGGCTCGGCACCAATGTGGACATCACCAGCGCACCCGGCATCAAGAACGAGCACGATCTCGACGACGTGCTGGCGCCCGGCCGCCGGATCGGCCGGTCCGGTCCGATCAGCGGCGGCGCGGCCGGCGGTACCGCCCGGATGGGCGGTCGCACCACGCACAAGGACGCCTGGGGAGACGGCATGATCAACGAAGAGGATCGGGGCTCGGCGCACGACATGTGATCGACCCGCGGAAAGAGGAAGGGCCCGCCGCGAGGCGGGCCCTTTTCAGATGGGGGCCGACTCCAGGGTCACGACCAGGCGGGCGCCGCGCGGCTCGGCCGGCTCGTACCGGACCGTCCCGCCGTTCGCCTCGACCAGGTGCCGGACGATGAACAGGCCGAGCCCGGCCCCGCGCATGAAGCGCCCGAAGACGGTCGGCAGCAACTCCGGCGGAATGCCCGGCCCGCTGTCCTGCACCACCAGCTCGACCTGATCGCCGCGACGGGTGCCGATCAGCCGCACCGGCGGATCGCCGTAGGTGAGCGCGTTCTTCACCAGGTTCTGGATCACCACGGTCAGGTGCCCGCGGTCGGCCAGCACGGTGAGGTCGTCATCGATGGAGATCTCCAGGCCCGGGCCGGCCGCGGCGGCCACCTCGGCCAGCGGCACCGGCGCCTGCCGCGCGGTGACCGAGCCGGTGTCCAGCCGGAACAGCAGCTGGAGATCGTTCATCATCTTGATCAGCCGCTGGGTGTTCTTGTCGATCTTCGTGGCCAGTTCGAGCCGGATGTCGTCGGGCAGATCGGCCCAGTCGGCCCGGAGCAGCTCGGCGAGGCTGGCGATCGAGCTGATCGGCTGGGCCACGTCGTGGGTCAGCATCGAGGTCAGGTCGTTCTTGAAGGCCAGGGCGGTGGCCAGCCGGGCGTTGGCCTCGCGCAGCTCGGTGTTCTGCTCGCCGAGCGATTCCTCGGCCCGCTTCCGGTCGGCGATGTCGACGTAGGTGGCCACGTACGCCCGCGGTTCCCCGTCGGCGTCCGGGATCGTCGCGACGGTGGCCAGCACCGGAACCTCGCTGCCGTCGACCCGGGGCATCAGCCAGTCGCCGCCACCGGTCGGCGGCAGCGGCGGCGGGTCGATCCGGACCGGTTCGTCCGGTCCGTGCCCGGTGAGCTCGCGCCAGCGCCGGTTGACGTCGATCACCCGGTGGTTGGCGTCGAGCACCATGACGGCCTCGTTCATCGACTGCAGCAGGGTGGACGCGAACTCCTGCCGGTCGTGCAACTCGTCGACCAGCGTGCGCTGGTCCCGGTCGGCGTTGTCCAGGGTGCGCACCAGATAGGCGGCGAGGCCGAGGGCGGCGAGCGCGGCGAGGATCGCCCCGGTGCTGATCGCGGCGGCCGGCCGGCCCAGGCCGGAGCGCGCGGCCAGGGCGCTGACCAGGCCGGCGATGGCCGGCACGGCGATCAGGACGGGCAGTTTCCGGCGGATCGTGGTGCCCGGCCCGGCCGGGGCGTCGGTGTGCAGCGGCCCGGTTTCCGGCCGGGCGAGCACGGTGCCGAGGGCGAGCGTGAGAAGTGACCCGGCCACCGCCGGGGCCATCAGGCCGCCGGGCCGCGGACTCTCGAACATCCGGGGGACCAGGGCGGCGAGCGCGATGATGGCCGAACCGGCGACCAGCGGGTCGGCCACCCGGAAGCGGACGGCGACCCGGATGTCGAGGCAGGTCAGCCCGAGCCCGGCGAGCGCGATGGCGACCCCGGCCGCCGGGTGTTGGTAGATCCATGCGGCGCCGATGATGGCGGCGGCGGCGGCCAGCGTGAGAGCGGCGGCGCGCACGACCCGGCCGGCGGGCAGCGCCTGCAGCAGCAGGGCGATTCCGGCCGGGACGAGCGCGGCCGCCGGACCGGAGTCCGGCGGCGCGCTGGAAGCTGTGGTGAGCAGGCCAGCCGCGGCTACCGCGAACCCGGCACCCCCGGCGATCAGCCGGGAGAGCCTGCCCACATCATGCGCGGCGATCTGCACATAAGCCCCTCACTACGGAGGAAATGAGCATATCGCGGCTTATTTCATAAACGCTTACTTACCGGCCCACTCGTAGCCCTCTTCGAGCTGAATACGCTCGGCGACCCGAACAATGTCGTCCCGGTGCCGGTTGCCGTGGTGCCCGCAGAAGGCGAGTTCGCCGCCGCTGGTCAGCACGACCACCAGCTTCGCGGCGGCACTGCAACGGTCGCAGCGGTCGGTCAGCTCGGGAACAGTGGTGATCTCTGGCGACAGCAGGCTGGTCATATCGCTCTCCTTGCTCGGTGGCGGTGTGCAGCGGTACAGCGGGATAGATCGGCCCTCCACCACACAGCATTAGCTCTTTCCTGCCGGTCTTCCGGGCCGTCCGCGCTGGGCGAAAACGGTGCACCAAAGCTGCACCCGGCCTGGTCCCTGATAACCCACCAACGCTTCCCACTATTTCCCCTCAGCAGCCTTCGGCATGCCTGCCTCCCCCCGTCGAGTGGGCCGAAGCCAACGAGAGGAACCAGCTTGCGCATCGCCACCCGACTCACCCTGCTCACCGGCATCGCGGCCGCCATGGTCGGGGGGACCACCGGCGCTGCGATGGCCGCCGGCTCCGCCGACGCCATCGACAAGAGCTACATCGTGATGCTTCAGCCCGGCGGGAGTCCGGCTTCGCTCATTGATGTGTACGGGGGTCAGGTGGCCGAAACCTATAAGGCAGTCGGCGGTTTCAACGCCCGGATGACCGCAGCCCAGGCGGCCCGGCTCGCCACCGACCCGGCCGTCCGGTACGTCGAACCGGACGCCACCGTCGCCGCCGCGGCCATCCCGGTGACCTGGGGCGTGGACCGGCTCGACCAGCGCGTGCTGCCGCTGTCGAAGTCGTACTCGGCCCCGTCCGCCGCGAATGTCACCGCCTACGTGCTGGACGGCGGCATCCGAGTGAGCCACCAGGAGTTCGGCGGCCGGGCGAGCAACGGCTGGGACTTCGTCGACAACGACCCGGTGGCCCAGGACTGCTCCGGCCACGGCACCCACGTGGCCGGCACGATCGGCGGCAGGACGTACGGCGTGGCCAAGGACGTGAAGCTGGTCGCCGTCCGGGTGCTCGGCTGCAACGGCTCCGGCTCGTACTCGGACATCATCGCGGGTGTCGACTGGGTCACCGAGCACGCGAAGAAGCCGGCCGTGGTCAACATGAGCCTCGGCGGCACCACCAGCAAGGCGCTCGACGACGCGGTCGGCCGGTCGATCGCGAGCGGTGTCGTCTACGCCGTGTCGGCGGGCAACGACCACCGGGACGCGTGCAAGCAGTCGCCGGCCCGGCTTCCGGCCGCGATCACGGTGGGGGCCAGCGACGCCGGCGACGTCCGTGGGTCCTTCTCCAACTACGGGTCCTGTCTCGACATCTTCGCCCCCGGCGTCCGGATCCTGTCCGCATCCAACGGTTCGAACGCCGCGACCAAGTCGATGAGCGGCACCTCGATGGCCAGCCCGCACGTGGCCGGCGCCGCCGCACTGGTGCTCGGCGTGCACCCGGAATGGACTCCGGCGCAGGTCAGGGACGATCTGGTCGGTCAGGCCGGCACCGGTCTGGTGCGCAATCCGGGCTCCGGTTCGCCGAACAAGCTTCTCTTCACCGGTTATCTGAGCGGTGCAACCGCGCAGCGATAGCGTGAATCGGGAACTCGACGCGAACCCTGGAGGATCCATGTCGCAGGCGCCCGACACGGAGAACCGGCCCACCGTCCTCGTCGTCGACGACGAGGAGGACCTACGCGACATCATGCGCCGCATGCTCGATCGGCGCGGCTTCTCAACCTTGATCGCCGGGGACGCGCACCAGGCCATCGCGGTCTGCCGGGATCACCCCGGCGAGATCGACATCCTGGTCACCGACCTGGGTCTGCCCGGTGTCTCCGGGGGCGAGATGGCCCGGACCGCCACCGAGCTGCGCCCGACCATGCGGGTCGTCTACATCTCCGGGCTACCCAAGGAGATGGCCGTCGCCGACGGGTCGATCGGGGCGGACGCCCTGCTGGTCAAGAAACCGTTCAGCACCGAATTGCTGATCGAAGCGCTGCGCTCGGTGCTCGCCGAGCGCGCCGCACCGTAACCACCCGTCCCACGAGAGCGCCGCCGTCACGCTGACGGCGGCGCTTTTTTGCTGTCCCCGATTCCACAGTGCCCGCTCCCGTGCTGCACCTGCGCTTACCCCAATCGGGACCCATGTCCCGCCGACGGTGAGGTCGAGGAACGACCGATCCGATCGCGGGGAGATGAAGTGAAGCGCAGGCAAGCGGTAGTGGGTGCGGCAGCCCTCGGTGCGGCGATGAGCGGCGGCTTCCTGGCGATCGGCCAGGCCGACGCGGCGACCACCACGCCGGCGATCCGGACCGTCTTCGCCGCCGACGACGCCTACGTCTCCAGCACCCGGGTCAAGAGCAACTTCGGCACCGCCGAGAAGCTGGTGGTCGGGGAGACCGACGGCGAGAGCCGGACCTCGTTCGTACGCTTCTCGACCGGCTCTTTCCCGGCCGGCTCGACGCTCAGCAACGCCCGGCTGATCCTTCCCTACGACGGCAAACCGGCCGAGGCGCGAGTCAGCGTCTACCCGGTGACCGGCGACTGGAACGAGAACACCATCACCGCCGCCACCCAGCCCGAGGCCGGCCCGGCCGCGATCGCCTCGGCGATGCCGCGGACCACCGACCAGTCGGTGACCATCGACCTCAGCAAGGTGGTGACCCAGGCCGGTACGTACGTGTTCGCGCTGCGCTCGGCGTCGACCACCGCCGTGACCCGCTTCCAGTCGGCCGAGTCCGGCGAGCAGGCCGGCCCCCGCCTCGTCGTGAACTACACGCCGGCGACCACCGTCGAGCCGAAGCCGGAAGCCTGCGTCACCGGCGACCTGCTCGTGCCGAACTGCGGCGTCCTCTGGGGTGCGGCGGCCGGCGGCTTCACCGACACGCCCCGCGACACCGCCCTGAAGAACTGGGAGCAGACCACCGGCCGTACGTCCACGATCTACCACACCTACCACAAGGGTGACGAGAAGTTCCCGACCAAGGCGGAGATCGCGATGACCCGGGACGCCGCGCACCCGCGCGTCCTGCTGCTCAACTGGAAGGTCGCCTACGGCACCAACTGGGCCAAGGTCGCGGCCGGCCAGAAGGACGCGCGGATCGACGCGTGGGCCGACTACGTCAAGGCCAACTACGGCACCCAGAAGTTCTTCCTGGCCCTGCACCACGAGCCGGAGAACGACGTGCAGACCGCCGCGAGCTCCGGGATGACCGCGAAGGACTTCGCGGCCATGTACCGGCACGTGATCGAGCGGCTGCGCGCCGACGGGGTGACCAATGTGGTCAACGTGCTCGCCTACATGGGCAACGAGAAGTGGATGGCCCAGTCGTGGTGGAAGGACCTGTACCCGGGTGACGACGTCGTCGACTGGGTCGGCCTGGACTCGTACGTGAGCGTGGAGAAGGGCTACTACCACTTCGGCGACTTCGGTGACCTGCTCGACCGGCAGCCGACCGGCGGCGGTCTCGGTTTCTACGACTGGTCGGTCAAGAACCACCCGAGCAAGCCGATCATGGTGGCCGAGTGGGGCATGTACCACCGCGTCACCTACCCGACCAGCAAGGCTTCGGCGTACGCCACGGTCCTGCCCGAGCTGGCCAAGCACCCGCAGATCAAGGCGATGGTCTACTTCGACACCGCCAAGGACAACGAGGGTGACCGCAACATCGCGGTCGACTCGACGGCCGACAGCCTCGACGCGTTCCGCAAGGTCGCGTCCGCACCGATCTTCAACGTCGAACTGAAGAACTGATCTTTATTCCACCCCCTGGGGTCGGGCCGGTCCGCTGCGGAGGACCGGCCCGACCTTTTATCCCGTTTCCGGCCAGGGCACCGTGAGTTCGCCGAGCCGCCATCGACCGGGGCCGTCCCGCAGTGGGTGGCCCTCGTCGCGCATCCGCCGGCAGGTCGCCAGCCAGCGCTGACGCGGGCCGAACGGGGTCGCCTCGGTCTCCCAGGCGCGGCCGAGCGCGCGCAACAGCTCGTGGATCGGCTCGCCCTCGACGTTGTGGTGGATCAGCGCCTTCGGCAGCCGCTCGGCGAACGTCGCCGGATGGTCCAGATCGGACAGCCGGGCCGACAGGGTCAGCGTCTGCGGCCGACCGGCCTCGACCACCGCCCAGGTGGCGATCCGGCCCAGCTCGTCGCAGGTGCCCTCGACCAGCAGCGCACCGGTCGCGGTCATCTGCCGCCAAGCCGCCGCCACCGCCGGCTCGGGGTACTGCCGCAGGACGTTCAGCGCGCGGACCACGACCGGGCGCAGGCCGGCCAGCTCGAAGCCGCCGCGGCGAAAGTCCAGGCCCGGCCGATCGGCGTAGGGGCGGGCGGCCTCCACCCGTACCGGATCAATCTCCAGACCCACCACCGCGACATCCGCTCGCACCGCCGCCGCCAGGCGGCTGCGCAACTCCACCGCCGTGACCGGCGTCGCGCCGTAACCCAGGTCGATGACCAGCGGCTTCGCCGCCGCCGTCAGAAGATCACCGCAGCGGTACGCGATGAAGTTGTCGACGCGGCGCAGCCGGTTGGGATTGGTCGTCCCCCGGGTGATCGCGCCGACCGGCTTCGTCACCTACTGCTCCTACTTCTCCCGGTGCACCTTGTGCTGGGCGGCCTGGGCGATCGGGCGGATCACCAGCTTGTCGATGTTGACGTGGTGCGGGCGGGTGGCCATGAACGCGATGCAGTCGGCGATGTCGTCCGCGACCAGCGGCTCCTTCACGCCGTCGTAAATCGCGTCGGCCCGGGCCTGGTCGCCGTCGAAGCGGTTGAGCGAGAACTCGTCGGTGCGCACCATGCCCGGGTCGATCTCCATCACCCGCACCTTCTTGTCGACCACCTCGAGCCGCAGCGTGCCGACCAGCGCGGCCTGGGCGTGCTTGGCCGCCGTGTAACCGCCGCCGCCCTCGTAGACCGTGAACGCCGCGGTCGAGCCGACCGCGATGATCGTGCCCTCGCCGCTCGCCACCAGCGCCGGCAGCAGCGCCTTGGTCATCCGGAGGGTGCCGAGCACGTTCACGTCGTACATCCATTGCCAGTCGTCGACCGCGCCGGTCGCCACCGGGTCGAGCCCGCGCGCCCCGCCCGCGTTGTTGACCAGCAGGGTGAGCGCCCCGTCCAGCCCGGCCACGACGGTGGCCAGGTTGGCCACCGAGGCGTCGTCGGTGATGTCGCACTCGACCGCGGTCGCCGCCGGCCCGATCTCCTTGACCAGCTCATCCAGCCGGTCGGCGCGGCGGGCGGCCGCCACCACGTGGTAGCCCTCCCGGGCCAGCCGGCGGGCGGTGGCCGCGCCGATCCCGCTCGATGCGCCGGTGACCACTGCGATGTTCTGCATGGCTCCCATCCTTCCTCCTCGCTGATGACTTCAGTCACCCGCGGGTGCCTGCATGGTGGTTGCACGCGCAAGGACAGGGAAGATTGACAAAGACGTAACAAGCTTTGGGAGGAAAACGTGGTGGACTGGCCGACCCCGCGGCGCATCGCCACGCTTTCCGTGCACACCTCGCCGCTGGAGCAGCCGGGCACCGGCGACGCCGGCGGCATGAACGTCTACATCGTCGAGGTTTCCAAGCGGCTCGCGCGCCTCGGCGTCGAGGTCGAGATCTTCACCCGGGCCACCCGCAGCGATCTGCCGTCGGTCGTCGAGATGGCGCCCGGGGTCACCGTCCGGCACGTCACGGCCGGCCCGTTCGAGGGCCTGGCCAAGGAGGATCTGCCGTCCCAGCTGTGCGCGTTCGCCAACGGCGTGCTGCGCGCCGAGGCGGCGCACCCGCCGGGCCGGTACGACCTGATCCACTCGCACTACTGGCTGTCCGGCCAGGTCGGCTGGCTGGCCCGGGAGCGCTGGGGCGTGCCGCACGTGCACACCGCGCACACCCTGGCCAAGGTGAAGAACCGCTGGCTCGCGGCCGGCGACCGCCCCGAGCCGAAGGCCCGGGTGATCGGCGAGGAGCAGGTGATCGCCGAGTCCGACCGGCTGGTCGCGAACACCCGCTTCGAGGCCCAGGACCTGGTCGCCTGCTACGACGCGCCACCGGCCCGGACCGCGGTCGTGCAGCCCGGCGTCGATCTGGACCGATTCCGCCCGGGGCACAGCGATCGGGCCCGGCTGGGGCTCCCGGCGTCCGGCCGAATTGTCGCTTTCGTCGGCCGGATTCAGCCCCTCAAGGCCCCCGACGTCCTGATCGCGGCCCTGCCGTTCATGACCGACCCGGACGTCACCGTGGTCATCTGCGGTGGCCCGAGCGGGAGCGGCCTCGACCGGCCGACCGCGCTGATCGAGCTGGCCGCCTCGCTCGGCGTCGCCGACCGGGTGCTGTTCCTGCCGCCGCAGACCGGCGACGACCTCGCCTGCCTTTACCGGGCGGCCGACCTGGTCGCGATCCCGTCCTACAACGAGTCGTTCGGGCTGGTCGCGCTGGAGGCGCAGGCGTGCGGCACGCCGGTGGTGGCGGCCGCGGTCGGCGGCCTGGTCACGGCGGTGCGCGACGGGGTCAGCGGCGTGCTGGTCGACGGGCACGACCCGCGTGCCTGGGCCCGTGCGCTCGATGAGCTGCTCGCCGCTCCGCGGCTTCGCGAGGCCCTGGGCGAGGGTGCGGTGGCGCACGCGACCGGCTTCTCCTGGGACCGTACGGCCGAGGGCCTGCTCCGGGTCTACCGTGAGGCCGTGGTCCAGCACCGCGACATGATCGCCGCGCGCCTGGAGGCGTACGCATGGTGAGTTCGCTGATCGAAAAGGTCCTCACCGACCGCGAACTCGAGTGGGACACGACCGCCCCCGGCGCGTACGTGGTGACCCTGCCCGGCACCCACAAGCTCAAGACCGCCTGCAATCTGATCGTCGGCGAACACGCGCTGCGCATCGAGGCATTCGTGATGCGCCAGCCGGACGAACGCCGCGAGGAGTTGTGGGCGTGGCTGTTACGCCGAAACGCGCGGATGTACGGCGTATCGTTCTCCATCGATGCCGTCGGCGATGTCTACCTGACCGGCCGGGTGTCCTTGAAATCTCTGGACGAGGACGAGTTGGACCGCCTGCTGGGCTCCGTTCTCACCTACGCCGACGAGAGTTTCGACACGATGCTGGAGATCGGCTTCGGCACCTCGATCCGCCGCGAGTGGGAGTGGCGGGTAAAGCGCGGCGAGTCGACGGCAAATCTTCAGGCCTTCAAGCACCTGGCCCCCGAGGTGCCCGAAATTGGGTGATTGATGCCCGCGATGCCCATCAATCACATGATTGATAGGGTGCGGCGCATAATCATGCGGAAACCGCGTTCGACGAAACAACGATGAACGAATGGTTACCGATGGGGTGTCAAGGCGCCCGGAAGATTGAGCGGGCGATCCGCCGATCGGTCATTTGTCGGTGACTGTGACGGTGCAGACAGATGGCAGACAGCCAAGTGGCTTGTAAGGGTTGACCGCCCCAACTAGCGTAATCAATGGACGCCGGATCGTTAGTTCGGGGAACTGGTTGATCAGAAATGATCGCCGCGACCGGCGTTTGGGGACGGGTGGCATATGCCGTTGGGGGACGGCGCGACCCGAGACCGGCGGTTAGTGCGGGCGACGCCTATGGGGATGGGCGTCGTCCGCCGCCGCCGGTGCTTTGTTTCCACCCCTTCCAGCCCAGCGGTCAGACCCTGGACTCGGTGTTCGGGGTGTCCGCGACCGGCTCGGCAACCACGGGTGGCAGCGCGAAGGGAATCTCCGGAGCGTCGGCCGGCGCGGAGGCGGCGAGCAGCTGCGTGATCCGCCGTTCGCGCCGTGGTCCGGTGATCAGATGGCCCAGCGCCACCAGGGCGCACAGTCCGAAGCACCCGAGCCACAGGGCCGTGTCGCCCAGGTGTTCCTGGGTGAAGCCGCCGGCGATCGGGGCCAGCGCCGTCCCGGCCGACCAGCTCAGCGAGCTCAGGCCCTGATAGCGGCCGCGCAACGCGACGGGGGACAGCGCCGCCACCGTCGCCGCGTTGGACGGTGACTGCAGCATCTCGCCGAGCGTCCAGATCACCACGGTCAGCGCGAAGAACCAGGCCACGTTCGCGACGGCGCCCAACCCGAAGCCGACCCCGATGATCAGGGCGGCGAGGGCCAGCACCCGGGACCGGTCGTAGCCCTCGATCAGCCGGGGGACGAACAACTGCCCGAGCACGATCAGCACCCCGTTGACCGCGATCACCCAGCCGTACGTCGCCGCCGACAGGCCGTCCGCGGCCATCGCGATCGGCAGCGTCGACAGGTGCTGCATCATCACGATGACCGAGCCCAGGCTGATCACCAGGTAGAGCACGAAGGTGCGGTCGCGCAGGGCGGTGCGCATCCCGCCGTCGGCCGCCCGGACCCGTGCGCCGGCCGGGCGGGCCGGCCTGGTCTCGGCCAGGAAGATCAGGCCGATCACCGCGGTGATCAGGGTGCTGCCCGCGTCGACCACGAACAGCAGCAGATAGTTGGCCTTGGCGGCGAGGCCGGCGCCGACCGCGGACAGCGCGAAACCCAGGTTGATCGCCCAGTAGTTGAGCGAGTAGGCCCGGACCCGGTCCCGGTCCGGCACGACGTCGATCATCATGGCCATGAAGGCCGGGCGCACCGCCTCGGTCACCACGCCGAGCAGGAACGTCACGGCGAGGATCTGCCAATACGCGTACGCGAAACCAAGCGTGAGCATCAACGCCGCCGCACCGAACTGGGCGGTGAGCATGGTGGGCCGCCGGCCCCAGCGATCGGCCAGGACGCCGCCGACTGTGGTCCCGATCGCACCTCCGACGCCGTAGAGGCCGATGACCAGACCGGCCTGGCTCTGGCTGAAGTGCCGTTCGCTGGTCAGGTAAATGGCCAGAAAGATCACCACGAACGACCCGAGCCGGTTGATCAGCGTGCCAACCCACAGGAACCAGAATTGCCGGGGCAATCCACCCGTGGCATGTCGAAACCAACCCCGCACGTGCTCTCCCCGTAAGTGCCGTTCGGCCTCTAATCACTTACAACTTAGGGGGCGCGGCAACCGGTTTTCTCCGTGTCGGCGGCCACTGCCGGGTCGGCGCCCGCGCTGATCCGGGCTGGTGCAGGATGGAGGTCATGACAGGGACTCTGGTGCTGCTGCGACACGGCAACAGCGAGTGGAACGCCAAGAACCTCTTCACCGGCTGGGTCGACGTGGACCTGGACGCCAAGGGCGAGGACGAGGCCCGCCGCGGCGGCGAACAGCTGAAGGAGTACGGCGTCCTGCCCGACGTCGTGCACACCAGCGTGCTGCGCCGCGCGATCCGGACCAGTGAGATCGCACTGCACATCGCCGACCGCCACTGGATTCCGGTGAAGCGCTCCTGGCGGCTCAACGAGCGCCACTACGGCGCACTGCAGGGCAAGGACAAGAAGCAGACCCTTGAGACGTACGGCGAGGAGCAGTTCATGCTCTGGCGCCGGTCGTACGATGTGCCCCCGCCGCCGATCGAGGACGACTCGGAGTTCTCCCAGTTCAGCGACCCGCGTTACGCGGAGCTGGCGCCGGAGCTCAAGCCGAGGGCGGAGTGCTTGAAGGACGTGCTCGAGCGCGCCCTGCCGTATTGGTACGACGCGATCGTGCCCGACCTGCGGGCCGGCAAGACCGTGCTGGTCGCGGCGCACGGCAACTCGCTGCGGGCGATCGTCAAGCACCTCGACGGCATCTCCGACGAGGCGATCGCGAAGCTGAACATCCCGACCGGCTTCCCGTTGCGCTACGAGCTCGACGACGACCTGCACCCGATCACCAAGGGCGGCACCTACCTCGACCCGCAGGCGGCCAAGGACGCCGCGGCCGCGGTCGCCAACCAGGGCCGCTGAGCAGTAAATACGTACCGAAAAGGCCGGGCCGCCCCCGTGGCGTCCCGGCCTTTTCGTGGCCTGAGCGTCAGCTCTGGCCGTCCACCGGCTGACCGGTGACCAGGAAGACCAGCTGCTCGCCGATGTTCACGGCGTGGTCGGCGTAACGCTCGTAGAAGCGGCCCAGCAGTGCACCGTCGATCGCGGTCTCCGCGCCGTACGGCCAGTCGTCGTCGAGCAGCACCTTGAACAGCTGGCGCTCGAGCTCGTCCATCGCGTCGTCGGCGCTCTCGAGCGCGGCGGCCTGCTCGGCGTCGGGCTTGCCCAGCAGGTCGGCGATCTTCGCCGCCATCTGGTCGGCAACTTCGGACATGCCCTTGAAGACCGGGCGCAGTTCGGCGGGCACGGCCGGCGACGGGTGCCGCCGCTGAGCCGTCTTGGCCACGTGCTCGGCCAGGTCGCCCATCCGCTCGAGGTCGGCGGAGATGTGCAGGGCGGTGATCACCATGCGCAGGTCGGAGGCGACCGGCGCCTGTCGCGCGATGGTGTCCGCGACCTTGGTTTCGACCTGCTGGTAGATGGCGTCGATTTCGATGTCGCGTTCGATGACCGACTCGGCGGCCTTGAGGTCGGCGGTGAGCAGAGCTGAGGTCGCCTTGCGCAGGGCAGCCCGCACGGCCTCCGCCATGGTCACCAGCAGGCGGCTGACCTCGTTGAGATCTGCCTGGAACTCCTCGCGCATGTGTTTGTCCCGGGGGTCGGGGTCCGCCGTTTGGGCAGGGCGTGACCTTGGTTGCCGCCTACGCTAAGTCGGCCCGGCGGCTTGAACGTGAACACTGATGAACGACGCCGGGCGCAGTGGTGAACATTATTCGACACGCGTCCGTTTTGTCCGGTTGGACGTACTGCCCAGGTAAACAATGACCCTACGATCGCTCCGTGGACATGGTGTACAGCATTCTGCTTGCCCTCGTTGCGCTCGCCGTCGGCGTGGCCGCGGGTGTGGCGTTTGCCCGTGCCCGCAAGGCGCCGGAGCAGGTCGATTCCACCGGATCCCGGTCGGACGAGGGGGGACGCACCATCGAAAAGGACGACGAGTCGCCCGCCGGCAAGCACGGCATGAAGGGGCTCGGCCGGAAGAGTCTCGACTCGCTGCGCGTCGGTGTGGTCGTGCTCGACGCCGAGGATCACCCGGTGCTGGTCAACCCGGCCGCCCGCGCGATGGGTCTGCTGCGCTCCGGCGGTGCGCCCGGCACGATCGCGGCGCACCCGATCCTGCGTACCCTCGCCGGTCAGGTGCGACGCACCGGCGTGCGTCGCGAGGTGGAGCTCGACCTGCCGCGAGGCCGCGCCGGCGGGGCCTCCGCCCCGCTCGGCCTGCACCTGCGCGCGGTCGCCCTCAACTCGACGCACGTGGCCATCGAGGCCGCCGACGTCACCGAGGCGCACCGGCTCGCCCGGGTCCGCCGCGACTTCGTGGCCAACGTCAGCCACGAGCTGAAGACCCCGATCGGCGCGTTGCAGCTGCTCGCCGAGGCGCTGCTCGACGCGACCGAGCTGTCGGCCACCGAGATGGAGCCCACCGACGAGAAGTCCGAGGACCTGGTCGCGGCCCGCCGGTTCGCCGAGCGCATCCACCACGAGTCGGCCCGGATGGGCCGGCTGGTCAACGAGCTCCTCGAGCTCACCCGCCTGCAGGGCGCCGAGCCGCTGCCCACCCCCGAGCCGGTCGCGGTGGACTGGGTGATCGCCGAGGTGGTCGACCGCACCCGGACGACCGCGTCGGCCAAGAGCATCGACGTCGCGTACACCGGCCCCAAGGGCGCCACGGTGTTCGGCAGCGACAGCCAGGTGGCCACCGCGGTGACCAACCTGGTGGAAAACGCGATCGCCTACTCGGGCGAGGACACCACGGTGTCGATCACGCTGCGTCAGGACGAGCAGTGGGTCGAGATCGACGTGGCCGACCAGGGAATCGGCATCGCCCCGCACGACGTCGACCGGATCTTCGAACGGTTCTACCGAGCCGATCAGGCCAGGTCACGGTCCACCGGTGGCACCGGCCTCGGCCTCGCCATCGTGAAGCACATCGCCACCAATCACGGTGGCCGCGTCACCGTCACCAGTTCACTCGGCGATGGTTCGACGTTCACCCTGCGCCTGCCGGCGCGACCCCCCGAAGCCCCCTTGCCGTTACCGGCGGCAATTGAGATCGAGTCCGGTGCGGCCGGGCGTTAAGTCCCGGAAGCCGGAAGATGGAAGGAACCACATTGGCCCGCGTGCTAGTGGTCGAGGATGAGGAGTCGTTCTCCGACGCCCTGTCGTACATGCTGCGCAAGGAGGGCTTCGAGGTGTCGGTCGCCCCGACCGGGACCTCGGCACTCACGCAGTTCGACCGGACCGGTGCCGACATCGTGCTGCTCGACCTGATGCTTCCGGAAATGTCCGGCACCGAGGTCTGCCGTCAGCTGCGGCAGCGCTCCGCCGTACCGATCATCATGGTGACCGCCCGGGACAGCGAGATCGACAAGGTGGTCGGCCTCGAGATCGGCGCCGACGACTACGTGACGAAGCCGTATTCGCCACGCGAGCTGGTCGCCCGCATCCGCGCCGTCCTGCGCCGGCAGGGCACCGAGGCGGCCGAGGTGTCCACCCCGACGCTGGCCGCCGGCCCGGTCCGGATGGACGTGGAACGCCACGTCGTCACGGTCGACGGCGCCGGCGTCCAGCTGCCGCTGAAGGAGTTCGAGCTGCTCGAACTGCTGCTGCGCAACGCCGGCCGGGTGCTGACCCGAGGCCAGCTGATCGACCGGGTCTGGGGCGCCGACTACGTAGGCGACACCAAGACCCTCGACGTCCACGTAAAGCGCCTGCGCTCCAAGGTGGAGCCGGAGCCCTCCGCCCCGCGCTACATCGTCACGGTGCGCGGACTCGGCTACAAGTTCGAGCCGTAGGTCAGTAGTTAGTCAGGTCCTGCACGATCGGCCCGTCGACCGGAACGCGCCGCCACCACCAAGGGCGGCCGTTCGGGTCGACGTCGGCGATCTTGGCCATCTTCCCGTCCGGGTCGTCGATGGTGTAGCCGCGGAACGTCGAGTCCGCGGCCTCGACGAACTGCGCCAGCTTCTGGCGAATAGGCTGCGGCAGCCCGTCGAGCGCCTGCTGCAGAAAGTCCCGCAGGAAGAGAGCACCGGCCAGATCGTGCTCGTTCCAGACGGTCCGATCACTCCACGGCAGCGCCCGGTCCCGGTCGAACTTCTCGACCCGCCCGGCCCACCCGGCGGCGAGCTCCAGCGCGTCCACCGTGTTCGCCGGCCCCATGGCCACCGGCCGTGCCTCGATCTCCGCGGTCTCCGCGGCGTCGAACATCTTCGCGAGCTCCGCCATGAGCACGGTTTCCAGTGGACTCCTTGTTGTCAACCCGTCGGGGTGGCGGGCTCGCGGCCGCCCCGGGTGGTCGGCCGGCCGGCGGCGGTGGCGGGGTGGATGGCGATCAGGCCGGATTTCAGGCGGGCCGCGCACAGCTCGGTCAGCTTGTCGTATGCCTGGGTGCCGATCAGGGCGGCCAGCTCCGGGCCGTAGGTGATGTACATCGGTTCGGAGCCGACGTGGGCCTCCGGTGAGGACGTGCACCACCAGTCGAGGTCTTCGCCGCCGGGGCCCCAGCCGCGGCGGTCGAACTCGGTCAGCGTGGACTGCAGGATCTTGGTGCCGTCGGGGCGCTTGATCCAGTCCTGTTCGCGGCGGACCGGCAGCTGCCAGCAGACGTCCGGCTTGTAGGTGAGCGGGTGCACGCCGTCGCGCAGGGCCTGGGCGTGCAGGGCGCAACCGCCGCCGGCCGGGAAGTCGGCGTCGTTGAGGAAGACGCACGGGCCGTCCTCGGTCTGGGTGGCGGTGCGGCGGGCCGGCTTCGCGCCGTCGATGGTGTCCATCTCGGTGTAGTTCTTGAAGCCGCGCCGATGGTGCTGCCAGGTCTCCGGGGTGAGTTTCTGGACCGCCGCCTTCACCCGGTTCTCGTCGTCCGCGTCGGTGAAGAACGCACCGTGCGTGCAGCAGCCCTCGTGGGCCCGGCCGGCCACGATGCCGTGGCAGGCGGAGCCGAAGACGCACGTCCAGCGGGAGAGCAGCCAGGTCAGGTCGGCGCGGACGAGGTGCTGCCCGTCGGCCGGGTCGAGGAACTCGATCCACTCACGAGGGAAATCAAGGCCCACCTCGGGGCGGATCTGGTCACTGCGGGTCACTCGCGACAGCGTACGCGTGCAGGTGACTAATACCGCGCCGCCGCCCGGTATGAGCGCATTTACCCGTACGTGTGGCGGGCCCGCGTGCCAAACGGGTCTACCCTTTAAAAGGTGAGTTCCCGCGTCCCCGTGCTTCTGTCCAGCTCCTCGGTCTTCCCGGAGCCGACCGCCGCCGCCTTCGAGATGGCCGCCACCGTCGGTTACGACGGCGTCGAGGTCATGGTGTGGACCGACGCCGTCAGTCAGGACGCCGGTGCCCTGAAGGGTCTGACCGACCACTACGACGTGCCGGTCCTGTCGGTGCACGCGCCCTGCCTGCTGGTCACCCAGCGGGTGTGGAGCTCCGACCCGTGGGAGCGGCTCAACCGGGCCGCCCAGCTGGCCGAGTCGCTCGGCGCCCCGACCGTGGTGGTGCACCCGCCGTTCACCTGGCAGCGCGACTACGCCCGCAACTTCGCCGCCGGCCTGGCCAAGGTCCAGCAGCGGCACCCCGACCTGTCCTTCGCCATCGAAAACATGTTCCCGGTGAAGATGGCCGGCCGCTGGTTCGTGCCCTACACCCCGGGCTGGGACCCGACCGAGACCGGCTTCGACGCGTACACGCTGGACATCTCGCACTGCTCGGCGTCCCGGATCGACGCGCTGGACATGATGCAGAAGATGGGGTCCGGCCTGCAGCACCTGCACCTGGGCGACGGCACCGGCGAGGGCCGGGACGAGCACCTGGTGCCGGGGCGCGGCAATCAGCCGTGCGCCGAGGTGCTGCGCACGCTGGTGGCGCGCGGTTTCACCGGTTCGGTGGCGCTCGAGGTCTCCACCCGGAAGGCGGCGAGCCGCCCGGCCCGGGAGAAGGACCTGCGCGAGTCACTGGAGTTCGCCCGCCGCCACCTGGCTCCCGCGACGAGCGCCGCGCCGGCGATTACCCGGGCGTAAGAAGATCAGGCGGGCGTGAGGTTGGCGGCCCGCTTGCGGGCCCGGTGCGCCGCCACGTGCGAGCGGGTGGCACAGCGCTCCGAGCAGAAGCGCCGGCAGTTGTTGGACGACGTGTCCAGGTAGACGTTGCCGCAGCGCTCGTCGGCGCAGATGCCGAACCGGGCGCTGCCGAACTCGCAGAGCCAGACCGCCAGGCCCCAGACCGCACCGGCGAGGTATTCCGCGCTGACCGACGCGCCGCGGCTGGTGACGTGCATGTGCCAGTCGCTGGCGTCGTGGCCGGAGATGCGCGGCTGGACCGGGAACGTCTCCAGCAGCGAGTTGAGTTCGTTGACCGCCTCGGCGTCGCGGCCGGCCGTGCCGAGCTCGAAGACGTCGCGCAGTTTCCGCTGGGCACGGCGGAACACACCGGCGTCCTTCTCGGTGATGTGCTCCCGCATCCAGCTCTGGTCGTCGGCGAACAGGGCCCGCAGCCCGGCGAGGTCGCTGAGCTCCGCGTTGACGAGATCGACCGCGGTTCGGGCGTACGCATCGAAGTTCACCCGACAACGGTAGCCGCACCGCGCGCGGACGCACACGGTTGCCGCGACCGGCGCGGTTTCGGGCGTTACCCTCGGCGCATGCTCCGTTCCGTCTTCCTGGCCGCCGCGGACTCGTCCCGCCTGGGGCGACTGATCTCCTCGGCAACTCTCAGCAAGAACGTGGCCCGCCGGTTCGTGGCCGGTGACGACGCGGCGGACGCGTTGCGCGCGGCTCGTGAGCTGGCCGACGACGGTCTCGCCGTCACCGTTGACCATCTGGGTCCGGAGACGACGACGGCGGAGGAGGCGCGGGCGGTGCGCGACGAATATGTCGGCCTGCTCGGCCGGTTGAAGATCGCCGGGCTGACGCCGGCGGCCGAGGTGAGCGTCAAGCTTTCCGCGCTGGGCCAGCGCATCGACGACAAATTGGCGTACGAGTACGCCGAGGCCGTGTGCGCGGCCGCCGCCGAAGCGGGTACGTCGGTGACGCTCGACGCCGAGGACCACACCACCACCGACTCGACCCTGGAGATCCTGGCCGACCTGCGCAAGGACTACCCGTCGACCGGTGCGGTGCTGCAGGCCTACCTGCGGCGCACCGAGGGGGACTGCCGGGAGCTGGCGACGGCCGGGTCGCGGGTGCGGCTCTGCAAGGGGGCGTACGCGGAGCCGGAGTCGGTCGCGTTCCAGGACGCGCTGGACATCGACAAGTCGTTCGTCCGCTGCCTGAACATCCTGATGTCGGGGGAGGGCTACCCGATGGTGGCGACCCACGACGCCCGGCTCATCGCGATCGCCGAGGACCGGGCCCGCTGGTTCGACCGCTCCGCCGAGGAGTACGAGTTCCAGATGCTCTACGGGATGCGGACCGAGGAGCAGGCCCGGCTGGCGGCCGGCGGCAACATCGTCCGCGTCTACCTGCCGTACGGCGAGCAGTGGTACGCGTACCTCATGCATCGCCTCGCGGAACGCCCGTCGACCGTGACCCTCTTCGGCCGAGCCCTCGCCAAAAAGTAACCCTTTAGGGCTAAATCGGCACAGACCCGGCGTGTCGGCCTTGACTTTTTATGGGCATTTCACGGAACGCATCGCGTTGGTCACAGCCGTATCGATACCGTTCTGATGACACGCACGTAAATCGCTGCGTCGCGAAAGGATCGGTGCGAGGAGATGACGGGTCCAGCACAGACCGAGGAACGACTCTCGGAGGTGCGGTTTCTGACAGTTGCCGAGGTGGCCGCCCTCATGCGGGTCTCCAAGATGACCGTCTACCGGCTTGTTCACGGTGGAGATCTGACCGCCGTCCGGGTCGGCCGGTCCTTCCGGGTGCCCGAGCACGCGGTGCACGACTACCTGCGGGGCGCGTTCTCCCAGACGGCGTAGGGGGCCGTTTTGGCCCTGCCCCCGCGGGGTGGGTACGCTGGTGCGGTTGGTTCCCGCTCAAGCACCCGCCGCGGTTTCACGCGGCGAGGTGATGCGGGACGCCGTCCAGAGCGGACGCGGTCGTGCCCGGTGGGCACCCGGGTTCGACCCACATGGTTTCGAGAGGCAAATTCGTATGGGCTCCGTGGTCAAGAAGCGCCGCAAGCGTATGGCGAAGAAGAAGCACCGCAAGCTGCTGCGCAAGACCCGCGTCCAGCGTCGCCGTCTGGGCAAGTGATGACCGGCCGGGCATGACGTCCGGCCGCTCTCGACTTGCCATTCGCCGCTTCGAAAGTCGCACCGGAAGGTCCGCCCTGTGGTGACCTCACCGCCCCGCGTCGTCGTGGTGACCGGCGTCAGCCGATTTCTCGGCGCCCGGGTGGCTGCCCGTCTGGCAGCCGATCCGCGTATCGAACGCGTCGTCGGCCTGGATCCGCATGAGCCTTCACCGGCCCTGAGGGCCGTCCTGGAGGACGTCGAGCTGGTCCGGGCCGATGCACGCGCGGCTTCCGGCGCCATGGCCGACCTCGGTGCCGAGGCGATCGTGCACATGGCGGTGACCAGCGCTCCCGATTCGCAGCATGGCGGACGCCAGGCGATGAAGGAGCAGAACGTCATCGGCACGATGCAGCTGCTCGCGGCCGCTCAGGGCACGCCCGGCCTGCGCAAGATCATCGTTCGCTCGTCGACGGCCGCCTACGGTGCGTCGTTCCGCGACCCGGCGGTCTTCACCGAGGACACCGAACCGCGGGCGGTGCCGCGCGGCTCGTACGCCCGCGACATCCTCGACATCGAGGGTTACGTGCGCGGGTTCCGCCGCCGGCGACCCGACGTGACCGCGACCGTGCTGCGGTTCGCGCCGTTCATCGGCTCGACCGCCGACACCACGCTCACCCGCCTGTTCGCCCAGCCGGTCGTGCCGACGGTCTTCGGCCGCGACGCCCGGCTCCAGTTCGCGCACATCGACGACGCCCTCGAGGTGCTGCACCGGTCGGTGACCGAGGAACACCCGGGCACGTTCAACGTGGCCGGCGCCGGGGTTCTCGCGCTGTCCCAGGCCGTGCGCCGGGCCGGCCGGGTCGCCCTGCCGCTTCCCGAGCGCACCTTCTCCGCCGTGCTGGGCCTGGCCCGCAACCTCGGCATCGGGCAGATCGGCCTCGACCAGGTCGACCTCTTCGTGCACGGCCGGGTGGTCGACACCACCCGGCTGATCAAGGAGTTCGGCTTCACGCCGCGCACCACGGCGGCCGCCTTCGACGACTTCATCACGGCGCACGCCAACGGTTCGTCGCTCACCACCGCCCGGCTGGAAGCGGCCGAGCAGGCGATCCTCGACGGCATCCGCCGGGTTCGCGCGGCTGCGACCGCCGAAGAACGGGGGTGACGCGAAATGAGCCAGCACGAGTACCGTGACATGCTGCCCGGCCACGCCGATTTCACGCTGCCCAAGCCGGCCGCTCCGGTCCGGGTCAACGGCCGGCGGCCGATCCCGGAGGTGCCGCCGATGAAGGCCGAGCCGCCGCCCGAGCCCGCGGTGCAGGAGCATCCGGTCGACGTCTGGGACCAGCGGGTCGCGGCCGGGCTGGCCTTCCTGCGCCGGCGCCTGGCCGGCACCTACGAGGTGGACGACTTCGGGTTCGACCGGGAGCTCAACGACGCCGTCTTCCACCCACTGCTGCGGGTGCTCTACCACGACTGGTTCCGCACCGAGGTGTTCGGCATCGAGCACGTGCCGGGCGACGGCGGTGCGCTGATCGTCGGCAACCACTCCGGCACGCTCGCGCTCGACGCGCTGATGCTGTCGGTGGCCATCCGCGACAAGCACCCGGCCGAGCGGCACCTGCGGCTGCTCGGCGCCGACCTGGTGTTCCGGGTGCCGTTCGTGAGTGAGCTGGCCCGCAAGTCGGGCGCCACGGTGGCCTGCAACCCGGACGCCGAGCGCCTGATGAGCAACGGCCAGTTGGTCGGTGTCTTCCCGGAGGGCTTCAAGGGCATCGGCAAGCGGTTCGCCGATCGCTACAAGCTGCAGCGGTTCGGGCGGGGCGGGTTCGTCTCGGCCGCGCTGCGCACCGGCACCCCGATCGTCCCGGTGGCGATCGTCGGCGCCGAGGAGATCTACCCGATCCTGACCGACATCAAGCCGCTGGCCCGGCTGCTCGGCGTGCCCTATTTCCCGGTCACCCCGACCTTCCCGTGGCTGGGCCCGCTGGGTCTGGTGCCGTTGCCGAGCAAGTGGCTCATCCAGTTCTGCCCGCCGATCCCGACCGCGCATCTGACCGAGCACGCCGACGACCCGATGGTCGTCTACAACCTCGCCGACCAGGTGCGCGAGACCATCCAGGCCACCCTGCTGGAGACGCTGGAGAAGCGGCCGGACCCCTTCGGCCTGTGACCAAAGGTGCTGGAGGGGGCGGCGGGATCCGCCTATAGTGACAGATGAGGGGCGGTCCGGTAACTCCCGGCAACCGCCCCTCGCCATGTCTTGCCGTCGTGCTTCTAGCTGAAGCCGAAGAGCTCCCCGAGCAGCCCGCCGACCGGGTCGTCGTCGGTCTCGCCGTTGAGCGGTTCCTCCGAAGGGTTCACGCCGAGCGGGGCAACGCCGGGGTCGGCCGACTTCGCGGTGTCCGGGCCGGTGACTCCGGTGGAGGCGGTGGGCTTCACGGCCGGGCCGGACTTCGCCGGCTTGACCGCGGGTTGCTTGTCGGTGGCCCGGGTGCCGGACTTGCCGCTGTGTCCGTTGGGCCGGTTCGACGCGGTGCCGTCGGCCGTGGTGGTGCAGTCCTTCAGCTTCGGACCGAGCGTGTCGGAGCCGGCCGAGAGAACCTGCGGGCAGTTCAGCCCGGTGCGCAACTCGTCGCCGCGCCGGCCGACCGCGTCGAGCAGCGACAGCGACTTCATCGCCCGCTCGGAGTTGGTCGGGATCAGCTTGTCCAGCGCCGGCAGCAGGAGCTGCCGCTGTTGCTGGACGAACGTGTCGACGATGGCCAGCGGCTTGACGTCGCGGTGGGCGACCGCGGAGTTGTGCAGAAGCCGGACGCCCTTGCGGGTGTCGGCGTCCATGTCGTCCAGCACCCCGGCGAACCCGACCGCGTCACCCGGCATGGAAACCGCTTCGGCGAGCCTGGTCCGGGCGAAGTCCAGCGACAGCTGGCCCCGGGTGACGTCGGAACCGGCCATCGCCAGCTGGGCACGTTCGGTGGAGCGCTTGACCCCGTACAGGGCGTCGCCGGGCGACGCGTTCTCGCTTGCTGCGGAGATACCGGAAACCGCCAGGGCACCGGCGGCGACGCCGAGGACGATCGCACCGCGCGTCCGGATCCGGCGGGCACCCTGGCCGCCGAGAACCGCGGCCTTCAGGCCGTTCCGGCCCGGCGCCACCGATTCGGCGGCGGCGAACCCGGACTCGGTCTCGACCGCGGTGGCGGTCCGGCCGATGCCGTCTCGTTCGGCGGTGGCGACCAGCATGGCTCGCAAACCGACGCGGAATTCGGGCTCGACCTGGATTGCGGGCTTGGCCGCGGTAACTCTGGAACCGATGGCGACCAGTTCGGCGAGTCGCTCATCGGCCGGACCGTGGCTGTGATGCCGCCGGCCGCCGGTGCTCTCGTCGAGAAGCTCCGCGAAGCGCTCGGCGCTCCGCCGGTCAAAGAAGTCGAATCTCACCGCGGGCACCTCCCCTCGCTCGTGACTGTCTCGTCGGCAACATCGCCGACGGTCGCGACGAAACCGTTGGCCTTTCTGGCCTGCCGGGGTCGCACCCGGACAAACGCGTGACACTCGTCCCCGGTTACGGGGCCGAACAGCTGATATCGGGCTATGTAGATCGACAATTCAGACGAAAAGGTCACCACTGGAACCCTTCGGGCAACAGGCGAGCGAGTGCCCGGACCGCCCGGTACTGGAGAGCCTTGATCGCGCCCTCGTTCTTGCCCATGGTCTGCGCGGTCTCGGCCACCGAGAAGCCCTGCAGGAAGCGCAGCACGATGCACTCCTGCTGCTCCGGGTTGAGCTGCTTGACCGCGGTGAGCAGAGCGACGTTGGTGATGTGGTCGACCACGGCCGACTCCGGGCTGCCCTCCGGGCCGCGGTCCTCGCGGTCGGCGTCGAGCACGTCGCCGGTGGTCACCTCGAGGCGGTAGCGACCCGACTTGAAGTGGTCGGCGACCAGGTTGCGGGCGATCGTGACCAGCCAGGCCCCGAGGTCGCGGCCCTGCCAGGTGAAACTGCCGATCCGCTTGAGCGCGCGCAGGAAGGTGTCCGAGGTCAGGTCCTCGGCGAGCTGGCGGTTGCCGACCCGGAAGTAGACGAACCGGAACACGGTGTCGACGTACCGGTCGTAGATGAGGCCGAACGCCTCCGATTCGCCGGCCTGGGCGCGTTCGACGAGTCCCCACACCTCGGCGGCGGCGTCGCCTGGATCGGGGCGGGCCGGGTATTTGGGCGGCTCGCTCTCGGTGGGCGGTCCGGTGGTGCTCTGTGCCGGCACAACGACGGTCTGGTCGCCCGAAATCGAGGCCTCCGGCAGCTGGCTGCGCTGACCGGCGGTGGGCTGGGCGGGCATCGGTGGCCGGCCCGGCACCGCCACCCGTCCGCCGGTGGGCAGCGGCTTTGCATTGCCGGTGGGTGGGATCCGCACGCCCGGTGACTCGTTGACGTGTCGGCGGTTGCTGGTGCGCTTGGCTCCGTCGCCGCGGATGGTGTTGGCGATCATGTCGTCAACCGATCGTCGAAGGGAGGTCAGACCCTCGGAGAGTGCGAGGCGTGCCGCGAACACGTCGCGGTGGTACATGTCCCCGGCGTACACATGACTCACTGCGCCTCCTCAACCCGGCGGGCCTGGTACGACTGCATATCCGTCCCGCCAGACGTAGATGTGCAGTAATTCCGTGCTTTTTGTGGCACAGCGGCCTCCTCGGGGCGAGGGGTGATCACTCATAGCAAAACGGGTGGGGACGGCCGCGAAACCGGCGACCGACCTCACCCATGGCTGTGGAGTCCGTTACTTAGATGCGAAGTATCACGGACTCCGAACACACGGAGTCGCACACCGTGTGCGCTGCGCAAAAAGTGTACGAAGTGGCGCAGACAAGACACAAGGAACGCATGACACGATGGTGGACACCCTCGTGATCGCGACGGACAACCTGTGCGCCGTCGGAATCTCGGCACATCTGTGCCAGACTCGTCCCTCGTGGAGGAACCAGCCCGGGACGCGGTCGCCACTGCTGCCGCCCGCCGGCCCAGTCATCCCGCGCTGATCACCGCGACCACCACGCTGACCTGGGCGGCGCTCGACGCCCGGGTGGACGCGGCGGCTCGTCGGCTGGTCATGCTCGCCCGACCCGGCGAGCGCGTGGCCATCGTGCTGGGCAATTCGATCGACTTCGTGGTGACCTATTTCGGCACGTTGCGCGCCGGCCGGGTCGCTGTCCCGCTCAATCCCGGCTACACCGCCGACGAGCTCGACCATGTGGTCAATGACTGCCGGGCCGCGGTGGTGGTCGCCGAGGAGGCGGCCCGCACCAAGCTGCGGTCGTCGACCCCGCCGTGCGTACCCCCGGAACTCGGAACCGCAACCGGTGACCTGCCGGACGTTGCCCCCGGAGATCTCGCCGTGCTGCTCTACACCTCGGGGACCAGCGGGCGCCCGAAGGGTGCGATGCTCACGCACGCCGCGCTCGCCGCGAACCATGAGCAGCTCGACGCGATCGAGCCGCCGGTGGTCGGCCCGGACGATGTGGTGCTGCTCGCGATGCCGCTCTTTCACGCCTACGGGTTGAACACCGGGCTCGGCACGGTGGCGCATCACGCGGCCACCGGAGTGCTGGTCGACCGGTTCGACGCCGCGGCCTCACTATCGGTGATTGCCGAACGAGCCGTGACCGTGACCGTCGGCGTCCCCGGCATGTACGCGGCGTGGTCACGGCAGCCGTCGGCGAGCGCCGCGTTCAGCAGCCTGCGCACGGCGGTCTGCGGCGCGGCACCCCTCGCTCCGGCCGAGGCGGCCCGCTTCACCGCGGCAACCGGAAAAAACATTCTTATCGGGTACGGGCTGACCGAGACCGCCCCGGTGCTCACCACGACGGCCGTCAGCGATCGGGCCAAGACCGGCTCGATCGGGCGGCCGCTGCCGGGTGTTTCGCTGCGACTGCGCTCGGCCGGCGGCGACGTGTTGTGGGAGGACGGCACCGCGTCGCCCGACGAGGACCTGGCCGAGCTCGACCTTTCCGTCGCGGACACGGCCGGCACCGACCCCGGCGAGATCGTGGTCCGCGGCGCCAACCTGTTCTCCGGCTACTGGCCGGACGGCGTCGGCGGGCCGGACGCGGACGGCTGGTGGCGCACCGGCGACATCGCCTACGCGGACGGCGACGGCGACCTGCGCCTGGTCGACCGGATCGGCGAGCTGATCCTGGTGAACGGCTTCAACGTCTACCCGGCCGAGATCGAGCGGGTGCTCGATGCGCATCCGGGGGTGGCCGAGTCGGCGGTGGTCGCGGTGGCCGACGACGAGACCGGGCAGCGCCCGCACGCGTACGTCGTCGCCGCCCTCGATCCGGCCCCCACCCCCGCCGAACTTCAGGTCTACTGCGCCGGGCACCTGGCCCGGTTCAAGCTGCCGAGCGTCGAGCTGGTGCGTGAGCTTCCGCACTCGGCGATCGGCAAGGTCCGCAAGAGGGAGCTCTCCTCATGAGCCGGGTCGTTCTCATCAGCCGGGACGGCTGTCATCTCTGCGACGACGCCGAGAAGGTGCTCGACCGGATCCTGCCTGACCAGTGGGAGCGGGTCGACGTGGACGCGGACGTCGAGCTGCAGCGCGACTACGGCGACCGGGTTCCGGTGGTGCTGCTCGACGGGGCCGAGCACGGCTACTGGCGGGTCGAGGAAGCGCGGCTGCTTCGGGATTTGGCGCGACAACCGGGGGAGCCCCGCATATAGGTTGTTCGCCGTGGCGCGTACTCATCTTGTCTGGGACTGGAACGGCACCCTCCTCGACGACCTCAGCCTGGTGGTTTCCTCGACGAACCATGCGTTCGCGGCGGTCGGTGGCCGCAGCGTGGACGTCGACGAGCACCGGTCCCGGTTCCGTCGGCCGGTCGCCGAGTTCTATGCCGAAATTCTCGAGCGGGCGGTCGACGAGGAGGAGTTCGGTGAGCTCGACCGGATCTTCCACGACGCCTACCGGCTGGGCCTGACCAGCATGACGCTGGCCGCCGACGCGACCAGCGCGATCCGGTCCTGGCCGGGTTCCCAGTCACTGCTGTCGATGTGGTTCCACAACGAGCTGGTGCCGGCCGTGGCGACCTACGGCCTGGCCGGCGTGTTCACCCGGGTGGACGGGCTGCGCACCGAGGTCGGCGGCCACCTCAAGGCCGGCCATCTGGCCACCCACCTGGATGAACTCGGGCTGTCCGGGGACCAGGTGGTGCTGATCGGTGATTCGCTCGACGACGCGGCCGCAGCCGACTCGGTGGGGGCCGAGGCGGTGCTCTACACCGGCGGCTTCACCCACCCGGATCGGCTGCGCGCGTCCGGCCGCCCGGTAGCCGACACTCTCGAGGAAGCGGTAAAGATGGCCCGGTCGCTTTAGGTCAAGTGGCCATGGCGGCCGATGACCGGGCATACTTTCAGGCGAGGATCCACTAGCACGTCTTGTGGATCTTTGTCCACTCGTGGGGCCAAGATCGCGATTTGTGCACGCGTTCACAAGCGCCTACTGTGTGACTTCGAAGAGCCCCGGTACCACAGGCTGTCGAGCCGAGCGTCCAGGGGGCTCGCACCTCAAGGTTCGACACCTCGTCGGCACGGAGTCAGATGAGTCAGCAGCGTCACGGAAGCACGTCCGGCAACGGTGCCCGGGCAGGCGCCGTCTCAGCCTTCCCGGATCTTCCGGAGGCGACGATCGCCCGACTGCCCGAGTACCTTCGCGCACTGCACAACCTCGGTGAGGGCGGCGCGGACACGATCTCCAGCGAAGGCCTCGCGGCCGCGGCCGGGGTCAACTCGGCCAAGCTCCGCAAAGACCTCTCCCACCTGGGGTCGTACGGCACTCGCGGCGTCGGCTACGACGTAGCCCTGCTGATCGAGCAGATCGAGTATGTTCTCGGCCTCGACCAGCGCCGGGCCGTCTGCCTGGTCGGCGTCGGTAACCTCGGCCACGCGCTGGCCGGCTACGACGGGTTCGCCAGCCGCGGCTTCAAGATCGTCGCGCTGCTCGACGCCGACCCGGCCAAGGTCGGCGAGCGCATACACGGTCTGATCGTCCGGCACATCGACGAGCTACCCGCGGTCGCCGTCGAGGAAACCATCGCCATCGGCGTCATCGCCACCCCGGCCGGTGCCGCCCAGGCGGTCGCCGACGAGCTGGTCACGGCCGGTGTCACCAGCATCCTCAACTTCGCGCCGTGCGTGCTGTCGGTGCCGGCCAACGTCGACGTGCGCAAGGTCGACCTCGCCATCGAGTTGCAGATCCTCTCATTCCACGAGCACCGCAAGGCGTCGCTCACCGCATTGCCCGGCGGCCGCTCCGCCACGGGGGCGGGTAACCAGGAGGCGGTCGGGTCGTGAACCTGCTCAGCGTCGGTGCGTCCTATCGCACCGCCGACGTCAGCACGCTGGAACGGCTCACCATCGCGGAGGGCGACGTTCCCCGGCTGCTGCACAGGCTGGTCAGCCAGCCTTACGTCGGCGAGGCCGTGGTGCTGTCCACCTGCAACCGGGTGGAGATCTACGCGGCGGTCAGCGGCTTCCACGGCGGTCTCGGTGACGTCTGCAACGTGCTCTCCGAGGTGTCCGGTATCCCGGCCACCGACCTTGCCGGCCACCTCTACGTGCACTACGACGAGGCGGCGGTGCTGCACTCGTTCCGGGTGTCGGCCGGTCTCGACTCGATGGTCGTGGGCGAGGCGCAGATCCTCGGGCAGCTGCGGGACGCGTACCACTCGGCGACCGAGGCGGACACCGCCGGGCGGCTGCTGCATGAGCTGATGCAGCAGGCGCTGCGGGTCGGCAAGCGGGCGCACGCCGAGACCGGCATCGACAAGGCCGGGCAGAGCGTGGTCACCGCCGCGCTCGAGGTCGCCGCGTCGCACCTGGGCGAGCTCGGAGGCCGGCCGGCGCTGGTCATCGGGGCCGGCGCGATGGGCGCTCTGTCGGTGGCCACCCTCACCCGGGCCGGGGTCGGCCCGGTGCGGATCACCAACCGCAGTGCGGCGCGCGCCGACCGGCTGGCCGAGGCGTACGGCGCGGTCGCCGTCCCGTTCGAAGAGCTGGACCAGGCGCTCCGCGAAGCCGACCTGGTGATCTCCGCGACCGCTTCGGCGGAGCCGGTGCTGACCCGGGAGCGCCTCGAGGCGGCCGGTTCGCTGGTCGTGCTCGACCTCGCCGTGCCTCGCGACGTGGCGCCCGACGCGGTCGGCGTCGACGGGGTCGTCGTGATCGACATCGACAGCCTGGCCGCCTCCCGCCGCGCGCTTCCGGCCGCGGCCGAGACCGCCGCCGTCGAGCAGATCGTCACCGCCGAGGTCGAGCATTTCCTCGCCTGGCTGCGCGGCGCCGAGATCGCGCCGACCGTGGCCGCGCTGCGCACCCGCGCCGAGGACGTGATGTCGAGCGAACTGCGCAAATTGTGGTCGCGAAGGGCGGAATTCACCGAGGAGCAACGGGCGGATGTTTCCCGTACGCTGCATCGGGTCGTCCAGCAGCTGCTGCACTCGCCGACCGTGCGGGTCCGCCAGCTCGCCGCCGAGCCCGGCGGCGATCAGTACGCGGCGATGTTGCGCGAGCTGTTCGACCTGGACGTCCCACACGCCACCCAAGCTGACGCCGTGCCTGAGATCGGAGGAAAAGCGTGAGTAAGCCGCTACGTCTCGGCACCCGTGGCAGTGCTCTGGCTCTGGCGCAGTCGCAGCAGACCGCCGACGCGCTGACCGCCGCCACCGGCCGGCCGGTCGAGCTGGTCCGGATCGTCACCCCCGGCGACCGCTCCTCCGCCCCGGTCGCCCAGCTCGGGGTCGGTGTCTTCGTCTCCGCGCTGCGCGACGCGCTGCTGGCCGGTGAGATCGACTTCGCCGTGCACTCCTACAAGGACCTGCCCACGGCCACCCCGCCGAGCCTGCACATCGCGGCCGTGCCGGTCCGCGAGGACCCCCGTGACGTGCTGATCTGCCGTGCGGACCGGACGCTCGCCGAGCTCCCGCCGCGGTCCGTGATCGGCACCGGCGCGGTGCGCCGAATCGCGCAATTGCATGCCTTGGGCCTAGAGTTGCAGGTCACGCCGATCCGCGGGAACGTCGACAGCCGGATCGCCCGGGTTCGTGGACCCGAGGCCGATCTGGATGCCGTCGTTATCGCCCGGGCCGGTGTGGTTCGTCTCGGGCGCACCAACGAGATCACCGAGACGCTGGACCCGATGCTCATGCTGCCCGCCCCGGCCCAGGGCGCGCTGGCGGTGGAGTGCCGGTTCGACGACGCAGACCTGGTCGAGCTGCTGGCCGCGCTCGACCATGCACCGTCCCGCTCCGCTGTCGTGGCGGAACGGGCGTTGCTGGCCACGCTCGAGGCCGGGTGTTCCGCCCCGGTCGCGGCACATGCCGAGCTCGCGGAAGGCGAGGACGGCGACGAGATCTACCTGCGCGGTGCGGTGATCAGCCCGGATGGGTCCCGAGCCATCCGCTTGTCGCGCACCGGAACGCCCGCCGAAGCGGCGGAGATCGGCAAGGCTCTCGCCGCCGACCTCCTCGAGAACGGCGCCGACACCCTATTGGGGAGCACACAATGACCACCCGCACCGCCCGCAAGCCAGCAGGACGCATTGCGTTCGTCGGCGCCGGACCCGGCGACCCGGAGCTGCTGACCCGCCGAGCGCACGCTGCGCTCACCGATGCCGACCAGGTGGTCTACGACCGCGGCGTACCCGACTCGCTGCTCGCCGCGATCAAGTCGGAGGCCAAGGACGACGCCCAGTTCAGCCCGGCCGAGGGCGCGCCCGGCGATGTCGCCAAGGTGCTGCTGTCCGCGGCCAAGTCCGGTCTGTCCGCCGTGCACCTCGTGGCCGGCGACCCGTTCGGCCACGACTCGGTGGTGAAGGAGGTGCAGGCGGTCGCTCGCACCGCCGTGCACTTCGAGGTCGTGCCCGGCATCGGCCAGGCCGAGGGTGTCGCCACCTACGCGGGCGTCCCGCTGCCGGCCGTGCGCACCACGGCCGACGTCGGCGACGTGACCGCCCTCGACTTCGACGCGCTCGCCGCGTCCGCCCGCAAGGGTTCGTTCGCCGTCTCGGTCGACGCCGGTGACCTGGCTGCCGTTCGGGACGGGCTGCTCGCGGCCGGTGTCGAGCCCGGCACCCCGGTCGCGGTGACCGGCGACGGCACCGGCGAGACGCAGTACACGACGACGTCCACGGTCGACAGTTTCGTGGCGGCGGCGCTCGGCTTCACCGGCCGGGTCGTGCTCTCGGTCGGCACCGACGTGGCCGAGCGCGACTCCCTGAGCTGGTGGGAAAACCGCCCGCTGTACGGCTGGAAGGTCCTGGTCCCGCGGACCAAGGAGCAGGCCGGCGCGATGAGCGCACGCCTCCGGGCGTACGGGGCGATCCCGTGCGAGGTCCCGACCATCGCGGTCGAGCCCCCGCGCACCCCCGCTCAGATGGAGCGTGCGGTCAAGGGCCTGGTCGACGGCCGGTACGCGTGGGTCGTCTTCACCTCGGTGAACGCGGTCCGCGCCGTCTGGGAGAAGTTCGACGAGCACGGCCTCGACGCCCGCCACTTCGGCGGCGTCAAGATCGCGTGTATCGGGGAGGCCACCGCCGAGGCGGTCCGCTCCTTCGGCATCCAGCCCGAGCTGATCCCGGCCGGTGACCAGTCCAGCGAGGGCCTGCTCGCCGAGTTCTCGCCGCACGACGAGATCCTCGACCCGGTCGGCCGGGTGCTCCTGCCCCGCGCCGACATCGCCACCGAGACGCTCGCGGCCGGGCTCATCGAGCGCGGCTGGGAGGTCGACGACGTGACGGCGTACCGCACGGTGCGCGCCGCCCCGCCGCCGGCCGAGATCCGCGACGCGATCAAGTCGGGTGGCTTCGACGCGGTGCTCTTCACCTCGTCCTCGACCGTCCGCAACCTGGTCGGCATCGCCGGCAAGCCGCACGCCCGCACGGTCGTCGCGGTGATCGGACCGAAGACCGCCGAGACGGCGACCGAGTTCGGCCTGCGTGTCGACGTCCAGCCCCAGCTCTCTTCGGTGCCGGACCTGGTCGAGGCGCTCGCGTCGTACGCGATCGAGCTGCGCGAGAAGCTGGCCGCCATGCCGGCCAAGCAGCGTCGCGGCTCCAAGGTCCAGGGACCCACTGCCCTGCGTTTCCGCTGACGTCACGGTGAGGTGACCCCAATGTCGTACCCGGACATCCGCCCGCGCCGCCTGCGGCGCACCCCGGCCCTCCGCCGCCTGGTGGAGGAGACCCGGGTCTCGCCGGCCGAGCTCGTGCTGCCCCTCTTCCTGAAAGAGGGGCTGACCGAGCCTCGGCCGATCAGCTCGCTGCCCGGCGTCGTTCAGCACTCGCGTGAGTCGCTGCGCAAGGCCGCGCACGAGGCGGTCAGCGCGGGCGTCGGCGGCCTCATGCTGTTCGGCGTCCCGGAGAGCGGCAACAAGGACGAGACCGGCTCGGCCGGTCTCGACCCCGAGGGCATCCTCAACGTCGGCATCCGGGACCTGATCGCCGAGGTCGGCGACGACACGGTCGTGATGAGCGACCTCTGCCTGGACGAGTTCACCTCGCACGGGCACTGCGGGGTGCTGGCCAAGGACGGCTCGGTCGACAACGACGCCACCCTGGAGATCTACGCCGAGATGGCGGTCGCGCAGGCGGCCGCCGGCGCGCACATGGTCGGCCCGTCCGGGATGATGGACGGCCAGATCGGCGTGATCCGCAAGGCCCTCGACAAGGCCGGCTACTCCGACACTTCGGTCCTGGCCTACTCGGCGAAGTACGCGGGCGCGTTCTACGGCCCGTTCCGCGAGGCCGTCGAGTCCACCCTGGAGGGCGACCGCCGGCAGTACCAGCAGGACCCGCCGAACCTGCGCGAGGCCCTGCGCGAGGTCGACCTGGACGTGGCCGAGGGCGCCGACATCGTGATGGTGAAGCCGGCCCTGGCCTACCTCGACGTGATCGCCGCGATCCGCGACCGGGTAACGGTGCCGGTAGCCGCCTACCAGGTCTCCGGCGAGTACGCGATGGTCGAGGCCGCCGCCGCGAACGGCTGGATCGACCGAGACCGAGTGATCATCGAGTCCCTGACCTCGATCAAGCGAGCAGGCGCCCAGATCACCTTGACGTACTGGGCCACCGAGGTAGCCCAGAAACTCCGCTAGATCGGTTCGAGGCTCTGCACCAGTTGGGCCACGTCGGCGCCGTATTCGTACCAGTCTCGGTCGGCCTGGTAGCCCAGCTCGGCGTTGACCTTCAGCATTGACTCGTTGTTGTGGGCATTCCAGGTCTGCACCTCGCGCAGGCCCGGTTCGGCCGACTGGAGCTCGAACAGCATGCGGGCCTTGATCGCGCGGTCGATGCCGTAGCCGCGGTGGGCGCGGACGACGATCGTGTCGTACTGGTCGGCGCGCTCCGGGTGCTGGGCCGGCACCACCACCTCGGTCAGGCCGGCCACCACCCCGCTCGACTCGTGCATGGCCAGCACGATGTACGGCTTCAGGCCGCGCTTGTGCAGGGTGTCCAGCGAGTCGCGCAGGCGCTGCGGGTCGGACGAGCGCGGCGCCAGGTCGAGATCCTCGTCGTCGTCCTGCGCCTCGAGCTTGGCCTGCGCATATGCCTCGAGCAGGGACTCCGGTGGGCCGCCCGGGTGGTATTCCACCCGGTAGCCGGTGGCGATGCCGTCGGCCATCTCGTGCAGCGACGGCCAGTCGACCGAGCCCAGGTTGAGCACGCTGCGGGTCTCGACATACTCCCGCTCGAAGCCCAGCGCCTCGTAGAACGCGATGGCCGGGGTGCCACCGATCGCCTCGACCCCGATCGACGAGAAGCCCTCCAGGTAGGCGCGGCGGGCCGCCACGGCGACCAGCTCCCGGCCCAGGCCACGGCGGCGCAGCGACGGTTTGACCATCACCTCGAGCACACCGATGTCACCGAGCAGCAGGATGCTGACGTGGCCGAAGATCTCGCTCTCCCCCTCGGGGAGGCGATCGTCCTCGGCGACCCAGCTGATCCGGCGCTCGCCGGGCATGGTTTCGGCCAGGTAATCAGCAACCTGGACGTCCTGCCATGGTGGATCGTCGGGGAGATCTGCGGTCAGCACCGCGTTAACCGTCTCCACGAGCGATCGGATCTCCCCCGCCGACGCTGACCGGGGATCCCATTCACGCACCCTCACGCGTACAGCTTGCCGTTAACCGGACCAACAGGGAAGTGCTGGCCACGGAAATGTGCGGCTGCCGTCACTGTGCGTTTCTATCCACGGCTGCGTCGGCCGTAGTCGTTGGCCGCTTCGTAGACCTTCTGGGCGTACGGCTGGACCGCGTTGTACGAGAGAATCGCCGCCCACCAGGACTCGGCCTTGGACATGTCCCGTCCGCCCTGGCAGAGATAGGTGGCCGCGGTCAGTGACGCATCGTCGATGTCGTTGGGGTCGGCCACCCCGTTGTTGTCGGCGTCCACCTTGTATTGGTTCCACGTGGCCGGGATGAACTGCAGCGGCCCGACCGCCCGGTCGAAGGTGGTGTCGCCGTCGAGCGTGCCCTGGTCGGTGTCGGCGATCAGCTGCCGGCCGCCCTTGCCGTCCAGCGGCAGCCCGTAGATCGGCGGCGACACCGAGCCGTCCACCCCGAGCACCGCACCGTTGGCGCTGCCGTGCGCCGACTCGACGCTGGCGATCGCGGCGATCGTGGTCCAGCTCAGGTGACAGGAGGGCATGGTGCGGGTGAGCACCAGCTCGGCGTACCCGTAGGCCTGCACCGCGACCACCGGGATGCCGACCTTGGTGCCGATCTGCTGCGCCCAGCCGGCGAGCGCGTCGGCGGGCCGGGCACCGTTCTGCACCGGCTGCGCCGGCCCGGTGGTGAAGCCGGGAAGGCCCGTCGGCCCGCCGGGGGCCGATTCGGTCGACAGCCCCGGGAAACTCGCCGGCGGCACCGCCGCCGTGCCGTCCAGGAAACTCGGCGTCGCGCTGGGCGAGGGTGCGGCTTGCAGAGCTTGCGGTACGAGGTAAGCCCCAGCTGTCCCCGCCACCCCGAGGAGAAGGAGCGCGATGACGGCCGGCAGTACGAGCCGCCCGCTGGGCCGCTTGGCCCACTCCGACGTGCTGCGCCCCGCCTTCCGGGCGACCACCACCGGATTGGCCCGCCGAAGCCGCCTCGATTCCGGCACCACAGCCGCAGCAGCCGCAGCCGGCTGATCAGTCTTCGCCTTGTCGGCGGCCACATCCGGCTTATCCGATTTGTCGGCCTCGGCTGCCGCAGCGCCGCCGCCCGGCTCGGTCGCAGGCTTTTCCGCGGCCGGGGCGGCCGGCTTGCTCTCTGCTTTGGCGACGGGCTTGTGGAGCGGCTTGTCGGCGGGTTTGTCCGCGGACGCGGGGGCCTCGACCGGCACCTTTTCGTCCGCTTTCTCCGCCGGCGCCGCACCGGAGCTGCCGAGTGGTCCGCCCTGGTGCGGCGCGGCCGCACGCAGCTCAGGTTTATCCACCGGTTTCTCCTGCCCGTTCGCCACGGCCCGACCATACCTGCCGATGGCTCGCCGCAAGAGGCCCCGTCGACGCGGACGAATAACAGTCCGGCAGCCTGCCCCCGCCGGGTGCATTCCCGTCATACCGGGGGCCTACGCTTTGCCAATGCCGCGTTACGAGTTCCGGTGCCGCGCCTGTGGCGACACCTTCGAGGTCAGCCGCCCGATGCGTGAAGCCTCCGCGCCCACCGCGTGCCCGCAGGGCCACGGCGACACGGTGAAGCTCCTCTCCACCGTCGCCGTGACCGGCCGTGGCGGCAGTTCGTCCCCGGCCCCCTCGGCCGGCGGCGGCGGTTGCTGTGGCGGCGCCTGCGGCTGCTGAGCCAGCCTGCACCCCAGCCGACGGCGAAAAAATGCCGGCATCGGCCGCTGAGTGGTGCGCCGGGCCATTCCTTACTCGTGAGTCACTTCGACCACGCCGCGTGATCATTTGGGTGAGCTACGGTCGCGCGCGGTGAATGAGATCGCGGTCTTGGTTACTCTGCGGAATGACCGTGCGACGTGGAGAGACGCTGCGGTGGCGACTCCGGTGCGTACACCCGAACGTGCCGCCAGATGTGACCAACTGCGGCGTGACTTGGCTCGATCCATTTCGTTACGTCACGCGTAGTGCATAGCGAACGTCGATGACTTCCGGTCGGAGGGTCCTCCGTCCGGGGTCGGTATGGCGTGTAGATCGTTACCGTCCGTTTCTACGATGCACGGTGACAGAGTGATACGGCAGCATCAGACACGACTTCCCAGAGGAGGCGGAGGGTTCACCGTGTCGGGACGGACCGAGCTGCCGAGCGGGCTGGTGACCTTTATGTTCACCGACATCGAGGGCTCGACGCGGTTGGCCCGGATGCTCGGTGACGACTACGGCCCTGTTCTCGGCGCGCATCGTTCGGTGCTGCGTGCTGCGCTGCGTGACTTCGACGGTGTTGAGCTCTTCACCGAGGGTGATTCTTTCTTCGTGGCGTTCCGCGATGCGGGCGACGCTCTGGCGGCCTGTGTGGAGGCCCAGCGGCGACTGTCCGCACACGAGTGGCCGGCTCGCGACGCGATGCCGAAGGTCCGGATGGGCATGCACACCGGGTGGGCGACACCGATCGGCGACGAGTACGCGAGTATCGAGGTGCACCGGGCCGCCCGGGTGGCGGCGGCTGCGCACGGTGGTCAGATCCTCTGCTCCGGCGCCACCGTCCGGTCCATCCGCGGGGAGGGTGAGCCCGCCGCGGCCGGCGCGATCGCCACCAAGACGAAGACGAAGCACCTCACCGAGGTCGACCTGCTCGACCTCGGGCCGCACCGGCTGCGCGGCTTCGACGACGACGAGCAGCTCTACCAGGTGATCGCGACCGGGCTGGACACCGAGTTCCCCCGCCCGCGCACCCAGAGCGGAGCCCGGCACAATCTCCCGGCCGCGCTGACCTCGTTCGTGGGCCGCCGCGCCGAGACCGCCGAGCTGGCCGACCTGCTGACCCGGCACCGGATCGTGACGATCGCCGGTCCCGGCGGGGCCGGCAAGACACGCCTGTCGGTCGCGGTGGGGGAGCAGGTGCTCAACGCGTACCCGCAAGGGGTTTGGACGGTTGATGCGGTCAGCGCGGCAACCGGCCTGGCCCGCACCCTGGCCGCGGCTCTCGGACTGCGCGCCGAGCCGGGCCGCCCGGTGCTGGAGACGCTGCTCGAGCACTGCGCGGACCGGCGGATGCTGCTTCTTCTGCAGACGTGCGACGCGGCCCCGGCCGCCTGCGCGGGGCTGGTGCGGATGCTGCTGGCCGCCTGTCCGCAGATGGATGTGCTGGTGACCGGCCGGGAGCCGATGGGCGTGCACGGCGAGGTGGTGTGGCGGATCCCGCCGATGTCGCCGGGGGACGTGTTCGCGCTGCTCAGCGAGCGGGCCACGGCGGCGCGTGGCGGCCGGGGGGTGCCCGCCGACGAGGATGCCGACCTGTCCCGGGTGGCGTCGAAACTGGAGGGTTCGCCGCTGGCGGCCGAGTTGGCGGCGAGCCGGATGCGGTTGTTCACGGCCGGGCAGCTCGCGGCCCGGCTGGACGATCCGATCGCCGCGCTGGACCCGGTGTCCGGGGAGACCGGCGAGCGGCACGACAGCATCACGGCGAGTCTGGACTGGTCCTACCGGACGCTCAGCGTGCGGGCCGCGAGCCTGCTGCGCCGGCTATCCGTGTTCGCCGGCGCGGTCGACCTGGCGACCGTCGAGTGGTGCGGCAACGACGCGCTCGGTTCGCTGGCCGAGCTGACCGAGAAGTCGCTGGTCGACGTCGTTCCCGGGGCCAACTATCGGATGTCGGAGCAGGTCCGGGCGTACGCGACCCGGCAGCTCTCCGGGGCCGGCGACGAGCACGCGGCCCGGGACCGGCATGTGGCCTGGTCGTTGCACACGCTCGACACGGTAGCCATCGACACCGACGGCCAGCCCCGGACGGTTTCGCTCACCGAGCTGGCGCCGTACGTGGTGGAGTGGCAGGCCGCCCTGCGCTGGGCGGCGGCCGAGGGGGACGTGCCGACCGGGCTGCGCCTGGCCATCGCGCTCGATCCGTGGTGGCGTGAGCACGGCGCCGCCCGCGAGGGTCGTGACCTGCTGTTCCGGCTGTACCGCCGGCTCGACGAGGCGGAGGTGGCCCCGGCCGACCTGGCCGCCGCCTACCTGGTGCACGCGGGCCTGGCCGACGACCGGGACGAGCGGGTGCGCTTCCTGGACCGGGCCGAACTCCTCGCCCGGGCGAACGACGACCGGGATCTGCTGGTGCGGGCCCGGGTCGGGCACCGGCTCACGCTTCTGGAGAACCGCGACTACGGCGGCGCCGAGCAGTTCTGCCGCGACGTGATCGCGCAGGCCGACCAGGCCGGGGTGGCCGAGGCGGCGCTGCCGGCCGTGGTGACCCTGGCCGAGCTGCTGTGCAAGCGGGAAGCGCTGGACGAGGCGGCCGACCTGCTCGGCGGGGCCCGTCAGTGGGAGGCCGGCCGGCCCGAGGACCGTGGCCGGCGGACCGTCGACTGGCTGCTCGGGATCGTGGCGTTGCGCCGCCGCGACCTGGTGGCCGCGCACGACCACCTGGTGGTGGCGTTGCGGTCGCGGCTGCGGCACGGGTTCCGGGGGGCGGCCGCGGACGCGGTCGCGGCGATCGCGGTGCGCTGTGCGCTGGGCGAGGATGCGGAGACGGCGGCCGTGCTGTTCGGCGGGGCCGAGGCGGCGCGCGGCGCACGGCGTACGACGATGTTCGGGAGCTTCTGGTCGGCGCAGCAGCTGTGGCTGCGTACCGCCCTCGGCGACGCGGCGTTCGACGCCGCGTACGCCGATGGGGTCGGTCTCGGTTTTGATCGGATCGTGGCGATGGCGCTGGCCGTCGAGCATCCGGACCTCGAGGACGGCGCGGCCCGGTTCATCGGATCAGTGCTTCGGCCCTCTTGATGTCGGCCTTCTTGACGGCGGTGAGCGACCCGAAGACGTGCACGGCCTGGTAGTAGGTCCAGGCGAGGCTGTAGCAGGCGGGGCGCACGAAGGTGCTGTAGTTGAGGCAGACCCGCCGCAGGTCGGCGTAGAACATGTCGTCGAGCCGGGCCTTGTTGGCCGGGAAGGCGCCGACGTCCTTGTAGTTGCGGTAGCCGAAGTCGTGGTGCCAGCAGGAGAGGCTGAAGTCGAAGCCGAGCGGCTTCTCCGGGCTGGCCGAGCAGTAGTCGGTGGACCAGTCGAAGTTGTAGGACTGCCAGGGCGCGCGGTTGAGCCGGGCGGCGTTCCACGCGCTGGTGCTGCTCGCGGTGGGCTGGGTCCAGTCGGAAAGCACGGTGAGCTTGTCGGCCGACGTGGCGGCGAACGCTCCGGCCGGAACCAGAAGGACGCCGACCGCGAGAACCAGGACGAGGACGATGCGTCTGACCATGCAGGCAGTGTTCGAACGGTCACCGTCCGCATACAAGGGTGTCGATCGGCTTTACCGGCGTGTGCGGCAACCTACCAGCGGGTATTCCTAAACGATCGTTTATGTGATGTCCTGGAGGGCGGTCCTGCGCGTGGCCGCTATGGTGTGCGTGTGCGGGACGAGAAATGATCCATCTGCCCAGGGTGCGACAGGGTCCGCTGCGTGCACTCGCGGTCCGGATGCTGCTGGCCGTCCTGCTGGTGCTGGTCACCGTCACGATCATCTACCTCGACCGGGGCGGTTACCGAGACGTCAACGGTGACGGGCTCACCCTTCTCGACTGCTTCTACTACGCGGTTGTGTCACTCTCCACGACCGGCTACGGCGACATCACACCGTTCACCC
This sequence comes from Paractinoplanes durhamensis, assembly GCF_016862175.1. Lineage (GTDB taxonomy): Bacteria > Actinomycetota > Actinomycetes > Mycobacteriales > Micromonosporaceae > Actinoplanes > Actinoplanes durhamensis. The sequence continues at coordinate 18,895 of NZ_BOML01000009.1, read as the reverse complement.
CCGAGGCTCGGCTGGTGAACGTTCTGGCGATCACCCCGGCGCGGGTGCTCTTCCTGATCATCCTGGTCGGCACGACCCTCGAGGTGCTCACCGACCAGTACCGCAACAGTCTGCGGGTCGGCCGGTGGAGGCGAAAGTTGAAGGACCACGTCATCGTCTGCGGCTACGGCACCAAGGGCCGGGCCGCGGTCGCCGCATTGCTCGAAAATGGCTGGGAGAAATCCCGGATCGTCGTCGTGGAGAGCCGCGAGGCCGGGGTCCGGCAGGCCGCATCGAACGGCCTGGCCGCGATCGAGGGAAATGCCACCCGCTCGGCGATTCTCAATGAGGCCGACGTCAAGAACTGCAAGGCCGTCATCATCGCCACCGACAGCGACGAGGCCTCGGTCCTGATCAGCCTCACCGTCCGCCAGCTCACGGCCGGCCAGGTGCGCATCATCGCCGCCGTCCGCGAGCAGGAAAATGCCGCCCTCCTCAAGCAGAGCGGCGCCCACCACGTGATCGTCTCGTCGGCCACGGCCGGCCGCCTGCTCGGTCTCACCACGACGGCGCCACCATTGATCGACGTCGTCGAGGATCTGCTGACGCCCGGCCAGGGAATGGCATTGGCAATGCGCAGCGCGGAACGCAGCGAGGTCGGCCGGAATCCCCGCGAATTGGTAACGCTGGTCGTTGCTCTTATTCGCCGCGGAAAGGTGCTTCCGCTGGGCGGCGAGCAGACCCCGCTAATCGAGACCGGCGACATGCTCGTGTATATCCGGGCTGAGGACAGCAGCGTCGGCGTCTCGGTCTGACGCTTCTCCGGAAACCCCAAGATCTTCATGTCGTAGCTCGGTGGTGGGTGCGGACCGTCGCTCCCGCCGAGGGCGGGCCGGGGCCCAGCAGAGCTGGCCCTGGCCCTTCTTTCTGCGTGCGTGGCAAACCCCTTATGCCAGCTCAGCGCTGGATCTTGTGCACTATTAGTAGGAACGTAGTCTTGTCTCTACATATCGTCTTTGGCTAACCTGCTCGTGTTGAAGCGTTCCGATGTGGACCATTCCCGCGGCCGCTGAAGCACTGTACGCCCAGCAAGTAGCACGAGACAAGGGGGCATCATCCCTATCCGGGCATAAAAAAACGGCCCCCGTAGGGGCCGTCTCGCCTTAAGGCTCGATGCCTCACTGTACATCCCCTCTCGTCAGGAGTGCAACATGTCAACGGTCGCTGCCTACATCGACGGATTCAATCTCTACTACGCGATGAAGGCGAAGTATCGCCGCAAGTATTTGTGGCTGGATGTGGTTGATCTCGTGCGGCGCCTCCGCCCCGATGATCAGGTAGTGGCCGTTCGCTACTTCACCACCATGATCCATGGCGATGGAGCGGCGGCCCGCAATCAAGCCGAGTATGTCGCCGCGCTCAAGGCCTACAACGGTTTCGGCCTGGACGTGCATCTCGGTCGCTTCAAGATCCGCACCATCCGCTCTTGCTTCACGTGTGGCGAGCCCTACCTCAGCGCGTGCGGCCTGGAGTTCCAGAGCCACGAGGAGAAGGAGACCGACGTCGCCATCGGCGCGATGATGGTGGCCGACGCCGCGCTCGGTGTCGCCGACACGAGCCTCCTGGTCACCGGGGACACGGATCTGCGTCCGGCGCTGACCGCGGTCCGCCTCGTCGTTCCCGATCAGCGGCTCTACGTCGCCCTGCCGGCGGGCCACGGCCGGCCGTCGCAGCGGCTGCTCTCCGTCGGAAACCTGGGCTACTTCGTCATTCGGGAATCGGTCCTGAACAACGCCCAGCTTCCGGAGGTCGTGCACGATCCGGTCGACGGGCGAGCGATACGGCGCCCAGAGAAATGGCGGTGAGCCCGTCGGGCCCACCGCCATGCTGAGACGCGCGAGCTAGACGATGGTCCAGGTGTCGGCGGCGTTGAGAAGCTCGTCGAGCATCTTGTCGGGCGTACCGGTCGCCTGGGCCTTCGCGTCTTCCAGCTGCTTCTGCACCAGCTGGTCGTAGGTGGGCCGGTTGACGTCGCGGAACACCCCGATCGGCGTGGTGCCGAGGTCGGAGCCGGACAGCCGGCTCAGCGCGAACGCGTAGGCCGGGTCGTCGACGGTCGCGTCGTGCACGACCGGGGTCTCGCCGGCCAGCGACGCCGACTCGCGCACCGACAGGCCGAACGCGCCCGCCGGGTGCACCACGGAGAACTGCGCCTCGCTGCCGAAGGTGATCGGCTGGCCCTGCTCCAGGCGGATCAGGTGGTCGTCGCGGGTGGACGGGTCCTTGATCAGCTCGAAGGCGCCGTCGTTGAAGATGTTGCAGTTCTGGTAGATCTCGACGAACGCGCTGCCCTCGTGCTGAGCGGCCGCCCGCAGCACCGACTGCAGGTGCTTGGCGTCCGAGTCGATGGTGCGGGCCACGAAGGAGGCCTCGGCGCCCAGGGCCAGCGACAGCGGGTTGAACGGCGAGTCCGCCGAACCGGCCGGCGTCGACTTGGTGATCTTGCCGAGCTCGGAGGTGGGCGAATACTGACCCTTGGTCAGGCCGTAGATCCGGTTGTTGAAGAGCAGGATCTTCAGGTTGACGTTGCGCCGCAGGGCGTGGATCAGGTGGTTGCCGCCGATCGAGAGCGCGTCGCCGTCCCCGGTGACCACCCAGACGCTCAGGTCGGGGCGGGACACCGAGAGGCCGGTCGCGATCGCCGGAGCACGGCCGTGGATCGAGTGCATCCCGTAGGTGTTCATGTAATACGGGAAGCGGGACGAGCAGCCGATGCCGGAGATGAAGACGGTCTTCTCGCGCGGGATGTTCAGCTCGGGCATGAAGCGCTGCATGGCGGCCAGGATCGAGTAGTCACCGCAGCCCGGGCACCAGCGCACTTCCTGGTCGGACTTGAAGTCCTTGGCGGTCAGCTTCACCGGGGTTAGTGGGATGGTGGGGCTAGCCATTCTTGACCACGTCCTCGAGCATGCTTTCCAGGGTGGAAGCGGTGAAGGGCAGGCCGCTGACCTGGTTGAACGGAACCGCGTCGACCAGATACTTGGCCCGGATCACGTGGGCGAGCTGGCCCAGATTCATCTCCGGGATGACGACCTTGTCGTACGCCTTGAGCACCTCGCCGAGGTTGGCCGGCAGCGGCGCCATGTGCCGCAGGTGCGCCTGCGCGATCGGCAGCCCCCGCTGCCGCAGCGCCCGGCAGGCCGCCCCGATCGGGCCGTAGGTGGAGCCCCAGCCCAGCACGAGCACGGTCGCGCCCTGCTGGTCGCCGTTCTCCGCGTCCGGGTCCTCGACCTCGATGTCGGGCACCTTGATGGCCTCGATCCGGGCCGCCCGGGTGCGCACCATGAATTCGTGGTTGGCCGGGTCGTACGAGATGTCGCCGGTCTTGTCGGCCTTTTCCAGGCCGCCGATGCGGTGCTCGAGGCCGGGCGTGCCGGGGATCGCCCACGGCCGGGCCAGCGTCTCGGGGTCGCGCAGGTAGGGCAGGAAGCGCCCGTCCTCGCCGTTGGGCTCGGTGGCGTACGTCGTGGTCAGGTCGGGCAGCTCGCCGGCCTCGGGCAGCAGCCACGGCTCGGAACCGTTCGCCACGTAGTTGTCCGAGAGCAGGATGACCGGGGTGCGGTAGGTGAGCGCGATCCGGGCCGCCTCGATGGCCGCGTGGAAGCAGTCCGACGGCGACTTCGGCGCGATCACCGCGAGCGGCGCCTCACCGTGCCGGCCGTAGAGCGCCATGTTGAGGTCGGCCTGCTCGGTCTTGGTCGGCATGCCGGTGGACGGGCCGGCCCGCTGCACGTCGACGATCACCAGCGGCAGTTCGAGCGCGATCGCCAGCGAGATCGTCTCGCCCTTGAGCGCGACGCCGGGCCCGGAGGTGGTGGTGACGCCGAGCGCCCCGCCGTACGCGGCGCCGAGGGCCGCGCCGATCGCCGCGATCTCGTCCTCGGCCTGCACGGTGGTGATGCCGAACCGCTTGTGCTTGGACAGCTCGTGCAGGATGTCCGAGGCCGGGGTGATCGGGTACGCGCCGAGGAAGACCGGCAGCTTGGCGCGGACACCCGCGGCCACCAGGCCGAGCGCCAGCGCCTGGTTACCGGTGATGTTCCGGTAGGTGCCGGGGAGCATCTTGGCCGGCTTGACCTCGTAGCGGACCGAGAAGTCCTCGGTCGTCTCGCCGAAGTTCCAGCCGGCCTGGAAGGCGGCCTTGTTCGCGGCGACCAGGTCGGGGCGCTTCGCGAACTTGCGCTCCAGGAACCGCAGGGTCGACTCGAACGGGCGCGAATACATCCAGCTCAGCAGGCCGAGCGCGAACATGTTCTTGGCGCGCTCGGCGTCCTTCTTCGAGACGCCGAGCTCGCTGAGCGCGCCGACGGTCATCGAGGTCAGGGCGACGGGATGCACCGCATACCCCCCCAGCGAGCCGTCCTCGAGCGGGCTCGCCGCGTAACCGACCTTGGCCAGGTTGCGCTTGGTGAACTCGTCGGTGTTGACGATGATGTCGGCGCCGGAGGGCAGGTCGGAGAGGTTGGCCTTGAGCGCGGCCGGGTTCATCGCGACCAGAACGTTGGGTGAGTCGCCGGGGGTGAGGATGTCGTAGTCGGCGAAGTGCACCTGGAAGCTCGACACGCCCGGCAGGGTGCCTGCCGGTGCACGGATCTCGGCCGGGAAGTTGGGCAGGGTCGAGATGTCGTTGCCGAGCTGCGCGGTCTCGGAGGTGAACCGATCACCGGTCAGCTGCATGCCGTCGCCCGAGTCGCCGGCGAACCGGATTACCACCCGGTCCAGCTGCTCGACTCGCTTTGCTCCAGCGGCCACGTTCTCAACCTCCAAGGGACACCGGCCGGCGGGAGAAGCACATCGATGGTCCGGCCCGCAATCGTCACTTCCAGCCTACGTCGCCGCTCCTTACGGGCGGCGGCAGGCCGTTGACCACAGTAGCCAGGTGAGGCATGTGCGTTCCAGGAGTGTCCACCATGCGGCGGGTCGCCGCTGTCAGCCGGTCAACTAGGCTGTCCGATCGTGGAGGGGTATCTCGGGTCGTACGCCACGCTGGGGCTGGTCATCGGGGCCGGCGTGCTCGTTTTCGTGGGTGCTTTCGCGGCCAACCGGCTGCTGCGCCCGGCCGATCCGGCCGAACCGCCCGGCAAGTACATCGCGTACGAAAGCGGGATTGATCCGGTCGGCGGCGACTGGGCTCAGGCCCAGATCCGTTACTACGTGTATGCGTACCTTTATGTGCTTTTCGCCGTGGAGGCCGTTTTTCTCTTCCCCTGGGCGGTCGTGTTCGATCGGCCGGGTTTCGGCGCCGCCACGGTCACCGAGATGGCGATCTTCGTAGCCGTGCTCGCGCTGGGCATCCTGTATGCCTGGCGCAAGAAGATCCTGACCTGGACCTGACCGCCCGCGCGAGTACCGGACGGGGTGGCGGGCTCGCCAGGTTCGAGCGGGCATGCCAACATCGTCCGCATGGGTCAGCTTCTCCTGTTCATCGTCGTCGCCTTGGTGGTGGCTGCGATCGTCTTCGGTGTGACCGTGATGATGAGCGGAGGCGACTCCGGATTGACACCCGTCGAGCCCGACGGCCGCGCCGTGCCACTTCCCACCGATCGTCCGCTCGGTGAGGAAGACATCTCGGGCACCAAGTTCGACACCACCTGGCGTGGTTACCGGATGTCGCAGGTCGACCAGGCGCTGCAGCGGGCCGCCTACGACATCGGCTACAAGGGCGAGCTGATCAGCGTGCTCGAGGCCGAGGTCTCCGCCCTGCGGGACGGCCGCACCGCCGACGCCGACGCGTTCCGCAAGGCCCGTGAGGCCGCCGTGGCGCCCTCCCGGGTCCCGGCCGAGGTCGACGGGCCGCTGATCGACCTGTCCGCCGCCTCGCCGGACGCCGTGCCCGCCAGGCCGGTGCCCCCCACAGACCAGCCGGACAGCAAGGAATCCGAGCCGGCGGAGCCGCGGTGAGCGGCCCAGGTCCGGTCGGCGGGCTCGGCGAGGGGTTGGGCGACGGGCTGGGTGATGCCGCCAGCCCCGGCACCGGCGAGGTGACCGCCACGGTCATCGTCAACGCCCCCGCCGAGCGGGTCTTCGCCGCGTTCCTCAACTGGGAGAAGCAGTCCCAGTGGATCCCGTTCACCAAGGTCCGGGTGGTCGAGGGCGACGGCGGCGAGGGCAGCCTGGTCGAGGCGATCACCGCGCTCGGGCCGGCCTCGCTGCGCGACGAGATGCGGGTGGTCAAGATCAACGCACCGTACGAGGTGCGTGTCGTGCACTGCGGCAAGGTGCTGCGCGGCCCCGGCTCGGTCCGCTGCACGGCCATGTCCGGCGACCGCACCCAGGTCGTCCTGCACGAGTGGTTCCACCTGCCGCCCGGTCCGGCCGGGAAGGTTGCCTGGCCGGTGCTCTGGCCCGGCTCGAAGCTGAGCTTCACCGCGGCCCTCAGGAAGTTCGGCCGCCTGGTCGAGCAGGGCAAGCTGCCGTAGGCGGTTTTTGTCGGAGGGTGGCCCTACGGTGGGCGCCATGACAGACGAAACCGGGCTGGTCGTCGGTGCGGACGGCCGGGTCCGTTGCTTCTGGGGTGGCAGCACCCCCGACTACGTGGGCTATCACGACACCGAGTGGGGTCAGCCGATCCGCGGTGACGACGCGTTGTTCGAGCGGATGAGCCTCGAAGCCTTCCAGTCCGGCCTCTCCTGGATCACCATCCTGCGCAAGCGCCCGGCGTTCCGGGCCGCGTTCGACGGCTTCCAGATCGACAAGGTCGCGGCCTTCGGCGAGGCCGACGCGACCCGCCTGATGGCCGACGCGGGCATCGTCCGCAACCGGATGAAGGTCGACGCCACCCTGCACAACGCCCGGGTCGCCGCCGACCTCCCGGAGGGCCTCTCCGCGCTGCTGTGGTCGTTCGCGCCGCAGCCGAAACCGCCGCGCCCGACCTCCCGGGCCGGCGTCCCGGCCACCACGCCCGAGTCGATCGCCTTGGCCAAGGCGCTCAAGAAGCGCGGCTTCAAGTTCGTCGGCCCGACCACGGCATATGCGTTGATGCAGGCCACCGGCATGGTCGACGACCATGTGGCGGGCTGTTGGGTCCCGGCCATCTCGGCCTGAAGCGCGAGGTGATGAGATGGAGCGCATGGCGCAGTGGGCGGTGATCATTCCGGCGAGGCAGTGGGCGACCGAGCGACTCTTCCACAACGAGGTCGTGACGGTGGCGGGTGGCGCGGGTGCGGTGGCACCCGACGATGAGGTGCTGCTGGTCGCCGACGATCACGTGGTGGCCCTGTGCCGGGCCGCCAAGACCGACGGTGACGACCTCGTCCTGGCCTACCTGCGTCGCCAGTTCGACGACCCGCTCCCCGCTGAGGGTCTGGGCGCCGACCGGCCGGAAGCGGTCGACCCCGAGGTGTTCCGCCGGCTGGCCGCCCGGCTGCACGGCCGGAGCCCGGTCGGCCTGCCCAACTGGCTGGTCAGCGTCGCGATGCCGATCGAGGCCGCGACCCCGGCCGACGCGGTCCGCCAGTTCTGGTCGCACGTGCGCGAGCTTGGCCCGGCCGAGCTGCCGGCCTACGTCTGGCCGTCCGGCGACGAGTTGTCCATGCAGGCGTTCGTCCTCGGCGCCGAGGCCAACCAGGACCCGGAAGAAGAGGACGAGGACGACTGACGCCCCAAAGGCCGCGACCCCGTAGCGGGGGCTACGGGGCCGTGGCGTGCGGGCACCGGTCGTCGGGCGAGGAAGAACCGGCGCCGCGCATTTGGGGGCCGAGGCTGAGGCTCCGGCGTGAGCCGGGCGACCCGCTCAGCCCGCGGTTATCCGCCCAAGCTGGTGGCGGCCGCCGCGATGGTCGAGGCGAAGTAGCTGACCTGGGTGTAGACACCCGGCTTGTTCGGGCGGGCACAGCCGTCGCCCCAGCTCACGATGCCGACCTGGACGAGGCCGCTGGCACCGGTGCGGAACATCGGGCCACCGGAGTCGCCCTGGCAGGTGTCGGTGCCGCCGGCGGCGTAACCGGCGCAGATCTCGTTGCTCGCGATGACCTCACCGTTGTACATCGCGGACGAGTTGCAGGTGGCGTCGCTGACGAACGGCACGGTGGCCTTGAGCAGGTAGCGCTGCTGCGAGCCGCCCTCGGTGGCCGCACCCCAGCCGGCGATCGTGAAGTTGCCGGTGTCGTAGGTCGTGGTCGTCGCGAGCGGCAGGAAGGCCAGGCCGGTGACCGGGCTGGCCAGGCGGATCAGCGCCCAGTCCTTGCCGCTGCCGTTGTAGCCGGGCGCCCGGTACACGTAGTTCGACTTCCGGGTGATCTTGCTGGTGGATTGCAGGTCGACCACGCCGAGGGTGGCGGTGATCGAGGTGTTGGTGCCGGTCGCGCCGACGCAGTGCGCGGCGGTCAGCACGATCGTCGAGCTGTACAGCGCTCCGCCGCAGCCCATCGACAGCCGCACCATGAACGGGAACTCGCCCTGCGTCGCCCGGGTGCCACCGACCACATTCGTGGTGGGAACCACGCCGTCGCCGGTGCCCACCGGAGCCGCCGAGGCGGGGGACGCGGTCGCGCCCATCGCCGCGGCCGTGAGTGTGGCAACCGCCACGCCCACCAGATTCCGCCACCTGGCCATCTAGGTCCTCCCAAAGGGGAATGCGCGCCCGGTAGGACGCGTCGGGAGGAGCCTATGAATAGACAACTATGAATGTGGCGATCCCAAAACCGTCATAACACGAAAATCAGTGCCCCTCGAAGACCGGCTTCTGCTTGGCCAGGAACGAGGCCACCGCGGCCTTGTGGTCGTCGGTTCCGCCGCAGATCGCCTGGGCCTGGGCCTCGGCCGCCAGCGCGTCGGAGAGGGTTCCGGCGTCGCCGATGGACAGCTCCCGCTTGATCGCGCCGTAGGCCACCGTCGGCCCGGCGGCGAGCCGCGCGGCCAGCTCCTGCGCGACCGGCAGCACCTGGTCGTCGTCGTCCAGCAGCCGGGTCAGCAGGCCGATCTCGTACGCCCGCTCGGCCTTCACCCGCTCGGCCAGCAGCAGCAGCTCGATCGCCCGGGCGTGCCCCACGATCCGCGGCAGCGACCACGAGATGCCGCTGTCCCCGGCCAGCCCGACGTTGGCGAAGGCCATCAGGAACCCGGTCGACGGGCCGCCGATCCGGAAGTCGGCGAGCAGCGACAACGACGCGCCCGCGCCGGCCGCCATCCCGCGCACCGCCGCCACCACCGGCTTGGGCATGCTGGCCAGCCGCTGCGCGATCGGGTTGTAGTGCGCCCGCACGGTGTCCAGGTCGGTGTGCCCGGACTCCAGCAGCTCGGCGTGCTCCCGCAGGTCCTGCCCGACGCAGAAGCCGCGGCCCGCGCCGGCCAGCACGATCGCCCGGCAGCTGCGGTCGGTCTCCAGCGTGGCGAGGGTGTCCCGCAGCGCCACCTTGAGGTCGACGTCGAGGGCGTTCATCGCGTCCGGCCGGTTGAGCGTGAGGGTGACGACCGCGTCAGTGCGGTCGACGAGCAAGGAGTCCGTCATGACTCCGAGAATCCCACACGTCCGCCCTTGGTCACCGCATGCAGGCAGCGTTCGACATAACGGTCGGCGGCCGGGCGCAGCCGCACCGAATGCCGGTCGAAGAAGCCGGCCGCGCTCACCCCGGGCCAGCGCGGCGGCAGCAGCGACGGCGGCAGTTGCGGGTCGCGGAACAGGAACGACCGCCAGGCGTGCACCAGCTGGAACCGGGCCGCGTACGCCTCCTCGTCGGAGCTGCGCGCGTTCACCGTGCTCACCACCGGCCGCAGGTCGGCCACGAACGTCTCGTAGGAGCGGGCGAGCCCGGGCAGATCCCAGGCCCGGCCGACCACCGCGGCGGCGCCGGGCGACCCGGCCGCATGGGCCGCACTGAACCGTTCGTAGCCGACTCCGGCATCGATCAGGACGGTGTCGGCCTCCTCGGCGGCGCGCGGCGCGACCCAGGACTGGTCACCGAGCGATCCGTAGCCGAGGTAGGTCAGCCGGGCGGCCTCCCGCCTCGGCAGCGGGCCGTGCAGCAGGATGAGATCGAACCGTCCGTCCCACCCGGCACGCCCGGTGCGGTAGATCCGGGCTGCGGCCTCGTCCAGTCGGCGGGCGGCCTTCGGAGTCAGCAGATAGCCCGGTCCGGACGTCAATCGCATCGGGTGCAGCCAGCCCTGACGCACCATCCGGGACACCGCGGTGCGAACCGCGGGGGGTGCGATGCCGAGCGGCGCAAGCAGTCTGACCAGGGCAGCGACCGGCGCGCGGCCGCCTCGGGGGCGGAGATAGTCGCCGTACAGGTCGAAGAGTGCCGACCGCGCCTGCATGACCGCACATTGTGACAGCCCAAAAGGCGATATGCTAGACGCTGTCACATCCGCCCGGGCTGGGTTTGGGTTCGCCGGTGTTCATCAGGGAAAATGTTTGATCGGCACGGTGGGCCGGGTCGCGTGGTCACGCGCGATGGCCCTCGGCCGCCGGTCGGATATACGAGGTAACACGTCGCGTGGGGCTGAGCGCGTGACGTTGAGTAGTGGCTGTGGGGTAACCCACCGACACCCTGATGTGGGTCTGAGGGGAGACGAAATGGCGGCGATGAAGCCGCGGACGGGCGATGGTCCGCTGGAGGTCACCAAGGAGGGACGAGGCATCGTCATGCGCGTCCCGCTGGAAGGTGGTGGCCGTCTCGTCGTTGAGATGACTCCGGACGAGGCCAACGCGCTGGGCGACGCGTTGAAGTCGATCGCCGGCTGACGTTTCACGCGAGCCCGCCGGTACGGTACCGCCCGTACCGGCGGGCTTTCCACGTCTTCGAGAAAGGTCACGCTCTCGTGTTTCCGATCAGGCTGACCGACGATCTCGACGACAACCAAACATGGATTACTCCGATCGCCGCCTCGGGCTCACTGTCGCATGCGACAGGGGAACCGGCGGCCGAAATAGCTGCGCTGGCCGACGGATTCGGGACGGCCGGCGACATCCTCGAGTTGCCCCGTCCGCTGCGGCGGCCGGCCAGGGTCGTGCTCGCCGGCATCGGCGCGGGCGACGAGGCGGGCTGGCGTGCGGCCGGGGCGGCCGCGAGCCGGGCCGTCGAGGGCGACGAGCCGCTGCAGGTCACGCTGGGCGAGTCGGTCACGGCGGCGGCGGTGCGGGCCCTCGCCGAGGGCCTCTGGTTCGGCGGCTATCGCTATCGCGACGGCCGCGAGGAACCCCGGTCGGCCGCGGTCGACCTGGTGGGTCCATCCCAGGCTGAGCACTCCGAGGGCCTGGCCCGAGCGCAGGTGACGGCGCGGGCCGTCTGGTTCGCGCGCGACCTGACCAACACCCCGCCCTCGCTGAAGAACCCGGACTGGCTGGCCGAGGAGATCGTCGGCGCGGCCGCGAAGCGCACCGGTGTGACCGTGCGCGTCCGCACCGGCGCCGAGCTGGAGCGCTTCGGTGGCCTGCGGGCCGTCGGCGGCGCGTCGGTGTTCCCGCCCTGCCTGGTCGAGATGAGCTGGCACCCGGCCGGCGCCACCGGCCACGTGGCGCTGATCGGCAAGGGCATCACGTTCGACTCCGGCGGCATCTCGATCAAGACCCGGCCGGGCATGAAGCACATGAAGATCGACATGGCCGGTGCGGCCGCGGTCGCCGCCGCCACCCTGGGCGCGGCCGACCTCGGCCTCCCGGTCCGGATCACCGCGCTGCTCCCGCTGGCCGAAAACGCGGTCGGCGCCGCCGGGTTCCGCCCCGGCGACGTGATCACCCACTACGACGGCACCACCAGCGAGTCCACCAACTCCGACGCCGAGGGCCGGCTGGTGCTGGCCGACGCGCTCGGCTACGCGGTCGCCGAGTTCGACCCGGACGTGATCATCGACCTGGCCACCCTCACCGGCGCCAGCACGACCGCCCTCGGCCCGGCCATCGCCGCCCTGTTCAGCCACGACGACGACTTGGCCGGTGCGCTGGCCGAGGCGGGCCGGCAGGCGGGCGAGACGATGTGGCGGCTGCCGCTGCCCGACGACTACCGCGAATACCTGCGCTCCGACATCGCCGACCGGCACAGCTCGCCGACCCAGGGCGCGGGTGCCGTGGTCGCCGCGCTCTACCTGCGCGACTTCCTCGGCGCCAAGGTGTCGAGCTGGGCGCACCTCGACCTGGCCGCGCCGAGCTGGGCCGACGAGACCGCCCTCGACCTGACCCGGGGTGCCACCGGCTGGGGTGCCCGCACCCTGCTGCGCTATCTGGAGCTGGGCTTCAGCGCTTGACCGCGGCCAGCAGGCCACCACCGGACGGGATGATCGCCGGGATCCACTCCTCGGAGTCGCGCACCACCCGCACCGTCTCGCGGATGGTCAGCGTGTCCACGTCCCGGGCGGCCGGATCGCTGATCCGGCCGTTGGCCATCGCGCCGTAGACCACCAGCACCCCGCCCGGCCGCAGCAGCCGCAGGGCGGCGTCCGCGCAGGCGGTGAACTCGGTGGCGTCGGCGTCGACGAAGACCAGGTCGTAGACGCCGTCGGCGAGCCGGGGCAGTACGTCCAGCGCGCGGCCGGTGATGATCCTGGTCCGGGACGAGGCGAAACCGGCCTCCACGAAGATCCGGCGGGCGATCCGCTGGTGCTCGTTCTCCACGTCGATGGTGGTGAGCACGCCGTCCACCCGCATCCCGCGCAGCAGCCACACACCGCTCACCCCGGTGCCGGTGCCGATCTCCACCACCGCCTTGGCGTTGCCCGCGGCCGCCAGCAGGCGCAGCACCGACCCCGCGGCCGGACTGACGCAGTCCAGGCCGAGCTCGTGGGCGAGGCTGCGCGCGGTCTGCAGGACGATGTCCTCGCTGGCGTACGCCTCGGCGAACTCGGACGGGGACGTCTGCGGGCCGAACGGACGGGGTGGCGGGACGATGACGACCTCCGGGCGGCGTGCACGTGCGGAACTTGCGTACATCGGATATGAGAGTAGAGCGACGCTCTTGACGGGCCGTCGATGGGATAAACAGGCCGGGGCGAGGAGGCGCCGGGGATCCGTGTCATTCTGGAGGGGGAGCCGGGCTCCTGAGGGACGTGAGGGAGGCACCGACGTGACCGACGGCTGGAACGCGCGCTCCGGTCCGCCGTATACCGCCGGTCAGCCTGTGCCGTCGCCCTGGTGGTCCGACGCGCTGGCCGACCCGTGGCGTGATCCCTACACGCCGGCGCACGTGGTGGTGCCGTCCGCGCAGGAGAGCACCGGTCCCGCGCCGGAGGCGGTCGCCGACCCCGACGCGCCGCGCCGATCACTCACCCCGATCCTGCTGATCTGCCTGGTCACCGCCCTGTTGGCGGGTGGTCTGGGCGGCACGCTCGGCTTCGTCTTCGCGGTCCGCAGCGGGCTGGCCAACTCCACCGGCAACAACCTGGGCGCGACCCAGCCGCAGGCACCGGCCGCGGCCAACCGGGCGCCCGAGTCCAACGCCGGCATCGTCGACAAGGTGCTGCCGAGCGTCGTCACGGTCCGGGTCACCGGCGCGATCGGTTCCGGCTTCGTGGTCTCCACCGACGGCTACGTGGTCACCAACGACCACGTGGTGGAGGGCGGCGGCGACGCCATGTCGGTGTCGTTCAGCGACGGTTCGACCGCACCGGCCAAGCTGGTCGGCCGCGACCCCGAGTCCGACATCGCCGTGATCAAGGTCGCAAAGTCCGGGCTCACCGCGGTCTCGCTGGGCGACTCGGACGCGATCGCGGTCGGCGACCCGGTGCTCGCCTTCGGTTCACCGCTGGCCCTGGTCAACACCGTCACAGCGGGCATCGTCAGCGCGCTCGACCGCACCATCCAGGCCGGCGACCCGGGCGGCACCACCCGCTACTACGCGGCCATCCAGACCGACGCCGCGGTCAACCAGGGCAACTCCGGCGGCCCGCTGGTCAACGCGGCCGGTCAGGTCGTCGGGGTCAACTCGGTGATCCGCTCGGTGAGCGGCACCGAGACCGAGGCCGGCAACATCGGCCTGGCCTTCGCGATCCCGATCAACCAGGCCAAGCGGATCGCCGGCGACATCATCGACCACGGCAAGGCCCGCCGCACGGTGATCGGCGCCGAGGTCGTCACCGGCACCTCCACGACCGGCGCCAAGCTGCGCACGGTGGACGCCGCCGGTCCGGCCGGCGCGGCCGGGCTCAAGGCCGGTGACGTGATCACCAAGCTCGACAACCACGTGGTCGAGGACGGCATCGACCTGATCGCCCTGGTCCGCAAGTTCGCGCCCGGTGCGGTGGTCCCGGTCGAGTACCGCCGGGGCACCAAGGCCCAGAACGCCTCCGTGACGCTCGTCGCCGACTCCAATTGATCATGCGGGCAGGGGTGCGGATCGCGCGCCCGCGTGCGTAGGCTGGGCGCCGGAAAGACAGGGAGGCCGCCAACATGTTCGAGAACCTGAACTGGTGGGAGATCGGCGCGCTGCTGCTGCTCGCGCTGCTGATCTTCGGCGAGCGCTTGCCCAAGGTGATCGGCGACGGCATGCGCATGCTGCGCGGCCTGCGCGCGATGGCGCAAAACGCCACCAGCGACCTCAACCGGGAACTCGGCACCGACCTCCAGCTGCAGGACCTTCATCCGAAGGCGTTCATCCGCAAGCACATCCTCAGCGAGGAAGACGAGGCGGCGCTGCGTAAGCCGCTGCAGGGCCTCCTCGACGATGTGAAGAGCGACCTCAACGGCGTGAAGAACGACCTGTCCGAGGTGGCCGCGGCGGCCGACATCAAGAAGCCCGCCACTCCGTCCGCGTCGAGCGCGGTGGAGAAGCGGGCCTCTGGTTTCGACCTCGACGCGACCTAGGGGCTCAGCCCTTCCGGGCGTTGACCAGCAGGCCGAGCGGCTTGCCGACCAGCGAGTCACGTCGCACGGCCAGGCGATCGGCCACCGCGTCCAGCGCCTTCGCCGCCGGGGCGGACGGCTCGGCCAGCACGATCGGGGTGCCGGCGTCACCGGCCTCGCGCACCCGGGTGTCCAGCGGGATCTGTCCGAGCAGCGGCACCGAGGCGCCCACCGTCTTGGTCAGCGAGTCGGCCACGGCCTGGCCACCGCCGGCGCCGAAGACCTCCATCCGGGACCCGTCCGGCAGCTCCAGCCACGACATGTTCTCCACCACGCCGACCAGGCGCTGGTGGGTCTGCAGCGCGATCGCGCCGGCCCGCTCGGCCACCTCGGCGGCGGCCGTCTGCGGGGTGGTGACGATCAGGATCTCCGCGTTCGGCAGGAGCTGGGCCAGCGAGATGGCCACGTCACCGGTGCCCGGCGGCAGGTCGAGCAGCAGCACGTCCAGGTCGCCCCAGTAGACGTCGGCGAGGAACTGCTGCAGCGCGCGGTGCAGCATCGGCCCGCGCCACACCACGGCCGCGTTACCGGCCGTGAACATGCCGATCGAGATCACCTTCACGCCGTGTGACTGCGGCGGCATGATCATTTCCTCGACCCGGGTGGGCCGACCTTCGACACCGAGCATCCGGGGCACCGAATGGCCGTAGATGTCCGCATCGACGACGCCGACCGACAGGCCACGCTTGGCCAGGGCCGCCGCCAGGTTGACGGTGACGCTCGACTTGCCGACGCCGCCCTTGCCACTGGCCACCGCGTACACCCTCGTGCGGGAACCCGGCTGGGCGAACGGAATGACCGGTTCGGCACCGGCGGAACCACCGCGCAGCGTGACCTGCAGCGCCTTGCGCTGCTCCTCGCTCATCACCCCGAAATCGATCGACACCGAGGTGATGCCGGGGATCTTGGTGAGGGCGGCGGTGATGTCGTTGGTGAGTTTGTCGCGCAGCGGGCAGCCGGCCACGGTGAGCAGCAACTCGACCTTGATGGAGCTGTCGGCGACGGTGAAGCCCTTGACCATGCCGAGGTCGGTGATCGGGCGGCGGATCTCGGGGTCGTCGACGGTCGCCAGGGCGGCCTGAATCGCGTCCTCGAGCGTCGGAGCGGGATGAACGGGCGTGGCCATGATGACGACTTTACTTTGCGGTCAGGAGCGTTCCTGGTCCCACTCCTTGCGATCCTCCTCCCACTCCGAGCGAGCCCGCTTTTCCCGCCGGTGGGCGGCTTCGTCCAACTCATCGGCCAGCCGGGCCAGCTCGTTGCGGAGGAAGTCCCGGGTCGCGACCTCACCGAGCGCGATCCGCAGCGAGGCGATCTCCCGGGCCAGGTATTCCGTGTCCGCCTTCTGCATGGCCGCCCGGCGCCGGTCCTCCTCCATGGTCAGGCGGTCCCGGTCGGCCTGCCGGTTCTGCGCGAGCAGGATCAGCGGCGCGGCGTAGGACGCCTGCAAGGACAAGATCAAGGTCAGGAACGTGAAGGTGTACGGGTCGAAGCGCAGGTCGCCCGGGACCAGGGTGTTCCATAGGAACCAGCCCGCGATCACCAGCGTCATCCACACGATGAACTGGGCGGTGCCCATGTAGCGGGCGATGTTCTCCGACCACTGGCCGAACGCCTCCGGGTTGAACCGCGGCAACCGCACCCGCCCCGGCTCCACCGGCTGATCGAGCCGGTCCCGCCGCGGTTCCGTGCTCATTGCTCAACCCCGTCGTCGGCGTTCTGGGCGTCCCGGTCACGCCAGTCGCGGGGCAGCGAGTGGTCGAGCACGTCGTCGACCGTCACCGCGCCGAGCAGCCGGTGCGTGTTGTCCACCACCGGCATCGCGACCAGGTCGTACGTCGCCATCCGCTTGGTTATCTCGACAAGCGTGATGGCCGGGCGCAGCGGTTCCAGATCGCTGTCGACGATGCCGCCGAGGATCGAGGCGGGTGGTTCGCGCAGCAGCCGCTGGAAGTGCACCATGCCCAGGTACTTACCCGTCGGCGTCGCCGATGGCGCACGAGCCACGAAAACCTGCGCGGCCACCACCGGGGACAACTCCGGTTCCCGGATCCGGGCGAGCGCCTCGGCCACCGTCGCGTCCGGCGTCATGATCACCGGCTCGGAGGTCATCACCGCGCCCGCCGTACCCGGCTTGTAACTCATCAGCTGCCGGACCGGCGCGGCCTCCTCCGGCTCCATCAGGTCGAGCAGCATGGTCTGCTCGGTCTTCGGCAGCTCGGCGAGCAGGTCGGCGGCGTCGTCCGGGTCCATCCGCTCGAGCACGTCGGCGGCCCGTTCCCGGTCCAGCCGGGACAGAATCTCCACCTGGTCGTGCTCCGGCAGCTCCTCCAGCACGTCGGCCAGCTTGCGGTCGCTCAGCGCCGCGGCCACCTCGTTACGGCGGGCATCCGGCAGATCCTGCAGGGCGTTGGCCATGTCGGCCGGGCGCATCGGCTCCAGCAGGGCCAGCAGGTTCGAGGTGCCCTGAGTGTCGGTCGGCCCGAACAGGTTGCGCACCCGCTCGAACTCCGCCTGATATACATGCCCGCGCCGGGTCAGCCGCCCGGTGTGCTCACGCACCGCGACCCGGGTGACCAGCCATTCGTTGTTGCGGTTCAGATCCATCGCGACATCCACGACGTTGCCCAGGGTGCCGTCCGCGTCACCGGTCTCCGGCATCACCGTGACCCGCCGGTCGAGCAGATCCTCCACCACGAGCAACTCGTTCGGCCGCTTCTCGAACCGGCGCAGATTGAGCATGCCGGTGCTGAGCACGACCGCCTCGGCATCCATCGAGGTGACCCGCCCGATCGGCAGGAAGATCCGCCGGCGCAGCGCCATCTCGGCAACCAGACCCACCACCTGCGGCGGCCGGTTCGTGGTGCGCAGCCGCACCACCGCGTCGCGAATGCGGCCCACCCGGTCGCCATTGGGGTCGAAAACACCCAGGCCGGCAAGCCGGGCCAGATAAACCCTCGTCCCCATGGTCACAGGCTCAGCCTAGGTTAGGGTCCGGACATGTCCACCTTGGCGTACGAGATCGTCGACGTGTTCACCGACCGCCCGTTCGCCGGGAACCCGCTGGCGGTCGTCTACGGAGCCGATGATCTCGGCAGCGACCAGATGCACGCGCTGGCCCGCGAGTTCAACCTGTCCGAGACCGTCTTCGTGCTCCCACCGACCCGCCCGGACGCCACCTACCGCGCCCGGATCTTCACCCCCGAGCATGAGCTGCCGTTCGCCGGCCACCCCAGCGTCGGGGCCGCGGTGACCACGATGCGGCGCGGTGCGTTCAAGCCCGGGACGGTGGTGCAGGAGTGCGGCGCCGGCCTGCTGCCGATCGAGGTGCGCGAGGCGGGTTCCGCCACGCTGACCGGCGCCACGCCGACGCTCGGCTCGCCTCTCGACCCGGCGGGGCTGCTGGCGATGGCCGGCCTGGAGACGTCCGCCTACGCCGGCGACGAGCTTGCTGCCCCACGTCCGGCTGGGTGCGGCTTGAGCTGGGTGTTCCTTCCCGTACGCCGAGAGCACCTCGCCGCCGTACGCATCGACAATGCCGCCGCCGAACGCCTGGGCGTGACCGACATCTGCCTTTTCGCGTGGTCGCCGGAAACTCGGGAGGCTCATTCCCGGGTGTTCGTCCCGGGCAGCGCGGTGGCCGAGGACCCGGCGACGGGGTCGGCCGCGCTGGGACTGGGGGTTTGGTTGGTGGCCGCGGGTTGGCTCCCAGCCGATGGCGTATCCGGCTACCGCATTCACCAGGGCATCGAGATGAAACGGCCGTCGTTGCTTGACTGCACGGTGACCGCGGCTGATGGCCGCGCCGTGTCGGCGACGGTGGCCGGGCACGTGTGCCCGATCGCTAGAGGCGAGATAGCCGTCCCGCCGTTTGTGGGCTGAGCTGATCGACGCGCCAACCGTGCGCGGGCTGGGCTGGGCGACGCGCTAGCCGTGCGCGGGCTGGGCTGGCGGAATGCTCGCGGGGTGTTGGCCGGGCAGATTCAAAAGCTTGGACCGTTGACGGATTGCAGAGAGCCCGTGAGCTGCCCGCGGTTTGGTGTTGACGTGCCCGCCCAGCCCGGGACCCACGGGGTACTTGGT
>NZ_BOML01000008.1 GCF_016862175.1 Paractinoplanes durhamensis | reverse complement strand
CCGGGTGAGTGCACCACCCAGCCCAACCCCGCACCCCTATCGTCGCGCCGGGCGGCGCTGGGTCCGGGGGCTCGGGTTCAGGCGCCTCGGACTTTGTGCAGGCGGAACGGGCGGCGGGTCGCTACTCGGGCCGGGGTCTCGCGGGGTGGGGCTGCGCCTGAGTCGGTTGGTAGGTCGGGGGCCGCGGTCGCGGCGTTCTCCTCGGGCGGCGTCAGCCGGACTATTGCGCAGGCCGATTCCACCCAGCGGGCCACCAGGTCGTCGAAGGTGCCGGTGGCGTTCAGGCGTTTCTGGGCCAGCTGAGGGGCCACCGTCTCCCAGTCCTCGGAGCCGGGCAGCAGGCGCGTCACCGCCATGTCGCTGACCACGATCAGGCCGCCGTTGTCGCCGCGCAGGCGGACCGTGGCCGTTGTTGCCTCGGCCAGGCCCGGTGCGAACTGCTCGCCCTGGCCGCTCACCATGATCAACGATCCCTCCAGCGGCATGCACCAGAGTCCCAGCGCCGGCCCGTCTCCCACCGAGACCCAGGCCAGCGCTGCCTTCTTGAGCGCCTCATCCAAGACCGCTGACGTCACCGGGCCATCCTCGCATGGCCG
Organism: Paractinoplanes durhamensis; assembly: GCF_016862175.1. Lineage (GTDB taxonomy): Bacteria > Actinomycetota > Actinomycetes > Mycobacteriales > Micromonosporaceae > Actinoplanes > Actinoplanes durhamensis. The sequence continues at coordinate 7,810 of NZ_BOML01000008.1, read as the reverse complement.
CGGCGCGCACTGCGGTCAGCGGGACGGGACCGGGGACCGGGCCGGCTGCAGCGAGTCCAGCAGGCTTACCACCTCGGTCAATGAACGGACCGTGCGGCCTGCGAAGTTGGTGTCGGCGTCGAAGACCAAGTGGTTGGCCAGGTCGGAGGCGGCCAGGCGGACGGGGGTCATGCCTACCTCGGCGGCGCCGCTCAGCTCGTGGCTGCCGCCGTCTCCCACGTATAGGCATTCGGCCGGGTATACGCCCAGCTCGTGGCATGCCGCTAGGTAGATCTGGGGGTCTGGCTTGCAGACTCCCTGGCGTACGGAATAGATCTTGGCGTCCAGCAGGGGGGCTACTGGCAGGCTTGGCAAGAAGGCCGGCAGCTCGTGTGTGCAGTCGCTGACCACCGCGGTTGCCAGGCCGCGCCGGCGGATGGCGGTCAAGGCGCTTACCGCGTCGGGGCGCAGCTGGGTGTCGGCCTTCAGGGCGCTTATCCGGGCCGGCACGCCGGCCCGCACCTGGGACGGCCGGGGGCGCCCGCCGGCCTGCTCGATCACCCACCGTAGGGTGGCCTCGGCGTTGCCGTACCGGCCCCGGGCCCGCGCCCGGAAGGTGCGGTCGAGCACGCCGAGCACCGCCTCCGGGTCGACGCCCAGGGATCGGGCGATCTCGGCATGCTGGGGGCCGCGCTGGACCGCGCGGGTCAGCGTGCCAAAAAAGTCAAACACGACCGCACGGTATGCGGGCATGGTAAATCAGCCTCCCAGGCATGGGTGGTTCAAAAGGGTCAGGGCAACGCGGCGACTGTAGTCGTGGCGTCACTGTCTGTTCAATAGCGGTCGGTAGATGTGCTGAACAACTCTGCAAGAAGCGACGGCCGGGGATGAATGCGCGCTCACCGCATCAAGCCCTCGCCCTCCCTACCGTATTTGCGCTGGTCGTGGCCGTGCTGGCGGTTTCGTCGTCGGCGCCGCTGATCGCCTATGCCGCCGCCCCGGCGCTGGCGATCGCCTTCTGGCGGAACGCTCTCGCCGCGGTGGCCCTGACGCCGATCACGCTCGGTCCACGTCGGCCCGAGTTGGCGGGTGCCGGTCGTCGCGCCGTGTTGTTCTGCTTTCTGGCCGGTCTGGCCCTCGCGGCGCACTTCGCCACCTGGACGCCGAGCGTCCAGCTGGGGTCGGTGGCGACCGCGACCGCCTTGGTCGCCACCCAGCCGGTGTGGCAGGGGCTGATCGCGGCCGCCCAGGGCCGCCGCCCGTCGACCATCGGCTGGCTGGGCATCGGGCTCGCGGTGGCCGGCGCGATCGCGGCGACCGGGGCCGACGTGGGTGTTTCCGGCCAGGCCGTGCTGGCCGACGTGCTGGCGCTGCTGGGCGGGATGGCCGCCGCGGTCTACACCGCCCTCGGTGAGCAGGCCCGCGCCACCTTGAGCACCACCACCTACACCTGGATCTGTTACGGCACCTGCGCCATCGTCCTGCTGCTGGTCTGCCTGATCGGCGGGGTGGACCTCGGCGGCTACGACCACCGCACCTGGGCGGCGATCCTGGCGCTGGTGGTCGGCGCCCAGTTGTTGGGCCACTCGATGTTCAACTACGCCCTGCACCACACCTCGGCGACCACGGTCAGTGTCCTGATCCTCCTGGAGGTCCCCGGCGCGGCCCTGCTGGCCTGGCTGTGGCTGGGTCAGCACCCGCGCCCGGCCGCCCTGCCCGGCCTGGCCCTGCTGCTCGCCGGCGTGATGGTCGTGATCCTCGGCGCCACCCGCGCTAACCGCCCGGTCGTGGACCCATCTCTGGCTGACTGACCGACCCGGGTGTTTTGTCCGGTCTAGGTGGTCGCTCGTTGAACTCTCCGGGCGCTGGGTGGCAGCGGCTGTCGGGGGCGGGTAGAGAAGGGGCATGCGATGTATCGCGATCGATTCCGAATCTGGCCGGCGCTCGCGCTCGGGGTGGTTGTCCTGATCGCCGCGTGCGGTGACCCAGGGGACGAGGCGATCGTCGACTCGCCCGGGCTGACCGGCGGCTGGAGCACGGCCGGGTGCGGCGTGGAACGGACCCCGGAGCATGTCACCGTCGGCGGTGTCACCATGCCGTCGACCCCGCCCAAGCTCGACGCCGTGATGAACCGGATCGAGGAGACCGGCCGGGCCCGGTTCCCGGACAGCTACGCCGGCCTCGAGGTCGACCAGCAGCTGGTGCAGGCGATCGTCTACCGGGTGCCGTCGGCCGCCTTCGACGACTTCCTCCGTGAGGTGGCCGAGGACACCTGCATCCTGGTCCGCGACGCCGCGCACTCCGCTGACGCCCTGGCCGTCTGGCACGACCGGGTGCTGGCCGACCTGCCCTACTGGAGTCACCAGGGCGTGCCGATCTTCAGCGTCGGGGCCCGGCACGACGGCAGCGGCGTGGAGATCGGCACCCGCGATGTGGCCAAGGCCCGGACCGGCCTGCTGGCCCGTTACGGCTCGCGGGCCCCACTGGTGTTCATCCCGGCCGACCCGGTGCGCCCGCTCCCGGCCCCCACCAGCCGGATCGCCCCGCCACCCGGCATCTGAGCGTTCATGGCCGGGCCGGGCGCTCGGCTTGAGCAGCTGGGGGCGGGCCGGGTGCGGTTGTGGGCTTCCGGGAGCGTACTCGTCAGATGGTTTTGATCATGAGAAGTTGGGGTTTGCCACTAGGAAGATGATGGCGGCGGCCAGGCCGAGTGCGCCCAGTGCCGCGACGATCCAGCCGGTGATGATGCCGGCCAGGGCCATGCCGGCGCCGTTCGAACCGTCGCGGGCGATGCGGCGGCGGGCCACGTGGCCGAGGATCGCGCCGACTATGCCGAGCAGCGCGCCGATGCCGTAGAAGCAGAGGCCGAAGACCGACACGCACGAGACCACCAGGGACGCGATGGCCAGGCCCTCGGTCGGCCTCGGCGGCTGGTAGCCGTAGGGGAACGCCGGCTGCTGGTAGGCGGGCTGAGCGTAGGGGTCCGCCTGGGCATACGGGGTCGGCTGGGCGTACGGCTGCGGCTGGTAGGCGGGCGGCACGTACGGGTCCGGCGGGGGCGGGTTCGGGTTCGGCTGGCCGGTCGGCTGGTAGGGGTCGGTCATCGAGTCCTCCGTGCGTTGATGCGGAGGTCACTGTAAACAAGCAGGTCGCGTACGTCGCGCGTGCGCCACGGGGGGTCGATGTTTGCCCTGGCCCAACTGACGGGGGAGGATCGCTCGCATGGTCTTCGACGCCCGCTCTGCCAGCGGAAGCCGTTCCCGGCGTGACGCCACCCGTCCCTCCCCGGGCCGGCGGCCGCGCACCAGCGCCACCGACACGCCCGAGTCGTCCCTTGCCGAGTCGTCCCTCACCGAGGTGGGTGACCCGGCCGAAGCGCCGGTGACGCTGCGCCTCGACGGCAAGGTTGCGCTGGTCACGGGCGCGGGAAGCCCGGACGGCATCGGTTATGCGACGGCTCGCCGGCTGCGCGATCTCGGCGCTCGGGTGGCGATCGTGTCGACCACCCGGCGCATCCACGAGCGGGCGGCCGAGCTGAGCGTCACCGGGTTCGTGGCCGACCTGACCGACGAGGCCGAGGTCGGTGCGCTCGCCGATGCGATCACCGACCAGCTCGGCGACGTCGAGGTTCTGGTCAACAACGCGGGCCTGGCGAGCCGGGCGAGCCCCGAGGTGCTGCGGCCGGTGGCGCAGCTCACCTACGACGAGTGGAAGTCGGAGATCGACCGGAACCTCAGCACCGCGTTCCTGTGCAGCCGCGCCTTCCAGGGCGCGATGGCCGAGGGCGGCTGGGGCCGGATCGTCAATCTCGCGGCCACCGCCGGGGCGATCAACGCGCTGCCGACCGAGGCCGCCTACGCCGCGGCGAAAGCCGGCGTGGTCGGCCTGACCAGGGCGCTCGCCATGGAGCTGGTGGCCGACGGCGTCAACGTCAACTGTGTGGCGCCGGGCACGATCTACACCGCGGCGTCCACCGTCACCGAGATCAAGCAAGGTTTGGGTACGCCGATCGGGCGCCCCGGCACCCCCGACGAGGTCGCGGCCGCGATCGCGTTCCTGTGCTCGCCGGCGGCTTCCTACATCACCGGCCAGATGCTCGTCGTCGACGGCGGCAACAGCGTGCGCGAAGCGGAGTTCCGCTGATCGTCGGCTGATGGGTCGATCCTTGGAGAGCCGGGCGGGTCGCGCGGCTCTCCATCCGGATCAGTACGTGCCGTCTCAGTAGGTGGTGGTGCTGCTGCTCAAGATGCCGCCGATGACCAGCAGGCCGCACGCGAGCACGGAGATCCCGGTGAAGACATAACCGAGGATGAGACCGGCTGTGGCCAGGCCCTCGCCCTGCTCGCCGGTCCGCCGGATCTGCCGCTTCGCCATGTGGCCGAGGACGATCGAGACCGGGGCGAAGATGAAGATGAACACGAGGGCGAGGATCGCCAGCGTGTTCGTGCTCGTGGTCGGGACGTAGACCGGCTGACCGTAAGGCCCCGGCTGACCGTAGGGGCCCGGCTGGCCGTAGGGGCCCGGCTGGCCGTAGGGAGCGGGCTGGCCGTAGGCGGGCTGCTGCGCGTAGGGGTCAGGCTGGCCGTAAGGCTGCGGCTGAGCGAACGGGTCGGGCTGACCGTAGGCCGGCGGCTGGCCGTAAGGGCTCGGCTGGCCGGGGTTGGGCTGGCTGTACGGGTTGGGCTGGTCCGCATTGGGCTGGCCTGAGCTGGGCTGGCCGTAAGCGGGCGGGTAGGGCTGACCGCTCGCCGGGGGCGGGCTGTAGTCGGGCTGGCCGATGGTCGGCGGCTGACCGTAGGCCGGCGGGGCCGGCGGCTGCCCTGGGGCCGGCTGTCCACTGGCCGGCTGATCCGCCGGCGGACTGAACGGTGTGGTCGGGTCGTAGGGCTGCCCGGGCGCCGGCTGTCCACTGGCCGGGGCCGGCTGGTCCGGCGTCGGGTTGAACGGCGCGGTGGGGTCGTAAGGCTGCCCGTAAGGCTGCTGCGGCTGGTATGGATCCGGCGTACCGCCGGTCGGCGGATAGGTCACAGAGTCCTCCTAGTTTCCCGGCACCGTACTAGGAGTCGCCCTGCCGATCACGAAGGGCCGCGGCGTGGCCTACCCAGCACCGATGCCAGCCCAGCCCAGCCCGGCCAGGCTCGGCCCGGCTCCCGGCCGGCCCGATGGCTCAGCCGACCCGGCCGCTCGGCCCCGGCCGCTCGGCCCCGGCCGCTCGGCCCCGGCCGCTCGGCCCCGGCCGCTCGGCCCCGGCCGCTCGGCTCGGCCCGGCTCGGCCCGGCTCGGCCCGGCTCGGCCCGGCCCGGCCCGGCCCGGGCCCGGCCGCTTGGCCCGGCTCGGCGGCCCGACCGGCTCGGAACGCCCAGGTCAGGTCAGGTCAGTCTGGTCAGGTTGGCCACTGCGCGTTCGACTGCCAGGCAGCGGTCCTCGACGTAGTCGATGCCGGCCTCCTCGGCCAAGCGGCGTGCCTCGGCCGAGAAGATGCCGCTCTGCAGCCAGACCGCCGGGGCCTTGATGGCGATCGCCTGTCGGACCACGTCGACCGCGTCGCGGGCCGGGCGGAACACGTTGACCAGATCGACCGGCTCGCCGATGTCGGCCAGGGTGGGCACCGTCTTCACGCCGAAGACCTCGTCGGCGAACGGGTTGACCGGGATGATCCGCCAGCCGTGCCGGAGCATCTGGCGGGGCACCGTGTGGGAGGGCTTGAACGGGTCGCGTGAAGCGCCGACCACGGCGATGACATGCGACTCGGCCAGGATCTGCTGTGCATCCCTCATGCAGTCGACTGTAGCCATCACAAGAGCGTCAGCTGCCGGGACGACGTGGCGTCGGAGGTGGCGTCCGTCTCGCCGACGTCGCGGATCTGCACCGGGCTGGGGCGGTGCAGGCCGTGCCGCCGGGCCGCCATCCGGACCCGGGCGCCGATCTCGTGCTGGTAGGCCTGCGGCAGGTAGGAACCGGAGCCGTAGAGATCGCGATAGCGCGGGGCCAGATCGGGGTGGGTGCGGGTCAGCCACGACGCAAACCACTCCCGGGCGCCGGGGCGCAGGTGCAGCGGGATCGGGGTGACGCTGGTGGCGCCGGCCGCGGCGATGGCGGCCACGGTCTCCTCGATGGACTCCTCCCCATCGGTCAGGCCGGGCAGGATCGGGGCCATCAGCACGCCCACGTCGAAGCCGGCGTCGGTGAGCCGGCGCACCACCTCGAGCCGTCGCCGGGGGCTCGGCGTCCCGGACTCGACCGCCCGCCAGATCGTCTCGTCGACGAACCCGATCGAGACCGCGAGGCCGACCCGCGTCACCTGGGCCGCCTGTTTGAGCAGCTCCAGGTCGCGCAGGATGAGCGTGCCCTTGGTGAGGATCGAGAACGGGTTGGCGTGGTCGCGCAGGGCGGCCAGGATCTCCGGCATCAGGCGGTATCGGCCCTCGGCCCGCTGATAGACGTCGACGTTGGTGCCCATCGCGATCGCGGCCCCGGACCATCGGGGCGCGGCCAGCTCGCGGCGGATCAGATGCCCGGCGTTGACCTTCACGATGATCTTGGTGTCGAAGTCGTGGCCGGCGTCGAGGTCGAGGTAGGTGTGGGTGTTACGGGCGAAGCAGTTGTGGCTGACCACGCCGTCGGCGATGAAGTCGCCGGTGCCGGTGCTGATGTCGAACAGCGGCAGGGTGAGCCCGAGCTCCTCGATGTCGGCCACTGCCAGCTCGCGGCTGCTGCGCACGCCGACCCCGGAGGCGTCGAGCGGTGCCCCGGCCGCGCCGGTGAGGTGCCGGAAGCGCAGCGCGGCCCACAGGTCCCGGTCGATCTCGACGGTGGCCGAGCCGCCCGGCCGGGTGCGGACCGGGGCGCGGCTGGGCAGGCCGAGCTGGGTGAGTGCGTCGACCACCCGGCGCAGGAACAGCTGGTCGCCGCTGGTGAAGGTGATCGCGAGCCGGTCGGCGTGGCCGGTGGAGCCGAACGCCCCGGCCAGGAAGCCCCGGAACCACCCGCCGCTGGGCTGCTCGGGCCAGCGCAGTGCCTCGTGCAGCGGGATGTCTTCCAGATAGGTGTCGGCGCGCACCCAGGCGTCGCTCTCCCGGGCCGCGCGACCACCGGCGGCATCTCCCCGCACCAGGCCGCACAGGAAGCCGGCCTGGTAGTCGGGGGACTCCTTGGGCGGCTCGGCGAAGTGGCCGACCCCGAACATCAGGTCACCGACGGCGAGCGCGGGCAGGTCGGGCTCGGCCGGGCTGACGTGCCGCCAGCCGCGGTCGGTGAGGAAGCGGTGGTCGCCGCTGGCGACCAGGCGGGTGCCGTCGGCCAGGGTGACCCGGAAGGCGGGCTTCCGCGTCTCCCAGTGGTCGAGGACCGTGGTGGGCACGTAGCGCCGACAGGCACCGGCGCCCATCGTGCCCATGATCGCGTCACCGGTGCGCAGCTCGGCGAGGGGGCGGGTGGTGCCGTCGGCCATCAGGATCGGGGTCTCCCCGGCGAGGCAGTAGGAGCACGCGTGCGAGCAGCCGCGGTAGGGGTTGACGGTCCACTCGAACGGCACCCTCGACTGACCCGGCACCCGGTTGATCAGGCTTTTCGCCTCGATCTCGTAGAAGGTCATCCCGGCGAAGCCGGGGGTGTCGAAGGTGCGGACGGTGGCGCCGGGCAGCGCCAGCGGCAGGGGTGGAGCCGCCGGCGCTGCCCTGTCAAGGAGCGAGTCGCCGTCGTGGGGAGCCGACAGGGTGGACCATCGCATGGCGAAGATTCGAACACATGTTCGATCTAGTTGTCCAGCCGACTCGCCCGACGAAAAACGGCCGGCTCACCCGATGAAAAACGGCCCGCGGACCAAGGGTCC
>NZ_BOML01000007.1 GCF_016862175.1 Paractinoplanes durhamensis | reverse complement strand
AAACGGCCCGCGGACCAAGGGTCCGCGGGCCGGTGTGCTGTTGCCGAGCTCAGTGGCTGTGCGCCGCGAGCTGCTTGCGTACGTCGTCCATGTCGAGCTTCTCGACCTGCTCGATCAGGTTCTCCAGGGCGGACTCGGGGAGAGCGCCCGGCTGGGAGAAGACGATGACGCCGTCGCGGACGGCCATGATCGTCGGGATCGAGCGGATGTCGAACTTTGCGGCGATCGTCTGCTCGGCCTCGGTGTCCACCTTGCCGAACGTGATCTCCGGGTGCTTCTCGGAAGACCGCTCGTACGTCGGCGCGAAGCGGACGCACGGGCCGCACCAGCTGGCCCAGAAGTCGACCAGAACGATGCCGTCCTTGCTGGTGACCTCGTCGAAGTTCTCAGCGGTCAGCGCAACCGTCGCCATGATGTCTCCGTCCACGGGAAAATTGGCTTGCGTGCGATGAAACCCATCGTCCCCTAGTGCCATTCCCGTCCGTGGCTTGACGACACGTGTCCTGCGGCACGATTTCGGAACGCGGTGTTGACCCTAGACCACCCATCGTAACGATAAGTAGGGAGAGCGCTCTCAGTTATCAAACAAGTTGTGACGTCCGTTTTGCCACTAGAAACCGGGACATGGTTACCCGGGCCGGACGCACCCGCTGCTTGCCTGGTCAGCACGCGAACCGACAGTAATAGTTAACATTCTTAAATGTGATCTGGCTCACGTCTGAAAGACCTTCACATCGATACGCACGGTGAGGCAGACTCTCGTCCTACAGAGCGTGGGCGGCGGGTGCCGGGGAGGGCCCCGCCGCTCATTGCGTCTCCCGGCAGATGGGTAGCGTAACCGCCCATGAACACCGGTGAGGACCAGTCGATCGAGGTTGGCTTGGGCCCCTGGGTGGGCGAGTGGCCGGCCGATCCGCGATTCGACCCCGAGTTGCTTGCGCAGGGTGATCGTCGCAACGTGGTGGATCGCTATCGGTACTGGCGGCGTGAGGCGGTCGTGGCCGACCTGGACACCCGGCGGCACGAGTTCCACATCGCGATCGAGAACTGGCAGCACGATCTCAACATCGGCACCGTGGTGCGCAACGCCAACGCGTTCCTCGCTGCCGAGGTGCACATCGTCGGCCTGCGCAAGTGGAACCGGCGCGGCGCCATGGTCACCGATCGCTACCAGCACGTCCGGCACCATCCGACGATCGAGGAGTTCGTCGCCTGGGCGGTAGAGTCCGGGCTGCCGGTGATCGGGATCGACAACCTGCCCGGCTCGCGGCCGATGGAGACGACCACCCTGCCGCGCCGGTGCGTGCTGCTCTTCGGCCAGGAGGGGCCTGGGCTCTCCGCGCCCGCCCGCGCCGCCTGCAGCCAGCTCTTCTCGATCGCCCAGTACGGCTCGACCCGCTCGATCAACGCCGGGGTCGCCAGCGGGATCGCGATGCACGCCTGGATCCGCGCACACGCGGGACCCCCGCCGGAGTGAATCCGCCGGATGCATCCGGGTTCTGCCGATTCGCTTGACGAGGGGCCCGTCGCACCGCACGGTTATCTGCGTGGGTGTCACGGTGAGTTGCCCCAGATGCGCTGCACAGGTCCGGAAGCCGGACCTGATGCACACCGATTGGCGATGTGACAATTGTGGTGACGTGCCGCCGTTCCATGTGGCCGAGCACATCAGCGCCGAGATCGTCGACAGCGTGCTGCGGCAGCCCGCACCCGAACGGGTGCCGTTCTGGTGCCCGTGGCCGCTCCCTTCCGGGTGGATGGTGACCGGCGTCGGCTGGGCGGGTGACGATCGGCGCGGCGTGCGGGCCAGCGCGATCTCCTGCAGCGGGCCCGAGCCGCTCGGTGGCGGACCGGCCGATGTGGTCCTGATCGCCGAGCATCCGGGGGTCGGGCTGGGCACCAGATTCGCTGGCATTCCCGGCATCGACCCGGGATATCTGATCGCCGAGGCGCTGGCCGACCCCAGTGGACATGCTGGTCCACATGCCAAGATCAAGGCGGGTGGGCACCCCACTCCACTGTGGTGCGTCAAGTCCCCGGAAGATCGAAGCGCCTACGTGAGTGAGGCCAAAGGAATGTGGCTCTATGCGGTAGCGTGGCCCGCAAGCGCGGGCTACTTCCTCGCGGAGCATGTCGTTCTGCATGATCTTGTCGAGGGCGTGCCGCCCGAGCTCGTGTACGGAGCGCCGTCCCCGTACCTGCATGGCCGAGCCTGAAAAACAGGCCTTGACCTGCGGGTTCGGTATCGGCTTTTCGGTCACATTGTTCACACCGAGCGACGAAGCTGATACCGTCAGTACTGCCGCGGCGCTGACCGTCACCGCACCTACAGGAGAAGGCCCGCCATGATCAAGAAGGTTCTCACCTGGCTTGGTATCGCGTTCTTGATCTTTTTCATTGCCTTCAATCCGAACTCGGCAGCGGATGTGTTCTCCTCCCTCGGAGGCACGATCGCCGATATTGCCCGGGGCTTCGGCCAGTTCTTCACCAACCTCGTCGCTTAGCATCACTACATGGGTGGTCCTGCTGAGCCGCACGAGCCTCGAAACGAGGGTGCTGGGCGCCCTCGAGACGAGGACGACGAGAACTTCGGGTACCGAGACTCGGCGTATGTAGATCCCGAGTACGACGACCAACGACGGCGTCCCTATTCGGAGGGTCCGGGCTTCAACCCGGACGCTGGCTACTCACCCGACGCCGGCTATTCGCCGGACGCGGGCTACGCCGATTCGGGCGAGTACGAACCGCCCATCATCACCGAAGAGGAACTTGCGGGCCTCGGCCCCGAGGGCGGTGGCGGCGGACCACGCCGGGTGCTGCCGCTCGAGGACGAGCCGACCACTCTGGTCGCCCGCTACCTCTTCCCCACCGAGCGCTATCGCGGCGAGTGGAAGCGGCACTGGATCCACCTCTCCACCCCGCTCGGTATCGGTGCCGGTGCCACCCTCCTGCTGGGATACCTGGCCGGCTTCCTGACCCGGCAAAATGTCGACGGTCTGGTCACCGTGGCCGTGCTGATCTGGCTCGGTGTCATCGGCTGGGTGGCCTGGAAGGTCTTCGACTGGTATTTCGATCGCTTCATCCTGACCAACAAGCGGGTGATGGTGGTCAACGGCATCATCACCCGGCGGGTGGCCATGATGCCCCTCCTGCGGGTGACCGACATGAAGTACGAACAGTCCGCCCTCGGCCGGATGCTCAGCTACGGCACGTTCGTCCTCGAGTCGGCCGGCCAGGACCAGGCGCTCCGTGAGGTCAAGCACCTGCCCAACCCCAACGAGCTCTACCTGCGCGTCGTCGAGGAGATGTACGAGCCGCAGGCGGTCGAGGCGCGCCTCGGCAAGGACAGCGACGGCGACGACGCCTGACCCTGATCCGCTGGGTGATGGCCCTGTGAGCAAGGGATCTCGCCGCCGACCGGTCGTGCCTTGTGCGCGGCCGGTAGCGTTTTCGGGTGACCAGAATTGACCTGCACTGCCATTCGACCGCCAGCGACGGCACTCTCACCCCCGCGCAACTGGTCACCGCGGGGGCGGCGGCGGGCCTCGACGTCATGGCGATCACCGACCACGACACCACCGGTGGCTGGGCCGCGGCAGCCGCGGCCCGACCGGACGGGCTCACCCTGGTCCGCGGGGCCGAGTTGTCCTGCCGCTGGTTCGGCGCCGAGGAATATCCGATCGCCCTGCACCTGCTCGCCTACCTCTTCGACCCGGCCGAGCCCCGGCTCGCGGCCGACCTCACCGCCCTGCGCAGCGACCGTGAGCAGCGCGCCGAGAAGATCGTGGACAAGCTGCGTGCCGACGGGGTGCCGATCACCTGGGCCGAGGTCCACGGCTACGCGGCCGGCGGGTCGGTCGGGCGGCCACACATCGCCCAGGCCCTGATCCGGGCGGGCCTCGTCGGGACGACCAACGAGGCCTTCGCATCGCGGTGGCTGGGCGCGAAGTACTTCGTACCCAAGGCGGATCTTGATGTTTTCGAGGCCGTGCGGGCGGTTCGGGAGGCCGGTGGGGTGGCCGTTTTCGCGCATCCGCGAGCGACCGTGCGCGGGCGGGTGGTGCCGGATCAGCTGATCGCCGACCTGGCCGACGCCGGCCTCTTCGGACTCGAGGCCGATCATGAGGACCATTCGCCGGTGGAGCGGGCGCACGTGCGGGGGCTGGCGGAAGACCTCGGTCTGGTGGTCACCGGATCATCCGACTTCCACGGCACGCACAAGACGGTCCGGCTGGGTGCCTTCACGACCGCGTTCGAGGCGTACGAGAAAATCGTGTCCGCCGCGACCGGCGTGCCCGTCCTGGGGTGACCCTCGACGCACCCGCCTGCGTAATCGGTCCGCTTTCCCTACCTTGATCGGGTGAATCTCAAGTTCCTCGGCGAGGTCTACGTGACCCTGCTGGTCATCGTCGACCCGCCCGGCATGGTCCCGGTGTTCCTCGCGCTGACCGGCGCCATGCCGTCCCGGCAGCGGATGAAGGCCGGCACCCAGGCCGTGCTGCTCGCCCTCGGGGTGATCGTGGGCTTCGCCGTGGCCGGCCAGACGCTGCTCGATTACCTGCACGTCCAGCTGCCCGCGCTGCAGGGCGCCGGCGGTCTGCTGCTCGTCCTGGTCGCGCTGCAGCTGCTCACCGGCAAGACCGACGAGGCCGACCAGCAGGCCCAGACCACCAACGTGGCGCTCGTGCCGATCGGCACTCCGCTGCTGGCCGGGCCCGGTGCGATCGTCGCCACCATGCTGTTCGTGCGGCGGGCCGACGGCCTTGACGAGTACGCGGTGATCGGCATCGGCATCGTTCTGGTGATGCTCACCGTCTGGCTGGTCCTGCGCTTCTCCGGCGGGATCGTCAAGCTGCTCCGCCCGGCCGGCATCGAGGTGCTCACCCGGATCGCCGGCCTGCTGCTGGCCGCCATCGCCGTGCAGCTGATCGCCGACGCGGTGGACGCGTTCGTGGAGCTGTACACGGCGGCGCACGCGGGCTGAATTCTTGTCGGGGGGTGCTGGCAGGATTGTCGCGTGGCCTCCACCAGATCCCGCGGCGCGGTGCCCGAGCAGCTCGGCTTCGACGGCATGCCCGAGCGGCTGTTCGTCTGCACGCCGAGCAAGCTGGGCGCCTACGCCGACTGCCCCCGCCGCTATCGGTATTCCTACGTCGACCGCCCCACCCCGCCGAAGGGCCCGCCGTGGGCGCACAACTCGCTCGGCGCGAGCGTCCACACGGCGCTGAAGAATTGGTATGCGCTGCCCCTCGACCGGCGGGTGCCCGGCTCGCTGCCGACCCTGCTCAAGGCGACCTGGGTGCGCGAGGGCTACCGCGATGTCGATCAGGAGCGGGTCACCTATCAGCAGGCGCTGCGCTGGCTGGAGAGCTACGTGGCGACGCTCGACCCGCAGGAGGAGCCGCTCGGCGTCGAGCGGGTGGTCGCCACCAAGACGGCGGTGCTCGCCTTCAACGGCCGCGCCGACCGGATCGACTCGCGGGTCGGTGACGAGGGGGCCGAGGCGGTCATCGTCGACTACAAGACCGGCCGGTCCGGCCTCGGCGCCGACGACGCGCGCGGCTCACAGGCGCTGGCCCTTTATGCGTATGCGGCGCAGCGCGTCTTCCGCCGCCCGTGCCACCGCGTGGAGCTTCATCACCTGCCCACCGGCACGGTCGTGGTCCACGAGCACACCGAGGAGTCGCTGGCCCGTCAGGTCCGCCGCGCGGAGGACACGGCCCGCGACATCATGGCCGCCGAGAAGGCGGTCGCGGCCGGCGCCGACCCGGATGCCGAGTTCCCGACCAACCCGGGCTCGCTGTGCAGCTGGTGCGACTTCCGCAAGACGTGCCCGGCCGGCCTGGAGGCCCCGGCCAAGGAGCCGTGGACGTCGGTCGAGCACCTGGGCAGCTCTTAGAGGACGGCGGCCGCGGCGGCCCGGGCCAGGGCCGCCTCGCGGATCGGGGTCACCTGCAGACTGCGGGGGATCGTGGCCAGCACGGTGGAGAGCAGGAAACGCAGACCGCGGGCCGACAGGTCGGCGGTCAGGTCGGTGGTGGGCAGGCCCAAGCCGCCGTAGAGGCGGCGGGCCCACGGCGGGAGCATGGCCATCGCGGTGGCGGCGACGCCGAAGTAGGCCCAGCGGGTCGGGCCCAGGGTCAGACCCAGGCGGAAGGCCCGGCCGCCCCAGTTCTCCGGCACCGACGGCACGGTCAGGAACAGCGCGGTCTCGACGCCGTCCCGGGACAGTGCGAGGCTCGGCAGCGTCTCGTCGTAGTAGGCGGACACCTCGTCGGCGGTGGCCGGCACGGTGGCCGGGTCGAGGCCCATCAGCTCGGCGGCCTTCAACTGCTCGGTGTAGTAGCCGTCGATCTCGGCCGGGGTGAGGCGGACGCCGGCCCGGACCGCGGTGGTCAGGAACGACTCGACCTCGGCGACGTGCACCCAGCGCAGCAGGCCGGGCTCGTCGATGCGGAACGGCTCACCGGTGCGCGGGTCGACCGCACGCATCCGTGCGTGCATCCGGCGGACCCGCAGCGCGGCCGCCTCGGCCTCCGCGGTGGTGCCCCAGATGACCGTGCCCACATACGCCGAGGTGCGGGTGAGGCGGCCCCATGGATCGGCGCGGTAGCGGGAATTCTGTGCCACCGCGGTGACCGCCCGCGGGTGCAGCGCCTGAAGGTAGAGGGAGCGGAGACCGCCCAGCAGCAGGATCGGCTCCTGATGCAGTCGCCAGGTCACCGAGCCCGGTCCGAACAGCCCGACGTCGCCACTCATGCGATCCAGACTGCCACGGAATCCTGGGAAAGTTGAACCCGTTCAGAAACGGCCCCCATCCGGGGCTTCTCCGATTCGGGGCGGCCGCGTTTTCTGATCTCGGCTGATCAGCCGGCTTCGTCGGCCCGGCGGCGCGCCTGGCAATCCGGACACAGGCCCCAGAACGTCACCTCGGCCTCGTCGACCTCGAAGCCATGACCACCGCCCGGACTCAGGCAGGGCCGCTCGCCGACCGCGCAGTCGACATCGGCGATGGCGCCGCACCCGCGGCAGACGATGTGATGGTGGTTGTCGCCGGCCCGGGCCTCGAAACGGGCCGGGCTGCCGGCCGGCTCGATGCGCCGGGCCAGGCCGGCCCGGGACAGGGCGCCGAGCACGTCGTAGACGGCCTGGGTGGAGACCGAGTCGAGGCGGTCGCGGGCCTGGCGGGCGATGTCGTCCACCTCGAGATGGCCGCCCTCGGTGAGAACCTCCAGCACGGCGAGGCGCGGCTTGGTGACCCGCAGGCCGTGCTCACGCAGCAACTCTTCGCCGGTGGACATTTGTCCATGACAACACGGTTCCGCGGAAAGCCCAACAACAAAGGTCATCAGGTGCTTCGTTCCGCCCGGATATCAAATGATCCGGGCGGACAGTGAATGGATCGGCCGGGACGGTGAACCAGATCGACCGGACGGGCGTAAGCGCACACAGCGGATGCTTGCGCCGTCAGATACTTCTAAGCTGGCGGTCCGTTCATGATCGAGGAGGCGTCTTGTTCGACCAGGTAAACGGCCTGCCGGTGCATGCGTTGGTGCTGCACGCGGCGGTCGTCTTCGTCCCGTTGCTGGCTCTGGGCGCCATCGCTTATGCGCTGATCGGCCAGTGGCGCGCGAAGATCGGCTGGGCGGTCGTGCTGCTCGCCATCGCCGCGCCGGCATCCACGTTCGTCGCGAAGGAGTCCGGCGAGAAGCTCTACGACCGCTTGATCGGCCAGGGCCTCAAGGGCAACGGCAAGGTCATCCTCGACGACCACATGCACTACGGCTCGATGACCTTCCTGTTCTCGCTGGGCCTGGGCATAGTCAGCCTGGTCCTGGTCATCCTGACCCGCCGAGGCGGCCTGCCCAAGATCGTCGAGTGGATCCTGGCCGCGGTAGCCGTCGTGCTGGCCGTCCTGTCGGTCTACTACGTCTACAAAACCGGCGACTCGGGCGCGACGGCCGTCTGGGGCCAGTACTAAGACGTGATCGGCCCCGGCCGCCACAGGCGGCCCGGGGCTGTGGCCGCTTGGGCCGCGTGCCGGCGCCCTCGGGGTGCCGGCATGCGGCCGGCTCTTCGGGCCGGCATGCGGTCGGGCTGTGCGCGTCAGAAGATGGCTCGGGCGCAGAGCAGGCACATCAGGATGACCGCGATGGCGCCGGCGACCAGGCCCACGCCGTAGGTCACCGTGCGGGCCGAGCCCTCGGCCTCGTCCAGCGCGTCCATGTCCTGGGTGGGCAGGGCGCGCGGCGGTGGCGGCTGGGAGATCGTCGGCGGCCGCCACGACGACGGCGGCGGGGGCGCCTGCGGTGGCCCGTAGTAAGGGTTGGCCGGGGTGGGCTCCGGCCTGCTGGGCGGTGGCGGGGCAGGCTGCGCGGACGACGGGTCCGGGCGCTGCCAGTACGCGTCGTCGTCCGGGACGCCGGTGGGGGAGCTCACGTTCACCGACGGTACAACCGTAGGGGGAAGACGGCCGCAGCGGCGCGGCCTACGCTCTTAGCCGTGGACATTCTGGATGAGCCAGAGCGCGATAACGACGCTGAACGTGAGGTCGACTTCGAGTCGGAGGAGGCCGTGATTCTGC
Source organism: Paractinoplanes durhamensis (assembly GCF_016862175.1). Taxonomy (GTDB): domain Bacteria; phylum Actinomycetota; class Actinomycetes; order Mycobacteriales; family Micromonosporaceae; genus Actinoplanes; species Actinoplanes durhamensis. The sequence goes on along the minus strand of NZ_BOML01000007.1, from coordinate 8,425 downwards.
CCGATCAAACTCGTGACGACACCGAGCGCGGCTGGGGCGAGCGCGGCGACACCAACGACGAACGCCTCTGGGAGGACCGCCCGCCCCACTGGGGCTGAGCCGGCGGCCGGGTCCCGCTGAGCCGATGGCCGGGTCCCGCTGAGCCGATGGCCGGGTCCCGCTGAGCCGATGGCCGGTCCGTCGGCCACCTGGAGGCGGATGCGGCGCGTGCCATTTGGGCCGCGTTGCTGCCCGTGCGATCGCGGGACGAGCCTTGGGCGAGGCTCAGCCGGGGCGGATCAGGATCGCGAAGCCGTGGCCAGGGTTGGTCGCGGCTTGCTCGGCCTCGGCCGGAGTCAAAGCCAGGAGCAGGCCGCCGGTCGTTGGGTCGTCAGCTCCACTGACCTCCAGCACCAGGGCGGACGTCGCCACCGGCGTGCTGTCGCCGCCGGCCGGGTCGATGCGGAGCAGATCGACCCAGTTGCCGGGGCGCACCAGGCTCAGCGCGGCCGGATCGGCCAGCCTGACGGGCACGCCCAGGCTGCCCGGCGGCACCCCGAGGCGGCCCGCCGGCACCCCCTGGCTGCCTGCGCCCGCTGTGTTGGCTGCGGCCGCGGTGTCGGCCGCGCCGGCGGTGTTGGCTGATGGGCCGGCCGGCTGAGGTTGGCCGGTGGATGGGCGGTCTGTGCGGGTGGGGTGAGCCCTCGGGGGCGTCGCGGCCGCGCTTGCCGCTCGCGGGGGATCGGCCGCGACGCCGGCCCGAGGGTCCGCGCAGGATCGCGCGGGTGACCACGACACCGCGGCGGCGGTGACCAGCAGAGCCGCGACAGCCACGAGGCGTAGCAGCGTGCCGCGGGTCGGCCGGTGCCGGCGCACGGGATCCAGGCGCCCATCGCCACTGACGTGGATGGCGTTCCCGTTTGCCTTGGGATGAGCAGAGCCGGTTGGAGCCGTGCGAGATCTGCTCATTGCTGTGCCCTCCCTCCGCCGAGGCGCCGTGGTCGTTTGGCGCCGGGGCAGACGTTAGGACGGACGGAAGGTCGCTCGCTGAGGCCCTGTGGACAACCCGGAACTGTGGACAACTCCCACGGCGGCACCGCGCGTGCTACGGGGCCGGAGCACGCGAGCAGGGTGGCGGGCCGGGTGAGCAGGCGAGCGGTGGGCGTGCGGGCAGGGCACACGAACAGGCGCGCCAGGCCGGTGGCCTGGCGCGCCTGTTGACGCTTGGGTCAGGAAGCTGTGGTCGCCTTGGCGCTGCCCGACGAGCTCGAGCCCGAGGACGACGAGCCGGATGAGGAACCCGACGACGACGAACCCGACGAGCTGGACGACGAGCCGTTGGACGACGAACTCGACGACGAGCCGGACGAACCAGAGCTCGAACTCGAACCTGAGCTCGACGAGTCGGACGACGACGTCGACGAGTCCGACTTCTTCGGTGCATCGTTGCCGGTGGGGCCGGGCTTCTCGGCGCTCACGCCGCCCGCGCGGGAGTCGTTGCGGTAGAAGCCGGAACCCTTGAAGACGATGCCGACCGAGTTGAAGACCTTGCGGAGTTTGCCGCTGCAGTCCGGGCACTCGGTGAGAGCCGGGTCGGAGAACGACTGGACCGCCTCGAGCTGGTGACCGCACTCGGTACAGGCGTACTGATAGGTAGGCACGGCTCCTCCGGAAGACGTCGGCTGCTGGCACTCGCCAACTCCGAGTGCCAATGTTGCGCCATCGGAGGTCATTTCGTCCACTCGGTGGCCGGTCTGAGGCGGAAGCCACCGCTGGGCGTGATCACCGCGTCGACCGGTTGGTCGTGCGGTTCGGCCGGTACGTGGTCGATCAGCTCGCCGTCATGCAGCAGCGCCACCACCAGGCGACGGCCGCCCGGAATGTCGGAAATCAACCGGGCCAAGGCGCGGTCGTAGGAGCCGCCGCCACGGCCCAGGCGGATGCCGCGACGATCCACGGCCAGGGCCGGGACCAGGATCAGGTCGGCGGACTCGATCGTGGTGACGCCGAGGCGGGGGCCGGTCGGCTCGCGCAGGCCGCGTGGGCCCTCGATCAGGGAGGACGGGCCCTCGTAGGCCACCCAGTCGAGGTCGCCGTCGGGCAGCAGGATCGGCAGCAGCACCCGGGCGTGCGCCGCCAGGAACTCGGGCAGGTCACTTCCGCCGGGCTCGGTGCCGACCGGGACGTACGCGGCGATGGTGGACGGGTGCTCACGGCGTACGCAAGCAAGGATTTGATCTTGAAGTTGGGTTGCCGCCGCCAGGCGGGTCTCGGGGGTCAGGTGACGGCGTGCTGTAATCAACTGACTCCGAAGCGCGATCTTGGCTGGTGGAGATCCTTCTCCGTCACCGGGTAAATCGGGCATGCAACACCCCCTTTCAAAAAGCGGCAAACGGCGCACACTATGTCAGCATCGCTCCAAAGATGGCCTTTCCCGGGAGGATGCGTGACGCTACGTGGCCGACTGACCACCGCGTTCCTGGTGGTCGTGTTCGGTCCGGTGCTGCTCGGGTCCATCTTCGTCGCGATGACAGTCGCTACGGTCAGTCAGGACCGCACGGCGGAACGACTCGATCATGCCGTGACCACGGTCCGCACCGGCATCGGGGCGATCTGCCGGCAGCTGCAGGCCGCCGCCGACGCCGTTGCGGTGGTGTCCGCGAGTGAGCGCGAAGCCGTCGGCCGCCAGCTCGTCGTCCGCGGCCTGGCCAGCGAGATCCGGATCGGCGCGGCCGCAACGAACGGCGATTGCGCGGATCCGCCGGGTGGGGAGCCGACCGCGATCTCGGCGACCGCCACCGCCGGCTCGGTCGAGATCACCGCGACCCAGGCGGTCGACGGGGACTTTCTCGCGCGGCTCGCCGCGACCAGCGGCGCGCAGATCACCCTCGGCCCCGGTGACCTGCCGGAAAGCCGCGAGCTGAGCGCGGAGCCGGGCCAGCCGCTGCCGCTCACGCTGAGCGTCCCGCAGAGCAACCCCACTTTCCTGTACGCCGTTCTGCTCACCGTCGTGCTCGCCGCCGGACTCGCCGCGGTGCTGGTGGCGCGCTGGCTCGCCGCCTCCACCACCCGTCCGCTCGGCGATCTGGCGCTCGCCGCCGACCAGGTGGCCGGCGGTGCCCTGGACACCCGGGTGCCGATCGTGCGCCCGGACGAGCTGGGCCGGCTCGCCGCCACCTTCAACCGGATGACCCGCGAGCTGCAGGCCTACGTGCAGGCGCTCACCGCCAGCCGGGACCAGCTGCGCGGGCATCTCGCGATCCTCGGCGAGACGCTGTCCAGCACCCACGACGTCGACAAGATCCTGCAGGTGATCCTGCGGACCGCGCTCGCCGCCACCGGCGCCCGATCCGGCCTGGTGCTGCTGCTCGACCCGGTCGGCGGGCAGCTCGTGGCGCGCTGTGCGGTCGGGCTCACCGGCAGCTGGGACGTGCCCGAGGCGGAACTGACGAAGCTGCGGCTGCCGGTCGGGTCGGGGGTGCTCGGCGGCGTGGCCGCCGCCGGCGAGGCGCGGCGCGGGCACGGCGAGGTGGGATCGGTCGAGCCTCCTTGCCGTACGTACGTGGCCGTGCCGATCCGGGCGCCGCTCGTCGACGACCCGTTCACGCCGGTCGAGTCGACCCCGGCCACGCTCGGCGTGCTCGCCCTCTACGACCGGGTCGGCAGCGACGACTTCGACGACGCCGACCTGCACACCCTGCGCACCTTCGCCGGTCAGGCCGGGATTGCCGTGCACAACGTGCGGGTACACGAGGAGGCCCAGCGGCTGTCCCTCACCGATCCGCTCACCGGCCTGTGGAATTACCGTTACCTGCGGGAATCGTTGCGCCGGGAGGTGGAACGGGCCAATCGCTTCGGGCGGATGCTCGCCGTGCTCGTGCTGGACCTCGATCACTTCAAAAAGGTCAACGACACGTACGGGCACGCGGCCGGGGACGCGGTGCTGGCCGAGTTCGCCCGGCGCATCCGGATCGGGTTGCGCGAGGTGGACGTGGCGTTCCGCCAGGGTGGGGAGGAGTTCGTGGTGCTGCTGCCGGAGACCGACGCGTACGGCGGTGCCATCGTGGCCGAGCGTCTCGGGGCAGCCGTCCGCGACCGGCCGATGCCGATCGAGGGCCGGGGTGCCATTCCCGTGACAGTCTCGATCGGGGTGGCGGTCTTCCCCGAGCACGGTTCCGACGCGAAGCAGGTGCTCCGGGCCGCCGATGACGCTCTGTACGCGGCCAAGAACGCTGGGCGGGACACCTATCGGCTCGCGGCGGTCGCCACGGGCGTACCAGAAGTGAATTTTGATCCCACCACCACCGTGACCGGTGGGCCGCAACCGCCGCGCCAGGCGCGCGGCCGATAGTCTCGCGGAATGTCCGGGCACGATCTGAGCGAAAGTGCGGTGACCTCGATGACCACGAACGCGCATGCGACCGGCCGCCGGGCGGTCAAGGCCGTCATTCCCGCGGCCGGTCTGGCCACCAGGTTCCTACCGGCCACCAAGGCCGTCCCGAAGGAGTTGTTACCGGTCGTCGACCGGCCGGTTCTGCAATACATCGTGGAAGAGGCGGCCGCCGCCGGCATCACCGATGTGCTGCTCGTGACCGGGCGCGGCAAGACGTCCATGGTGGACCACTTCGACCGCCGGCCCGACGTCGAGCAGCGCCTCGAGGAGAAGGGTGACCTCGAACGGCTCGCCGCGGTGCGCCGCACCAGCGAGCTCGCCGACATCTACACCTGCCGCCAGGGCGAGCCGCTCGGCCTCGGCCACGCGGTCGGCTGCGGCGCCTCGCACGTCGGGGACAACCCGTTCGCGGTTCTGCTCGGCGACGAGTTCGTCGAGGAGGACAAGCCGCTCCTGCCGGACATGCTCGACCTGCAGGCCCGCACCGGCGGCATCGTGCTCGCCTTCATGGAGGTCAAGCCGTCCGAGACCTCGCGGTACGGGATCGCCTCGGTGGCGCCCTCCGACCTCGGCGACGACATCGTGCAGGTGACCGGGCTGGTCGAGAAGCCGTCGCCGGAGGAGGCACCCAGCAACCTGGCCGTGCTCGGCCGCTACGTACTGCCCGGCTCGATCTTCGAAGCGATCGCCAACACCAAGCCCGGCAACGGCGGCGAGATCCAGCTGACCGACGCGATGTTCCAGCTCCTGCAGGACGGGGTGCCGGTGCACGGCATCATCTACCGCGGGCACCGGTTCGACACCGGCATGCCGCTCGGCTACCTGCAGGCCGTCGTGACGCTGGCCAGCCGCCGGGCTGACCTGGGCGAAGAGTTCCGTGCTTGGCTTGCCGAGTTCGTCGCCGGTGGTTCGAAGGGATGACAGCAACGGCCGATGCCGAGGCGGCCGCCAACGAGCTGATGCCTCTCGCCGAATACCTGGGCAGCGTGCTGCGCAGGTTGCGAGCGCTGCCCTCACTCGACCTCGACCTCACCCAGGCGCACGGCAACACCCTCGCCGGTGACGTGCTCGCCCCGCACCCGTACCCGGCCTTCGACCAGGCCGCCATCGACGGGTACGCGGCACGCTGGGAAGACCTCGCCTCGGCCGGCCGGGTCGGCTCGCACCCCTCCTTCGGCAAGCACGAAGGCGGGCCGCGGCCGGTCCGGCTGAACGTCGTCGGCGACCTCGGCGCGGCCAGCTGGCGGCCGGTGCGGCTCACCCCCGGCACCTGCTTCTCGGTGGCGGCCGGGGCGCCGCTGCCGATCGGCGCCGACGTGGTGGTGCCGGTGCACTGGACCGACCAGGCCATGGCCGCCGTCGAGATCCTGCACGCGCCCAAACGCGGCTCCGGCGTCCGGCGGGCCGGTGAGGAGCTGGCCGCCGGTCAGGTGCTCGCCGGGGCCGGCACCTACGTCACCCCGGCGATGGTGGCCACCTTCGCCGCGGCCGGCATCGGGCACGTGATGGTGCGGCCCAGCCCGCGCGTCGTCGTGGTGGCCACCGGCGACGAGCTGGTCGACGTGGGCCGGCCCAGCCAGCCCGGCCAGGTCGTCGACGCCAACTCGCACGCGCTCACCGCCGCCGCGGTCGAGGCCGGCGCCCTCGCCTACCGGATCGGCATCTGCGACGACGACCCGGAGGGCCTGCGCGGCCTCCTCGAGGACCAGACCCTGCGCGCCGACCTGATCATCACGACCGGCGGCACCGGCACCGGGCCCGGCGACATGCTCCGCCGCGTCCTGTCCCGCCGCGACCCCGGCCGTGGTGTCGTCGAGTTCACCGACGTCGCCCTCTGCCCCGGCGCCACCCTCGGCTTCGGCACCGTCGGCGGCGAAGAGGTGCCGGTCGTCTGCCTGCCCGGCGAGCCCGGCGCCGCCCTGATCGGCTTCGAGGTGCTGGCCCGGCCGGTCATCCAGCTGCTCGCCGGCAACGAGCCGGTGTTCCGGCACAGCGTCAAGGCGCATCTCCTGGAAACCGTGTCGTCCCCCGGTGGCCTGCGCGAATTCCGGCCGGCGCACGTGGCCGAGCGGCGCGGCGGGGGTTACACCGTGCAGCCGCTGGCCGGTGGGCCGTACACTCTTTCCGGCCTGGCCGAGGCAAATGGACTTCTCGTTCTCGGCGAACGGGTCACCACGGCGGCCGCAGGCTCGACCGTGGACGTCCTGTTGCTCGACCGGAGGCGATGATGCTGGTGGGGTCGGTGCCCGGATGGCCGGCCGTCCTGACCGACGGACCCGTTCTGCTGCGGCCCTACAAGCGCGGTGACGGCAAAGCCTGGTCCGAGGTCCGCATCGCCAACCAGAAATGGTTGGCCCCCTGGGAGTCCGCACCCCCCGGCCCCTGGGCCGAGATGAATTCCACCCGGGCGTACGGCTACGTCTACCAGGACATGAAGCGGGCCGCCCGGCGCGGCGAGAGCATGCCGTTCGCGGTCTGCTTCGAGGACCGGCTCGTCGGGCACATCAACCTGGGCAACATCGTCCGGCGCGCGTTCAGCTCGGCGTACGCCGGCTACTGGATCGACGCCCAGGTGGCCGGTCGCGGGGTCATCCCGACCGCGCTGGCGCTCGCCGTCGACCACGCCTTCGGGGCCGGTGGCCTGCACCGCATCGAGGTCAACATCCGGCCGGAGAACGTGCCGTCCCGCCGCGTCGTCGAGAAGCTCGGCTTCCGCGAGGAGGCGTACCACCAGCGCTACATGCACATCGACGGCGGCTGGCGCGACCACCTTGGATACGCCCTGACCAGCGAGGAGATCGCCGCCGAGGGCGGCCTGCTGGCCCGCTGGCGACGCGTACGCGCCTGACTCGCCGATCTTCACAGCGTGACGCGCCCGGCGCGGCGCGCGCATTTCCGCAGCTCGCGCCCGTAGCCTCGGGGAGATTGAGGGTTTTTCGGGGCCATCCGTGACCACCGAGTCGCCGCAGCGCGAAAAATCCTCGCCGGGTTTTGCGGTCCGCGGCTGGGGGAGTGTAGAGCGGACCGCCCGAAGCTGTGACGGGAGGGGTGAGGGTGCCGACCTCGGTGCTCCTCGCCGTCCTCGCCGCGGCCGGACTGCTCGCCCTCGCACCGGCGCTCGTCCGCCGGTACGACGCCACCGAGCGGCTCGCCGCGGAGCGGGCGTCGTCGACGGCGCGGGTGCTGCAGCGCCGCCGCCGTCAGCGCACTGTGCCCGGACGACGACCGATCAACCTCGCGCGAGCGGTCACGGTTACGGTTCTGGCCCCGGCAGTTGAGAAGCCGCAACGCCGCCTGCGCCTGGTCACCAGCAAACGGCCGGCCCGCCGCCCACCGCCGCGACGGCACACTCCCGCAGTTATTCGCCGGCGCCGCGTCTTCGCGGCGCTGCTGCTGCTCAACCTGATCGAGCTGGTCGGCGTGGTCACCGTCAGCCCCGGCTTCTGGATCGGCTTCGCCGGCACCGGCTCGCTGCTCGGCCTCTACCTCGTGCACCTGCGCAACCGGGCCATCACCGACCGGCGGCGCCGGCGGATCGAGGCCCGGGAAGCCGCCTGGCTGGCTGCCAGGCAGGCGGAGGTGCGTCGGGAGCAGGCACGGCGGGCGGCGGCACGCCGGGAGGCGCAGAGACGCCTGGCGGCGCAGAAGGAGGCCGTACGCCGGGCGGCGATGGGCCTGGACCGCGATCCGTCGGAGCTCCCCGCTACGGGCTCGGTGTCTTACCGGCGAGCGGGTGGGCTGCGGGGGCGGGCGTACGAGGCCGGCGGTCGTCACCACACGGCCTGATGGTTGCGGGAGGGTCGGTTCGCGGCCGACCCGGCCGACCTGTTAATGTTGCTGCGGTTCGCCGGACAAACGTCCGACGGCTGTTAGGGGCTGTGGCGCAGTCTGGTAGCGCACCTCGTTCGCATCGAGGGGGTCTGGGGTTCAAATCCCCACAGCTCCACCAAACTTGGGACGCCGTATGTCCGCGGAAAGCGCGGACCTGCGGCGTTTGTTATATCTGCTCCGGGGGCCGAGCCCCCGGAAACCCCGCGTTGCGATGGTCGCTCT
>NZ_BOML01000006.1 GCF_016862175.1 Paractinoplanes durhamensis | reverse complement strand
TTGGCTACGCCGGTCACGCCTTGGCTGCGCCGGTCACGCTCTGGCTGCGGCGGCCGCCGTGGTCAGCTGTGGCCGGCTGGATGGTCGCTAGAGATCGAACTCTCCGTGCCTTAGGTCGGTGATGAAGGCCTTCCACTCTTCTGAGGTGAAGAGCAAGGTGCCATTCGCGCGGTTCTTGGTGTCTCGGACGGCTACGACGCTGGGGAGGTTGGTGGCGACTTCCACGCAGTTGCCTTCGCTCGCTGTTGTATCAGCCAGCTTTGCTTTTACTCTGAACGCCGGTCGTGAAGGCCCCATGCGGCGAGCAGATCACGGACGTCGTTCGGGTGGCACCTGAGTGCGCCGAAGTCGCCATCGCCCCATGCAATGACGTCCGTGATGTCGAGGTGGTCGTCACCGATCTGGATTCCGACGTCCGCGTTTGCTGGTAGCGCCGCGATCCGCTGTAACAAGTCGTCCCGCATCATCGCTGGCTGGTCTCCCTTCTTGAACCGGGCTGCTTGGCGGCATCACGGCGAAATTCGGCGGGCGTTGATCAAGTCGGGTGGGCTCGCTCCGGGCCGTCGTGTCGGCAGCCGCAGACTTCGGGAGAAGATCGTCACCGCGCTCTCTCGACGCCAACACGGTGCCGGCGAGTCGCACGCCAGGCAGCGGCCAGTGCCGCTGGACGTGACGTGTTCATCGAGCACGGCCTGCGCCTCGACCAAGCATTGATCCGCTGATATCGCGTAGTACGCAGGCCCGGCCGGTCGGTTTCCTGTCCCGCTTGTTTGGTTCGCCACTCGCCACGCACCTCCCGCCGGCTGCTTCGCCGGGTGTGACGCTATGGCCGCCAACTGCCGAAATGATTAGCCGCTCTAATCACGTCGCGTCGAGGCGCGCGGCCAATGCTTGAAGTTCGCGCCCGCCAGTTGAACGGCGCGCCCGCCGCAGCATCGAACCGACGGTCTCCCGGACGAGCGGCGACAGCCGAACCCGCTGGGGCGCGATCTCCTCGGCCCGAAGCAGGGCGGCCCTGGCTTCGGCGTCGTGTTTCCGAGTCTGCGCGAGGCAGCGTCCCAAATCGGCATACATCGTGGCTCGCCGGTTCGATGATCCGATGACGGAAACATCGATCGGTGGCAGCGACATGGCGGCTCCGCCTTCGTTCAGTTCGGCGAGTACACCCAGCTGCCAGATCGCGACATTCGTCGGCCCGAACCACAGCTCGCCGAAGTTGCCTTCGCCGAGGCGGCTTGCGATGACAGTCGCTTCCCGGAGATGGTCCAGACTCCGCTGTGCGTCCCCGTCGATCGCCGACAGCATGGCCGCGCTCAGGTGCAGCATCCCGTAGACCTGACCCGCACGCGGATGACCAGCTGCGGAGTCCATGTGGTCGATCGCTTGGCCGGCCCGCTTCAACGGCAATGACCTGGTTTCCGGCGGAAGGGTGTGCACGGTGGCGAATTCCGCGATTCCGAGCCATTCCGGTTCATCCATCAGCGTCGACGCTGTGGCCTGACATTGCTGGGCCGCGAGCATCGCAAGGTCGGCATGTCCCAGATACTTCGCCGCGAAGGTCGCCGCGTACGTTGCCCACACCAAGCGGCGTAAAGCCGCGGGACTTTCGCGATCGTTCCCCAACGTCAAGATAAGCGCGGGGAGCTGGGCCACCAGTTGGTCGTAGCGGCAGGCATTGTGCAACTCGGTTATGCCGGTCAACGTAGCCACAAGATCGGCCGGTCGATTCTCCGGAATCTCCGTCACGCCGAAGGCGAGCTCGGCGAGCGCGGCACGAAGTGGCGGGAAATGGCGAGCCGCCGTGACGTGCTCCAGGGTTGTCGGGTCGTACGGCTGACCGGTCAGGTCGGCCAGCGACACCTGCAACGCCCGCGCGATCGCAAGCTGCGTGCTGCGCTTGTCCAGGGGCGAGGTGCCGGCTTCGATCTGGGCGATGTAGCCCTGGCTCACGCCTGCAAGGTCGGCGAGCACCCGCTGGCTGAGGTTACGCTTTAGCCGCCAGCGGCGAACCCGGACACCGAAATGGTCCAAGGCGGTCCCTGACTCCGCACGGTGCGTGACCATTGCACGACGATACTTCGCCGATTGCCGAGTTAGTGCTGGAGCCGCATGCCGATCGATGGCCAGCCGGTCCTTTGCGTCGTTGCGTGCGGCGGGCGCCCCGCAGCCGACCTACCGGCCTTCGTAGCCCAAATGCAGACCGCCGGATGGCACGTCTGCGTCGTCGCGACCCCATCTGCTTTGAAGTTCATGGACTGCGATGCGCTCGCCACGCTCACTGGCCACGCGGTCCGATACGACTACAAACAACCGGACGAGCCCGACGTCTTGCCGCAGCCGGAAGCCTTCATCATCGCTCCGGCCACCTTCAACACGATCAACAAGATGGCCGCCGGAGCCAGCGACACCCTCGCCCTGGGCATGCTCAACGAGGCAATCGGGATGGGCCTGCCGATCATCGCCGTTCCGACGCCGAACGTTGCTCTCGCTCGCCATCCCGCGTTCCAGGCCAGCGTCAAGGCGCTTCGCTCGTGGGGTGTCGACCTCATGTTCGACCCGGACCGCTGGCCTCTGCCGACACCTAACATGGGCCCGCCGGCCGCCGGATTGTTTCCATGGGCCGACCTTGTCCATGCCGCAACGGCACTCACCGAGGCAACGACCAAGGCTTGAGAGGCCGGATGCCTGCGACAACTGTAGGTACGCGGTTCGGAATTCAGTACGCGGCGCGCATCTCCGGCCGCTAGGAAGGACCACCGGTGCCAGAAGACGCTGAGGCGATCGCCGCATTCGGGTACGAGCTCGGGTTGCTCAAGCGCGTGCGCCGCACCGGGTGGTGGCACGCCGGAGTCCGCGACCCGGAATCGGTCGCCGAGCACACCATGCGTATGAGCCGCCATGATCTTTCCGGACAGGTGCACCAAGTAGAATTGGTTCGCCTGGGAAGGAAAGTGAATGCCTCGTCCAAAGCGAAGTTTCTCGCCGGAGTTCCGGCGGGAGGCTGTGAAACTCGTCATCGACGAGTCGCGTCCGATTGTTGACGTGGCTCGCGAATTGGGGATCGGCGAGGGCACGTTAGGTAGCTGGGTAGCCCGATATCGCCGCGACCACGCCGGCGAGGAACCGGCCCTGTCGGTCAACGAGCGGGAACGGCTACGGCAACTCGAGCGCGAGACACGGGAACTGCGGATGGAGAACGAATTCCTGAAAAAAGCCGCAGCGTACTTCGCCCGGGATCATCGGTGAGTGACACGTTCGAATTCATCGACGCCGAGTACGCAACCTCCCAGCAGAACAGACACCCGCTGTCGCCGTCGTTGGCGAAAATGTGTGTGTGGCTTGAAGTTTCCCGATCAGGGTATTACGAATGGCGGAACAAGCCGGCCTCCGCGACTTCCTGTCGGCGTGAGGAATTGAAGACTTTAATCGTTCATTTCTTCGAAGCGTCCGACGGCACCTACGGCTACCGGCGCGTCCACGCGGACCTGGCCGAACACGGCATCACCTGTGGCCTGGAGCTGGTCCGCGCGCTGATGCGTGAGCTGGGGCTGCGACCATGCCAGCCGCGGCCGTGGCGACACAGCCTCACGGTCGCCGGCGACACGCCGCACCGCATCCCGGACCTGATGGACCGCGATTTCACCACCGACCAGCCGGGACGGAAAATGGTCGGTGACATCACCTATGTCCCAACCTGGCAGGGCTGGCTTTTCCTGGCGACCGTGATCGACTGCCATACCCGGGAAGTCATCGGCTGGGCAACGGACGACAACTATCGCACGCCGCTCATCGAGAAAGCAGTGCGGATGGCCGCCGCGAACCATCGCCTGGCCGATGACGCGATCTTCCATTCCGACCGTGGCAGCAATTACACCTCGGCCGACTACAGCGCCACCCTCAGCGAACTTGGAATTCGCCAATCCGTCGGCCGTACGGGTATCTGCTACGACAATGCAATGGCCGAATCGTTCTTCGCGACACTGAAGAACGAACGGGTCCACCGCACCGTTTATCCGACCCGCGAACATGCCCGCCGCGACATTGCCAGATACATCGAGCTCCGCTACAATTCCCGCAGACGCCACTCGCAACTCGGCTATAAGACACCGCACCAAGTCCGGTACGAGTTCGAAGATCGGCAGCTAGCCGCATGAATTGAGCCTAAATAGGCCTGTCCGAAAAAATCGGGGCAGCTCAGTACCGCCCAGTTGGCGGCCCTTATCGCAGTTGAAGAAGGCGCCGACCCCGCTCGTGCAGCGTTCCTCGCCCTGTGGCACGACACGCAGGAGACCCGCACCGGCGACCTCCCGCACACCGCCACCCGATATCTGGCCAAGCCGGACCCACGCCAAATCACGGCAGACCAGACCGACCAACTTCCCGACCAGTCCCGCGACGTGGTCCCCCGTGCCGCCGTCGACGAGGCTTTCAGCCTGTCTGTCGGGGGAAATTCGGCCGTGTCGGTGGGCGGTGGGGCGGGGTCATGATCGAGGCAGGGTGGCGTCGGATCTCGATCGGGGCCTGGGCGGCTGCCCGGTGATCTTGGAAGCGAGAACGCCATGGTCAAGGTTGCGGTGGCGCCGGAGCTTATTCATGGGGACGTCGACGAAGGGTATGGGCCGGTGGCCGATGCGTTTCGCCGTAACTTTGCTGAGCGCGGTGAGATCGGGGCGGCCTGCACGGTCTATCGGGGCGGGCGCAAGGTTGTTGACCTCTGGGGTGGGTATCGGGACGGAGTGAAGCGGTTGCCCTGGCAGGCGGACACCGTTGTGGTTATGTACTCCACTACCAAAGGGGTCTCGTCGCTCGCGCTTGCCCTTGCTCACTCTCGGGGGCTTCTTGATTATGACGAGCGCGTTGCTGCCTACTGGCCTGAGTTCGGGTGGCGCGGTAAGGGCGGGATCACCGTACGGCAATTGTTGTCTCATCAAGCTGGGCTGCCGATTGTTGATGTGCCGTTGACCGTTGCCGACCTTGGTGATCTTGACTTTATGGCGGCTGCTCTTGCTATACAGCGGCCGCTCTGGGCGGCCGGCACTCGGCATGGCTATCACACGATCACGCTTGGCTGGTATGAGAGTGAGCTGCTTCGCCGGGTTGATCCTGGTGGGCGGTCTATCGGGCGCTACTTCGCTGATGAGATTGCTGGGCCGCTCGGGTTGAGCTTCTACATCGGACTGCCCGACGACTTCGACATGGCGCGGCGGGCCACCATTCATGGGCGGGGGAACCTGCAGATGATGATGCATCTTCGGGACTATCCGACCAGCACGTTGCTCGCCATGATGAAACCCGGGAGTCCGGTTCGGCGGTCGCTCAGTAATCCTCCTGAGCTTGTTGTGGACACCGCCTTCAACACCGACGAGATGCTGCGTGTCGAGATTCCGGCCGGGAACGGCATCGGGGAACCCCGAGCGGTGGCGGCCGCCTATGACGCTGCCCTCACCGGGAAGCTCGGCATTACCGCCGGCACGCTCGAAGCCCTCGTTCAACCGGCTCGGGCACCCTCGGGGGGAACCGTGGACGAGATGTTGCGTACGCCAATCTCCTTCTCTCTTGGGTATTTGAAACCCACGCCGGACGCGCCTTTCGGCAGTGCCGCCAACTCCGCCTTCGGGACTCCGGGGAACGGTGGGTCGTTCGGGTTCGCGGATCCGGATACCGGCATCGGGTACTGCTATGCGCCCAACCGGCTTGGGTTCGGGCTTCTCGATCGGCGGGAGATTGCGCTTCGGGATGCGCTCTATCGGGATGTCCTCGGTGAGCGGTCTCAACGACCCGGGAACGGGGACTTTGGGCACTGACTCCGGGCGGCGACTCGGCGTGACGATCTAGGTGAACGACGGACGGGAGGCGCGCCATGGCTCGTGTATCGGTGGTCACCGGATCGGCATCCGGCATCGGTAAGGCCACCAAGGAGCTGCTGGAAAGCCGCGGGGAGCGGGTGGTCGGGGTCGATCTGCACGATGCGGAGATCACGGCCGACCTCACCACGGCTGAGGGGCGTGCCGCGCTCGTCGACGGTGTGCAGCGGCTTACCGGTGGGGCCATTGACGCTGTGTACGCGGTCGCGGGCCTTGCTCTGCCGGTGCCGGCGACCGTTGCGGTCAACTTCTTCGGGGCGCTTGCCACGCTGGAAGGGCTGCGGCCGTTCCTGTTGGGGTCGGCTGCGCCCCGGGCCGTTGTCGTCTCCTCGATGGCGGCTCTGCACCCGGTTGATGACGAGCTGGTGGCTCTGCTGGAGAACCGGGATGAAGCGGCCGCGCTTGCCCGGGCCGAAGTGCTGGCCAAGTCGCCGGAGACGCTCGGGTCGCTGATTTACAGCTCCAGCAAGAAGGCTCTGTCGCGCTGGGTGCGGCGGCAGGCGCCGGCCGTTGAGTGGGCCGGTGCTTCCATTCCGCTCAACGCTGTTGGGCCGGGCATCATCGTCACGCCGATGACCGCCGACATGATTGCCACCGAGGAGCAGACGGCGGCTCTTCTCGAGCTGGTGCCGATGCCGCTGAACGGGGTGGCGCAGCCGGAGGCGGTGGCCAATTTGCTGGCCTGGCTCGGCAGCGTCGAGAACACCCACCTGTGCGGTCAAGTGATCTATGTGGATGGTGGCAGCGACGTCGTCATCCGTGGTGACTCCGTCTGGTGAGAGAGAGCTTGCGGGGGCCGGGCGGGGCCGCACAGCGGTCCGGCCCCCGCAACCTGTTCAGGCCGACGGCGACTCGGTAGCGGTGGGCGATTCGGTGGGGGACGGCGAGTCGGTGGGGGTCGGCGACGGGGTGCCGGACGGCGGCGGGCCACTCGGGGGCGGGCCGCCGGGGCCACCCGGACCGCCGGGGCCGCCCATGCCGCCGTCGGGGGCGCCGACCGCGGTGTCGGAGAGGTCCAGGCCGATGCCGAAGCAGGCCGACCAGGCGGTGCGGCCCTGGCGGGTCGGCTGCAGCAGCATCTGGTCGCCGACCGTGTTGTAGATGCCGTCCGTCGCGTTCGTGGTGTCGGGGGTGCCCTTTGCCGCGTACGGGTCGGTGGCCAGGAACGCGGCGTTGAACTCCTCGGTGAAGAAGAGCTGCGAGGTGAACTCGTACGGGTTTCCGTCGGTGCCGGTGGTTCGCACCTTGAGGTGGATGTGCACCGTGCGGCCCTGGTACCAGCCGGGCAGGACGGTGATGAAGCGGACCTGGCCGCGGCTGTTGGAGATCTGGTAGCCGCGCAGGAACGTCTTGCCCACCGAGTTGTTGGCGGCCTCGTCGGAATAGACGCCGGCCGCGTCGCAGTGCCAGATGTCCACCTGCGCGCCGGCCAGCGGGCTGCACACGCCGTCGGTGATCTGCAGGATGTTCAGGTCCAGGGTCAGCCGGGTGCCGGGCGACACCGAGCCGTCGGACGTGTCGATCCGGATGTCGCTGCGGTTGAGGCCCTCGTCCACGAAGTAGGGGCCTTCGGTCATCTCCGGCTTCGCCACGCAGTCGACCGTGGTCGCGGTGGGGCGGGTGGCGGCCTGGGCGGTGGTGGCGCCCGCGGCAACGACCAGGCCGGCGCCGGTGGCCAGGCCCAGGGTTACCAGTGCCTGGCGGCGGCTGAGCAGCCGGCCGACGGGTTCGTCGTCGTCGTGCATCAGTTCTCCTCTGAGGGTGTCCGAGAAATCGACATGTGCGAATACATCAACCGAACCTGTCGGGAGCCTGTGGATGTGACCGGGGTCACATCGGACGGTGGCAACCTTTTTATGCGGCAACGACCACTAAATGATGGAACTAATTGCTCTCCATTCTTTTCACGAAGCCTTTCTGGGGCGCGTTGAGAAAAGGCAGGGCAAGCGCTTACCCGCAGCTCGGAGTGTTCTTATTTTTGCTTTAAGGGCTTTGACTGCGACGTTTTCGGGCGCCTACGGTCTCGCTTGTCCTCGTAGCCCGAAAGGAACCCCATGAATAAGAAAAGGATCGCCCTGGCGGCCGGTATGACCACGGTCGTGGTCGGTCTGGGCAGCCTCGCGTCGGTGTCGTTCGCGGATGCCGACGGGGCCTCGGCGGCCGGCTTCTCCGACAGCTTCGAGGACGGCGACACCGCCGGCTGGAGCAAATCGGGCGGCACCTGGTCGGTGGTCAGCGACGGCTCGCACGTGCTCAAGCAGGGCAAGACCGGCGCCACCCTGGCCCGGGAGTTCGCGGGGCTGACCGACTGGGCCGATTACACCGTGTCGGCCAAGGTTGAGCCGCTGTCGGTCGCTTCCGGCGGGTACGCCGCCATCGTGGCCCGCTCGACCAGTGCCACCAGCTTCTACCGCCTGGCCCTGACCGGGGCGAACAAGGTGCGACTGGAATCGGTGAAGTCGGGCACCGCGACGGTGCTGGGCGAGGCCGCGCTCACGGTGAGCGCGGGAACGTCGTACACCCTGGGTCTGACCGTCAATGGGAACACGCTGAGCGGGTCGGTGAACGGGGCGCAGGTCGCGACGGCGACGGCGACGACCTTCGCGAAGGGGCGGATCGGGCTCCAGACGTACGACGCGACCGCGCAGTTCGACGACGTGAGCGTGACCGTCGGTGGAAGCTCGACGCCGGCCACGACGACCCCGACCACGACTCCCACCACGACCCCGACCACGGCTCCCACCACGACCCCGACCACGACTCCCACGACCAGCGCACCGAGTGGCGGTTTCGAGACCAGTCCGATCGGCTTCGGGGCCGGGACCACCGGTGGCGCCGGCGGCACGACGGTGAACATCACCTCGCTGAGCCAGCTGATCACCGAGGCCGCCTCGACCGGCCCGAAGATCCTGCAGCTCGCCACGGTCATCCAGGGCGGCGGCGATGACCAGGTGGTCGTCTCCTCGAACAAGACGATCGTCGGCACCACCGCGAACGCGGGCCTGACCGGCGGCGGCTTCTTCATCAAGAAGGCCAGCAACGTCATCATCCGCAACCTGAAGATCTCGTTCGCGCAGGCGCCCACCGACCTGATCGCGGCCCAGGTGTCCGACCACATCTGGATCGACCACAACGAGCTCTTCAACGACACCAGTCACGACAAGGACTTCTACGACGGCATGGTCGACCTGACGCACGCCACCGACTTCGTCACGGTCTCCTGGAACTACCTGCACGACCACTTCAAGGGCTCGCTGGTCGGGCACAGCGACAGCAACGCCGCCGAGGACACCGGGCGCCTGCGGGTCACCTACAGCCACAACTGGTTCGACAACGTGGCCTCCCGGCTGCCGCGGCTGCGCTTCGGCACCGCGCACATCTACGACAACCTGTTCACCAACGCCGCGACCAGCGGTATCCACTGCCTGATGTCGGCGCAGTGCCTGGTGCAGAACAACGTGTTCGTCAACGTGAAGCTGCCGGTCTGGACCACCGAGGACTCCGATGAGGACGGTTTCGCGGTGATCAGCGGCAACGACTTCGGTGGCGAGGCGCCGGTCATCACGCAGACCGGGACGTTCACCACCCCGCCGTACTCGTTCCCGCTCGGCGCGACCGCCGACGTCTCCGCCCTGGTGAAGGCGGGTGCCGGGGTCGGCAAGATCTGAGCATGAGAAAAGGGGGGCGCGATCCGCGCCCCCCTTTTCAGTCGACCAGACGAGCCAAAGTTTGTCCGATGGGCGTGGATAGCTACTTTTGGGTGGTATCTCTGAAGCGAGCCTCGGAGGTAACCCATGCACGCTTCCCTGCCCGACAACGAAACCGATCGCCTGTCCGCCCTGTACGCGCTCGACATCCTCGACAGCGCGCCGGAGCAGGACTTCGACGACATCGTGCAGCTCGCCTCGAACGTGTGCGGGACACCGATGTCGCTGGTCACCCTCGTCGACACGGACCGTCAGTGGTTCAAGGCGCGGGTCGGCACCGACCTCACCGAGACGTCCCGCGACCTCTCCTTCTGCGCGCACGCGATCCTCGGCCGGGACCTGCTGGTGGTGCCGGACGCGACCAAGGACGCCCGGTTCGCCGACAACCCGTCGGTCGACATGGAGGGCGGCATCCGCTTCTACGCCGGGGCGCCGCTGGTCACCACGGACGGGTACGCGCTGGGCACGCTCTGCGTGATCGACAACTCGCCGCGCAGCGTCGGCGTCGAGCAACTCCAGGCGCTGCGTGCGCTGGCCCGGCAGGTCACCTCACAGATGGAGCTGCGCCGGCACTCGGTCGCGCTGGCCAACACCACGGCCCGGCTGCAGGAGCTGGAACGGCGCAAGGACGACCTGGCCCAGCTGGTCGGCGGGGACCTGCGGGCGCCGCTGCGGCTGATGTCCACCTACCTGGAGAAGCTGGGCAGCACCGGCCGGCACGACGCCGAGATGGCCGAACTGGTCGGCCGGGCCACGGCCGGGCACATCCGCGGCTTCCTCGACCTGCTGCACCACCTGACCACCATGGCGGACGCCGGTTTCGGCAGCGAGAGCCTGCACATGCGGCAGATCGACCTGACCCGGGTCACCCAGCGGGCGGTCGAGGCGGTGCGGCCGATCGCGGCCACCAAGCAGATCTGGATCCTCAACCAGGGCGGCGGTCCGGCCCTGCCGATCATCGCCGATCCGGTACGCCTCGAGCAGGTGTTCACCCAGCTGCTGTTCGCCGCGGTGAAATACACCCCGGCCGGCGGCCGGGTGCGGGTCGGCACCGAGATCGAGTCCGGTCCGGCCCTGCACATCGACGACATGGACATGCCCAACGGCGTACGCCCGGAGCTGTTCCCGCATCTCTTCTACGGCGCGATCGCCAACCCGTCGGAGATCCCCGGGCCGGACCGCGGACTCGCGGTGGCCAAGAAGATCCTGGACGCGCATCACGCCACGGTGGCGCTCTCCGACCGGCCCGGCGACGGCACCTCGCTGCACGTCGTCTTCCCGTTCGCGCAGCCCACCACGAGCGCCGAGATTGCCGAGCTCATCGCGGCTTAGTGGTAGCGCCGGCCCGCACCCCGACCGGCTGCAGGTCGAGCGGGGTACGGGCCGGCGCATCACCCGGTGTAAACCGGGCCGGAGCCGCCACCCGGGGGCGAGCCGGCTGACGGAAGGTCTTCGGGGTCCATCGCGCTCGGCTGCACCGGCAGGGCCACCGCACGTCCGGCGGCCGGGTGATCGGAGCCCGGCCGCGGCACGTCGATAGTGGACGGCCAGGTGTCGATCTGCGGTGCCAGCTTCTGCTGCGGCACGTCGATCATTCCCGAGCGCTGGGCCAGGCCGGCCCGCTGCAGCTTGTGCCAGCGCAGCCGGCCGCCGGTCATCGCGGTCGTCGCCGACTGCATCAGCACCAGGTACATCAGCTGCCGGTAGGCGAACTGCTGCAACGGCAGCCGCCACAGCGGTTTGACCGACTCCTTGTCGAAGCGGAACGCGACCGCCGCGGTGAACAGCTGCAGCATCAGCATGCCGAACCAGGCCAGCAGCGTCTCCTGCAACTCCCAGAAGACCAGGCCGTAGAGCAGCATGATGTCGACGACCGGGGCGAGCATCGGCAGCGCCACCCCGAACAGCGCCAGGAACGGCAGGCCGACCCGCCCGAAACGACCGGACGGCCCGGAGTCGCGCAGCGCCCGGCGGTGCTTCCACATCGCCTGCATGGTGCCGTAGCTCCAGCGGTAGCGCTGGCGGTAGAGCTGCTCGAGGGTGGTCGGCGCCTCGGTCCAGGCCTTCGCCCGCTCCTCGTAGACCACCCGCCACCCGGCCCGGCACAGCGCCATGGTGACGTCGGTGTCCTCGGCCAGCGTCTCGTCGCTGACCCCACCGACCTGGGCGAGCGCCTCCCGGCGGAACGCGCCGATCGCACCCGGCACGGTCGGCATGCAGTTGAGCACCTCGTAGAGGCGGCGGTCCAGGTTGAAGCCGATCACGTACTCGATGTGCTGCCAGGCGGCGACCATCTTCTCCCGGTTGCCGACCTTGACGTTGCCGGCGACCGCACCCACGGTCGGGTCGGCGAACGCCTGCACCAGCATCCGGATCGAGTCCTTCTCGAAGATCGTGTCGCCGTCGACGGTGACGATCAGGTCGTTCTTGGCCAGCGCGATCCCGGTGTTCAGAGCGTTCGACTTGCCGCCGTTGGGCACCCGCACCACGCGCACGTTGGGCAGCGCCATCCGCTCCACGATCGCGGCGGTGTCGTCGGTCGAGCCGTCGTCGACCACCACCACCTCGATGCCCGGATAGTCGCCGCCGGCCAGCGAGCGTACGGCCGCCTCGATGCCCTCCTTCTCGTTGTAGGCGGGCACGATCACCGACACCGGGTCGGTGACCGGCGGACCCCAGCTCCAGTCCGGCTTGCGGCGCTGCCGGGCGTGCCGGGTGGCGAGAAGCAGGAGCAGGAGGGTACGGCCGATGGTGAGCAACCCGACCACCAGGAACAGGCCGGCGATGAACCAGACGAGCCCGTCGGCGAGCCGCACCGTCCACAGCACCGCACTACCGCGCCAGACGTCCGCGGCCGGCGCCGCCGGGTTCTCCGGCAGCAGCGGTACGGCGGCCGCGCCCTTCGCCTTGTTCCGTGCTTCGATGCTCTGGTTCAGGCCCTCGGTGACCGTGGTGAAGCGGTAGCCGCGCTCCTTCATCATCGGGATGAACCGGCGCAGCGCGGCCAGCGTCTGCGAGCGGTCACCGCCGGCGTCATGGAACAGGATGACCGCCGAGGTCTCGCCGGCCGGGGTCGCGTTGCGCACGATCTGCCGCACCCCGGGCAGCTGCCAGTCCTCGCTGTCCAGGTCGTTGACGACGACCAGGTAGCCCTGCTTGCCGGCCTCCTTGACCAGCTCCCAGTTCGTGTCGTCGATCGCGTTGGCCTTCGACGAGTACGGGAAGCGGGCCAGGTTGGTGCGCACGCCGGTGGCCCGGGCGATCGCGACCTGGGTCTGGGACAGCTCGAGCGTGCGTCGCCAGGGCGCCACCCGCTGCAGGTTCGGGTGGGTGAAGGTGTGCAGGCCCAGCTCGTTGCCGCCGGCGGTGATCTGCTTGGTGAGCGCCGGATGGCGGGCCACCTCGGAACCGACCACGAAGAACGTGCCGTGCGCGTCGTTCTCCTTCAGCACCTCGAGGATTTTCGGGGTCCAGGTCGGGTCGGGGCCGTCGTCGAAGGTGAGCGCGATGGTGCGCTCCGGCATCCGGGTGCTGCTCTCCTGGCCGCCGGTGGTGTTGATGACCGGCCCGCCCCCACGGATCGCCAGCGGTACGCCGTCCTGGTCGCCCACCTCTTCCTCGGCGTGGTCGCTCTTGAACTCGGCGTTGATGTAGGCCTGCACCGTCAGAACGCCGACGAAGAGGATCACCAACATCGAGCCCAGCAGGACGCGGGGTTTGGGGAGGAGACGACGGCGCGCCGGGCCGCGGGCGCGGGCCGGACTCACGCCGAGACCTCCGGAGCGGGGCTGGGCTCAGCGGCCGGCTCCGGCTCCTGGGTGGCCCGCGTCTCGACGGGTTCGGCGGACTTCGGCGGCGCAACTGACTTGACGGGCTCAGCGGTCTCCGCGGGCTCAGCCGGAGCCGGTGCGACCGTGGTGGACGAGGCGACCGGGGTGGGCTCCGCGGATCCGCCGCCCTGCCCGCCGGTGCCGACCGTCGGCGGGGCGGGTGCCGGGGCGGTCGTGGTCGGCGGTGTGGTGGTCGGCCCGGTCGTCGTCGGCGTAGTGGTCGACTCGGTCGGCTTGGTGGTGGTGACCGAGGGCTTCGGCGTGACCGGCGCGGTCGTCTTCTTGGGCGTCGGCTTCGTCGTCACCACCTTGGTCGACTCCAGGCGGGGTGCCGTCGTGCGCGGCGCGGTGGTGCGGCGGGGCAGCGCATCGGTGACGAACAGCGCGGTCGGCGACGTGGTCGGGGCCGGCGTGGGGGTCGGCCGCGGCGCCGCCTTGCCGTCGTCGTCGGTCTCCGCCTCGAGACCGGGCAACGGCAGCACGGCACTGGACCGGACCGGACCACCGGCCAGGCTGACGCTGATCAGGCCGCCGTAGAGCATGACCAGCACACCGAACGCGTAGGCGAGACGTCGCAGCAGCCGGCTGCGGCGTCCGGTGCTGTCCACGAACACCGGCGCCGGCACCTCCACGGAGATCACCTCGGTGTCGGGAATGTCGGCGACGGCGAATTGCGGGTTTTCTGGCTCCTGCGAAGTCACGCGGCGAGCTTAGGAACATCTACAGCGATCTTGAGCGCACTCACCCGAGAGAGTGACGGATGATCGCCACCACTAAATCAACCGAAATGATGAGCGTCGGCGTTTGACCAGATGGGGGCCGGTGTGTGCCACCGGAATAATGATCGCCCTGAGCTGGGAGGTAATGACACTCCCGGGGAGGTTACGACAATTATCCGAACAATTTTCTGTCGCATTAGCGACACGTCTCCCGGCAATTTCGCGAAAAGAATTCGCGAGGAGATAAATACTTCTAATACATAATTGCCCGGAATGTCCGATGTTGCAAGCTGCCTTGATCGAAATTTGAAACTTCGGTCGGCACCCGTTGTGTCCGACATCGGAGGTCGTTAAGCTTCATGTTGCGCGCCCCTATCGCCCGCTTCCCCCGTGGCAGGCGATCGGGGCGCGCCCTATTTTCCGGGCGAGCCCCCGCTGTGGAGCTAGATCCAGCGGCCGCCAAGCCACATCCGAGACGACCAGCTGTCGTAGGTCATCAGCTGTGCCACGAAGATCGGATGGAAGTAGGCGAAGCAGAGCGCGACGAGCACGACATAGGCTCCCGCGACCACCGTCCCGATCAGCTGGCGGTCCGTTCTGCCCTTGCCCGCCACCACCCCGTCCGGTGGCGTCATGATCGCCCCGAGGACGTAGACGACCGCCAGGATCAGGAACGGCACGGCGGGCAGCAGGTAGAACGAGAACATCGTCCGGCCGTCTTTGATCGCGTAGTAGAACCACGGCAGCATCCCGGCCACCACCGGCACCAGGATCGCCCAGGCCCGCCAGTCACGCCGGGCGATGCCGAACCAGATCAGCGCGATCAGCGCCGGGGCGAACGACCACCACAGCAACGGCGTGCCCAGCAGCAGGATCTCCCGGGCGCAGCTCGGCGCACCGCAGTTGCCGCTGTTGTTGTTCCAGTAGAACGCGACCGGCCGGCCCAGCAGCAGCCACTGCCACGGCCACGACTGGTAGACGTGCCGCTCGGTCAGCTGGCTGTGGAACCCGTACGCCTCCTGGTGGTAATGAATCAGGTTGAGCAGCGCGCCGAGGATCGGCGGCTCGCTCCACCCGTTCGCCTCCCGGTAGTGCCGGAAGTAGCCGGTGTTCGTGACGAACCAACCGGTCCAAGTGGCCAGGTAGAAGATGATGCTCAGCACGAAGGTGAGGAGCAGGTAGCCCAGGTCGCCGAGCACGCCGGCGATGAACGCGCCGCGGATGCCGGCCGAGCGGCGCGCCTGCACCCGCCACGCCCACACCAGGGCGGCGAAGAACGGCGCGAAGAACAGCGCGCTCCACTTCACCCCGCAGGCCAGGCCGAACAGCGCGCCGGAGGCGAGCAGCCACCACGGGACGATCCGGGGGATGGACGGGGTGCTGCTCGGGTCGTACCCGTTTTCCAGAGCGCGCAGCAGCCGGCGCCGGTAATGATCGCGGTCGAGCACCATGGCGGCGAAGGTGAGCAGCACGAACAGGCCGAGGAAGATGTCGAGCAGCGAGGTGCGGGACAGCACCAGCTGGAAGCCGTCGAGCGACAGCAGCAGCCCGGCCGTGCCGGCCAGCAGCACCGAGTGGAACAGCCGGTAGGCGATCCGGACCAGGATCAGGATCATCAGCGTGCCGGCGATCGCGGCGGTGAACCGCCAGCCCAGCTCGTTGTTGCCGAAGATCTTCTCGCCGATCGCGATCAGCCACTTGCCCAGCGGCGGATGCACCACGTACGCCGGGCCGTTGGTCTTCTCGTCCCACTCGACGCCGTGCTGCAGCATGTCCCACGCGTCGGTCGGGTAATACACCTCGTCGAAGATGTAGCCCTTCGGGCTCGCCAGGTTTTGGAAGCGCAGGATGCCGGCGATCACCGTCACGACGACGGTCACGATCCACGAATGCGGATTCAGCCAGTTTTCCAGCGTCGCCAGGCGGCGCCGGACGATCTCGGGAACACCGCGCTCACCGGGGGGCTCCACGGCCGCGGGCGGCTCCGGAGTGAGTTCTGTCTCAGCTGTCGCCGTCGTCACTCCGCGATCCTAGGACGTCGTGCTGGGAAGCGGTGTGATGGACTGACGCTGTGGCAGCCAACGAAACCGGCCGGGTCGTGCTCCTGGGGGCCCCGCTGGGCAACATCGGCGACGCCTCGAACCGGTTGCGCGACGTGCTGGCCTCGGCAGATGTGGTGGCGGCCGAGGACACCCGGCGCCTGGCCCGGCTCGCCCGCGACCTCGGCGTGACGGTCACCGGGCGGGTGGTGTCCTATTTCGAGGGCAACGACGAGCGGCGTACACCCGAATTGGTGGCGGCCCTGGCCGACGGCCTGACCGTCGCCGTGGTCACCGACGGCGGCATGCCGAGCGTCTCCGACCCCGGCTACCGACTGGTCAAGGCCGCGCTGGACGCCGGTTTCCCGGTCACCGCGGCGCCCGGCCCGAGCGCGGTGACCACCGCCCTGGCGCTTTCCGGGCTGCCCAGCGACCGGTTCGTCTTCGAGGGCTTCCTCCCGCGGACCGGCTCGCACCGCCGCTCCCGCCTGCGTGAACTCGCCGCCGAGCCGCGCACCCTGGTCTTCTTCGAGGCGCCGCACCGGATCGCGGACGCGCTGGCCGATCTGGCCGCGACGTTCGGCCCGGACCGGCCGGCCGCCGTCTGCCGCGAGCTGACCAAGACCTACGAGGAGATCCGCCGCGGCACCCTCACCGAGCTGGCCACCTGGGCCGAGGAGGGCGATCCGCGCGGCGAGATCACGGTGGTGGTGGCGGGCGCGCCGGTCGGGCCGCAGGCGCGGCCCTCCGACGACGAGCTGCGCGAGGCGGTCGCCGAGCGGGAATCCGCCGGCGCCACCCGCCGCGATGCGATTCAGGCCGTCGCCGACGACTTCGGCCTGAAAAAACGCGATGTCTACAGCTTGGTGCATCAGTCACGCACTTGATGAGTACGACGTCGGCAGCGGCCGTGGCGCACAAACCGGCTCGCCCAGGCCCTTACCGCTCACCCGGTCAGAACGAGCCGATCAGGAAGCCCACCAGCAGCAGCACCGGTCCGGCCAGGCTGGCCAGCACCGCACCCCGTCGCGCGCGCCCGGTCTCCAACCGGCGGGCACCGGTCACCCCGGCGATCACGTACCCGCACAGCAGGACCAGCGCGAACCCGAGCAGCCAGCGCAACTGCAGCAGCGGCGTGGTCTCGCCGAGATAGGCGCGCGGGCTGTCCGCGCTGACCATCCGGGCCGGGCTGACCGTGCCCGGCACCCGCTGGCCCGGGCCGACGCCGAGCAGCGTCACCTTGCTGATGGTGAAGCCGCCGTCGGCCGCGGCGAACCGGCCGTTGCAGTGCTGGGTGACCCCGGAGCTGGTGCAGTGTGCGGTGGTCGCGTAGCCGCGGTCGCCGTGCCCCATGGCCAGCCAGAACGGTTCGGCGCTGACCCAGGAGAAGAAGGCGGACAGCAGGCCGAGCGCGATCAGCGAGACCAGCGCGGCGACCGGCGGCTTGCCCTTCTTGCCGGACCGCCGGCCGCGGCGGCCCGCGGCGTGCGCCGGCCGAATGTCCAGCTCCGGCTCGGGCAGCTTCTCCGGGTCGGTGTGCCAGAACGGCGAGTTCTCCAGCCGTTCCAGCCGGGCGTCGACCTCGGGGGAGCCGGTCGGCGGTGGCAGCGGCGGCAGCGGTTCGGTCGGCCGATAGGCGTCGCGGCGACTCTGCCGGGCGACGCTCGGTGCCGGACCACGGTCGGTCGGAGCGGTTGGCTCGAGGGGCACGGTGGGCCGGTTGCGGGTGCTCGGTTCGGGCAGAACCATCACGTCCGCGTCGGCGTCCGGGTCGGGCAGCAGGCCGAGCTCGGCCTTCATCTCGGCGACCACCTCGGGCGCCGTCTGCGGTTCCCGAGCCGACGCCTCTTCGACCACCGGCACGTCGACCACCGGCACGTCGACCACCGGCACGTCGACCACCGGGACCTCGGCCGGCGGGGCTTCGACGGTCGGCGGCTCGGCGGTGTCCGCCTTTACATCGGCGGCCACGGTCGTGGCGGTGACCTTGGCGGTGTAGCCGGTCGGCCGGAGCGGGTCGTAGCGGTGCTCGTCGGCCTGATCGTGGTGGCGTTCCACCACCGGTGGGTCGATCAGCTGTACGGCGGTGTCGCGGGCGCCGGCGGCGTGCCCCTCGGCGGCCGCACCGGTGCGCTCGACCGGGCTCGGCGGCTGCAGGGTGCCGGTGCCCCCCTGCAACGCGCTCTCGGCGACCGCCTGATGCTGCGCTGCCCGGCGGCGCGGGCTGCGCGGTCGCCCCGGCTCGGCGGCGGCGTGTTCGTTCTCGCCACGCCACCAGGACGTGCCGGGGTCGGAGAACGACCACGGGCTTCCCTCGTTGGAGGGCTTTTCCCCAGGTTGCGGTGTTTCTCCGGTCACGGGTCCCATTGGACTACGCGGCCGCCCCGCTCAGCACGTTTAGATGGGGTGTGTCGCGATTTATACGGATCTTGCCGAGGGCGGAACCAATCCGTTCGCGGCGGAGCCGGGCCGCTCATTACTCTTAGGAACCATGAGTCACGTTCTAGCCGCGGTTGCCTGGCCTTACGCCAACGGCCCGCGCCACATCGGTCATGTCTCCGGCTTCGGGGTGCCCTCCGACGTTTTCAGCCGGTACATGCGGATGGCCGGTCACGACGTACTCATGGTCTCCGGCACCGACGAGCACGGCACCCCGATCCAGGTGCAGGCCGACGCCGAGGGTGTGACCGCGCGTGAGCTCGCCGACCGCTACAACCGGGTGATCGTCGAGGACCTGCACGGTCTCGGCCTGACCTACGACCTGTTCACCCGCACCACCACGCGTAACCACTACGCCGTGGTGCAGGAGCTGTTCTCGGTGCTGCACCGCAACGGCTACATCGTCGCCCGCACCACGCTGGGCGCCCGGTCGCCGTCCACCGGCCGCACCCTGCCCGACCGCTACATCGAGGGCACCTGCCCGATCTGCGGCTACGGCAGCGCCCGCGGCGACCAGTGCGACAACTGCGGCAACCAGCTCGACCCGGAGCAGCTGATCAACCCGCGGTCGAAGATCAACGGGGAGGTGCCGGAGTTCGTCGAGACCGAGCACTTCTTCCTCGACCTGCCCGCCTTCGCCCAGGCCATCGGCCGCTGGCTCGACCAGCGGGAAAATTGGCGGCCCAACGTCCTGAAGTTCTCCCGCAACCTGCTCGACGACCTGCAGCCCCGGGCGATCACCCGGGACCTCGAGTGGGGCGTGCCGATCCCGCTGGAGGGCTGGAGCGACCGCAACGACAAGCGCATCTACGTCTGGTTCGACGCGGTGATCGGTTACCTGTCCGCCTCGATCGAGTGGGCCCGCCGCACCGGCGACCCGGAGGCGTGGCGGCAGTGGTGGTCGGCCGACGGCCTCGGTAAGGACTCGCAGTCCTACTACTTCATGGGCAAGGACAACATCGTCTTCCACTCGGTGATCTGGCCGGCGCTGCTGCTGGGTTACTCGGGCGAGGGCGACAAGGGCGGCGAGCCGGGCGACCTCGGCAAGCTCAACCTGCCCACCGAGGTGGTCTCCAGCGAATACCTGACGATGGAGGGCAAGAAGTTCTCCTCGTCCCGCAAGGTGGTCATCTTCGTGCGCGACTTCCTGGAGCGCTACGACGCCGACGCCCTGCGCTACTTCATCGCGGCGGCCGGCCCGGAGTCGACCGACACCGACTTCACCTGGGCCGAGTTCGTCCGGCGCAACAACGACGAGCTGGTCGCGGGCTGGGGCAACCTGGTCAACCGCTCGATCTCGATGGCCGCCAAGAACTTCGGCGTCATCCCGGCCGCCGGCGAGCTGACCGCCGAGGACGAGGCGCTGCTCGCCGTCGCCAAGACCGGCTTCACCACGGTCGGTGAGCTGATCGGCAAGCACCGGCAGAAGGCGGCGATCGGCGAGGCGATGCGGGTGGTCGCCGAGGCGAACAAATACCTGTCCGACCAGGCGCCGTGGAAGCTCAAGGCCGAGGAGGACAAGCCGCGTCAGGCCACCGTCCTGCACGTGGCGCTGCAGGTGGTCAGCGACGCCAACACGCTGCTGACCCCGTTCCTGCCGCACTCCGCGCAGAAGGTGTTCGAGCTGCTCGGCGGCGTGGGCGTGCACGCCACGATGCCGCGCATCGAGCAGGTCGAGGACCTCGGCGGCGGCCCGGACTACCCGGTGCTGACCGGCGACTACACGGTCGGCGCGAAGTGGGAGTCGGTGCCGCTCGTCGCGGGCACGCCGCTGGCCGCCCCGAAGCCGGTGTTCCGCAAGCTGGAGCCGTCGGTGATCGAGGAGGAGCTCGCGCGCCTCGAAGGCTGACGCCCGGTTCGTCCGCGCAGGCCCGTTGTCGCCCTTCCGGCGGCGGCGGGCCGGTGTGATTTCTAGCGGCCTTGTCTTGATCGATCTCTAGTCGATGACCTACCCTCGTGCGACCACGGGGGAAACGCTTGCGTTTCATCGGTACGGCGCCGTTCTATCGTGCCTGCCGACTTCCCTTCGTGCGGCTGACCCCCTCGAAGGAGCAACATCTTGAAGACTCGCCTCAACCGGCCGCTCCTGGCCGCGGTCCTGATCGGCAGTCTTGCCGCCGGGACCATCTACGCCACCCCGGCGTTCGCCGACCCGGTCTCGCCCAGCGCCGACGCTTCGTCCGGCGCGCCGCTGACCATCACCGAGGCCGACCCGAGTGAATCCGCCTCGACGCCGACCGAGCCCGGCCCGGAGGACTCCACGCCGGTCGTGGCGCCGGAGCCGGAGGACACCACCTCGTCGGCACCCGACCCGGAGCCGTCCGCCTCGGACCCGGGCACGCCGCCCGACACCACCGCGCCGAGCGGCTCGTACAAGCTGAACCTGCTGTCGCTGTGGGTGGGGCAGCGGACCACGCTGACCCTGGGCACCGTCTCCGACAACGGCGGCGACCCCGACCAGGTCACCCGGGTGGTCACCTGGGGTGACGGCACGAGCACTACGCTGCCGGTCGCCCAGACCACGTTCGCCAAGCAGTACACCCGGGCCGGCCGGTTCGTCGTCACGGTGACCCTGACCGACGCGGCCGGCAACAAGAAGGTGCTGCCCGCGGTCGCCGTCACGGTCGTCACGCCGGGCAAGTTCAAGCTCAGCAAGTCCTCGGTCTGGCACCACGAGGCCTTCAACGTCGCGGTGTCGGCGGTTCCGGCCGGCACCACGAAGATCGTGATCAACTACGGCGACGGCAACGCCCGCGCGCTGACCGGCAAGAACCAGACCGTCGCCAAGTCGTACTACCACCGCAGCAACGGCACCCTGGTGCCGGCCGGCACGATCACGCTGACCGCGGTGTTCACCAACAAGTACGGCAGCACCACGCCGATCGTGGTCGGCCGGATCGCGGTCAAGAAGGACTCCTGGGCCCCCAAGGTGACCATCACCAAGCCCAAGAACAGCAGCAGCGCCAAGGCGTGGAGCACCCTGAAGGGCACCGCCACCGACAAGGGCTCCGGCGTCAGCGAGATGATCGTCGTGGTCCTGCGCGTGGTGGGCTCCAAGGAGCAGTGCTACTCGTACCAGAACAAGTGGATCAGCCTCACCAACGACCTGAACATCCTCCTGTGCCTTCGCTCGGTGAAGGTCAAGAAGAACAAGTGGTCGCTGGGCGTCAAGGGCCAGAAGAAGGGCAGCACGATCGACGTGCTGGCGGTCGTCGGCGACTGGTCCGACCGCACCGGCCAGGCCGAGGTCATGAAGAAGCTCACCAAGGCCTGATCCTCGAACGCGGGGAAACCGGCGCTCACGCTGCTTCGCGTGGGCGCCGGTTCTCTTTTGCCTACAGCGTGTACGGGATGTCGGCGATGTGGTGGTCGGTCAACTCGCCGACCGGCGCCCAGGTCTCGTAGACGCCGCGCTCGTAGCAGCGGGCTCCGGTCACCGCGAGGCCGTCGCCGTCCGGGCGGACCAGGCGCAGCCGGGCCCAGCTGTCGTCGCGCTGCAGCACCCAGCAGGGGGTGTTGCGCCACAGGGCCTGCTCGGCGCGGCGGCTCAGCGTGCTCACCGGGTAGCGCGCGGCGCGGGTCAGGGCCCGCACCCGGAACTCCTCCGGCGGGTCCGCGACCGCCTCGTACTCCTTGTCCTTGATCCGGCCGACCAGCTTCGACGAGCCGGGCGAGGTGCACGGCACGTACTCCCGGTCGGGCGTCACGCCGGGCAGGTTGTCCAGCAGCGACCGCCAGCGCGGCCCGGCCAGCCGCAGCCAGCCGTGCTGCTCCGGCTGGTAGGTGTAGAGGATGATCTCCTCGCCGCCCGGGGCGTACGCGATGAGCTGCGCGTTCGCCGGCATCGGGAGGTCGGCGAAACCGGCCGTCACGTACTCCGGGACCAGGTCGTCGGCGCTCGGGGTGAAGCCGGTGCCGAGCACCATGGCACCGACCCGGGAGTGCGCCGGCAGCAGCGCCAGGCCGGGCTGGGCGGGGCTGGCCGGCACCTCGTAGTCGATCGGGTCCACGGCCCGCCAGCGCAGCGCGTACGCCACCTCGGTGGCCTCGCCGGCGCCGTCGGTGCACAGCTGCGACAGCTCGCGCGGGTCGTGCAGGTGGGCGATGTCGCAGGACCGGTAGCAGAAGCCGTACGGCAACCAGCCGCCCAGATGACCGGCCACCTGGGCCGGCGACAGCACCTTGGTCATCCGGGTGCCGCGCAGGATCGCCGCGGTGGCCCGGATCCGGCGCAGCATCACGTCGTCCCGGTACGCCGCGGACTGGCTCATCCGCTGCACCTGGGACCAGTTGAGATCGCGGCGCAGAGGCGCCGAGAGGGGCGGCTCGAGAGGGTCAGCACCGACCGTGCTGTCCTCGCCGGTCAACGTCACGTGGCGCAAGCTAAGCGACAACGATGGATATCAGGTGAACAAACGGTGGCCTCCAGACGCAAGTGCAGAATGTCTCACATGCCTTCGACACCGTCGCAATCCCGCCAGGACAAGGACGCGCGCCGGCGCGGGGAGTTCCCTGCCGCCCCCGAGCCGCTGTCCGTTCCGGTCTTCGACAGCCACACCCACCTGGACCTGACGATTCAGGAGGCCGGCGTGCCCGGCGGCCAGGACGGCGACCCGGTGCAGGCGCTCATCGATGCCGCCGCCAAGTCCGGTATCGATCGGCTCGTGCAGGTCGGGGTGGACGTGCCCACGTCGCGCTGGGGGGCCGACCTGGCGGCCCGGAACGAGTCGGTGCTGGCCGCCGTCGCGATTCACCCGAACGAGGCACCTCATCTGTCCGATCTGGACGAGGCGCTGCGCGCGATCGAGGCGATGGCCGCCGAGCCGCGGGTCCGCGGGATCGGGGAGACCGGCCTCGACACGTTCCGCACCGGCGACGAGGGCCGGGCCGAGCAGGAGCGGAGCTTCCGGGCGCACATCGCGATCGCCAAGCGGTACGGCAAGGCCCTGGTCATCCACGACCGGGAGGCGCACGCCGACGTGCTGCGGGTGCTCGACGAGGAGGGCGCCCCGGACACGGTGGTGCTGCACTGCTTCTCCGGCGACCCGGACTTCGCCGCCCAGTGCATCCTGCGCGGCTACCACCTGAGCTTCGCCGGCACGGTCACCTTCGCCAGCGCCGGCGGCCTGCGTGCGGCGGCCGAGATGACCCCGGCCGACCAGATCATGGTGGAGACCGACGCGCCCTACCTGACCCCCGTCCCGCACCGGGGCCGGCCCAACGCGTCCTACCTGATCCCGCTGACCGTGCGGGCCCTGGCCGAGGCGCGCGGCGAGGACGTGGACGCGCTCTGCGCCGCGATCTCGGCGAACGGCGAGCGCGTCTTCGGCCCCTGGTCGAGCTAATCCACCACCCAGGCGGCCACCCCGAGTTGTTCGCCGAGGCCGGCAACGGTCTCGGCGAACGCCGCCGGGGCCGCGTTCAGCGGCCCGCGGGCAACCCATCGCACGGCCCAGCCGTTCTTCTCCGCCACGTTGAAGATGCGGTGCACCACCCGGCTGCCCCGCGGGTCGGGCTCCACCGACGTCACCCCGCGGTACCACCATTCGCCCTGCCGGCTCACCGACCGCGCCTGCCGGTCGACGGTCACGGTGATCCGGCTGCCCCGGTCGGTCAGGACGAACTCGTCGCCGTCGCCGCCGGTCACCACCGGTGAGCGCCCGCCCGGCCGGACGTCCAGCAGGATCTCGGCGACCCGCTCGGGCGGCGCCTCCACCACGGCGGTGAGCTCCAGCAACTCGGTCATTCCTGCTTTCTACCCCGTCGCGTCCAGGCGCGCGGCCCGCGCCCGTAGGCTCTTTCCTCATGGCTGACGCACTTCTCGGCCCGGCGGAGATCCGGGAGCTCGCGGCACGCCTCGGTGTGGCCCCGACCAAGAAGCTCGGCCAGAACTTCCTGCACGACCCGAACACCATCCGCCGGATCGTCAACGCGGCCGGTCTGCGCCCCGACGACGTCGCCCTGGAGGTCGGGCCCGGGCTCGGCTCGCTCACCCTCGGGCTGGTCGGCGCGGTCGCCCACGTGCACGCCGTGGAGATCGACCCCAAGCTGGCGGCGGCCCTGCCGGCCACTGTTACGGCACCCCACCTCACCGTGCATCCGGCCGATGCGATGCGGGTCAAGGCGGCCGACTTCGACCCGGCGCCCACCATGCTGGTCGCGAACCTGCCCTACAACGTCGCGGTGCCGGTGGTGCTGAGCCTGCTCGCCGAGCTGCCCACGCTGCGCGGGGGCCTGGTGATGGTGCAGAAAGAGGTGGCCGACCGGCTCACCGCCGGTCCGGGCTCCAAGGTGTACGGGGTGCCGTCGGTCAAGCTGGCCTGGTATGCCGAGGCGAAGCCGGCCGGGAAGGTGCCGCCGGCGGTGTTCTGGCCGGTGCCCAACGTGGATTCCGGGCTGGTCGCCTTCACCTGCCGGACCCCACCAATGGGGGACATCGACAGATCTCAAGTCTTCGCGGTGGTGGATGCGGCGTTCGCGCAGCGCCGAAAGACCCTGCGGGCGGCGCTGGCCGGCTGGGCCGGTGGCCCCGACAGGGCGGAGAAGGTGCTGGTCGCGGCTGGGATCAGCCCGCAGGCGCGCGGCGAATCGCTCACCGTGGGACAGTTCGCAGCGATAGCGGCCGCGGCAAAACTGTCCGGCGTCGGCGGTAAGCTCAGCGCGTCCGGCAAACAGCCCGAGGAGGTGGACTCATGACCGCGGAACCAGCCGGTCATGTCATGTGGTCGCCCAATCCGCTGCGACAGCGCGCGGCGAACCACTTCCTCGAGGACGTCCTCAATCTCCCCCACGACGCCCCCCGCGTCGAGCTTCGCGATGGAGTCATGATCGTGGTCCCCTCGCCGACGGTCGCCCACCAGAACATCGGCAATTTGCTGTGGCTCTGGTTCCGGCAGCACGCTCCGCAGGAATTCTTGGCGGTGACCGCGGTCGGCGTCGCGCTGGGCCTCAAGGACAGCGTTGAACCCGACGTGTTGCTGCTGGATGCCAAGGTTGAGCAGACGAATCACTATGTGATGCCGAGCAGCGTCGCCATCGCCGTCGAGGTTGTCTCGCCGGGCACCAAGCGCCGGGACCGGCTGGAGAAACCCGTCGAATACGCCGCTGCCGGTGTGCCGCATTTCTGGCGAATCGAGCAAAACCCGGTTCATGTCTACGCCTACGACCTCGTCGACGGGCATTACGAGCTGGCTGCTGACTCCGAGACGGAACTGGTGCTGAGTGCTCCGTTCGAGATCAAGCTCCCGATCCGGGACATCACTCCGTGACGGAGGCCTGGGGGCCTGACGACGACGAGCCGCGGCGGCACCATGGGCCGGTTCGGGTCCGGGTGCCCGCCAAGATCAACATGCATCTCGGGGTCGGGCCGCTGCGGCCCGACGGCTACCACGAGCTGAACACCGTCTATCACGCGATCAGCCTGTTCGACGAGCTGACCGCCCGGCCGGGGGACACGCTCGCGCTGACCATGGAGGGTGAGGGCGCCGGCTCGCTCGCGCTCGACGAGACCAACCTGATCATCCGGGCCGCCCGGGCGCTCGCCGCGCGGGCCCGGGTGCCCGCGCATGCCCGGCTGCACCTGCGCAAGACGATCCCGCTCGCCGCCGGGCTGGCCGGTGGCAGCGCCGACGCGGCCGCCACGCTGCTCGCCTGTGACCTGCTGTGGGGCACCGGGATGTCCCGCGACGAGCTGGCCGAGATCGGCGCCACGCTCGGCTCGGACGTGCCGTTCCTGCTGCACGGTGGCACCGCGCTCGGCACCGGGCACGGCGAGTCGGTCAGCCCGATCCTGGCCCGGCCGACGACCTGGCACTGGGTGGTGGCGGTGGCCGACGGTGGCCTGTCGACGCCCGAGGTCTACGCCAAGCTCGACGCGCTGCGGGAGAGCCCGTTCCCGCCCAAGGCGGTCCCCGGCGCCGACGACCTGATGTCCGCGCTGCGCCAGCGGGACCCGGCCGTGCTCGGCGCGGCCCTCGCCAACGACCTGCAACCGGCCGCGATCGCGTTGCGGCCGGAGCTGTCCGGCGTGCTCGAGGCCGGTCAGGAGGCGGGTGCGCTCGCCGCGCTGGTCTCCGGTTCCGGGCCGACCTGCGTCTTCCTCGCCGCCGGTGCGGCCGACGCCGAGCGGATCGCGGGCGTGCTCAACGCGGCCGGGATCTGCCGGGAGGCGGTGACCGCCCGCGGGCCGATGCCGGGCGCGCGGGTAACGTAGTCCGCATCGTGGCCAACATCATCAACTTGGACCGGGTCAGCAAGGGTTATGGCGCTGCCGGTCAACTGCTCACTGACGTCTCCCTCGGGCTGGACGACGACGCCCGGGTCGGCATCGTCGGTCTCAACGGCGCCGGCAAGTCCACCCTCCTGCGGATGCTCGCCAAGAGCGAGGAACCCGACTCCGGCCGGGTCACCCATCGGCGCGACCTGCGGGTCGCCACCCTTCCGCAAAATCTCGTCCTGGCCGGTGACGCCACCGTGCGGGATGTGGTGCTCGGCACCGGCTGGCTGGCCGAGGGCATGGGCGCCGAGCACGAGTGGGCCGGTGACGCCGGCGTCCGGGCCATCCTCGACGGCCTCGGCATGGGCTACCTCGGGCTGGACACCCCGGTCGGGCCGATGTCCGGTGGCGAGCGCCGCCGGGTCGCCCTGGCCGCGCTGCTGGTCCGCGAAAGTGACCTGCTGATCCTCGACGAGCCCACCAACCACCTCGACGTGGCCGGGGTCGACTGGCTCGCCCGCTACCTGCTGACCCGCCGCGGCTCCCTCGTCGTGGTCACCCACGACCGCTGGTTCCTCGACGCGGTCTGCACCGCCACCTGGGAAGTCGTCGACGAGCAGGTGCACGCGTACGAGGGCGGCTATGCGGCCTGGATCCTGTCCCGCGCCGAGCGGCAGCGGGTCGCCGCCGCGGTCGAGTCCCGCCGGCAAAATCTGCTGCGCAAGGAGATCGCCTGGCTGCGCCGCGGTCCGCCGGCCCGCACCTCGAAGCCGCAGTTCCGGATCGACGCGGCCAACGCGCTGATCGCCGACGTGCCGCCGGTGCGTGACGCGGTCAGCCTGCAGCGGCTGGCCGTCACCCGGCTCGGCAAGCAGGTCTACGACCTGGAGGACATCACGCTCAACGCCGGGCCCAAGCCCATCCTGGGCGGGCTGACCTGGCAGGTCGGCCCGGGCGACCGGATCGCCATCCTGGGCGCCAACGGTGCCGGCAAGACCACCCTGCTGCGGCTGCTCGCCGGGCTCAACAAGCCGGACGGCGGCCGCCTGGTCACCGGCTCGACCGTGCGGGCCGCGTTCCTCTCCCAGGAGCTCCGCGAGCTGCCCGGCGACCTGCGCCTGCTGGAGGCGGTCGAGGAGGTCGCGCGGCGGGTCAAGCTGGGCGACCGGGAGCTGTCCGCCGGTCAGCTGGCCGAGGTGTTCGGCTTCACCGACAAGCGGATCTGGACGCCGGTCAGCGATCTGTCCGGTGGCGAGCGGCGGCGACTGCAGCTGCTGCGGCTGCTCGCGGCCGAGCCCAACGTGCTGCTGCTCGACGAACCGACCAACGACCTGGACACCGACACCCTGGCCGCGCTGGAGGACCTGCTCGACTCCTGGCCGGGCACCATGATCGTGGCCAGCCACGACCGTTACCTGGTCGAGCGGGTCACCGACACGGCGTACGGGATGTTCGGCGACGGGCGGCTGGTGCACCTGCCGGGCGGCATCGACGAGTACCTCGCGCGTGCGGCGTCCCGCCTCGGTCCCGGCGTACCGGAAATGCAAGCGCAAGCCGGGACGGCCGTCAGTGGCCTCTCCGCGGGTGAGATGCGGCAGGCTCGCAAGGATCTTTCTCGTCTCGAGCGTCAGCTCGGAAAGCTCGAGGAGAAGATCATCAAGATCAACGAGTCCTTGGCGCAGCACGGAGCCGACTACTCGAAGCTGGTCGATCTGGAAGCGCAGCTCAAGGCCACCCAGGAAGAGCGTGGCCAGGTGGAAGAGGCCTGGCTCGAGTTGGCTGAGCAGGTGCCCGAATGAGGCTTGTTCGCGACCGGCCTTGAGCTGCAGTTGCGCAGGTTGGTCCGCAAAGGTCTCCACCGTCGCGAACAAGCCTCACTGTTGATCCGGGGGGTGTGCCTGCGCCGTTGTGGGGGATACGCGAGAATCGGCGTGGACAACATCTGACCTTGGAGACGGACACCATGGCGCACAATCCGGTCAACCACCCGCTGCGGCCGATCTACCGCGTCGTCGGCTTCATCGCCGGCGCCTACCTGGTCGTGTTCGGGATCGTCGGCCTGATCCAGACGTCCGGCGACGAGTTCACCGGCAAGTCCGAGCACCTGGTGCTCGGGCAGGGCGGCAACCTGCTGCTGTCGATCATCTCGCTGGCCGTCGGCGCGATCGTCCTGATCATCACCGCGGTCGGGCGCAATCTCGACACGGTCGGCGATCAATACCTCGGCTATGGGCTGCTGGTGCTGGGCACCTACGGGCTCGCCTTCAGCCGCACCGACGCCAACGTGTTCGGGCAGAACATCGCGACCGTGATCGTCACCTACCTGGTCGGGCTCGCGCTCATCACGGTCAGCCTCTACAGCAAGGTCGCACCGGCCGCGCAGGCCGGCGCGCCCCGACAGGTAAGGGAGGGCCGAACGGCCTGATGGCGCACTACCCCCTCAATCACCACCTGCGTCAGACGTACCGTTTCTTCGCCGGCCTGGCCGGCCTCTACCTCACGCTGTTCGGGGTCATCGGCCTCGGCACGACGTGGGGAGACGAGTTCTTCCACCGAGGCTCCGACTGGGTGCTCGGACTGCGGACCAACCCCGCCGCGTCCTGGCTCTACACCGTCCTCGGTGTTCTTCTGCTGCTCGCCGTGCTGCTCGGCGGCAACCTCTACCACCACGTCGCGCTGGTCCTCGGCTGGGGACTCTGCGGGCTCGGCGTGCTGGTCATGGCGTTCATCCAGACCGACGCGAACGTGCTGAACGTGTCGATGGCCAACGTGATCGTGACGATCGTCCTCGGGCTGGTCACGCTCACCGCCGGTCTCTACGGCAAGGTCGGCAGCCGCGACGCCGCTCGCGCCGAGGTCGACGCCGCGCACCATCCGCGCTAACGCGCTTTTCTGGTCAGCAGCGCGGGTTTCGGTTCGAGATGGGACAGGCCGTTCCACGCCAGGTTCACCAGGTGGGCGGCCACCATCTCCTTCTTCGGCTTGCGCGCCTCGCGCCACCACTGGCCGACCAGCGCCACCATGCCGACCAGGGCCTGTGAGTAGAGCTCGGCGAACTTCGGGTCGAGGCCGCGGCTCTTGAACTCACCGCCCAGGATGTGCTCGACCTGGTGGGCGACGTCGTTCATCACGCTGGAGAAGTTGCCCCCGGGGGAGAGCACCGGGGATTCGCGCACCAGCACCTGGAAGCCGTGCGGTTCGTCCTCGATGTAGTCGAGCAGGGCCAGCGCGGCCTGTTCGAGAAGCTCGCGCGGATGCCCGGCGGTCAGCGCGGTCGCGATCCGGTCGAGCAGCGAGCGCACCTCGCGGTCGACGACGACCGCGTAGAGGCCTTCTTTGCCGCCGAAGTGCTCGTAGACCACCGGCTTGGACACCTTGGCCCGGGCGGCGACCTCCTCCACGCTTGTCGCGTCGAAGCCCCGCTCGGCGAACAGTTGGCGCCCTGTCGCGATCAGCTGTTCCCGGCGCTGCGCGGCCGACATGCGTACCCGGGGAGGGGTCGCGGCCGGTCTCTGCCGTCGTGTCCGAGGTTGGTCGCCGTTGGTGTCGCCTGAGTCGGTCACCCGGCCATCCTGCCAGGCGTGGGGCTTTTCCCCGCCCCGGTGCCATGCGTGGATCAAGCGGACAACCTGTCCGTGGATCCGTTGGCGGTCCGGGATCATTGCCGGGGGCGTCAGTGGCGGATGGGGAGAACCGGGTTGCCGCTACTATATTTGCGGTAGACACGGACCTTGAAGAAATGTCCGCTTGATCCCGGATCGTCTAATGGTAGGACCGCGGCTTTTGGTGCCGTTTATAGGGGTTCGAATCCTCTTCCGGGAGCAGCCTGTCTGCGGCTAGAGCCGCCGCCCTCTTACTGCGAACAATGGAGCCCCGCGTGAGCCAGGCCTCTCGTCGTACTGTCGTCGTCCTCGCCGCCGGAGAGGGCAAGCGGATGAAGTCCGCGACCCCCAAGGTGCTGCACGAGCTGCTCGGCCGCACCCTGGTCGGGCACGTGCTGGCGGCGGCCGGGCCGGCCGCCGCGGAGCGGACGATCGTGGTGGTCGGGCACCAGGCCGACCAGGTGCGCGCGCACCTCGCCGAGATCGCGCCGGAAGCCGTGCCGGTGCTCCAGGCCGAGCAGAACGGCACCGGGCACGCGGTGCGGATCGCGCTCGACGCGGCGCCCGACGCGACCGGCACCGTGCTGGTGCTCAGCGGGGACGCGCCGCTGCTGCGCGGCGAGACGGTGGCCGCGCTGATCGAGGCGCACGAGGCGGGCAACCGGGCGGCGACCGTGCTGGCGGCCGCGGTGGACGACCCGACCGGCCTCGGCCGGATCGTGCGGGACGCGAGCGGCGGCCTGGCCCGGATCGTCGAGGAGCGGGACGCGTCGGCCGAGGTGCGCGCGATCCGGGAGATCAACGGCGGGATCTACGCGTTCGATGTGGTCGCGCTGCGCGACGCGCTGGGCAAGCTCTCCACCGACAACGACCAGGGCGAGGAATACCTCACCGACGTGTTCGGCCTGCTCGTCGAGGTGGGCAGCCCGGTGGGCGTGTTCGTCGCGCCGGACGCGGCCGAGACGCTCGGCGCCAACGACCGGGCGCAGCTGGCGGGCCTGCGGGCGATGCTGCGCGACCGGGTCAACACGGCCTGGATGCGCTCCGGCGTCGCCATCCTCGACCCGGCGACCACCTGGATCGACGTCACCGTGACGATCGAGCCGGACGCGGTGATCGACCAGAACTCGCAGCTGCGCGGCGGCACGAGCGTGGCGGCCGGCGCGGTGATCGGCCCGGACACCACGCTGATCGACACCACCGTGGCGGCCGGCGCGACGGTGCTGCGGACGCACTCGATCGGCGCCCTGATCGGGCCGGACGCGACCGTCGGCCCGTTCTCCTTCCTGCGCCCGGGCACCCGGCTGGGCCGCAAGTCGAAGGTGGGCGGCTTCGTCGAGGCGAAGAACGCCGAGCTGGGCGACGGCGCGAAGGTCCCGCACCTGACCTACGTGGGGGACGCGACGATCGGCGCCAAGGCCAACATCGGGGCCGGCACGATCTTCGCGAACTACGACGGCGTCAACAAGCACCACACCACGGTGGGTGAGGCCGCGTTCGTCGGGTCGGACACCGTGCTGATCGCCCCGGTCGAGATCGGCCCCGGCGCCTACGTGGCGGCCGGCAGCGCCATCCAGAAGGAAGTGCCCGCGGGCAACCTCGGCGTGACCCGGGCGCCGCAGCGCAACGTGGAGGGCTGGACCGCCCGCCGCCGGGCCGGAACGGTGTCGGCCGAGGCTGCCGAGCGGGCTGCCGCGGAGAAAAAGGGCGAGTAGCGTCCCCCAGGGGGTGAGGCATCCCACCCGCCGGGCTAGTGGCGTGGCAGGAAGGTGGCCTCGGGTGATACTTCAGGTGACTAACCCCCTCGATCCACGGGAGCAGCGAACCGATGGGCAGCATCGTCGCGGAGAACCGTAAGAGCCTGATGCTTTTCTCCGGCCGGGGGTTCCCCGAGCTGGCTGAGGAGATCGGCCAGGTGCTGGGCGTGGCGCCGACGCCGTCGGACTCGTACGAGTTCGCGAACGGCGAGATCTTCGTCCGCTTCAAGGATTCGGTCCGTGGTTCGGACGCCTTCGTCGTGCAGTCGATGACGGAGGGGGTGAACCGGTGGGTCATGGAAACGCTGATCATGATCGACGCGCTGAAGCGTGGATCGGCCAAGCGGATCACCGTGGTGCTGCCGTTCTACCCCTACTCCCGGCAGGACAAGAAGCACCGCGGCCGGGAGCCGATCTCCGCCCGCCTGGTCGCCGACCTGCTGAAGACCGCGGGCGCCAACCGCATCCTCACCGTCGACCTGCACACCGCGCAGATCCAGGGCTTCTTCGACGGCCCGGTCGACCACCTGTTCGCGATGGACATCCTGGCCGAGCACGTGGCCAAGAAGTTCGCCGGCCGCCCGATGACCGTGGTGGCGCCCGACTCCGGCCGGGTGCGGGTCGCCGAGCGGTGGACCGACCGGCTGGGCGGCTGCCCGCTGGCGTTCATCCACAAGACCCGGGACCCGCTGAAGCCCAACCAGGTGGTGGCCAACCGGGTGGTCGGTGAGGTCGAGGGCCGGGTGTGCCTGATC
This sequence comes from Paractinoplanes durhamensis, assembly GCF_016862175.1. Taxonomy (GTDB): domain Bacteria; phylum Actinomycetota; class Actinomycetes; order Mycobacteriales; family Micromonosporaceae; genus Actinoplanes; species Actinoplanes durhamensis. Next base: position 314,693 of record NZ_BOML01000006.1, on the reverse strand, counting down.
GTCGACGACATGATCGACACCGGCGGCACGATCACCAAGGCCGCCGACATCCTCTTCGACGAGGGTGCCGCCGATGTGATCGTCGCCTCGACGCACGCGCTGCTGAGCGACCCGGCGACCGAGCGGTTGAAGAACAGCCGGATCAGCGAGCTGGTGGTGACCAACACACTGCCGCTGCCGCCGGAGAAGCGGCTCGACAAGATCACTGTGCTCTCCATCGCGCCGCTGCTGGCCCGGGCGATCCGCGAGGTCTTCGATGACGGTTCGGTGACCACGCTCTTCGGCGGGCTGAGCTGATCCTGCGTGTTTTGTCGCTTTTACCGGCGGCGCCGGCCACGCACCGGTGATGACACATGCCCCGATGAGGCGTGCAGGGAAACGGAAGGTAAGCTAGTGCGGTTGCCACGGCGAGGGTGCCCCGCGGTCTGCTGAGGTTCGCAGCCGCTCGGAGGCACCGTGATCGACGCGGTGCTCCGGGCCTGTGCCCAGCGCGCCCCCTTGCCCGGCAGCGCCGGCATTGGCCTCCGGCACCGACGGCGGCCGATTGCCACACACTGCACTGCCGGACCCAGCAGCCCGCCGACTTACGCCGCAGCCCGATCCAAGAGTTTCAGGAGTTTCCCCGTGTCCGAGGTAAAGATCAGCGCCGAGCCCCGCACCGAGTTCGGCAAGGGTGGTGCCCGCCGCACGCGCCGGGCCGGCCTCGTGCCCGCCGTGCTTTACGGCCACGGCGAGAAGCCGCAGCACATCGCGCTGCCGGCCCGGGAGTTCGCGGCTGCCATCCGGCACGGCGGGCTCAACCAGGTCTTCACGATCGACGTCAACGGCGCGACGGGCACCACGCTCGCGCTCCCCAAGGCGATCCAGCGCGACCCGATCAAGGACACCTACGAGCACGTTGACCTGATCATCGTCAAGCGTGGCGAGAAGGTCCAGGTCGACGTCCCGGTGACGCTGGTCGGCGAGGCCGCCCGCAACACCCTGGTCGTCAGCGAGTCGACCACGCTCGCCATCGTGGCCGAGGCCATGCACCTGCCGAACGGCTTCGAGGTCTCGATCGAGGGCCTGGAGGCGGGTTCGCAGATCACCGCCGCCGACGTGACCCTGCCGACCGGCTCCGAGCTGGCCGTCGAGCCCGACTTCGTGCTCGCGATCATCTCGCAGGCGCAGACCGCCGAGCAGATGGAGGGTGGCGACGCCGAGGGCGAGACCACCGAGGCTGCCGAAGGCGCGTCCGAGGAGTAAATCGCCGCGTTGCGGTGCCCGAGCAGTGGTCAGGGAAAGTGTCGTTCCGGCACTTTCCCTGACGTGTATCTGGAGGCATGAGAGTGAGCGACGACGCGCCGTGGCTGGTGGTCGGGCTGGGTAACCCCGGCAAGGAGTACGCCGGTAACCGGCACAACGTGGGCTTCATGGTGGCCGACCTGCTGGCGTCCCGGGTGAGCGCGAAGTTCGGCCGGTCGAAGCGGGTGCACGGCGACGTTGCCGAGGGCCGGATGGGCTTCGGCGGGCCCAAGCTGGTGCTGGTCAAACCGCTGACCTACATGAACCTGTCCGGCGCGCCGGTGGTGGCGCTGGCCCAGTTCTTCAAGGTGCCGGTGGAGAACGTGATTGCCGTGCATGATGAGTTGGACGTGCCGTTCGGACAGGTGCGGGTCAAGCGGGGCGGCGGTGAGGGCGGGCACAACGGGTTGCGTTCGATGTCCAAGTCGCTGTCGAGCAAGGAGTACGCGCGAGTCCGGTTCGGGATCGGGCGCCCGCCCGGCCGGCAGGACCCGGCCGACTACGTGTTGTCCGACTTCAGCGGCACCGAACGCAAAGAGCTGGAGTTTCTCGTCGACCGCGCGGCCGACGTCGTAGAGGCGGTCGTGCTCGAGGGCGTCGAGTGGGCGCAGAACAAATACCACGGCGGTTGATCCGGCGGGGTCGAAACGGATGGATCGTTTGAGCGGTTTTGTCCGTCTCTTGGTCCCGTGACGCGGGCCGCCGTCCGCGCGTTGGTCACACGTACGCACCACTCGGTGCTGCGGGGCCGGCGTGACGGGGGAGGTGCGGGGTGCAGGAGCAGGAGTCGGTGATGACCGAGCCGACCGTTCGCCTGCCGGAGGTTCGTCCGGCCGCGAGCACGCCGCCGGAGGGATACGGTCCGGCCAATCATCCGCCGACGAACCACGGGCCGCGGCCGCACCGGCCGGTGAGCCGCAAGACCACGGTGCGCAACGCGAAGATCCCGTCGCCGGTGGTGCCGCTGAGCCCGCCGCCGGCCGGGGCCGGCACGCGACCGGTAGACCCGAAGCCGCGGCCGAAGCCGGACAACGCGCCGCCACGGGCCGCGCAGGGTAGGGCCGAGCGCAATCAGGCCGCCGAGCGGCACGACAGCGACCGGCGGAACCGTTCGATGGCGGTCCGGCCGATGGCCCGGCCGTTTGCGCGGGTGCGCGGCCGGCACGCGGCCATGTCCCGGCGGCAGCGCTGGGAGGGCCGCTACGTGCGGACCCTGGTGCTGGCCGACCTGGTGGCGGGCAGTACCGCCGGGGCGGTGACGTTCGGGCTGCGCTTCGGCGACGAGGTCACCGAGTACAACCGCGGCTACATGATCATTTCGGCACTGCTGCCGGTCCTGCTGCTGGCGGTGCTCGCCGTCGCCCGGGCCTATGAGCGGCGCTATCTCTTCGTCGGGACCGACGAATATCAGCGCGTGCTGCGGGGTGGGGTCGGCCTGATCGCGGGCGCGGCCCTGGTGTCGTACGCGCTAGATCTTGATTTGGCCCGAGGCTATGTCCTCGCCGCCCTGCCCACCGCGATCTGCACCTCCGTGGTGTTGCGTTTCGCCCTGCGCAAGCGGCTGCACCTGGCCCGCGCCCGGGGGGAGAGTCTGCGCCGGGTGATCCTGGCCGGGCATGAGCTGTCGGTGATCGGGATGGCCCGGCAACTGCGGCGGGAGCGCTATCACGGACTCGAGGTGGTGGGCGCGTGCCTGCCGGCCGGGCATGACGGCGTCGGCGTGACCGGGCTGACCGTGTTCGGCACGTTCGACGACGTGGCGAGCGCGGTCGAGCAGGCCGACGCGGACACCGTGGTGGTGCTCAGCTGTCCGGAGCTGGACGGCGCCGCGGTGCGCCGGCTGGCCTGGCGGCTCGAGCGCGACGAGGTCGACCTGGTGGTGGCGAGCGCGCTGGTGGACGTGGCCGGCGCCCGCACCACGATCCGGCCGTTCGACGGGCTGCCCATGCTGCACGTCGAGCACCCGCGGCTGCACGGCGGATCGAGGCTGGTCAAGGACCTTTTCGATCGGGTCGGCGCGCTGATGCTGCTCGCCGGTTTCGGCCCGCTGCTGCTGGCCGTCGCACTGTGTGTGCGGGTGACCTCTCGGGGGCCGGTACTCTTTCGTCAGGTACGGGTCGGTCGCGACGGCCGCCTGTTCCGCATTTTCAAGTTCCGGAGTATGTACGTCGACGCCGAGGCACGGCTGGCCGAGCTGCGGCATCTCAACGAGCACGACGGTGTGCTCTTCAAAATCCGTGACGATCCGCGGGTCACCGGGGTGGGCCGCTGGTTGCGCCGGTTCTCGGTGGACGAACTGCCGCAGTTGCTCAACGTTGCGCTCGGGCAGATGTCGCTGGTGGGGCCGCGGCCTCCGCTGCCGTCGGAGGTGGCCGCCTACGCCGACGACGTGCGGCGCCGGTTGGCCGTCAAACCTGGCATGACGGGCCTTTGGCAAGTTTCCGGACGATCGGACCTGCCATGGGAGGAAGCCGTCCGCTTGGACCTGCGCTATGTGGAGAACTGGTCGCTCAGCTTGGACCTGGTGATCCTTTTACGGACGATGACCGCCGTGGTGCGTTCATCCGGAGCGTACTGAAGTCGGGCGTACTTGACCTTGGGGAGTGGCAGAACATGACTAGCGAGCGGACAGAGACGTCGGCGCGCCTTCTCAACCAGCGCGAAGGCGCCGACGCCGGTGGCACCCCGCCGGTCATCGACGCGGCCTTCGCTCGCTGGCTCGCGGACCGGGCCGGCCAGCTGCTGCTGCAGGTCCGTGACGAGATCGGCTACGCGGACGGCAAGGCGCTCAAGACCGCCGGCGACCGGGCCGCGCACGATCTGCTCTGCGCCGAGCTGGCCCGGTGGCGCCCGGCCGACGCGGTGCTCTCCGAGGAGGACGACCACTCCCGGGTCGCCTGGCAGGACGGCGAGCCCAGCTCGGTCCGCCCGGAGCGGCTCGGCGCGAACCGGGTCTGGATCATCGACCCGCTGGACGGCACCCGGGAGTTCTCCGAGGAGGGTCGCACCGACTGGGCGGTACACGTCGCTCTCTGGAGTTCCGATTCCGGTAACCCGAGTCATCTGGCGGCCGGTGCCGTCGCGATGCCGGCCCGGCATCGGACGCTGGCCACCGATCACCCGCCGGCGTATCCGCCGATGCCGATCGACAACGGTGACGGCAAATCGATGCGCATCGCTGCCTCAAGGACCCGTCCGCCCGCCTTCGTGACCGCTCTGGCGGAAGAAATCAATGCCGAGTTGGTGCCCATGGGTTCGGCCGGTGTGAAGATCGCCGCGGTCATAAACGGCGAGGCAGATGCCTATATTCACGCCGGCGGGCAGTACGAGTGGGACTCCGCCGCGCCGGTCGCTGTGGCTTTGGCCACCGGCCTACACGCTAGCCGAATCGACGGTTCTGCGCTGAAATACAACGAGGCCGATCCGAAGCTGCCGGACCTCGTGGTCTGCCGGAAGGACCTGGCTCCTCAGTTGCTTGCAGCGTTGCAGCGTCACCTTCCGTAACAACGACCGTAAGCAACCCCCCGGAAAGGTCGGGAAACACCGATGAGTCAGCCGAAGCCATACCGCGTCTCACATCTGGATGCTCTCGAGGCCGAGAGCATTTTTGTGATGCGCGAGGTGATGGCCGAGTTCGAGCGCCCGGTTCTGCTGTTCTCCGGTGGCAAGGACTCGATCGTCATGCTGCGGCTGGCCGAGAAGGCGTTCGCGCCCGCGCGGATCCCGTTCCCGGTGATGCACATCGACACCGGCCACAACTTCCCGGAAGTGCTCGACTACCGCGACTCCCGGGTCGCGACCCTCGGCCTCAACCTGGTCGTCGCCAGCGTGCAGGAGGCGATCGACACCGGCCTGGTCCGCGAGCTGCCGGACGGCACCCGTAACCGGATCCAGACGCCGGTGCTGCTGGCGGCGGTGGAGAAGTACCGGTTCGACGCGCTGTTCGGCGGGGCGCGGCGGGATGAGGAGAAGGCGCGGGCGAAGGAGCGGATGTTCTCGTTCCGCGACGAGTTCGGTCAGTGGGATCCGAAGAACCAGCGCCCGGAGCTCTGGGGGCTCTACAACGGCAAGCATCACCCGGGTGAGTCGATCCGGGTGTTCCCGCTGTCGAACTGGACCGAGCTCGACGTGTGGCACTACATCGAGCGGGAGAACATCCCGCTGCCGAGCATCTACTACGCGCACGACCGCGAGGTCGTCGAGCGCGACGGCATGCACTACGCCGTCAACGAGTTCATCCGTCTGCGCGAGGGCGAGGCCGCGCAGGTCCGGAGGGTCCGCTACCGGACGGTGGGTGACGCGTCGCAGACCGCCGCCGTGCTCTCCGACGCGGACACGGTGGAGAAGGTGATCGCCGAGGTCGCCGCGACCCGGATCACCGAGCGGGGAGCGACCCGCGGCGACGACAAGGTCTCCGAGGCAGCGATGGAAGACCGCAAGCGAGAGGGCTACTTCTGATGAGCCAGGCAGTCCTGGAGGCGGAAAGCGCTCCGGCGCAGCGCATGGACCTGCTCCGCTTCGCCACCGCGGGCAGCGTCGATGACGGCAAGTCGACCCTGATCGGGCGCCTGCTCTACGACACCAAGTCGATCTTCGCCGACCAGCTGGACGCGGTCGAGGCGGTCAGCGCGGCGCGCGGCGACGAATACACCAACCTGGCGCTGCTCACCGACGGCCTGCGGGCCGAGCGGGAGCAGGGCATCACGATCGACGTGGCGTACCGCTACTTCGCGACGCCGCGGCGCAAGTTCATCATCGCCGACACCCCGGGGCACATTCAGTACACCCGGAACATGGTCACCGGTGCCTCCACCGCCGACCTGGCGCTGATCCTGGTCGACGCCCGCAAGGGCCTGGTCGAGCAGTCCCGCCGGCACGCGTTCCTGACGTCGCTGCTGCGCGTGCCGCACCTGGTGCTGTGCATCAACAAGATGGACCTGGTCGACTGGGACAAGGACATCTACGACAAGATCGCCGACGAGTTCACCTCGTTCGCGGCCAAGCTCGAGATCACCGACCTGACGATCATCCCGGTCTCCGCGCTCAACGGCGACAACATCGCCTCCCGCTCGGAGAACAGCCCGTGGTACGAAGGGCCGTCGCTGCTGCACCACCTGGAGCACGTGCACATCGCCTCCGACCGCAACCTGGTCGACGTGCGCTTCCCGGTGCAGTATGTGATTCGCCCGCAGTCCACCACGGTCACCGACTACCGCGGCTACGCCGGTCAGGTCGCCTCCGGCGTGCTCAAGCCGGGTGACGAGGTGCTCGTCCTGCCGTCCGGCCTGACCAGCACGATCGCCGGCATCGACACCGCTGACGGCCCGGTCGCCGAAGCGTTCCCGCCGATGTCGGTCACCGTCCGGCTCAGCGACGAGATCGACATCTCCCGCGGCGACATGATCTGCCGGCCGCACAACGCGCCGGCCGTGGCCCAGGACATCGAGGCCATGATCTGCTGGATGGACGAGACGGCCCCGCTGCGGATCGGCGCGAAATACGCCATCAAGCACACCACGCGTACGGCCCGGACCGTCGTCCGCGGCCTGCAGTACCGCCTCGACGTCAACACCCTGCACCGCGACGACACCGCCGGCGAACTCGGGCTCAACGAGATCGGCCGGGTCAAGCTGCGCACCACCGTGCCGCTGCTCGCCGACGAGTACCGCCGTAACCGCACCACCGGCGGCTTCATCCTGATCGACGAGAGCACCAACCGGACGGTCGGCGCCGGCATGATCATCGAGGCGCAGTAACCGGCTGCAGCGTTGCCCACACGATCTTTCCGGTCTTCGTGGGCAGGGCGCCCCAGGCGTCCGCGGTCGCCGTCACCACGCGCAGGCCCCGCCCCCGGTCGTCCAACGGCCGGCCCGGGCGGGGCCTCGCCGGTTTCCGCATCGTCGGCAGCGCCGGGTCGGTGTCCGACACGGTCAGGTGAACGCCGGCCCCACGCCGGCACACCGACACGCTGATCGCCGCCCGGGTGTGCTCGATCGCATTCGTCACCAGCTCCGACATGACCAGCCGGGCCGGGTGCAGCAGGCCGGGCAGCTCCCACGACAGGCACGCCTCGGTGATCAGGTTGCGGGCCAGGCTCGGCGACTCCGGCTCGGCCGGCAGGGACAGCGTCATCCGCTCGGCGGACGGCAGCCGGCCGGTGATCGCCACCCGCGCCTGGCGCAGCTTCGCGTACACCGGCAGATGGCCGCGGGTGCCGAGGCGCTGCATCCGGTCGGCCAGCGGCAGCTCGGGCGGGATGCACAGGGCCAGTTCCACCACCGGCTGCAGGAACGCCGCCGACTGCTGAGCGCCCAACCAGGTCGTCGCGCTGCCGCAGGTGCGGTCGTCGAGGGCGGACAGGTCGACGATCACCGCTTCCGGGTGCCCGGCCAGGCACTTGCTCAATGTGGACGAGGCGAACTGCCGCAACGGATGGTTCCAGGGGCCACAAACGGACATCAGGGCAACCGCAGCTTCCAGATCACCCTCCACGACGACCGAGGATTCCTCGGCCGGCGCACATGCTGTGCTCACGGACATGACGTCACGGTAATCGGGAGCGGAGATTCTGTCGGGGTTCGGTAGCTCCCCCGGGTGATCGGCCTTAAGTACTGCAACGTTGTAACGTGCAAAGCCGTGCCGCCCCGACTGAAGGACGTCGCCGCCCGCGCGGGTGTGTCGATCAAGACGGTGTCCAATGTCGTCAACGGCTTCGCGCACGTCGCTCCCGATACCCGGGCCCGGGTCCAGGCCGCCATCGACGCGCTCGGCTACGTGCCCAACCCCACCGCGCGCCGTCTGCGCGGCGGCGGCTCCGGGGTGATCGCGCTGGCCGTGCCCGAGCTGCGCTCGCCCTACTTCGCCGAGTTGGCCGGATTGATCGTGCGGTCCGCCGAGCCGCGCGGCTGGACCGTTCTGATCGAACAGACGGACGGTCGCGCCGGCCGGGAACGCGACCTGGTCGCCGGCCTGCGCCGGCACGCCGTCGACGGCCTGATCCTCAGCCCGGTCGGCCTCGATCCGTCGATGATGGGGCGGGACCGGTTGCCGACGGTGCTGCTCGGCGAGCGGATGCGCGGCGGCCCGGCCGACCACGTGGCGATCGACGGTGCCGCGGCGGCCGCCGACGCGACCCGTCACCTGCTGCGCCTCGGCCACCGGCGGATCGCCGCGATCGGCGGACCGGCCCGGCCGTCCGCGGTCACCCGGGCCCAGCGCCTCGCCGGTTTCCGGGCCGCGCACGCCGAGTCCGGTCTCGCCGTCGATCCGCGGCTGGTAGCCACGGTGTCGGGCATGCACCTCGCCGACGGCGCCGCGGCGATGGCGTGGCTGCTCGACTGCAACCCCGAGCCGCCGGACGCGGTCTTCTGCTTCACCGACCCGCTGGCCCTCGGCGCCATCCGGACCTGCGCGGATCGGTGGCTGGACGTGCCCGGGGACATCGCGGTGATCGGCTTCGACGGGATCGACGAGGGGCGCTACAGCACCCCGTCGCTCAGCACGGTCGCGCCGGACACCGCCCGGATCGCCCAGTTCGCGGTGGACCTGCTGGCCGAGCGGCTCGGTGGCGGATCAGCCGCCACCGTGCCGCCCCGCGCGATCTGCGTGGAGCACCGGCTGGTGGCCCGGGAGAGCACCCTGGGCCGGCCTTCTAGAGCCGCGTAGCACCCGGCCCGGCGGTCGCGATCCAGCAGGTCGGAGCGGTGAACGTCGCCTCCGCGTAGGCGGCCTCGACGGCGGCCACGGTCTCGTCCGCCCGGGCCGTGTCGATCAGGGCGAGCACGCAGCCGCCGAAGCCGCCGCCGGTCATCCGGGCGCCGTAGGCCCCGGCCGCCAGCGCCGACTCGACCGCGATGTCGACCTGCGGGACGGTGATCTCGAAGTCGTCCCGCATGGAGGCGTGCGACGCGGTCAGCAGCGGTCCGATGTCCCGGGTGCGGCCGGCCCGCAGCAGCTCGACGGTGTCCAGCACGCGCTGGTCCTCGGTGACGATGTGCCGCACCCGGCGGCGCATGACGTCGTCGTCCAGCTTGGCGAGCGCCTCGGCCAGGTCGTCCGGGGTGACGTCGCGCAGCGCCGGCACGCCGAGGATGTGCGCCGCCTCCTCGCACGACTTGCGCCGGGCACCGTACTCGCCGTCGACGTGCTGGTGCGGGGCGTTGCTGTTGATCACCAGGATGGCCAGGCCCTCGGCGGCCAGGTCGAACGGGATCTGGTCGATCTCGTACGTCCGGCAGTCCAGGAACAGCGCCCGGCCCTCCTGACAGCGGATCGACGCCGACTGGTCGAGGATGCCGGTGGGCGCGCCGACGTAGACGTTCTCGGCCCGCTGGGCCAGTGCCGGCCGCCGCTCCAGCGGAACGTCCAGCCCGCCGAGGTCGATCAGCGCGGTGAGTACCGACGACTCCAGCGCCGCCGAGGAGGAGAGGCCGGAACCGAGCGGCACGTCGGAGTCGATCGCGATGCGGGCGCCGGGCACCTCGAAGCCGGCGTCCCGCAGCGACCAGACGATGCCGGCCACATAACCCGCCCAGCCGGAAACCTCACCCGGTTCGGTGACCCCGAACGAGACCGGCTCGTCGGCGAAGGTGGAGCAGACGGTCCACTCGCCGGCCGGGGCCGGGCCGACCGCCGCGATCGTGCGCTGCGGAAGAGCGAAGGGCAGAACGTAGCCCTCGTTGTAGTCGGTGTGCTCGCCGATCAGGTTCACCCGTCCGGGGGCGGCCCACAGGCCGGCGGGCTCGGTGCCGTAGCGCTGCCGGAAGACGTCGGCGGCGCTCATGCGACGTGCGAGCGGTAGAACGTCCACGCGTCGGAGATCATCGCCTGCAGCGTGTTCTTCTCCGGCACCCAGCCCAGCTCCGCGTGCGCCTTGGCGGAGGAGGCGACCAGGGTGGCCGGGTCGCCCTCGCGGCGCGGCGCGAGCTCGGCCGGCAGCGCGGTGCCGGTGACCTCGCGGGCCACCTCGACGACCTGCTTGTTGGAGAAGCCGTTGCCGTTGCCCAGGTTGTAGATGCGGTGCTCGCCCGGGGTGGCGGCGTCCAGCGCGAGCAGGTGCGCCCGGGCGAGGTCGGCCACGTGGATGTAGTCGCGCACGCAGGTGCCGTCGTCGGTCGGGTAGTCGTCGCCGAACAGCTGCAGCTTCTCCCGCTTACCCGCGGCCACCTGCAGCGCGATCGGGATCAGGTGGGTCTCCGGGCTGTGCCGCTCGCCGATCTCGTAGCCGTCCTGGATGTACGCCCCGGCCACGTTGAAGTAGCGCAGCGAGACGGCGGCCAGCTTGTGGGCGTACGTCTCCGAGGTCAGCGCGTGGTCGAAGGTCAGCTTGGTGGCGCCGTACGTGTTGGTGGGCGCCTTGGCCGCGGACTCGGTGATCGGCAGCTCGACCGGGTTGCCGTAGACGGCGGCGGTCGACGAGAAGATGAACCGCGGCACCCGGGCCGCCCGCACCGCATCCAGCAGGGCCAGGGACTTCACGACGTTGTCGTGCCAGTACAGTTCCGGCTTGACCATCGACTCGCCGGCCGCGATCAGACCGGCGAAGTGCAGCACCGCGTCGAAGCCGGAGTCGGGCGTGAGCACGTCGGCCGCGTCGCGGATGTCCTTCTCGACGAAGGTCGCGTCGGGCGCGACGGCCTCGCGGAAACCGGTGCTGAGGTTGTCGAGCACGGTGACCTCGTGGCCCGCATCGAGCAACAGTCGGCTGGTGACGCTGCCGACGTAGCCGGCACCCCCGGTGACGAGCAATTTCACGACGTGTAACCCCTCAGTCGACGCTGTTTTCGGCAAGTCTAGGCGGCCCTGAGTTTCCACCAGAAACAATCACAAGTCAACATTGTCGAACAGCACAACTCGGAGCCGGGACGTGTTCGCCACTCTCCGATGACTCCTGACAGAATGGCCGCTATGTCAGACGCCGCCTACCGCCCTCGGGTCCTTTCCGGTATCCAGCCGACCGCCGATTCGTTCCATCTCGGCAACTACCTTGGCGCGGTCCGCAACTGGGTGGCGATGCAGGAAACGCACGACGCCTACTACTGCGTCGTCGATCTGCATGCGATCACGATGGGGCACGACCCCATCGCGCTCCGCAACCGGACCAGGATCTCGGCGGCCCAGCTGCTCGCCCTCGGGCTCGACCCGGAGCGGTGCACGCTCTTCGTCCAGTCGCACGTGCCCGAGCACGCTCAGCTCGGCTGGGTGCTGAGCTGCATCACCGGCTTCGGCGAGGCCGGCCGCATGGTCCAGTTCAAGGACAAGTCGGCCAAGGCCGCCGACACCACCACGGTCGGGCTGTTCACCTACCCGATCCTGCAGGCCGCCGACATCCTGCTCTACCAGGCCGACCAGGTCCCGGTGGGCGAGGATCAGCGCCAGCACCTCGAGCTGACCCGCGACCTGGCCCAGCGGTTCAACACCCGCTACGGCCCGACCTTCCGGGTCCCGTCGGCGTTCATCCTGCGCGACACCGCGAAGATCACCGACCTGCAGGACCCGACGGCCAAGATGAGCAAGTCGGCGTCCTCGCCGAACGGCATCATCGAGCTGCTCGAGGAGCCGGCCCGCTCGGCCAAGAAGATCAAGTCGGCGGTCACCGACACCGGCCGGGAGATCCTCTACGACGAGGAGAACAAGCCGGGTGTCAGCAACCTGCTGACCATCTACGCGGCGCTGACCATGCGGACCATAGACGAACTGCTCGAGCAGTACGACGGCCGCGGTTACGGCGACCTGAAGAAGGACCTCGCGGAGATCGTCGTCGAGTTCGTCAAGCCGGTTCAGGAACGCACCCGTGCCTACCTGGAGGACCCGGGCTATCTGGACAAGGTGTTGGCGATCGGGGCCGAAAAGGCTCGCGCGGTCGCTTCGGTGACGCTCGCCGAGGCGTACCAGAACGTGGGTTTCCTCAGCCCGGCCCGCGAGCTCTGAGCGGCGGTGACCGCCGCAGCGACGACGCGGATCGGTGTCGCGATCGACATCCCCGAGCCGTGGGGCGAGCAGTTGACGCTGCGCCGCGCCGCGGCCGGTGACCCGCAGGCCGCCTACACGCCGGCGCACGTGACGCTGCTCGGCCCGACCGAGATCGCCACCGACGCGCTCGGTGCCGTCGAGAAGCACCTGGAGAAGGTGGCGGTCGCCCAGCAGCCGTTCACCATCCATCTGCGGGGCACCGGCACGTTCCGGCCGATCACCGAGGTGGTGTTCGTGGCGCTCGCGGTCGGCATCAGCGAGTGCGAGCTGCTCGCCGAGGCGATCACGTCGTCGGACGATGTGGACCGCGGTTCCCGGTTCCCCTATCACCCGCACGTGACGGTCGCCCAGGACGTGTCGCCCGAGCAGCTCGACGCGGTGTTCGAGGACCTCGGCGGGTTCTCGGCGAAATTCCACGTCACGTCGTTCACGCTGTTCTCGCACGGCGGCGAGGGGCCCTGGCGGAGACGCCGCGACTTCCCCCTGGGTGTCTAGAGTTTCCCGCACCGTGATTTCGGTTACGGTGCGGCCGTGAACCCGATCGATCGGGCGTATGACGCCGCCGAAGCGCGAATCATGCGTCTTCGTTTCCGGTCGCGGTATTTCGATCACCTCAGCCGGGCCCTGCTGCGTTTCTGGGACGCGCAGGGTGGCCGGCTGGCCGCCGCCATCGCCTACTACGGCTTCTTCGCGATCTTCGCGCTGCTGCTGATCGGGTATTCGATCTTCGGCATCCTGCTGACCAGCAACGTCGAACTGCTGAACATCGTCACCGAGTTCCTCGCCCAGAACCTGCCGTTCCTCGACATCCAGGCGATCCTGTCCAGCGGCAAGACGGTCGGCATCGTCGGCATCTTCGGGCTGACCTTCACCGGCATCGGCTGGGTGGAGGCGATCCGCTCGTCCCAGCGGCTCATCTGGCGGATTCCCGAGCAGCCCGGCTACATCGGCGTACGGCAAGCGCTGGATCTTCTTGTTCTGATCGGCCTGATCGTGTTGCTCGCCCTCTCCCAGCTCGCGGTCTACGGCCTGGAGAAGGTGACCGACTGGCTCGCCGACGGCTTCGTGCAGAACGCGGTGAGCTGGCTGCTCACCATCGCGGTCAACATGCTGCTGGCGGCGGCGCTGCTGGCCGCCGTGCCGCGGTTGCGGATGACGGTGCGCCGGATCGCGCCGCCGGTGCTGCAGGTCGGCTTCGGCATCACGTTGCTCAATACGGTGGGCAAGTCGTTCGTCGGCCTGGTCGAGCACAACCCGGCCTACGCCCTGGTCGGTTCGGCCGTCGGCGTGCTGGTCTACCTGTACGTCTTCAACCAGCTGCTGCTCTTCGGCGCGGCCTGGGCGGCGACCAGCCCGCATGGTCGGGTCGTCGACTTATCAGCTGACGATAAAAATGCCCCGGTGGGGCAAAATAGCTGGATTCGGCACACCCGCCCGGAATGATGTGCCCGTGGGCACTCTCGTGACGCTTGACCTGCCGGCGAATTCGCCGGTGGCCGATCTTCCCTGGGTCATCACGATCGGTTCGCTGGGCGACGAGGAGGACTGGGAACCCATCGTCTGCGGTCCCTACGAACGGGCGCACGCCCTCTCCCTCGCCCAGGCGGTGGTGGCCGACGAGGACCTGATGGCGGTGGTCGAGCCGCTGCTGCCCCGAGCCGACGCCGAGGCGATCCGGGACGAGATCGAGCTGGCCCGGGCCGCGGCGGAGGCACCGGAGGACGACGCCTTCGGCGAGGAGGATCACGAGACCCGGCGGGTACGCCCGGGGCGGGCACCCACCGAGGCCGAGGTGCGCGAGGGCTGGGCCCGGATCGCGGCCCGGCTAGCCCCGGTGAAGTAGGGCCCGCACGCCGGCCAGGTAGGTGTCCCGGTCCGGCCCGCCGGTCAGCAGCCGCTGCAACGCGTAACCGGGGATCAGCGAGTAGAGCGCCGACGTGACCCCGGCGACGTCGGTGTCCGGCGGTAGCTCGCCGCTCTGCACCGAGTGCTCGACGACGGCCTGCAGGCTCAGCCGCATCCCGGTGTAGCGCTCCTTGACGATCTCGCCGATCGCCGGGTCGAGCGTCGCCTCGGCCCAGATCTGCAGCGCGATCGGCAGGCTGCCGCCCGGGCCGATCTGCGGGTCGAGGCCGGTGATGATCTGCTCGATCGACTCGATCATCGGCAGCCGCTCGGCCGCCACCGCGTCGATGTGCTGCTGGAAGCCGCCGGCCACGGTCATCGCGATGGCGTTGATGATCTCGTGCTTGGATTTGAAGTAGCGGTAGACCGCGCCGACCGACAGCCCGGCCTCCTGGATCAGGTCCTGCATCGACGTGTTGTGCAGGCCCTTGCTCAGGAAGCAGGTGCGGGCCGCGGCCAGGATCTGCTCGCGGCGGGCGGTGAGATGCTCCTCGGAGACGCGTGGCATCCTGCCAGTGTAAAACGAACGCTCGCTTTTATAAGTGGATGAGATAGTGGCGTGCATGGTGATCACGCGGCGCTGGGCGCTTTTCCTGATCGCGGTCGGCGTCTGGACCTGGGTGATCTGGCCGCGCTTCGGCCTGGCGATCTACAAGGATGACCGGTCGTTCGCCGACGGCAGCCCCACGTCGTTCCTCTGGGTGCACGCCGTGCTGATCGCGGCGTCGCTGGCCATCGGCACCACCGTCGGGGTGCTCGGCGTCCTCGCCTGGCGGCGGGCCCGGCCGGCCGAAGAATTCGCGGCCAAGGTCGGCGCCGGGCCGCAAGATTAACGGCATGTTACGTAATCTCCGGTCAATTCGCGCTTAGATCCGCCTAAACCGGCGTTCAACATCATCCCCGGTTGCGGCGAGATAACGGTGCGCCAACAGTCCGGCGCAAACTTCGGTTGACCCTCTGGCCTGCGGCTACGCTCCCCAACTTGAAGACTCACCGACGGGTGTCGGTGTGCATTGGAAGGAGGGCGTTTTGCGCCCAGTACGTGGGAAGCGGATCCTTGCGGTTCTCGCGGCCGGTGGGCTTGCCCTCACCGCCGCTGCCTGTGGTGACGCCCCGGCCGAGACTCCCAGCGGTAGCTCCACGAGCGCCGCCGCCGCATACAAGGCTTGCATGGTCACCGACACCGGCGGCATCGACGACAAGTCGTTCAATGCTTCCGCGTGGGCCGGTCTGCAGGCTGCGAAGACGCAGGCCAGCAACGTCGACCCGAAGTACGTGGCGTCGACCGCCGAGGCTGACTACGAGCCCAACCTGCGCGGCTTCGTGACCCAGAAGTGCAACTTCATCCTCTCGGTCGGCGGCCTCATGGGCACCGCCACCCAGAAGGTGTCGGACGCGGAGAAGAGCTCCCAGTTCGCCATCGTGGACAGCGGTAGCACCGGGTCCAACGTCTACCCGATGCAGTTCGCCACCCACCAGGCCTCGTTCCTCGCCGGCTACCTGGCCGCGGGTTACTCGAAGTCGGGCAAGGTCGCCACGTTCGGCGGCATGAAGATCCCGCCGGTGACCATCTTCATGGACGGTTTCGCCGACGGCGTGGCGTACTACAACAAGCAGAAGAGCAAGAACGTCGTCGTGCTCGGCTGGGACAAGACCAAGCAGGCCGGCAGCTTCACCGACGACTTCGCCAGCGCGGCCAAGGGCAAGGCGCTCGCCAGCACCTTCGTCTCGCAGGGTGCCGACGTGATCCTGCCGGTCGCCGGTGGCACCGGCCTCGGTGCGGCCGAGGTCGCGACGGCCTCCAGCGGCAAGGTCTCGATCATCTGGGTCGACCAGGACGGCTGCAAGAGCGCGGCGCAGTACTGCAGCGTCTTCCTGACCACGGTCGTGAAGAACATCGAGGACGCGGTGGAGAAGGCGGTCGTCGCCGGCGCCACCGGCACGCCGCTCGCCGCGACCCCGGGCTACCTGGGCACGCTGGAGAACAACGGCGTCGAGCTCGCTCCGTACAACCAGTTCGACAGCAAGGTCGACGCCGGTCTCAAGACCGAGGTCGAGAAGCTGAAGGCAGACATCATCTCGGGTGCCGTCAAGGTCGAGTCGGCCAACGCCCCGAAGTAATACGGCAGTAGCATTCGGCCGCCGCCCGGCTGCGAGTTTTCCTCGCAGCCGTGCGGCGGTTCCACATGACCAACCAGGTCAGCCGAGGTCAGGAGATTCCGCTGAGACTCGAACTGCGCGGCATCACCAAGCGCTTCGGCGACCTGGTGGCCAACGACCACATCGACATCACCGTCGAGCCCGGCGAGGTGCACGCCCTGCTGGGCGAGAACGGCGCCGGCAAGTCGACGCTGATGAACCAGTTGTACGGCCTGCTGCAGCCGGACGAGGGCGAAATCGTGGTGAACGGCGAGGCGAAGGTCTTCCGCAGCCCCCGCGACGCGATCGCCGCCGGCATCGGCATGGTCCACCAGCACTTCATGCTCGTACCGGTCTTCACCGTGGCGGAGAACATCGCGCTCGGCGCCGAGGAGATCCGCGGCGGTCCGCTCGGCATCCTCGACCGCCGCCGCAACCGCCGCGACGTGCTGGAGACCTCGAAGAAATACGGCCTGCCGGTCGACCCGGACGCCCTGATCGAAGACCTGCCGGTCGGCGCCCAGCAGCGCGTCGAGATCGTCAAGGCCCTGACCCGCGACGTCGACCTGCTCATCCTGGACGAGCCGACCGCGGTGCTCACCCCGCAGGAGACCGACGAGCTCCTCTCGGTCATGCGCAGCCTCGCCGAGACCGGCAAGTCGATCGTCTTCATCACCCACAAGCTTCGCGAGGTCAAGGCGATCGCCGACCGGATCACGGTGATCCGCCGCGGCCGCACGGTCGCCCCATCCGACCACCCCGCCGCCACCCTTGACCGGAACAGGACCTCCTTCTCCCCGGACACCCCTGAGGACGAGCTGGCCGCGCTCATGGTCGGCCGTCAGGTCAGCCTCGAGGTCAGCAAGACCCCGGCCGAGCCCGGCCGGGAGGTCCTCAAGATCAGCGGTCTGGTGGTCGACGACGACCGCGGCATCCGGGCGGTCGACGGCGTGGACCTCAGCGTCCGGGCCGGCGAGGTGCTCGGCATCGCGGGCGTGCAGGGCAACGGCCAGACCGAGCTGGTCGAGGCGATCGTGGGCCTGCGCGCGGCCCGCTCCGGCAGCCTCGAGCTCGACGGCGAGAGCCTGGCCGGGATGGGGACCAAGAAGATCCTCCGGTCCGGGGTCGGCTACATCCCCGAGGACCGCAGCCTCGACGGCGTGGTCAAGGAGTTCTCGGTCGCCGAAAATCTGGTGCTCGACATGTACGACCGGCCGCCGTTCGGCAACGCCTTCAAGCTCAACCCCAAGGCGATCAACGAGTCGGCCGCCGAGCGGGTCACCCAGTTCGACATCCGCACCTCATCGCCGGCCTCGACGGTGAGCACCCTCTCCGGCGGCAACCAGCAGAAGGTGGTCGTCGCCCGGGAGATGTCCCGGCCGTTGCGCCTGATGATCGCCAGTCAGCCCACCCGCGGCGTGGACGTCGGCTCGATCGAGTTCATCCACAGCCAGATCATCCACGAGCGGGACAACGGCACCGCTGTTCTCGTGGTGTCCAGCGAGCTGGACGAGGTGGTCGGTCTCGCCGACCGGATCGCGGTCATGTACCGCGGCAAGATCCTGGCCATCGTCTCGCCCGACATGCCCCGCGAGGAGATCGGCCTGCTGATGGCCGGCATCACCGGCGCGGAGGCCGCAGCGGAACCGGAACCGGAAGAGGAAACAGAGTGACCACCGACGTCGAGGCGCCCCCACCCGCCAAGGAGTCGCCCAAGGAAAAGGAGGAGGGTTTCCTCACCCTCTTCCTGAAGAACCTCTGGTCGGCCAACACGGTCACCGTCACGGTCCTGTCGATCTTCCTGGCGCTGGTCGTCGGGGCGGTGCTGATCGTGGTCTCCGACTCCGAGGTGCTGGGCAAGTTCGCGTACTTCACCTCCCGGCCCAGCGACGCGCTCGAGGCGAGCTGGACCCTGATCAGCGGCGCCTACGCCGACCTGTTCAAGGGCGCCCTCTTCGATCCGGCCTCGTTCCAGGCCTGGTTCAACGGCAGCGGCACCTGGCAGGCCGCGTTCAACCCGATCTCCGAGACGCTCACCTACGCCACCCCGCTGGTCTTCACCGGCCTGGCGGTGGCGCTCGCCTTCCGCGGCGGCCTGTTCAACATCGGCGGCCAGGGCCAGGCGATCATGGGCTGCGTGCTGGCCGGCGTGGCCGGTTTCGCGTTCCATCTGCCGGTCGGCCTGCACCTGCTCGTGGCGCTGCTCTTCGGCGTGCTCGGCGGCGCGCTCTGGGGCTTCGTGCCCGGCTTCCTCAAGGCCCGCACCGGGGCCCACGAGGTCATCACCAGCATCATGCTCAACTACACGGCCCTGCTGTTCCTCGGCTGGCTGATCCTGCAGAAGGGCGTGCAGGACCCGGAGCGCAGCGACGCGATCAGCAAGACCATCGCCACCTCGGCCGAGCTGCCGGCGCTGCCCGCCCCGCTGCGGGTGCACCTCGGCATCGTGGTCGCCGTGCTGGTCACCGCCGGGGTCGCCTGGATCATCAACCGGTCGTCCTTCGGCTTCGAGCTGCGCGCGGTGGGCGTGAACCCGCCCGCGGCCAAGACCGCCGGGATGAGCGTCGCCAAGACGTACACCCTGCTCATGGTGGTGGCCGGTGGCCTCGCCGGACTCGGTGGCGCGACCCAGGTGCTCGGCACCGCCGACAAGCTCACCGCCCAGGTGGCCGGCAACATCGGCTTCGACGGCCTGCTGGTCGCCCTGCTCGGCCGGAACAAGCCGTGGGGCACGCTGTTCGCCGCGATCCTGTACGGCGGGCTACGGGCCGGCGGCAACCTGATGCAGGTCGACATCGGCATCTCGCTCGAGTTGGTCACCGTGCTGCAGGCCCTGATCGTCATCTTCATCGCCGCGCCCGCCATGGTGAAGGCGATCTTCCAGCTCCGCGCCGCCCGTTCCGCACGGCTCGGCGCCTCGATGTCGAAGGGCTGGTGACCCAGGTGTCCACGGCAACAGTGGAAAACCTGACCGGGTTGGCCGCACCCGACCGGTTCTGGAACCGGGACCGCCGGCTCGGCGCCGGTGTCACGGTCATCGGCCTGGTGGCCGCGCTGATCTTCGGCCCGCTCGCCGAGTCGAAGACCGCCCGCTTCACGCTCAGCACCGACGCGAGCGGCGCCGCGCTGTCGATCAACGGCCAGTTCGGCACGATCCTGTTCGGGCTGATCGCGGTGGCCCTCGGCGTCGTCATGCTGACCGGCAAGGCCAAGCGCTGGCAGACCCTGCTGCTCTGCCTCGGCATCGCGGCCTTCGTGCTGTCGTTCCTGTGCTGGCAGGTGGCCGGCAAGTTCATGCCGCTGATCGACACACTCAGCGGCAGCGTCGAGTACGCCCTGCCGCTCGTCCTGGGCGCGCTGGCCGGTGTGCTCGGCGAACGCTCCGGCGTGGTCAACGTGGCGATCGAGGGCCAGTTCCTGATGGGCGCGTTCGGCGCGGCCCTGGTCGGCACGCTCGCCACCAGCGTCTGGGCCGGCCTGATCAGCGCCATGATCGGCGGCCTGATCATCGCCGCGATGCTGGCCGTGCTGGCCATCAAATTCCTGGTCGACCAGGTCGTCGTCGGCACCGTGCTCAACCTGTTCGCGCTCGGCGTCACCGGCTTCCTCTACGAGCGGCTGATGCAGCCGAACGCCCTGAAGTACAACCAGCCGCCGCAGATGCCGCGCTGGGAGATCCCGGGCCTGGCCGACATCCCGGTGATCGGGCCGGTGCTGTTCCACACCAACGTGCTGGTCTGGATCGCCCTGATCCTGGTCTTCGTCATCCACTTCGCGCTCAAGGGCACGCGGTGGGGCCTGCGCACCCGCGCGGTCGGCGAGCACCCGACGGCGGCCGACACGGTCGGTGTCCGGGTGCGCGGCCTGCGCTACGTGAACGTGATGGTCGGCGGTCTGATCGCCGGGGCCGGCGGGGCCTACTTCACGCTCGTCTCCACCGGCGCGTTCAACAAGAACATGACCGCGGGCGCCGGCTTCATCGCGCTGGCCGCCCTGATCTTCGGCCGCTGGACCCCGTTCGGCGCGCTCGGCGCGGCCCTGTTCTTCGGCTTCGCGCAGAAGCTCGCCTACTTCCTGAGCGTGGCCGGCAGCCCGGTGCCCAACCAGTTCCTCAACATGCTGCCCTACATCGCCACCATCGTGGCCGTGGCCGGTCTCGTCGGCCGGGTTCGGGCGCCGGCCGCGGACGGCATCCCATACGTCAAGAGCTGAGCGGCTCACCTGGCAGAATTCAGGGCATGGAGATCGACTGGGCTGGACTGCGGGCCGCCGCCATCGAGGCGATGCGGCACGCGTACGCGCCCTACTCCGACTTTCCGGTCGGAGTGGCGGCGCTGGTGGACGACGGCCGGGTCGTCGTCGGGTGCAACGTGGAAAATGCGTCCTACGGCGTCGGGCTCTGCGCCGAGTGCGGGCTGGTCAGCTCGCTGCACGCGACCGGCGGTGGCCGGCTGGTGGCGGTCTCCTGCGTGGACGCCAACGGCAACCCGCTGATGCCGTGCGGGCGCTGCCGGCAGCTGCTCTACGAGCACGGCGGGCCGGAGTGCCTGTTCGAGGCGCTGCCACGGCCGCTGAAGCTCAGCGAGCTGTTGCCGCACGCGTTCGGGCCGGACGACCTCGACAAGGTCAACGGGCCGTCGGCCGGGCACGAGGTGCCGACCGCGCTGGCCAAGTGGCGCGGGCGGGGCACGGTCTTCGTGCACCCCGACCTGTCCGGCGGCGAGACGGTCTGGACCGGCTACTGGGAGCGGTCCGGGGGCAGCCCCGAGGAGAGCGGCGTCGCGAAGGGCGTGCTCGAGGAGGGTCCGAACTTCCCCACCACCGCCGAGGCGGTCGGGTGGGGCCGGGTCCGCACGCCACGGATCGTGGTGGTGGACGCCGACGGCGGCCTGGCCTGGGCCGGCGAGGGAGAACCACCGGAGGGCATCCCCGCCCGGTGGGCACAGGACGGGGTCTAGATGAGCGAGCGTAGCGAGCGAATCGGCAAGTTCAGTGCGGAATTTGCTCTTGGTAACTCGGAGCGAAGCGAGGAGTTGACATGAGCGATTTTGCGGCAGTTGACGTCATCCGGGCGAAGCGGGACGGTCACGTCCTCAGCGACGCACAGATCGACTGGGTGGTCGACGCCTACACCAAGGGTGTGGTCGCCGATGAGCAGATGTCGGCGCTCGCCATGGCGATCCTGCTGCGCGGCATGACGCCGGCCGAGATCGCCCGCTGGACCGCCGCGATGATCGCCAGCGGGGAACGGCTCGACCTCTCCAGCGTCACCCGGCCGACCGCCGACAAGCACTCCACCGGCGGCGTCGGCGACAAGATCACGCTGCCGCTGACCCCGCTCGTGGCGGCCTGCGGCGCGGCCGTGCCGCAGCTCTCCGGCCGCGGGCTCGGCCACACCGGTGGCACCCTCGACAAGCTCGAGTCGATCGCCGGGTGGCAGGCCTCGATCAGCAACGACGCGTTCAAGCGCCAGCTGCAGGACGTCGGCGCGGTGATCTGCGCGGCCGGCGACGGCCTGGCCCCGGCCGACCGCAAGCTCTACGCGCTGCGCGACGTCACCGGCACGGTCGAGGCCATTCCGCTGATCGCCAGCTCGATCATGAGCAAGAAGATCGCCGAGGGGACCGGCGCGCTGGTGCTCGACGTCAAGGTCGGCTCCGGTGCCTTCATGAAGGATCTGGCCACCGCGCGCGAGCTGGCCAGCACCATGGTGCGGCTCGGCAAGGACAGCGGGGTCAACACGATCGCGCTGCTCACCGACATGAACACCCCGCTCGGCCTGGCCGTCGGCAACGCGATCGAGGTGGCCGAGTCGGTCGAGGTGCTGGCCGGCGGCGGTCCGGCCGACGTGGTCGAGCTGACCCTGGCGCTGGCCCGGGAGATGCTGACCGCGGCCGGGATCGACGCCGACCCGGCGAAGGTGCTGGAAAGCGGCGCCGCGATGGACAGCTGGCGCCGGATGATCCAGGCCCAGGGCGGCGACCCGGATGTCCCGCTGCCGGTGGCCCGGGAGACCGAGGTGCTGCGCGCTTCGGCGGACGGCGTGGTGACGGCCGTCGACGCGTACGGGATCGGGGTGGCCGCCTGGCGTCTCGGCGCCGGGCGCGCGCGCAAGGAGGACCCGGTCAGCTTCGGGGCCGGGGTGATGCTCAAGGTGAAGCCGGGGGACCGGGTGCGGGCCGGGGACGTGTTGCTCGAATTGCGTACGGATGAAAGCGCCCGGATCGACACGGCGCGTGACCTCGCGGCAGCGGCCGTCACCGTCGGCGAGGCCGCGCCCGCCCTTACCCCTCTCGTTCTCGACCGCATAGCCTGACCCACCATGACGAAGGCCGTCCCCGATCCGCGCGCGGTCCGCGACGCCAGCCTCGACGAGGTCGAGCGGCTGGGTCTGCCGCTGCCACCGCCCGGCTTCCCGCTGATCTGGGAGCCGGGCGACACGGTCGACCTGCGCCCGACCGTGGAGATCGAGGCGCGGTGCGCGGTCCTGCACGTGGTCGTGGCCCGGTGCTTCGGGATGCCCACCGAGATCGCGATGGGCTGGCTGCTCGGCTCGCACCTGGTCGATCTCGTGACGCCGCCGGAGTGGCAGTTCGTGATCGGCGCCAAGGGTGATCACCGATCGTTCGTGCTGCACCATGACGCGGTGTTCGCGCTGGCCTGGTTACTGGGGCTGAGCCGGCATCTGGATCCGACCGCCCCGCCCGAGGACCGGATGATGTCGCAGATGCCCGATCTCCCGTCTGGTGAGACTTTCGGCAGCTGGCGGTCGCGGTCGCTGATGTCGCCCCGCGACCCGGTCGAGGCGGCCGTCCTGCTCGACCTCTACTACTGCCTGGACTGGGCGTTCCAGGAGGCCGAGCGGCTCGGCGGGCCGGTGCCCGGCGAGATCGACAGCAACGCGATCGGCCAGCGTCGCTGGGCCCTGGAGTGGGCGGTCCTCTTCCACGGCCCCTACCACGACAAACCGCCGGAGTGGGAAGAGGTCGACCTCTCGGTCTGAGGACTACCGGGGGTGGTAGGCCGTCACCTGCACCGCCGCGGTCACCGGCACGTCGGTGGTCGGCAGATCGGCGACCGGGACGTGGTGGGCGCTCGGGGTCATTCCGATCAGGGTGCGCACCTCGGCCGCGGTCAGGTGCAGTTCGCGCTGGTAGGACTTGGCGGCGCCGGCCGTGAAGTGCTCGTCGAGCGCCTCCCGGACCCGCTGCTGCTTGTCCGGATCGACCCGGATCAGGCCGTGCGCCGCGATCAGCTCCCGCAGGTGCTCCGGGGCCGGGGTCACCACCACCAGCACCCCGTCCGGCCGCAGGACCCGGCGGAACTCGGCGCCGTTGCGCGGCGCGAACACGTTGATGATCAGGCCGGCCGACGCGTCCGCGATCGGCAGCGGCCGCCAGAGATCGGCGAGCACGGCGGCGGCCCGCGGATGGGCCCGGGCGGCGCGGCGCAGGGCCGGCTTGGACACGTCGAGGCCGAGGCCGGTGGCGCCGGGGGCCGCGTCGAGCACCCGGGCCAGATAACTGCCGGTGCCGACGCCGGCGTCGACGACAAGACCCGGGATGGCGTACGCGGTGAGCGCCTCGGCGATGAAGTCGTAGTGCCCGGCGGCCAGGAAGCCGGCCCGGTCGGCCACCATCTCCACGGTGTCCCCGGAGTGCGGCAGCCGGCCCGCGCTCAGGTCCGCATATCCCTGTTTGGCCATGTCGAAGCTGTGCCCGCGGGGGCATCGCAGGGCCCGATCGGCCCGGTGCAACGGCTGTTCGCAACTCGGGCACCGCAGGTACGGCAATGCTCCGTCGATCATTCGTTCCCGCCCTCTAGGCTTCTCGGATGGCCGCCATCACGCACTCCGACATCGTCAAGGCACCGAAAGCGCTGTTGCACGACCACCTCGACGGTGGTCTGCGCCCCGAGACCATCCTCGAGCTCGCCGGGGAAATCGGGCACGAGCTTCCGGCCGGCGATCCGGCGGCGCTGGGCGAGTGGTTCGTCGCGGCGGCCGATTCGGGCTCGCTCGAACGGTACCTGGAGACGTTCGCGCACACGGTGGCGGTGATGCAGACCGCCGAGTCGCTGCACCGGGTGGCCAAGGAGTGCGCGCTCGACCTGGCCGCGGACGGGGTGGCCTACGCCGAGGTGCGCTACGCGCCGGAGCAGCATCTGGAGCGCGGTCTTTCGCTGGACGACGTGGTCGACGCGGTGAATGCCGGATTTGTCGAAGGTTCCGCGGAAGCGGCGGCCCTGGGCCGGCCGATCCGGGTCGGGGTGCTGCTGACCGCGATGCGGCACGCGGCCCGCTCGCAGGAGATCGCCGAGCTGTCGGTGCGCTACCGGGACGCGGGCGTGGTCGGCTTCGACATCGCCGGCGCCGAGGCCGGTTTCCCGCCCACCCGGCACCTGGACGCCTTCGAGTACCTCCAGCGTGAGAACTTCCACTTCACCATCCACGCCGGCGAGGCCTTCGGCCTGCCGTCGATCTGGCAGGCCATCCAGTGGTGCGGCGCCGACCGGCTCGGGCACGGGGTGCGGCTGGTGGACGACATCACGCGTACGCCTGGGGAAGATGCCGTTCTCGGACGCCTCGCGGCCTATGTTCGCGACAAGCGGATTCCGCTGGAGTTGTGCCCTTCGTCCAATGTGCAGACCGGTGCGGCCGCCTCGATCGCCGAGCACCCGATCGGTCTGCTGCACGATCTGCGGTTCCGGGTCACCGTCAACACCGACAACCGGTTGATGAGCGGCACCTCGATGTCGCGGGAGATGGCCCTGCTCAGCGAGGCTTTCGGCTGGGGCTGGGCGGAGCTGCAGTGGCTCACCATCAACGCCATGAAGTCGGCCTTCATCCCGTACGACGAGCGCCTCGAGATCATCAACGAAGTGATCAAGCCGGCCTACGCCAAGCTGCTGGGTTGAGTGCTTCCCGGCAAGCGCCACCCGACCTAAGGTTTGCGGCTTTGCCGGTTCGGTGAGACGTCTCATCCGTTCGGTCAGAATGGTCCCTACAAATACTTCAAAATCGGGCATCTCACCTTGCTCTGCGGGCCCGACCGCGACATCGTCTGTCCTGCCGCGATCCACTACGATCGGGCCCGATCGAACGACGACACCCCCGCGTCGAGTCGATCGGCATGAGTGACTCTGAGAGATGCGAAGCGATACAGGCAGTCATAACGAACCGGCGATGTCCAACTCCGACGGAGCAACATCGCGTCACACAAGCGGTCCGTGTCCGCCTGCTCTTTCTCTTTGACACTCGTCGTGATGGAATCTCGGGGGCCCGACGCGGTAGTCGGCCGTGTGCGGTGTTCCGGCGACCCGAAAGCCGGGCCCGAATCAGGAGGACGGTGACGTGAGCAAGCGCCCCAAGACGGCGACCGGCGTCATGTCGCGTCTCCGTCGGCCGGCCGATCGGCTGCGAGATCTGCCGATCTGGTCGAAGCTCGGTCTCATCATGCTGGTGCCTACCCTGGCGACGATCATCGTCGGCGTCAGCGGTCTGGTGGACCACATCGACGAGGCGAGCAACGCGGAGCGCGCTCGGAACCTTTCGGTTCTGTCGGAGGCCGCCGGTGGTCTCGTCGACCGCCTGCAGAACGAACGTGCCTACGGCGTCATCATCACCACGAGCCCGCGGCAGAGCACTGTCCGCGACGTGGCGATGAAGGCCTACAACGGCGAGCACGCTCAGGTCGACCAGGCCAAGGTTCCGTATTCGCAGCAGAAGGCCGCGCTGGATGACGTGCCGCCCAAGGTGAGCACCCTCCTGCTGCGGCTGGACCGTAACCTCGAGGACCTGCCCGCCAAGCGGAGCCAGATCGCCAACGGCAAGCTCAACGCCGATGACGTCAAGGACACCTACGGCAAGCTGATCGACGACCTGCTCTCGGTCCGCGACGTCTCCGCCCAGCTGGCCAGCGACACCGAGCTGAGCGACCACCTGCGTACGGTGGCCGCCGTCGCCCGGGCCAAGGACTTCATCTCCCAGCAGCGCGACGTCGGTCACGAGGTGCTCGGCGCCGGCGACTTCAACGCCACGCTGCGCCAGGACTTCCTGCTCACCGACGCCGGCTTCAAGCTCGCGCAGTCGAGCGTCAAGTCGGTCGGCAGCGACGAGGAGCAGCAGCTCTTCGAGCGCACGGCGAACGTGACCGACGGCCGCGCCGCCACCAACCTGACCATCCAGCTCCGCGCGCTGCAGGGTGCGAACACCAAGAACATCCCGTTCGACTCCCAGCAGTGGGAGACGGCGATGATCGGCTACAACAATCTCTTCCGCGAGGTGGAGAAGAAGTTCGACGCCGACATCGTGGTCGAGGCCACCGATCTGCGTAACGCGGTGAACCGCAAGGTCTTCATCGAGACCAGCGTTCTGCTCGCGATGCTGCTGCTGGCCATCCTGTTCGCCTGGCTCGTCGCCCGGTCGATGGCCCGCTCGCTGCGTGAGCTGCGCCAGGGTGCCCTGTCGGTCGCCCAGTTCGGGTTGCCGCACGCGGTTTCCCGACTGCGAGATCCGGCACTCGCCACCTCACTGACCCCGGCCCAGGTCGCCGACCAGATCGCCGAGCCGCTGCCGGTGCGCAGCCGGGACGAGTTCGGTCAGGTGACCGAGGCGTTCAACGCGGTTCACCTCGAGGCGGTGCGCACCGCGGCCGAGCAGGCCGCCCTGCGGGCCTCCGTCGCGACGATGTTCGTCAACCTCGCCCGCCGTTCGCAGATCCTGGTCGACCGGCTCATCGGTCACCTCGACCGGCTGGAGCGCGGCGAGGAAGACCCGGACCGTCTGGCCGAGCTCTTCCAGCTCGACCACCTGGCCACTCGAATGCGGCGTAACGACGAAAACCTCCTGGTTCTCGCCGGCGCCGACTCGACCCGCGTGCAGCGCGAGCCGGCCGCCCTGATCGACGTGCTCCGGGCCGCCCAGTCCGAGGTCGAGCACTACACCCGCATCGAGTTCGGCATGATCGACCGAGACATCGAGGTGGCGGCGCACGCCGTCAACGACATGGTCCACCTGGTCGCCGAGCTCTTCGACAACGCGACCGCGTTCTCGCCGCCCAACTCGACGGTCACCGTCGAGGCCCGGCGGCTGGGCGACAGCGCGCTGCTCTCGGTGGAGGACCGCGGCATCGGCATCAGCCGGGAACAGCTGCGCGACCTCAACGAGCGGCTCGCCAACCCGCCCATGGTGGACGTGGCCGTCTCCCGCATGATGGGCCTGGTCGTGGTCGCCCGGCTGGCGAACCGGCACGGCGTCAAGGTCGAGCTGCGCCCGGCCGACAGCGAGCGCGGCACGGTGGCCGAGGTCGGCCTGCCGCTGCCGGTGCTCTCCGGCGGTAACAGCGCCGGTCGTCCGCTGCCGGCCAACGGCTACGAGAGCCTGCAGCAGGGTCCCGGTCGTTCGGGCATGCCCGAGCCGCTGGCCCTGGAGAGCGGTCGTGGCGGTTACCCCGGTGGCCGTCCCTTCGACCCGAACCCGCCGATGCCCAACGGCGGCATGCTCGGCACCAACGGCAGCCGCGGCGTTCCGGCCTGGTCCGATCTGACCGGCGCGTCGGGTGGTTCCAACGGTTCCAACGGCTTCGGCACCAACGGCTCGTCGAACGGCGGCGGCGGTGGCGGCCAGAACGGCTTCTACGGCCCGCGCAGCAACGAGATGATCCCGCCGCTGCCGACCGGCCCGATGGGCCCGGGCGGTGGCCCGCAGGGCTTCACCGGCCCCGACGGCCTGCCGCAGCGCCGCAACGGCGACCAGTTCCAGACGGGCAACGACACCTACGGTGGTCCGTCGATCCCGCGGCAGCTGCCGTCCAACCCGGAGAGTCAGGGTCGCGGCGGTTACGTTCCGCCGGTGTCGGCCCCGCCGATGCCGCCGGTCTCGGCACCCCCGGTGCCGTACGGCCGGCCGAACTCGGCACCGCCGGCCAACGGGTCGCCGGTGTCCGGTGCGGCCGCGAACCCACCGGTCTGGCCGCCGGTCGCCCCCGAGCGCGACCCGAACGCCACTCCGCACGTGCCGGAGAACCTCGCCGCGGCGCTCGACATGACCGCCGAGATCCCGCGCTACCGGCCCGAGCGGTCCGACCCCCAGGTCGAGCGCCCGAGCAACCCGCAGACCGCGCCGATCCCGTCGTCCGCCCCGCCGGCCCGTCCGGTGTCGGCGACCCCGGTCTCCGCGATGCCGACCTCGGGTGGCCCGGAAGCCCAGCAGCGGGCGGCGGCTGCGGCCCGGGCGGCCCACGAGATCGCGGCGGCCCAGGCCGCCGAGGCTCAGGCCACCGCGGCTCAGCAGATCGCCGCGGCCCAGGCGGCAGCCCGTCAGCGGGACAGCAACCAGGGCCAGTTCGCCGACGAGACGATGGAGCTACCGATCTTCCGCGAGCTCGAGTCGGCGTGGTTCACCACTACCACACCGTCCCGGCCGGACGGCAAGCCCAACGGCTCCGACGAAGCGGTCACCTCGCAGCGGATCCCGACCGGGGAACCCACCCGTTCGGTGCCGCAGCAGGCCGGTTCGCCCGAATCGCGGGAGCTCGACCCGGCAACAGTGGGCGTTGGCGCCACGAACGGCTACGGTTCGAACGGCAATGGCTCCAACGGCAACGGGGCCAACGGCAGCGTGGCGAGTAATCCATGGCAAACCGCTGCCGACGAAGGCTGGCAGGCCGCTCGCGCGGCCGCCGAGCACTCGATCGACACCACTACCACGGCCGGGCTGCCCAAGCGCACACCGATGGCGCAGCTCGTCCCCGGCGGTGTCGACCGTGGCGGAGACCCCGCCCAGAAGCGCACGCCCGAGGGAGTTCGCGGTCTGCTGTCCGCGTACCACCGGGGTGTGCAGCGCGGTCGCACCAAGGAACAATCGACCAACCCGGAGGGAACTCCGGGAGGGCAGCAGTCCTCGCAGGCTGGCAAGGAGCATGAGGCATGACATCTACGCAGGATCTCGGTTGGCTTCTGGCCAACTTCGCCGACCGCGTTCCCGGAGTCGCGCATGCGATCGCGGTCTCCGCCGACGGTCTGCTCCTCGCAGCATCGCGGGACCTTCCGCGTGACCGTGCCGACCAGCTGGCGGCAATCGCCTCCGGCCTGGTCAGCCTCACCCAGGGCGCCGCTCGGTGCTTCGAGGGTGGCGCGGTGCTGCAGACGGTCGTCGAGATGGACAACGGGTTCCTTTTCCTGATGTCGATCTCCGATGGCTCGTCGTTCGCGGTGCTCGCAGCGCGCAGCTGCGACGTCGGTCAGGTCGGCTACGAGATGGCCCTCCTTGTCGACCGCGTCGGCGAGGCCCTCACTCCGGCTCCGCGTTCCGCGGCCGGCGTGCTGGGCTGAACGGGCAGGTAGCCGGTTCATCCGGCCGCTGTCCAAATCATTGACAACAAGAGACACTTCTAGGGGTTCGAGGAAGGGGTGAGCGGTGACGATGCCCGAACGCGATGAGCCGACAGGCGCGCTGGTCAGGCCGTACGCCGTGACCCGCGGTCGGACCCGGCCGAAGCTTGAGATAGCGCTGGAAGCGCTGGTCGAGACAACCGTGCGCGGGCGATCAGGAATGATCCGCGGCGGGCAGGGTGGAAGCGAGCATCAGTACATCGCGGCCATGTGCGACGGCGGCCGTGTGCAGTCGCTCGCTGAAATCGCCGCACGCATGCAACTGCCGCTCGGTGTGGCTCGAGTGATCGTCGCGGACATGGCCACTGATGGCCTGGTCGCGGTGTACGAGCCCACCTCGCTGGACGACGAGACCGACGCGGTAGGCACGGAACTGCTGGAAAGGGTGCTGAGTGGACTTCGCAGGCTCTGACATGTCGCACCGTCCCGCTGCGGGGGGACGCGTTACATCGGCGAAGATTGTCATCGCCGGTGGGTTCGGCGTCGGCAAAACGACGCTGGTCGGGTCGGTCTCGGAGATCACCCCACTGACCACTGAGGCGATCATGACCTCGGCTGGTGTGGGTGTCGACGACAACCGGCAGGTGCCCGGGAAGATGACGACCACCGTCGCCATGGACTTCGGCCGCATCAGTATCGATCGTGACCTGATCCTGTACCTGTTCGGTACCCCGGGCCAGACCCGTTTCTGGTTCATGTGGGACGAACTGGTCCGGGGCGCGATCGGTGCCGTGGTCATGGTCGATACGCGCCGGCTGGCCGACTGCTTCGCCGCCATCGACTTCTTCGAGCACCGTCGCCTCCCGTACCTGGTGGCGATCAACTGCTTCGACGGGATGCAGTACCACAACGCGCAGGACGTTCGGGACGCGCTCGCGATCTCGAGCGACGTGCCCGTGGTGAGCTGCGACGCCCGCAACCGCGAGTCGACGAAGAACGTCCTCATCTCGCTCGTCGAGTATGTGTTGACGATGCGTCGCACGCGGGCCGTAGCGCCGGCGTAGCGCTTGGTGGAAGCCCCGCTCCGATAGTCGGAGCGGGGCTTCTGCATGCTCAAGAGTCGATCAGCGTCGGCAGGGCGTCGAGGTCGGGGATCGCCAGCGCGGGCGTGTAGGGGTCGGGATCGCTGCGCAGGGCGGCCGCGTCCGGGTAGGCCGTGTTGGTCACCAGGATCGGGCGCATCCCCGCCCGGTGGGCGCCGGCGTGCTCGCGGCTGCCGCCGTCCCCGACATACCAGCAGTCGGCCGGGTTTACCCCGAGACGGGCGCTGACGGCCTCGTAGAGGCGTTGGTCGGGCTTGCGGTACCCCTCGTGCCAGGAGAAGACCGCTGCGTCGATCCTGGGCGCGTAGGGCGTTTCCGGCCAGGACTCGTAGAGCTCGCTCGAACAGTCGCTGATCAGACCCAGCCGGTAGCCGTCGGCGCGCAGCCGATCCAGTAGGTCGAGCACGCCCGGCCGGGGCGGCCGGACGTGGACCGAGCCGGCCAGCTGGGCGGCCACGGCCGCGTCCAGCTCGGACTCGGCCGGGTCGGCGCCGCAGTCCCGGGCCACCCGGCGCAGCGTCTGCCGGGCGTCGCCGTAGCCGCCCACGATCCGCTCCGGGAAGCTGGCGCCCATCGCGTGCCAGAAGCGGTCGGCGGGGACGCCCAGGGCGGCCGCGGTGGCGGTGACGGAATCGCGGCGGCCGGCCTCGGCGGCCGGGTCGGTCAACGTGCCGAAGAAGTCGAAGACGATAGCCCGCACCTCGACATGGTCTCAGGGCATCAGCGGAAGCTTGCCGACGATCTTGTCCAGCGGATTGCGGGGGCCGACGATGCTGACCGCGTAGTAGTCGAGGGCGTCGGCCGGCGCCTCGCCGACGGCGGTCAGGTATTCGGTGTAGACGCGGGTCTGCTGGGCGGCCGCGGGCATGTCGGCGACGAAGAAGTCGGGGCGGGCGGCGGCCCGGGCCCGGATGGTGCGGAGGGTGGCGGCGTCGGCGGCCAGCACCGTGCAGCCGGCCCAGGGCAGGCCGGGGTGGCTGTTGCCGTCGGCGTCGATCGCGTCGTCGCCGAGCAGACCGGCGACGGCCTTGACGGTGGCGGCGGCGGTGCAGATCGCGGCGTTCGCGGCCCGGCCGGCGGGCAGGGCGGTGTCGACCACCACGACCCACTTGAGGCGGGCGGCCCGGGTCGGCGCGCTCGGGTCGATCTCCTCGGTGGCAAATCCGACGGTCATGCTGTCTCCCTGTGCATTCATCCGGGCTCTGCGAAGAATGCTAGGCAGATGAATACGATAGCTGCAAAGCATCCGTACTAATCGCGGAAGAGAGAGGCAGATGACTGACCTCGACGAACTTGATACGGCGATCCTGCGGGAACTCCAGTCGGATGCACGGAAGACCAATCGGGAGGTGGCGGCGGCGGTCGGTGTCTCGCCGACCACCGCGCTCGACCGCACCCGGGCGTTGCGGCGGCGCGGGGTGATCCGGGGCGCGCTCCTCGACGTCGACCTGCCGGCCATCGGGCGGCCGGTGCAGGCGCTGATCGCGGTGCGGATCCGGCCGCCGTCGCGGCGCAACATCGAGGCCTTCCGCGAGTGGGTCAGCATGCTGCCGGACACACTCGGGCTCTACGTCACGACCGGCACCGACGACTTCATCGTGCACGTGGCGGTGCCGGACAACGCGAGCCTCTACGAGTTCGTCATCGACCGGCTGACCCAGCGCCCGGAGGTCGCCGACGTCCGCACGTCGATCGTCTACGAGCACATCCGCAACCACCGGATCGGCCCGGTCACGGGCAGCGGGAGCCGGGGCTGAGGGGAAGGATGGGAGCATGACGAAGCTGACGGGACAACAGGTCGCGGCCGAGGGCCTGACGGGCTGGACGCATCTGTACAACGGGCTGCAGACCCGGGTCGGCAGCGGTGGCTTCGCCGCCGGCCTGGCGCTGGTCAACGCGATCGGCGCGGCGGCCGAGGAGATGGATCATCATCCGGATCTCGACCTGCGCTACACCCACGTCGACGTCCGCCTCACCAGCCATGACACCGGC
This sequence comes from Paractinoplanes durhamensis, assembly GCF_016862175.1. Classification (GTDB taxonomy): domain Bacteria; phylum Actinomycetota; class Actinomycetes; order Mycobacteriales; family Micromonosporaceae; genus Actinoplanes; species Actinoplanes durhamensis. Next base: position 281,967 of record NZ_BOML01000006.1, on the reverse strand, counting down.
GGGGTGACGGCGCGCGACGTGCGGTTGGCCCGCACCATCTCGGCGCTGGTCGCGGACGCCGGCCTGACCCACTCGTCGACCGGTCTGACCTGGCTGGAGTTCGGCCTGGACAGCCCGGATTTCGCGGTGGTGGCGCCGTTCTGGGAGGCGATCCTGGGGTTCGAGCGACGCACCGGCGACTACGACGAGGAGGTCGCCGACCCGTCCGGCGCGCTGCCGACGATCTGGTTCCAGCAGTCCGGCAGCGCCGAGCCCCGGCAGCGGTGGCACCCCGACCTGTGGATCGACCCGTCCGAGGTGCAGCCGCGGATCGACGCGGCGGTGGCGGCCGGCGGCACGCTGGAGAGCGACTCCGAGGCGCCCAGCTTCTGGGTGCTGGCCGACCCGCAGGGCAACCGCGTCTGCCTGTGCACCTGGCAGGACCGCAAGTAGGCACGAAAAAGGCGGCCGCTATGCCGCGGCCGCCTTTTTGCTGCTTCGACTAGCGAGAGTTGGAGTTCGCGTTGTCGTTGTTGTTGCGGTAGTCGTCCGCGCCTTCCCGGTCCCGGGTGAAGTCCCAGCCGCCGGCCGACTCGCGGCCCGGCCGGCCACCCATCGCGAACCCGCCGATCTCCTGACCGCGGCGCCAGCCACGGAAGTAGCCGGTGGTGTGCGCGGCGATGCTCGCCGCGTCGCGGACGATGCGCAGCGGGCGCTCGTCACGCAGCGGCGAACCGGGGACCAGGTTGGCCTGGGGGACGCGCTTGGGCAGGCCCGCGGGCGTCTCGGCGGCGATCTCCGGGGTGGCGGCACGCTCGGCGGCCTGCCATCCGCTGTCGTTCGCGTTGGCCCAATCCATGTCAGGCGTCTGGTCGGTGTGGCCGGTGAACCAGGCCGACCGGGCGGCCGCGAAGATCAGCAGGTCACCGTCGCTGCCGTCGGACGGAACCGGCGGCGCGGTGCTGCGGTCGAGCGCGGTCAGTGTGGTGCCGGAGCTGGAGATCGTGCCGTTGTTGCCGTTGCGGCGGCGGGCGGCGCCCTCGACCAGGCGCAGCGACGGCGGGTCGCCGACCGGCGGCAGATCGGCCACGGTGGCGTCGAGGCTGTTGCCGATGCGCGGCTCCACCAGGCGCAGGGCCGGCGGCTCCTTCGGCATGTCCTGCCACGGCGGCTTGACCCGGCCGGTGTCGGCGGAGGGCGGGGCGCTGATCGAGGACGAGGCGGCCGGGACCGGCAGGTCGTCGGCACCCGGGTTCATCATCGGCCAGTTGGCCCGGGAGCCGGGCTCGGACGGCTCCGGACGCGGCGCCGGCATCGGCAGCGAAGAATAGTCGGTGGCGCTGCCCGGTGCGGGCGCGGCGCGGCCGGGACGCGGCGGGATGACCGTGCGCTGCCGCTCGGCGCGAACGCTGTTGATCGCGGCGTTGGTCAGCGTCGCCCGGAACGGCTGTCCACTCTCGGCGGGCGACACGGACGCGGCCGGGGACAGCGGTGCGGACGGCGGCGGGTAGCCGGGCGAGGAGAACCCGGGCGACGGCGGCGCGGACGACGGCGGCGCGGACGACGGCCCGAAGCCGGGCGGCGGTGCGGACGAGGGCCCGAAGCCGGGCGACGGCGCGGACGACGGCCCGAACCCGGGTGCCGGCGACGCGGAGGCCGGCCCGAAGCCGGGCGGCGGCGGTGCCGAGGCCGGGCTGCGGCCACCGGAGACCGGGCGGGAACCGGGTGTGATCGGCGTCATGCCGGGCGGCGGCGGGGGCACCGACACCGGGCGGTTGCCGGGCACCGGAGCGCGGTTGGGGAAGGCCGCGGCGGCCGCGGGCGCGACCGGCGGCGGGGTGACCGGGCGCGGGGCCAGCGGCGGCGGGGCCACCGGGTCGGGTGCGGTCGGCGGAGCATTCATCGGCTGCGGGATGACCGGGCTGCCGTCGCTGATCGGATCGCGCCGGGTGCGCCGGGTCAGGCGGGCGTCGGGCACGGACTGCAGCGGTGCTGCCTCCGCGCGGCGCCGGGTCGAGCCGGCCGCGGTGCTGCTGCGGGCCGCGATCGTGCCGATCAGCGAGGCGCAGGCGGCGTCGCAGGCACGGACCGCCGCGATGGCCTTGCGGACCGTCTCGGCGGCCGCGGGGGCCAGCGACTTGTTGACCCCGCCACGGCGCGGCGACTCGCTTATCGCCACGTGCAGCGCGGTGACGGCCGCGATGATCTCGTCGTCGGAGCCGGCGCCGGAGCGGATCAGCTCGGCGGCGACCTGCTCGGCCACCCGCTCGGGGTCGCCCTGCGCGGTGAGCCGGCCCGGCTCGGGCAGCGCGTCGAGCACGGCGAGGGCCAGCGGGTGGGCCGGGTCGGTGAACGCCCGCAGGGCCGCCGGGTAGAGCTCGCGGAGGACCTCGCGCAGCGCCATCGCGGTCGCCTGCCGGCCGCCGAGGAGGGCCACGTGCGCGGCCAGCACCGGCTTGTAACTGACCAGCTCGCGCGGGGCCATCTGGTTGGTCGCGGCGATGGCCCCGGCCTGCAACGCCCGGGCCAGGCCGGCGGCCCGGCGAGCGGCCGGCGGGGCCTGCATCTCCTCGACCGAGTCGTCGTCGGCGAAGCGCTCGGCGAAGTCGTCGGTGGTGTCGTCGTCGGTGACCACCAGGGGACGGCCCGCCGCGATGAGCAGCGACGTCACCAGGTGATCGTCGCTGTCGGCGGCGACCGCGGCGTCGGTGAATCCACTCGTCCGCTCCACGAGCAGCATGCCCAGCTCGGCGTAGCCGCCCGGGTCGTCGCTGATCTCGTGAACACCGAGCAGTCGGCCTGCGTCATCCACCACGGCGATGGTCAGCCGCGCGGCCGAGGCCGAGCGCACCGTTTCATCAGCCGACGCGAGACCGCAGTACACGCGCACGAGCGCCACGGCGTCGTCCTCCTCCCCGGTGAAACTTTGTTCGGGACCCACCATGAGTCATGGGGCCGCGCAGGTCAAAGTCTCATTGCATTTTGGCCAAGCACTGATGGTCCCTGTTGAGGGGTCAGTCGCGCCAGTCCACAGCGGCAGAGATCTTGCCGATTACCGAGCGCCAGCCGAGACTTGCCTGTTGTGCCCCGATTTTCTTCAATCGGCGGCGACCGAAGAATCCGCCCATGCCACCGCTTTCCGTCGTCCGGAGGGAATCGTCCAGATCGTCGAGCGGCGAGCCGGGCGACAGGGCCAGGATCACCGGCTTGAGCCGGAGGGCGTAGCCCAGGTCGCGGGCCACCTCGCCGGCCGCGATGAGCAGCGGAAGGTCCCAGCTGTCGTGCCCGCCACGCAGGTTTTCCACCACGAGGTCGAGCTCGTAGCGGTCGTCCGCCTGCGGGTCGATGTCGGTCGACTGTACCCGCTCGGCCAGGGTGCCCCAGCTGTCGAGTTGTGCGAGGTCGTGCGGTGCACCCGAACGAATGAAGGAGACCAGCGACTCCGGCGTCTTGAACGCGAGCAGCTTGCCCTTGTGGCTCAGGAACATCGGGACGTCCTCGTCGGCCGCCTCGTCCTCCTCGACCGCTTCGTCCTCGAAGTCTTCGGGGTCGGGCTCCTCGGACGCCGCCTTCGCGTCCTCGTCGACCGCCTGGTCGACCTCGCCCTCGGTGAGCAGCGCCGAGAACTCGTCGTCGGCGATGACCTCTTCCTCGTCCTCCGCGGCCAGGCGCTTCTTGCGCGCCTCGAACGGGTCGTCCTCGTCGATGACGACCTCGGTCGGGGTCAGCTCGGAGGCCTTGCGGAATGCCCGCAGGGTCAGGCCGACGCCGCCGGGCAGGGCGATTTCGACCGGTTCGATCCGGACTTCTTCCCAGAGGTCCTGGCCGGAGAGGCCCGTTGCGGACTTCTCGGACTCGTCGGACTGGCTGGCCACGGTGACCTCCGGGATGATTCGGACGGTTGGACGGTGATTCTGCCGACACACCCTAGTGTGCCCTCCTGAGAGCTGGCAGGCCGTCCCCCGTGATTCCGCATCGGCCGACGTCCGGCGGTCAGAAACCCTTGGGGTGCCAGACCGTCTTCGTCTCCAGGAACGCGGTCATCGGCGCCGTCCCCGGATCACCGGTGAAGTCGCCGCTGCCGGGCCGCCGGACCCGCTTGAGCGTGCCCGCGGCGGCCCGCTCCAGCTCGGTGGCGAGCTCCGCGTCGTCGACCGCGGTCAGGTCGAGACCGTTGACGTCGTCGTGCGAGGCGAGCCAGGGCGCGGTCTCGGCGGCGTGTCCGGTGAGGATGTTCACCACGCCGCCGGGCACGTCGGAGGTGGCCAGCACCTCGGCGAGGGTGACCGCCACCTGCGGGCCGGCCGCGAGGGCGACCACGGTGTTTCCGGTCACGATCGCCGGGGCGACCACACTGACCAGGCCGAGCAGCGACGGCGGCGCGATCACGCCGATCACGCCGGTGGGCTCGGGCGAGGAGAGGTTGAAGTAGGGGCCGGCCACCGGGTTGGCACTGCCGGTCACCTGGGCGATCTTGTCGGACCAGCCCGCATACCAGACCAGGCGGTCGATCGCGGCGGTCACCTCGTCGGCGGGGACGCCGAGCGCGGTGAACTCGGCCCGGCGGGCCTCGACCATCTCGGCGATCCGGTAGACCACCTGGCCGCGGTTGTAGGCGGTGGCGGCGGCCCACTTGGGCTGGGCCGCGCGGGCCGCGACGACCGCGTCCCGGGCGTCCTTACGGGAGGCGAGGGCCACGTTGTCGCCGTCCACGAGATAGGTCCGTCCTGACTCGCTGCGCGGGAAGGACCCGCCGATGTAGAGCTTGTAGGTCTTTCGCACGGAAAGACGGGTGGGCTCCTTCAGAGCCGCCTTCGGTGACTTAGGCAAGGTACGCCTCCAGGCCGTGGCGGCCGCCTTCGCGACCGTAACCGGACTCCTTGTAACCGCCGAACGGCGACGTGGGGTCGAACTTGTTGAACGTGTTGGCCCAGACCACGCCGGCCCGCAGCTTGTCGGCGACGGCCAGGATCCGGGAGCCCTTTTCGGACCAGATGCCGGCCGAGAGTCCGTACGGCGTGTTGTTGGCCTTTTCGATCGCCTCGGCCGGGGTCCGGAAGGTCAGCACCGACAGGACCGGGCCGAAGATCTCCTCGCGGGCGATCCGGTGCGCCTGGGTCACTCCGGTGAAGATCGTCGGGGCGAACCAGAAGCCGCGATCGGGCAGCGAACATTCTGGCGACCAGCGTTCGGCGCCCTCTTCGCTTCCAATTTCCGACAATTCGGTAATTCGGGCGAGCTGGGCGGCCGAGTTGATCGCGCCGACATCGGTGTTCTTGTCGAGCGGGTCGCCGACCCGCAGCGTGGCCATCCGGCGCTTGAGCGAGTCGAGCAACTCCTCGGCGATCGACTCCTGGACCAGCAGGCGCGACCCGGCGCAGCACACGTGGCCCTGGTTGAAGAAGATGCCGTTCACGATGCCCTCGACCGCCTGGTCGATCGGCGCGTCGTCGAAGACGATGTTGGCGGCCTTGCCACCCAGCTCCAGGGTGAGCCGCTTGCCGGTGCCGGCCACCGAGCGGGCGATCTGCCGGCCCACCTCGGTCGAACCGGTGAAGGCGACCTTGTCGATGCCGGGGTGCTCGACCAGGTAGCGACCCGTGTCGCCGGCGCCGGTCACGATGTTGACCACGCCCGGCGGCAGGTCGGCCTGGCGGCAGACGTCGGCGAAGAACAGCGCGGAGAGCGGCGTGGTCTCGGCCGGCTTGAGCACCACCGTGTTGCCGGCCGCCAGCGCCGGCGCGATCTTCCAGGCCAGCATCAGCAGCGGGAAGTTCCACGGGATGACCTGGCCGGCGACGCCGACCGGCCTGGGGTCGGGGCCGAAGCCCGCATATTGCAGCTTGTCGGCCCAGCCGGCGTAGTAGAAGAAGTGCGCGGCGACCAGCGGCAGGTCGACGTCGCGGGTCTCCTTGATCGGCTTGCCGTTGTCGAGCGACTCGAGGACGGCCAGCTCGCGGGAGCGCTCCTGGATGATCCGGGCGATCCGGAACAGGTATTTGGCCCGCTCGGCGCCGGGCAGGGCGGACCACGTCGCGAAGGCGCGGCGGGCGGCGGCCACGGCGCGGTCGACGTCCTCGGGAGCGCCGAGCGCCACCTCGGACAGGACCTCCTCGGTGGCCGGGTTGATCGTCTTGAAGACGTCCTTGCCGGGGGTGAAGTCGCCGTCGATGAACAGGCCGTAGGAGGGCTGGATCGTGACGACCGAGCGGGACTCGGGTGCCGGAGCGTACTCGAACATGATCAGTCCAGCGTGAAGTAGTCGGGGCCGGCGTAGTGGCCGGTGGTGAGCTTGGTGCGCTGCATGAGCAGGTCGTTGAGCAGCGACGAGGCACCGAACCGGAACCAGTCGGGGCTCAGCCAGTCGTCGCCGACCGTCTCGTTGATCAGCACCAGGTATTTGATGGCGTCCTTGGTCGTGCGGATGCCGCCGGCCGGCTTCACGCCGATCTGCCGGCCGGTCTGAGCCCGGAAGTCGCGCACCGCCTCCAGCATGACCAGGGTGACCGGAAGGGTGGCGGCCACCGGGACCTTGCCGGTGGAGGTCTTGATGAAGTCGGCGCCGGCCAGCATCGCCAGCCAGGAGGCGCGGCGGACGTTGTCGTACGTCGCCAGCTCGCCGGTCTCCAGAATGACCTTGAGGTGGGCGCTGCCACACGCCTCCTTGACCGCGACGATCTCGTCGAAGACCTTGGCGTAATCGCCGGCCAGGAACGCGCCCCGGCTGATCACCATGTCGATCTCGTCGGCGCCGCCGGCCACCGCGTCACGGGTGTCGGCGAGCTTCACGTCCAGCGGCGCCTGCCCGGACGGGAAGGCGGTGGCCACGCTGGCCAGGTGCACGCCGGAGCCCTTGAGCACCTCGTAGGCGACCGGGACCATGGCCGGGTAGACGCAGATCGCGCCGACGGTCGGGCAGGTCGGGTCGGCAGGGTCGGGTCGCAGGGCCTTGGCGGAGAGCGCGCGGACCTTGCCGGGCGTGTCCGCACCCTCGAGGGTGGTGAGGTCGACCATCCGGATCGCCAGGTCGATCGCCCGCGCCTTGGCCGTCGTCTTCACCGATCGGGTGCCGAGCGCGGCCGCCCTCGCCTCGACGCCCACCTTGTCGACCCCGGGCAGTCCGTGCAGGAAAGCGCGCAGGTTGACGGCGGAATCGGGCAGGGCGGACAGCCGGGACGTCGCTGTCGCAGTCATGAAATCGATTCTACGCAGCCGGTTAACAATTGATCTTGACAGACCGGTAGGTTGTCGGCGTGGACGTACTCGTTGTAGATCACCCGCTGGCCCAGACCCGGCTCACCGCGATGCGAAATGCGGAGACCGACAGCGGTGTCTTCCGCGCTTCGCTGCACGAGCTCACCACGATGGTCGTCTACGAGGCGGCGCGCTCCTTCGCCGTCGAGCAGTACCCGATCGACACCCCGGTCGCGCCCACCCAGGGCACCAGGCTGGCCAACCCGCCGCTGATCGTCCCGGTGCTCCGGGCCGGCCTGGGGATGGCCGATTCGGCGCTGGCGCTGCTGCCCGAGTCGTCGATGGGCTTCGTCGGCCTGGCCCGCGACGAGAAGACGTACGAGCCCCGGGCGTACATGGAGTCGCTGCCCGCCGACCTGGCCGGGCAGCCGGTGCTGGTGCTCGACCCGATGCTGGCCACCGGCGGCTCGCTGCTGCACTGCTGCAAGCTGCTGGTCGACCGCGGTTGCACCGACATGATCATCTGCTGCGTGCTGGCCGCGCCGGAGGGCATCGAGCGGCTGAGCGAGAGCGGCCTGCCGCTGCGCCTGGTCACCGCCTCGATCGACGAGGGCCTGAACGACAAGGCCTACATCGTGCCCGGTCTCGGTGACGCCGGTGACCGCCAGTTCGGCGGCATGCGCCGGTTCTAGGAGAGCTCGGTGTAACTCCAGCTGAGCGCCTTGCCGCTGGCGAACGGCATCACCCCGTGGAACGGCGTGGGGGAGTCGGCGAAGACCAGTGGCAGGAAGTGCCGGTCGGACTCCCACATCGGCAGGTTGCCGGCCAGCACATCGGCGATCGGCATCCAGTGCAGGCTGCCCTCGTCGTTGGCGGACAACGGCGTGCCGGTCCAGGACGTGATCCGGAACAGGAAGCCGAACCAGTTGCCGCCGTCCTTGCCGAAGCCGGGCCAGGAAATGGTGCCGGCGAAGTCGAGCGTCCCGCATTCGAGGCCGGCCTCCTCCCGGATCTCCCGCCGCATGCACGCGGCCACGTCCTCACCCGGTTCGAGCTTGCCGCCGAGGCCGTTGTAGTAGCCGAAATGGATGTCGTCGGGCCGGGTGTCCCGCCGGATCATCAGGATGTTCTTCCGGTCGGCGGAGAAGACATAACCGAGCGTGGCGATGGTGGCCTGCACTGAGCGTCCAACCCTCTCTGGAAAGACAGCTTTTTGCGAGTAATTCACTGAATCGGGTGGGGTCGCCCGGTTGGCCGAGGGTAACAATCGGCACTTGCCCCTAACGTCTTGGCGCGTATCGCGGTCAGGGCCAAAAGGGGATTTTTCGTGAAAGTGCTCATTGCCGGGGGCGCAGGCTTCATCGGCAGCACTATCGGCTCGTGCCTGCTCGACGCCGGCCACCAGCCGGTCGTTCTGGACAACTTGGTTACCGGGCGCCGGGAGTTCTGCGCCGGCCGGCCGTTCTACGAGGGTGACATCGCCGACCGGGCGATCCTGGACCGCATCTTCGACGACCACCCGGACATCGAGGCGGTCGTGCACTGCGCGGCGCTCATCGTGGTGCCCGACTCGGTGGCCCGGCCGATCAGCTACTACCGGGAGAACGTCGTGAAGACGCTCGACCTGGTCGACCACCTGATCGCCAAGGGGGTCACCCGGCTGGTGTTCAGCTCGTCGGCCTCGATCTACGAGCCGAACGACGAGTTCAGCGTCGACGAGGGCTCGGCGCTGGCGGCGCAGAGCCCGTACGCCCGGACCAAGCTGGTGGTCGAGCGGATGTTCACCGACATCACCGCGGCCAGCCCGCTGCGGGTGCTCTCGCTGCGCTACTTCAACCCGATCGGCGCCGACCCGAAGATGCGGACCGGTCTGCAGGTGGCGGCGCCGAGCCACGCGCTCGGCAAACTGATCGAGGCCTACCGCGCCGGCACCCCGTTCAGCGTGACCGGAGTCGACTACCCGACACGGGACGGGTCCGGGATCCGGGACTACGTCCACGTCTGGGACCTGGCCGGCGCGCACCTGCGGGCCCTTGAGGTCTTCGACACACTTTTCCCGGAAAAATCGCATTACCGGGTGATCAATCTCGGCACCGGGACCGGCACTACGGTCCGGGAGTTCGTCGAGGCGTTCAACCAGGTCGTCGACCGGCCGGTGGCGATCGCCGAGGCGCCCCGGCGGCCGGGTGACCAGGCCGGTGCCTACACCCGGAGCACCCGGGCCGCGGATCTGCTCGGCTGGCGGGCCGAGCACAGCGTCGCCGACGGCATCCGGGACACGCTCGCCTGGTTCGAACAGCGCGACCGGATTCTGCCCGACCTGGCGGGACGCCGCTAGTTGAGGAACATCGGGATGGTCTTTCGACCCGACCTGGCGATCGTCGCGCGTGACTCCTGCCACTATCGTTGCGTCTCATGACCTCCATTCCGCTCGCCGAGGAACTGCTCCTCCTCGCCTATGACGACCGGACCGGCAAAGCGACCGGCTCCCGCATCGGGCTCGACCTCGGCATGGCCGCGGCTGTGCTGGTCGATCTGGCCCTGGCGGGGCGGGTCGCCTACGTCGACGGCTTCCTGAAGGTGTCCGACCCGCGGCCGATCGGTGACCCGATCGCCGACGCGGTCCTGGCCAAGGTCGCCGCCGACGAGCCGCACACGCCGAGCCAGTGGGTGCAGCGGCTGCGCCACCGCCTGCGCACCCGGGTCCTCGAGGACCTGGTGTCCCGCGGCGTGGTGCAGGACGTGGACGAGACCCAGATGGGCGTCATCCACGTGCACCGCTACCCGACCACCGATCACGCCTACGAGACCGAGATCCGCAAGCGGCTCGCCGACGCGCTGACCAGCGACGGCATCTGCGACGAGCGGACCGCCGCGCTGGCCACCCTGCTCAGCGCCACCCGGATGGAGCCGGCCCTGCGGCTTCCGCCCGAGGAGTCGGCCCGGGCGCACGAGCGCCTCGAGCAGATCGCGGCGGGCGCCGGCTTCTCCGGCTCGGCCGACCTGGAGGACTCGATCGTCCGCCCGGCGGTCGCGCTGGTGGTCGCCACCCTCGGCAAGGCGATTCAGGCCGCCCTGGGCACGCCCAAGCCGGCCTGACACCGCCTTCAGACGCCGAGCGCCGCCGCCGTTTCGTCCCGCAGGGTGCGAAGAGCGGCGGCCGCACGGATCCGGGCCGCGGGCACGTCGCCGTCGGCGACGGGTTCCACCACCTCGAGGTACGCCTTGAGCTTCGGTTCGGTGCCCGACGGCCGGATCACCACCCGCACCGCGGCGGTGCGGAAGGTCAGCACGTCGTTCTCCGGCAGCAGGTCGTTCACCCCGATCAGCGGCGCGCCGAGCAGGGTGGCCGGCGGTGCCTGCCGGGCCCGGCCCATCGCGGTGCCGATCTCGGCCAGGTCGTCGACCCGCACCGACAGCTGGTCGGTGGCGTGCACGCCGAACTCGGCGGCCAGCTCGTCCAGCCGGTCGGCCAGCGTCTTCCCGGCGGTCTTCAGCGTCGCGGCCAGCTCGGCCACGGTCAGGGCCGCGGTGATCCCGTCCTTGTCCCGCACCAGGGTCGGCGACACGCAGTAGCCGAGCGCCTCCTCGTAGCCGAAGGCCAGGTCCTCGTCGGCCCGTACGATCCACTTGAAGCCGGTCAGGGTCTCGGCGTAGGGCACGCCCCGGGCGTCGGACAGCTTGCCGAGCAGCTGCGACGAGACGATCGTGGTCGCGTACGTCCCGGGCATTCCCCGCCGGATCAGGTGGTCGGCGAGCAGGATGCCCAGCTCGTCACCGCGCAGCGGACGCCACCCGCCGCCGGCCGTCGGGATCGCCACCGCGCAGCGGTCCGCGTCCGGGTCGTTGGCGATCGCCAGGTCGGCGCCGTGCGCGGCGGCCAGCGCGAGGAGGTTGTCCATCGCGCCCGGTTCCTCCGGGTTGGGGAACGCGACGGTGGGGAAGTCCGGGTCGGGGGTGAACTGGTTGGGGACGAACGCCGGCGGCGGGAACCCGGCCGCGGCGAACGCGGCCAGCACCGTCTCGCCGCCGACCCCGTGCAGCGGGGTGTAGGCGATCTTCAGGTCACGCGGACCGCCCGCGTCGAGCACGGCCGCGGCGCTCACCACGTACCCAGAAACGATCTTGTCGTCGAGAACCGTGCCCGGCTCGCCCAGCCGGACCCCTGCGATCGGGCCGACGGCCCGGATGGCCGCCTCGATGCCGGCGTCGGCCGGCGGGACGATCTGCGCGCCGTCCCCGGCCCGCCCGCCCAGCTCGCGCCCGAGGTAGACCTTGTAGCCGTTGTCCTGCGGCGGATTGTGGCTGGCGGTGACCATCACCCCGGCCACCGCGTCCAGCGCGCGCACCGCGTAGGCGAGCACCGGCGTGGGTAGCGTGCCCGGCATCAGCAGCGCCTCCCGCCCGGCGCCGGTGGCGACCTGGGCAGTCCGCTCGGCGAACTCGCGGGAGCCGTGCCGGGCGTCGTAGCCGATCACCAGCGGTCCGGTGCCACCCTGCTCGGTCAGCCAGGCGATCAGCCCGGCGGCGGCCCGGGTGACCACCGCGAGGTTCATCCCGTTCGGCCCGGCCCGCAGGCGGCCGCGCAGCCCGGCGGTGCCGAAGGTGAGCGGCCCGGCGAAACGGTCGCGCAGCTCGGCCGCCGTCCCGGGCAGACCTTCGAGCAGCGCGCTCAGCTCCGCGCGGCCCGCCGGGTCGGGATCGTCGGCCAGCCAGGCCTGGGCAGTCGCCAGAAGTTCATCGTCACGTGCCATCAGGTGTTGATAGCACGTGCCGAAAGATCAGGCGTCCTGGAGGGTGTAAGTCTTGATCATTTCATCGAAGATCGGCTTGCTGTCGGCGAACTGCGCCTCGGTGGCGGTCATGTAGAACGAATACGCCTTGCCGCCGGTGATCACCGCACCCCAGAGGCCGTGCCGGGCGGCGTCGCCGGTGCCGCACGTGTACTCCAGGACGGCGCCGTCCTTGCCGGAGATCGTGGCCTTGTCGAGCGCGATCCGGGTGTACGGCTTCGGGCAGTTGGCCGACTTCGTCTTGAGGGTGTTCTCCGCGACGCCGAGGAACGACGTGGGCGTGCCCTTCGACGTCTCGACCAGGATGCGGACCTTGTGCTTGGCGTCCTTGGGGTCGACGTAGTCCACCCAGCTGCCGGCCGCCTTGCGGGTCCAGCCCTTCGGCACCTGCACGGTGATGCCGCGGTCGTTGTACTCCTGGGTCTCGACCACCGGCTCGACCGGCGCCGCGACCGTCTCCTGGGCGGTGGGCGGCGGTGTCGTGCCGCCGCCGCTGCCGACCAGCGAGAAGACCACGACCAGCAGGACGACCACGGCGAGCGCGCTGCCGCCGGCGATCAGCTGCTTGTTGCGCTCCCAGCCCTTGACGGTGGTGACCGCTCGGCCGGTGGTCTCCTTGACCGTGCCGACCGCCTTGTCGATCATCTGCTTGCGCTTGACCGACGGGCTCGACACCACGGTGCCGGGCATCGGATCGCGCGCCGCGCGGGCGCCGTTCCAGGAGTCCCGCGGCGGGATCACGCTTGTCGGGTCGGCGTTGCCGCCCCGCGCGGACGGCAGCATGCCGGTCGCGGCGAGCCCGTCGGCCGGCTCCGGGGCGCGTCGCCGGCCACCGCCGGCCGGGGTCGCGTTGCTCTGCTGCAGCTTGGCCAGGTGATCGGTGAGCGACTGCCCGGGCGCGAGCATCGCCCGGCCGCCGATCTGCCCGCTCGGCTGCGGCGGGATCGGCTGGGTCTCGGCCGGCGCGGCCGACGGCCGCTGGGCCGGAACCACCGAGTAGGGGTCGGTCATCATGTGCGGCGGGGCCTTGCTGGCCAGCGGGCCGGCGAGCTGCTGACGCAGCATCGTCCGGGCGGTCTGCACGTCCATCCGCTTGGCCGGATCTTTCTCCAGCAGACCCATCAGCACCGGAGTCAGCGAACCCGCGCGCACGGCCGGGGCCGGCGGGTCCTCGACCACGGCGTGCATGGTCTCGATCGGGTCGCCCTTGTCGAACGGCGGGCGGCCCTCGACCGCGGTGAAGAGCGTGACACCCAGCGAGAACAGGTCGCTCGGCGGGCCGAAGTCGCTGCCCATCGCCCGCTCCGGGGAGATGAAGTGCGGCGAACCGAGCACCATGCCGGGCGTGGTCAGCTGAATGTCGGTGGGCATCCGGGCGACGCCGAAGTCGGTCAGCACGCAGCGGCCGTCCGAGCAGATCAGCACGTTGGCCGGCTTGACGTCGCGGTGCAGCACGCCGTGCGCGTGGGCCACCTCGAGCGCACCGAGCAGCGCGATGCCGATCTTGGCGACGACCCGGGGGGTGACCGGCCCGTCCTCGATCACCATGTCGGCGAGGCTGCGCGCGTCGAGCAGCTCCATCACGATCCACGGCCGGCCGTTCTCGTGCACGACGTCGTAGACCTGGACCACGGCGGGATGCTGAAGCGCGGCCGCGGCACGGGCCTCGCGCATGGTCCGCTCATACATCGAGTCGCGGTCGCTTGGCGCCAGGCCGGGCGGCAGCACGACCTCCTTGATGGCCACGTCACGGCGCAGCAGCGTGTCCGCCGCGCGCCAGACCGTGCCCATGCCACCGTGGCCCACCGCGGCACGCAGCGTGTAACGCCCGCCGATGAGAGTGCCCGGGGCCGCGCGTCCGCTGGTGTGCGCTGTGTTGCCGCCGCTCCACGTCGGAATCTGAGTCACTGAGGATGCCACCGAGGGGGTCTAGGGGCCGTCGACCAACCCCGCTATCTTGCCCGTAGCCGACCCCTATTTGAAAGCCACGGGGCCGGTGTTCCTATGAAGTCGACAAACCGTGACCGGGAAATCTCCCTGAGTTCGGACTATCGGACTCTCTGTGCAAAAGGCCTCACTCTCCAGGCCCGAGCGACGCCCTAGGATCACATTTGTGAACGCAGAGTCGGGTTTCGAGATCAAGCCGGTCTATCGCCCGGAGGATGTCCCCGCGGGCGCACCGCTCGGCGAGCCGGGCGAATACCCGTACACCCGGGGTCCGTACCCGACGATGTACACGAAGCGGCCCTGGACCATGCGGCAGTACGCGGGCTTCGGCACCGCGACCGAGTCCAACGCGCGCTACCACCAGCTGCTCAAGGCCGGCACGATGGGCCTCTCGGTGGCGTTCGACCTGCCCACCCAGATGGGCTACGACTCCGACGACCCGATCGCGCACGGCGAGGTCGGCAAGGTCGGGGTGGCGATCGACTCGATCGACGACATGCGCAAGCTGTTCGACGGCATCCCGCTCGACCAGGTCTCCACCTCGATGACGATCAACGCGCCGGGCTCGGTCCTGCTCCTGCTCTACCAACTGGTCGCCGAGGAGCAGGGCGTCGAGGGCGGCAAGCTGCAGGGCACCATCCAGAACGACATCCTGAAGGAGTACATCGCCCGCGGGACGTATATTTTCCCGCCGAAGCCGTCGCTGCGGCTGGTGGCCGACACCTTCGCCTACTGCCGGGCCGAGATCCCGAAGTGGAACACCATCTCGATCTCCGGCTACCACATGGCCGAGGCCGGTGCCACGCCCGCGCAGGAGATCGCGTTCACCCTGGCCAACGGCATGGAGTACGTCCGGGCCGCGCTCGCCGCCGGCCTGGCCGTCGACGACTTCGCGCCCCGCCTGTCGTTCTTCTTCGTCGCCCGCACCACCCTGCTCGAGGAGATCGCCAAGTTCCGCGCGGCCCGCCGGATGTGGGCCCGGATCATGCGCGAGGAGTTCGGCGCCCAGGATCCGAAGTCGCTGATGCTGCGGTTCCACACCCAGACCGCGGGCGTGCAGCTCACCGCCCAGCAGCCCGAGGTCAACCTGGTGCGGGTGGCGATCCAGGCGCTCGGCGCGATCGCCGGCGGCACCCAGTCGCTGCACACCAACGCGTACGACGAGGCGATCGCGCTGCCCACCGAGAAGTCGGCCCGGCTCGCACTGCGGACCCAGCAGGTGCTCGCCTACGAGAGCGGCTTGACCGGCACGGTCGACCCGTTCGCCGGGTCCTACGCGATCGAGGCGATGACCGACGAGGTGGAGCGCGAGGCGACCGCGCTGATCGAGCGGGTCTTCTCGTTCGGATCGGTGGTCGACGCGATCGAGCAGGGCTTCCAGAAGGAAGAGATCGAGACCTCGGCGTACCGGATCGCCAACGAGATCGACTCCGGCGAGCGGGTGGTGGTCGGCGTCAACCGCTTCACGGTCGACGACCAGGAGAAGTACGACCCGCTGCGGGTCGACCCGGCGATCGAGGCGGCCCAGGTCGGCCGGCTGGCGACGCTTCGCGCCGAACGGGACTCGGCCGCGGTCGAGGCCGCACTCGGGGATTTGGCGAAGGCCGCACAGGGAACAGAGAACGTTCTACCGTTGATGAAAGACGCTTTGCGACTGCGTGCCACTGTTGGCGAGGTATGCCACACGCTGCGTGGCGTGTGGGGGATCTACCACCCGGTGGAGCGTTTCTGAGGCAAGTACGAGGCACGTACCCGTGTCATGGTTGAACTCCGTCACCTCCGTGATCCGTTACCGGTTGTAGGAGGTGAAGGGCCAGATGCTGCGTTGGGAAGACACCCCGGGCATCCCCCGGACCTCTGCGGAGCGCTCTAATCAGGGCATTCGTGACCCTGCGCAATCCGGCGTGCACGGGAATGACGTTGCACAGCGTCACCAACATGGGTCTAAGCTGTCGCGCGTTGCGAAAACCCGACAAAACTTCGAGATCGATACGGAAACCGACGTGACTACTGCTCTGACGAGGCCCGACGAGGCCGAAGAGGAGTTGCCCGGGCCGTTGCCCGGTGCCGAGCCCCTGCCCGGTCAGCTCGACCGCTGGCTCGCCTCGCACGGTGCTGAGCTGGTAGCGATTCGTCGGCACATGCACGCCCACCCGGAGCGCTCGTTCCACGAGTTCGAGACCGCCGCCATGATCGCCCGCGAGCTGGCCGTGGCCGGTCTCTCGCCGCGGATGCTGCCCAAGGGCAACGGCGTGATCTGCGACATCGGCGAGGGCGACCGGGTCGTCGCGTTCCGGGCCGACCTCGACGCGCTGCCGCTGGCCGACCTCAAGGACGTGCCCTACCGGTCGACCGTCGACGGGGTGGCCCACGCCTGCGGGCACGACGTGCACACCACCGTGCTGCTCGGCCTCGGCCTGGCCCTGGCGCAGCTGGCCAAGCGGGGCGAACTGCCCGGCCGGGTCCGGCTGATCTTCCAGCCCGGCGAGGAGGCGATCCCGTCCGGAGCGCCCCAGGTGATTGCGGCCGGCGCCCTCAAGGACGTCGCCGCCATCTACGCGCTGCACTGCTACCCGCAGCTGCCGGCCGGCCTGGTCGGGGTCCGCTCCGGGCCGTTCACCGCCGCCGCCGACACGGTCAGCGTCAAGCTGACCGGCCCCGGCGGGCACACCGCGCGGCCGCACCTGACCGCCGACCTGGTGCACGCGCTGGGCCGGGTCATCGTGGACGTGCCGGCCCTGCTCGAGCGCCGGATCGACCCGCGCGCCGGGGTCTCGATGGTCTGGGGCGCGGTGCACGCGGGGAAGGCGTTCAACGCGATCCCCAGCGTCGGCGAGGCCTCCGGCACGGTCCGCATCCTCAACCGGGAGGCGTGGCGTGCGGCGCCCGAGCTGATCACCAAGCTGATCAAGGACGTGGTCGCGCCGACCGGCGCCGAGGTCGAGGTCACCTATCAGCGGGGTGTCCCGCCGGTGATCAACGACCGGATGGCGGCCGCGGTGATCGCCGGAGCGGCCGGGGCCGCGCTCGGCGCCGACCGGGTGGTCGAGGCCGAGATCAGCATGGGCGGCGAGGACTTCGCGTTCTACCTCGACCACGTGCCCGGCGCGATGATCCGGCTGGGCACCGGGGTGCCGGGCTCGGACGAGCGGCACGACCTGCACCAGGGCGACTTCGACGTGGACGAGAGCTGCATCGGCCACGGGCTGCGGGTGTTCGTGCACACCGCCCTGGCGGCGCTGTCGACCGGCGCTTTCTGATCCGTACCGGACGGCCCGCGAGATTGTGATCTCGCGGGCCGTTCCGTTCTAGTCCTTGTCGGCGGGCTTCGCCGGCGGTGCCGGTGGGAACGTCGGCAGCGGGCCGCCGGTGGCGGCCGGGGCGAGCGCGGGCTGGGCGGCCGGCGGCCGGTTCCGGGACCAGCGCTTGTAGGCCCACCACACCGCCCAGGCCGGCAGCCCGATCGCGATGATCCAGGGCAGCAGCGCACCCAGCACGGTCAGCAGCACGCCGAGCGAGGCCAGCAGCGCCTTCCAACCGGCCGAGAGCCCGCCGAGGAAGCCACCCGGATTGTCGTCCGGCTTCACCCCGGGCGACTCCGGCCCGAGGAACGTCACGGTGATCGTGGACAGCGCGGTGAGATCGGCCAGCCGCCGCTTCTTGGCCTGCAGCGACGCCAGGTCGGACTCCCGGGTGGCCACTTCCTTCTCCAGCATCACCAGGTCGTTCAGCGACTTGGCCTGGCTGAGCAGGTTGCGGCCGCTGGTCACCCGGGCCTGCTGCACCGCGATCCGGGCGTCCAGGTCGACGGTCTGCTCGGTGACGTCCTCGGTGCTGATCTCCCGGGACTCCTCGGTGCCCAGCTTGGACAGCTGGTCGACGCTGGTGGCGAACTTGTCGGCGGGCACCCGGATGGTGAGCGTGGCGGTGCCCGAGCCGGTGTTGCTGCTGCTGCGGTTGTCCCCGCCGATGAAGCCGCCGGCGGTCTGCGCGATGCCGGTGGCCTGCCCGGCTGCGGCGTTGACGTCCTTCACGCGGACCGAAGTGGAACCGCGATAGATGATCGACCGCTGATCGACGCCGAGGTCCGGGGCCTGCGCCGGGACGTTCTCGCCCTGGGCGGCATCCGGCGCCCGTTCCGCGGCCGCCTGCGGCTCGGCCGCGACCTTCGCTCCCGAGTCGGCCATCCCGGCCGAACTCGATGAGTTGTCCGAGGCGTCGGCACCGCATCCGGTAAGAATGATTCCCGCAGCGATCGCGGTGGTAATGAGCAAAGTCGTTCGTCTGAGGTGAACACGCATGGTTTTCTCCGATCCCCGTGGAGGCGTGCACCTGGGACGTGCGGCGCACGTCCACCGGTTCCGGCAGACTGCGTGATTAGCGGTTACGTTTCGGCAGCGGAGGGGTCCCGTGCGCATCACGAAGTACACGCATTCCTGTCTGCGGATCGACGGCGGTGGAGTGCTGGTGGTCGATCCGGGGGAATTCAGTGAAAGGTCCGCCCTCGACGGCGCGGACGCGGTGCTGATCACCCACGAGCACATCGATCACCTGGATCTGGCCGCGGTTGCCGAGGCGGCGGCGCGCAATCCGGCGCTGCGGGTCTTCGCCCACGCGGACGTGCTGCCCAAGCTCGCCGCCTTCGGCGACATCGCCACCGCGGTGGAGTCGGGCCAGGATTTCACCGCGGCGGGTTTCCAAGTTCGTGCGTACGGCGGTAAGCACGCGGTGATCCACCCGGACATTCCACGGATCGCGAACCTGGGCTTTCTGATCGCCGACGGCGACACGAACGTATTCACCCCGGGCGACTCGTTCACCGTTCCGGAGGACACGGTCGTGGACACGCTGTTCGTCCCGTTGAATGCTCCGTGGATGAAGCTGATGGAATCGATCGACTTCGTCCGGGCGGTCAAACCCGGGCGGGCCTATGCCCTGCACGACTCGCTGCTGACCGCGACCGGCGCGAAGATCTCCGACGGGCACCTGGAACGCTTCTCCGGCACCAGGTACGCGCACGTGGCGCCGGGGACCACGATCTGACGTGCCGAGCGCTACCGACGAGGTGATCCAGCGGCTCTACTCCGAGCCGCCGGAGGGTTTCGTGGCGACCCGCACCGCCGCGATCAACGAGGCCCGGGAGTCCGGCGACCGGGACACCGCGAAGCGCCTGGCCGCCCTCAAGAAGCCGACCGTGGCGGCCTGGGTGGTCAACCTGCTCGCACTACGCCGGCCGGAGCTGATCGAGGAGCTGGTCGAGCTGTCCGCCGCGTTGCGGGAGGCGCAGCGCGGCCTCGACGGCGAGCAGCTGCGGGAGCTGACCACGCAGCGGCGGCAGGTGGTGGCGGCGCTGGTCGGCGCGGCCCGGCGGCTGGCGCTGGAGGCCGAGCCGGGGGCGAAACTGCCGCTGGGCGAGGTGGAGGCGACGCTGACCGCGGCGCTGGCCGAGCCGTCGATCGCGGCCCAGGTGCGGACCGGGCGGCTGATCCGGGCCGCCACCTACGCCGGGTTCGGCGAGGTGCCGCGGCCGCGTCTGCGGCTGGTCACCGACGAAGCTTTTGACGAGCCGGACTCGGTGGAAGAGGACGAGGACGAAAGCGCCGAGGTCGTCGAGTTTCCGCAGCAGTCGGTCCGGGAGCGGGCCGCGGCCGAGCGGCGCCGGCGCGACTTCGAGCAGAAGCGCCGGGAGCTACGCCGCGAACTGAGTGCCGCGCAGTCGGCCGAGCGCCGCGCGGACGAGCAGTTGGAGCGGTCCGAGGCGGCCGAGCGGGACGCCGAGCATCTCGTCGAGGACCTCGACGCCGAACTGGCCGAACTGGAACGCCGCCGTACCGAGGCGCAGGCCGATGTGGCGCGGCGTAAACAGGCCCGGCGCTCGGCCGAGCGGGAGACCGCGGCGGCCCGCAGGCAGGTGGGCGACGTTCAGGCCGCGCTGGAGGATCTTGAATCGGACGAGCCGGATTGACCAACCGTGCCCCGCCGCCGCCCTTAACCGGACTAAAGCGTTTTTCCGGGGCCAGACGGGAAGAATATTTTCCAGATCGGGCGTGGGAGAGCACAATCGGCGCGTGACCCCCGAACAGGCTGCCGCCAATGCCAAAACGGGACTCGCAACGATCGTGGGCGCCTTTGCCGAGTCGCCACAGACGCTTCGCCGTGCGCGTCTGCTGGGATTGTCCGGTTGGGCCTACCACGTCTCCGCGCGGGCCGGTGCGCTCGGCGAGGTGAGACCCGAAACAGTGGCCGCGGCCATCGGCTTCATCGCCCCCGAGGCCGTCATCGACGGCTGGGAGGCGACCGCCAAGAGCTCCGCCCCGATGGAAGTGGCCACCTGGCACCTCCATGAGCTGTGCAAATGGGGCATCGAGCAGATCGGTGGCTTCCCCCGGGTGACCCGGCTGCTCGAGCTGACCGGCCGGGTGGTCGACGCGGTCGAGCATGCCGGGTTGCCGCTGTTCGCCGCGTGGCGGGCCATGCCGGTGCCCGATCAGGCGCCCGGCGCCCGGGCCGCGGTGACCCTGCACCTGCTGCAGGAGCACCGGCTCGGCGTGCACCTGGTGGCCGTGCGGGCCAGCGGGCTCACCCCGCTCCAGGCGATCATCGCCGGCCCGGAGGGGGAGACCGGCGCGGTCGCCTTCGGCTGGCAACCGCCCTACCCGCCGGCCGGGCCGATCGTGCGGCGGCTGCTGTGGGCCGACTCGGTGGCCGACGCGCTGGCCGGTCAGGCCTACGGGACGCTGGACATGGCCGAGCGGATCGAGCTGGTCGGCCTGCTGCAGTCGCTGAGCCAGCGCTTGGCCCGATAGAAACTGGCCCGATAGAAACTGGCTCGATAGAAATCGGTCGACAGACGCGGGCGGGTCGTGGTCGGATGCGCGCCATGACCGCCGCCGCGACGACCGCGCTGCCCGAGGGCTGGACCACTCGCCGGCCGAAGCTCGACGACGCCGAGGAGATCCTGGCCCTGGTGCACGCCAGCGACATCGCGGCGTTCGGCGAGCCCGACTGCACGCTCGACGAGGTGCGCGAGATGCTCACCGAGCCGAACACCGACATGTCCCGCGACTGCTGGATCGCGCTCGACCCGGCCGGCAAGATCATCGGCTGGGCCTACCCGCGCAACGCGAACCGGGGCGACCGCGACTTCGCCGACGTCTACATCTGGCCGGAGCACGGCCGGCCGGCCCTGCGCCCGCTGCTCGCCCTCCTGATGGACCGGATGGCCGAGCGGGCCGCCGAGTTCGGCCACGACCCGTACGAGGTGCGCGCCGGCGCCATCGCCAGCGAGGGGGAGTTGGTCGCGGCGCTCGAGGACGCCGGGTTCGCCTTCCTGAAACAGCACGCGCGGCTGCAGATGTCGCTGGCCGGGGTGCCGCTGACCGCGCCCGCGCCGCCGGCCGGGGTGACCGTGCGCGAGGTGCGCGGCGACGACGAGGGCGACCTGCGGGCCGTGCACTCGGTGATCTTCCGGGCCTTCGCCGACACCGATCATCTCGGCGCCGACTACGAGGCGTGGCGCACCCAGATCGGCAACGAGTCCTCGATCTCGTTCGACGAGTGGTTCGTCGCCGAGGTCGACGGCCGGGTCGTGGGGGCACTCCAGTCGTCCGACGCCGGCGTGGACGACAACGAGGGCTGGGTGAAGCGGCTCGGCGTGCTCCGGGCGTACCGGAAGCGGGGTGTCGGTGAGGCGCTGCTGCGCCGGGCCTTCGCCGTCTACGCCGCCAAGGGCCGGGCGAAGGTGGGCCTGGGCGTGGACATGGAAAATCCGACCCAGGCCATCCGGCTGTATTACGCGGTCGGCATGACCCCGCTGTACCAGGCGGACGTCTACCGCACCTACGTGACCGCCCGGGCCCGCTGAATTCAGACTTCGGGCGCGGAGGTGGCGCTCGGGCGGTTGCGGACGTCCTCGACGTAGTCGTCGGGGGCGCCGGCCTTCTCGGCCGCGTTGGCGATCTCGGAGATGTACCACGCGGTGGGCAGGCCGCCCTCGTAACCGTCGTAGACGTAGACCCACGCGCTGAACTCGCCCTCGAGGGTCGAGACACGCACGGTGAGTTTCTGGTACGCCCCGGCGGTCACCCCCTCGACCTCGTCGAGTTGCGCCGCGTCCCAGGGGTGGACGTCGTAGAGCGACACGAACACGCGGTCGCCGGGCGACTCCACGATCGTGGTGACCGCGCCTTCCCAGCCCATTTCCCCCTCACCGGCGAAGGTCAGGCGCCAGCCTTCTATCCACCCCACGCCCACCATGGGCGAGTGCGGACAGTAGGCCCGCATGCGGGCCGGGTCGAGGTTTGAGCCATACGCGGCGTAGTGACGCACGGCGACGACGATAGCCGTATCGGGCGGTGGTGGAGAATACAGGGAGTGCGTGTCGGCACAGAACCCCTGAGCATGGAGGCAGAAAGTCGTGAGCCGGATCGTGATCATCGGTGGCGGACCGGGCGGATACGAAGCAGCCCTGGTCGCCGCCCAGCTCGACGCGGAGGTGACCCTCGTCGAGGCGGAAGGTCCCGGCGGCGCCTGCGTCCTGACCGACTGTGTGCCGTCCAAGACGTTCATCGCGAGCTCCGAGGTGATGACCGGTTACCGCCACAACGAGCGGTTCGGCATCCGCTCGTCCGGCCTCGACGGCGTGACCGTCGACGCGGTGGCGGTCAACGAGCGGGTCAAGAGGCTGGCCCTGGCCCAGTCGGGCGATATCCAGGCCAAACTCATCAAGGCCGGGGTCGAGGTGGTGCACGGCCGGGCGCTGCTCGGCGAGGACACCCTCGGCCACACCCACCAGGTGCTGGTGATTCCCGACGGCGGCGAGATGTACTCGGTCGAGGCGTCTACCGTGCTGATCGCCACCGGAGCTACCCCTCGGGTGCTGGCCACCGCGAAGCCGGACGGCGAGCGCATTCTCGACTGGCGGCAGGTCTACGACCTCACCGAGCTGCCCGAGCACCTCATCGTGATCGGCTCCGGCGTGACCGGCGCCGAGTTCGCCAGCGCCTACCTGGCGATGGGCACGAAGGTGACGTTGGTCTCCAGCCGCGAGCGGGTCATGCCGCACGAGGACGCGGACGCGGCGATGGCGATCGAGCGGGTGTTCCGCGAGCGCGGCATGACGATCCTCAACCAGTCCCGGGCCGAGTCGGTGGTCAACACCGGCGACGGCGTCCTGGTCACCCTCTCCGACGGCCGGACGGTCGAGGGCTCGCACGCCCTCATGGCGGTCGGTGCCGTGCCCAACACGGCCCAGCTGGGCCTGCGGGAGTACGGCGTGGATGTCGGCGACGGCGGTTACCTGACCGTCGACCGGGTGTCGCGCACCAACGTGCCCGGCATCTACGGCGCCGGCGACTGCACCGGCGTGCTGCCGCTGGCCAGCGTGGCCGCCATGCAGGGCCGGATCGCGATCTGGCACGCGATGGGCGAGGCGGTGGCGCCGCTGCGGCTTCGGACGGTCTCGGCGAACGTCTTCACCGACCCGGAACTGGCCACCGTCGGTGTCTCGCAGAACGAGGTCGACTCCGGCCGCACCCCGGCCCGCCAGGTGATGCTGCCGCTGACCGGTAACGCCCGCGCCAAGATGGCCGGCCTGCAGGACGGTTTCGTGAAGCTGTTCTGCCGCCCGGCCACCGGTCAGATCGTCGGTGGCGTGGTGGTGGCGCCGAAGGCCAGCGAGCTGATCCTGCCGATAACGATGGCGATCGAGAACAACCTGACCGTGGACCAGCTGGCCCACACGATCACTATCTACCCGTCGTTGTCGGGGTCGATCGCCGAGGCGGCACGTCAGCTGATGCAGCACGAGCTGCAGTGACGTCGGCGGCGCCGGCCGCGATGGCCTCGTCGACGTCCGCTTTCCGGCCGCCGAACAGGGCCAGGATCCAGCCGGCCGTGCCGAAGACGATCGCCGCGGTGGCGGCGATCGCGAACAGCCGCCAGGCCGACTGGGTGATCGCGGTACCGCCGATGTGACCGACGAGGCCGCCGTAGCCTGCCCAGCAGAGCGCGGCGGCCCCGTCGTACAGCACGAAGAGCTTGACCGGGTAACCGGTGCGGCCGGCCGCGAAGCCGGCCGCCATCCGCCCGCCCGGCACGAACCGGCAGAGCAGCAGCACCAGCGGCCCCGGCCGGCGCAGGCCGCGGGTGAAGCGGACCGCGGCCTTCTTGGTGCGTGACTCGGGGCGCGGGGTGTCGTCGTGCTTGGGGGCGCAGCGGGCGCGCAGGTTGGCGAGCCAGCCCTTGCCGACATGCCCGGTGGAGCGGCCGAGGAGGAACGCGATCGAGTCGCCGGTGAACATGCCGAGCGCGCCGATCGCGATCACCAGCGGAAGGTCCAGGTTGCCGTAGACGGTGAGCGCGCCGGATGTGATCATGATCGCCTGGATCGGCACCACCGGAACCATCGCGTCGACGGTCAGGAAGCCGAACAGCGCCAGGTAGGCCCACACCGGGGTGGCCATCATGGTCAGCAGTTCGGTCATCGGTTCGGCCACCTCACGGGCGTCAGGGTCTGCCACATTGTCGATGGGCGTACCTGAGAATGTGCTGTGCTCCAGCATGCGCCCTGATCAGGGCCCCGGAACGGTGATACCTGACACGGTATTGTCGCCGCCCTCCCGAAGTTCCGGGGCCGGTCCGCGCCGGTTATTTCCCTTTATTTCATTCTGCGGCGCCGCACGGGTTTTTCGCGTGCCGTCCTCCGGCGTACCGTGAGACTGCCGGTGACATCGAGTCCCCCGTTCTCGGTGTGGCCGGCCCCGGGCCGTCGGAAGGTCCCGTTCCGACGGCCCTCCTCATGTCGCACGACGAGCGGATTTCCTTCGTTACGCGCGTGCAATGAGCCGCCCGTAGATTCCTTGCATGGCGGATCTTTTCGAGGAGTACCGCCTCGGCCCCGGCTGGGACGAGATGTTCAGCGAGCTAGGCATGCCCCGGGAAAGTTACGAGGCCCTGCACGCGACTCTCCAGCCGTTGTCGAGTGCGGAACTGGGCATTCGTGCCGAGGTACTGGCCCGGGCGTTCCTCGACCAGGGCATCACGTTCGCGCTCAAGGGCGTCGAGCGTCCCTTCCCGCTCGACATCGTGCCGAGGATCATCGCGGCCGCCGAGTGGCGGTCGGTCGAGGTCGGCGTGGCCCAGCGCATCCGGGCGCTGGAGGCGTTCCTCGCCGATGTGTACGGCGCGGGTCAGGTGCTCGCCGACGGCGTGGTGCCGCGGCGGATCATCGCGACCAGCGCCCACTTCCTGCGCGCGGCGGCCGGCATCAACCCGCCCAACGGGGTCCGCATCCACGTCGCCGGGGTCGACCTGATCCGCGACGAGCAGGGGACGTTCCGCGTTCTCGAGGACAACGTGCGCATCCCGTCCGGGGTGAGCTACGTGATGGAAAACCGCCGCGCGATGGCCCAGGTGCTGCCCGAGGTCTTCGCCGCCACCCGCATCCTGCCGGTGGAGAGCTACCCCGGGATGCTGCTGCGGGCGCTGCGGGCGGCCGCGCCGGTCGGGGTCAACGACCCGACCGTGGTGGTGCTCAGCCCCGGCGTCTACAACTCGGCCTACTTCGAGCACGCGCTGATCGCCCGGGAGATGGGTGTCGAGCTGGTCGAGGGGCGCGACCTGGTCTGCGTCGGCAACGACGTGGCGATGCGCACCACCGCCGGTGAGCAGCGGGTCGACGTGATCTACCGGCGGATCGACGATGACTTCCTCGACCCGGTGCACTTCCGGGCCGACTCGGTGATCGGGGTCGCGGGCCTGCTCAACGCGGCCCGGGCCGGGCGGGTGACGATCGCCAACGCGGTCGGCAACGGTGTCGCCGACGACAAGCTGCTTTATACGTACGTTCCGGATCTGATCCGCTATTACCTGAACGAAGAGCCGCTGCTGCCGAACGTCGACACCTACCGACTCGACGAGCCCGGGGTTCTCGATCACGTGCTGACCCAGCTCGACCAGTTGGTGATGAAGCCGGTGGACGGCGCCGGTGGAGCGGGCATCGTGATCGGTTCTCAGGCCTCCGGGCAGGAGCTGCACGACGTACGGGAAAAGATCTTGGAAAATCCTCGGGGTTGGATCGCGCAGCGCGAGGTGAAGCTCTCGATGGTGCCGACCCTGATCGGCAATCGGCTGCGCGGGCGGCACGTCGACCTGCGGCCGTTCGCGGTCAACGACGGCGAGAAGATCTGGGTGCTGCCGGGCGGGCTGACCCGGGTGGCGCTGCCCGAGGGCGCGCTGGTGGTCAACTCCAGCCAGGGCGGCGGTTCCAAGGACACCTGGGTGCTCGCCGCCGAGGACGACCTGACGCCGTTCGAGGTGCCGCACCTGCCGGCCGCACCGGCACCGTTGCCGGCCGCCGCCAGCCCGGATCTCGGTCCGGGCGCGGCCGTCGCCGAAGAGCAGCAGCAACAACAGCAACAGGGGAGGCTGGCGTGCTGAGCCGGATAGCCGAGTCGCTCTACTGGATCGGCCGCTACGTCGAGCGGGCCGAGGACACCGCCCGCATCCTCGACGTCCACCTGCAGCGGATGCTCGCCGACCCGTGGACCCAGGAGGATGCGGCCTGCCGGTCGCTGCTGGGCGTGATGGGCATGCCCACCACCGACGGGCCGTTCACCTCGGCCCAGGTGGTCGGCCTGCTCGGCCTCGACGACCGGAACGCCTCCTCGGTGGTCGGCGCGCTCGCCGCCGCCCGGGAAAATGCCCGCGGCTCCCGGGAGACGGTCTCCTCGGAGATGTGGGAGTGCCTCAACTCCACCTGGCACGGCCTGCCCAACGCCCGGCGGCGGGTCGAGCAGCAGGGCGTGCACGCGTTCTTCCGCTGGGTGCGGGAGCGCTGCGCGGTGATGGCCGGGCTGACCGACGCGACCATGAGCCGTGACGAGGGCTGGCTGTTCCTGGTGCTCGGCCGCAGCGTGGAACGGGTCGACATGACCGCCCGGCTGCTGCGCACCCATGAGCGGGCCGGCGGCAGCATCCCGACCTGGATGACCCTGCTGCGGTCGAGCGGGGCCTGGGAGACGTTCCTGCGTACCTACCGGGGGTCGCTCGACGACCGGCACGCGGCCGAGTTCCTGCTGCTCGACCGGCTGTTCCCGCGGTCGGTGTTCGCGGCGCTCTCCACCGCGGAGAGCTGCCTGTCCGATCTGGAACCCGATCCGGGCCGGGCCGGGGTGGCCACCGACGCGCAGCGGATCGTCGGGCGGGCCCGCACCAACCTCGAGTTCCGCGGCGCGGACGATCTGATCGGCGACCTGTCGCCGGTGCTGGCCAGCCTGGAGAAGACGTGTTCGCAGGTGAATGACGCGGTGTCCCGGCGCTATTTCCGGCAGACGACCGCGGTCAACTGGGTGCGGGGAGCGGTGGCATGACCGCCTGCACCGAGCGGCACTTCCGTGACTTGCACGCCCAGGCCGCAGGCGAGGGCCAGAAGGGCATGCCCAAGGAGGGCTCAGCATGACGGTGGACAGCTGGCGACTTCGGATTCAGCACAAGAGCGGGTTCGACTATGCGGGGCCGGTGAGCTCGTCCTACAACGAGGCCCGGATGTGGCCGCGTAACGAAGCCCGTCAGGCCGTGCTCGACGCCCGGGTGGAGGTGTGGCCGCCGGCCCGCACCTACCGCTACGAGGACTACTGGGGGACCGTCGTCACCGCGTTCGACGTGCACGCCAAGCACGACGCGCTGACCGTGACGGCGACGTCGACGGTGGAGACTCTGCCGCCCGGCGACCTGCTCGAAGCGGGCGAAGGCTCCTCCTGGGAGGGGCTCACCCAGCCGGAGAGCGTCGACCGCTGGTACGAGCTGGTCCTGCCGACCAAGCGCACCGGCCTCGACGACGAGCTGAGCGGGATCGCGGCCGACATCAAGGCCGCGCACGCCACCCCGCACGCGGCCGCCCTCGCCGTCTGCGAGTTCGTGCGCGGCGAGGTCACCTATCAACCCGGCGCGACCGGCGTGCAGAGCGACGCACTGCACGCCTGGGAGCAGCGCAAGGGCGTCTGCCAGGACATCAGCCACCTGACCGTCGGGATGCTGCGCGAGATGGGCATGCCGGCCCGCTACGTCTCCGGCTACCTTCACCCGCAGCCCTCGGCCGCGATCGGTGACTCGGTGATCGGCCAGTCGCACGCCTGGGTCGAGTGGTGGGTGGGCCGGTGGACGGCCTTCGACCCGACCAACGGCGTCCCGGTGGGGGAGCGGCACGTCGTGGTCGGGCGCGGCCGGGAGTACGGGGACGTGCCGCCGCTCAAGGGTGTCTACGCCGGACCGAAGAGCACCGGACAGGGCGTCGAAGTGACGATCACTCGCCTACGCTGAGCGGCATGCCGGCCCTGATTCCCCCCACCGTCGACGTCCACGCCTCCTACCTGCGCGCGATGGCCGAGCACATCGCCGAGGGCCGGGGCGAGCCCGGCGACGGCAGCAACGTGGGGCAGTACATTCGGCAGTTCGGTGCCGGTTGGGCCGAGCGGCCGGAGTTCGAGCGGTTCGTCGGCAGCCTTCGGGCGCAGGAGCTGGAGGACACGCCGCGGCCGGCCACCTTCGTCCCGACGACGTCGCTGTGGTGGGTCGACGGCGACGAATACCTCGGCCGGTTGGGCATCCGGCACCGGCTCGCGCCGGGGCGGATGGGCGAACGCAACGGGCACATCGGGTACGACGTACGCCCGTCGGCGCGCCGGAAGGGGCACGCGTCGGCGATGCTGGGCGCGTCCCTGCCGATCGCCGCCACGCTCGGCCTGTCCTCGGTGCTGATCACCTGCGACGAGACGAACGACGCGTCCCGCCGGACGATCGAGCGCAACGGCGGGGTGCTGCACGACAAGCTCGACGAGAAGCTGCGCTACTGGCTGCCGACCGGTTAGGGCCTGTCCTCATCATCTTGTCAGCGACAAGTTAAGATTCGGCCATGGTCAAGCAGTCCTACCACCACGGTGACCTGCGCCGGGCCCTGTTGCAGGCCGCTGAGGAAGCGATCACCGAGCACGGCGTGGCCACCCTCAGCATGCGGGATCTGGCCCGCCGGGCCGGGGTCTCGCACGCGGCGCCCACCCACCACTTCGGAGACAAGGCCGGGCTGCTCACCGCGGTCGCCACGGCCGGCTTCGAGCAACTGGCCAAGGCGCTCGCCACCTCCCGGCTGGCCAGCAACAGCTTCATCGAGCTGGGGGTCACCTACATCCGGTTCGCGGTGACCCGCCGGGCCACCTTCGACGTCATGTGGCGCACCGATCTCTACCACGCCGACGATCCGGAGTTGCTTGCCGCGCGGGCGAAGGCGGCCGACGCGCTCTACGCCGCGGTGTCGGACCTGCCGGACGGTTTCCTGGCCCGCGCCGACGCCGACGGGCCGGCCCGCCCCGCGCGCGAAGGCACGGCCGAGACCGCGCCGCCCGAGGTGCGCACGGCCGGGCTGGCGGCGTGGTCGATGGCGCACGGGTTCGCCACGCTGTGGCTGACCGGCGCCTTCCCGGACCGTGAACTGGACCCGGCCGAAACCGCCCGGATCCTCTTCTCGGAGCTGTCCCGCGACTTCGCGCCGTAGCGCGAGCCCGTAGCGCGAGCCCCGTAACGCGAGCCCCGTAACGGGCTCAGTCGATCGAGCAGATCAGGGCGCCGGCCGTCACCGTGCCGCCCACCTCGACGGCCAGGCCGGAGATCGTGCCGGAGCGGTGCGCCTGCAAGGGCTGCTCCATCTTCATGGCCTCGACCACGACGATCGTGTCGCCCTCCTGCACCTCGTCGCCGTCGGAGACGGCGACCTTGACGATCGTGCCCTGCATCGGCGCGGTCAGCGCGGCACCGCCCGCGGCCGTCGTGGAAGCTTGCGCACCCGAGCGGCGGGAAGTCGGACGCTGCGGTTGGGCCGCGGTCCCACGCGTACCCGTCATAAGGGTTTTCGGGAGACTCACCTCGAGCCTCTTGCCGCCGACCTCGACCACCACGGTTTCTCGTTCGGCCGGCTCGGCCGTCGGTGCGGCCGCGCCGAACGGCTCGACGCCGCCCGCCCACTCCGTCTCGATCCACCGGGTGTGCACGGTGAACGGCTCGGCCGTGAACGCCGGATCGCGCACGACGGCCCGGTGGAACGGCAGCACGGTCGCGATGCCCTCGACCACCGTTTCGTCGAGCACCCGGCGGGAGCGTTCGAGCGCCTCCGCGCGGGTCGCCCCGATCACGATGATCTTCGCGAGCATCGAGTCGAAGTTGCCGCCGATGACGCTGCCCGCCTCGACGCCCGAGTCGACCCGCACGCCCGGCCCGAGCGGCCAGGCCAGCGCGGTGACCGTGCCCGGCGCCGGCAGGAAGTTGCGGCCCGCGTCCTCGCCGTTGATCCGGAACTCGATCGCGTGCCCGCGCGGCTCCGGGTCCTCGGTGAAGGGGAGCGGCTCGCCGTCGGCGATCCGGAACTGCTCGCGCACCAGGTCGATCCCGGCGGTCTCCTCGCTGACCGGGTGCTCCACCTGCAGTCGC
Organism: Paractinoplanes durhamensis; assembly: GCF_016862175.1. Lineage (GTDB taxonomy): Bacteria > Actinomycetota > Actinomycetes > Mycobacteriales > Micromonosporaceae > Actinoplanes > Actinoplanes durhamensis. Next base: position 251,578 of record NZ_BOML01000006.1, on the reverse strand, counting down.
GTGTTGACCTCGAGGAAGGAGATCGTGCCGTCCTGGCCGACCAGGTATTCCACCGTGCCGGCGCCGTGGTAGCCGGCCTCGCGGCAGATCGCCTTGGCGCTGTCGTGGATCTGGGCCCGCTGGGCCTCGGTGAGGAACGGTGCGGGCGCCTCCTCGACCAGCTTCTGGTGCCGGCGTTGCAGCGAGCAGTCGCGGGTGCCGACCACCACGACGTTGCCGTGGGTGTCCGCCAGGACCTGCGCCTCGACGTGCCGGGGCCGGTCGAGATAGCGCTCGACGAAGCACTCGCCGCGCCCGAACGCCGCGACCGCCTCGCGGGTGGCGCTCTCGAACAGCGACGGGATCTCCTCGATCGTGCGCGCGACCTTGAGACCGCGGCCGCCACCACCGAACGCCGCCTTGATCGCCACCGGCAGGCCGTTCTCCCGGGCGAATGCCACGATCTCCTCGGCGTCGACCGCCGGCTCGGCGGTGCCGGCCACCAGCGGCGCACCGGCCCGCTGGGCGATGTGCCGTGCGGTGACCTTGTCGCCGAGGTCGCGGATCGCCTGCGGGGTCGGGCCGATCCAGGTCAGCCCGGCGTCGATCACGGCCTGGGCGAACTCGGCGTTCTCGGAGAGGAAGCCGTAGCCCGGATGTACCGCGTCGGCGCCGCTGCGGGCCGCGACGTCGAGAAGCTTGTCGATGCGGAGGTACGTGTCGGCGGCGGTCTCGCCGGCCAACGCGAACGCCTCGTCGGCGAGCCGGGCCGGCAGACCGTCGCGGTCGCTGTCGGCGTAGACGGCGACGCTGGCCAAGCCGGCGTCCTGGCAGGCCCGGATCACCCGGACGGCGATCTCGCCTCGGTTGGCGACCAATACCTTGCGCATCGCCCGAGCCTAACGAAAGTTAACCGCAGATCTACCCTGTGAGTTGTGTCCACGACGCGCATGATGATTCTTGGCCTGGTTCAGTGGCTGCAGCCGGTGCACGGCTATGACGTGCGCCGCGAGTTGCTGAGCTGGAACGCCGACAAGTGGGCCAACATCCAGCCCGGTTCGATCTATCACGCGCTGCGCAAGCTCACCGAGGAAGATCTGCTCCGCGAGGTCTCCACCGAGCAGGTTGCCGGGCGGCCGGCCCGCACCACCTACGAGATCACCGACAAGGGCCGGGCCGAGTTCCAGTCGCTGCTGCGGGGCGACTGGTGGAACCTGGCCACGCCGACCGATCCGTTCATGGCCGCGTTCTCCTTCCTGCCGTTCCTGTCGCGCGAGGAGGCTGCGGCGGCGCTGCGCAACCGGGCCGCGCAGTTGCGGGTGGGCGTGCAGCAGTTGGAGGCGGCGACCAAGGCGGACTGGGCCGACCAGAAGCCGGTCTATGTGTCCTGGATGTGGGAGCTGACCATCGTCCGGTCCGAGGCGGAGATCCTCTGGTGCGAGCGCACGGCCAAGAAAATCGAAGCCGGTGAGTCGCCGGTCGCATAATCAAGTTTGACTAGTAAAACTTGATTAACCTACGCTGCCCGCATGATAGAGACTCGCGGGTTGCGCAAGTCGTTCAAGTCGCGCCAGGGGCGCGAGAAAAAGACCATCGAGGCCGTACGCGGTGTCGACCTCGACGTCGCCGAAGGCGAGATCTTCGGCTTCCTCGGCCCGAACGGGGCCGGCAAGACCACCACGCTGCGCATGCTCGCCACCCTGATCGAGCCGGACGGCGGCAGCGCGACCATCGCCGGCGCCGACCTCCGCGCCGACCCCGGGGAAGTGCGCCGCCGGATCGGGTACGTCGCACAGGGCGGCAGCACCTGGGACGGATCGACCGCCCGCGAGGAGTTGGTGCTCCAGGCCCGGCTCTACGGCGTCAGCAAGGCGGACGCCCGCGCCCGCACCGCCCAGGTCCTCGAGGCGTTCCAACTGTCCGAGTACGCCGACCGCAAGTGCCAGACCTACTCCGGTGGGCAGCGCCGACGGGTCGACATCGCGCTCGGCATCATCCACGAACCCAAGGTGGTCTTCCTCGACGAGCCCACCACCGGCCTCGACCCGCAGAGCCGGGCCCACATGTGGGACGAGGTCCGCCGTCTGCGCGCGGAGGGCATGACGGTCTTCATCACCACGCACTACCTCGACGAGGCTGACGCGCTCTGCGACCGGATCTCCATCATGGACAACGGCGAGATCGTCGCCTCCGGCACGCCTTCCGAACTGAAAAGGGAAATCTCCGGCGACGTTGTTCGGGTCGGACTCGCGCCCGGCTCGATCTCTGCCGCTGCGCAAGCCCTCAATGCCTACAAGATTGAGACGTACGACGACAGCGTGCGCCTCTTTGTCGAAGACGGCGCCGTGGCCATTCCGCAGATCCTGCGCGCCCTGGACGCCGCCGACGTGCCGCTGGGCGGGATCGAGCTGCGCCGGCCCAGCCTCGACGACGTCTTCCTCACCAAGACCGGCCGATCCCTGCGGGAGAGCTGAGCGATGAAGCTGCTGCGCGACACTTCACTGATCTTCCAGCGGCAGGCTCAACTACTGCTGCGCAATCCGGTCTGGATCCTGGTCGGCGTCTTCCAGCCGGTGATGTATCTGTTGCTGTTCGCCCCGCTGCTCAAACCGGCACTTCAGGTGAACTCCAACGCGGAGGCGTACGAAATCTTCGTCCCCGGCCTGTTGGTTCTGCTCGCGATCTTCGGGGGCCTGTTCCAGGGTTTCGGGCTGATCGCCGAGCTGCGGGCCGGGGTGATCGAGCGCTCCCGGGTGACCCCCGTGTCGCGGCTGGCCCTGCTGCTGGGCCGATCGCTGCGCGACGTGGTCTCGCTGATCGCCCAGGCGGTGATCATCACGCTGCTGGCCCTGCTCTTCGATCTGCGCGTGTTCATCGGGAACCTGCTGCTCGCGTACCTGATGCTGGCGCTGATCTCACTGATGACCTCGGCCCTGAGCTACGGCATCGCGCTCGTCGTGAAGAGCGAGGACGCGCTGGCGCCGCTGATGAACACGGTGGCCCAGCCGGTGCTGCTGCTCTCCGGCATCCTGCTGCCGCTGACCTTCGCCCCCGGTTGGCTGCAGGGCATCGCCGATTGGAACCCGTTCTCGTGGGCGGTCAACGGCACCCGGGCCCTGTTCCGGGGTGACCTGGGCGCCCCCGATGTCTGGCAGGGCCTGCTGATCATGGCCGTGCTGGCGCTGCTCGCCGTCCTGTGGGCGGCTCGGGAGTTCTCCCGCAGCGTGCGCTGAGGCTCTCCGGTTTCGCCGCTTTGTGGCGGGCCTTGCCGCTTTGTGGCGGGCCTTGCCGCTTTGTGGCGGGCCTTGCCGCTTTGTGGCGGGCCTGGTCAGGCCCGCCACAAAGCGGTGATCGAGACGCCCATCTCGATGAGGAGCTTCCGCAGCAGCGGAAGGGAAAGCCCGATGACGTTGCCCGGATCCCCTTCGATCCGCTCGACGAAGGCGCCACCGCGCCCGTCCAGCGTGAAGGACCCGGCCACGTTGAGCGGCTCGTCGGTGGCGACGTAGGCCGCGATCTCCTCGTCAGTGACGTCGGCGAAATGCACCACGGTGGTGCCGACCCCCTCGGCCTGCTTGCCGCTGACCAGCCCGGTGAGGTGATGACCGGTGTGCAGCACGCCCGAGCGACCGCGCATCATCGACCAGCGCTTGGCCGCTTCGGTGGCGTTGGCCGGCTTCCCGAAGATCTCCCCCTCGAACGCCAGCACCGAGTCACACCCGAGCACCAGAATCCCCGGATCGGCCGGAAGCTCGGCGGCGATGGCCCGAGCCTTCATCCGCGCCAGCGCGAGACAGAGCGAGTAGGCATCGGTGGCTTCCACGGTGGACTCGTCGACGCCACTGACCAGGACCTCGGCGTCAATGCCGGCAGCGGAGAGAAGGGCGCTCCGGGCCGGACTGGCCGAGGCGAGGACCAGCCGGTACGCGATGTCGTTCTGCACGCTTCCGAGGTTACAAGCCCCGGCCCCACCGAAGGTGCACAGAACGCCGCGTTTCCGCCCTTAAGCCACATAAGTTCCAGGCGGGGCGGCTTGTCACGGCCCGGTCAGAAGCTCCGGCGCCGCCGAATAACCAGCGCAGCGACGAGACCACCGGCCACCACAAGGCCCGCAACTAGCCCGAGCACGAGCGGCGTGCTGCTGGAAGCCGGTTCCGGCTCGGCCTGCGGCGGCGGCACGGTGGTCGCGGCCGGATCGATATAGCCGGGCGCGGTGGACGCGGTAGTGGAGGCCGAACTGGGCGGGGTCGACTGAGCGGTTCCCTCGAGCAGGGGTACGTCTGCGGTAAGTGCCTTGAGCACGTTCAACCGTCCGAACCCACATTCGGCATCCCGCCCGGGTGGCCCGATGTCATCCGCGGTGGCGGTGAGGCGATTGATGACGTCCTTGGCTGACAAGTCCGGAAACTTGGCACGAACCAGAGCGGCCGCTCCTGAGACTATCGCGGTCGAGTCGGACGTGCCTGAGGCGAGGGAGTAGCCGCCGTTCGGCGTCGTGGAAATCATGTCGACGCCTGGCGCGCAGATCTGGACCTTCGCGTCCTTCACCGAAATAGCCGCACGCTTTCCGTCGCGCCCGGTCGCACCGACCGCCAGAACTCCGTCAAACGCGGCGGGATAGCCGATGACAAGGTCGTGCGGGGCATTGCCGACCCCGGCAACCACGACGACATTGCGCTCCAGCGCTCGGGCAACGGCATCTTCCACGTCGAAGTCAGGTCCGCCGACCAAAGAAATGTTGATCACCGAGGCGCCGTGGTCTATCGCGAAGTTCATTCCCTTCGCAAGAGCGTCGGTGCTCTTACCTTCTGCGCTCTGTGCCACCCGGATCGGCAGAATCTTCGCGGACGGGGCGATGCCCTGCATTCCTTTGTTTCCAGCGCCTCCGTGAGCCGCGATCAATCCAGCAATGCGCGTTCCGTGGCCCTGCTGGTCGTTTTGGCCGTTGCCGGACCCGGAGACGGTTTCGTCAGCTCCGCTGAGGAGGTTCTTCCGTAGATCCGGATGCGGGGAAGTGCCCGTATCGATTACGGCGACGGTAACGCCCTGCCCAGTGGTTATGGATCTGGTCTGCGGTGCATTCACGCTGCGCAGATACCATTCTTGATCGCGAACACTGTCGGCGTAGGCGGCGGTTGCTGGAAGTGAGGCGGCCGCAACAATGCCAATTGCTGCGGCCGCACTCGCTATGCGGAAGCTTTTCAATGGAGCCCGATCGCCGGTCCTGGATCGATGTGCTGGTCCCGGGCCGGAAGAACAACAGGGTCCACGCCTTCGGCGGTCTCCCAAGGATTGTCCGGATCCCACCGAGTATCCGTGGCATCCTCGCGGCGACCTGACCTACGTCCAGATCCCTGGCCGTAAGGGCCGCCGCCCATCGGGCGTTCACCCGCGACCGATGATGCTCCGCCCAGTCCGCGCCTGGCTCCTGATGCGCCTTCGGCTTCACCGATGACACCGCCGACCGGGTTGATGCGTCTCGTGCTCGCTCCGCCGGTGCGGCCCGGCTGTGAGTGCCCAGCGCCGACACCGGGCGTGCCGCCGATAAGGCCGCCGGGAGGCATTGCGCGCGTGCCTTCCGGCAGGGAGCCCGGCCGAATCAGGCCCTCGCGAGGCAGTCCTCCGATGCGGCCGGCGCCAGTGGAAGGCGTCGGAAGCAGCGGTTTGCCGCCGCCGCTGGGCAGAAGTGGATTACTGGCCGGAAGAACACCGGTGTTGGTGAACGGTCCGGTCCCGGTGGGGATGCTCGGCGAAATCGGACCCGACCCAACCGGAGTGACGGGTGTCGGGGCCAGCGGCTGTGTGCCTCCGAGAACAAGGCCCGGCTGCTGGGTGCCGAGTCCTGGCTGTGTGACCGGCGTCGGATTTGTCGCGACAGGCGAGGTCGGGAAGGTGGCGGAAGGCCGCGTCGAGTTCGAGGTGGTGGAGCTGCTGCCCCCGGCTCCGATGGGCGTGATCGGAGGCAGCGGCGGGGCCACGTAGGTTGATCCGTCGCCCGGCTTGCTGGGGTCTTCGACGATCTTCAGCGCTTTGAAATCCGGCGGCTTGACCAGCTTGATCTGCGATTGGGCCAGGTCGGTACTGACTCCGCTGAGCATGGTGACGGCCTTGATTCGCAACTCTTCTTGCCGACCGGGTGCCACCGGTGGTTCTTCCCCACTGGGGCTGGGTGTCGGGGTCGGCGTGTTGCTCGACTGAGCCTGCTGCTGCTTCGCGTTGAAGTCGACGAGGAGTGACTCGTTGGCCTTGTACTCCTTGTAGATCTTTTCCATCTCGACCTGAGCCTGATAGATAGACCCGGTCGCCCTGGAGACGGCGTCGTAGTTCGCAAGAGATGCCTCGTACGTCGCCTTCAGGTTGTCGATCATCAGGTTGAGCCGAGTGATGTACTCGTCCGCGGCCTTGCTCTTCGCGGGCGGCCAAGCCGCAGCAAGGTTGTCCCGATAGCTCTCTACCTGGAACCGGTGCTCATTGATCAGCTCAGCTGATCGCTTCCATCCGGTGACGAGGTCCCACTGGCCGTCCGTGTTCGGGTTCTGGATGAGCTCTTGCATCTTGTCGACGGTCATCGACTCCCAAGGAGTACCGCCGCCACCGCCCGCTGCCTCAAGCATCAGCCGTTCCCTTCCGTGGCCGACGGGCTGTCCATCGAGGGGAGGTTGTTGAAAGCCCGGTCAACGTCCTTGACGCTCGCTTGGGCAAAGGCATCGGATCCGCTGTATCTCTTGCCGATGTCCTGGGCAACCACGGCGAAGTCTTGCGTGCCGTTCGCGTAGTTGTACACGTTTTGGTGAGCGACGTCCGCCACGTCGCGGTGAGCTGACAAGAAGGTCAGGAGCTCGATGAACTCGCTTGGCGGATCCGGCAGTCTGGTCGACATGGCCTCGGTCACCGTGGATAGGTGGGGCGCATAGTTGTCTTCAACCGTCGCGGACAGCTTCGAGGCGAACTGTTCCATCGCGTCGATGTCGGCCTCAATCTGGCCGAAGTCCGTATATCCGTAGTCGCGGAGCCATGCCGGCCCGCGGTCCTCGTCAGGAATCATGCCCTGGCCTCCCCCGAACGAACCTCTCGGACACCGGCGCAAAACCGGCGAACCATCAATGAGAGTAATCCGTCGCCGCCAACACCGGGGGCCCACACTACCGCCTGTGGACAGTCGATTTCGATCGACCGGGAGTGATCTACCTGGGCAAGGTCGACCGGCGCCAGCCGGAAGCGGGCATCGACGGGCGTGCGGATCTGGTCCAGTTGGACATCGACGCAGGGCGGGAAGGCGCATCTACCGAGGTGGATCGGGCTGCCAGTACCGTGACCAGGGCGGCCAGCTCCAAGTCGGTCGGCGCGCCGCGCACTACGCTGACCAGCGGTTCCTTATCCATCGACCGAGCGTACGACGTCTAGGGGGATATCCGGTGACACGCGTCCCACACTCGGCTGATCGATTCGCTGCCGCTGGACATGACCGGGTATTTTCTGCGTGATGTCTCCTTCTCCCCCAGCCGTAGTCGCTGACCGTTACCGGCTTGTCGCGCCGCTCGGTCAGGGCGGGATGGGTCGTGTCTGGCGGGCGACCGATGTCGTCCTGCACCGTGAGGTGGCGATCAAAGAGCTCGTGCCGCCTCCGGGGTTGACCCCGGGGGAGCGGCAGGAGATGCGTGAGCGCTCACTGCGTGAGGCGCGTGCCATCGCCCGGCTCAACAACATCAACGTGGTGCGCGTCTTCGACGTGCTGAGCACGGACGCCGACCCGTGGATCGTCATGGAGTACGTTCCGTCCCGCTCGCTGCAGGACATCCTCGCCGCCGACGGGCCGTTCTCGCCGGTCCGCACCGCCGAGATGGGGCTGGGCGTGCTCGGCGCGCTCCGGGCCGCTCACCGGGCCGGCGTGGTGCACCGCGACGTGAAGCCGGGCAACGTGCTGATCGGCGCGGACGGCCGGGTCGTGCTCACCGACTTCGGGCTGGCCACCGTGCCGGGTGACCCCAACGTCACCCGAACGGGTCTGGTGCTGGGCTCCCCGGCGTACATCGCTCCGGAGCGCGCTCGGGACGGCACGGCCGGTCCCGCCGCCGACCTCTGGTCGCTCGGCGCCACTCTTTACGCCGCGGTGGAGGGCGCTTCGCCGTTCGCCCGCCCGTCGGCGATTGCCACGCTGGCCGCGCTGGCCACCGAGAATCCGCCGCCGGCCCGCAACGCCGGTCCGCTGAAGCCGGTGCTCAACGGTCTGCTCCGCAAGGATCCGACGCACCGGATCAACGCGGAGGAGGCGGAGCGCCTGCTCAACCGCGCGTTGGGCCGCCGGTCGAAGCTCAGCTTCCCGATGAGTCCGACGATGCGCCGGCCCGGGGTGGGCCGGGAGCGTCCCGCGTTGACGTCGCCGACCAATGCGACGCCGGTCGTTCCGGGTCCGCGTCCGCCGGTCGCGCCGGCTCGGCCGGTCGATCCGCCGGGTCGTCCGGCCGTGTCGGGTGGTCGCCCGGCGGCCGGCGAGGGCCGGCCGCCGGTCTATGTGCCGGGTAAGGCTCCGGTCGGGCGTCCCGACACGCCGACCAAGGTCGACGGGCAGAAGGTCGACGCGCCCCGGCTGGACGCGACGCGCCTGGACACCCCTCCGGTCAAAGACGACAAAACCACCTTCATGGGTACGCGTGGCGGGTCCACAACCGCAGGGTCACCGCCCCCAGCTGCTCGACAGACGAGCCCGGCGAACTCCCCGACCCACACGAACCGTGGCGAGCGCGCCGGTTTCACCGCGGCCGACGTAGCCGCGAACCGCCGCCGCAAGTCCACGCCCGACCCGGAGCAGCCGCCGGCCGACGCGACCGCCCTGGTCCGCAGCCCGGCCGCCCCGCCCGCCGACAAGACCACGGTGGTGGCCCCACCGGCGGACAGGACGACGGTCGTGCCCCCGCCGGCCGACAAGACCACGGTCGTGGCACCGCCGGCCGACAAGACCACGGTGGTAGCCCCGCCGACTGACAAGACCACGGTCGTGGCCGCGCCGGAGCAGGCCGACGCCACCACCATGGTCCCGCCGGCCAAGCCGACGCCGAAGAAGAAGTCCACGGCGAGACCCACGCCGAAGCCCACCCCGGCCGCAGCGGAGAAGACGGAAGCGGAAGCGCCCGAGCCGGCGACGGCCGACGCAGCCGCGGCCGTCGCCGGTTCCACCGAGACGACCGACGAGCCGGCCGACACCGAGGTGCCGACCGAGCGGGCCGAGCCGGCCGAGTCCGCCGACGCCCCGGCGAAGCAGGCCGAAGCGGCGACCGAGCAGACCGAGAAGGCCGGGCAGGACGAGCCGGTGGCGGCGACCGAGGAGAAGGCCCCGGCCAAGCTCACGGTCCCGCAGGCCCGCACCGAGGCGAAGCCGATCAAATCACCGGCCGAGCCGGCCAACGACACGGCCACCAAAGCCGCCAAGGCCGCGCCGAATACGACCGGCGAGAAGCCGGCCGACGAGGACAACGCCCCGGTCTCGCCGATCCCGGTCATCAACCGCTCCAGCCGCCCGGCCTGGCGCCCGATGGAGCCGCGCCCGGTCCCGGGTGGCGTGACCGTCTTCGGCACCCGCCTGACCTATCGCCAGGCGGCGATCGGCGCCGGCCTCATCCTGCTGGTCCTGGCCCTGGTGATCACCCTGGTCGCGCAGTCGTTCGGCAGCGATTCCGACAAGACCGGCGGCGCCGGGCCGACCGGGGCGGCCACCGTCCCGACCACGCAGGCGGCCCAGCCGACTCAGCCGACCACGGCCGCGACGACGCCGAGCGCCGCACCCTCGTCGGCCGCCCCGACCACCACGGCACCGTCGTCCGCGGCGGCCAGCACGCCGGCCAACTCGGCCGCGCTGCCGAAGGGCTGGACGTACCGCACGATCCCGGCCACCGGCAGCGCACCCGGTTTCAAGATTCCGCTGCCGAGCGGGGTCAACGTCTCCGGCGGCGGCACCGAGATGCGGTTCACCTACAACAACCGGCTGCTGATCCTGGGCCGCACCAAGTCGCCGCAGGCGGACGCCTACGACGACTGGAAGAGCCAGGAGAAGGCGCGGCGCGGCACCTACCGCGACTACAACCTGATCCGGCTGGACCGGGCGACCTACCGCGACTACGAGTCGGTGGCCGACTGGGAGTACACCTACACCACCGACAAGGGGAACCCGCAGCACGTGATCCGGCGGAACATCCGGGTCGACAGCAGCGCCGCGTTCTCCTTGAACTGGTATGTGTCGACCAGCGACTGGGCCGCTTCGCAGGCCGATCTTCAGGCCATTTACCAGGGGTTCCAGCCTTTGTAGGACACCGATGTGCGTGATTGCGGTCAAGTGGGTACTTGATCCGCAGTCACGGATGGAGGTGCAGTCACCATGAACCGCCGACGGCACGGCAGTAAGCCCACGATCGCTCTCTGGATGCTGGTCGCGGTCGCCGATGCGGCGATCCTGATCGCCACCGGTGGCCTGGTCGCCCTGGTGCTTATTGTCGCCACCCTGGCCATCGTCGCGGGCGTCGTGTTCGCCGCGCGCCAGCTGGCCACGCAGCAAAAGCTCACCCGGTCGAAGGTTGCGAACACGCTCGCCAGCCGGGACCGGCGTCGCGCTTAGCGTGATCGGCTAGAGTCGCCCGCGTGTCGATCGACGGTGTGGCTGACCTCTGGGACAAACTGCTCGGCGCCCAGCCCGATCCTCCGGGCCTGCTCGTGCTGCTCACCGCGGTGGCCGCCGTGCTGGCGGTCGCGTTCCGCCCGGTGTGGCGGGTGGCGCGCAACGCGGTGACCATCGCGCACGAGGGTGGGCACGCCCTGATGGCGTTGCTGACCGGCCGGCGCCTGCGCGGCATCCGGCTGGAGTTCGACACCTCCGGCCTGACGTTGTCGTCGGGCCGCCCGTCCGGGCTGGGGATGATCCTCACGCTGCTCGGTGGCTACATCGCTCCGTCACTGGTCGGTGTGCTGGGCGCGTGGCTGCTCGGCGGCAACCGCATCACGCTGCTGCTGTGGCTGGCGATTGTGCTGCTGCTGCTCATGCTGATCAACATCCGCAACCTGTTCGGCGTCGTCTCGCTGCTGATCACCGGCGCGATCGTGTTCGTGGTGTCGTGGTTCGCCGATCCCGAGGTGCAGGCGGTCTTCGCGTACGCCGGGGTGTGGTTCCTGCTGTTCGGCGGCATCCGCCCGATCTTCGAGCTGCAGAGCCTGCGCCGCCGTGGCCGCATGCGGGAGTCGGACGCCGACCAGCTGGCGCACATCACCCACCTGCCGGCCCTGTTCTGGGTCGGCGTGTTCCTGGTGGTGGACGTGGCCGCCCTGGTGATCGGCGCCTTCCTGCTGGCCGGCCAATGGCTCCCGCAGACGGTCGCCTAGAGCGGGATGTTGCCGTGTTTCTTCGGCGGCAGGGTCTCCCGCTTGGTGCGTAGCGTCCGCAACGCCCGGGTCACCTGCGCCCGGGTCTGCGACGGCGCGATCACCGCATCCACGTAACCGCGCTCGGCCGCGATGTACGGGTTGGCGAGCGTGTCCTCGTACTCCTGGATCAGCTCGGCCCGGCGCAGCGCCGGATCGTCCGCCGCCGCGAGTTCTCCCCGGTAGAGGATGTTGACCGCGCCCTGGGCGCCCATCACCGCGATCTGCGCGGTCGGCCACGCGAAGTTGAGGTCGGCCCCGAGGTGCTTGGACCCCATCACGTCGTACGCCCCGCCGTACGCCTTGCGCGTGATGACCGTGACCTTGGGGACGGTGGCCTCGGCGTACGCATAAATGAGCTTGGCCCCGCGCCGGATGATGCCGTCCCATTCCTGGGATGTGCCCGGCAGGAAGCCGGGCACGTCGACGAAGGTCAGCACCGGGATGTTGAAGGCGTCGCAGGTGCGCACGAAACGGGCGGCCTTCTCGCTGGCGGCGATGTCGAGGGTGCCGGCGAAGTGCATGGGCTGGTTGGCGACCACGCCGACCGGGCGGCCCTCGACGCGTCCGAAGCCGACCACGATGTTCTGCGCGTAGAGCGGCTGCACCTCGAGGAAGTCCTCGACGACGGTCTCCACGACGGTCTTGATGTCGTAGGGCTGGTTGGCCGAGTCGGGGATCAGGGTGTCGAGGGCTTGATCTTGCTCATTCGCCGAAATGTCGGAAAGCTCCTCGAAGACCACCGGCTCGTCCAGGTTGTTAGACGGCAGGTAGGACAGGAGCGCCCGCACGTAGTCGATCGCATCGGGTTCGTCCGACGCCAGGTAGTGGGCGTTGCCGCTGCGCGAGTTGTGGGTGCGGGCGCCGCCGAGCTCCTCCATGCCGACCTCTTCGCCGGTGACCGTCTTGATCACGTCGGGGCCGGTGATGAACATGTGCGAGGTCTGGTCGACCATCACGGTGAAGTCGGTGATCGCCGGCGAGTAGACCGCGCCGCCCGCGCACGGGCCCATGATCAGCGAGATCTGCGGGATGACGCCGCTGGCCCGGACGTTGCGGAAGAAGATGTCGGCGTAGAGGCCGAGGGCGACCACGCCCTCCTGGATGCGGGCGCCGCCGGAGTCGTTGATCCCGATGATCGGGCAGCCGATCTTCATGGCGAGGTCGAGCACCTTGACGATCTTCTCGCCGAAGACCTCGCCGAGCGATCCGCCGAAGACCGTGAAGTCCTGGGAGAACACGCACACCTGCCGGCCGTCGACGGTGCCGTAGCCGGTCACCACGCCGTCGCCGTAGGGCCGGTTGTCGGCCAGGCCGAAGTTGGTGGTGCGGTGCCGGGCCAGCCCGTCGAGCTCGACGAACGAACCCTCGTCGAGGAGCAGGTCGATGCGTTCGCGGGCGGTCTTCTTGCCGCGCGCGTGCTGCTTCTCCACCGCTCGGGCGGAGCCGGCATGCACGGCTCCGTCGGTGCGCCGTTCGAGGTCGGCCAGCTTTCCGGCGGTGGTGTGGATGTCGGCCTGGACCGCTTCGTGCTGCGTCGTCACGGTGATCCTCACACTCTGCAGTGCTACCGGTGAGTATTCCTTCGGTGATCGTAATGCGAGGAGGGGGCCGCGGCGCTACGGGTGCGTTTCGCACCCAATGCCCCATTCGTTACCTGAAGCGTGACGAACTGGATGACCGCGGCCGGGCTCGCCCTCATCGCCGGTGGCCTCGCCACATTGATCAGCTTCCGTTCCTTCCTGTTCGGTGGCGGGGAACGCCGTGCCCGCCGGCAGCCGGTCCTGGAAGCGCCGCGGCGCCGTCCGGCCCTGGCCGCCGAGCCGGCGGAAGTTCCGGCCGAGGTGGTGGTCGAGGTAGTGGCCGAGGTGATCGCCGAACCGGTGGTCGAACTCGCCGAGCCGGTCCCGGTCGAGGAGACGGCGGGCCGGTCACGTCGTAGCCGGCGAGGACGCCGGCGCGCGCTGGTCCCGGCATCGGAGGACGTGGGTACGCCATACGTCGTGCCCGGTCCCTCCGATGAGGACGCTGCGGGGGATCGTGGCGGTCTCGCGTCCATCGGCCTGGCCGGCGACGACGGCGAGTTCGACCTGCCCGAGGCCGAGAACGAGCCGATCCCGGCGCCACTGGTCGTCCGCGGCCGCCGTGGCCGGCGGAGCCGGTCGGTGGTGGAACCCGAGCCGCATTTCGAGGAGCCGGCCGTGTTACACCTCGACGAGCTCGACGGTGACCTGTGTGCGGAAGCCGACCGGGTCCCCGAGGGGCCGCGGGCCGACCGCTATGGCGACCGGGTCGAGGGCTGGGTCCGTCCCGAGTATCACGAGCCCGCCGCCGAGCCGCGCCCCGGCGAATACTGGACCCCGATCCCGGTCGACCTGGAGCCGGACCCCGAGCCGTCGGCCAAGGGCTACGGCTGGCCGCGCCCGGTCGAGCGGCTCCCGGCCGTGCCCGACTACGAGCCCGCCACCGGCTTCGACATGCGCCCGGTCCAGTACGAGCCGACCGAGGCGGTCCCGGTCTGGCCGATGAACGACGAAGGCCCGGGCCGGGTCCGGCTGCCCCGCTCGTGGGCGGTCCGCAACGAGAAGCCGGAGCCGCTCGGCACCGAGAAGCCGGGCCCGGCCCCCGACCGCCGCCGCCCGCGCCCACGACCGCGCCCGAGCATCTCGGAGATCCCGGAAGCACCGCCCCCGGTCGACCGCAGCACGATGTACGTGAGCCGGCACGCCGCCGATCCACCACCCCGCTGATCTAGGCTCGGTTGATGGCGTCCCCCTATACCGACCTGGACCGCCCGCCGCTGTCGTCGCGCGGGCTGGAGCGGGCCCTGGTCACCCCGGAAAGTCTGTGGACGCGCATCGACGTGCGCGCCGAGACCGCCTCCACCAACGCCGATGTCGCCGCGGCCGCGATGCGGGGCGAGCCCGAAGGGCTGGTGGTGGTGGCCGAGCGGCAGACGGCCGGCCGGGGCCGCCGCGACCGGCAGTGGACGTCCCCGCCGCGGGCCGGCCTCACGCTGAGCGTGCTGCTACGGCCGGGCCCGGCCGTCCCGACCGGCGGTTACGGGTGGTTGCCGCTGCTGGCGGGGGTGGCGCTGCTGGAGGCGGTGCAGCGGGTCGCCGAGGTGGAAGCCGGCCTCAAATGGCCGAACGACCTGCTGGTGGGCAAAGGGAAGTGCGCCGGGATCCTGGCCGAGGTGGCCGGCGACGCGGTGGTGGTCGGGATCGGACTCAACGTGAGCACCCGCGCCGACGAGTTGCCCGAGACGACCGGCCTGCCGGCGACCTCGCTGAAGCTGGCCGGGGCGGCCTCGGCCGACCGCGACCCGCTGCTCCGGGCCCTGCTGCGCGGGATCGCCGGGTGGTACGGCGGCTGGCGGGACGCGGGTGGCGACGCCGAGCTGGCCGGCCTGCTCGCGGCGTACCGGCGGGGGTGCTCGACGATCGGCCGCGAGGTGCGGGTGCTGCTGCCCGGCGGTGGCGAGATCCGCGGCGAGGCGACCGCGGTGGACGGCGACGGCCAGTTGGTGATCCGTTCGGCTGACGGCGGGACCCATCGCGTCTCGGCGGGTGACGTGCTCCACGTACGCTGACCGCGTGGCGTTCCCGGACGAGGTCCTCACCGACGAGGAGGAGGTCGTCTTCCACCTGCATCCGCACTGGAAGACGGCGATCCGCCCCGGCGCGGTCGTGCTGTTGGCGGTGTCGACGACGGCACTGGCCTGGATCATGCTGCCGCAGAACAACGGCGGTTTCCTGGCGTTCGGCGTGGTCGCGCTGATCATGGGTTACTACGGCATCCGGTACGGTGCGGTGCCGCTGGTGATCTGGCGCTGCACCCATTACGTGGTGACCACCGAGCGTGTCCTGCTGCAGGACGGGGTGATCGCCCGGGCGCGGCGGGACCTGCCGCTCAACCGGATCGACAACCACCTGATGACCCAGACGGTGCTGGACCGGATGTTCGGTTCGGGCACGCTGACCATCGACTCGATCGGCGACCAGGCGGCGGTGCTCGCGGCCGTGCCGCAGGCGAACCACGTGCAGACGGCGCTCTACGAGGTGATCGAGCAGGATCGCCTGCGTAATCCGGAGGACTACGAGGACGAGGAGCCCGAGGAGGAGCCGGAGCTGCCGCCGCAGCGAAAGCGCGGCGGGTTGTTCAAACGCTAGCGGGTCGGCTCGGGCTCGGAAGCGGACAGCTCAGCGAAGCCGGCCATCGCGTCCAGCTCGGCGAGCTCGGCCTCGTGGCCGTCGACCGGCGGCTTCAGGAAGACGAACGTGCGGTAGGCCCAGAAGCGGAACACCGTGGCGATCACGATGCCGACCAGGGTCACGCCCATGAAGGCGATCTCGTCGTGCTGCTCGGTGAGGCCGAAACCGTACTTGCCGATCGCCACCAGGCCGGACTGGATGACCATGCCGACCAGGTTGAAGCCGAAGAACAGCGTGTACTCCCGCCGCAGCGCGGTGCGCGTGTGATGGCGGTAGGTCCAATACCGGTTCGCGAAGTACGCCAGGGTCGTCGTCACGACCGTCGCGATGATGCTCGCCTTGACCGCGCCGACCGAGAGGGCGGCCCAGGTGATCGCCATGTAGAGCAGGGTGTTGGCGGCGCCGATGACACCGAACGCGATGGCTTCGGGAGCAAGACGGCGCAAGCGATCCGTCAGCGGACTTGCTGAGGGCATTGGGCAACCTTACGGGGGAAGGGCGATCACGCCGAGTCACGGACGGGGGAAGGCGAAGCCACGTTAGTCGCGTGGTGGCCGGAGTGCTGCCCCGTGGCGGCCTGATCGGGGGGAGTTGTGTCGCGGAACACGAACCGGCGGTACGACCAGAACCGGAAAAGGGTGCCCACGGCGGTGCCGACCAGCTGGCCGGAGATGTTGTCGGCGAGCGGGGTCTGCAACGCGGGCCAGATCTGGCCGAGCCCGTAGTGGCTGATCGCGAGGCAGGACAGTCCGATGCCGAGGCCGATGGCGTTCAGCACGAAGAACATGGTGTATTGCCGGGCCATGTTGTCGTGGACGCGGTGCCGCCAGGTCCAGAAACGGTTGCCGGTGAACGCGACCGTCGTCGCGATCACCGTCGAGATCGTCTTGGCGAACAGGGTCTCGACGCCGGTCTGCAACAGCACGTTGAAGATGGCCAGATCGATGGCGAACGAGATGGCGCCGACGGTGCCGAACTTGCTCAGCTCGTGGACCAGTGCCCGGAGTCTGCTCCGCAGGCTGCGTGGCTGCGGCGTCGAGGTCTCGGGCACGACCCGACTGTACCGGGGGTAGTCACGGACCGCGGTTTTCGTTGGCGAGTCTTAACCGGTTGATCCAGCATGGTGACGCTGTCGATACGGACGGTGACGCAGGCCGTCGATTTCGCTGACTTCGGCGAACCGTCCCCGGCATTCGCCGCACCAGCCGAGATGACCGCGCATCCGGTTGGCGTCCCGCGGGGCGAGCCGGCCGCGCAGGTGGCCGCCGAGCCGGTCGCCGGCCCAGCGGCACTCCGGATGTTCGGCGACCGCGACGTGCTGCTGCAGGTAGAGGCTGCGCAGGCCCTCCCGGGCCCGGTGGGCGAGAACGGCGACCGCGTTCGGCGTCATGCCGAACATGCCGGCCACCTCGGCCGGCGTGTTTCCCTCGACCGCGGTCTGCCACAGCACGTCCCGCCACCGTTCGGGCAGCTGCTTGAACGCGGCGGCCGCGTACGCGCGCTCAAGCCGGTCGAGGGCCGGGTCGGTGAACGGCTCGCCCTCGTCGTAGCGAGTGAGGTCGTCGGTGAACTCGAGCCGCCGATCGCGCCGGGCCCGGTGATAACAGACGTGCCGCATCGTCGTGTGCAGGTAGGCGCGGAAGGCGACCAGCGGCCCACGGCCGGCCCGCAGGGATGCGAACACCTTGGCGAACGTCTCGGCCACCAGGTCGTCGGCATCGGCCGGGTCGCGGGCGAGCCCGAACGCCAGCTGCCGGGCCGCGCCCCGGTGGCGTTCGTAGAGCGTCCCGTATGCGGCGGTGTCGCCGGCCCGGACCGCGGCCAGCAGGTCGGTGTCCGAGTCCGGTTCGGTAGCCGGGATCGTCATTCCTGCCTCCTGAAGCGGGAGTGAGAGGAAAGACCAGGTACTCGCAGTTTAGGGTGTTTAGTCCGATTTGCGGAAGTCCACCGAACGGCCCGGTGTGGGATGGCTGAAATGGCGATGCTGCGCAGATCTGCGCTTTGCGGCGAAGGATCGATCGTCTGCAAGCAAAGGTTCCGTTGATTGTGCGGTTATCCACAGAAACAACCGATGAACAGCACGCTCAGTCGCCTTAGTCTGAGGTGACTCCCATGACCTCGGGGCGGGCCCTCTCCGGCCCGTCATCGGTCATTGGTCAGTGCCGACCGAAGGAGATCGCCTTGCTCGACGACGCCCCCACCTCGCATCCCCGCCTGCTCGCCTGGATCGACGAGGTAGCCGCCCTGACCACGCCCGACCGGATCGTCTGGTGCGACGGCTCGGAGTCCGAATGGACCGGCATCACCGATGCCCTGGTCGACTCGGGCGCCCTGGTTCGCCTCGACCCGGCCAAGAAGCCCAACTCGTTCTGGGCCCGTACCGACCCCGGCGACGTGGCCCGGGTCGAGGAGAGCACCTATATCTGCTCGGTCGACGAGGCCGACGCCGGACCCACCAACAACTGGATGGCGCCGGCCGAGATGAAGTCGACGATGACGGAGCTCTACCGGGGCTGCATGAAGGGCCGGACGATGTATGTCGTCCCGTTCTGCATGGGTCCGCTCGACGCGCCGACGCCGATGTTCGGTGTGGAGCTCACCGACAGCCCGTACGTCGTGGCCAGCATGCGCATCATGACCCGGATGGGGACCGAGGTCCTGGCGGCGCTGGGCGATGAAAAAGACTTTGTTCCGGCGCTGCACTCGGTCGGCGCGCCGCTCGAGCCCGGCCAGGAGGACGCGGCCTGGCCCTGCAACGAGACGAAATACATCTCGCACTTCCCGGAGACCCGGGAAATCTGGTCGTTCGGTTCCGGCTACGGCGGCAACTCGCTGCTCGGCAAGAAGTGCTACGCGCTGCGCATCGCCAGCGTCGCGGCCCGGGACGAGGGCTGGCTCGCCGAGCACATGCTGATCATGAAGCTGACCTCGCCGGAGGGCCAGGTCCGTTACATCGCCGGCGCCTTCCCGTCGGCCTGCGGCAAGACCAACCTCGCCATGCTCCAGCCGACCCTGCCCGGCTGGAAGGTCGAGACGGTCGGCGACGACATCGCCTGGATGCGGTTCGGCGAGGACGGCCGGCTCTGGGCCACCAACCCCGAGTTCGGGCTGTTCGGCGTCGCGCCCGGCACCGACTTCCATACCAACCCGAACGCGATGCGCACGCTCGCCCGGGGCAACTCGGTCTTCACCAACGTGGCGCTGACCGACGACGGCGACATCTGGTGGGAAGGCATGGGCACGCCGCCCGCGCACCTCACGGACTGGAAGAATCACGACTGGACGCCGGATTCGGAAAACCCTTCGAGCCACCCCAACAGCCGTTTTTGTACGCCCATCGAGCAGTGCCCGATCCTCGCGGACGAGTACCACGACCCGCGCGGCGTACCGATCGACGCGATCCTCTTCGGCGGCCGCCGCAAGACCACGATCCCGCTGGTCGCCGAGGCCCGCGACTGGGTGCACGGCGTCTACCTGGGGGCCACGCTCTCCAGCGAGACCACGGCGGCGGCGGTCGGCCAGGTGGGCGTGGTGCGCCGCGACCCGATGGCGATGCTGCCGTTCATCGGCTACCACGCCGGCGACTACTTCCAGCACTGGATCGACATGGCCAAGGGCGCATCCGGCGACGCCGCCAAGCTGCCCAAGGTCTTCTACGTCAACTGGTTCCGCCGCGGCGACCAGGGCCAGTTCCTGTGGCCCGGCTTCGGCGAGAACAGCCGCGTCCTCAAGTGGATCGTCGAGCGTCTCGACGGCAAGGGCGAGGCGATCGAGACACCGGTCGGGCACGTGCCGACCCCGGGCGCGCTCGACGTGACCGGCCTGGACATCAGCGACGAGGACCTGGCCGCCGTGCTCAGGGTCGACCGCGACGAGTGGCTGGCCGAGATCCCGCAGGTCACGGAGTGGTTCACCAGGTTCGGCGACAAGCTCCCCGCCGTCCTGTGGGCCGAGCTGGACGCCTTGCGCGCCCGCCTCGCCGACGCTTGACCCGCTCGACCCCTCTTTATCGCCTCGCTCCGCTTCGGCTTTCCGCCGGGGCGGAGCGAGGCTTTTTATGTACGCACGGAGCGCACTCGCCGCAGCAGGCGTAGGTGGGTCGGAAGCTCGCGTGGACGTGCGCCACGGAACGGTCATATCCGGCGTGGGGCGGCGACGCCCGTACGCATGAAGTGACCAAAGGTTTAGCCTCCCGGACGAAGCCGTCGGCAGCCGACAGGGCTAGGGTTTGGGGCGATGGGCGTCCGGTCTTTGGTCTATTCCTTTTACGAGCGGCGGCTTGCTGGAAAGCTGGCCGGCAAGCCCGTGCCTCAGCATGTCGGCATCATGTGCGACGGAAACCGGCGCTGGGCCCGCGAGATGGGCTTCGTCGACCCCAACGACGGTCATCGCGTCGGGGCCGCCCGGATCAAGGAGTTGCTCACCTGGTGTGACCAGGCGGGCATCAAGCACGTCACGCTCTACCTGCTGGCCACCGACAATCTGCAGCGGCCGGCCGCCGAGCTCGATCCGCTCGTGAAGATCATCGAGGACCTCGCCACCGAGCTGGCCGAGGACGGCAACCCGTGGCGGCTGCGGATGGTGGGCGCGCTCGACGTGCTGCCGGCCGACACCGCGACCGCGCTGAAGGCCGCGCAGGAGAAGACCCGCGACCGCACCGGCGGCGTCGAGGTCAACCTGGCGGTCGGCTACGGCGGGCGGCGGGAGATCGCCGACGCGGTCCGTTCGCTGCTGTTCGAGCACGCGGCCCGCGGTGGCACGCTCGAGGAGCTCGCCGAGATCCTCGACGTCGAGCACATCGCCGAGCACCTCTACACCCGCGGCCAGCCCGACCCCGACCTGGTCATCCGCACCAGCGGGGAGCAGCGGCTCTCCGGCTTCCTGCTGTGGCAGTCGGCGCACTCGGAGTTCTACTTCCACGACGCCAACTGGCCCGACTTCCGCCGGATCGACTTCCTCCGGGCGCTGCGATCCTACGGAAGCCGGCAGCGCCGTTACGGCGCCTAGTTCTTCGCTGTCAGGCGGCTCAGGCCGTCGGTGAGGAACTCGGCCACCGCGTCGGGCGAGTCGAGGGTGAGGTCGGCGGCGCTGGAGACCTCGGCGCCGGTCTCCGGGTTGGCCACCGCGACCGCGACGCCGAAGAACTTGGGGTCGACCGCCTCCCGGGCGCGCAACGCGTCGAACGCCTTGATGTCGGACATGTCGTCCCCGAAATACCAGGCGCAGCCGGCGTTGCGGACGCCCTCGGTGATGACCATCCCCTTGTCCTGATCGACCGGGGGCTTCAGCTCGACCACCATCCGGCCGCCCTGGATCTTGAGCCCGAGCCGCTCGGCCTGCTCGTGCCCCCAGCGCTCCACCTCGGCCGCGTGCTGCGGCGCGGTGCGGTAGTGCAGGGCCACCGAGAGGCGCTTGAACTCGACAAGGATCTGCTCGGGCAGCTCGGCCCGGGCCCGGTCGGCCAGATCGCTCATCGCCGGGATCCAGGGCAGCGCGGCCGGCTCGGTCACGACCGCGCCGTCGTGCCAGACCTCGAGGCCGTAGAGGCCGTAGAGATCCACCCGCTCCAGCGAGGCGAACCGCGACCGCAGGAAACTGACCGGCCGGGCCGACACGATCGCCACCCGGCGGACCGCGGTGGCCAGCTGCTCCAGCACGCCGGGCACCGCGTCGACCGGTTGCGACGCGTCGGGGTCGTCGGTGACGGGGGACAGCACCCCGTCGAAGTCGAAGAAGAAGGTGGTCTCGGCCGCTCGCCCGGCCGTCACGGCCCAGGCGTCGGCGGTGCTCAGCGGACGGTTCGGACGCAGAGTCTCAGCCACGTGGTCAGATTACCCGTCGTACGTCCGGTTGCGAGCCGGAGAAATTGGCGTGCCATGAGTTTTGTGTACTTCCGCGTTCCGCAGTTGACCGCTAGCGTTCTTGTCATGGCGCGGGGTCATCCCGAGCCAGACGGTAGGCCCGGACCTGCGACAAGTACGCCACGGGGCCCGCAATCCGACCCCGTGTACGTGCCGGGCGACCGGAGGTGCGGACCGCGGGCGTCGACGGGTTGCACGCCCGCCCCTGGAGCAGGCCTGTGACACCACGCCGATCTGACGCCGAGGGCACCAAAACCAGCAACCGCGCCGCGACGGGACGCACCTCCCGGGATCGCCACGCTGACGCGGAGCCGGCCCCAGCGGGCCGAGTTTTTGTTCTGGACACCTCGGTCCTGCTGTCCGACCCGGCGGCGTTCCGCCGGTTCACCGATCACGAAGTCATTGTTCCGCTCGTGGTCATCTCCGAGTTGGAGGGCAAGCGGCATCATCCTGAGCTGGGCTGGTTCGCGCGGCAGGCGCTGCGCATGCTGGACGAGTTGCGGATCAAGCACGGCCGGCTGGATCAGCCGGTGCTCTGCAACGACGAGGGCGGCACCGTCCGGGTCGAGCTCAACCACGCTGATCAGAGCGTTCTGCCGCAAGGCTTCCGCAACGACTCGAACGACACCCGCATCCTCTCGGTGGCGCTGGGCTTGGCCGCCGAGGGCCGCGATGTCACGCTGGTCAGCAAGGACATGCCGCTGCGGGTGAAGGCGGCGTCGGTGGGCCTCACGGCGGATGAATACCGCCACGGCCAGGCCAGTGACCCGACCTGGACCGGGATGGCCGATCTCAAGCTCGGCGAGGAACAGGTCGCGGCGCTCTACGCGGGTGACGAGCTCGAGCTGGAGGAGTCCGAGCAGCTGCCCTGTCACACCGGCCTGGTGATTCATTCCACACGTGGCTCGGCCCTCGGCCGGGTCAACCCGGACAAGACCGTGCGGCTGGTGCGCGGTGACCGGGAGGCGTTCGGCCTGCGCGGCCGGTCCGCCGAGCAGCGGGTGGCGCTCGACATCCTGCTGGACGAGTCGATCGGCATCGTCTCGCTGGGTGGCCGGGCCGGCACCGGTAAGTCGGCGCTGGCCCTGATGGCCGGCCTGGAAGCGACGATGGAACGCAACCGCCACAAGAAGGTGATCGTCTTCCGCCCGCTCTACGCGGTGGGTGGCCAGGAGCTGGGCTATCTGCCCGGCACCGAGAACGAGAAGATGTCGCCCTGGGCGCAGGCGGTCTTCGACACGCTCGGGTCGGTGGTGCACGCCAACGTCGTGGAGGAGGTCATGGCGCGCGGCATGCTCGAGGTGCTGCCGCTGACCCACATCCGCGGCCGCAGCCTGCACGACGCGTTCGTGATCGTGGACGAGGCGCAGTCGCTGGAACGCAACGTGCTGCTCACCGTCCTCTCCCGGATCGGCCAGGGTTCGCGGGTCATCCTGACCCACGACGTCGCGCAACGGGACAATCTGCGCGTCGGCCGACACGACGGCGTAACTGCCGTGATCGAGGCGTTGAAGGGGCATCCGATCTTCGCGCACGTCACGCTGACGCGGTCCGAACGGTCGCCGATCGCCGAAGTGGTCACCGATCTGCTGGAGGAAATTCCTCTTTGAGGTGACACTCGGGCTGGGGAACTATCGCCCGGTTTACGCGCAAATTTAGTGTGAGCAAAGTCACAAGAGCGCGCCACCGTTTCACATCCACTTCACTCTGCGC
This sequence comes from Paractinoplanes durhamensis, assembly GCF_016862175.1. GTDB lineage: Bacteria > Actinomycetota > Actinomycetes > Mycobacteriales > Micromonosporaceae > Actinoplanes > Actinoplanes durhamensis. The sequence goes on along the minus strand of NZ_BOML01000006.1, from coordinate 228,408 downwards.
CATGGTGTTCGGCGAGCGCCATCGCGTGGTCATCTTCGTCGGAGATCGACGTCGGGCCACCAGTTCGATCGAGGTTGATCGAATTGTCGGCCCGAGTGGTCGCGGTGCTCGCGGCACGCCCACCACCATCCCCGGTGGCCGGACGTGCCGCGTCATTGCCCCCGACGAAGGGATACTTCGTGAATCGGCTTGCGAGCCGGGTCGGAGTACGTGTCGCGTCGGTCGGCCTGCTGGTAGCGGGTCTGATCGCAGGTGTGTATCTCGGACAGGACCGCGTGGTCCAGGCGCAGCAGCGGAGCTCCGAAGCGTCGAACGTCGTCCAGGTGGACGTGGACGACATGCAGCTTCTCAAGCAGCGACAGAGCCAGCACGCCGCCGCTCGTGCGTACCAGCGCGAGGCCGAGGGCGATGCCGCCGAGAAGGCGGCCGCCGAGGCGAAGTCGGCGGCGAGCAAGGCGCATGCGCTGGAGAGCAAGGCGATCGAGGCCAAGAAGGCGGCGACCGAGGCCGCGGCCCAGAAGAAGGCCGAGGAGAGCGGCGGCCCGGTGGCCTACACCGGCCCGGTGCCGACCTCCTGCAACGAGTACAGCGGCAGCCGCAAGACCGGTTGCTCGCTGATGATCGCGGCCGGCTTCGAGATCGACCAGTTCCCCTGCCTCGACAAGCTGTGGAAGAAGGAGAGCGGGTGGAACTACCGCGCCGAGAACAGCAGCTCCGGCGCGTACGGAATCCCGCAGGCCCTCCCCGGCAGCAAGATGGCGTCGGTGGCGTCGGACTGGAAGACCAACCCGGCCACCCAGATCAAGTGGGGTCTGGGCTACATCGAGGGTCGCTACGACACTCCGTGTGGCGCGTGGTCGCACTCGCAGAGCACCGGCTGGTACTGACGTTCGTTCAAAGTAGACACGCCTGACAAAACGGGCCGCGCGGCGTGACCGCGTGGCCCGTTTTGCTGTGATCAAATGTCTGAATGATGCGAAATGTCACTTCACGACTGTTGATCGGTGCCGCCGTTGCGGCGCTGGCCGCGGTCGGTGGCGTGGCCTATGCGGCCGTCGGCCCGCGACCGATCACCGAGGTGGTGGGTGGCGTTCCGGCCCCGGAGGGCAAGTTCCCGTGGATGGTGCGGCTCTCGATGGGCTGCGGCGGCGTGCTGACCGCGCCGCGCGTCGTGCTCACCGCCGGACACTGCGTGGACGGTACCGGCGAGACCGACACCATCAAGGTGATCGCGGGCACGATCGACCTCAAATCCCCGAAGGCGCTCTCCGCGCACTCGGTGAAGGTCTACCGGGCGCCCGGGTTCCGGGACGAGACCCGCGGCGACGACTGGGCGGTGATCCGCCTGGACCACCCGCTGGACCTGCCCGTCCTGCCGCTCACCAAGACCGACGACGACCGGGGTGACTTCGTCGTGATGGGCTGGGGGCAGACCCGCGAGGACTCGATGAAGCAGGAACGGCGGCTGCACTACGCGACCGTGCCCACGGTCCCCGACGACAAGTGCGCCAAGGAGTACAAGAAGGCCGGCGTGAAGCTCGTCGCCAAGGAGTCGATCTGCGCCGGCACCAAGACCGTCGACACCTGCCAGGGCGACTCCGGCGGTCCGATGGTGACCCGGGACGCCCACGGCGACTGGGTGCAGGTCGGCATCGTGAGCTGGGGACTCGGCTGCGCCCGTGACGGCTATCCCGGCGTCTACACGCAGATCTCCGCGTTCCGGACGGATATTCGCAAGGCCACCAGCAAGTTCAGCTGAGGTTGGCGGCCCTTGCCGTCACCTGGGACCATCGAACCATGAGTTACGGCAGCACCGACCCACAGTCAGAGGCGGCGGCGAAGTTCGGGACCGATGCGTTCTACGCCTCGCTGGGGCGGGCCTTCGTGACCATGTGTGCCGTGATTCCCGTTCTGTTCCTCATCGAGGTGATCGACAAGGGCATCGGGAACGGTCAGCTCGACGTGGCCGGCGGCATCATCCCGCATCGCATCGACGGCCTGGACGGCGTCCTGTTCAGCCCGTTCCTGCACGCGGGCTGGGACCACCTCTACGGCAACGCGGTGCCGCTGATCCTGGTCGGCACGTTCGCCCTGGCCGGCGGCGGCCGCCGGTTCATCTGGTCGACCTTCGTCATCATGCTGGTCAGCGGCCTGGGCGTCTGGTTCGTCGGCGATCCGAACAGCGTGGTGGTCGGCGCCAGCGGCGTCATCTTCGGCTACCTTGGCCTGCTGGTGATGCGCGGCCTGGTCGAGCGCAGCTGGTGGAACCTCGCCGTGGCCGGGTTCATCGGCCTGCTGTATTGGTACCAGCTCTACAACATCCTGCCGACCGACCAGCCGATCTCCTGGCAGGGCCACCTGCTCGGCCTGCTCGGCGGCGTGCTGGCGGCGATCCTGTTCCGTCGCAAGCGGCCGAAGCGAGTGAAGACGTCGCCGTTCTCACCCACCTCGACCACCACGACGCTGACCGACATCTGAGGTCTTACAGGATCGGTTCGCCCATCGGCACCGTCGGCAGGTGCCCGTCGAAGTCGACCGCGGAGTAGAGCGACAGCTTCTCCAGCCGGTGGTACGAGTCGATCACCCGGATCGTCCCGCTCTTCGACCGCATCACGATCGACTGGGTGTGCGCGCCACCGGCCCGGTAACGGACGCCCTTGAGCAGGTCGCCCGAGGTGACCCCGGTGGCCACGAAGAAGCAGTTGTCGCCGGTGACCAGGTCGTCGGTGGTCAGCACCCGGTCGAGGTCGTGCCCGGCGGCCAGCGCCTTCTCCCGCTCGGCGTCGTCGCGCGGCCACAGCTTCGCCTGGATCATGCCGCCCAGGCACTTCAGCGCACACGCCGCGGTGATGCCCTCGGGCGTGCCGCCGATGCCCATCAGCACATCCACATCGGACTCCATCCGGGCCGCGGAGATCGCGCCGGCGATGTCGCCGTCCGAGATGAACTTGATATTGGCGCCGGCCTCGCGAACCTCCTTGACCAGCGTCGCGTGCCGCGGCCGGTCGAGGATGCAGACCGTCACGTCGGAGATGCTCGAGCGTTTCGCCCGGGCGATGCGGCGCAGATTTTCCGCGGTGCCGGCGTTGATGTCGACGACGTCGGCGCAGTCCGGGCCGACCGCGATCTTCTCCATGTAGAAGACCGCACTCGGGTCGAACATCGCGCCGCGCTCGGCGACCGCGAGCACCGCCACCGAGCCGGGCATGCCCTTGCTCATCAGGGTGGTGCCGTCGATCGGGTCGACCGCCACGTCGACCTCGGGGCCGGTGCCGTCACCCACCCGCTCCCCGTTGAACAGCATCGGGGCTTCGTCCTTCTCGCCTTCACCGATCACCACGGTGCCGCGCATCTGGATCGAATTGATCAGCTTGCGCATGGCGTCGACGGCCGCGCCGTCACCGCCGTTCTTGTCACCGCGGCCCACCCACCGGCCGGCCGCCATGGCGGCTGCCTCGGTGACGCGAACCAGATCGAGGGCGATGTTGCGGTCGAGATCCTGTGGAACCCGGGCAGGCATGAAAAGTGCCTCCTCGCGACGTTGCGGGGCTGGTAGTCCACCCGATCCTCACATGGCCGGATGCGCAAAGTCCCGTCCCAGCGACATGGTTAACAATGGGTGCGTGGATCCCACCTCGCGAACCGACACCCCGGCTGACGCTCCTGGCGGCGCTGCGGAGAGCAGCCCGGCTCCGCGCCTTGCCCGCGACGCCGAGCGGGCGCCGCGCGACATGATCATGTCGCTGGCCGTGTTGCTCGTCCCGATCGCGCTGCTGCTGATCCTCTACCGCACCCTGCTGAGCGGCGACGCGCCGATCACCGTCGACCCGGCCCCCGCCATCCAGGAGGCCCAGCAGGCCGCTGCGTTCACCGTCGTGGTGCCGCAGGGCCTCGGCGACGACTGGCACACCTCCAGCGCCACGTTCCGGCGCCAGGCCGACGGGGCCACGCTGCGGCTCGGCTACGTCGACCCGGATTCCGACCCGATCCAGCTGGTGGAGAGCAGCGTGCCCGCGGCCACCCTGCTGCCGGGCGAGCTGGGCGCCAAGGCCGCGGCGAAGGGCAACTTCCGCACCGACGACGGGGTGTGGACCGTCTACGACGCCCGGCCGGGGGAGCGGGCGCTGGTGCTCGCCTCGCCGGATCGGACGATCGTGGTGGTCGGGAAGACCGACATGACGAACCTTCAGGCCCTGGCTACGGCGCTGGGCTAGATTTAAGCTGCCCCGTCATGACCACGTTGCGGGGGACCGTCGCCGTGGCCGCGCTGGCCGCCCTGCTCGGTCTCGGGATGAGCGGCTGCAGTGTCGCCAAGACGGATGCCGGCGCCACCAGCGATGACAAGACGGCCGCGGCCGATCCGGGGCCGTCGGGCGACGCGCAGGCCGCCCTCGCCGCCGCCACCAAGGCGCTGAGCTCGGGCAACTACACCTTCGTGGTGGCCTCGCCGACGCTGACCGCCGAGGGCATCGTGCACCTGCCCAGCGAGAGCGCCGAGCTCACCATCGACACCGGCAGCGCGAAGTTCGAGATCGTGCTCGCCGAGCCGGACCGCTGGGTGCGGCTCTCCACCGGCCTCGCCGCCGGGGCCGGCCCGGACACGTGGTTCCACGTCGACTCGAGCGAGATCAAGGAGGGCGGTGACCTCGCCTTCTATCTCACCGACCCGGACGTGATCGACGTGAGCGCGCTGTTCGACGCGGTGACCGAGGCGCGCCTCGACGCGAACACGATCACCGGCACCATCGACGGCACCAGGGTGAACTCGCCGGACGGCTTCCTCGACGACGCCACGATCAAGGCGATGGGCTCGGCCGCCGCGTCGCTGCCGTTCACCGCGACCGTCGACACCAAGGGCCGGCTCGCGGAGCTGGACATCGAGGCCCCGGCGGCCGGGAAGGTGCAGGCCGGCAAGTGGGTCTTCACCGTCTCCGGCTACGGCGAGCAGGAGGCCCGGAAGAAGCCGGCCGGCCAGATCCGGGACCTGCCGCCCTCGGGCTACGCAAAGCTCAACGGCTAATCCGCGTCGCGGGCGGCCCGGGCGGCGTCGATCCGCTCCCGGGCGCCGTCGAGCCAGCGCTGGCAGACGTCGGCCAGCTTCTCGCCGCGCTCCCACAGGGCCAGCGACTCCTCCAGCGAGCTGCCGCCCTGCTCGAGCCGCCCCACCACGTCGGCCAGCTCGGTGCGGGCCTGCTCGTAGCTCAGCGTGTCGTCGCTCATCAGCTCTCCTTCACGGTCGCGTGCAGCTCGCCCTCGGCGAGGCGCACCCGCAGGACGTCGTCGGTCTTCACGTCGCTCGCCGCCCGGACCACGTGGCCGTCGGCGCGCTGCACGATCGCGTAACCCCGCTGCAGGGTGGACTTCGGCGACAGCGTGCGCAGCCGGGCCACCGTGTGCCGCAGGTCGTCGTCGGCGCGGCGCAGCCGATGGTCGAGGCTGCGGACCGCCCGCTCGCGCAGCGCGGTCACGTCGGCCGCCCGCTGGTCGATCAGCAGCTCCGGCCGGGCCAGCGACGGCCGGGACCGCCACGCCTCGATCCGGCTCTCCTCGCGGTCGACGAGGGTGCGCACCGCCCGGTCGAGCCGGCGCCGGGCCGACTCGATCAGCTGCCGCTCCTCGCCCAGGTCGGGCACGATCCGTTTGGCCGCGTCGGTCGGTGTCGAGGCCCGCAGGTCGGCCACGTAGTCGACCAGCGGGGTGTCGGTCTCGTGGCCGATCGCGCTGACCACCGGGGTGCGGGCGCCGAAGACCGCCCGGCAGAGCGCCTCGTCGGAGAACGGCAGCAGGTCCTCCACGCTGCCGCCGCCGCGGGCGAGCACGATGACGTCGACCGTGTCGTCGTTGTCGAGGACCTTGAGCGCGTCGATGATCTGCGGCACCGCGGTCGGCCCCTGGACCGGCACGTTGATCACCCGGAAGTCGACGGCCGGCCAGCGGCGCCGGGTATTCATCAGGACGTCGCGCTCGGCGGCGCTGGCCCGGCCGGTGATCAGGCCGATCCGCTGCGGCAGGAACGGCAGCCGGCGCTTGCGCTCCCGGGCGAACAGGCCCTCCGCGCCGAGCAGCTTCTTCAGCCGCTCCAGGCGGGCCAGCAGCTCGCCCAGGCCGACCTGGCGGATCTCGTCGGCGCGCAGGCTGAGCGTGCCGCGGGCCGGGTAGAACTCCGGCTTCGCGTGCATCGTCACCCGGGCGCCCTCGGCCAGCTCGGGCGCGCCCGAGTCGAGCACGTCGCGGTGGGCGGTGACGGTGAGGCTGAGGTCGGCGGACGGGTCGCGCAGGGTCAGGAACACCACGGCCGAGCCGGGGCGGCGGCTGATCTGGGCGACCTGGCCGTCGACCCACACCCAGCCGAGCTTCGCGATCCAGGCCCCGACCTTCTGACTCACGACGCGCACCGGCCACGGCTCTTCGGCGGTGCTCTTCGGCGTCGACTCGGGGTCACTCACCCGGCCAGACTACGGAAGACCTCTGACATTCTCGTCGTCCACCGTCTCGGGCCGGGGCTCGGCGTGCCGGGGCGGGGCGGACGATGGCGCCGGCTCCGATTCCCGGGCCGGCGTGGCCGGCGTGGCGACCATGACCGCGAGCAGCGCGAATATCCCGATGCAGGCCCAGAAGAGCAGGTCGACGAGGGCGTGCCCGGTGTCCAGGCGCCAGTGGTCGTCCTTCTCCGCCAGCAGGGTGAACGGGAAGCCGTGCCGGGTATCGTAGTCGCTCCGGCAGCAGACCGCCGCCGACGTGTGGGGAAGCGCACTGATCAGCAGGCCGGCCAGGGTGATCAGGGTGCCGGTGAGCCAGGCGGCCGGGCCGGGCCGGCGCCGGAGCACGCCCGCCCCCAGCAGGATGATCCCGGCGGCCGCGACCACCAGGTGAAAGATCAGATAGGGGACGTCGATCCCGCCGGTCGCGCCGGTCACACCCATCGCGAGGTTCAGCACGCCGAGCGCCAGGCAGGCCCAGCCGACCAGCAGCCGGGTCATGCTCAGGTAGGACGACAGGCCGGTCTCCTCGTCGGCGGCCTGCGGCCCGGCGTCGCGCATGCGACCGAGTATTGCCGCAAAGACTGCCCTATTCGGCCGAATCGGTCCTTGTCAGGCCTGCGGTACCGCGCGACCGCTCCGGGCCCGCCGCACCAGCACGCCGACCACCACGAGCAACATCCCGGTGTACGCCCACAACAGCAGATTCGTGGTCAGCGACACCAGATCGACGGTCCAGTCCGCGGAGTCCGCCAGCCGCCGCGCCACCTGCGGATCGTCGGCGATCGCGGCCCGCTGCAGCCAGGTGTACGGCCAGCCGCGATCGGCGATGTACGCGTACGCGCAGCAGGTGCGCTCGGTCAGCGCGACCAGGCCGGCCGCCGTGCCGAACAGCCCGAAACCGGCCATCACCAGAGCGGTGAGCCGCCGCGGCAACCGGATCCGGTGCGGCATGAGCAGCACCAGGCCGGCCGCCACCAGCACCAGCCCGACCGCGAGATCGGTCGGCCCGTGCGTCGCCACCAGGACCCAGGTCAGGCCGCCCACCAGGGATAATGCACCGAGCAGCCAGCGCAGCAGCCGCCCGGTGGCCGCCCAGCGGTTCGTCGGCCCGGTGTCTGTCTTCTCGATCAACGCCTCGTCCGCCACCCGACGAGTATGCCGCCGATATCGACAATCGTCCCCTCGACCTTGTGGCGGACATCGCACGCCGGTCGTAATACGGCGAGCGCACGTACCATGGCCGGGTGACCGAAGCTCGTAAGCGTGTGTTGCTGGCCAAGCCCCGCGGCTACTGTGCCGGCGTCGACCGGGCGGTGCAGACCGTCGAGGAGGCGCTGAAGCTCTACGGTGCGCCGGTCTACGTGCGCAAGCAGATCGTGCACAACAAACACGTGGTGAGCACGCTCGAAGCGGCCGGCGCGATCTTCGTGGAGGAGAACGAGGAGGTCCCCGAGGGGTCCACCGTCGTCTTCTCGGCACACGGCGTCGCCCCCGAGGTGCACGAGCAGGCCAGGGCGCGCAACCTCAAGGCGATCGACGCGACCTGCCCGCTGGTCACCAAGGTCCACCACGAGGCCAAGCGGTTCGCCGCCGACGACTACGACATCCTGCTCATCGGCCACGAGGGCCACGAGGAGGTCGTCGGCACGGCCGGTGAGGCCCCGGCACACATCCAGCTGGTCGACGGCCCCGACTCGGTCGACAAGGTGGTCGTGCGCGACCCGTCGAAGGTGGTCTGGCTCTCCCAGACCACGCTCTCGGTCGACGAGACCATGGAGACGGTGGCCCGGCTCAAGACCAAGCTGCCGCTGCTGATGTCGCCGCCGAGCGACGACATCTGCTACGCCACCCAGAACCGCCAGCACGTGGTCAAGGAGATCGCGCCGGACTGCGACGTGGTGATCGTCGTCGGCTCGAAGAATTCGTCCAACTCGGTGCGCCTGGTCGAGGTGGCCGTCGACGCCGGTGCCCGCACCGGTCACCTGGTCGACTACGCCTCCGAGATCCAGGACGAATGGCTCGAGGGCGCCACCACGGTCGGCGTCTCCTCCGGCGCCAGCGTCCCCGAGGACCTGGTGATGGACGTGCTGTCGCACCTGGCGTTCCGCGGCTTCGGCGAGGTCACCGAATACACCACGGCCGAGGAGCGGCTCACCTTCTCGCTGCCGCAGGAGCTGCGCCGCGACATGAAGGCCGCGGCCGCTGCGGCCGCCGCTCAGTCCTGACCGACCTCCTCTCAGTCCGGACCGACCTCCTCGAACAGCTCCGGCGACTGTGGTTGCCGCGGCGCCGTCTCCACCTGCGGCGGGGTGGGCAACTCCTGGCGGGAGACGCCCATCTCGGCCAGCTTGCGCGCGCTGACCAGCACCCGTGACTCCAGCGAGCCGACCGCCTTGTTGTAGGCGGTGACCGCCCCGCCCAGCGCCGACCCCAGCTTGCCGACGTGATCGCCGAGCGTGGTGATCCGCCCATACATCTCGCGGGCCAGGTCGTGCACGGCCACCGCGTTGCGGGCCAGCTCTTCCTGCCGCCACGAATAGGCCACCGTCCGCAGCATCGCCACCAGGGTGGCCGGGGTGGCCAGCACGACGTTGCGCCGGAACGAGTGCTCCATCAGCGACGGGTCGTGCTGCAGGGCCGCGTCGAGGAACGGGTCGGCCGGCACGAACAGCACCACGAAATCGGGGGACGGCTGGAACGCCGTCCAATATTCCTTGCTCGCCAGCGCGTCGACGTGCCCGCGCAGGTGGCGGGCGTGCTGGCCGAGGAGGGTGTCGCGGGTGCGCTCGTCGCGCGCCTCGGCGGCGGCCAGGTAGGCGTCGAGCGGCGCCTTCGCGTCGACCACCACGCTGCGCCCGCCGTGCAGGCGGACCACCAGGTCGGGGCGGATGCCCTGCTCGTCGGTGCTCGCGGTGACCTGCTCGGCGAAGTCGCAGTGCTCCAGCAGGCCGGCCGCCTCGACCACCCGGCGCAGCTGATGCTCACCCCAGCGACCCCGCACCTGCGGCGACCGCAACGCCGCCACCAGCTGTTTCGTCTCGGTCCGCAGGCCGCCCGCGACGTCGCCCATGGCCCGCACCTGCTCGCGCAGCTCGGCGTAGGCGTCCACCCGGTCACGCTCCAGCTCGGCGACCCGGCGCTCGTAGCGGCGCAGCGTGTCGTGCAGCGGGGCCACCGCCAGCGCCACCGACTCCTGCGACTGGGCCGCGGACTCGTAGGACAGGGCGCGCATCGACTGCTCGAGCCGCTCCTCGCCGTCGCGGTGGGCCTGCACGGTCGCCTCGAGCCGGGCGATGTCGGTTGCCGCCCGCAGTCTCGCCGCCAGCCAGCCCAGGGCGGCGCCGGCCGCGAGACAGAGGAGCACTACGGCCAGCGTTGCGACGGTCACGTTCGAAGATTGCCAGAGAGGTACGACAAGAACCGCGAGGGTACCTTGGGAACATGAGTGTGTTGCTGATTCTGGGCATCGTCATCGTGGTCCTTCTCGTGGTCATGCTGGCCCGCCGCAACGGCGCCGCCTCGCAGGCGACCCGCCTCGAGGACGCGCGGGCCGACGCGCAGCGGTGGTATGAGCGGCTCGGCGGCCAGGTGATGAACCTGCACGGCGACGACCCGGCCGCCCGGCAGGCTCTGGCCGACGCCGGCGAGCGGTACAACGCGGCCGGCGGTCAGCTCCAGCAGGCGAAGACCGTCAATCAGTTCGCGCTCGCCCGCGAGTCCGCGCTCGAAGGCCTGCAATACGTTCGCGCCGCCCGCGTCGCGATGGGGCTCGACCCGGGGCCCGACCTGCCGCCGCTGGCCAGTGCGCAGGGCGTGGGCCAGCTGACCCAGGAGCGCGAGGTCAACGTGCAGGGCCAGCACTACAAGGCCGGCCCGCAGCCCGGCGCCGACACGCCCTACTACTACCCCGGCGGCCGGGTGCAGGGCCGCCCGGTGCCCGCCGGGTGGTATTCGACGCCGGTGTGGAAGACCGCGCTCGGCGCCGGTGCCGGTGTCCTCGGCGGCATGCTGATCTTCGACGCGCTGTTCTCGCCCGGCTTCGGTGACATGGGCTACGGCGACGGTTTCCAGGACGGCTACGCGGACGCCGCGGGCGACTTCGGCGGCGGTGGCGACACCGACTTCGGTGGCGGCAGCGACTTCGGCGGCTTCGACGGCGGCGATTTCGGCGGGGACTTCTAGACCGCCTTGGTCGGCATGTGCTGGGCCAGCGCGCGCTTCAGGGCGCGCGGCCCGGGCCACACCTCACTCAGGTCGGCGGTGAAGGCCGGCCCGTCGCTGGTCTCGGTCATCGCCGGGCCGCCCGGGCCCTCGTCGTCGACCGGGTGCACCCGGTCCAGGTCGACCGGGGTCACCTCCAGCACGCTGCGCAGGCCGGACCGGCGGACCACCACGGTCTCGATGTCCGGCCAGGCCAGCAGGATCGGGTCGCTGTCCTGCGCGGCCAGCTCCAGGCCGCCGGAGGAGATCCGGACCCAGGTCTTCAGCGAGCCGCGGGTCGACCAGGCGTAAGCGCCGGCCGCCACCACGCTGATCACCCCGGCCTGCAGGAAGCTCTGCCACCACGGGTTGCCGGTGCCGCCGACGGCGAGCGCCATGATCGGCGACACCGCGGCGAACGACACCATCAACAGCAGGAAGACGGCGATGAACGTGCGGATCGGGGAGGAACGGAACAGCACGGCGTCGGTGGCCGGTGCTTCGACCTGCTCGGGCGCGATCGACATGCTTTTCATGCTGCCCGGTGCGGCTCCCGGGTTCCGGATTTTGCCGGAACCGGGAGCCGCCGGACTGCCCAGAGCGCAGGCGATTCAGAACGCGCAGGCGATGACCAGCTCCGGGGTGCGGTCGGGCAGGCGGTCGAGCTTGCCGATCCGGCCGGCCGAGCGCAGGTCGCCCTCGATCAGCGCGAGCCGGTCGAGCATCGCCGCCGGGCCGAGCGCCTCGGCCAGCGGCACCTCGGCCTTCATCGACAGCTTCCGGTCGGACTTGGCCCGCCGGACCTGCCGCAGCGCCTCCCCGGCCAGCTCGAGCAGCGAGGGGTCACCCTCGGGCGCGACCCGGGTCAACTCGTACTTCGTCGGCCAGGTCGCGGTGTGCACCGAGCCGTACCGCCACCAGGACCAGACCTCCTCGGTGACATACGGCAGGAACGGCGCGAACAGGCGCAACAGCACCGACAGGCCGGATGCCAGGGCCGCCCGGGCCGAGTCGCCGGCCGGGCCGTCCGAGTAGGCCCGCTCCTTGACCAGCTCGATGTAGTCGTCGCAGAACGACCAGAAGAAGCTCTCGGTCACCTGCAGCGCCTCGGTGTGGTCGTACCGGTCGAAGGCCTCGGTCGCGGTCGTGACCACCTCGGCCAGCCGGGCCAGGATCGCCCGGTCGAGCGACTCGGTGACCGGCTGTCGCAGCGCGGCGGCCGCACCCAGGCCGAGCGCGAACCTCGACGCGTTCAGCAGCTTCGTCGCCAGCCGCCGGCCGACCTTGATCTGCGCCGGGTCGAACGCCAGGTCGGCGCCGGGCCGGCCGTTCGCCGCCCAGTAGCGAACCGCGTCCGAGCCGTTCTGCACCAGCAGGTCCATCGGCGTGACCACGTTGCCCTTGGATTTGGACATCTTCTTGCGGTCCGGGTCGAGGATCCAGCCGGAGAGGACCGCGTTGCGCCAGGGCAGCACGTCGCTCTCCAGGTCGGCGCGCAGCACCGTGCAGAACAGCCAGGTCCGGATGATCTCGTGCGCCTGTGGCCGGTGGTCCATCGGGAAGACCCGCTTGAACAGGTCTTCGTCGTCGTGCCAGCCACCGACGATCTGCGGCGTGAGCGACGACGTGGCCCAGGTGTCCATCACATCCGGGTCGGCCGCGAACCCGCCGGGAACACCCCGCTGCGACTCGTCTAACCCCGGCGGACACTCCGAGGAGGGGTCAACCGGCAACGACGTTTCGTCCGGTATGAGAAGCTGGTCGTAGTCCGGTTCGCCAGCGTTGTCGAGCCGGTACCAAACCGGGATGGGCACGCCGAAGAAGCGTTGCCGGCTGATCAGCCAATCCCCGGTCAGGCCGGTCACCCAGTGCTCGTAGCGGTGTCGCATGTGCTCCGGGAACCAGTGCAGCGCCCGCCCGCGGGCCAGCATCCGGTCGCGGATCTCCGGATCGCGCCCGCCGTTGCGGATGAACCACTGCCGGCTCGTGACGATCTCGAGCGGCGAGTCGCCCTTCTCGTAGAACTTCACCGGGTGCGTGATCGGCGTCGGCTCGCCGGCCAGATCACCGGCCTCGGTCAGCACCCGGACGATCTCCCGCCGGGCGGCGTTGACCGACAGGCCGGCGAACGGCTGATAGGCCGCGGCCGGGACACCGGCCGGCCGGTCCGGCAGGAACCGGCCGTCCCGGCCCAGGACGACCCGGGTCTCCAGCTGCAGGTCCCGCCACCAGGTGACGTCGGTCAGGTCGCCGAACGTGCAGACCATGACGAGACCGGTGCCCTTGTCGACCGCGGCGAGCGGGTGCTCGTGGACCGGGACCTCGACGTCGAAGAACGGCGTGCGGACGGTCTTGCCGAGCAGGTGCTGATAGCGCTCGTCGCCGGGGTGGAAGACCACCGCGACGCAGGCCGGCAGCAGCTCCGGCCGGGTGGTGTCGATCTCGACCGGCCCGTCCGGCCCGTGGAAGCGCAGCCGGTGATAGGCGCCCTGGCGCTCCCGATCCTCCAGCTCGGCCTGGGCGACCGCGGTGCGGAACCCGACATCCCACAGTGTCGGGGCCTCGGCCGTGTAGGCCTCGCCCCGGGCCAGGTTGTTGAGGAAGGCCCGCTGCGAGACGGCCCGGGCCCGGGCGCCGATCGTCGTGTAGGTCAACTTCCAGTCGACGGACAGCCCGAGCCGCCGCCACAGCGCCTCGAACGCTTTCTCGTCCTCGGTGGTCAGCCGGCCGCACAGCTCGACGAAGTTGCGCCGGGAGATCGAGACGGCCTGCTTGCCGGGCTTGTCCGGCGGCTGCCACTGCGGGTCGTAGGGCAGGGCCGGATCGCACCGGACACCGTAGACGTTCTGCACCCGGCGCTCGGTGGGCAGCCCGTTGTCGTCCCAGCCCATCGGGTAGAAGACGGTCTTGCCGCGCATCCGCTGAAACCGCGCGACCGTGTCGGTATGGGTGAACGAGAAGACGTGCCCCATGTGCAACTCGCCCGATACGGTCGGCGGAGGGGTGTCGATCGCATATACATCCGAGCGCTCCTTCGAGCGGTCGAACGCATATGTGTCCTCCTCCTGCCAGTGGCGCGCCCACTTGTCCTCGAGGCCGTCCAGGGACGGGCGCTCGGGGAGACCGGCGCGCGCGGTCGTTCCCGTATCAGTCATGGCTGAATGCTACGGCCGGGGCCACCGCCGGTCTTCCGATAATCGCCGCTCACGCCGCCTCGTAGTCGAGCAGCCACCGCTTCACCGGCAGGCCCCACCGGTATCCGCCGAGCGAGCCGTCCAGCCGCAGCACCCGGTGGCACGGGGTGAACAGCGCGACCGGGTTGCGGGCGCATGCCGCCGCGGCCGCCCGGATCGCCGCCGGCCGCCCGGACAGCTGAGCGAACTCGCTGTAGGTCACCGGGCTGCCCGGCTTGATCTCGCGCATCACCCGCCAGGCGTGCGCGATGAACTCGCCGTCGATCCGCTGCTCCACCACCACCCGGTCGAGCGCACCGCGGTCGCCCTCGAAATAGGACCGCACGTGCCCCGTGACCGGCCCGATGTCGGCATCCGGCCGGGCGTCCTCGCGGAGCCTCGGATGGATCAGCGGCAGCAATTCGTCCACCTCGGCGGTGAAGCCGGCCGCGCGCACGCCGCCGGTGTCGCCCACCACGATCGTGAGCGGGCCGGCCGGGGTATCGATGGTGTGGTGCTTCAACATGGCGTCCTCCAGGGGGTTCGGGAACAAGCGTGGCCGGTTCCGGCCGGCTGCGGGAAAGTTTCTGCGGGCCTGTGGATAACCGTCGTCACGAGGCTCGCCACAGGCGGATGAGGGCGTATGAGCGCCACGGCCGCCACCGCTCGGCGTGCTTCTCCAAGGCCTTCGGCGTGGTGGGCAGGCCGAGCGCCGCCGCCCCGCGCCGCACGGCCAGGTCGGTCGGCAGGAACACGTCCGGGTCACCGATCGCGCGCATCGCCACATAGCCGGCGGTCCACGCGCCGATCCCGGGCAGCTCGATCAGCCGGGCGACCGATTCCTCCCGGTCCGCGCCCGGCTCCAGGTCGATCTTCCCGGCCGCGACCGCCTCGGCCAGGCGCCGGATCGTCTGCCGGCGGCTCACGGGCATCCCGAACGCGGTGTCCGGCAGCTCCGCGAGCGTCGCCGCGGACGGGAACCCGACCAGGTCCGGGCCGTCGAAGCCGCCCGCGGCCCGGAGCATCCGGGTCAGCGTCGTCCGCGCCCCGGCCACGCTCACCTGCTGCCCGACGATCGCCCGCACGGCCATCTCGAAACCGTCGACCGCCCGGGGTACCCGTACCCCCGGCTCGGCAGCAATCGCCGCGCTCAGCGCGACGTCCGCACCCAGCGTCGCATCGACCGCGTCGGGGTCCGCATCCAGGTCGAACAGGCGCCGGCAGCGCGCCACCGCCGGCGCGAGATCGCGCACGTCGGTCAGCCGCAGCGTGGCGGAGACCCATCGGCGCTCCGGCGTCAGCTCGACCGTCGCGCTGCCGTGCGGCAGAAGCAGACCGCGACGGTACGTCGTACCGCTGCGCTCCTCCACGCCCGGCAGCGCCCGCATCTCCAGGAAGTCGAGCAGCGCCGGAATGTGCAGCGGCGACCGGTAGGCGAGTCGCAGATTGATCGTCCCCGCCTCCGCCTGCGCCACCGGACGACGCTCGCGCAGCTGGCCCGGGGCCTGCGCGTACACCTCGAGGATCGTGTCGTTGAACTGGCGCACGCTGCCGAAACCCGCCGCGAACGCGATGTCCGCCAGACCGAGATCGGTCGTCTCGATCAGGATCCGCGCGGTCTGTGCCCGCTGGGCGCGAGCCAGTGCGAGCGGCCCGGCCCCCAGCTCCGCGGTGAGCATCCGGTTGAGGTGCCGCTCGGTGTAGCCGAGCCGGTTCGCCAGGCCCGGCACCCCTTCCCGGTCGACCACGCCGTCGCCGATCAGCCGCATCGCCCGGCCGACCAGGTCGGCCCGCACGTCCCAGTCCGGCGAGCCGGGCGCGGCGTCCGGCCGGCAGCGCTTGCAGGCGCGGAAGCCGGCCCGCTGGGCGCCGGCCGCGCTCGGGAAGAACGTGACGTTCTCCCGCTTCGGCGTCATCGCCGGGCAGGACGGCCGGCAGTAGATGCCGGTGCTGGTCACGGCCGTGTAGAACCAGCCGTCGAAGCGCTGGTCGCGGCTGTCCACGGCCCGGTAGCACCGCTCGAAGTCAAGTTCCATGACGTCGAGTCTGCTCCGCCGAGGGGCCGATCGGCTGGCGGAATTCGGACATGACCGTCGCCGGGCCGGCCGTCGTCGGCGGGTGCGTAAACTGGGCTTCCGTGAGCCTTACCATCGGAATCGTCGGCCTGCCGAACGTCGGCAAGAGCACCCTGTTCAATGCCCTGACCAAGAACGACGTGCTCGCCGCGAACTACCCGTTCGCGACGATCGAGCCCAACGTCGGCGTGGTCGGGCTGCCCGACGACCGCCTGGGAAAGCTCGCCGAGCTGTTCGGCAGCGAGAAGATCCTCCCCGCGCCGGTGAGCTTCGTCGACATCGCCGGCCTGGTCCGGGGCGCGTCGAAGGGCCAGGGCCGCGGCAACGCGTTCCTCGCGAACATCCGCGACGCGTCCGCGATCTGCCAGGTGGTGCGCGCGTTCTCCGACCCGAACGTGCTGCACGTCGACGGCAAGGTCTCGCCGGCCGACGACATCGAGACGATCAACACCGAGCTGATCCTCGCCGACCTGCAGACGGTCGAGAAGGCGCTGCCGCGCCTGCAGAAGGAAGCGAAGCTCAAGAAGGAAAAGGCGGCCACGGTGGCCTCCGCCGAGGCCGCGTTCAAGCTGCTCAACGACGGCGTCACCCTCTACCAGGGCGCCGCCTCGGCCGGCATCGACCTCGACCTGCTGGCCGAGCTGCACCTGCTCACCACCAAGCCGTTCCTGTACGTCTTCAACGTCGACGAGGCCGAGCTCGGCAACGAGGCGTTCCTCGACGAGCTCCGCGCCCTGGTCGCCCCGGCCGAGGCCGTCTTCATGGACGCGAAGATCGAGTCCGAGCTGATCGAGCTGGACGAGGCCGACGCCCTGGAGCTGCTGCAGTCCACCGGCCAGGCCGAGCCGGGTCTCAACCGGCTGATCCGGGTCGGCTTCGACACGCTGGGCCTGCAGACCTACCTGACGGCCGGCCCGAAGGAGGCCCGCGCCTGGGTGGTCCCGGTCGGCGCGACCGCCCCCGAGGCCGCCGGCGTCATCCACAGCGACTTCCAGCGCGGCTTCATCAAGGCCGAGATTGTCAGCTACGACGACCTGATGGCGGCGGGTTCGATGTCCGCCGCAAAGGCGGCCGGCAAGGTCCGCATGGAGGGCAAGGACTACATCATGAAGGACGGCGACGTCGTGGAATTCCGCTTCAACGTCTAGTTCCAGGGCCGTATCGGGGCCCAGGAGCGCGGTAACACCGTGGTATGGTCGCGGTATGGCGAAGACGCGGAAGGTCACCATCACGCTGCCGGTCGAGCTTCTGGAAAGCATGCGGGCGCACACCGACAACGTCTCCGGTTATCTGACCGAGTTGGCCGAACGTGCCGAGCGCCGCCGGCTTCTGCGGGACGAGCTTGACCACTATCAAGGTGAGTTCGGCGCGTTCACCGATCAGGAGATGGTCGAGGCTCAGGCTCTTCTGCACGGGACCGAGGGGATCGAGCGCGCGGCGTGAGCATCGAATCGCTGGTGCTCGATTCGCAGGGCCTCTCTTCGTGGATCGACCGGGACCGCAAGATGATGCGGCTCCTGGAGCAGGCAGAGCGGGACGGGGCCGATCTCGCCATATCGGCCGCCACGATCATTGAGGTTTCGTACGGCGGCGTGGACATCGCGCGGCTGAACTGGCTTTTGTCCCGGATTCGGGTGGAGCCGGTGACAAAGGAAACTGCCCGCCGCAGTGCCGCTCTCCTGCGGGAGGCAAATCTGCATGGGCACAAGTACGCCATCGACGCCATGGTCGCCGAAGTGGCACTGCGGCTGCCGGGGCCGGTGGTGGTGCTGACATCCGACGTCGACGACATGACAAAGCTGTGCGGCCAACGGGTCCGAGTCGTCGGGTTGTAACCAGGGACCGGCTCAGCTCTTGCGGCCGGGCACCAGCCCCTCCAGATCGAGATTGATCGCGAACGGCGTCGTGGTGCGCAGCTCGTGCCGGTGGATTCCGGTCGGCACGTATGCCCGAGTCGGTCCGTCGAGTTCGTAGGCATGGACCACCGGTGATCCGTCCTCGTCCTCGACGCGCCAGTGGTTCGCGATGCCGGCCTCCGCGTACTTTCGTAGCTTGACGCTGCGGTCACGGTGGGCCGATTCCGGCGAGACCACCTCCACGGTCAGAAGAGTCTCGTCAGGCGTGAAGAAGGTGCGGGACGGATCGTACGGCGCGGTCGTGGCCAGGAGATCGGGCTCCGGGCGATTCCATCGGTCGAGCCGGATCGTAATTTCCCGGTCGACTTCGACGCCTGCCGGTGCCTGGTCCATCAAGGACTTCACCAGCGCGGTGACCATCCGGGTGTGCCACACCCGCTGGGGTGACAGTCGGAAGACGAGCGCGCCGTCGATCAATTCGGTGTGGCGCGGTGCTTCGGCGAGCTTGTCGAGGTCATCGGCGTACCAGCCCTCAGGGCGCGGTGGCCGCATCCACTCGGGCACCGCAGTCATGCCGGGACCGTAGCATTCGATGACGGTGGCATCGGCCTGCTGCGATGACCTTCCGGGTCAGTCCTCGCCCGGGCCCCATGTGCCGTCGTCGGTGACGCGGTAGGTGCGGTAGCCGACGACCAGGGTTTCCAGGGCCTCGCCGAACGAGTCGGCGATGAACCACTCGCCGGCCTGGTCGAGGTCGAAGATGCGGCCGCGCTCGTCGATCGCCAGGATCGACTCGTTGTTGATGCTGCCGATCGGGAACAGGCGGGCGCCGATGACCTGGCCGAAGTCGTGCAGCACGTCCGCGCTGTGCTGGGCGAACGCCGGGCCGATGTAGACGACCCGGGAGCGCTGCTCCAGGCCCGGCGCGTGGCGGTGGATGACCACCGTGCCGGCGGTCTGGGCCAGGGCCTCGATCATGGCCGGGAACGCCTGGTGGCGGTGCTCCCTACCGTGGACCTTGACCACGTTTTCCGTCTCGAACTCGGCCAGGGAGACGGCGAAGGCGGGCGCGACGTCCGCCTTCCAGCCGCCGCGGCGCAGCTCCGAGGCCACCACGTCGGAGAACCGCTCCGGGTCGGGGCTGGGCGTCGGTGTCACCGGGTTGTCGTGCAGCGCGGCGACCGCGTCCCAGGGCAGAAGCCTGAGCTGGGTGAGGACGTAGACGCAGGTCTCGCACGGGTCGTTCGGCCGGCCGCCGAGCGGGTCGCCCGCCTCGCGGATCTGGAACGTCTCGAACTGGGCCGCCCCGAGCAGCTCGCGCGCCTCGTCGAGGGTCAGCGGGGTCCGGCCGTCCAGGGCCCGCTTGCGATCCGCCTCGTGCAGCACGTCCGAGCAGACGATCATCTCGGCGTGCCGCTCGCAGCCGCGGACGGTCTGCTGCGGGGTCTGCTCGGCCAGGCGCTCCAGGACCAGCCGGTGGTGGTTGAGCTTCTGGTCGCCCTTGGCGCCGCGCGCGATGTGGACGCGGCCCTCGACGGTGGCGTGGGCGGCGACGCCCGGTGCCACCCGCCGCCGGGCCTCGCGGCGCAGCTGCACCTCGGGGTCGGCGGTCCGGGGCGGGTCGACGACCGCGGCCCGCTGCTCGCCGTAGACCCGCTCCAGCGTGTCGGACGGCCAACTCGGCCACGTCGACACGCGGCCGGTGGCCCGGTCGATGACGGACGAGCCGGCGCCGATCTCGTCGGGCGAGGACGTGCGCCGGACCGGCGTGGTGGTGACGATGAAGCCCAGCTCGAACTCCACCACCGTGGCGCGGTATTCCGCGCCACGGGCCAGCGACTCGGCCCGGGCCCAGGCCGCGGCACTCGCGTCGGCGTCCACACGAGTGATCATTGCTGGACCCTCCAGGTGCCGTCGTTGTGCAGCCGGGCGGCCGGGTGACCCATCAGCAGCGCGGTGAACGCCTGCTCGACGGTCTCGCCGATGAACCACTCGCCGCCCTGGTCGAGGGCGAAGACGCGGCCGCGCTCGTCGATCGCGAGGACCGCCTCGTCGTGCCCCTCGATGCCGAACGGGAACAGCCGGGCCCCGACGAGGATGCCCAACTCGTACAGTGCGTCGGCCAGGTGCCGGAACCCGCCCAGGCCGATGTCGAAGGTCCGGACCCGGGTGGCGACACCCGGGCAGCTCCGGTTCGGGATGACGCCGTAGAACTCGGTGATCGCGGCCTCGGCCGCGGGGAACAACTCCAGCTCGAACTCGGCGCCCGGCATGGCCAGGACCCACGCCATCGCCAGCGCGCCGATCTTGGCCCGGTGCTCCCGCGACTCCGGTTCCCACCCGCGGTCGGCCAGCTCCCACGCGACCTCGGCGGGGAAACGGCCGGGCTCCGGGTCGGTGCCGGACGTCAGCCGGCGCTCGGCCCGGGGCGTCGGCGACACGACGGCGAGGCCGACCAGCACGGTTTCGCAGGTGATGCACAACCGGGCCGGCTCGCCGCCGAGCGGATCGCCGCTCTCCCGGATGTGGAACGTCTCGAACTGACCCTGCTGGAGCAGGTTGCGCGCCTCGTCGACGGTGAGCGGAACGCCGCGGGCCTTGTCGGCCTCGTAGAGCACATCGGACACGACCAGCAGCTCGGCGTGCCGCTCGGCGCCCCGGATCGCACTCGCCGCCGGGATCGCCGCCAGGGCCTGCGCGACCAGCGGATGGTGCTGCAACTCCTGGTCGCCCTTGGCGCCGCGGGCCCGGAACAACCGGTCGCCCAGCGTGATGTGCGCGGCGACCGAGGGGCTGACCCGGCGGAACGCCTCGCGCATCAGCTCGGCGACCGGGTCGGAGGTCTGGTGCCGGCCGATGGCGGCGTCGCGTCGCTCGCGGTAGCGCTCGTCGAGCTCGGCGGTGGACGCGGGCGGCCAGTGCGAGAGCCGGCCGGTGTCCCGGTCGATCACGGTGGTGATGTCCTCGCCCGGCTCGGTGCGCACCTCGGTCGGCAGCAGCATCGTCACCGCGTAGCCGAGAGCCAGCTCATCGACGTGCGGCGTGCAGATGTAACCCCGCCGGATCGACTGTTTGTGCGCCCAGCCCTCCGCGATGAATTCCGCCTCGTCCAGCGTGATCATCCGGCTTCCCCCATGACGATGAGCTTAGAACTATCGGACAACGTCTATTGTCGGGCGCCCTCGGAGTTGCCCGTGGCTGGTAAGTTTTCGAGTCAAATCGCCAGTCCTCGGGGGAGACCAGCGTGACCAGACAGTCCGATCGCGACGCCAACCACGCACTGCGGGCCCGTTTCGATGACGTGGTGTCGCAGTACGAGCGCCTGCGCTCCGGGCTCGACGACATGCAGGAACGCCTGGCCAGGATGGCCGTGACGGCCGAATCGCCGGACGGCATGGTGCGGGCCACGGTCGGCCCGCGCGGCCAGTTGATCGACCTCAAATTCGACCCCGACGTCTATCGCCGCCACGACCCCGACGAGCTGGCCCGCACCATCCTGCGCACCGTCGAGAAGGCCGTCGCGAAGACCACCGACCAGGTGCAGGAGCTGGTCGGCGAGTTCCTGCCGGCCGACTCCGGCGCGTCCCGATTCCTGCGCGACGGCAACTTCGGGTCGCTGCTCTCCCGGCAGGACCGGATCATGCGAGAGGCGGGCGACGACGATGACCGGTGAGCTCTATCTCGAACCCCAGCGCGCCAGCGACGCCGGCCGTGACCTTTCGCTGGCCGGCTCGCAGATGGTCAGCCTGGACAGCAGCACGGTCGCGAGCATCGCCGCGGCGAGCCAGGGGCAGCCCTGGGGCACCGACGACATCGGCGCCGCCTTCCAGAAGAACTACGGTCCGCTGCTTCAGCAGTTCACCGAGGCCTTCGGCCAGATCGCGGGCTACGTCGAGGCGCTCGGTGACGCCGCGCAGAAGTCGGTCGAGGACAACATGAGCGCCGACGCCCGCTCGTCGGAGACCGTCATCAAGTCGTACAAGGCCTGACGCCATGGCCGTGCTGCCGAGCCCGATTCCGCATCCGCTCGACTATTCGCCCTGGGACCTGCCCGGCTGGGCCTACGACGCCCTCGAATGGGTGGTCGGCTTCGACTGGCCGGAGGGCAACGAGAAGGTCACCTGGGACATCGCCGACCAGTGGTACGACCTGGTCGACGCGATGGCCGTGCCGCGCGAGGACGCCGCCGAGGCGGCCGAGCGGATCATCGACGCCTACGGCGGCAGCGGCACCACGATCGACGCCTTCATCGCCGCCTGGATGAAGGTCGCCAACGGCAACGAGGCGCCGCTCAACGCCCTCGTCGACTTCGCCTATCAAATGGGCAAGATGGTCGAGGAGTGCGGCCAGGACATCGAGAGCGCCAAGCTGGAAGCCTGGATCGAGCTCGGCATCTTCGTCATCGAGCTGATCGGCATGGCGGTCACCGTCGCCCTCACCCTCGGTGCCGCCTCACCGGCCGCCGGCGGCCTGATCGCCGCGACCCGGATGGCGATCCAGCAGATCTTCAAGAAGCTGATCGCGCAGCTCGCCAAGAAGGCCATCAAGCAGGGCCTCAAGGACATGGGCAAGCGCGTCGCCAAGGATCTGCTCACCAAGAAAGGCCTCAAGCAGCTCGCCAAGAAGGGGCTGCACGAGGCCAAGGACGAGGCCAAGGAGGAGTTCCTCACCAACCTCGGCATCCAGGCTTACCAGACGGCGAACGGCCGGAACAAGCTCGACTGGGGCGATCTCGCGGATCTCGGTCTCGCCACCGGGGCCGGCGCGGCCGGCGGGTTCGCGGCGCACGGCGGCAGCATCGGTGCGGGCGGCAAGCACGGCCTCTTCCGCGGCGCCGCCTCCGAGGTCCTCGGCGATCTGGGCGGGTCCGCGGCCACCGGCAACCTGTCCGATTTTGAGAGCCTCGCCAAATCCGCGACGTCCGGCGTTTCCGGCACGGCGATCGGCAACACGCATCACGATTTCAAGGGCATGAATGCCAGCCTCGTCGGCGCCGGTGACCTTTCGCTGAGCGACTTGCCGTCGGCTTCGTCGTCCCCCTCCGCAACTTCTTCCGGTACGGATGTGAGCTCCGCGGTCGGCGATTTCTCCTCGGGTGGCAGCCCGGTCCAGCCTGGATCTTCGGGTGGTTCGTCGGGAGGCGCGTCGCCCTCGATCCTGTCGTCCGGTGGGTCGGACGGGTCGGTGACGACCGCGGCCTCGCCCGTCGCGTCGACCGCGTCGCCGGTGGTCAGCCATCACGCCGACACCGCGACGGCGGCGGCACCCGCTTCGGCGTCCGCCGGTCACCCGGCCACGTCCTCGCCGTCGTCCGGCACGGTCTACGCGTCTTCGGCGGCGAGTCCGTCGGTGGATGCCGGCTCGTCCGTCTCCAGTGGTGCCTCGCTGGCGTCGTCGGCGCCGGCGGTCGACGCCGCCGCGCCGGCCGGGTCGCACGCGACCGCCTCGGCATCGGCCTCCGCGCCGGTCTCCACCACGGCGAGCACGCCGACGAATGCGCCGGTGGGCTTTGCCGGGAACACCGGCGGTCCCAACGTCACCGCGTCTCCCGCTGCCGCGCCCACCGGGGGCGCGCCGAGTTCGACCGTGTCGCTCACCGGGAGCAGCCCGGCGACAAGTCCGTCGAGTCTCAACGTCGGCCCGTCGACGAGCGGCCCGACCGGCACCAGCCCGTCGGTGAACCTCTCGCCGAGCAGCAACCCGTCGTCGAGCGTCACCTCGCCGCAGAGCCTGGACACCGGCGGTGCGCGCTCCGGCGGCCCGACCATCAGCTCGACCGGCGGCGTGAACACGTCAGGCCCGAACGTCACGAGCCCGAGCACGACAAGCCCCAACATCAACAGCCCCAACATCAACAGCCCTGGTGGTACGGGGCCGAACGTCACCAGCAATCCGACTCCGAACAGCCCTGGGCCGACCAATCCGGGGCCGAACACCAGCACTCCGACCACCGCCGGGCCCGATGCGAGTCGGCCGCGCACGGACACGCCGCTGGCCTCGACCGGCACCACCACGCCGGACACGTCCTCGCCCTCGAAGTCGTCGCCGAACCCAGCCGATTCGGGACGCCCGAATTCCACCGCGCCGAATTCCACCGCGCCGAATTCCACCGCCCCGAATTCCACCGCGCCGAATTCCACCGCGCCGGACTCCTCCCCGTCGCCGGATCGGCGGGACACGCCGCCGTCGTCGACACCCGGGGATCGGTCGCATCCGGACTCCGGCAAGAACGATCCGCTGGTGGGGGCGGCCGGGCACGCCAATCCGAACCTGACGTCGCGGACGCCCGACCAGGCTCGGTACGAGCAGGCCTACTTCGATCACCAGGCGCAGAACAAGCAGCCCGTCCTCGACCGGATCTTCGCCCGGGAGCGCGGCCGGCACGACACCGTGATCGACGCCTACCGGCAGCAGCAGTCGGCGGCCCGGCGCGAGATGTGGAAGTCGAGGCTCACGCTCGACTTCGCCAGTGCGGCCCACTACCGGAGCCTGGAAGCCCACTACCGGCAGAAGGGCCAGGACGCTCGGCAACTCCGCGACCAGGTCGACGACGCCCTGCACCGGGTGACGCTCGACCTCGGCGACCCCAATGATCCGTTCACCACGCCGGCCGACTTCGACAAGGCGAACAAGGACCGCGGACACCTCGCGGACGGCCCGGTCCACGACAACGACCAGTCGAAACTGCCCGGCGGACGGCCGAGCTCACGGACCCTCCGGAAGTACGGCGAATTCGGTGGTCTGCGCCGTCCGCTGGCGATGCACCAGCAGGACCTGGAGCGGGTGGTGCCCCGTGATCAGAACGGGGTGCCGGTGCGCACGCCGGACCCTCGCGGCCCGCTGCTGAAGCTGCTCAACGACGGCGGGCCGATCGCGGACCCCACCCGCGGCTACAACTGCCTCGACTGCTCGCTGTCGTTCCTGGAGACCTATCTGCACGGCCGGCCGACCGTCTCCGCGCCCCGCACGGTGGACAAGTACACGTTCGGCGAGTCCGACGCGCAGCCGGGCGAGGCCCGCGGCACGTACCGGGCCGAGGAGGCGACCGGCAGCGCCTTCACCCACGTCACGCCGAACGACCCGACCAAGACCCCGGCCGCGGTCAAGGTCGAGATCGATCGCGGTTTCGAGGCGGTGGCCCGCACGCTCCTGCAGGGCGGCCACGGTTCCACCGCGGTCATCGTCACCGAGTGGCAGAGCGGAAGCGCGCACGCCTGGAATGCCGTCAACCACCACGGCACCCTGCTCTTCATCGACCCGCAGACCGGCGAGCACCAGGACGCGACGAACTGGCAGGGCGGCCCCGGCCACCGGACGCTCTACGGCCACACCGGCACCTCGTTCGGCGGCAACGCGGTCGGGCTGCACGCCCTGATGGTCGACGGCCAGGGCAATCCGATGGCCGTCCCGAACACGCAGCTGTCGCCCTACAGCAACCAGAAGACGCTGCCGGCGCCGCCGCTGGCCTACCAACAGCAGCAGGCCCAGCTCCAGCAGCAGGCAATCCAGCAACAGCAACAGAACCAGACACTGCCTGCTCCGCCACCGATCACGACGCAGCAGCAGACGCTGCCGCCTCCGCCACCGATCACCACGCAGCAGCCTGCGCCGCCGATCACGCAGCAGACGACGCCCACGCCGCCGCCGATCACGACGCAGCAGCAGTCGGCTCCTCCTGCACCGCCGGTGACGACGCAGCAGTCCGCGCCGCCGGTCACCACGCAGCAGTCCGCGCCGCCGGTCACGCCACACACTCAGCCGTCGCCTTCGGTCGACACGCATATGCCGCAGCCGGAACCGACGGTTGAGTCGGGGGATCCGACCGTTCGGACGCCCTCGGTGCCGGATGTGACGCCGTCGCCGCAGGTGGACAGCTCACCGCGTACGGAAGAAACGCAGAGCTCGCCGTCGCCGTCGCCGGAGCCGGCGCCGAAGCAGCGAAGCTCTGATCCGCTGTCGGCCCTTGATCCCAAGAATGACCCGCTGTCGGTGCTCGATCCGGCGCCGCGCAAGACCGGCGACATCACGACCGCGCTGGCCACCGACACGACGGTGACGCCGTCGCCGGAGCCGGCCCCGACGGTGGACCCGCGGGCGGCCGAGGAGCAGCGGCAGAAGGAGAACTACCAGTTCGCGACCCAGCGCGCCCGGCTGGACTTCGACGAGTCGCACCGGCAGGGGATGGGCCGGGATCTGCGCAAGCAGTCCGAGGTCCGGTTCGAGCAGGCGATCGAGCTGGGTCGTGCCGCCCGGGGTGCCGACGATAGCCACGACTACGTGACCGCTGACCAGCTCACGGCCGACCGCAAGCGCACGGAGCACGATGCGGAAGGGCTGCTCGACCGGGCCATCGAGGTGGAGAACGGCGCCGACATCGGCGACGTCGAGCTCACCGGCAACGACTGGGAAGTGGTCAACGAGACCGACGGCGGCAGCGATCTCGCGGTCGGTCCGGTGGAGACCGACGACCGGTCGAGCCTGACCGGTGACGACGGCCCGCGCTCGATCGACACCACCCGCCGCTACAACACGCGCG
The DNA here is from genome assembly GCF_016862175.1 of Paractinoplanes durhamensis. GTDB lineage: Bacteria > Actinomycetota > Actinomycetes > Mycobacteriales > Micromonosporaceae > Actinoplanes > Actinoplanes durhamensis. The sequence goes on along the minus strand of NZ_BOML01000006.1, from coordinate 202,086 downwards.
GCGGTCTTCGTCCGCCGCTGCGGATCCACCAGACCGACCTGGAACGCGCGATGCCGCGCGACGAGGACGGCAACGTGGTGCGCAACGCCGATCCGCGGCGCGGCCGCTGGTTCGGCCTGATGAACGACGGCGGCCCGGAGGCCGACCCGACCCGCTCGATCAACTGCGGCGACTCGGTGCTCTCGCTGTTCGACACCTACATGCACGCCCGGCCGCGGGTGTCGGCACCGCGAACGTTCGACGGCTACCACAACGGCGACCCGAGCCGCCCGATCGGCGCCGAGCGCGGAGTCTCGGCCCGCATCGAGAACACCACCGGCGGCCGCTTCGAGGGCCTCACCGACGTGAGCTCACTCGACCCGAACCACGCGCGCGCCGAGATCCGGCTCGCGGAGGGCCGCATCCACCGCCACCTGCTCAGCCTCGGCCACGGTTCGTTCGCGTTCATCACCACCCAGGACCAGGCCGGCCGCACGCACGAGATCGCCGCGGTCAACCAGAACGGCACGATCCTCTACCTCGACCCGCAGACCCGCGCGGTGACCGAGAACTCCCCGCTGCGCACGAACACCGGCTTGGACGTCCCGTCGGACGTGGTCCGAATGGACGCGCTGACGGTCGACGGTCAGGCCCGCCCTCGCCCGCTGACCACCGGCGACGGCCCGTTCATCGCCGCCGACCCGGCGGGTGCCGTGCCGGAGCCCGACAAGGTCTACTCCGAGGCGCAGCAGGCGGAGATGAAGCAGTACGGCAGCGAGTTGGGCCTGAGCGAGAAGCAGTCCGAAGGCTTCATCTCGGTGGGATCCATCGAGAAGCCGGAGAACGTGGCGAAGGGCCGGCCCGCCAAGGAAGCGCTCACGACCGAGCAGGTCAAGCAGCAGATGGACAACTGGACGAACGAGGTGCGGCCCCGGGGCTATCCCTATCACTTCACCAGCCGTGCGCAGTTCGAGGCATTTACCAGCGAGGTTCAAGACCTGCAGGAGGCGTACGGGTTGCCGAGCGGCCGCGTTGTGGTGCAGGGATCGTCGCTCCGGACGCCCAATGCCGGCGATGTCGACGTGGCGATCGTCGTGCCGGACGCTCAGTTCGATGCCTATGGTGAGGAGTGCCGGGACGGTATCGATAGCCGGGCGAGCGCCGGAGCGAACAAAAAAATGGGCAAGGATTTGAACCGGTGTCTCGCCAAGGGATTCGTGCCGAAGTTCCTGGCAAATCGTCCGGCCGGCGTAACTCAGACGTTTGCCCAGGCCACGCACGAGCTGGCGGCCCGTTACGGGCTGCCCGGGCTCGATCTGTCCGTTATGAAGGCGTCGAGTGTTATGATCATGTACCCGGATTTGGACCTCGATATGGATCGGCAATGAGCGGCTTGCAGAGCAAATTCTTCCGTTATGGAGAATCCGCCGAGGAGGAAGTTTCGGAGGCGGAGGCGCGCGCGGACGAATCGTTTGCGCGGGGTGTTTTCGACGCCGCCGGAGAATTGGTTCGTAAAGAGCATTACCGCAAGGGCGAGCTGAAGCAGGTTCGTTATTACGCCGGTGGACTCGAATCAATTATCGCCGAGCATGCTCGCGATTATCCCGGAGTAGAGTTCGCGGCGGTCCGCACCGAGAGTGCGCCGGAAGGCTTCCGGTGGACGTTCCTCGCCCGGTTCGCCGCCGACGGAAGCTCGCTGGGTTTCATCACCCACCTCGTCGATCCGGCCGGCTCGGAGCTGATGACCCTGGAGTACGACGCCGCCGGCGACCTGCGGGTGATCACCAAGGACTGGGACGAGTCGCCGGACGAGAGCGGCATGCTCTTCGAGTACGGATCCGACGGCCAGAACGTGCTCGTCAGCGACCTTGAGTACGGCGACTCCCTGAACTTCGAGGGCGTCCTGCAGGCGATGCCCGACCCGGCCTTCTACGCCGACGGTCTCGCGCTCCCCGCCGCGTTGGCCGGCACCCCGATCCCCGCGGTGCGCGACCACTTCCCGCGGTGACCGACGAGGTCGATCTCTCCGAACTGGACTGCAAGATCTTTGTGAGCGGCGCCGGCGGCCGGGATCAGCTCGACGCGTGGATCAACCCGGTGGCCGCCGGCGGCGATACCGAGATCTTTGTGGGCGAGAACGAGGACGCCGGCGCAGGGCATGGCTTCCTGTTCTTCGACCACGTCGTCGAGGTCTACTTCGCCCGGCAGGCCGACCTGAATCGTCGCGTCGGCGTGGTCTCCGCAATCCTGAACGAGCTTCGGCGACGCGGGCTCTCAGCGGTCGCGGCCTGCGACTACGAGGAGCGGCTGCCCAGAGACCGTTCGTAGCAGACGGAGATGTCCGAGCCGGTGTAGGCGCCGAACACCGGGATTTGGTGGTAGCCCTCTCGTTCGTAGAAGCGCATGGCGTCGGGCTGGCCGTTGCCGGTTTCCAGGCGCAAGGTGGTCCAGCCCTGGGCTCGGGCGTGCGTCTCCAGCGTGCGCAGGATGGCGGTGGCCACGCCCGTTCCTCGGCTGGCCGGCGCTACGTACATGCGCTTCACCTCGGCGGTTGTCCGGTCCAGCCGGCGCAGGGCGCCGCAGCCGATCGCCTCGCCGTCGGGGGTGACCGCCACCAGGAACAGGTCGATGTCGCCGGCCGTGGGGATGATGCCGGGCTCGTTGGCGGCGTCTCCGTAGCGCTCGTCGAGCTCGACCCGCTGCGCCTTGCGCAGCGCGGCGCCCGCCAGGTCGTCCCAGCTCCGCTCCTCGATGGTCCAGGTCACCGTGCGGCCCTTTCTCGCGATAACGGCGGCCCGTTCGGCCGTGGTACAGGAGCGTAGGGCACGAAGGCCTCCGGCCGGAGGCCCTCGCGTGACGGCTAGGCCAGGGAGCGGGCGACCTGTTCCAAGGCGTCGTACGACTCCTGCATGCCGCCCTCCATGCCGGACTCGATGACCATGTCGCGGCCGGTCTTGTCCTTCATCTCCATCAGGGCCTCCAAGTAGGTGCGGCCGTCCTTCTCGGTCAGCGTCACGGTGACCACGGCGGCGTTCTCGTCCGGGTCGGGGATGCCCTCGAAGGCCTCGGTGTTGACCAGGCGGTCGGGGGCGGAGATCTCCCGATACTCGCCGTGGAAGGCGACCTCGAAGCCGCCGTTCGCGGTCATCACGTAGCGCCAGCTGCCGCCGACCCGCAGGTCGACCTCGACGCTGGTCACCGCGCCGCGCTCGCCGGCCCACCAGCGCTTGATGAGCTCGGGCTCGGTGTAGGCGCGCCAGACCAGGTGGCGTGGGGCGTCGAACTCGCGGATGATCAGAATCTGGTTGTCGGTGGGAAGGGTCACCTTCGCCGTGCCGCTAGTCGGTGCCATCGGGTTCCTCCTCTTTGAGCTCCGCAAGAACGGTGTCCAGCAGGTCGAATCGAGCGTTCCACGACTGCTCGTACTTGCGGAGCCAGTCGTGGATCGGGCGCAGCGGCTCCGCGTTCAGCCGGTAGAGCCGCTGCCGGCCCTCGTCGCGGACGCGCACCAGGTCGACCTCGCGCAGCACACGCAGGTGCTTGGAGACCTGGGGCTGGGCCAGGCCGAGCATGGCGACCAGGTCGTTGACCGGGCGCTCGCCCTGGGCCAGGAGGTCGAGGATCTGCCGTCGCCGGGGTTCGGCCACCGCATTGAACGCATCCGTGGTTGTCGCCGCTCGTGCCATGCCTCGAATCGTATACCCATAACGGAATACGTCAAGGCGCTTGGCTTGAGCAGCGCGGGGCGGTCCGCTTGCGGTTGGGGGAGTTTTGGAGCGTACGTCAGGAAAAGGGGTTTATGAATCTCCGGCGATGGCGTTCAGGGCCTTGGCCAGCTGGGGGAGATCCAACTCGGTCAGGTGCTCGAAGATGTGGTGGCGGACGCTGGCCAGGTGAGTGGGCCAGGCCTCGCGCAGGCGAGCGAGACCATTTTCGGTCAGCACGGCATTCCAGCCGCGGGCGTCCGAGTCGCACTTGATGCGCTTGACGTAGCCCTGCGCCTCGAGCTTCGCGGCCAGCCGGGTCATCCCGCTCAGGGACATGTCGCAGGCCTGGGCGAGCTCGCTCATCCGCAGATGACCGCACGCCGACTCGGAGAGGTGGCGCAGCACGCTGTATTCGCTGGCCGTCATGCGTTGCTCGCGCTCGAGGTCGTTGTTGAGGGCTCTCGGGAGCACGAGCATCATGCGGCCCAGAGCGCGCATGACCGCCTCCTCCTCCGCGCTGAGCGGAGCGAGCCCGTTCGGCGGTGGGGTCGTGGCGGACATGCCAGTGATCGTACGACTCGGGCGCCCACGTGCTTGCTTGGCGAAACAAGCCCCTTGATCGGCTCGCCAGGGAAAGGCCAGATGCTTGCCTTGAAAGCAGCGCAAGGCACAATGCTCTGGTGCAAAACCAGACAACTAGTGACTCGTGGCAGAAACTGCTCGAAATGCCACGAAAGTCTTGGTGGGCAAGGCTGCCCTTCGGGGTACGGATGGCGGCCGGCACCGGTGCGCTGCTGATCTTCGTCGGTGGTGGGGTGGCCGGCGTCGCCGCGCTGACCAGGGACGACGGCGGAAAGACCCAGGCCGTGGCCGAGGCGGGGCAGGCTGCGGCCGGTTCGCCGGCCCGGCCGTCGACCGGCGATGGCCTGGCGCCGATCCAGCGGGAGCCGGTGCCCGGGCAGGCCGGCGCGGTCGAGGCGCAGGCTCAGGCGCACGCCAAGGCGCAGGTCCAGGCGCGGGCGCAGGCCCGCGACATCCAGCCGGCCGACCGCACCGCCACCCGCGACCCGGCATCGGTCGCGGCACGGCCGGCCCCGCGCGCGCCGGGCGCTGCGGTGCCCCCGCGCCGCGCGCCGACCGCGCCGCGCGCTCCCGGCGCTCCGGCCGCGCCGGCCGGACCGGTCACCACCGTCCAGACCGAGGTGGAGACCCGGGAGATCCCGTTCGAGACGCGGCTGGTCCGCGATCCGGCTCTCCCGCGCGGCGCCAAACGGATCGAGACGCCCGGCCTTCCCGGCGTGGAGACGCTGCGTTACCAGGTCACCGTCGTCGACGGGCAGACCACCGACCGGCAGCTGATCGACGCGACCGTCACCACGCAGCCGCAGCATCGGATCGTCGCGTTCGGGACCCGGCTGGGGATGAACCATGACCGTGACTCGGAATGCGGCGATGCGCTGCGGCTCTGCGTTCCGCTCGGCCGTAGGGCGGCCTGCCCGCCGGAGGAGCGCGCGGAGAACGCCGGGGTGCTCAACCTCGGCGGCTCGGTCACCGTGGCGGACGAGGACGTCGCGATCCTCAACGAAATCGGCGAACTGGCCTGCTGAACGAGAATCCGCTGTCGCTCGGCCGGAACCCGGGGAAGACTTGATCCGTGCCGCTGACCGATGAACGTCTGATCGAACTGGCCCGCAGCGTGGCCGAGGTGCCCGGGGTGGTCGGCATCGTCCTCGGCGGCAGCCGGGCGCGTGGCTCGCACGCCGACGACTCCGACACCGACGTGGGCCTCTACTACCGCACCCCGCTGGATGTGGACCGGCTCGACCGGCTGGCCAAGTCGGTGGCCGGCCCGTCCGCGGTCGTCACGGCGCCGGGCGGGTGGGGGCCGTGGGTCGACGGCGGCGGCTGGCTGAAGATCGACGACCACCCGGTCGACTGGATCTATCGCGACCTCGACCGGGTGCAGGCCGTCTACACCGACGCCGAGCAGGGGAAATACGCGTTCCATCAGCAGAACGGGCATCCGCTCGGCTTCCCCGACCATGCGTATGCGGGGGAGCTGGCCCTCAGCCGCATCCTGGTGGACCACACCGGCGAGCTGACCGCGCTGCGGGAGAAGCTGCGGGTCTTCCCGCCGAAGCTGTCCGAGGCGCTGGTCGCCGGGCTGTGGGAGGCGGATTTCCTGGTCGCGCTGGCCCGTAAGGCGGTCTCCCGGCGGGACAGCGCCTACGTGGCCGGGTGCCTCTTCCGGGTGGTCGGGGTGTGCGCGCACGCCCTGCACGGGGCGGCCGGTCGCTGGCTGATCAACGAGAAGGGCGCGGTGGCCGCGGCGGCCGGGCTGCCGGGGGCGCCGGCCGGCTTCCGGGCCCGGGTGGACGCGACCTTCGCCGGCATCGACGGTGACCCGCTGCACCTGTCGGCGGCGATCGACGCGGCCGCCGACCTGGTGCTGGAGACCGCGGACGCGTGCACAGCGATGATGCGCTGAGCCGGAGCGGGCGCGGCCCGCTCCGGGGTAACGTCACGAAGCGTAGTGCAGGATCACATTGTGTACGTGCTGGGTCTTCTCCACGCCGCGGAACTCGACCTCGTGCTGGTGGGTGCCGACGGTGATGACGATGGTGCCGGAGGAGAAGAACTCGCCGGCCCAGCTCTTGTTGCTGACCACGCTGACGCTGCTCACCTTGCTGTACGGGATGCTGGTGATCGCGAAGCGCTTACCCACGAACGACTTGTCCTGGATGATGACGCGGCGGTTGGTCAGCCCGATGAAGCCGGTGCCGGCCCCGATCGCGTCGTAGACGGCAATGATCTGCTCGCCCTCGAGCAGGCCGCTCTGGATCTGCTGGAGCTGGCCCTTGTTGTCGTAGATGACGTCGCTCATGGCCCGAGCGTAGCTACTGGGGGGTACCGATGACCGTGCGGTAGAAATCCTCGATCCGCGCGGCCAGGGTGACCTCACCGTCAGTGATGGCCTCGCCGTCTCGATCACCCAAGCAGATCTGAGTGTGACCGTCGAGACGCCGGATAGTGGGGCGTATGCGCAATGTGTCCGCCGCCACCTTGATTCGTTCCGTCAATGCGGCATGCTGACTTTCGTCGCATACCAGTTCGCGCTTCAGCTGGACGCCGTCGCGTTCCCACCCGCTCAGCAGAGCAAGTGCGTCGGTCAGATAGTCGGACCGGGTCCCCCGCCGTCTTCTGGCCCGCATCGCCGCACCCCCTAGGCGTCGTTGCCGGCTTGTGGCCAAACTGTCGCCGTGTCGTCATGGTCGGTGCCCACAGTCTTGTCTTTTGCGCTAACCATGTCCACGCCCACATATCCGTGTTTGCGTGACGATCGGGACGGCTCGGGCAGACTGAACGGTGAACTTTTATGGGAAGCTTTGATCTCATGCCGGGGGAACAGCACGTCAGCGCCGTGAAGTCACGCAAAGTGATCGTTGCGGCAGCCATCATCACCGACGGTCGCGTTCTCGCGTGCGAACGCTCCGCGCCACCCGAGGTGGCCGGCCGCTGGGAGTTCCCGGGCGGCAAGGTCGAACCGGGGGAGACCGACGAGCAGGCCCTGGCGCGCGAGTGCGTCGAGGAGCTCGGGGTCCGCGTCGAGGTCGGCGCGCGGATCGGCCCGGACGTCTCGCTCGCGCACGGCCGCGCGGTGCTGCGGGTCTTCGCGGTCACCCTGCTCGGCGGCGACCAGCCGCAGGCCCTCGAACACACGGCGATGCGCTGGCTGTCCGCGGACGAGCTGGACTCCGTGCCCTGGCTGCCCGCGGACAAACCGATCGTCGCCGCGCTCCCGCCGCTACTCGCCGTCTGAGTAGGTCTTGCGCAGCTCCCGCTTGAGCACCTTCATGCTCGGGCCGAGCGGGAGCGCCTCGGCGAAGCGGATCTTGCGGGGGTATTTGTGCCGGCCGAGCTTCTCCTTCGACCATTCGATGAGCTCGTCGGCCGTGATACCGCCCGGGTCGGCCACCACCACCGCGCAGATCTCCTCGCCGTGCGTCGAGTCGGGCACGCCGATCACCGCGACCTGCACCACGGCCGGGTGCCGGGCCAGCGCCTCCTCGACCTCGCGCGGGTAGACGTTGAAGCCGCCCCGGATCACCAGGTCCTTCTTGCGGTCGACGATCGTGATGAACCCGTCCGCGTCCTTGGTGCCGAGGTCGCCGGTGCGGAACCAGCCGTCCACCACGGCCTGCGCGGTGGCCTCGTCGTTGTTGAGGTAGCCGGCGAAGACGTTGTGCCCGCGGATCACGATCTCGCCGAGCTCGCCGTCCGCCATCAGCTCGATCCGCTCGTCGATCTCCGGCCGGGCGATCTCCACCTCGACACCCCAGATCGGGTGGCCGACGGTGCCGGCCTTGGTGCCGAACGCGGGCTGGTTGGTGGTCGCGGTCGGCGAGGTCTCGGACAGGCCGTACCCCTCGAAGATCTTTGCCTGGAAAACCTCATCGAACTTTTCGAGTACGGCGACCGGCAGCGACGCGCCGCCCGAGACGCAGAGCCGCAGGGCCGGCAGGCGATCGGCCTTGGGCGCGGCCTCCAGGAGTCCGATGTACATGGTCGGTACGCCGTGGAAGATGGTCACGTTCTCCTTGACCATCAGGTCGATCGCGGCCTCGCCGGAGAAGCGGGCCTGCAGCACGAGCGTGCCGCCGAGCCGGAACGTCCCGTTCATCCCGACGGTCTGCCCGAACGTGTGGAACAGCGGCAGGCAGCCCATCACCACGTCGCCCTGCCTGAGGTCGTGGATGTCGAAGACGTTCACCATGGTGTTCATCACCAGGTTGAGGTGGGTGAGCAGGGCGCCCTTGGGCTTCCCGGTGGTGCCGCTCGTGTAGAAGACGACCGCTACGTCCTCGGCTTCGCGACTGGCGTAGGTCTTCAGCGGCGGCACTGTCGCGGCCGCATCCTCCAAGCGCTCGACACCCGGCACGGCCGGCCCCACCGATACGACCTTGATGCCGGTTTTTTCGGCGGCCGCGGTGGCGTTGGCGAGTTGCGACGAGTGCGCGACCAACAGGGAGGCGCCGCTGTCGCTGAGAACGTAGGCATTTTCGTCGGGGGTGAGCAGCAGATGCATCGGGACGATCGTGGCACCGGCCGCGAGCACCGCGAAGTAGATCCGGGGGAAGTCGGCCAGGTTGGGGATCTGGATGGCAACCGTGTCACCGGGACCAACACCAAGGGCTTTGAGACCTGCGGCGTACGCAAGAGTTTGGTCCCATAAATCGCGATAAGTGATGCGTTCACCGGTCGCGCTGTCGATCACAGCCAATGTTGAGGGATGTTTCCGGGCCGCCTCGGCCAGGACGGTGGCCAAAGACAACTGTGTCATGGCTGAGTCACCTCCGGCATGCCCTTCTGGCCCTCGCCTGCGATGCCGTCGCTCGGTGCGGCAGGGTGCCGCTCGGTGCAGTCGGTCATGCCAAGTGCCCTCCGATCTTCGTGTACCCGCGGAGCAGGTCGCGGGAGATGATCAGCCGCTGCATCTCGTCGGTGCCCTCGTAGATCCGCATCAGGCGAACCTGCCGGTACCAGCGCTCGATCGGGAGTTCGCGGGTGTAACCCATGCCGCCGTGGATCTGCATGACCCGGTCGACGACGCGATTGACCATCCCCGCGCCGTACAGCTTGGCCATCGATGAAGCGTGCCTCGGGTCCCAGCCCTGGTCAACGGTCCAGGCAGCACGAAGAATCAGCCAGCGGGCCGCCTCGACCTCCACCTCGGAATCCGCGAGCATCCACTGGATCGCCTGATTCGTCCCGATCTTCGCGCCGAACGTCTCGCGGGTGTTCGCGTATTCGAGCGCCATCCCCAGCGCCCGCTCCGCGATGCCGAGCGCGTTGGACGGGATCAGGTAGCGACCCTTGCCGATCCACTTCATGCCCAGCTCGAAGCCCTGGCCGATCTCGCCGAGGATGTTGCGGTGCGGCACCCGGACGTCCTCGAAGATCAGCGACGCCGGCCCGCCCTCGCCCATGGTCTGGATGAATTCGGAACGCCAGCCCATCGACTTGTCGACCAGGAACGCGGTGGCGCCGCCCTGGCTGGCCCTCTTCGACGGGTCGGTGACCGCGACGACGATGGTGAAATCCGCGTCGTTGCCGTTGGTGATGAACGTCTTCTCGCCGTTGAGCACCCAGTCGTCACCGTCGCGGACCGCCCGCAGCTTGATGTTGGCGGCGTCCGACCCGGCGCCCGGCTCGGTGATCGCGAAGCACGAGATCCGGTCGCCTTCGATGGTGGGCAGCAGAAATTCGCGCTTCTGGTCCTCATTGGCGTAGTAGAGGATGTTGTCGGCCTCGCCACCGAACTTGAACTGCACGAAGGTGCGGCCCAGCTCGGTCCAGATCAGTGACTGGAGGACGGCCGGCAGGTTCATCCCGCCGTACTCCTCCGGGGTCGACAGACCCCAGAAGCCGAACTTCTTCGCCTTCTGTTGAAGCTCGCGCAACTCGCTGAGCTCCAGTCCGGGCTGGTGGCGGCGCTCGCGGAGCAGCGCCTCCTGCTCCAGCGGCATGACCTCTTTGGTGATGAACTGACGGGCCGTATCGCGAATCGCGCGTTCCTCGTCGGTGAGCGAGAAGTCCATATGATTAAACTAGCGGCGTAAGTTTTACTTGGGAAGGTGCTGCGATGGCGCGACCGAAACAAGCGTTGCTGACCCGCGAGCGGATCGTCGCGGCGGCCGGCACGCTGGTCGATGCCGAAGGGCTGGAGGCGCTGAGCGTGCGCCGGCTCGCCGCCGAGCTGGGCGTGCAGGGCCCGTCGCTCTACAACCACTTCCCGACCAAGGCCGACATCGTCGATGCGGTCGCCGACGCCGTCGTCGAACAGGTCGACCTCTCGGTCTTCGGCGAGAAGCCCTGGCCCGAGGCGCTGCGGAGCTGGGCGCAGGATTACCACGGGGTGCTGACCGAACACCCCAACATCGTGCCTGTCCTGGCGCAGGGCCCCGGCCGCCGCCCGGCCGGCCTCGCCATGGCCGAGGCGGTCTTCGGTGCCCTGGTCGACGCCGGCTGGCCACCCGCACGCGCCACCCACATCGGCGCGCTCATGCGTTACCTGGTGACCGGCTCCGCCCTGGGCTCCTTCGCCCTGGGCTTCGACATCGACCCCGACCTCTACGACCGTTACCCGCATCTGCACAACGCGCCGCGTCTGGCGGCGCATCATCAAGCCGTGGACGAAGGCGCCTTCAACCTCGGCCTCGACCTGCTCATCAACGGCCTGCTGGCTCAATTCGAAGGGACCCGCCGATGACCTCCCTCGACCGACCGCTCCTCTACCTTGGCGGAGAGTGGGTGACCCCGTCCACCTCGAAAACCATCCCTGTGGATAACCCGGCCACCGAGGAGACCATCGCCCAGGTGCCGGCCGGTACGGCCGAGGACGTCGACCGGGCCGTGACCGCCGCGCAGGCCGCCTTCGACGGCTGGGCCGGCCGTTCCCGGGCCGAGCGCGGCGAGGTTCTGGACCGCCTGCACACGGCACTCGCCGCCCGGGCCGGCGACATCGCGAGGACCGTCGGGCTCGAGCTGGGCACGCCCCTCAAGATCGCGAAAGCGGTCCAGGCCGGACTGCCGCTCACGGTCCTCCGCGGGTACGCCGACCTCGCCGCCCGCCCGGTGGAGGACGAGACGATCGGTAACTCCCTGATCGTCCACGAGCCGGTCGGTGTGGTCGGCGCGATCACCCCGTGGAACTACCCGCTGCACCAGGTGGTGGCGAAGGTGGCGGCGGCCCTGGCGGCCGGCTGCACCGTCGTGCTCAAGCCCAGCGAGCTGACGCCGCTCGTGGCCTACCTGCTGTTCGACGCGGCCGACGAGGCGGGGGTGCCGGCCGGCGTGCTCAACCTGGTCACCGGCACCGGCGCGGAGGTGGGCGCGGCCATCGCCGGTCATCCCGGCGTCGACATGGTGTCGTTCACCGGATCGACGGCGACCGGCCGGGCCATCACGCACGCCGCCGCCGACCGGATCGCGCGGGTCGCGCTGGAGCTGGGCGGCAAGTCGGCCAACGTGATCCTGGAGGACGCCGACGTGGTCAAGGCGGTGAAGGTCGGGGTCGGCAACGCGTTCCTGAACTCCGGCCAGACCTGCACGGCCTGGACCCGGATGCTGGTGCACCGGTCGCACTACGACGAGGCGGTCGCGCTCGCCGCGAAGACCGCCGCCGGTTACACCGTGGGGGACCCCTTCGACGAGGCGACTCGGCTCGGGCCGCTGGTCTCGGGCGCGCAGCGCGATCGCATACGCGGCTTCATCGAGCGGGCCACCGCGCGCCTGGTCGCCGGTGGCCTGGATGCGCCGCTTCCGGCCAAGGGGCATTTCGTGGCCCCCACCGTCTTCGCCGACGTGGATCCGTCCTCCGAGCTGGCCCAGGAGGAGATCTTCGGCCCGGTGCTGTCGATCATCCCGTTCGACTCCGACGACGAAGCCGTCGAAATCGCCAACAACTCCCGGTACGGCCTGGCCGGCGGGGTCTGGGGCTCGCCCGACCGCGCGCTGGCCGTGGCCCGTCGGCTGCGGACCGGTGCGGTCGACGTCAACGGCGGTGCCTTCAACCCGTTCGCGCCGTTCGGTGGCTACAAGCAGTCGGGCGTCGGGCGCGAGTTGGGCGAGTACGGTCTGGCCGAGTTCCAGCAAACGAAGGCGATTCAACGATGAGCGCTTACTTCAACGGGGTGGTGGTCCGCTCGGCCGGGGAACGGCCCGCGGTCGCGGAGCTGCGCCTGCCGGAGATCGGTCCCGGCCAGGTGCGGGTGCGGATCAAGGCGGCCGGCGTCTGCCACTCCGACCTGTCCATGGTGAACGGCACGATCCGCGCGCCCTATCCGCTGGTCCTCGGCCACGAGGCGGCCGGCGAGGTGGTCGAGGTCGGCGAGCACGTCACCCGGGTCGCGGTCGGCGACCACGCGGTCCTCAACTGGCAGCCGCCGTGCCGCGAGTGCTGGTTCTGCGCGCACGGCGAGCCGTGGCTGTGCTCCACGTCGTCCGGGGTGGCCGCCCTGGAGAACGGCGTCACCCTCGACGGCGCCCCGGTGCACGTCTCGCTGGGCCTGGGCGCGTTCGCCGACGAGGTGGTCGCCCCGGCCAACGCGGTCATCGGGGTGCCGGCCGAGCTGCCGTTCGAGCAGGCCGCCCTGCTCGGCTGCGGCGTCCTGACCGGCACCGGCGCGGTGCGCAACACCGCCCGGGTGGCCGCGGGCGAGTCGGTCGTGGTGATCGGCCTGGGCGGCGTCGGCCTCTCGGTGGTCGCCGCGGCCCGCGCCGCCGGCGCCTCCGACGTGATCGCCGTGGACGTCTCCGAGGCCAAGAAAGGCTTAGCGGAAGCGGCCGGGGCAACGGATTTCGTGGTCTCGTCGGACGCGCTGTCCAAGGAGATCCGGGTCCGCACCGCCGGCCGGGGCGCCGACCACGCCATCGAGTGCGTCGGCCGGTCGGCCACGATCCGCGCGGCCTGGCGGGCCACCCGCCGCGGCGGCAAGGTCACCGTGGTCGGCATGGGCAGCAACGACGACCTGGTGCAACTGTCCGCCCTGGACATCTTCTCGTCGTCGCGGACCCTGCGCTCCTCGGTCTACGGCGCCGCCGACTTCGACACCGAGATCCCGCGCCTGGCCGCCGACGTCCTGGGCGGCACCCTCGCGATCGACCACCTGATCTCCGACCGGATCGGCCTGCCGGACGTCCCCGAGGCCTTCGACCGGATGTCCCGCGGGGAGGGAGCCCGGTCGGTGGTGCTGCTCTGATGCGACCGGCGCCGGGCGAGGTGCTGCACTTCTCCGAGGACCCGGCCATCGAGCGCTTCGTGCCGCACGTGGCGGCCACCGCGGTCGAGACCACGCCGTACGTGTGGGCGGTGGACGCCCGCAGCGCACCCAGCTACTGGTTCCCGCGGGACTGCCCGCGCGCCATGGCGTGGGTACGCGCGGGCACCACCGACCTCGATCGCGAGCGCATCATCGGGGCCGGCAGCGGCACCCGGGTGCACGCGATCGAGTACGCCTGGCTGGACGCGATGCGAACCACCACGCTGTACGCGTACCGGCTGCCGGCCGCGGCGTTCGCGGAGATCGCCTCGCCCGGCGCCGACCCGCACGCGCACGTCGCCACCGAGCCGGTGGTGCCGCTCGGTCCGCCCGAGCCGGTCGGCGACCTGGTCGACTGCCACGCCGCCGCCGGCATCCAGCTCCGCCTGCTCGACAACCTGTGGCCCTTCTGGGACGAGGTCATCACCAGCACGGTCGGCTTCAGCGGCATCCGGCTCCGAAACGCCGCTGCTCGGCCTTAGTCTGCCGCCAGCAGCGACGTGATCGTGCGGGCCATGGCGGCCCGCGAAGCGTTCACCGTCAGGCCCATCACCTCGCGCCAGGCCGACCAGGTCGCCCACATGCTCACCGCGGTCAGCGCGTTCAGCTTCTCCTCGTCGCCGCCGATCTCGGCGGCGAAGAGCGTCGCCAACTCCTCGCGCACCCGAACCATGTGCAGCTTGCGGTATTTCTGCAACGCCTCCGAGAACGGCTCCTTCACCGCCGACGCCTTCGCGTTCGGGGTGATCTGCTCCAGCAGGCGGGCCCGCTGCTTGCAGAACGCGTCGATCCGCTCGGGCAGCGGCAGCTTCGCCGAGATCGGGCGGTAGGCCGCGTCCCGCCATTCCAGGACGCGCTGCCCGCTCTCGGCGAACAGCGCCTCCATGTCGGCGAAGTGGCTCCACAGTGCCCGCAGCGAGACTCCGGCCTGCTTGGCGATCCGGTCCGCGGTCGGCCGCAGATCGCCCTCCCGAATGAGTTGCAGGTGGGCGTCGACGATCGCGTTACGGGTGCGTTCGGAGCGCGCCGTGCGGCCGTCGACGCGCTGCGGTGGGGTGGCGGATTGGGTCACTGTGCGCTCCGGTAACGGTTCAACTCCCGTCGGGCCAGGGAGCGTTTGTGCACCTCGTCCGGGCCGTCGGCGAGGCGCAGGGTGCGGGCCCCCGCCCACAGCGCGGCCAGCGGGGTGTCCTGGCCGACGCCGGCGGCGCCGTGAGCCTGGATCGCCTTGTCGACGACCCACTCGGTCATCGAGGGAACAATAATCTTGATGGACTGGATCTCGGTGTGCGCACCCCTGTTGCCGACCGTGTCCATCAGCCAGGCGGCCTTGAGCACGAGCAGACGGGCCTGTTCGATGCGTACCCGGGATTCGGCGATCCAGTCCTGCACCACACCCTGCTCGGCCAGCGGCTTGCCGAACGCCGTGCGGGCCAGCGCCCGGGTGCACATCAGCTCCAGGGCCCGCTCGGCCATGCCGATCAGGCGCATGCAGTGGTGGATGCGACCGGGGCCGAGCCGGGCCTGCGAGATGGCGAAACCGCTGCCCTCTTCACCGATCAAGTTCGCGGCGGGTACGCGTACGTCGTCGAAGTAGACCTCGGCGTGCCCGCCGTGATCCCCATCGGTGTAACCGAAAACCCGCATGCCGCGCTCGACCCGCACGCCGGGCGTGTCCCGCGCGACCAGGATCATGCTCTGCTGCACGTGGCGGGCGGCGGACGGATCGGTCTTGCCCATCACGATGAAGATCTTGCAGTTCGGGTTCATCGCGCCGGAGATGTAGAACTTGTGGCCGTTGATGACGTACTCGTCGCCGTCGCGGGTGATCCGGGTGCCGATGTTGGTGGCGTCGGAGGAGGCGACCCCCGGCTCGGTCATCGCGAACGCCGAGCGGATCTCGCCGTCCAGCAGCGGTCGCAGCCACCGGTCCTTCTGCGCGGCGGTGCCGAACTGGCTCAGCACCTCCATGTTCCCGGTGTCGGGGGCGGCGCAGTTCAGGGCGGCCGGGGCCAGCTGCGGGCTGCGGCCGGTGATCTCGGCGAGCGGAGCGTACTGAAGGTTGGTCAGGCCGGCGCCGTCCGCGCCGGGGAGGAAGAGGTTCCACAGGCCGGCGGCGCGCGCCGCCACCTGCAGACTCGGCAGGACCGACGGCGGCGACCAGCCGTCGTGCTCGGCGAGCGACGGCTCGGCCGGGTAGACGTGCTCGTCCATGAAGGCGAGCAGCCGCTTGCGGTAGTCCTCGGTCTTGGCGTCGAAGTCGAAGTCCATCAGTTCCCCTCCAGCGCCTCGTGGCCGCGCATCACCAGCGGGCCCACCAGGTTGCCGATCGAATCGAACCCGTCACCGACCGTCTGCCCCTGAACGTATCGGTAGTGCACGCCCTCGAGAATCACGGCGAGCTTGAATGCGGCGAACGCCACGTACCAGTGCAGGTCGCTCACGTCGCGCCCGCTGCGCTCGGCATAACGAGCACCCATCTCGCGCAGCGTGGGATGCCCGGGCACCTTCAGCGGCACGGTCGCCCGGCCGTCGCTGACCTGCAGCGGCAGCCCCGCGTAGACGAGCATCAGGGCGACGTCGCTGAGCGGGTCGCCGAGCGTCGACATCTCCCAGTCGAGCACCGCCCTGACCTCGAGGGAGTCGCCGATCAGCACGTTGTCGAGCCGGAAGTCGCCGTGTACGACCGTGCCGGGGCCACCGGCCGGGATGTCCACGGCCAGCCGCGCGTGCAGCTCGTCGATCCCGGGGACGTCGCGGCTGCGGGACGCGTCGAGCTGCTTCTTCCACCGGTGCACCTGGCGCTGGTTGAAGCCCTCGGGCCGGCCGAAGTCGGCGAGCCCGATCGCGGCCGGGTCGAGAGCGTGCAGGTCGGCGAGGGTGTCCACCAGCGACAGGATCAGCCCGCGCAGGGCTTCCCCGCCCATCACCGCCAGGTCCGTCTCGTCGCGGTAGATCCGGCCGTCGACGTGCTCCATCATGTAGAACGGCGCGCCGATCACCGACGTGTCGGTGCACAGCAGCACCGGCCGCGGCGCCGGGAACCCGGCCTTGGCGAGTGCCTCCAGCACCTTGTGCTCGCGGACCATGTCGTGCGCGGTCGGCAGCACGTGCCCGAGCGGCGGCCGGCGCAGCACCCACCGCTGCTCACCGTCGGTGATCGCGTAGGTGAGGTTGGAACGGCCGCCCGCGAACATGGTCCCGCTGAGTGCCCGCGTCGACCCGAGGTATTCCTGCAGCTTCGCCAGGTCGAGCCCCTTCACCGGGCGTTCCCCTCGTGAGCCCGCTGCATCTTGTTCATCCCACCGAGCCAGCGGTCGGGGTCGGCGGCCCGCAACTTGTAGTAGTCGGTCACCTCGGGGTGCGGCAGGATCAGGAAGCTCTCGCCCTCGAGCGCCTTGGCGGCGACCTCGGCCACCTCGGCCGGTTCGAGCGCGCCGTCGGCCAGCAGCGCGGCACTCGCGCTGCCGCGCGTGTTTCCGCGGGTCAGCATGTCGGTGCGCACTCCCTGCGGGCACAGCGCCTGCACGATCAGACCCCGATGGGCGTACGTCGCTCGCAGCCACTCCGCATACGCCAGAGCAGCGTGTTTGGTCACCGCGTAGGACGCGCTGCCGAGCAGGGACAGCAGGCCGGCCGCGCTGACCGTGATCATCAGCCGCTTCCGTTCGCCCTGGTCGAGCCAGCGCGGCAGCAGGTGCCGGCTCACGTAGACGTGCGACATCACGTTGACGGTCCAGTCGCGGGTCCACGCCTCGTCGGGGGTGTTCTCGTCGCCGGCGGTGAGCACCCCGGCGTTCGAGCAGAACAGGTCGACGCCGCCGAGCTCGGTCCACGCCACCTCGATCAGGCGGCGGGTGTCGTCCTCGTTCGCGGCGTCGGCCGGGACCGCCAGCCCGCCGATGTCGCTGGCCACGGCCTGGGCGGCCGACGCGTCGAGATCACTGACGATCACCTCGGCGCCGTCGGCCGCGAATCGGCGGGCCAGGGCCGCACCGATCCCACCGCCGGCGCCGGTGACCACGACCCGCTGCACCGCGGTCACTGCACCGCCCCGGTGAGCAGAAGGCCGCCGTCGATGACGACGGTCTGCCCGGTGATCCAGGCGGCGTCCGGCCCGCAGAGGAACGCGACCGTGCCGGCCACGTCCTCCGGCACGCCGAGGCGCTGCAGCGGGTAGGCGGCCGAGACCTCGGCCTCGCGGCCCTCGTACAGAGCGGTCGCGAACTTCGTCTTGACCACGGCCGGGGCGACCGCGTTGACCCGCACCTTCGGCGCCAGCTCGACGGCCAGCTCCTCGGTGAGGTGGATCAGCGCGGCCTTGGTGACGCCGTAGAACGCGATGCCCGGCGCCGGGCGGACGCCGGAGACCGACGAGATGTTGACGATCGAGCCGCCCTCGGCCAGCCCGCCGCGCAGGGCTTCCTGCACCCAGCCGAGCGTGCCGAGGACGTTCACGTCGATCATCTTGCGGGCCGCGCCGAGATCGAGCGAGCCGAGCGGACCGTACGCCGGGTTGATGCCGATGTTGTTGACCAGCGTGGTGATCGGTCCGAACCGGCCGAGGACGGTGTCGATCACCACGGCCCGGTGGTCGGCGTCGTCGCCCTTGCCGGCGATGCCGATCGCCACCTCCGGACCACCGAGATCCTTGGCCGCCTGGTCCAGCGCCTCCGCGTTCCGCCCGGTGATCGCCACCCGGTAGCCCTCGGCCACGAAGCGTTGCGCGATGGCGAATCCGATTCCTCGACTGGCCCCGGTCACGATCGCCACTTGGTCCGCCATCGCCGCTCCCTTGCTCGATACAAAATATATTCCGGTGTCTGAAGCTACTGTGCCGTAGGGATTCCGTTCTGTGGAGGTGCGACCGCCGTTCCGGTGTAGGCCGCGACCGCCCCGTCCCCGTCGTCGGTCTGGTACGCCGTACCGAAGTAGGCGGCTTTGCCCCCGGTGAGCTTGGTCAGCTGCTCACCCGCGTACCCCGAGTGATCTTTCGCCGAGAAGCGCACCGGCACCAGCCCAGGCCCGGTGAAACCGCCCTTTTCGACGGCGGCGATCAGGCTGTCCCGGGTGAGGTCCTTGCCCGCGGCCTGCAGCGACTGGACGAACAGATAGCCGACCGACATGCCGTAGACGATGTTGTTGTCGAACTCCGCGTTGCCGTTGTAGTCGGAATTGACCTTTTTGTAGAGCTGGATCCACGGGTTCGCGTCGTCGTTGGCCAGCGGCAGGTAGTTGGCCGCCACCACGCCCTCGAGCAGGCCCGCGGCCGGGCCTAGCGTCTTGGTGAGGGTGGTCGGGTCGGAGCCGACGTTGCTGACCACGAACTGCGGCTTGAAACCGATCTTCGCGGCGGTGCCGATCGACAGCGCGGTGAAGCCGGGCACGGTGGCCAACATCACTACGTCACAGGCGGCGGCCTTGAGCGCGCCGATCTGCGGGCCGACGTTCGGGTTGCTCGTCACGTACGACTGCTTGGCGGTGACCGACCCGAGAATCTTCTCGATGCCTTCCAGGCTGTCCCGGCCGAAGTCGTCGTCCTGCCCGAGGAAGCAGACCTTCTTACCCGGGTACGTCTCCTTCACGTACGTCCCGAGAATCTTGCCTTCGACCGTGTAGTCGGGGTTGAACCCGAATGTCCCCGGATACTTGTCCGGCTGGTTCCAGCTGCGGCTGCCACTGGCCACGAAGAGGTCGGGCACCCGGTTGGTCTTGAGGAAGTCGAGCACGCCGGTGTGCGTGGGCGTGCCCAGGCCGTTCAGGATCGCGAACACCTTGTCCTGCAACACCATCTGCCGGACTACCTGCTGGGTGTTCGACGGGTTGTAGCCGTCATCCATGATCTTGTAGGTGATCTTGCGGCCGTTCACGCCGCCGTTCGCGTTGACGAAGTCGAAATAAGCCTTGGTCGCCGGCGCGATCTTCGAGTAGCCGGCGGCGGCCGGGCCGGTCAGCGGCATGTGCGTGCCGACCGTGATCTCGGTGTCGGTCACTCCGGGGGTGTCGCTGCTACTGCCACTATTGCTGGTTCCGTTGCTGCTGCAGCCTGCGGCCAGCAGCACAACGGCGAGGACGGTCGCGGTGCGTCTCATTTGCGGCCTTTCTGACTTTTGCGGCGGATTCTTAGGTTGGTGAGGGAAGTCAGGCCACCGGGGGCGGCGAGCATGACGACGACGAGGACGACGCCGAAGAACGTCAGCGCGAGGTTGCCCTCCAGCCGCACCGAGCCGGAGCTCTCGGCGATCGACTGCGCGAACGACGGCAGCGCCACCAGCAGCACCGCCCCGATCAGCGCCCCGACCAGCCGGCCGAGGCCGCCGATCACGATCGCCATCAGCAGGAACAGCGACAGCGTGAGCGGAAAGGCACCGGGGGAGACGCTCTGCGCCAGCACGGCGAAGAGGGCACCGGCCAGACCGGCGCAAGCCGCCGAGACCACAAAGGCCAAGACTTGGGTACGGGCTACGCCGATCCCGGCGAGCTTGGCCGCCGTCTCGTCGTCGCGCACCGCGCGCAGGTCACGACCGAACCGGCCGCGAATCAGGTAGGCCAGGAGCAGCACCGTGACCAGCGCGGCCCCCCAGCAGACCCAGGCCTGCCACTGCTCGACGGTGATCGCGTCGGGCGGCGGCTCGAGGGCGACGGTGAGGCCCTGATCGCTGTTGAACGTCTCGTCGAAGGTGCTGGCGATCGACGGGACCACGACCGCGACCGCCAGCGTGAGCCCGGCCAGGTAGGGCCCGCGGAGGCGCGCCGCCGCCAGCCCGATGACCGCGCCCACCACGGTCGTGACCAGGACCGCCACCACGATGCCGGCCACCAGCAGGTTGAAGCGGTTCTGCATCAGCGCGAGCGTGTAGGCGCCGGTGGCCATCAGCGCGCCGTGCCCCAGCGAGAGCTGCCCGTTGAGTCCGGTGAGGACGGTCAGTCCGGCGGTCACGCAGAGGTAGGCGCCGACCGTCGCCAGCTGATAGTTCCGGAACGGCGGCAGAGCATAGGTCAGAGCGAGAATCAGGGCGGCGGCCGGGATGACGACCAGTAGCGGGCTGATCCGTTGTCGCTTTTTTCGGCTTATCGCGACTTTTTTGGGCGCCGACACCATGGTCATGCGGTCCTCGCCTTCGCTTTCGAGAACAGCCCGTCGGGCCGGCCGAGCAGCACGACCACGAGCAGGATCAGGACCGCCATGGGGGCGACCGTGGCGCCCAGGTAGCCGCTCACGTAGGCCAGCAGCAGGCCCACGACCAGGCCACCGACCACCGCGCCGACCGGGCTGTCCAGGCCGCCGAGGACCGCCGCCGTGAACGCCGAGATGAACAGCAGATCCATCGCGTTCGGGTGCAGGCCCAGCTCGGTCGGGACGACCAGCATCCCGGCCAGCGAACCGACCGCCGCCGCCAGCGCCCAGCCCAGCGTCAACATGCCGCCGACCGGCACGCCCAGCAGCCGGGAGACGTCCGGGGCGAACGCGGCCGCGCGCATCCGCAGCCCCGTGGGCGTACGGGTGAAAAGAAGCGTGAGGAGGGCGACCACCGTGCCCACCGCGGCAAAGACGAACAGGTCGTACCGCGAGAGCAGGGCGACGCCGCCGATCTGGAACGCATCCCGGCTGAACGGCGCCTGGGCCGGCCGGAACTCGTTGCCGTAGATCATCCCCAGCACGCCCTGGATGATCAGCACCAGCCCGAGCGCCACCACCACCCCGTTCAGCGGCGACGAATGGTCGACGAACCGCATCACCACCCGCTCGACCGCGGCGCCCAGCAGCAGCCCACCCGCCACCGCGGTGATGAACCCCAGCCAGTACGAGCCGGTCGCATTCGTCACCGAATAACCGGCGTACGCGGCCGCCACCGCCATCGCACCCTGCGCGAAGTTCACGATCCGGGCCGCCCGCCAGATCAGCACCAGGGCCAGCGCGAACGCCGCGTAGATCGCCCCGCGGCTGAGCCCGTCGAACGTCAGGTACAGAAACCTGTCCATGTCAAAACCCCAGGTAGGCGTGCCGGAGATCGGCGTCGCCGGCCAGCGTCGCCGCGTCGTTGCGGGAGACCACCCGGCCCAGCGACAGGACCAGGCCCTCGTCGGCCACGGACAGTGCGCTGCGCACGTTCTGCTCGACCAGCAGCACGGCCAGTCCGGTTCGATCCCGCAGGTCCCGCAGCAGCGCCATGATCTGCGCGGTGATCTTCGGAGCCAGCCCCAGCGACGGCTCGTCGAGCAGCAACAACCGCGGCTCGGCGGCGAGCGCCCGGCCGATCGCCAGCATCTGCCGCTCCCCACCGGACAGCTGATGCCCGAGGTGATCCCGGCGCCGGGCCAACGCCGGGAAGAGCTCGTAGATCCCGTCGTTGCTCGGCCGCGGTTTGCGCCACAGGCTGCCCAGCCGCAGGTTTTCGTCCACGGTCAGCTCGGTGACCACGCCACGCCCCTCCGGAACGTGCGCGATGCCGTGCCGAACCATCCGCTCGACCTTCACCCCACGAAGGTCGAGCCCGTCGAAGACGACCCGCCCCCGCTCGGCCGGCAACAACCCGGAAAGAGCCCGCAGAAGCGTCGTCTTGCCGGCCCCGTTCGCCCCGAGCACTGCCACGATCTGCTTGGTCCGCACGCTGAGACTGACGTCGTGCAGCACGGCCGCCGCGCCATACCCCGCGGTGAGACCTTCGACCTCGAGGAGCGCGCTCATGCGGCCGTCCCCAGATAGGCCTCGGCGACCTTCTCGTTGCCCCGGATCTCGCCGGGCGACCCGAGCGCGATCGGCTTGCCGAAATCAAGCACCAGGATCTCGTCGCAGACCGACATGACCAGATCCATGTGGTGCTCCACCAGCAGAACGGTGGTCTCCACCGTCCGGATCAGCTCCGCCAGCCAGTCGATCTCTTCACTGTCGAGCCCACCGGCCGGTTCGTCGAGCATGAGAATCCGGGGCCGAGAGGCGAGTGCCCGAGCCAACTCGACCCGCTTGCGCTTGGCGTAAGGAAGCGATGCCGGGTACGCCCCCGCAAACTCGCTGACCCCGCACCGCTCGAGCGCTTCGTAGGCGGCTTCTTCGGTAGCCCGGCCCCCACGAATCCCCACCAGAACGTTCTCCAGCACGGTCATCCCGTTGAACTGCCCGACGCCTTGCAGAGTCCGGGCGATGCCATGCCGGCTGAGATGGTGCGGCCGAGGCCGAAACGGCTTCCCGTCGAGCGCGATAGCCCCCGACTGGGCAACGGCAAACCCGCAGATCACATTGAAGAGCGTCGTCTTGCCGGCCCCGTTGGGCCCGATCACCCCAACAACGCGCCCAGGCGGAACCCGAAGCGAAACATCGTCAAGAGCAAGAAGCCCACCAAAGCGAACGGTGATGTGATGAAGGGAAAGTCCCTGGTCAGCGTGCGTTGACAAAGGTCACCTCATGGCCGGACCGACGGATGTCCTGAGTGGAGGGAATGAAGGTCAACTATTTACACTGGGAGTGTAACTTCTTAGCCACCCACGTCAACAAAGTCGTTACTCGTCCGTAACCGGCCCCAAAAAGACCCCTGCTAACACACCCCGGAGCCCCGGCCCGCCCGCCCCACCGGCCACCCGAATGCACCCGTGCGGCGCCCGCCCGCACCCGGCCATCCCGCGTCCTCGCGCCGCGTCCTCGCGCCGCGTCCTCGCGCCGCGTCCTCGCGCCGCGTCCTCGCGCCGCGTCCTCGCGCCGCGCCCTGCGGCTCGCGCCGCGCCCTGCGCCCGTCCTATCGGGGTCGCGCCGACCCGGCGGTCCGCGTCGCGCTTGCCGCGCGCCTCGCGTTGCGCCGGGCCCGTTACTCACGCCGCGTCCGCCCTGCGGTTTGGCGTTACGCCTGCCCTGCGGCTCGTGCCGCGTCGCCATGCGGCGTGCGTCGCACCCCCGTGCGGGAGGGCAGCCTCGCGTGCCGAACCCGTGCGCGTTTCCGCGCAGTTGCTGCGCGTTCGTCGTGCGCCTGGTCTGTGACCCCGCGCGTTCGGTGTGTCCGTCACGTGCCAGCGTCGCGTGCTTGCCTCGCGCCTCTCGGATGTCAGCGCCGGGTCGGCACTGCGTTCGTCCGGACCTGGTCGTCTCCCGTTTTGCTGTGCTGCGACCGTGGTCGCCTACCGCGTGTCCGTCACGCGTGTCCGCGCGGCTCTTGTCCTGCGTCCGCCCGACCCGCGTCCTGTCGGCTCCGGGCCTTCCTCGCGCCCGGTCGTCCGTTGTCAGGCCACGTTGAACGGGCGGAACTGGACGCTTATTCGCGGACCCACCGGCTTTGCGGTCTTGAGAATCGCGTGCTCCCAGGTGCGCTGGCAGGAGCCGCCCATGACGATCAAGTCGCCGTGGCCTAGCGGAAAGCGCAGCGTGTCGTGGCCGCCCGCGCGAGGTCGCAGGGAGAGCTGGCGTGGGGAGCCCAGCGACAGGATGGCGACCATGGTGTCGTGGCGGGCCGAGCGGCCGAGTGTGTCGCCGTGCCAGGCCACGCTGTCGCGGCCGTCGCGGTAGAGGCACATGCCGGCGGTGACGAACTCTTCGCCCAACTCGTCGGCGTAGTGCGCGGACAGCGCGGCTTTCGCCTCGGTGAGCGCGGGATGCGGCAGCTGCTCCTCGCCGCCGAACCAGCGGAGCAGCCGCGGAACGTCGACGACGTTGTCCCACATCTGCCGGCGGTCGGCGCGCCAGTCGATGCCGAGCAGCGTTTCGAAGACCTCGTCGGAGCCCTGTAACCACCCGGGCAGTACATCGACCCACGCTCCAGCCGTCAGCCGGTGGCGGACGAGCCGATCAGCGAGCGGCTCGAGGACCGGCGCCGGCCCGGCCATGAGATCAAGCATCGAAGGCTGGTAGTTGCTGCTCATAAGGCGATGTTAGTACATCCGTTCGAAGATCGACTTGGCCTGTGGATAACCGGCCGCGGCGGTGGTCGGGGCGCGAAGCGTGACTGATGTCCCCGATGTCCTTTCCGCTGCGGCGCTGCTAACTCCGATCCGAAAGACGTGGCTGCGCGGCCGCACCCACCTGCAAAAACTCCCGACGGGACTCCTCATGGGAAGCGCCTCCAGGTGAGTTTCGTGCTAACGCCGGTGCACATTGGACTACGTCCGGCCGCCGTGGCGGACGCATGATCGGGCCAGTTCATCGATCAGAAACAAGTCGATGACATTGGGTTAATCGGACTTCCCCTTCTCTCGATCGCGACCGCCGCACCCCGTGTCCATTCCCGGATCGGGGTCGATTAGGAGGCTGGCAAGTGAATCGTTTCAAGCCGTCGAGACCTCACCGAATCAGCACCGTCCTGGGTTCCGCCATCGCACTAGGCACCCTGCTCGCCACCGGCCCGGGCATACCGGCCGCCGGCCTACCCCGCGCGACCGGCGCGAGCAGTACTTACCCGTCCAACTGCCCATGGATGGACACCCGCAAATCGCCGGACCAGCGAGCCAAGCTGCTGCTGGCACGCAGCACCCTCGGCCAGAAGCTGCGCTGGCTCGACGAGCAGTCCGCCAACTCGCCCACCCAGACCACCTTCGGCGGCGTGACCTACCCCGTCCAGGTCCCGTGCACCCCGACCGTCGTCTACGCCGACGGCCCCGACTACGTACGCGGCCCCGTCGGCGTGACCGTCTTCCCGGCGCAACTCGCCCTCGCCGCCGCCTGGAGCGACGACCTCGCGTACGTCAAAGGCAAGACCCAGGCCGACGAAGCCTTCCGGGCCGGCAAGAACGTCCTGCTCGCACCGGGCGTGTCCAGTTCCCGCACCCCGCTGGCCGGCCGCACCCCGGAGTACCTCGGAGAGGATTCGCTGCTCAGCGGCAACCTGGCCGCCGCACAGACCAACGGCATCCAGCGCGGCAACCCGAAACAGCCGGTGATGGCCGTGCTCAAGCACTACATCGCCAACGAGCAGGAGCTCGACCGGCAGACGAATTCGTCCAACATGGACGGCCGCACGCTGCGCGAGGTCTACGACCTGCCCTTCGCGATCACCGTCAGCAAAAGCGCCCCGGGCGGCGTGATGTGCTCGTTCAACCAGGTCAACGGCGTCTGGGCCTGCGAGAACCAGATCCAGAACACCCTGCTCAAGGGCGAGGCGGGCTTCGACGGTTACATCGTCTCCGACTTTGGTTCGGTGCATTCGACCGGCCCGTCCCTGGTCGGTGGCCTGGACCAGGAGCTGAACCGGCCGCGTTTCTACACCCCGGCGAACATCGAGGCCGCACTCGACGCGGGCCAGGTCACGACGGCGCAGATCGACGCGGCGGCCCTGCGGGTGGTGCGCGCTTACCTCACCGCGGGTCTCTTCGATCACCCGTTGCCGACCGTGCCGTCGACCAGCACCTCGACCGCGGCCAACAAGGCGGTCGCGCAGGCCGTCGCCGAGCGCGGCTCGGTGCTGCTGAAGAACGACGGATCGGTCCTGCCGCTGGCCGGTCGCGGCAAGAAGGTCGCGGTGATCGGGCAGACGGCGTCGAACACGCCCACCGGCGGAGTCAGCGCGGGCACGGTCTGCGCGGAGGGTCGCGGCACCTCGGTGGCTTGCCCCAACCCGGTGGCGCCGCTCGACGCGATCACCGCTCGGGCAACGCCGGCCGGCCAGACCATCTCTTATGACAGCGGCGCGGACCCGGCCGCGGCGGCGTCGGTTGCGCGAGACGCCGATGTCGCGGTGGTCTTCGGGTACGCGAAACAGGGCGAATTCGCCGACCGCGCCACCCTGGCGCTGGACGGCAACGGTGACAACCTGATCGCCGCCGTGGCGGCCGCCAACCCGAACACGATCGTCGTGCTCGAGACCGGCACGGCCACCACGATGCCCTGGCTCGCGAACGTCAAGGGTGTCGTGCAGGCTTGGTATCCGGGTGACCAGCAGGGCACCGCCCTGGCCCGGTTGCTCTACGGCGATGCTGACTTCACCGGCCGGCTCCCGATGACCTTCCCGAAGTCGCTGTCCGACACTCCGACGAACACTCCGGCTCAATACCCGGGCACCTTCGCCGACGGGTCGACCACCCGGCCCGCCGGCAGCACCGCGATCCGGCAGGTCAGCTACAGCGAGGGCTTGAAGGTCGGCTACAAGTGGTACGACTCGCAGGGCATCGAGCCGCTCTTCCCGTTCGGCTACGGCCTGTCCTACACCAGCTTCGCCTACCAGAACCTGCGGGTCACGCCGCACCTGAAAAGCGCGCGGGGCACGGTGACGGTCACCTTCGACGTACGCAACACCGGCGCCCGCACCGGAACTGCCACGCCGCAGCTCTACCTCACTCTGCCGTCGGCCACCGGCGAGCCGGGCAAGCGTCTCGTCGGATATGACCAGGCCACGCTGCGCCCTGGGCAGAGCAGTCGGGTGCAGTTGACGATCGACGCGGCATCGCCGGATCACCCGCTGGGCTTCTGGAACACCACCAAGCACGCGTGGGACGCGGCGGCCGGTGGCTATCAGGTGCAGGTGGGCGCCAGCTCCCGTGACCTGCCCCTGACCGGCTCCTTCACCGTCTCCTGACGCCTGTCGTCTGGATAGGGCGCCCGGTCGGGGTCTCCCCGGCCGGGCACAGCAGGCGTCAACGCTCGGCCGCGACAGCTGCGGCATCGGGAACCGCCGGCGGCTCGCCGGGAGTGGGATCGGGTCTGGCCGAGGGTGGCTGTGGTCGCAGGATCGAGGCTGCGACCACGGCCGCTGCCACCCCGCCCACCACGCCGACCAGCGCAGTGAGTGAGAGAGCGTCCACAAAGGCGTTCTTCGCGAGTTGAGCCAGGGCCGCGTCACCGGTCTGGGCCGCGATCCGCAGGGCATCGCCGATCGACTCCCGCGCCTGCCCGGCCACGTCGGACGGCATCGACGCCCGGTATGCCGCGGCGAGAACGCTGCCGAGCACTGCCACGCTCAGCGCCGCACCGACCTGCTGCACGGTGTCGTTGACCGCCGAGCCGACGCCGGCCCGCTCCGGCGGCAGCGCACCGAGCAGCGTCCCGACGGCCGCCGGGCCGGCCACACCGCTGCCCGCCCCCATCACGACCATCGCGATGGCCAGGTAGATGAAGCCGTCGCCCGGCTCGAGCGAGGCGATCACTCCGAAGCCGGCCGCCATGAGCAGCAGGCCGGCGGTAAGCGCGACACGGGCGCCGAACTTCTTGTCGATGACCACGCCGAGGCCGTTGCAGATCATCGTGGTGACGATCATCGGGATGAAGGCGAGGCCGGCCTTCGCCGGCTCAAACCCGAGAACGAACTGCAGGTATTGGGTCAGGGCGAGCAGCATGCCGCCGGCCGAGAAGGACAGCAGCACGACCGAGAGGCTGGCGCCGGCGAAGTTGCGGTTGCGGAACAGGCTCAGCGGCAGCATCGGCTCCGCCACCCGGCGCTCCCAGACGGCGAACATCGCCAGCACGATCACGGCGACGACGAATCCACCGACCGTCTGTGCCGCCGACCAACCCTCCTTGGCCGAATTGATCACGCCCCAGACCAGGGCGGTCGTGCCGACCATCGAGAGCAGCGCGCCGACCACATCGGGCCGCCCGGCCGGACCGCGCGACTCCGGGATGATCAGGAGTGCCGCCACGATGCCGAGCACAGCGATCGGGATGTTCATCAGGAAGACCGAACCCCACCAGAAGTGCTGCAGCAGAACGCCACCGGCGGCCGGGCCGCCGAGCGCGCCGAGCATCAGCACCGAGGACCAGATGGCGATGGCCTTCTTGCGTTCGTCGTCGTCGAAGACGGTGGTGAGGATCGAGAGTGTGCCCGGCATGAGGAACGCGGCACCCACACCCATCAGCCCGCGCACCGCGATCAGCTGACCCGGTGTCTGGCAGAGGGTGGCCAGCACCGAGGCGCCCCCGAAGACGGTCAGGCCGATGACCAGGCCACGGCGGCGGCCGAACCGGTCGGAGATGCTGCCGGCGATCAGCAGCAGGCCGGCGAAAACCAGGATGTAGGAGTCGATGATCCATTGGATGTCGGACGAGCTCGCGCCCAGGTCGCGGATCAGCGACGGGATGGCGATGTTGAGCACCATGTTGTCGATGACGGCGACGAGCAGGCTCAGGCAGAGCACGCCGAGGATCAGCCAGCGGCGTGGATTTCGATCGGGCATGACAGCTTCCCTCGTACGCTGTTCGATGACTCGCACACCGTACCATCGAGATCGCACACTGTTCGACCCTCGGTAGGATGACCCCATGCCGGACCTCTTCTTCGACTCGGTGTGGCTGCGGCCGCCGACACACAGGCGTGCAGGTCAGCCCACCCTCGACCGCGCCCAGATCGTCCGGGCCGCGATCGAGCTGCTCGACGCCGAGGGCCCGGCCGGCCTGAGCATGCGCCGGCTCGGCACCCACCTCGGTGCGGGCGCCACCTCGCTCTACTGGCACGTGGCGAACAAGGACGACCTGCTCGAGCTCGTCATCGACGAGGTCCTGGGCGAGATCTACGTGCCCGAGCCCGGCGACACCGATTGGCGGATGGCCATGTCGGTGCTGGCCAACGGGATGCGGACGGCGTTCTTGCGGCACCCGTGGGTGATCAGCCTGCTCGGCACCAAACCCACCCTCGGCCCCAACTCGATGCGGATGGGCGAGCGAAGCGTCGCGCTGCTGGTCGCGGCCGGCTTCACCGGCATGGAGGTGGCGCACGTCAGCTCGATGGTCCACGCATATGCGCTCGGCTCGGCCACCGCCCAGGCAGCGGTCGCGACGGCCATCCGGCGAGCCGGCGTGCCGTACGAGAAGATGGCCGAGGAGTTGGAGCCGTTCCTCGACAAGCTCGGCACCGACCACCCGCAGTACGACAAGTGGCGCAAGGAGAATGTCGTCATCGACGACCCCGACCGGATGTGGACCGAGAGCTTCGCCTTCGGCCTCGATCGGCTCCTCGACGGTCTGGAGACGTGGCTCGCCGCCGGAAAACCGTCTTGACCCTCCCCTGGGGGTATGGGTTTAGCTTCCTGAGCATGACGCAGACACTCGCCGGAGATTTCGACTACGACACCCACGGCCAGGGATATGCGCGCCGCCGACAACCCGACCCACGGATCGCCGCCCTGATCGCCGGTGCCCTCGGCAACGCGCACACCGTGCTGAATGTCGGTGCCGGCGCCGGCTCCCACGCGTCTTCCACCCGATCACGGTGCCCGCCATGCACGCCCTCGACGTCCTCCAGTGGCTGGCCAAAACCGATGACCTGACCCGCCCTCATCCGCCAAGCACACCGGAGCTTCCGCGGTGCGGGGCCGAGAGGCCGGTGGGTTTGGGTCGGCCCACTGCATCCAGGGCATCGCGGCGCTTGGGGCGAGGGCGGCCGAGTGGTCGCGCCGGCCGGAGGGCTGCGGTGCGCGTGGGCCGAGAGCCGGTGGCCTGGACCGACCACGTCGGCCAACTGCCGCCGGAGGCGCTGCGGTGCTTGGGCGAAGCGCTGCGGTGGCCGTGCTGGCCGAAGAAGGCTGCGGTGCTTGGGCGAAGCGCTGCGGTGGCCGTGCTGGCCGAAGAAGGCTGCGGTATCTGGCCGGGAGCTGGGAGAGCTGGCGTGGCCTGCTGCACTTCGGGGGGCGTGGTCGGAAACTGGCGAGGTGGGCCGCCGGGAACGGCGACCCACCTCGGGTGAATCTGGGCCGCCAGTGTCGGCAGCCGGTTTTTGCTTACTGGCCGCCGAGGTCGGCGGCTGGCCCTGGCCGGTTTGGCCGGCGATGTCGACTGTCGGCCTTGGCGGGTGGGATCAGTCGTGGGCCGGTGGGTCGTAGTTGAGGTGGCCGGGCGGCAGCGGGAACTCCTGGTCGCCGAACGGGGATGGGCCGCCCTGGGTGGGCAGCGCCAGCTCGGCCACGTCCATCCGGCCGTCGTCGCGGACCGGAGCACCCTCGCCTCGGCGGCCGCTGGTGAACGGCGTTCCCTCGGTGTGCACCGACGGGACCGATGAGCCGGCGGAATGGGCGGGGGCCGGCGTGTACGCGGGCTCGTCGAGCTGGTCGCGGCGGAAGATCTTGCGGCCCAGCCAGACCAGCGGGTCGTAGCGGCGGTCGACCACGCGCTCCTTCATCGGGATGATCGCGTTGTCAGTGATCTTGATGTGCTCGGGGCAGACCTCGGTGCAGCACTTGGTGATGTTGCAGTAGCCGAGACCCTGCTTGGCCTGCGCGTACTCCTTGCGGTCCTCGCGGTCGTCGAGCGGGTGCATGTCCAGCTCGGCCGCCCGGATGAAGTAGCGCGGACCGGAGAAAGCCGGCTTGTTCTCGTCGTGGTCGCGGACCACGTGGCAGGTGTTCTGGCAGAGGAAGCACTCGATGCACTTGCGGAACTCCTGCGAGCGCTCGACGTCGACCTGCTGCATCCGGTATTCCCCGGGGGCCACCCCGACCGGCGGGGCGAACGCGGGGGTCTCGCGCGCCTTCTCGTAGTTGAAGGAGACGTCGGTGACCAGGTCGCGGATCACCGGGAAGGTGCGCAGCGGCGTGATCGTGACCGTCTCGGTCTCCTCGAACGTGGACATCCGGGTCATGCAGCCCAGCCGCGGCATGCCGTTGATCTCCATCGAGCAGGAGCCGCACTTGCCGGCCTTGCAGTTCCATCGGCAGGCGAGGTCGGGCGTCTGGGTGGCCTGCAGCCGGTGGATGATGTCGAGAACGACCTCGCCGTCGTTGACCTCGACGTCGTAATCCTGGATGTCGCCGCCGGAATCGTCGCCGCGCCAGACGCGGAAGTGGCGCTTGGTGCCCATTACTTCGCCTCCGTCTTGCTGTTCTCCGCCAGCGCGTCGAACGAGGTCAACTCGTCATCGGTCAGGTACTTCGACAGCTCGGTGCGCTCGAACAGGCTGATCAGCTCGCCGCGCATCGTCGGCACCGGCTTGTGCTCGAGGTGCACGTCGCCCGACTTCTCGAGGGAACAGACCAGGTTGACGCGCCGCCAGTCGGGGCTCATCGCCGGGAAGTCCTCCCGGGTGTGGCCGCCGCGCGACTCCTCCCGCTCCAGCGCCGCCTTGGCCGTGCACTCCGAGACGACCATCATGTTGCGCAGGTCGAGGGCGAGGTGCCAGCCCGGGTTGTAACGCCGGCCGCCGGTGGCACCGACATTCGCGACCCGGGCCTTGAGCTCCTGCAGCCGCTTGAGTGCGTCGGTCAACTCGCCGGCCCGACGGATGATGCCGACCAGGTCGCCCATCACCGCCTGCAGGTCCTGCTGCAACGTGTACGGGTTTTCGCCGCTCTGCCGGTTGAGCGGCGCGAGCGCCACATCGAGTGCGGCCTCGACGTCGGCGGTGGCGACCTTGGGCCGCTTGGCCAGGGCATCCACGTACGACGAGGCGTGCTCGCCGGCCCGCTTGCCGAAGACCAGCAGGTCGGAGAGCGAGTTGCCGCCGAGCCGGTTGGAGCCGTGCATGCCACCGGACACCTCGCCGGCCGCGAACAGGCCGGTCACCGTGCCGAACGCGGCGGCCGAGTCGGGGTCGACCTCGACCCCACCCATCACGTAGTGACAGGTCGGGCCGACCTCCATCGGCTCCTTGGTGATGTCGACGTCGGCCAGCTCCTTGAACTGGTGGTGCATCGACGGCAGGCGCTTGATGATCGTCTCGGCCGGCATGCGGGTGGAGACGTCCAGGTAGACACCGCCGGCCGGGGTGCCGCGCCCCTCTTTGACCTCGCTGTTGATCGCGCGGGCGACCTCATCGCGGGGGAGCAGCTCGGGCGGGCGGCGGTTGTTGTCCGGATCCGTATACCACCGGTCGGCCTCCTCCTCGGTCTCCGCGTACTGCTTGCGGAAGACGTCGGGGACGTAGTTGAACATGAACCGCTTGCCGTCGGAGTTGCGCAACACGCCGCCGTCGCCCCGGACCGACTCGGTGACCAGGATGCCCTTGACGCTAGGCGGCCAGACCATGCCGGTCGGGTGGAACTGCAAGAACTCCATGTTGATCAGGGTGGCGCCGGCCCGCAGCGCGAGCGCGTGACCGTCGCCGGTGTATTCCCAGGAGTTTGAGGTGACCTTGTAGCTGCGGCCGACGCCGCCGGTCGCGAGCACCACGGCCGGCGCCTCGAGCAGCAGGAACTCGCCGTTCTCCCGGTAGTAGCCGAACGCGCCGGCCACCGCGTCACCGTCGAGCAGCAGCTCGGTGATGGTGGTCTCGGCGAACACCTTGATCTTCGAGTCGTAGCTGCCGGTCTCGGCGAAGTCTTCCTGCTGCAGCGAGACGATCTTCTGCTGGAGGGTGCGGATCAGCTCGAGGCCGGTGCGGTCGCCGACGTGCGCGAGCCGCGGGTATTCGTGACCGCCGAAGTTCCGCTGCGAGATCCTGCCGTCCTTGGTGCGGTCGAAGAGCGCACCGTACGTCTCCAGCTCCCAGATCCGCTCCGGCGCCTCCTTGGCGTGCAGCTCGGCCATCCGGAAGTTGTTGAGGAACTTGCCGCCGCGCATGGTGTCGCGGAAGTGCACCATCCAGTTGTCTTTGGAGTTCACGTTGCCCATCGCGGCCGCCGCGCCGCCCTCGGCCATCACCGTGTGCGCCTTGCCGAACAGCGACTTGGAGATGATCGCGGTGCGCTTGCCGGCCAGCCGGGCCTCGATCGCCGCGCGCAGGCCGGCGCCGCCGGCACCGATCACGACGACGTCATAGTGGTGCCGTTCGATTCGGGTAGTCATCGCAAACGTCCTTCTCAGCCGACGAATCGCAGGTCGGGGAACCAGTCCGCAGCGACCGCCATCACGTAGAAGTCGGTGAGTGCGAGCGTGCCCAGCGTGATCCAGGCCAGCATCATGTGCCGGGTGTTGAGCTTCGACACGAAGGTCCAGAAGCGGTAGCGCACCGGATGGGCCGAGAAATGCTTCAGCCGGCCACCGGCGATGTGCCGGCACGAGTGGCAGGACAGCGTGTAGAGCCAGAGCATCACCACGTTGCCGACCAGCACGATGTTGCCGAGACCGAAGCCGAACCCGTCACCGCTGTGGAACGCGCGGATCGCATCCCATGTGTTGATCAACGAGATGATCCCGGCCGCATAGAACGCGTAGCGGTGGATGTTCTGGAAGATCAGCGGGAAACGGGTCTCGCCGGTGTATTTCTGGTGCGCATCGGGCACTGCGCAGGCCGGCGGCGACAACCAGAAGGCGCGGTAATACGCCTTGCGGTAGTAGTAGCAGGTCAGCCGGAAGAGCAGCAGGAACGGCAGGGTGAACGCCGCCTCCGGGATCAGCCAGAACTTCGGCAGCGGAGTGCCGAACTCGGCCGAGCCCGCCACGCACCGGTCGGTGATGCACGGTGAGTAGAACGGCGTCAGATAGTGGTAGTCATCGACGTAATACCACTTGTGCATGAAGACGCGGACGGTCGCATACGTGACCCATGCCGCTAGACCTACGAAGGTGACGAGTGGGGGAAACCACCATCGGTCGGTGCGCAACGTCCTCGCCGCGATCGCGGCGCGTGCGCGCCCACCTCGATCATGAGGTGGTCCGGTCGGCCTCGTTGCCGTCGTCGTCATTCGATCTCCTGACGTGCCTGTCATGTGACCCGGCTGTTAACGGGCGAGACCCCTCAGCCGCCATGCTTCCGTGATGTGTGGCACACGTTACGCCGGGGGTCAGACAGTTTGCGGCTCAGGGATGGGGTGTGGGTCACAAATTTGAGCCCTCCTCACATCGACGTGGGCAAACGAGGTAGTGGATCTTGCGATCAGAGCTCGGGCGCGGCCAATCGGCGGACCGGTCCGGCGCACGGCGCCGGCGACCACTGCGTGAGCAGATCGGTCACGGCACGGCCGTCGCTGGTCCGGGGAGCGACATAGAAGGCTGGGGTACGGGATTTGGCCTGCCGATCGAGACCGTCGGCGAACACGGTCCGGGCGTCGAGCAGTTGCCGCCACGCGTCCTGGTCCCGCTGACTGTCCAACTCGTCGAGGTAGATACGAAGCGCGGAGTTCTCGTCGCGGATCGCCGTGGCCCGCGCGGCCGGTCCGCCGGTCGCGCCGGGCGGGATCAGCCGATTGAGGCGCCGTTCCAGGTCGAGGCAGCCGGTCTCGCGCAGCGCCCGCGTCTCCCGCGCCTCGGCGGCCCGGTCCTTGGCCCCGTCGATGGTCGACACGACGGACACCGTCCCCGCGCAGAGCGCCACCACGATGATCGCGGCGGCCACCGCGATGGCGGCCACGAACCATCGCCGCCGCCGGCGTTGCCGCTCATCCAGCGGCCCGTCGGCAACCGGTGCAAGCCGCCAGAACCGCCGCCCACGCCGCCCGCCACGGCCGCCGCTACCGACCGCGGTTTCGCTGGCGCCATCTCCGTCGCCGTCCCCATCCGTCCCCGGGGCCGGGCCGGCGGAAGGCGGAAGGGAGGGCGGGGTCGCGTCACCGCCACTCGGCCCGGCGGCACCCGACGAATCGGCGTCACGGCCCGTGGCGGGAGCGGCCGACGAGGTGGCCCGCGGACTGGCCGATGGCCGGCGGCCGCCCGGCCCGGCCCAGTCGTCCGGCTCGGTCATATCGGACGAACCCGCCGGGGCGCCGGTCACCGGCTCA
This sequence comes from Paractinoplanes durhamensis, assembly GCF_016862175.1. Taxonomy (GTDB): domain Bacteria; phylum Actinomycetota; class Actinomycetes; order Mycobacteriales; family Micromonosporaceae; genus Actinoplanes; species Actinoplanes durhamensis. The sequence goes on along the minus strand of NZ_BOML01000006.1, from coordinate 167,087 downwards.
TCGGCACGGTCGTCCCCGCCCCGGCCGGCCGGGAAACGGCTGGTCGGAGCATCGTCGTGATCCGGCTCGCGGTGCGTGTCGCTCACCGGCCCAGTGAAGCACGCCGGTCAATGCGTGAGCAGCCCGCCGACCGTCGCCAAAATGCGGCCCGGACCGGTGTCAGCCGGAGGCGTTGCCGGTCAGGTTCCAACTGGCCAGGTGCAGTGCGGGGGCGGCGAAGCGGACCCCGGCGTAGCTGTCCGGCAGAAGGACCGTCTCGCTGCCGATGCCGCGGACCGCGCCGATGCCCAACGCCTGCGGGTAGGACTGGGTGAAGCGCATGTTGCTTACCGCCGCGGTCACCTCGCCGTCCTCCACCAGCCACACCCCGTTCCGGGTCAGGCCGGTCATGACCAGGCTCTTCTGGTCCAGGACTCGCGTATACCAAAAATCGGTGATCAGCAGGCCGCGCTCCATCCGCGCCACCAGCGGGCGGGCCGACTCGGCGGTCGGGCCGGACGGGTCGGCGGGGAGCACCGGCTCGGTGCCGGCCGGGGCCGCCTCCAGGCGCATGTGGGTCGCGATCGGGCCCCACGTGCGCGACACCTCGGACGCGTGGCCGGTCGACTCGGCGCCCACCTCGGCCGCCGACCGGCGATCGTGGGCGACCGCCTCGGTGACCCCGTCGCGGACCAGGACGAGGGACTCGCGCGGCGTTCCCTCGATGTCGAACGGCAGACCCGGTGCGGGCTCGCCGCGGCTGCCCAGCGGATCGTCCACGATGGTCACCGCCGGGTCGAACTGCTCGACGCCCAGCTCGGCGAAGGACTGCTTCTGCGCGAAGGTCCGGCCGTTGAAGCCGAAGTACGCGAAGTTGCCGAGCACGTCGGCGACCGCTTCCGGTTCGAGCACCACTTCGTAGCGCCCCGGCGGCAACTCCACCGGGCGCTCGCCGGCCCGCGCCTTGGCCGCGGCCCGCGCCCCCAGGGCCGCGCCGTCCAGGTCGCCGAGCCGGCCACCGGCCCGCCGGGCGACGCCGTCGGAGCCGTTGAGGCGGGCGATGCCGTCCATGCCGGCCTCGGCCGTGCGGCCCTCGACGGCCTGGCCGGCGGTGTTGGCGAAGGCGGCCGAGCAATACACCGTGCGGCAGTAGCCGGCCGTCTCCAGGCCGCCGGCGGCGCGGACGAAGTCGCGCACCCGGGCCGCCCGCTCGGCCGGGGAGGCCCGCGCGGTCGCCTCGTCGAAGCCGAAGTCGAGGCCGGAGTTTTCGCCGGAGCCGTGGTAACCGGCCGAGTGGTGCAGCGGCCGCGCCGACGTCAGGCCGGGCCAGGTCGGGTCGGCCGGGCTGACCCGAACCGCGGCGATGGTGCGCTCGACCAGCGCGCGCAGGCCGTCGGTGCCGGTGAGCGTGGTGGAGCCGCCGGCCGTGCGGCCGTCGAGGTGCAGCCGGAGCCGGACCGAGGTGGTCGCCTCGGCCACATTCTGGTGGATGGCCGAGTTGGCGAAACGGGTCAGCGCCTCGGCGTTGTGCTGCACCATGACCTCGGCCTCGGCGGCCGGCCCGGCGGCGGCGCGGACCAGCTCGAGCACCCGAGCGGCCAGCTCGAGTTCGGCACCCGTCCGGGCGATGTCGATGCTCATCCGCGAACCCCCACACGTACGTTGGTGAAGCGAGCCGGCGCCGCGGAATGCGCGGTGTGTCCCACCTGGCCGGGCTGGCCCTTGCCGCAGTTCGGAATGCCGACCGGCACGATCTCGGACGAGAGCATGTCCATCGACTGCCAGAACCGGGGGCCGATGCCGGTGTAGGTCGGGTTGCGCAGCATCCGGCCGCGCTTGCCGTTCTTGATCTCGTAGCCGATCTCGCAGCCGAACTGGAAGTTGAGCCGGCGGTCGTCGATCGACCAGGACCGGTTGGTCTCCATGTAGATGCCGTCGTCGGTGGCCGCGATGATCTCGTCGAGGGTGTGCGGGCCGGGCTCGAGGCCGACGTTGGTCATCCGGACCATCGGCAGCCGGGCCCAGCCGTCGGAGCGGACGCTGCCGCCGTAGTCGAGGCCGGCGACCGCGGCCGAGTCACGCCCGGCCAGCACGCCGACCCAGATGCCGTCGCGGACCGCGTCACGCTTGACGGCCGGGGTGCCCTCGTCGTCGTAGCCGAAGCTGCCCAGCGCGCCCGGGATGGTCGGGTCGATGGTGATGTTCATCAGCTCGGAGCCGTAGCGCAGCGAGCCGAGCTTTTCCAGGTCGAGCCAGCTGGTGCCGGCGAACGCGGCCTCCCAGCCGAGGATGCGGTCGAGCTCGATGGCGTGCCCGACCGACTCGTGGATCTGCAGCGCCAGCTGGTCGGCGGCGAGGATGAGGTTGGTCTCGCCGGGCGGGCAGAGGGGCGCGGTCACCAGGGCGCGCGCCTCGTCGGCGATCCGCGCGGCGTTGCCGGCCAGGTCGAGCTCCTCGATCAGCTCCCAGCCGCGCGTGCCGTACTGCTGGCCGTAGGAGCGGCGCTGCACCTCGCCGTCGCCGAGAACGCTGGCGGTCACCCCGCCGCCGCACTCGCGGATGTGCTGGTCGATGCGGTGCCCGTCGCTGGAGACGAACCACTTGCGGGTGTCCCAGATGCCGTAGTGCGCCTCGGCCTGGTCGGCGCCCGCCGACTTGGCCGCGCTGGTGGCCCGGACCAGCAGATCGCCCTTGTCGGCCAGCGGCACGGTGAGCGGATCGATGCGGCACTCGCTCGCCCAGCTGCCCGCGCCGGCACCCTGCGGCACCAGGTCGATCGCAGGACCGGGCACGGTGGCGCTGGCCGCGGCGATCTGCGCGGCCCGCCGGCCGGCCGCGCGGGCGGCCGCGTCGGAGAGGTCGGGCACCGCGTAGAAGCCCCAGCTCGAACCGACCAGGGCCCGGACGCCGAGGCCGGCGCTCTCGTCCGAACTGAGATCCTCGACGTCCCCGTTGCGGGCGGTCATCGACTCCGTGCGGCGCAGCATGATCCGGGCGTCGGCGTAACGCGCCCCGGCGTCCAGGGCGGCTTGCACCGCCGAATACGCCTCATCGAAGTGGCTCATGCACCGACCCTAGGGGACCGGTACGACAAATCTCAGACCCGAGGAAGCAACTCCGCAAGATCGATGGTGGCGACAACGGGCTTGCTCAGGTGCAGAACGTCCCCATCCTTGGCGACGAATTCCTCGACGTACGTGTCGCCGACCAGCCGGAATAGCTGAAGGGTGCGTGCCGACGGGTCCACCAGCAAATACCACGGGATGCGGCCGGCCGCGTAGTAGTGCATTTTGAGCACGCGGTCGGTGGACGCGTTGGACGGCGAGATGATCTCGCACACCAGCCGGATCGCGGAGGCGTCGATGACGAGCTCTTCCAGGTTGATCACTGAGCTGATGACGAGATCGGGGATCGGGATCCGGCTCGGGTTGATCCGGACATTTACTGCTTCCAGCACCAGGAGGCCGGCCGCTTCTGCGCCCGCATCCATGGTGTTGGCCAAGCGGCGCGAAACTAACTGGTGCAGGGGCGTGGCGGCCGGGGTCACGTGGAGGCTCCCATCGAAAAGCTCGATGCGCTCGGGTGTCTCACCGATGGCGAGGAACTCCGCCTCGGCCATCGGCCGCCCGTCGCTGAAGATGGCTGTCGTCATGGCGTCTCCCGAGTGATCGCGGTCGGACTCTCTCACGAAAACTAGTCTCATGACAACTCTCCTAGTGACTATTTCCCACCTAGCCTCGCAGGAACGCTAACTCTTCGTCGAGTGTGGCTGAAGGGGTCGAGTCGAAACCCGGCAGTGAACTGCCCACCAGTAGCAGTGGGCGGCTGTGGTCCGACTGGGCGGCCGCCTCGGCCAGGCTGTGATGGGCGTACACGTCGGCGGAGTCGAGGCGATCGCCCAGGTAGCGTTCGGCGAACGGCGCCGGCAACGCGGTCCAGTCGGTCACCGGCCGGCGTGCGACGGCACGGTGGAAAACCTCCGGCCGGCGCAGCACGGCCATCGCCGCCAGCCACCCACCGAGCCCGGTCCCGCGCACCGACACCGACGAAAGATCAAGATCAGGATGCTTGCCGAGGAGTACGTGCAACGCGTCCACCTGGTCGGTCAGAGCAACGTCCCCGAGCCGTCGATGGACCACCTTCTCGAAGCTGGGCGCCACCCCCGGCGTACCCCGGCTGTCGACACTCACGACGGCGAAGCCGGCGTCTGCCCACCATTGCCGCTCCTGCCACGCGGCCGGATCCGACGTCACCTGCTGGTGCCCCGGCCCGTCGCCGAGCGTGACCAATACGGGGATCTTCTGTCCACCGACGAACCCGGTCGGATAGAGCACGGCAGCGGGAAGTCGCCGGTCGGTGACGCGTTCGAGGGCGGGGCGAGGATGGTAGGGCAGCGGCGCCGCGAGATTACCGAGCGTGGCCACTCGGGCGTCGGCACGCCACACGGTGTCGTCCATGACGAGCACGTCGCCGGAGGCCTCGGCCCGATGCCAGCCCGGGGTCGAGCTGACCTTGCGGGCTTCCGCTCCGCCGCCGCTGAGGGAGGTACGCACCCGGAAGACCGACTGGGCCGCCGGATCGCCGTCGGTGCCCTCGACCACGAGATCGGGCGCGCCGGACGGGGTCCCGGTGCGCGGCAGCGTGCCGACCACCCGCCGCACGTAGAGGCCGGGCGGGGTGAGCAGGCTGCCGTCGGCGAACAGGCAGCGGGCGTCGAAGCCGTCGTGGGCGAGCTCGCCGCCGACCAGCACCCGCCCGTCCGGCAGATGCCGCGGGGTCCCCTCGACCGGCTCGACCCAGCGGGCATCGGCGAGTTCGGCGTGGACCTGGGTCTCGCCGGTGCGCGGGTCGATCGCCAGCACCAGGCCGTGCTGCTGCATCCGGCGCAGCACGGTGATCAGCGGACCGCCGCCCTCGGCCCAGCGCACGTTGACGACGTAGGGATAGGTCTCCCGGTCCCAGTGCACGTCGACCCAGCCGTCGTCCAGGTCGAGCAGGTGCAGGCTGGTCCCGGCGGCGGTGCGGGTGGCCAGGATCTGGCCGCCGTCCGGCGACCACCACCAGCCGCGCCGCCGGCCGAACTGGACGGCGGCCGGGTCGGGCACGCCCCAGGTGATCAACCCGCCGTGCTCCCGCCAGGCGGTGCCGGGTTCGCCGGCCATCAGCCGGTCGCCACCCGGGCCGACCACCCGCAGGGCGGCCGAGCCGCCGGGCGTGACATAGCCGATGTTCCGGCCGATCGGGTCGGGCCGCGGGTCCTCGGCGGGCTCGTCGGTGGCCACCTCGGTGACCGTGCGGCCGAGCAGGTCGACGCGGAAGAGCCGGCCGTCGCGGGCGAAGGCGGCGACGCGGGCGTCGCGGTCGATGGCGTACGAGTCGATCGGGCCGTCCGCGATCAGCGTCTCCTCGGCGGTCGCCACGGTGAGCAACCAGAGCGCCGCGTGCGGGTCCTCGGGGCCGGACGAGCGCAGGAACACCACCCGGGAGCCGTCGCCGCCGATCGTCACGTCGCGCGGGGCGCCAAAGCTGAAGTGACCGGTGCGACCGGCGAGTCCGGGGTAATCCACGGGTCCAGCATCGCTGATCAAGACCGGGTTCCGCTGTGCAAACTCGCAGCCCGGCGCCGGATCGCCCGGCTCGGCGCCGCGTAGAGTGGCGGCCGTGACCGACGCCCTGCCCGCGCGCCGCCTGTTGCTGGTGCACGCACATCCCGACGACGAGGTAACCGGCACCGGCGCCACGATGGCCCACTACGCGGCCGCCGGCGCTCACGTGACGCTCGTGACCTGCACCCTCGGTGAAGAGGGTGAGATCCACGTTCCGGAGCTGGCTCAGCTCGAGGCGAAGCAGGCCGACCAGCTCGGCGGCTACCGCCTGATCGAGCTCTCCCGGGCCTGTGCCGCCCTCGGTGTCACCGATCACCGGTTCCTCGGCGGACCGGGCCGCTACCGCGACTCCGGCATGATGGGCCTGCCGACCAACGAGCACCCGCGGGCGTTCTGGCAGGCCGATCTGGAGGAAGCCGCGGCGCAGCTGCTGGAGATCATCCGGGAGATCAAACCCCAGGTCATGATCACGTACGACGAGAACGGCTTCTACGGTCATCCCGACCACATCCAGGCGCACCGGGTGGCGATGCGGGCGGCCGAGATGGCCGGCGCCGACGGTCCGGAGAAGATCTACTGGACGGCCATGCCGCTGAGCGTGCTGCGCGAGGGCATGGAGGCGTTCCGGGAGCTGGACGACAACCCGTTCGCCGAGGTGGAGAAGGTCGAGGACCTGCCGTTCGGGCACACCGACGAGGAGATCGCGGCCCGGATCGACGGCACCGACTACTACCAGCAGAAGGTGGCGGCGATGCGCTCGCACGCCACCCAGATCCCGGACAACTCGTGGCTCTACGGGATCGCCGGCGACTTCGGCGGCGAGTTCATGGGCGTCGAATACTTTTTGCTCGCCAAGGGTGAGCGCGGCCCGGGCGACGGACCGCACCACTGGGAGAGCGACCTCTTCAGCGGGGTCCGGAGCGTGGAGCCGGCCGCCGCGGAGGCGGCCTCGATATGACCGTCGTGGCCGACGAGACGGACACCGCCCCGGAGAAGAAGAAGCGCAGCTGGGAGCCGGTGATCGTGGCCGGCGGCATGGCTGTCGCGGTCGTCGCCGCGTTCCTCAGCGGGGTGCTCGAGATCCTGCTGACCCCGCTGCGGGCCGGCGACGTCGTGTCGATCTGGCGCGGCGACGCGATCGGTTCCGGCGGCGGTCCGCCGATCGGCCTGGCCATCCTGCTCGCGATGCTCGCCAACTGGGCCATCGCCTGGTTCGCGGTGGGCACCACCGGCAAGCGCTGGGCACTGGCACCGCCGTGGGCGCTCTGGACGCTGATGATGCTGTTCGCGGCGGGCGTGCGTACCGACGAGGGTGACTACCTGATCGGTGGCGACGACTGGGTGGCGCTGGTGATGATCCTGGTCGGCAGTCTCACGTTCGCGGTGTACTCCTATCGCATGATCTTGCGGCGAATTCCCGGCGGGCCGGCGAGCAACGCTCGTTGATACGGGTGTGGACGACCCGGAGCGGTTCGACGTCCGGCGGGCGGTTCTCGTCGGAGTACTGGTCACGGTCCTGCTGTTGGTGGCGGGGGTGGTGGCCTACCGGATGAACGGGGACGTGCCGCACGGCACCCGGATGCTCGGCGTCGAGCTGGGCGGACTGTCTCGCAGCGAGGCCGAGGAGGCCCTGCGTGACCCGGTCGCGCGGCACGCCGCGGACCCGGTGCGGATCTTCCTCGAGGGGCGGCCGACCGCCTTCCCGCCGGCCGCGCTCGGGGTGGCGGTCGACGTCGAGCTCTCCGTCGGCCGTGCCATCCGGGGTGGGCAGAGCCCGGTGGTCCGGGTGGACAAGCCCCGGCTCGAGGCGGCGCTACGTAGTTCCCTGCCGCCCGGTCCGATCACCGATGACGATCGTGTCCTCGACGTGGATCGGGCGGTCCGGGCGATCCGGGCCGCCTGGCCGCGCGGTGAGGTAGCCGAGGTGCGGCTGGTTCACAGTCGCGCATAACTAGCAGCGGACTCCCAGGTTTCACATGAGGACGCGTGGCGCGTCATCCGCAAAGATGGCCGTGAGGTCGAGCGCCGAAGGTTCACCTGGCGTTACGATCCCGAGCCACGATTTGTCTGCGGCGCGCAGCCCTGATGGGGAGCGGCCGCGTGGGTGATTTGTCCCGGGGAGGACACATGAGGCAGCAGCGCTGGTTCCCGCCCGCGGCGCTGGCGGTCGGGCTGTTCGCGATCAACGTGGTGGCCCGCCTGGTCATCCGCTTCGGTTTCGACGGCGACGACGCGGCCGAGAGTCGCGCCACCATCATCATGTTCGGCGTGCTCGGCCTGACGCTCGCGATCTGGACCTTCCTGGCCAGTCAGCGCAAGCGGCCGAGCGAGTGGCTGCTGCCCGACCTGGTCTTCGGCGCGGTCGGCGCGATGCTGCTGACCGTCCTGGTCGGACCGTTCATCAGCGGCGGCAGCGAGCCGTTCAAGAACGGCGCCGGCGACTTCTTCGCACAGGTCTGGCTCTACGCCGGCTTCGCGATCGTCGGCACGCTGCTCGGCTACTGGATCGCCGTGATGCTGGGCCGCGACTACCGGTCGCGCTCGCTCAAGGCGTTCAGCGAGCGCAGCGCGGCCAAGCCCCGCAAGGTCGTCCGCCGCTGAAATGGCCGGCGCTAAGCGGCCGGCGCTTCCCGGGTGAGGTAGGTGTGGTGGGTGCTGAAGCCGACCCGGCCGTAGAGGGCGACGGCGGCCGTGTTGCGCTCCTCCACCTGCAGGTAGGCCCGGGTGCTGCCACGCTGCGTCGCCCACTGCGCCAGACCGCGCATCACCTGCTGGGCGATGCCGCGGCGGCGCGCGGCCGGCGCGGTCTGCAGCAGCGAGATGCCGAGCCAGCGGCCGGGGCCGGTGACCGCGCCGCGGGCCACCGCGAGCAGGCTGCCGTCGGTGTCGCGGACGTGCGCGAAGACCACTTCGGGTACGCCGGTGAGGATGCGCACCGCGGTCGGCGGCAGGGTGCCCTTGTGCTCGGCGACCATCGCGTACCAGTCGTCGCCGGGGGTGTCGGCCAGATCGACCGGCGGCAGGTCGGAATGGGCCGGGATCGTGGTGAGCAGCGGGGCGACCGGGCCGGTCTGCATCAGGGTGAGCGGGCGGGCGGTCCAGCCGCGCGCGTCGAGCGCGGCGTTGACCGGAGCGGCCAGCGGCATCGGCGCGTTGATCAGTGGCTGCTGCCCGTGTGCCGCATACCACTCGACGACGCCGTCGATCGCTGCCTCGAGAGTGCGATCCGGGTCACCCACGGCCAGGGCCGAATTGGCCCGGCCCGTCCAGTTTCCGGCGGCCCGCAGAATCCAGCTGCCGAGCCGGGACTGGGTCGGGGCGGGCCACGCGTCGTTCGCCGCCAGCTCCAGCGCGATCACGTCGGCGGCCGGTGGCCGACGGGCGGGCGGAACGCGTTTTGCCCGGTGAACCTCGTGCAACGGCACCCGCAGGGTGCCCTTCTCGGTAGCGATTGTGAGATCCGTCTCGGTGAGCTCCACGAGCTCTCCGAGAGCATCGGAATACAGCGTTCGCTCCTGCGAAACGCCTACAATCCGACGCACCACCACCCGGTGTCCCACATCCTGCCGACGGAGCACGTGTCACCTCCTTCGGCGGAGATACTAGGCTCTGCACCTGTCGCCGACTGTTCTTGCGGCGTGGCTTTGGAGGGAAAGACCCGTGACCTACATCATCGCTGAGCCGTGCGTCGATGTTCTCGACAAGGCATGCATCGAGGAGTGCCCGGTCGACTGCATCTACGAGGGCAACCGGATGCTCTACATCCACCCCGATGAGTGCGTCGACTGCGGGGCGTGCGAGCCGGTCTGCCCGGTCGAGGCGATCTTCTACGAGGACGACGTCCCGGAGCAGTGGAAGGACTACACCAACGCGAACTACGAGTTCTTCGAGGATCTCGGTTCGCCCGGTGGCGCCTCCAAGCTCGGCAAGGTCGACAAGGACACGCCGTTCATCGTGTCGCAGCCGCCCCGAGGCGAGCACTGAGCGCTCTCGCGTCGGCTCTGCCGGATTTCCCCTGGGACCTTCTGGAGCCGGCGAAGGCGAAGGCCGCGGCGCATCCGGACGGCATCGTCGACCTCTCGGTCGGCACCCCGGTCGATCCGGTGCCCGCGCTGATCCGCCGTGCCCTCGCCGACGCGTCCGACGCGCCGGGTTACCCGCTGACCGCGGGCACCCCGGCGCTGCGCGCGGCGATCGCCGGCTGGCTGGCCCGGTCCGGCGGCGCGTCCGGTGAGCTGGGCGTGCTGCCCACCATCGGTTCCAAGGAGTTGGTCGGCTGGTTGCCCACGCTGCTCGGCGTGGGCCCCGGCGACATCGTGGTGATCCCCTCGGTCTGCTACCCGACCTACGAGGTGGGTGCGCTGCTGGCCGGCGCGACCGTGGTGCGCTCCGACTCGCTCACCGCGGTCGGCCCCAGCTCGCGCGTCAAGCTCGTCTGGGTCAACTCGCCGTCCAACCCGACCGGCCGGGTGCTGCCGGCCAAGCACCTGCGCAAGGTGGTCGCCTGGGGCCGCGAGCGCGGTGCCGTGGTGGCCAGCGACGAGTGCTACCTGTCGCTCGGCTGGGAGACGGCGCCGGTGTCGGTGCTCGACGACACGGTGACCGGCGGCGACTACACCGGCGTGCTGGCCGTCCACTCGCTGTCCAAGCGCTCCAACCTGGCCGGTTACCGCGCCGGTTTCGTCGGCGGGGACCCGGCTCTGATCGCCGGTCTGCTCGCCGTCCGCAAGCACGCCGGCATGATCGTCCCGGCGCCGGTGCAGGCCGCGATGATCGCCGCGCTCGGCGACGAGACGCACGTCGACGAGCAGCGCGAGCGGTATGCCGCCCGCCGCGACACGCTGCGCACCGCGCTCGCCAAGGCGGGCTTCGAGATCACCCACTCGGAGGCCGGTCTCTACCTGTGGGCGAGCCGCGGCGAGGAGTGCTGGCAGACCGTCGACTGGCTCGCCGAGCGGGGCATTCTCGCTGCTCCCGGTGCCTTCTACGGCCCGGCGGCGGCCCAGCACGTGCGCATCGCGCTGACCGCCACCGACGAGCGGGTGGCCGCCGCGGTGAGCCGCCTGACCTGACGGTCGATCTACCCGCAGTGATCACCCCGTGACATACGGGGTTTCTCATGTAGACATTCGTCGCTACCCTCGGGGCGTTGAACGACGCTGCGGGGGAGGCGATCGTGGCTGACGGGGTGCGCGTCGAGACCGACGGGCTGCACAAGTTTTCCGATCAGGTGCAGAACGACACCACCAGCACCCTGGAGAACGGTTACTCGCGCGCGAGCGTGGACCTCTCCACCGGGGTGGAGTTCGGGGCGAGCAACGCGAGCGGTGCCGTGCACGCCGCCAAGCAGCGCTATGTGCAGAGCCTGCAGGAGTCGACCGCCAACGTGGTCGCCTACCTGGAGGCGGCCCGGGTGCTGGCCACCGCGGCCGGCAAGGTCGCGAAGGCGCTCGACGACACCGACGGCCGGGCCGCCCGGCGCGCCTCCGAGGTGCGCGCCCTGCTCGACCAGGCGGTGGTCGAGGTCCGGCAGCGCCAGGCGGATGCCGGCGGCGAAGCATGACCGGCGAACCCGTGCTGACCAGCAGCTGGTGCACCAACTGGGGAGCGTTCAACACGCCCCGGCTGTGGTCGATGGTGGCCGGCGAGGACGACGGTCCCGGCCGCGCCCAGGTGAGCGCCTGGCGCACCCTCGCCGGTTCGGTGCGCAGCCAGCGGGCGGCACTGCTGACCGCCCGCGCCGACCTGGTGGCTGCCTGGCCGCCGGAGGAGAACGAGTCGGCGGCGGCGTTCGTCACCGAGCTCGACGACCTGATCAAGCGGCTGGACACGGCCTCGATCGACGCCGACACCACGGCGAGCGGGCTCGACAACATCCTGAACGCTCTGCAGACCGCGAAGACCTCGATCGAGCCGCTCTGGGAGCAATACCGGGACAAGAGCGACGATCTGACGCCACGCTGGTGGGACGGCGCCGAGGACGAGATCGACGAGAAGGCCCGCGCCGCGATGATCACCGCCGAGCGGGCGGTCGAGGACGCGGTGACGCAGCTCAAGGTCCCGGAGAAATACGAGCTGACCATCGAGGGCGAGCGCAAGGCCATCGTCGACCAGGGGGAGAGTCGGGGCCGGGGCAGCGTGGGCATCACCGCGAGCGTCCCGCACGATCCGGTGCCGCCGCTGCCGGGCCAGGACGCCACGGTCCCGGAGGACGCCTCCGGCGGCGACAACCCCGCGGTCGGTGACGGCAGCGGGTCCGGCGTCGGCGACCGATCAGGTTCCGGGGGTACGCGCGGGAGCGCCACCGCCGGTGCCGGTGGCCCCGATCTGGCCGGTGTGATCGCTCCCGGCCAGCCGCCGGTGGGGCCGGGCCTTGGCGGCGAGCCGATCGGCCTTCCGAGCGGTGGCGGCGGCGGGGGCGGCGGGGGCAATCCCCTCGTGCCCGGCCTCCTGCCCACCACCACCAGCGGCGGCGGCCCGATCGGCCGGAGCGGCGGCCGGTCACCGCGCGGCAGCGCCCGCGCCTCCATCGCGACGACGGGCGAGCCCACGGCCGGCCGTGGCACCTCCACCGGCCGCGGTGCGCCCGGCGGCGCCGGCGGAGGTGCCGGGCTCGGCGGCGCTCGCGGGGGAGCGGGAGTCGGCGGCGCTCGTGGCGGAGGCGGGACCGGCGGCCGTGCGGCCGGTCGCACTGCGGGTCGCGGATCGGGCCGAGGTGCGGGCCGGGCCGGCGTGCCGGGCGTCGAGGCCGAGAGCGTCGGCGGCGCCCGCGGCGGGAGCCGGTCCGGTGGCGTACCCAGGCCGAAGTGGTTGCCCGACGACGAGGCCGGACCGAACCGCCGCGCCGGAGTTGGCACCAGCCCCGCCGGCATGCCCGGCGCGGCCGGCCGGGCCAACCGCCGGGCCCGCGGCGACGACAACACCACCGGCTTCGATCCGGACAATCCGTGGCAGGTCGCCGAGGGCGTCGACCCGGTGATCGCCCCCTCCACCGACGAGCCTCGCCACGACCCGGGACCCAACGTGATCGGCCGCCACGGCTGACCCGCCGCGCTGGGCAACCGCGGATTCCACTCCGGACACTTGATCAACGGCGCGAGAGTTGGCACGAACCGTACGCATCTGCGGGGTCGAATGCCTGACCGGCCGTGCGTTACTCTCAGTGCCGCTGAGATCGGGGGGATCTTCGGTGTCTCTGTTTGTCCAATCAGAACGTGACGACGCGCGAATCGGGGACGCGCGTCAATTCGTGAGCGAGGTCGAGCGGCTGGCGGTGAGCGCCCATGGGGGAGGCGCGCCGCTGCGGATCGACCGCATCGCCGGGCCGGACCGGACGGGCACGGCATTTGCCGTGGTCGATGCGGTCGGCCGGTTTGTCGACGTCAGCCTGCACCCGGGCTGGTGGTCGGAGCTGGGCCCGGCCGGGGTGGCCGCGGGCCTGCTCGAGGCGCTGGCGACCGCACGGCTGAAGGCGGCCCTGGTGCCGATGATCCTGTCCCGCGTTGATCACGTTCCGTTACCCATGCTTGTCGTCAGGCAACGTACGCCCGGTGACGACGGCTTTCTGGACGCCGCCCGTGACCGGATCGCCGAGGCCGGCCGGTTGATCGACGCGGCCGGCCCACTGCCGCCCGAGCGCCAGTTCACCCGGGTGGTCACCGGGCCGCGTGGTCTGTTCCGCCTGCACCTGCGGGGCGGCCGGATCGACCGGGCCGAGGTGGTCGCCGGCCTGACCGCCACCGACGCCGACGCATTGGTCGCCGACGCGCGGGAGGCGTTGCGAGACGCGATGGCCTAGCGTTCCAGGGATGCAGCCGACGATCGTGGTACGCGGTGAGGCACTCCGTGAGGTCCCGCCCGAGCTGGCCGTCTTCTCCGTGACGGTGACGGCCCGCGGGCGGGACAAGGACACGGTGCTCACCCACCTCACCGAGCGGGCGGCCGTGCTGCGCGCCCTGCTGGACGGCTACGGCGAGGCGATCGAGCGCCGGGAGACCAGTGGCGTGCAGGTCCTTCCCGACTTCAAGCGGTCCGGCGACCGCCCGGTGGCCTGGACGGCCAGCGCCGGCACCACGGTGACGGTCACCGACTTCGCGGCGCTCGGCGAGATGCTGCCCCGGCTGGCCGGCCTCGAGCAGGCGTCGATCGCCGGCCCGTGGTGGCAGCTGCGGCGCGGCAGCACGGCCAGTGCCGAGGTGCGCCGCGCCGCGATCGCCGACGCACTGGACCGCGCCCGGGAGTATGCGTCGGCGGTGGGCAGCCGGATCAGCGGCCTGGTGGAGATCTCCGACGAGATCGCCGGCGGCGGGTTCCACCCGATGATGGCCCGGGCCCCGATGGCCGACGCCGCAGGGCTGGAGCTACAGCTGGATCCACAGGTGCAGACGGTGCAGGCGTCGGTCATCGTCCGGGTAACGATCACGGATCCCGACCTGTCCGAGTAAATAAGGAAAATTCGGTTTTGTCCGCGAGGCCGGACATGATCGGTAAGACTCGGCTGCATGCCGAAGCGTCGTCGTGACGTCCTCCTGAGGGTGGCGAACGTCAACCCGGAGAGCGTCATCACGCACACCGACCGGGTTCTCTATTCCGCGGTCGGCGTCTTCGTCTTGCTCTACTTCGTGTACGCCACGGTCGGTGGCGCTGCGTTCATCGACGCCAGCGCCAACTACCAGCAGCCGTGGTACCGCTGGCTGGTCGGGCCGATGATCGCGGCCGGGGTGGTCGCCTACGACCGGGCCGTCGTCGGCCGGGTGTCGATCAGCTACGACAAGCTGGAGTCGACCGACCCCAAGGAGTTCCTGCGCAAACCCACCGCCGGCCTGTACCTCGGCCGGCTCGGCCTGGCCCTGCTCTTCGCCGTCCTGATCACCGAGCCGCTGATGCTCGCCCGCTACCAGGGTGAGATCGACAACCGCCTCAACGAGGTGCACAACCAGCAGCTCACCAAGATCGACACGAACGGCGTGGTCGGCACCTGGACGACCCGGCTCAACCAGCTCAAGCAGGAGACGGTGGCCGACGATGCGGCCCTGCGCGACCTCACCAACCGGGCCTCGCAGAAGCGCCGCGACGCCCGCCTGCTCTACCAGCAGGCGGTCGAGGACTCGGCCGGCGATGGCGTGTCCCGCAACACCGGTTGCCCGCACGGCGGCTACTGCGACGAGCTGGTGCGCCGCTCGCGCGGGCTCGACGACCAGGCGGCGGCCCTGGACCGGCAGGCCGGCACGCTCCTCGACACCCAGCGCACGGCCCGCAACGCCCGCGCCGCCGAGCAGGCCGAGCTGACCGAGCAGATCGGCGATCAGCGGCACGCCAACAACAAGGCGGTCAAGGCCGACGCCGGCTTCGGCGCCCGCACCGCCGCGATGTGGCACCTGGTGACCAGCGACTTCTGGGGCGTCGGCGTCTTTTACCTGGGCATCACGCTGCTGCTGGTGGCGCTGGACTGCGCGGCCGTCGGGCTCAAGTTCGTCTCCCGCGGCAACGCCTACGAGCGCAACGAGGCCCGGATCGCCCGGCGCAGCGAGCACGAGGCGCTGCTGCTGCACGAACGGGAGATCCAGGATTCCCGGACGTACGGCGAGGCGATGGCCAAGGTGGTCTCCAGGGGCATCGCCGCCGCGGCCGAGGACGAGCAGGTCGCCCGCGAATCGGCCGAGCGGGCCGGCGCGGTACTGCGCCACTCGGTGGTGGTGCCTGACGAGGTACGCAAGCTGACCTCGCACCGTGGCCGGCACTACCGCCCCGTGCAAGGTGAGTTGCTGGCGCCCAACACCGAGGACGACGACGAGCCGATCCGCAACGGCCGGCACCGCCGCTCGATCCGCACGCCGGTGATCGTCGACGAGGACGTCCGCGTGCTGCCGGCCGGGGGAACCGGCCGGCAGCACCGCCAGGTCTAGGTCTAGGGCAGGCGGACGCCGGAGGCCTGGATCGGCACCGTGAACATCGAGCCGTTGCAGGCCCCGGCCGCGTCGGCCCGCATGGTCAGCGCGGCCGGGATGGTGAACGCGCCGATCGAGTTGCGCGGCACCTCCCACGAGACCAGGAACCGGTCCCGGGTGAACCGCACCCGTGCGTCCCGGCAGCCCGCGTCCCGATGCTCGGCGTCGGCCACGATGTTCCCGTCACCGGCCGTCACCGCGGTGATCCGGATCGGGAAGTCGTAGTCGTTGGTCACCGTCACGGTGAGGTTGCCGTTCAACCCCGGTGTCAGCGGACGGTTGAGATCGGAGCGGGCACGGAGCGCGAGCACGATCGCGGTACCGCCGGACGTGTGCCCGGTCTCCGACCCGGTGATTCGCCAGTAGACCCAGGCGGCCCCCGCGTTCACCACGACGGCGATGATCGCCGCCGCGGAGAGGATCGCCCTGGTACGGCCGTCGAGCCGCCGCCGGCGTACCTCGGTGGGATGGCGTATCTCCCAGGTCGGCTCCTCGTGATCAGAAGGGCGCAACTCGATGTGTCCCGACGGATCGGGGTCGTTCTTGATGGCGCTTTCTCGCCGCCGGGCGAGCAAATCGAGCGGATTCACGAGAGCGCCTCAAGAATGAGTGCGGCGTGCCGTCTGCTGAGCATTCGCATGCGGGCGCGTTCCTCCTTCTCGGACCGATAGGGGCTGTCTGTTCAACGTTCCCTGATGACTGCCGGTCATGTGATCGGGATTCCGTTCGCCGATGTGCGCGCGTACATCGCACAGTGGAGACTGACCGGCCTAACCCCAACGGGGGATACCTGCCTGACGCATGCTGACCAGCACATATGTTTCCCTGCGATCGATCCGGCCGACAATGCGGCCCGCCGTCGGCCCCCGGTCGGGGCAAATCCACGGTGGTCAGGCCAGGTTTGCCGAGTTCCACTCATTTCCGGTACGGGATGAGCACCGCATCCATCAAACCGGGTTGTTCCCCTCGTCCATACCCCCGGTGCCGCTCGAAAACAACCAGGTCCGCTCGGCTTAATCCGTACGCGCCGAATAAATAGATCGAGCCCCCGGCGCGGGACCCGCCGGGGGTTCGATCGGTTTTCGATCCGGTCAGGAACCAGTTGTTTCCGTTTCCGAAGGCGCCGGTTCGGCGGTCGCCGGGGTGGTTTCCGGCGGGTCGACCGGGGTGTCCACCACCGCCGGGGCGGTGGTGGCCGGTGTGGTCGCCGGGGTCGCCGGGGTGCTGCTGTCCGTCGTCGGTGCCACCGCCGGGTCGTCGCCGGCCGGCCTCGGTGCCGGCGAGCCGGGGAAGGTGAGGCGCTGGCTCTTGCCGCTCTCCTCCCCGGTCCAGGTCCGGTAGAGCGGCGCGATCGTCCAGTACCACCGACCCCCGGCCAGCTCGGCTGCCGGAAAGGCAACCGTCTCGGTGGCCGAGCCGCTCGCCGCCACCGTCCGCGCGATGTCCGGCAGCGGCGGGTCGTCGACGCTGTGCGCCGTGACCACGTAGTGATCCATCAGCACGCCGTCGGTGATCTCCTGAGCGCTCCAGCTGACCACGGCCCGGCCGCTCTGCTCGGCCGCGCTCGGCGTCACGCCGCGCGGCATCTTGGCCACCTTGGCGCTGACCGCCGCATTCCCGGTGATCGTCCAGCCGCCGGCGTAGGCCAGCGCCGTGCCGCCCACTCCGAGGGCGAGCACGACCGCGGCGCCGATCAGGAACTTCATCCCGGGCCTCATCGGTCCACCCGGTAACCCATGCCGGAGATGGTGATGGTGAACCGGGCGCCGGCGCACTTCTCCGAGGTGCCGGACGGCATCACGACCGGAAGTGACCCGCCGAGGTCGGTACGGCCGCGCGCCGTGATCACCATCGGCAGCCGGCCGGTGTATTGCCGAACCTGCAGGCTGGCCGAGGTGGCCGGGCACCCGCGCCGGGACGACCAGGTGACCCGGCCGCTCAGCTGCTGCAGCCGGAGCCGGTATCCGGTCGGGTTGTTCACGGTGACCCGCAGCTGTTCGACCTTGCCCGGGTAGAGGCCGTGCACCGGCTTGGCGGTGAGCGTGAAGTGCAGCGGTGCGCCGTGGTCGCCCCGACCGTGCCCACCGACCATGACCATGGTGTCGTCGGTCGTGACGGTCGTCTGATCCGTCGTGGCCACCACGAGAACCGCCGCCAGCATGACGAGCGTGGCGATCGGGGTCCACCACTTCTTCAACATCGGCTTCCCATGGTCGAGGTGGCGGGGTGCGGCGGTGTCCGCACCCCGCTCGGGCCTGATCAGGCGGTCTGCACGCCGGAGAAGGTGAAGCTCACCTGGATGTGCAGGCCGGCACAGACCTGGGGCAGCTCGTTGACCGTCACGGCCAGGCCCACGTTCTGCGGGCTCGGGCTCACGCCGAGGCTCGGGGTGTTGCTGAACGACGCACTGATGTCGCTGTTCGCGAGGGCGGTGTTGCAGTCGGCGAGGCCGGTCTTGCTGTTACCGCCGCTGGCCTTGACCGAGGTCGTGACGATGCCGTTGTTGAGCACGACCGGGAAGTCGTTGGGGTTCGTCACGGCGGCCGTGGCGTTGACCGAGCGGCCGGGGTACAGCGTGCCGCCGAGGTCGGCCGTGCCGGTGAGCGCCTTGATCGAGGCGGCGGTGGCGTCGGCCGTGCCGGTACCGCCGACGTTCCAGCCGGTGAAGGCCCAGGCGGCCGCACCTCCGCCGATGAGGACGGCGACGACACCAGCGACGACAGCGGAGCGCTTGCTGTTCTTACCCATGGATCGGTTCCTCCGGGAACGGTGAGGGGGCAAACATTCGGCTTCCGAATGCGCTCGACCGGGTCGTGGCGGCGTCCGGCACTGCGAACAACATGCTCGTGCCGAGATGACCGGGCGATAGGGAATACGTGTTACCTGAGAGGCCCTGGAGACACCTGATACTGACCGTTCGGATGATCTCGAACGCCGTTCGCAAGGTAATGCCAGGGCCGTTGATCTTCCGGGTAAATCCCTCCTCACCAGCGAAAACGTGTCCTCCTGAAGGCCTGCGGCGAAAGGCGGTGGGCGAGCGTGCAGCGTGAATTTCCGGAATATTTCAGTGCGGTATTCACGGTCGGAAAATCTGAACCGGACGGCGAAAAGTCAGCCGCATCGACGAGTGATTCGGCTGAAAGATGCATGCCGGTCATGCCTCTGTTGGCTCACGGGCGCCGCGTTGGCGCCGCCAGATCGAGCCTCCGGCGCGGGACCTCGCCGGAGGCTCGATCTCTTCCCGGTTCGGTCAAGGAGCGGTGTCTTCCGTCCCGGTCGTCGACGGCGCTTCGGCCGGGGCCGTGGTGGTCGGCGTGGCCGCCGGAGCGGTGGTCGCCGCATCGACCGGCTTGTCGGCGGCCGGTGCGGTGGCCGGCGTGGTCGGCGCCGGCTGGTCGGCCGCGGCCGGGGGAGCGACGACGGCGCCGACGGGGGCATCGGCAGTCGGCGCCGTCGTCGCTGGTGTGGAGCCGGCCGACCGCGCTGCTGCGATCGTGCCGGCCGGTGGGGTCGCCGGAGTGCCCGGGAACTTGAGGCGGTCGCTCTTGCCGCTCTCGGTTCCCACCCAGAGCCGGAGCTTCGGCACCGTGGTCCAGTACCACTTACCCCCGGCCACCTCGGCGGCGCCGAAGATCACCGTCTCGGTCGCCCCGCCGCTTGCCGTCACCGTGCGGGTGATGTCGGGCAACGGCGGGGTGTCGACGCTGTGCGCCGTGACCACGTAGTGATCCATCGTCGAGCCCGGGCCGATCTCCTGCGCACTCCAGCTGACGACGGCGTCGCCGCCCTGCTTGGTCACGCTGGGCGTGACGCCGCGCGGCATTTTTTCGGTACGGACCTTGACGGTCACCGGCAAACTCGGAACAGCCCAACTTGCGTACGCGTAGAGCGTCCCGGCCACACCCATCGCGCCGACCGTGGCCGCGACGACGAGGTAGGCGACCCGCCGGTTCATCGGCCGATCCTCGCGCCGGCGGTCTCCAACTCGATAGTGAACCGGGTGCTCGCGCACTTCGGCGTGGTGTTCGCCGGCATGGTGACGACCAGCCGGCCCGGCAGGGTGGTCCGCCCGTGAGCGGCCACCCGAACCGGCAACTTCCCGTCGTAACCGTCGACCCGTAGCCCGGCAACCGGGCACCCGCGGCTCGAGGTGGCGACGACCCGGCCGCGCAGCCGGTCGATCCGGAGCACGAACCGCTCCGGATTGTCGACGGTCACCTCGATGCGCCGGACCGCGCCGGGATGCGGACCCTTGACCGCGTCGCCGTCGACCGCGAAATGCCGCTGGCCGCGCCCGTCATGGCCGATCAGGGTGAGCCCCTGGCTCTCGTACTCGCTCACCGGAGGCGAGTCGATCGTGGCCAGCGGCAGAGTGATCAACGCAAGGCTGCCGAGGGTCATCCGCCAGTTCACGCTTCAGCTCCAGCAAAAGGTGGGCAGATGGTGGGGGCGAGAGTCGCCCTCACCGCGTTTCATCAGGGGGTATTGACGAGTTCGCCGTCGAGCGTGAAGTTGATGCGGAGGACCTTGCCTGCGCAGGCAGGGTCTGCAGTGGCCTTCATGGTGACGAATTTGGTGAGGGTCTGGGACAGCGACCACTTGCCGGGGTCGACGAGGATGCCGGCGGTGGGCAGGCTACCGAGCTCGATGTCAGCCTCGTTGGTGCCGCAACCCCCAACGGCGCCCGACTCTCGGGCGGCATCGGACGCGTTGTTGTAAGCGCTGACGACGATCGAGCCGGCCTTGACCTCCGTGGCCTTGACCTTGAACTCGTTGTAGTTACCGATCGTCACGTCCGCGTCGACCGTCTTGCCGGCCCACAGGTTGCTTCCCACCGTGATTCGGGCGGTAACCGGCTTGATCTCCGCGGTTGATGCCGTCACGTTGCTGTCCGCGCCGTTGAACCAGCCGGACACGGCGGCGAAGGCAGCGGTCCCGCCGAGGGCCACGACGGCGACGCCGGCGACGATGGCGGTGGAACGCTTGGTCATCTTGCGCATGAGGAAGTTCCTCCAGGAACGGCTCGGAATTTGTGTGGGCCGGGCCTCGAAGGCGTTCCGGCGCTGCGACAAAGATGACCGACTCCGAATAACGCGGCGATAGGGCGTACGTGTGTCCTGTTCGGAACGCTGAGCCACCGAGTGGAGGCCGTCCGGATTACCCCGAACGGTGGTCCGGAGCCGGAAAGATCAAGCCAACTCGCTGCCGCGACGGTGCCGAAAACGCCTTGACCTGCTGAATCATCGATCGGCGCCCGACCGCAACATGCGCAAGACATCTGAAGATCGACTAGCCCTGGCGGGCCCCGAAATACCCTTGCAACATGAATATGGGGTGCGTTTGATCGTGATTTGAAAGGGTCATAATCACCGCGCTTACCCTAACGAATTAGCCGAATCGGCGGCCGATTCAGCTGAAAGAGGCAAGATGGCTATGGCTCTGTCAAGACGGCAGCGCCGCGATGGCCTCGATCTCGACGAGGAAGGCGGGCTGCACGAGACCGCTCACCTGAACCAGGGAGCTGGCCGGCGGCCGCTGCGGGTCGAGCATCGCCGGAGCCGACGAGGCGCCCCTCGCTGTCGAGGGGCACCTGCCCGGAGACCAGCACCATCGGCCCGGTGACGGTCACGGCGTGGCTGTAGCCGCTGGTCGGCGGCGTGCCGTCCGGCCGGATGTGATGCTGCACCACGTGTTGCCTAGAGGTGGGCGAGCGACTCGGCCACCATCGTGGCGCGGGCCATCTCGCCGACGGCGCGGCCGGCTCGGGCCGCCACCCGGCCGTTCGGCGTCCAGATGCCGGAGCGGCCGGCCGTCTCGGTGTACCCGCCGCCGGTCGGCCCGGCGAACGAGGAGAACGCCACCCAGACCCCGTGCTCGGTGGTGATCCGCTGGGCCCGCTCGCCCGCGACGAGCTCACCGGCCGGCGAGTCGACGATGCCGGCCACGTACGCGTCGATGCCGAGGGTCGCGGTCACGTCGGCGTGCTCGGCGACGCCGGTGTCCCGGCAGATCGCCAGGCCGAGCCGCCACCCGTCCACCTCGAGCACCTCCGGCCCCGGCCCGGGGCGGAAGCGCTCCTCGCTGGTGTGCGGGAACTGCTTGCGGTAGGCGACCCGGACCCCGTCACCGTCGACGGCCAGCGTCGCGATGTAGGGCCCCTCGATCGGCGCCCCGACCAGCGCGACGGTGTCGGTGGCCGCGCACGCCTCGACGAGCGGCGCCAGCCGTGGGTCGTCGACGGCCACGATCGGCGCGTCCAGCTCATAGCCGGTCAGGGACAACTCGGGGAAGACGACCACTCGGGACGCCGCCGCGCGCACGGCGGCCGCGTGGACGAGCACGTTGGTGGTGACGTCGAGCGGAATGATGCGCGGTTGAGCAACGGCGATGACCAAGGAGCGCATGGGCCGATCTTCCTTTGGGGGGATGTGGGTTGAGGCTAACTGCGAACTGCTTGGACAAGGAAGCGGTGTGCGGCGACGGTGAATTCGCCGTGCAGGCGGATGAACGAATCGAGCCGTTCGAGGGCCGCCGCGTACCGCTGGGGGGTGAAGTCCCGGATCTGCCAGGGCAGGTCACGCAGTTGCCGGACCACTTCGCCGACATCGTGGAACGCGACGGCCGGGCGCTCCTCGCGCACGTCGACGACCTCGAGGCCGGCTGCCTCGAGGGAGGCGACGGCGACCTCGGCGTTCCAGAGGCGGTGGTAGGGCGGGGGTGCGCCGAGTGCGGTATTGAGGCCGGCCAGGTCGTCGTGGCCGACCTGCTGGCTGAGCAACCGGCCGCCGGGGCGCAGGAGGCGGAAGATGTCGGCGGCGGGCAGCCGTCCGTGCCGGCTGAGCACGACGTCGAACTCGTCCTCGCCGCCGGGCAGCTCGGCCCGCACGTCCACGCCGAAGGGCGCGAGCCGGTCGATGGCGACCGGGGTGTTGCGGGCCCAGCTCTCCACGGCCACGGTGTGCGCCGGCAGCGGGGCCAGCTCGGCGAGCAGCTCGCCGCTGCCGGTGTCGAGGTCGAGCAGGGAGTGCGCCCGGCGCAGCAGGGCGCGGGCGAGCTCCGGGTATGACCAGGACGGCCCGCCGCCCCGCCCGTCGAGCCAGGCGAACTCCCAGCCGGTGGCTCGTTCGCCCAGGGCGGCGGCGGTCATGGTCGAGTCGGCCGAGTCGCCGTACTGCTGCCCGCTGCGCACCAGACGACGGTAGCCAGGGGACCTGTGCAACAGGCGTCGTTGTGACATGACTCAAGCTCGAAACATGGTTACGGTATGGCATCCACGATCCACTCGGCCGGGCCCGGCCGAGTGGATCGGCACCTCGTATGCCTGTTCGACCTGTTTTGCCGCTGGTCAGTCGCGGACCGGCATCAGGATCGAGAGGCGCGAGTCGTCGCCCGCCAACCGCACGGCGAGCGGATGGATCGGACCGTCCAGCTCCAGCACGAGCTGACCCGGCCCACCGGCGGCGTCGAGCGCGTCGAGGAGGAACTCCCGGTTGACCGCGACGTGCCGCTCGGCGGCCTGGGTCCACTCGCTCTCGGCCGCCATCCGCACGCTGCCGGCCTGGTCAAGACCGAGGATCACCAGGTCGTACGAGTTGCCGGCGTGCTCCCGCCGCGCGGTCGGGGCCGACTCCACCGTCGCCCGCAGGGCCGCGGCGTCGATCGTGACCCGGCTGGTCGGCTCGTTCCGCTCGGCCAGCACCCGGCGGTAGTCGGGGAAGTCCACCGGCAGTGGTTCGTCGTCGATCACCCGGTCGCCGATCTCGGCCCGGATGCTCTTGGCGGCCAGGTCGAGCACGACCGGGCCGGCCGCCGGCGGCAGTAACTCGTCGACGAACGCCACCGGCAGCAACAGCCGCACCGGCGGCCCCTCGACGGTGACCGGCGTGGTCGCCATCGCCATCCGGTAGCGGTCGGTCGCCACCAGGGTGAGCATGTCGCCGTCGGTCTCGAACAGCACGCCGGGCAGCATGCCGGACGGGTCGGTGGCGGCGAAACGGACGGCGTTCAGGCTCGCGGCGAGTGCGGCCGCGGGCAGGGTGATCCGGGTCATCAGGTTCTCCTCCAGGTCGAGCAGGGTGTGGATGCGGAGGAGTTCACGCTTGGCATCGGCCAGACCGTCCTCGAGCCGTCGACGGTGGTGCTCCAGCTGACGGCGGACCGCATCGGGGTCGCCCAGGTCGCGCACCGCCTGCGCGATCTCGGTGACCGGCAGGCCCACCCGGCGCAGCCCGGCGATCAGCCGGGCCGCCCGGATCTGATCGTCGGCATACCGGCGATAGCCGGTCGCCGGGTCGACCTCGGCCGGCACCAGCACCCCGGCGCCGTCGTAGAACCGCAGCGCACTCACCGAAAGCCCACTGGCCCGGGCCACCTCGCCGATGCCGCGCATCTCTCCTCGCACCCCGCAGACTCTGGTGTCTCACCCAGGTGGAGGGTCAAGCGCCTATCAGCAGACTGGCCGCGACCCCGACCATGACCAGCGAGATTACGCCGTCCAGCACGCGCCACGCGGTCGGCTTGGCGAGCAGCGGGGCCAGTCGGTGCGCGCCCAGGCCGAGCGCGGTGAACCAGACCAGGCTGGCCGCGGCGGCGCCGATCCCGAAGAGCCAGCGATGCGGGTGCCGCTGGGCGATCGAGCCGAGCAGCAGCACGGTGTCCAGGTAGACGTGCGGATTGAGATAGGTGAGGGCCAGGCAGGTCAGTACGGTCGCGCCGAGCGTCGCGGGCGCCCGCTCGGCCGGATTCAGCCGGGTGGGCCGCATCGCGCGGCGGGCCGCGAGGACGGCGTACGCCATAAGGAAGGCCGCCCCGACCCAGCGGATGACCGTGACCGTGTCCGGCCGGGCGGTGACCACCGCGCCGAGGCCGCCGATGCCCGCCAGGATCAGCATCAGGTCGGACAGGGCGCAGACCGCCACCACCGCGATGACGTGTTCGCGGCGCAGGCCCTGGCGCAGGACGAAGGCGTTCTGGGCGCCGATGGCGATGATCAGGACGGCCGAGGCGAGGAACCCGGCGAGCACGGAGGTGAGCACGGATTCGACGCTAGGCACTGCTCACGGCGTACACCAGCTAAAGATTTTGACGTTGGTTTAGTTTTGCTTATGTGGATCAGGTGCAGTTGACGACGTTCCAGGCCGTGATCGAGACCGGCAGTTTCGAAGCGGCGGCCCGGCAGCTGCACGTGACGCCGTCGGCGGTGAGCCAGCGGATCAAGGCGCTGGAGAGCGCCGTCGGCCAGGTGCTGGTCCGGCGGGCCAAGCCGTGCGTGGCGACGACGGCCGGTCAGGCGCTGGTCCGGTTCGCCGGGCAGGTCGCGCTGCTGGAACGGGAGGCGCTGGCGCAGGCACGGGACCGCACCCGGGTGTCGATCGTGGTGAACGCGGACTCGCTGCATCTGTGGTTCCTGCCGGCGCTGGCCGCGGTGCCCGGTCCGCAGTACGGGTTGCACACCGATGACCAGGACTTCACCGCCGATCTGCTGCGTTCCGGCACGGCGATGGCGGCGGTGACCGCCGAGCACGTGCCGGTGCAGGGATGCCGGATCGAACCGCTCGGCGCGATGCGGTACCTGGCCGTCGGCGCGTCCCCGGAGCTCGTCCCGATGATCGTTTACAACCGCAAGGACCAGCTGCAACACCGATTCCTGGCGACGATGGACCGGCCCGGGAACCCGCCGGTGCACTACGTGCCGTCGGCGGCCGCCTTCATCGAGGCGATCCGGCTCGGCCTCGGCTGGGGCATGGTGCCGGAGTCGAACGCCCGGCCGGACATCGCCGCCGGTCACTACGTCGAGATGGTCCCGGGGACGCATCTCGACGTGCCGCTCTATTGGCAGTATTGGAAGATCGACTCGGCCCTGCTGCGTGAGCTGACCGCGGCGGTCAAGGCGGCCGCCGCGGAAGCCCTCAGGCGTTGACGTGCAGCGCGGCGTTCAGTTCGATGCCGGTGCCGCTGCGCGGCTTCGCCTCGAGCGTGCCGGTCACCGAGTTCTGCCAGAAGAGCAGGTTGTTCTGCCCCGACAGCTCGCGGGCCTTGACCACCCGGCCGTCCGGCAGGGTGATCTTGGAGCCGGCCGTGATGTAGATGCCGGCCGCGACCACGCAGTCGTCGCCGAGCGAGATGCCGATGCCGGCGTTCGCCCCGAGCAGGCTGCGCTCACCGATGCTGACCCGGTCTTTTCCGCCACCGGAGAGGGTGCCCATGATGGACGACCCGCCGCCGATGTCGGAGCCGTCGCCGACCACCACGCCCTGCACGATGCGGCCCTCGACCATCGAGGTGCCCAGCGTGCCGGCGTTGAAGTTGACGAAGCCCTCGTGCATGACGGTGGTGCCGGTGGCCAGGTGGGCGCCGAGGCGCACCCGGTCGGCGTCGGCGATCCGCACCCCGGCCGGGACGACGTAGTCGGTCATCCGCGGGAACTTGTCGACGCCGTAGACGCTCAGGTGGCGGCCGGCCGCGCGCTCGAGGAAGCGCAGCTCGTCGACCCGGTCGGCCGGGCACGGGCCGGCCGAGGTCCAGGCCACGTTGGCCAGCGAGCCGAAGATGCCGTCCAGGTTGATCGAGTTGGGCACGACCAGCCGGTGCGACAGCAGGTGGAGGCGCAGGTAGGCGTCCGAGGCGTCCTTGATCGGGTCGGCCAGCGAGCCGATCGCGACGCGGACCTCGACCGTGCTCAGGCCGGGCAGCGTGCGGGGGCCGGTCAGTCCGGCGGGCAGCACGGGCGGCTCGGCCGGCTCCGCGCCGAGGCCGAGGAAGCCCTCGGCGAACCAGGTGTCGAGCACCTGGCCGTCGGCGGTAACGGTGGCGAGGCCGATGCCCCAGGCAGGCGAGGTCGAGATCGCGGTGTCCACGTACCGCACCCTATCGTGACGAGAATCGTAACTCTGAGGGTGATTCACCCTGGCCCGGTATGGTGCGCCCTATGGCCAACCCGCTTACCCCGGACGTATTGGTCGACCCGGTGGAGCTCACCCGCGCCCTGGTCGACATCGAGTCCGTTTCCCGCAACGAGGCCGTGATCGCCGGCCACGTCGAGGACGTTCTGCGGAAGACCCCGCACCTGAGCGTGGATCGACTCGGCAACACGGTGATGGCCCGCACCGACCTCGGCCGTGACCAGCGTGTGGTACTCGCCGGCCACCTCGACACGGTGCCGCTCAACAACAATTTCCCATCGACTGTGGTCGATGATCTTATCTATGGGTGCGGCACCTCCGACATGAAGTCCGGGGTGGCCCTGGCGCTGCACCTGGCCGCGACCCTGCCCGACCCCGGCTACGACATCACCTACCTCTTCTACGAGGCCGAGGAGATCGAGTCGAAGTTCAACGGGCTCGCCCTGGTCGCCGAGGCCCGTCCGGAGTGGCTGATCGCCGACTTCGCGGTGCTGCTCGAGCCGACCTACGGCGTGGTGGAGGCCGGCTGTCAGGGCACGCTGCGTGCGCTGGTGCGGACCAGGGGCCGGCGCGCCCACACCGCCCGCGCCTGGCGCGGGGTCAACGCGATCCACGCGGCCGGCGAGATTCTGCGGCGACTCCAGGATTACCGTCCCCGCACGGTCACGATCGACGGGTGTACGTACCGGGAAGGCCTGAACGCGGTTCGCATCTCGGGCGGGGTGGCCGGCAATGTCGTGCCGGACGAGTGTGTCGTCGAGGTCAACCTGCGATTCGCCCCGGACCGCACCGAGAAGCAGGCCCTGGAGCACGTGCACGAGGTCCTGGACGGCTTCGAGGTCGAGCTGACCGACTCGGCGGCCGGTGCACTGCCCGGTCTCACCGCGGCCCCGGCCCGCGAGTTCCTGGCCGCGGTCGGCGCGGAGCCGGCCGCCAAGCTGGGCTGGACCGACGTCGCCCGGTTCGCGGCGCTGGGCATCCCGGCCCTGAATTACGGGCCGGGCGACCCGCTGCTGGCGCACGCCCCGGACGAGCACGTGGAGATCGGCAAGATCCGGGACGGAGCGGCGACGCTGCACCGCTGGCTTGCTTCGGACTGACTAGATGGCCGTCACCGGCACTCGGCCGATGGCCCGCAGTGCCTGTGGCGGGATCTCCACCGTTCGTTCCGGATCGAAGGTCTGGGCGGCGCGCGCCGACCGGCGCTCCTCTACCACCAGTTGAATGCGGCGCTGCATGCGGCGCTGCGCTTTCATCTGCTCGTGCCGGTTCGTCACGGCGGCCCCCTGTGCCCCGTCGGATTTTGGTAACTGTACAGACGCTCCAGAGCTACCGTCCGTTGCTTCAATCTGGCAAAAAGGCTGGCCGGTCGCAATCCTCTTACCGAAACCCAACCGGTTATTCACCAGTTACTGACCGTCCGCACTACCTTGGTGGCATGACGGACAGCACCAACGGGCGACGGCGGACGGGAGCGGAGCGTCATCGTGGCGCGGTCACGCTGCGCCGCGAAGCCATCCCGCCGAGCACCGCGGACGAGAAGTTGCTCGATTCCCACCACCGGCGCGAGTGGAAGACGAAGGACGCCTGGCGGGCGCTGCGCATCCTCTCCGAGTTCGTCGAAGGCTTCGACACCCTGGCCGACCTGCCGCCCGCGGTGAGCGTGTTCGGCTCGGCTCGCAGCACACCGGACAGCCCCGAGTGCGAACTGGCCGCCGACCTGGGCGCGGCGCTCGCCGAGGCGGGCTACGCGGTGATCACCGGCGGCGGTCCCGGCGTGATGGAGGCGACCAACCGCGGCGCCACCGAGGCCGGCGGCATGTCCGTCGGGCTCGGCATCGAGCTGCCGTTCGAGCAGGGCCTCAACGACTGGGTCGACGTCGGCATCGACTTCCGCTACTTCTTCGTCCGCAAGACCATGTTCGTGAAGTACGCCCAGGCGTTCGTGGTGCTGCCCGGCGGGTTCGGCACGCTGGACGAGTTGTTCGAGGCGATCACCCTGGTGCAGACCAAGAAGGTGACCCGCTTCCCGGTGATCCTGATGGGCGTCGACTACTGGGCCGGCCTGCTCGACTGGATCAAGACCACCCTGCTCAAGGACGGCAAGATCAACGAGGCCGACCTCGACCTGCTCCAGGTGACCGACGACGTGGACGAGGCGGTTCAGATCATCGTGGACGCCGACGCGGCGCTCGCCGAAGCCAACGGGATGCGGTGACGTGGCCGCGATCTGCGTCTTCTGCGCCTCCTCCAGCACCCTCGATCAGAAATGGCTCGACCTGGCCACCCGCACCGGCGCCGAGCTGGCCGCCCGCGGACACCGCCTGGTCTCCGGCGGTGGCTGCGTCGGCATGATGGGCGCGGTCGCCGACGGCGCCCGGTCCGGCGGGGCGCACACCCTCGGCGTCATCCCGCAGTCCCTGGTCGACCTCGAGGTCGCCGACCTGTCGTCCGACGAGCTGATCGTCACCATCGACATGGGCGCCCGGAAGAACATCATGATCGAGCGCTCGGACGCGTTCATCACCCTGCCCGGCGGCCTCGGCACCCTCGACGAGCTCTTCGAGGTGTGGACCACGGCCACCCTCGACCTGCACACCAAGCCGATCATCATCCTCGACCCGGACGGCTTCTACGACGGCCTGCTGCGGTGGCTGGACCAACTGGCCGACACCGCGTTCGTGCGGTCGGCCGCCCTCGGCCAGATCATGATCGCGAAGTCGATCGGCGCCGCCCTCGACGAGATCGAGGAGCGGCTCGGCACGGGCAGACCCGAGGCCTGATGTCCTGCTAGGTTCCCCGGTTTGTGACGGCCACATCGACCCAGGCCCTGCTCGAGATCATCCGCTGGTCGGCACCGCCCGCCCCGGTCAACTGGCGCGCGGTGCAGAAGGCGGTCGGGGTCACCTATCCCGCCGAGTTCCGGGAGGTGGCCGACGCGCTGCCGCCCGGCAGCTTCCAGACCTTCCTCTCGCTGCTGCACCCCACATCCCATAAACCGAGGGTGTACGCCGAGGAGCTGCTCGGCTATGCGGGCATGCTGAGCAGCTCGGCCGATTCATCCTTTCCGTACCCGATCTACCCGGCGGCCGGCGGCCTCCTGCCGTGGGCCGTGGTCGGCTTCGACTACATCATCTGCTGGCTGACCGAGGGCGACGATCCGGACGCGTGGCCGGTCGTGATCTGCTCCGCGCACCTGTCCGAGTGGCAGGTCCACCGGATGTCCACGGCCGAGTTCCTGCGGGCGGTGCTGACCGTCCCGTCGCCGATCGAGTTGCTCGACTACGTGGCCGAGGCGCAGCAACCGCCCTCGTACATCGGTGTCGACGGCGCGCAGTCCGATCAGGCCGGCCCGGACGAGCGGTACTGGGTCCGGGAGGCCGAGGGCCGGACGCTGATCGGCCCGGCCGACGCCGTCGAGCAGTTGCGCGAGCTGGTCACGCCGGCGCCGCCGGCCGTCCCGGACTGGTACGACGTCTGGATGAAGGTGCAGGGCAAGATCGGCTGGCCGCCGCCGGCGGACTACCAGCACCTGGTCGAGGAGCTGGGGGCGATCACGGTCGGCGGAGTCACGGTGGCGGTGCCGGGCGGCCCGGTCGACCTGGTCGGCACGTACGAGAAGCTGCGCCGCCGGGTGAACCGGGAGCTCGCGGCGGCCGGCGGCCCGCCCGGTCCGGTGTGGCCCGCCAAGTTCGGTGTCCTGCGCTGGGCCGACATCGCCGGCGGCGGGCACGTCTGCTGGCTGGCCGTCTCGCCGGACCCGGACACCTGGCCGGTCATCGTCCTCGACGCGGAGCTGCGCCGGCACGTGCTCCACATGATGACCGCGTCCCGTTTCCTTCTCGAACTCGCCACGAATCCGGACGCGATCGTGCTGGAGCCGCCGGGCTGAGATGCGTCACGCCGGATGGGTGTCACCACACCCACCCGGCGTGACCAGAGCCCCGGCGAGCCCGCCGGATCACCCGGGGGCGCACTCGGACACGCTCTCACCGGACGCGCTCGGTGCCGCTCACTCCGTTTGACCCGACGGGGTCGCAACTCGCCGGGGCGCGGGTGGCCCCTGCCGAACCGGTGCGATGCGGCGCTGCCGGTCCGGCAGGGGGCCTGTTATCGCTGGATAGCCTGAGGCCGACCCTGCTCTCCTGTGCCGGTGGGCGTCAAGGTATGTCGATCAGTCACTACCTGGGACGTTTCGCGCACTCTGCACGGCATGGAACACTGCGAGGATGCCGCCGCAGAGGGCCACCCTTCTGCAGGTCGCGCAGCGGGCCGGGGTGTCCCGCAGCACGGCCTCCTTCGTCCTGACCGGCCGGCACAAGGACATGCGGATCTCCGAGGACGCCCGGCAGCGGGTTCTCCGGGCCGCTCAGGAGCTGGACTACCGGCCCAACCTGATGGCCCGCAGCCTGCGCACCAAGGTGACCAAGACGGTCGCGATGATCTCCGACACCATCGCCACCGACCAGTACGCCGGCCGCATGATCCACGGCAGCCTCACCGCCGCCGTGGCGAGCGGATACCTGCTGTTCATCGCCGAGACCGACGGCGACCCGGTGGTCGAGGAGAAGCTGATCGCCGACTTCGTCGACCGGCAGGTGGACGCGTTCCTCTACGCCAGCATGTTCACCCGGCAGGTGCGGCTGCCCAAGGCGCTGCGCGACCGGAACGTGGTGCTGCTCAACTGCCTCACCCGGGCCGCGCAGCCGGCCCACCACACGATCATCCCGGACGAGCTGGGCGCCGGGCTGGCCGCCGCCCGTACCCTCCTCGACGCCGGTCATCGCCGGGGGATCTACCTGGTCGGGCACGTCCGCGAGCAGGTCTTCGCCGGCCGGGAGCGGCTCGCCGGCATCAACGAGGAACTCGGCGAGGCCGGAGCGCAGCTCGCCGGGACCATCCCGTGCGACTGGTGGCCCGACTCGGCGTACGACGCGGTCCGCCGGGCGCTCGCCGACGGCCTCGCCCCGAAGGCGCTGATCTGCCTGAACGACCGGGTGGCGCTCGGCGCCTACCAGGCGTTACGCGATACCGGGCGGACCATCCCCGAGGACGTCTCGGTGCTCTCCTTCGACGACTCCGACCTGGCCGCCTGGCTGCGGCCGCAGCTCACCAGCATCGCCCTGCCGCACTATCAGCTCGGCTGGCAGGCGATCGACACCCTGCTGGCCCCGCCGTCGCCGGCCAAGGTGCGGCGCCTGCCCATGCCCGTCCGGCTACGCGCCTCGGTCGCCGCACCGCCCGGCGACTGAACAAACGTCGTACCCGAGTGGTTTCCTGGACGCCGTGAGCACGCCGGCATCTTCCCCAGCGGTTCGCCGGCCTGCCTATCGACTGGTCCGCCGGCCGCGCCCGGCCGTGCCCGCGCTGCGCGGCGACGACCGGCAGCACTACGTGGCCGACCACGTCGACGGCCCACTGCTGGTGGTCGGCGGCCCCGGCACCGGCAAGACGACCACGCTCGTCGAGTCGGTCGCGGCCCGGATAGCCGAGGGCGTCGACCCCGAGCGCATCCTGATCCTCACCTTCGGCCGCCGCGGTGCCACCGCCCTGCGCGACCGCATCGAGGCCCGGATCGCCGGCACCCCCGGCCGCATCGTGCACGAGCCCCTGGTGCGGACGTTCCATGCCTACGCGTTCGCGCTCCTCCGCCGGGCCGCCGCCGAGCGTGGTGAGCCCTCACCCCGCCTGCTCACCGGCCCCGAGCAGGATCTGATCATCCGGGAGCTCCTGGCGGCGGTCGGCGACGACGAGACCCCCGACGAGATCGGCTGGCCGGAGGCGTTGCGCCCGGCCCTGCCGACCCGCGCCTTCGCCCAGCAGCTGCGTGACCTGATGCAGCGCGCGGCCGAGCGCGGCCTCGACGCGGCCGAGCTGGCCCGCATCGGCGAGCGGGTCGGCCGCGACGACTGGCCGGCCGCGGCCCGCTTCCTCCGGCAGTACGTCGCGGTGCTGGCCCTGCGTGACGTGACGACCCGGGGCTCGTCCGCCTACGACCCGGCCGAGCTGGTGCGGGCGGCGTCCGGCCTGCTCGCCGACGACCCCGAGCTGCTGACCGCCGAGCGAAACCGCCTGGCCTACGTCTACGTCGACGAGCTGGCCGACACCGACCCGGCCCAGACCGAGCTCCTGCACCTGGTCGCCGGCGGCGGCAAGCCGCTGGTCGCGTTCGCCGACCCGGATTCCTCCATCTACGGCTTCCGCGGCGCCGACCCGACGGTCGTCTCGACGTTCCCGCAGCGATTCCGCACGCCCTCCGGCGCCGTGGCCGAAACCATCACCCTGCACACGAACTACCGAGCCACCGCCCCCTTGCTCACCTCGACGACGAGGGTGGCCCGCCACATGCGCGGCCCGATCACCCACCGCCCGATGCACCCACCCCGCCTCGATGCGCCGCCCCCCGCCGTGGATGCACCCGGCGCGGAGGCCCCGGCGCCCGTTCCACCCAGCGCCGCATCGGCCAGAGCTCGCATCGCACCCGCACCGCGACCCGCGGGCGATGCATCGCCTCCCGCCGCACCCGCCGCGGCCGAGGCGGGCGCCGCCGCATCCATTTCCTCCCGTCCTTCTGACGATGAGGGCGCGGCGGGCGTGAGTGCAGCCGGCGATAGTGCGGCCGACCGTCGGGGGACCGCAGCCGGTGGCGATGCGAGGGCCGGCGCGATCGTGCGGACCTTCCGGTCGCCGACCTCGGAGACCGCCTACGTCGCCCACGCGCTGCGCGAGGCGCACCTTCTCGACGGTGTGCCGTGGTCCCGGATGGCCGTGGTGCTGCGGTCCACGTCGTTGCAGCTGCCGTCGATGCAGCGAGCCCTGGTCGCCGCGGGCGTGCCGACCGTCACCCACGCCGAGGACCTGCCACTGCACCTGCAGCCGGCGGTGGCGCCGTTCCTGCTGCTCCTGCGGTGTGCGCTCGACCCCGGCCTGCTCGACGAGGAAGCCGCCGTGGCGCTGCTGCACTCGCCGCTGGGCGGGGCCGACCCGCTCGCCGAGCGGCGGCTGCGGCAGGGGCTGCGGGCGCTGGCGCTCGCCGCCGGCGACCGGCGGCCGTCGGGCGAGCTGCTGGTCGACGCGGTGCGCGATCCCACCGGTCTGGACATGGTGGAGCGACGCTGGGCCAAGCCGGCCCAGACGGTGGCCCGGCTGGTCGTCGCCGCCCGGGAGTCGGCCGCCGCGCCGGGCGCGACGGCCGAGCAGGTGCTGTGGACCGTCTGGCGGGAGAGCGGGCTCTCCGACCGGTGGTACGGGTTGAGCACCCGCCCGGTCGCCTCCGACGACCCGGATGCGGGCCGGGCCCGGCAGTGGCGGGCCGAGGCGGCCGACCGTGACCTCGACTCGATGGTCGTCCTGTTCGATGCGGCCGCCCGGTTCGTCGACCGGCTGCCGGGCGCGCGCACCGAGGTCTTCCTCGACCACGTGCTCGGGCAGGACCTGCCGGCCGACTCGATCGCACCGAGCGCCGACCGCGGCGAGGCGGTGCGGCTGCTCACCGCGCACGCGGCCAAGGGCCTCGAGTGGGATGTGGTGGTGCTGGCCGGCGTGCAGGAGGGCATCTGGCCCGACCTGCGGCTCCGTGGCAGCCTGCTCGGCTCCGAGCGCCTGGTCGACTACCTCGCGGGCCGCGCCACCGGCGGCCGGGCGGCCGTGGTCGGCGAGACATCGGCCCTGCTCGACGAGGAGCGCCGGCTCTTCTACGTGGCCACCACCCGGGCCCGGCGCCGGCTGATCGTCACGGCCGTCGCGTCGGCCGGCGTCGGCGGCTCCGACGGCGAGGAGCAGCCCAGCCGCTTCCTCACCGAGCTGGCCCTCCCCATCCCGGGCCGCACCCCCGACGACGGCCCCCCGGACATCCCGCCACCCCCGGACCCACCCGACCCCGACCCCCGGGACACCGACCCCGACGGCCCGGCGGACCCCGACGGCCCGCGCGGCGGAGCTGACGATGCTCAGCCATCGGTCACCGATGGCGAAAAGCCCACCGAAGCCCCCGAAGCCGCGCCGGAAGACATCCGGCCTCCGTCGGAGCGCGACACCGAAGCCGCGCCGGAGCCGGCCGCGCCGGAGCCGGCCGCGCCGGAGCCGGCCGCGCCGGAGCCGGCCGAGCCGTGGGCCGGCGAGCACCTGGTGGAGCAGGGCCCGGGGGAGAGCGCGGTCGAGCCGGTCGGCGGCGGGGACGCCACGACCGCCGCCGACGAGCGGGTCGATGCCGCCATCGAGCTTCCGGTCGGTCGGGCGCCGCGGGCGCTGACGCTGGCCGGGCTGGTCGCCGAACTCCGTACCGTCGTGGTGGGGAAGGACCAGACGCCCAGCCGGCGGCGCGCCGCGGCCGCCGAGCTCGCCCGGCTGGCCGTCGCCGGTGTGCCGGGAGCGCACCCGGACGAGTGGTGGGGGCTGCGTCCGCTGTCCGACGACCGGCCACTCGTCGACGACGGGCAGCCGGTCAAGGTCACCCCGTCCTCGATGGAGAGTGCGCTGCGCTGCAGCCTGCGCTGGCTGCTCGAACGGCACGGCGGTGCCGGGCCGCCGGGCCCGGCCCAGGGCGTCGGCAACCTGGTGCACGCGGCGGCGATGCTCGCCGAGGATGCGAACGCCGACCGGGAGAAGCTGGTCGAGTATGTGTCGGCCCGGTTCGACGCGATCGAGCTGGCCGCGCGCTGGCTGGCCGGCCCGGAGCAGGAGCGCGCCCAGGGGATGGTCGACAAGCTGCTGCGCTGGCTGGCGGTCAACCCGCGGCGCCTGCTGGCGATCGAGCACGAGTTCACCGTGCGGCTGGAGGACGAGCAGCGGCCGATCCAGCTGACCGGCCGGGTCGACCGGCTCGAGGTGGACGAGGAGGGCCGGCTGGTCGTCATCGACCTGAAGACCGGCAAGACCACGACCGTTTCGACGGCCGATGTGGAGGAGCACGCTCAGCTGGCCGGTTACCAGGCGGCGGTGGCGGCGGGCGCCTTCGCCGACCACGGGCTGGAGAGCGGGGGCGCGGCGCTGGTGCAGCTCGGGCCGGGTAAGGACGCCCGCGAGCAGATGCAGCTGCCGCTGGCCGACGCGGTCGACCCGCAATGGGCGTACGCGATGGTCAAGCGCACCGCCGACACGATGGCGGCGGCGACGTTCTCGGCGGTGGCCAACAATCGTTGCCGGGTCTGCCCGGTCCGGACGAGCTGCCCGATTTCCGGCAAGGGGCGACAGGTAGTAGAAGATACGCAGTGACCCAGCCCAGCCTCTTCGCCGACGAACCGGCGGCGCCGCGCCGCCGTGCCGACTCGGGCCCGCGTTACACGCCGGCCGAGCTGGCCAGGCTGTTGCGCCTGCACCGGCCGACCGACGAGCAGACCGAGATCATCTCGGCGCCGGTGCGGCCGTTCCTGGTGGTGGCGGGGGCCGGTTCGGGCAAGACCGAGACGATGGCGTCCCGGGTGGTGTGGCTGGTCGCCAACGGCTATGCCCGGCCCGACCAGATCCTCGGCCTCACGTTCACCCGCAAGGCGTCCGGCGAGCTGGCCCACCGGGTCCGCACCCGCCTCGGCCAGCTGATCCGCCGGGTCGGCCGGGACGACGCGTTCGCCGGCGAGGCCACCATCTCGACCTATCACTCCTACGCGGCCCGGGTGGTGACCGAGCACGGCCTGCGGGCCGGCTACGAACCGTCGGCCCGGCTGCTCACCGAGGCCGCCCGCTGGCAGATCGTCGACTCGCTGGTGCGGTCGTACACCGGCGAGATGACCGGCCTGAACCGCGCGCCGGGCACGGTGACCGACGACGTCCTGGCCCTGTCGGGCGAGCTCGCCGAGCACCTGATCACGCCGGATGAGCTGGCCGCCTGGACCGGCCGGTTCTTCGCCGAGGTGCAGGTGTTGCCCGGCCGGGTCTACAAGGACGTCGCCGACACCCTGCAGCGCCAGCGCCACCGGCTCACCCTGCTGCCCCTGGTCCGGCTCTACGAGAAGCGCAAACTCGACCTGGAGGCGATGGACTTCGGCGACCAGATGGCGCGGGCCGCCCTGGTCGCGCGGGACCATCCGGCGGTCGGCGAGGTCGAGCGCGACCGGTTCCGCATCGTTCTCCTCGACGAATACCAGGACACCAGCCACGCCCAGGTGACGATGCTGAACAACCTGTTCGGCGGCGGCCATCCGGTGACCGCGGTCGGCGACCCGTGCCAGTCGATCTACGGCTGGCGGGGCGCCTCGGCCGGCACGCTGGAACGGTTCCCGGCGAATTTCCCGGACGCCCAGGGCAACGACGCCGCGGTGCTGGGCCTGACCAAGAGCTGGCGCAACCGCCCACAGATCCTCTCGGTGGCCAACCACCTCTCCCGGCCGCTGCGCTCGGCCGGAGCCCGGGTGGCCACGCTGGTCGCGGCGCCCACGGTCGCGCGAGACGTCGGGGGACGCACGGTGACTTGCGCACTCCTTTCGACGTACGCCGAGGAAGCCGAATGGATCGCCGACCAGATGCTGACCGCCTGGCGGATCTCGGCCGGCCTGCCGGAGGCGGCCGCCGAGGAGATCCCGGTGGAGAAACGTCCGACCAGCGCCGTGCTGGTCCGGGTGCGCAGCCAGATCCAGGCGATCGAGTCGGCGCTGCGCGACCGCGGCCTGCCGGTCGAGGTGGTCGGTCTGGGCGGCCTGCTCGACACGCCGGAGGTCCGCGATGTGACCTCGACGCTGCGCGTGCTGGCCGACCCGACCGACGGTGCCTCGCTGCTGCGGCTGCTGACCGGCCCGCGCTGGCGGATCGGCCCGCGGGACCTGGTCGCGCTGCATCGCCGGGCGCGTTCGCTGGCGGCGGCCCGCGCCGAGGTGGTCAACCGGGCCGACCCGGAGGAGATCCTCGGCGACCGGCTCGACGACGCCACCCTGATCGAGGCGATGGCCGATCTCGGTGCACCGCAACAGTTCTCGGCCGAGGGCTACCTCCGGCTCCGCGCGTTCAGCCGCGAGCTGAGTGCCCTCCGCCAGCGCCTCGACCAGCCGTTACCCGATCTGGTCGCGGACATCGAGCGCACCACCGGCCTCGATGTGGAGGTGGCGGTGCGCGGCTGGCAGGCCGGCGACGCCGGTCTGGCCCGCGGCCACCTGGACGCACTGGGTGACGTGGCGGCCCGCTACGGGGCCGAGACCGACGGCGGCACCCTCGCCGGTTTCCTCGCCTTCCTGGCCGCGGCCGAGGAGGAGGAACGCGGTCTGGAGCCGGGCCAGGTCGACGTGGTCGAGGGCGCCGTGCAGATCCTCACCGCCCACGCGGCGAAGGGCCTGGAGTGGGACGTGGTGTCGGTGGCCGGCCTCAGCAAGGGGGTCTGGCCGGGGATGACCCGCGGCACCGACCACTACCTGATGGGCATCGGCGTGCTGCCGTTCCCGTTGCGCGGCGACATGGACGGCCTGCCCCGGCTGGACCTGTCCGAGGCGGTCGACCAGAAGGGCGTGCTGGCCGCGGTGACGGCGTTCGGCCGGGCCTGGCGGGAGCACGACGAGCGTGAGGAACGCCGGCTCGCCTACGTGGCGGTGACCCGCCCTCGCCGGTTGCTGCTCTGCTCCGGCTACTGGTGGGGCGAGGCGGTGAAGCGCCCGCGCGGCCCGTCGGTCTTCCTCGACGAGATCCGGGCGACGTGTGCGGACGGCGCCGGCGTGGTGGACCGGTGGACCGCGGAGCCGGCCACCGACGCGACCAATCCGGCGACGGGCGAGGCGGAGCCGCGCGAGTGGCCGTTCGACCCGCTGGGCCGCCGCCGCCCGGCGATGACGGTGGCCGCCGACCTGATCCGCCGGATGATCGCCGACCCGGACGCCTCGGCCGCGGCGGCCTTCGCCGACCTGGCCACCCGCGATCCGGGGATCGCGGCCCGGGCCGGGTTCGCCGCCGATCTGGTCGGGATACCCGCGGCCGAGGAGAAGGACGAGATCCGCCGCGCGGTGGAGAACGCCGACACCGTTGCCGCCGCGGAGGACCCGGACATCGCCCGCTGGCGCCGGGAGGCCGGTCTGTTGCTGGCCGAGCGGGAGGAGCGGGCGCATCGGGACGGCCCGCTGGAGGTGGCGCTGCCCAGCCACCTGTCGGTCTCCCAATTGGTGGTGCTGCGCCGCGATCCGCAGGCGCTGGCCCGATCGCTGCGCCGTCCGCTGCCGCAGCGCCCGGCGCCGCAGGCCCGCCGCGGTACGGCGTTCCACGCCTGGCTGGAGCAGCGGTTCGGGTCGGCCCGCCTGATCGACATCGACGAGCTGCCGGGCGCCGCGGACGAGGACGCGGCCGCCGATGAGGAGCTGGCCGCGCTGCAGGAGGCGTTCCTGGCCGGCGAGTGGGCCGACCGCACCCCGGTCGAGGTCGAGGTCCCGTTCGCGACGTCGGTGGCGGGCGTGGTGGTGCGCGGCCGGATGGACGCGGTCTTCGCCGAGCCGGGCAACCGGTTCGACGTCATCGACTGGAAGACCGGCCGCCGCCCGTCCGGTGCCGAGGCGGAGGCGGCGGCCGTGCAGCTCGCCGCCTACCGGGTGGCGTGGGCGTCGCTGGCGGGCGTGCCGGTCGATCGGGTCAAGGCCGGTTTCCACTACGTACGCGAGCAGGTCACGGTCCGCCCGGCCGACCTGCTGGAGGCGGCGGCTCTGGCCGCCCTGATCGCCGAGGTCCCCGAGGTAGCCCTACCGGGCGACTAACAAGGGGATCAGGGAAGTCCGGCCGAGGCGAGCAGATGCAGCAGCGCCGCCGCGTACGCCTCGTCGGCCGTTGCCGCGGTGAACCGCCGCTCCTCGCCGAGAAGGTCGATCCGAGCCTCGTAGCCGGATTCGTCGCGACCCAGGCTCCGGAAGCTCCCGCCGAGCAGCTCCCGCAGCTGATCCTCGCGCGGCAACCAGGTCGTCTCGTCGATCTCCACGTCGTCGAGGGCCCACTCGGTGGTGCCGTTGAAGCCGATCACCCGGCCCTCCGGCGTCGTGTGCACCTCGATAGTCATGTTGCTCAGTACGAAGACCTCGTCATCGAGGTCCCGATCCGGTATCGCGAACCGGTCGCCCAGCGTGGGTTTCCAGGTCAGACCGGCTTCTTTGAGCTGCTGTGCCAGTTGTACGCCGATCACCGCTGAGACCTCTCTTCCGTGCTACGCTCCGCACGTTGTTCGTTTGGTTCCCAAGTACTTAGGAGCGCCTGTGGGGAAATTTGCCCAAGGCGCTCTTTGTCGTAACCCGGGTTTCTCCGGTACGGGCGATCAGTACGGCGACACGAGACTCGGGGAATCCGGGTTTTATTACCTCGCTCCCGTCCAGACTGGCGTGAGCGATCGACCGTCGAGGAGACGATCATGGTTACCGGCGTTGTGAAGTGGTTCAACGCGGACAAGGGGTTCGGGTTCATCACCCCCGACGACGGCGGCGCCGACGTCTTCGCCCACTTCTCCGCGATCCAGATGTCGGGTTACCGCAGCCTGGACGAGAACCAGCGGGTTGAGTTCGAGGTTACGCAGGGCCAGAAGGGCCCCCAGGCCGCCAACATCCGCGCGATCTGATTTCGGTCAGAACTGCGCTATCTTCTCTGACGGCGTCGCATCCCTCCGGGTTGCGACGCCGTTGCTTTTCCGCTTCGTCTGAGCTTTCCCGCGGGGAAAGCTCAGACGGCTGCTGCCTCCGGCAGCGGCGCCGTGCCACCCATGTGTGCGGGAAGCCACCAGCGATCGTCCGGGCCGGCCGGCTTGTCCGGGTACGCCTTCTGCACCGCGTCGAGCAGCACGGTGAGGCGCTCGCGCAGGATCGCGGTCAGTGCCTCCGGGGTCACGCCCTTGGCCAGCTCGATCGGCTCGCCGACCTTGATGAGCACCGGCACGTGCCGCTTGGTCAGTTCTTTCTTGTGGCCCTTGGTCCAGAGCCGGTGCGGACCCCACACCACCATCGGGATCAGCGGCACCTTGGCCGTGCGGGCCAGCCGGACCGCGCCCGACTTCATCCCCTTCACCGTGAACGACTCGCTGATCGTCGCCTCCGGGAAGACACCGACCACCTCGCCGTTCTTCAACGCGGTGGTGGCCTCGCGGAACGACGAGGCACCGGCATCCCGGTCGACCGGGATGTGCCGCATGCCGCGCATCAGCGGGCCGCTGATCCGGTGGTCGAAGACCGCCTTCTTGGCCATGAACCGGACCAGCCGCTTGGCCGGCTGGGCGGCGAGGCCGCAGAAGATGAAGTCGAGATAGCTCACGTGGTTACTCGCCAGCACCGCTCCACCCTCGAGCGGGATGTGCTCGGCGCCGTCGACCTCGATCCGCATGTCGAGCGCACGGAACATCGTCTTGGCTAAGCCGACGACCGGGGGATACACGAGTTCCATGGAGAGACGGTAGCGGAACATCCTGAAGATCGGCTGGGCTGGGGTGCAACCACTTGGGCGTCTGCAGCGTCTTAGTCGGTGACGCTCATTCCTGTGAACGGTCGCCGGGGGGATCCACATGCACAGCACGTCCGCTCGCCGCGAGCTCGGCTTCGTGCTCGCGCTTGCTTGCGCAGGCCTGGCGCTGGTTCTGGTGGTGGTCTTCACCCCTTGGTATACGGCGGTCCCACCGGTCGGGTGAGAGTCGGATGAGACCGGTGCCGTGACGCAATAGCAGCCGGCGTGGTGTTCACTGGGATTCATGTCTGAGCCGACCCCGGAGACGTTTTCCTGGCAGCAGCCGGGTGGACGGCTCACATCAGGCATGGTGACGGCTCCCAGCCGCCTGCCGTCCCCGCCGCCTCCGCCCGATTCGCCGGAGCAGGCCCCCGGCCCCGATGGGCCGCAGCGGCGCCGCCGTCAGATGCTGATCTTCGCGGGCATCGCCGGTGCGATCCTGGCGATCGGTCTGACCATCCTTCTCGTGCTGGTGTTCTCGTCCGGCGGCAA
Source organism: Paractinoplanes durhamensis (assembly GCF_016862175.1). GTDB lineage: Bacteria > Actinomycetota > Actinomycetes > Mycobacteriales > Micromonosporaceae > Actinoplanes > Actinoplanes durhamensis. The sequence continues at coordinate 125,789 of NZ_BOML01000006.1, read as the reverse complement.
TCCGTTTCGCGACAAGGCATCCGGCCCGGCCGACCTGCGGCCGCCGCTGGCCCGGGCCTGCCCGCCGCCGAACGCGTCCCCGAGCGCCGCGGCCACCCAGGCGCCGAGCACGCTGCCGCCGGAGAGCGGCGCGCGGACGGTCGACCCGGATGCCGGCATCTCCTACAAGTCGTACGGTGCGCCCTGGGTCTCGTGGAACACGGTGTGGCGGGCCGGGACGCTCGAGGTGCCCTACCGGGTCGGGCAGCATTTCGTGACCGAGCAGTACCAGGGCGGCGAATACCACGCCTCGATCCTGTCGGCGGCGGTGCCGGCCGCCGACAACGACGGCGGGATCGCCGACCTGGAGTGTGTGGGCCGGCAGGTGTCCGCGGACGTGCGCGCGGAGTATTACCCGCAGCCCAACACGATGGAGGCGATCCGGGACGAGCTGACCACGCTGGGCGGCCGGCCGGCCTGGGTGAGCGAGTTCCGGCTGCACTTCAGCCAAGCCGGACTGACCGCCACCGCCGAGTTGTCGGCAGTGGCGGTCATCGACGTCGGCAAGCCGACGGCCGCGGTCCTCTACGTCTCGATCCCGAACACGCACCAGCAGTTCGACTACGTGATCGACGACGTCTTCAAGTCGGTCCGGGTGCCGTAGCGGCTAATTGCCGGTCAGGCCCCAGCGCTTGCGCAGAGCGTTGTCGGCGGCGTTGAAGAGCACGTCGATCAGGATGCCGATGACCAGCACCACGATGATGTAACAGATCACCAGGCTGGAATCGGAAAGATCACGAGCTTGCTGCATGCGTACGCCGATGGAGAGCGCGCCGGGCACGATGACCAGCAGCTCACCGGCCATCAGGCTGCGCCAGGAGAACGCCCAGCCCTGCTTGAGCCCGGAGATGAAGGACGGCAGCGACGCCGGCAGGATCAGGTGCCGGTACTGCGCGATGCCCTTCATGCCGAGCACCTTGCCGACCCGCAGCCAGGTCCGCGGAACGTAGTCGATGCCGCTGATCAGACCGTTCGCCACCGAGGGCGCGGCGCCGATGATGACCACGAACATGATGGCGCTCTCGCTGATCTGGAACAGCAGGATGGCCAGCGGGAACCACATGATTGACGGCATCGTCTGCAGGCCGGTGATCAGCGAGCCGATCGCGGCCCGCAGCGGCGCGAACCGGGAGACCGCGGCGCCGACCACGGTGCCGATCAGCACGGCCAGCGCGAAGCCGGTGACCGCGCGCCGCAGCGTGAGTAGCACACCGTCCCAGAAGTCGCCGGTCCTGAGCACGTCGCCCAGATCGCCGAAGACGGTGCCCGGGCCGGGCAGCACGTAGTCCGGCTTCCACTTCGACCACACCACGATCTGCCAGACCAGCACCACGATCGCGATGGCCAGCAGCTTCGGCCAGGTGCTGCGCCAGATCCGCTTGCCGAGCGTGCCCTTGTCGCTCTTGGGCGCCAGCTCGAGCGCATCGAGGCCGCTGACCTGGTCGTTCTGCGGGTTGACCCCGACCTTCTCGACGGGCGGCGGGATCTCGCCCTCGCCGGCGGTGCCCTCGAGGCCCGCGCGGGCGGACGGATACTTAATGGGCATGGCGGGCGACCTCCGCGCGGAGCCGGTCGGTGATCTCGGCGGCCTGGCCGGAAACCTCGGGCGAGTCGATCCGCCGGGGGCGCTCGTGGGTGATCGGGTAGTCCTCGATCACTCGGCCGGGCCGACTGCTGAGCAGGATGACGCGGTCGCCGAGCCGCACCGCCTCGCGCACGTTGTGCGTCACGAACAGGACGGTCAGCTTCTGCTCCCGCCAGATCCGCTCCATCTCGTCGTGCAGGATGTCGCGGGTCATCGCGTCGAGCGCGCCGAACGGCTCGTCCATCAGCAGGATGTCGGCGTTCTGGGCGAGCGCACGGGCCAGCGCCACGCGCTGGCGCATGCCGCCGGAGAGCTCGTGCGGCCGCTTGTGGCCGAAGCCGCTCAGCCGCACGATCTCCAGCAACTCCTCGGCGCGCTTGCGCCGCTCGGCCTTGCCGACGCCCTGCAGCCGCAGCGGCAGCTCGACGTTGCCGGCGACCGAGAGCCACGGGAAGAGGGCGGCCTCCTGGAACATCAGCGAGACGTGCCGCCCGCCGATGTCCAGGGTGCCGCCAGTGATCTTGTCGAGCCCCGCGACCAGCGAGAGCAGCGTGCTCTTGCCACAACCGGAGGCGCCCAGCAGGCAGACGAACTCGCCCTGCTGGACGGTCAGCGAGACGCGGTCCAGGGCGAGCAGGGCGTTGCTGCCGGACCCGTACTGCTTGGAGACGTTCTCTAGGCGGACAACCGCGTCCCCGCGGCCGGTCACCGGCCGCGGGGTCTGGGTTTCAACAAGGCTCACTGGCTCTCCCTGGGAGGATCAGGCCGCAGCGTCGCTGACCGTCGGCTGGCCGGCTGCGGTCAGCAGCTGGTTCAGCGCATTGAGGTCGTAGATGCCCTTGAGGTCGACGGACTTGAGCAGGCCGACTTCCTCGGCGTGCTTGGCGCTGGTGTACAACGACGCGGCGATCGGGTCGGCGGTGAACGTCAGGTTCTTGAACGCGGCGGCCAGCACGTTGTCCTTGAGCGGCTTACCGCTGAGGGCCTCGATCTGGGCGTTGGCCGCCTTCTGGGCGTCCGCGTCGCTGGACTTGATGAAGTCGAGCGCCTTCAGGTGCCCCTGGATCAGCTTCGTGACCGTCCCCGGGTACTTCTTCAGGAACTCCTGGCTGACGATCACGTGGGTAGTGACGAACTGGCCGCTCGTGTCGGTCCACAGGTCCTTCTCGTTGACCAGCAGCTTGCCGCCGGCCTCGAGTTGATACCGGCTGAGGAACGGCTCCGGGACCCAGGCGCCGTCGATCGAGCCCTGCTGGAAGGCCTGCAGTGCGGTGGCGTTGTCCTGCGGCAGGATCGACACGTCGCCGCCGCCCTGGGCGTCGGCGTTGAGGTTGTTCGACTTGAGCCAGGCCCGCAGCGCGACGTCCTGGGTGTTGCCCAGCTGCGGGGTGGCGAGCTTCTTGCCCTTGAGGTCGGCGACGCCGTTGATGGTCGGCTTGACCACCAGGCCGGCACCGCCCGAGGTGCTGCCCGCGATGATCTTCAGGGACTGGCCCTTGGACTGCGACCAGCTGTTGATCGCCGGGTTCGGGCCGATGTAGGTGGCGTCGATCGCGCCGGAGACGAGCGCCTCGATCGCGGCCGGGCCGGCGTTGAAGGTCTTGGGGTCGAGCTTGGTGCTGCCCAGCGCCTCGGCGAAGAGGTTCTTGTTGACGCCGACCAGGGCGGGCGCGTGGGTGATGTTCGGGAAGTAACCCAGCCGGATCGCGGACGCCTCGGCGCCACCGGACGCGGACGTCGTGGGGGCTTCGTCGTCATCGTCGCCGCAAGCCGCGAGGGCGGATGCGGTCAGCAAAGCGCCGGCGATGGCGAACACTCGCCGCCGCGGTAGCCCAGCGCCCAGCTGCGGAAAGGTGGGGGAGCTCATCTCACTCCTAGTGTTTTATCGGGGAGGGTTGGTGCGTTTTGGCCAAGCGGGAGAGTTCGGCCAAGGTCTTGTGGTCGACGACGCCCTCGATGGCTTCCTCGACGGCGACCCACACGTCGCGTAGCCCGGAGGCCGCGCCGTGGTAGGTGGCAGTGGCGGTGGGCATGCCGCGGACGGTGGTCAACGCTCCACCGACCGCTCGGACGACGTCACCGACGGTGATCTCGGTGGCGGCCCGGGCGAGGGCGTAACCGCCGTCGACGCCGCGGTGGCTGTGCAGGAGGCCGGCACGCCGGAGATCGAGCAGGATCCCCTGTAAGAAGCTCAGTGGGATGTCCTGCGTCGCGGCCAGGCCGGCGGCCTTGACCAGGTGGGGATGCTCGGCCGTGATGGCGAGCATGGCTCGGACGGCATAGTCGGTGCGCGCCGACACATACACGATCCGGCCCTCCTCTCCGGTCTCCCGGTTGCGAAACTCTGCTTTACCTATCCGATGGATGGGAATAATGGACGAGGTGGGATTGCCGCGTCAAGGGCGGACCGCATAGCGGGACCGATCGAGTGAGCCTCCGGTGACCTGCCGTGGCCACGGCCTACACGCAGCGCGCTAATGTCAGTTCGTGGCGCGCAGCAGAAAGATCCCCGCAACGAAGTACCCGGTGGAGCGATTCACCCTGGACAACGGCTTGCGGGTGGTGCTCACGCCCGATCGCAGCGCCCCCGTCGTGGGGGTTGCGGTGGTCTACGACGTGGGCATCCGCTCCGAGCCGGAGGGGCGCACGGGCTTCGCCCACCTCTTCGAGCACCTGATGTTCCAGGGCTCGGAAAACCTCGAGAAGCTCGCCCACTTCCGGCATGTGCAGGGCGCCGGGGGCACCTTCAACGGCTCGACCCACCTCGATTACACCGACTACTTCGAGGTGCTGCCGGCCGGCGCCCTCGAACGGGCGCTCTTCCTCGAGGCCGACCGCATGCGCGGGCCGCGCCTCACCGAGGAAAACCTCCTCAACCAGATCGACGTGGTCAAGGAGGAGATCCGGGTCAACGTGCTGAACCGGCCGTATGGCGGGTTCCCCTGGCTCAAGCTCCCGCCGGTGATGTTCTCCACCTTCGCCAACTCGCACGACGGCTACGGCTCGTTCGGTGATCTGGACAGCGCCACCGTCGACGACGCCAAGGCCTTCTTCGACCGCTATTACGCCGCCGGCAACGCCACCCTGGCGGTGGCCGGTGACTTCGACGTGGCCGCGGCGACCGCGATGATCCAGCGGCACTTCGGCGACGTTCCGGCCCGCCCGGCCCCGAAGCTGCCCGACTTCGACGAGCCCGGCCTCGACGCCGAGCGCCGCGACGTCTACACCGACCGGCTCGCCCCGCTCGGTGGGGTGGCCAGCGCCTGGCGGGTGCCCGACCCGATCGCCGACTTCGCCGGCTACCTGCCGTTCGTGGTGCTCGCCGAGGTGCTCACCGACGGCGAGGCGTCCCGGCTGGTCGAGCGCCTGGTCCAGCGGGACCGCTCGGTGACCACCATCGGCGGTTACCTCGGCTTCATGGGCGACGAGTTCCAGGTGCGCAACCCGACCGCGCTGCTGCTGCAGGCGCACATGCCGCCCGGCGGCGATTCGGAGAAGGTGCTGCGCACCGTCGACGAGGAGATCGACCGGCTGGTCCACGACGGCCTCACCCCCGGCGAGCTCGAGCGCACCCAGGCCCGCATCGCCACCCACCTGCTGCGCGACACCGACGCGGTGCTCGGCCGGGCCCTGCCGATGGCTGTTCTGGAGTTGCAGCGCGGCCGCCCCGAGCTGCTCAACGAGCTGCCGAAGCTGGTCGGTGAGGTCACCGAGGCCCAGATCGTCACCGCCGCCGCCGCCCTGCGCCCCGACCGGCGCGCCACCGTCGAGGTCCTCCCCGGAGCTGCTTCATGAACGTCCATACCCTGCCCGACCTCGTCCCCGACGCCAAGCTCAAACTGCCCAAGCAGGTCGAGCGCACGCTGCCCGGCGGGCTGACGGTGATCGCCATCCGGCGCGCCTCGGTGCCGCTGGTCGAGCTGCGGTTGCGGGTGCCGTTCAGCAAGGCGCCGCTGCCCCGGGCGACCCTGCTGTCCCAGTCGCTGTTCACCGGCACCGGCACGATGTCGAGCATCGACATCGCGGCCGAGCTGCAGGCGGTCGGCGGCGGGCTGTCCGCGGGTCTCGACCCGGACCGGCTGCTGATCACCGGCAACGCGCTGGCCGGCGGGCTGGACCGGATGCTGGAGATCCTGGCCTCGGTGCTCACCGACCCGGCCTACCCGAAGGCCGAGGTCGCCACCGAGCGGGACCGCCTGGTCGACCACATCCAGGTGGCGCTCATGCAGCCCGCGCACCTGGCCCGGACGGCGCTGCTCAAGCGGATGTACGGCAACCACCCGTACGCGGTGCAGACTCCCGAGCCCGAGCAGGTCCGCGCGGTCCGCCCCGGCCAGCTGCGCAGCCTGCACGCCGACCGGGTCCGGCCGAACGGCGCGGTGCTGGTGCTGGTCGGCGACATCAACCCGGAGAAGGCGATCGATGCCGCCGAGAAGGCACTCGGCAGCTGGACCGGCCCCGGCCGGGACGAGACGACGCCGGCCGTGCCGCCGCTCGAGCCCGGCCCGCTGCTGCTGGTCGACCGGCCCGGCTCGGTGCAGTCCTCGCTGCGGATGGCGCTGCCCGCGGTGCCCCGCACCGACCCGCAGTACGCTCCGCTCCAACTGGCCAACCTGATCTTCGGCGGCTACTTCTCCTCCCGCTGGGTGGAGAACCTCCGCGAGGACAAGGGCTACACGTACGGCCCGCACACCTCGATCGAGCACTACCTGGCCGGCTCGGCACTGATGGTCGCGGCCGAGGTCGCCACCGAGGTGACCGGCCCGTCGCTGCTGGAGACCCTCTACGAGCTGGGCCGCATCGCCAGCCTCCCGCCCGGCGAGGAGGAGCTCGAGCAGGCCCGCAACTACGCCCTCGGCACCCTGCGGCTGGGCATGTCCACCCAGGCCGGGCTGGCCGGCCTGGCGAGCATGTATGCGAGCTTCGGCCTGCGCCTGGAGCACCTGCGCGAACACTCGGCCGCGCTGGCCACCACGACGCTCGACCAGGTCGCCGACGTGGCGTCCCGCTTCCTGGCCCCGGCCCAGGCGGTCACCGTCGTCCTGGGCGATGCCGAGAAGATCGCCGCGCCGCTGTCCGCGCTCGCCACGGTCGAGCAAGGCGCCGCGTGACCATCCCGCCGGAGTTCGCCGGCAACGTCCCGCCGCTGGCCCGGGGCACCCTCGACCGGTCCGCCCTGCGGCGCCGGGACGAGACCTGGCTCGCCGACGCCTGGACCGGTGGCCAGGTGATCGTGGTCGACCTGACGAAGGGCGGCCGGGCCCTGGTCGCCGACCGGCCGGACGGCAGCGCCGGGCTGGTGCTGCTGCCCGCGACCGAGGCGCCGGAGGGCGAGCACTGGTTCCTCGGCGTCGACCCGGACGGCACCTCGCTCTGGACGGTGAGCGCGCCGTTGCCGGAAATCGACGGCACCCGGCCGGCCAGCCTGCGCGACGTCGGCCATCTGCTCGACAACCGGGACGCGGGCCTGTTCACGGCCGCGGCGGCGCTCGGCAACTGGCACCTCAGCCATCGGTTCTCGCCGCGCACCGGGTTGCCCACCGAGGTGGTCGAGGCCGGCTGGGCCCGGCGCGACGCCGAGGGCAACATGATGTGGCCGCGCACCGATCCGGCGATGATCGTGCTGGTGCACGACGGGGTGGCCGGCCCGGCCGGCCGCTGCCTGCTCGGGCACAACGCCACCTGGGGCACCACGGCGGACGAGGTGCGCCGGTTCTCCTGCCTGGCCGGTTACGTCGAGCCCGGCGAGTCGGCCGAGGCGGCGGTCTGGCGCGAGGTGGCCGAGGAGGTGGGCATCGGGCTGACCGGTTTGACGTATTCGGGAAGCCAGTCGTGGCCGTTCCCCGGCTCGCTGATGCTCGGTTTCCACGCCACCGCCGACCCGGACACGCCGATGCGCCTCGACCCGGAGGAGATCGACGAGGCTCACTGGTTCACGCGGGACGACGTCGCCAAGATGATCGCCGGGGGCTTTGTTCACCCGGATACGGGCATCAGGATGAGCCTTCCTATGCGATCCTCTATCGCGTTCTACCTGATTGAGACCTGGTTGGGCGGTTTCGGCCGATAGTGGATCGAAGTTGCTCTAAGTAGAGAAGTTTTCTGCTTCCCGAGTAACCAAAACGGGCCTCCACCGCGTCTCGAAATACAAAGACCGAGAGGTGGATATTCGATGACGCAGGTGGAAGCGCCCGCATGGACCCCCATGACGGACGACGAGCGTGCCCAGTTCGACCGGGACGGAATCCTCGTCGTTCCTGGGGTGCTCAGCGAGAGCGAGATCGAGAAGGGGCAGAACGCGATCCAGGGCGCGTACGAGCGGGCGCAGCAGCCCGGCGGCCACGGCCTTAACGCGACCGGCGCCCTGCACCAGCTCTCCGCGATCACGTCGGTCCCCGAGCTGGCCTACCTGATCGATCACCCGACCGCGTTCAAGTACATCTGGTCGCTGCTGGGCTGGAACATTCACATCTACCACTCCCACGTGGACGTGCACCCGCAGATCCACGAGAAGACCAAGGAGTGGTGGCACTGGCACCAGGACGGTGGCCGGCAGAACCGCGAGATCGAGACCGACCCGCGCCCGATGTTCTCGGTGAAGCTGGCGTTCTGGTTCTCCGACGTGAGCGAGACCGGTCGCGGCAACTTCACCGTGATCCCCGGTAGCCACAAGACCAACTGGCTGCCCGGCCCGCCGAGCCGGGGCGTTCCGTGGCCGGAGCCCGAGGGCGCGACCCAGATCACCGCGAACCCCGGCGACCTGGTCGTCTTCGACCGCCGCATCTGGCACGCGCGCTCGGACAACTACTCGCCCTTCACCCGCATGGGCGCGTTCTTCGGCTACACCCCGCGCTGGATCGCCGGTCGCGACGACATCGCCGACCTGCCGAAGCAGGACTGGTTCGACAGCCTCAACCCGGTGCAGAAGCAGCTCCTCGGTCACGCCGGCGACGGCAGCGGTGACCACGCCTGGGGCCACTTCCCGGAGACCACCCCGCTCTACGGTGCGCTCAAGGAGCGGGGCCTGCTCGACTCGAGCATTCCGGCTCTCATCCCGTAAGCACCCGTTAGAGTGCCCCATGTGGGGCAAACCGGGACATTAGACAAAGCGGCGACCGCGGCGGGCCGGCTCATCCTCGAAGCAATGGGGGAGGAGCGCCCGGCGCGGTCGCTGTCTCGTCTCAGCGATTCGCCGCGCTCCGTCCGGCTGCTGCGCGAGCTCTTCACCGTGGCGGTCCGCCGCAGCTTCGTCGGGCGGGACCCGCGCGACATCACCCGCTACGCGCGCGACCTGCTCGAGTACCAAGCGCTGCCGGCCGAGGGCGAGCTGGCCCGGGAGACCGAGGCGATGATCCGCGGAGCCATCGGTGAGCCGGAGCTGGCGCACGGCGTGCCGGAGCTACGCCGCTTCGAGTTGATCTGCCACGTCATCGGCGACCTGACCCGGCCCCCGGGTGTACCCGCCGCCGAGCTGTTCGCGCTCGTCGACCAGGCCGAGAAGCGGGTCGCCCGCTTCGATCGCCCGCGCAACCGCGTCGTCGGCCGGAGGTCGATGTGAGCAAGAACCGGCGTCGACCCACCCGGCACGCCGAGATCGCCGAGCAGGTGGCCGACGTGCCCGAGGCGCAGCCGGCGGTCGACGCGGCGCGGAGTCGCCGCCGGTCGGCCCGCCCGGATGACTTCACCGAGCAGAGCGCCGAGCAGTCGGCCGAGCAGCTTGCGGGGGCGGCCGAGCCGCAGCCCGCCGACGCGGGCCGGAACCGCCGCCGCTCCGCTCGCCCGGATCCGGCCGCCGAGCAGCGCGCGGCGACCGGCGACCGGCCGCGCGCGGAACCGACGCGCACGGTGGGCGCGCTCTCCGGCCAGCTGCCGCCCGGCACCACCCGGCAGGCCGGCGAGATCCACACCGACGCCGGCCGCTACCTACGGCAGGCCGCCCGGGACGACGCGCCCGCGCGCTACGGCACGCCGGCCGGCGACGTGGACGAGTCGGCGCGGCGCGTGTGGGAGATCGCTTTCGGTCTGGTGGTGCGCCGCCGGTTCGAGCCGGACAGCCCGCTCGCCGAGATCAGCCGCACCGTGGCCCTGGCCGTGCACGAGCACGCCAGCGCGGCCCTGCCGATGCTCGACGCCGAGATGCTGGTGCGGCACGCGCTCGGCGAGATCGTCCCGATCGGCGACATCGACGGCGGCATCCGGCTCGCCGTGCACCTGCTGCTGTTCGCCTCGATCGCCGACGAGCTGGCGCTGGGCGAGCAGGAACTCGACGCGATCATCGCGGACGCCGAGGAGAAGGCGGACGCGCTCGTTCCCGCGTGAGGCGGGGACGGCGCTCACCGCGTACACCCGCAAGGAATTTCCGGTGCACGGACCGGGAGAGAAACGCGAAGCGCGGCATCCGATGGATGCCGCGCTCGGCGATGGATCAGGCCGCGATGGCCGCGAGGTGCTGCTTCACCTGGATGATCGACGGGTTGGTGAGCGCCGAGTCGTCCGCGAATCGCAGCGTCGGGACGGTGCGGTTGCCGCCGTTCACGTTCTGCACGAACTCCGCCGCCGCCTCGTCCTGCTCGATGTCGACGACGTCGTAGGCGATGCCCTCTCGGTCAAGCTGTGACTTGAGGCGGTGGCAATATCCGCACCAGGACGTCGAATACATGGTCAACATCGGTCAGGTTCCCTTCGGCTGGGTCACATGGCACTCCGCCTTGCGACATAACGTCAGACCCGAGTGCCATGATTCCCACCGTGCTGAGTGATGCGGTGCTGGCCGGGCTCGATCCGGAACAGCGGACGGTGGTGACCGCTCCGGCCGGTCCGGTCTGCATCCTCGCCGGCGCCGGCACCGGCAAGACCCGGGCGATCACCCACCGCATCGCCTACCGGACGCTGACCGGCGAGATCAGCCCCCGGCACGTGCTGGCGGTCACGTTCACCGCGCGAGCCGCCGCCGAGATGCGGGCCCGGCTCGGCGCGCTCGGCGCCACCGGCGTGCAGGCGCGCACATTCCACGCGGCCGCCCTGCGCCAGGTCCGCTATTTCGCGTCCCGGCTGCTCGAGGGCCGGTCGATGCCCGAGCTGATCGAGTCGAAGGTCCGGATGGTCGGCCTGGCCGCGGCCAAGGCCGGGCTGCGCGCCGACCGCACCGGCGCCCGCGACCTGGCCGGCGAGATCGAGTGGGCGAAGTCGTCGCTGGTCGAGCCGGGGGAGTATGTGGTGGCCGCCACCAAGGCCCACCGGGAGCCGCCGCACGACCCGGCCAAGGTCGCCGAGGTCTTCGCGGCCTACGAGACGCTCAAGCGCCGCCAGGGCGTGATCGACTTCGAGGACATGCTGCGGGCCGCGGTCTGGGGCATCGAGGAGCACCCGGATGTCGGCGAGGAGATCCGGGCGCAGTATCGGCACTTCGTGGTGGACGAATATCAGGACGTCAACCCCCTCCAGCAGCGCCTGCTCGACGCCTGGCTGGGCGGCCGCAACGACCTCACCGTGGTCGGCGACGCCAGCCAGACGATTTACTCGTTCACCGGCGCCACCGCGAGCTATCTGATCGACTTCCCGCGGCAGCGGCGCGACGCCGTGGTGATCCGCCTGGTCCGCGACTACCGCTCCACCCCGCAGGTGGTCGGCCTGGCCAACGCGGTGATCCGGCAGGCCCGCGGCAACGAGGCCCGGCTGCGTCTGGAGCTGGTCGGCCAGCGCCCGCCCGGCGCCGAGCCGGAGCTGAAGATCTTCCCGGACGAGGCGGGCGAGGCCGCCGCGGTGGCGCGCCGCTGCCGCGAGCTGATCGCCGGCGGCACCCCGGCCAGCGAGATCGCCGTGCTGTTCCGGATCAACGCGCAGTCCGAGGTCTACGAGGAGGCGCTGGCCGAGGCCGAGGTGCCCTACTTGGTGCGCGGCGCCGAGCGGTTCTTCGAGCGGCCCGAGGTGCGGCAGGCGATGATCGCGTTGCGCGCGGCGGTGCGGTCCACGCCCGGCGAGACCCCGCTGGTGCAGGCGGTGGTCGAAGGGCTGGCGGCGACCGGGTGGTCGCGCGAGCAACCCCCGCCCGGCGGTGCGGCGCGCGAGCAGTGGGAGGCACTCGCGGCCCTGGTCACGCTGGCCGAGGAGTATGCGAAAGCACCCGCCTTCGAGCCGATCGGGCAGGCCGGCGCCGTCCAGCGGGACGTCACGCTGACCGCCTTCAACGACGAGCTGGCCCGCCGGGCCGACCAGCAGCACGCGCCCACGGTCGCCGGCGTGACGCTCGCCTCACTTCACTCGGCCAAGGGCCTGGAGTGGGATGCGGTCTTCCTGGTCGGTCTCGCCGACGGCACGCTCCCGACGACGTATGCGAAGACGCCGGAGCAGTTGGAGGAGGAGCGCCGCCTGCTCTATGTCGGAGTGACCCGGGCCCGCGAGTGGCTCTGGCTCTCCTACGGCCAGACCCGGTCCGGCAGCGGCCGGGCGCGCCGGCCCTGCCGCTTCCTTCCGCAGCTCGAGCGCCATTCGCCCACCGAGCGAGCCGGCGCCGACCGGAGTCGGAAACCCGACCGAAAGCGTTCTCAGGTGTCGTCCTGCCGCATCTGCGGGGCCGCCCTGCTGGGCGGTGCCGACCGCAAGATGGGCCGGTGCCCGACCTGCCCGTCCGACCTCGATCAGGACCTGCTGGACCGTTTCACGGCCTGGCGGGCGGAGACCGCGGCCGGGCTCAAAGTCCCTGCATATGTTGTTTTCACCGATGCGACTCTGGTGGCGATGGCGGAGCGGCGCCCGGCCAACCCGGCCGAGTTGCTGGCGATCGCCGGGATCGGGCCGCGAAAGCTCGGTCAGTACGGTGCCGCGGTCTTCGCTCTCGTGGGTGGCGCGGCACCCGCCGAAGCCTCGTCAAAAAACTTTGAAAACTAGTCGGTTAATTCGTTTGCCCTCGCTTGCGCGGCAGGCATAGCCTCAGTGCACACCTTGGCGAGCGGCATGCTCTACAAGGCAAAACAAACTACGAGTGCATCGCGAATGGAGGAGGTGGCAGAGATGGAGATCTACATGATGACGCAGCCGTCGCTGCCGCTGACCCGTGCGTGCGCTCCGTCCGCTCTGTTGCCGATTTCTGCCGCTCCGGTGGCAGCGCCGGTTTCCGAGTGGGCCCCCGCCCTGCTGATGGCACCAGTCGCTCCGGCGGCTGAGGTGCGGTCCGCCGAGCGGGCTCCGATTTCGGGCAAAGCAGTGCGTCCGGTGGCCGTTCTGGCTGCCGAGCGGGCTCCGGCTTCGCGGGTGCACCAGGTCCAGGTCCAGGCCGAGCTGGTTCGGGTCCTGACGCTTAGCGACGAAATCAATGGCACCACTGGGTTCAAGGGCTCCAACTCCTCCAAGAAGCGTTACGCGGATGGTGGCAGCGGAGTCCCGCCTCGAGGAAGGCCGGTCTGGTAAACCAGACCTCCGGCTCACCTCGAGGCCGCGGAACCCGTACAGGGTCCCGCGGCCTTAATTTTTTTGCCGGCTCACCAGCCGGTCGGTACGAAACGACGATCCAGAAGATCGCTGAAGAAGAGAGAGGTGACCGGGCTTTATGAGTCTGGCGCTGGCCCCGATCGACGTGAGCGTCGACATCGAGGCAAACCTGCCCTGCCGGAAGTTCGACCCGGATCTTTGGTTCTCGGACTCCCCGGCCCAGCTGGAGTTGGCCAAGTCGCTCTGCGGGGAGTGCCCGCTGCGTGTGGAGTGCCTGGCCGGCGCGGTCGAGCGGAACGAGCCCTGGGGTGTCTGGGGTGGCGAGATCTTCGAGCGGGGTGCCGTGGTTCCCCGCAAGCGGCCGCGTGGCCGTCCGCGTAAGGCGGACGTGGCGCGTGACGCCGAGCTCGCTGTCGAGGTCGAGGAGCGGCTCGCCGCTAACGGTCTCGAGTCCCGCAACCAGGTTCGCCTGGCGGCCTGATCAACGTGAACAGCACCATCGCCCTCCCCGAGGCCGACCAGGCCGCAACCCGAAAGCCGAGCATCGAAATGAATACGACTGGAGCCAGCAAGATGAGACTTCTCCACGAAGCGTTGTCCCGGGCTCGAATGCCTCGGCCTCAGCGTGACTACACACCTGAGGCGCACCGCCCCGCTCGTCTGGTAGCAATGCAGGCCCAGCACCGGGCCTCGCGCGAACTGGGTGGCGGGCGCTACTGATCCCCGACAACACATAGCGAGACCAACCTGAAAGGCCCGTCCGTGCTTCTGGCGCGGACGGGCCTTTGCTTTGTGCGGCCGCCTTTCGGGCGGCGGGCCTTCAGGCGCCTTCAGACGACCGGGTTCCGGGCGGCGCGATTCAGGGCGGGCGGATCTTCAGGGCAGGCCGGTGAAGAAGACCTCGGCCGCGGCGGACAGATAGGCCGGGTCGTCGACGTGGCACAGCTCCCGGGCCGAGTGCATGGAGAGCAGCGGCGTGCCGACGTCCAGGGTCGGGATGCCGATGCGGGTGGCGCTGATCGGGCCGATCGTGGAGCCGCACGGGATGGCGTTGTTGGAGACGAACTCCTGGAACGGGACACCCGCCTTGTCGCAGGTGCGGGCCCACAGCGCGGCGCCGACCGCGTCGGTCGTGTAGCGCTGGTTGGCGTTGAGTTTCAGCAGCGGGCCGCCGCCGACGACCGGGCGGTTGGCCGGGTCGTGGCGCTCCCCACGATTGGGGTGGATGGCGTGGCCGGCGTCGGCGGAGAGCAACCACGAGCCGAAAATGGCCCGGACCAGGTCTTCGCGTTGCCCGCCGAGCGCGGCCGAGACCCGCTCCAGGACGTCGGAGAGCAGCGGCCCGGCGGCGCCGGAACGGCTCTCCGAGCCGAGCTCCTCGTGGTCGAAAGCGGCCAGCACCGCGATCACCGGCCCGTCCCCAGCCCGCCCGTCCCCAGCCCGGAGCAGGGCGGTCACCCCGGCGTGCACCGAGGACAGGTTGTCCAGCCGGGCGGCGGCGAACAGCGTCCGGTCCGCGCCGAACCGGGTCGGTGCCGCCGAATCCACCGACATCACGTCGAAGCCGGCCACGTCGTGCGCCGACGAGAGGCCGGCCAGCCGGGCCAGGTGGGTGAGCACGTCCGGGCCGGAGACGCCGAACACCGGCTGGATGTCGCGCTGCTTGTCGGGCGCGAACGACGAGTTGACCTCGCGGTCGAGGTGGATGGCCAGGTGCGGGATGCGGGCGAACGGCCCGGTCCGGACCAGGTGGACGGTGCCGTCACGGTCGACGAGCCGGCCCGCGAACTCCAGCTCCCGGTCGAACCAGGAGGCGAGGATCGGCCCGCCGTACACCTCGACGCCGGCCTGCAGCCAGCCGTGCGCGGACAGCGCCGGCCGGGGCTTGAGCTTGAACGTCGGCGAGTCGGTGTGCGCGCCGAGGATCCGGAACGGGGTGGCCGGTCCGGCATCGGCCGGCAGCGCGAGGGCGATCACCGCGCCGTCGCGGACCAGCACCAGCCGGGCGCCGGGCCGCACGATCTCCCGCCAGTCGGCCGCCTCGTCGAGCGTGGCGTAGCCGGCTTCGCCGAGCCGGCGGGCCACCTCGGCCGCCGCATGGTAGGAACTCGGCGACGCCGAGATAAAGCTTCCAAGATCTTCGATGTGGCCCGTGGCGTCCATGCCCCTCATCGAATCATGACGAGCCGTCCCGAGGTCACCCGACCGGGGCGAACCCGGGCAGCCACTTCTCGACGATCGCGCGGTAGGGGGCCTCGGCCTCCAGTTGGCAGAGCACCCCGATCGAGCCCAGCGTCACGCGGTGGATCAAGAGGTAGGAAGGGGGCAGGTTGAGCTTTCGGCTCAGTTGGTAGGCCGGGGACTTCGGGCTGGTCAACCGGGTCGCTTCGCCGCGCAGCCAGCTGCGGGAGAACCGGAACTCGTCGACCGCGATCGGCTCGATCATCGGGCGCAGGAACGTCAGCACCGCCTCGGCGTCGATCTCGTCGTCCGGCTTGATGAAGCCCTCGTCGCGCAGCCCGTCGGCCACACCCTGGGCGTCCCCGTCGAGGGCCAGCCGGACCAGCCGGCCGACCGGCTCGGGGTGGCCCTCGGGCAGCCGGGCCACCGCGCCGAAGTCGATCACGCCGAGCCGCCCGTCGGGCAGGATGCGGAAGTTGCCGGGGTGCGGGTCGGCGTGCAGCAGCCCGGCCCGGGCCGGCGCCGAGAAGTGCAGGGTGGCCATGAGCCGCCCGGCCTCGTCCCGCTCCTCCTGGGTGCCCTCGCTGATCACCTTGGCCAGCGGGGTGCCGTCGACCCATTCGGTGATCAGCACCCGCGGGGCCGACGCGATGACCCGCGGCACGAAGATCTCGTCGTCACCCGCGAACGCGGTGGCGAAGGCCGTCTGGGTCGCCGCCTCCATCGCGTAGTCGAGCTCTTCGGTGATGCGCGCCCGGAGCTCGGCCAGCAGCGGCTTGATGTCCATGCCCGGCTGAATGATCTTGAACATGCCGGCCAGCAGGGACAGCTGCTTGAGGTCGGACAGCAGCGCCTCGCCGGCCCCCGGGTATTGCACCTTCACCGCGACCTGGATGGTCTTGGGCTTCGCGTTCTTCCGAGCCGGTGGCAGTTTCCACAGCGCCTTGTGCACCTGGCCGATGCTGGCCGCGGCGGCCGGGCTGTCGTCGAACTCGGCGAATTTCTCCCGCCAGTCGGGGCCCAGCTGCTCGGCGAGGGCCTTGTGCAGGCTGGCCACCGGCATCGGCGGCGCGGCCTCCTGCAGCTTGGTGAGGGCCTGCCGATAGGGCCCGGCCATCTCCTCGGGCAGCGCGGCCTCGAAGACGGACAGTGCCTGCCCGAACTTCATCGCCCCGCCCTTGAGCTGGCCGAGCACGCTGAACAACTGCTCGGCGGTGCGCTGCTGGATGTCGGCGGAGATGACGTCGGAGGCGATCCCGACCGCGCGTTTGCCCAGCCCCAGGGCGGCGCGCCCGGCGAACCCCAGGGGCAGCGCTGCCAGTTTCGCGGTGCGGGACGCAGCACGACGCGGAATGTCGGTCACCCGATCATTGTGACCGACGGTTTGCCGAGTGGCCGCCCGGCTAGGCGGCCTTCGCCCCCAGATGTGCAAAAAGTCCGATCGAAGAGGCCCGATAATTCTCATGTCCGGGCACACGAACAGCCCGGATGCGGCGGCCAGGTGCGGCGCCGGACCCGGCCCGGACCGGTGAGCTCGACGGTGGCGCCGACGGTCTGCGGACGGCCCTCGTCGAGGAACGTCAGCGCCTCGGCGGCGGCGAACGCGGTCGCGGCCAGCAGGGTGGTCACCGCGCAGGTCTCCGGAACGGTGGCGGCGGGCGGGCCGGGCCAGGTCGCGTCGCGGTCCTTCCGGTGCAGGTCGAGGCAATTGAGGCAGGGTTTGCCGGCGAGCGGCACGAGCGGGCCGATCACGACGGCGCCCTCGCGGATGGTGACGGCGAGGTGCGGCTGGCGGCGAGCGGCCAGGGCAGCCGCCAGCAGGCCGACGGGCTGGTCGTGGTCGAACTGGATGAGCAGCGCCGAGGTCGACCGGCGATCGACATGACCCATTTCGGGTACGGCGCGTTTCACCGCGTCGATGATCGCCTGCCGCCGGGGCCGGCCGATGTCGGAGGCGCGAAGCGGTCCGCCGGCCAGCTCGCCCGGGCGGACCGAGCCGGCGATGTCGAGTTGCACCTGCCCGACGCCCGCCTCGGCCAGCACCACCGCGATGCCGGCGGCGAGCCGGCCCCGACCGGACAGCACCACTCGGGAGGCTTTTCGGCGGCGCAGCAGATGAGACGGCGGGCCGGAGCCGTGCAGGGCGAGGGCGGCTGCCTCGCCGGCCAGCCGGTCGACGGGTGGCACCAGAGCCGAGCGGGGAAGCACCAGGCCGGCGTCGTGCAGGGTCGCCAGCATCGCGCGGGAGATGTCGGGCGGGACGCCGAGCTCGGCGGCGCGCAACACGACCAGGCTCTCGGAGCGGGTGCCGTCGAGGAGGTCGAGCACCTGCTCGGCGCGCTTGTCGGGGAGTCTCAGCAGCAGCGCCCGGGCCGGATCGGAGCCGATCTGCAGCTCGCCGTTGCGCCAGACGCGGGGGATCCCGGGGATGAGGGTGGGGCGGTTCACCGTGACAGGGTGTCACCGATGCCATGCGGAGTGAGTTGGTTGTCCACAGGGCCGCCGAGCCCAGGAAGCGGGTTGTCCACAGCTATGAGCGAGTTATCCACAGGCTCGTGCTGCTATCCACATTTACTCAACGTGTCGGCTTCGACACGGTTATGGGTAGAGCGGTGCACGCGGCACCGCTCTACCCGTAAGCGTGAATCAGGCCTTGGCCTTGCCGAGGATCCGGTTCACAGTCGTGCCACAGACGGGGCACTTGCCCTTCGCCATGTTCATGCCGGTCTTCGAGACCTCCACGGTGCCCTGGAAGTCGCGCTTCTCCTTGCACTTCACGCAGTAGCCGTTGTACGTGTTGTCGGCCACGGTTCCTCCTAGTCGTGTCGTCGGCCGGTTAGGCCCGATGCCTGTTCGCGGCGGCAGGCCGCGATCTGCTTGGCGCTGGACCGTTCCCGACCGCGTGGATGTGGCCTCCCGTCAGGGGCGGTCACTACCCAGGTCCGGCCCTTTCCATGTCTGGAGGGGCCGGTCAGCAGCACCGGCGGTGTCGCCGCCGTCGTGAGTGTGCCGGGAGAAAACGCCCTTTTCGCGAAGTTGCGCCCAAACACGCCGGGAATTAGCCGCAAATAGCCTCAAAAGGGACTTCCAGCGCGTTTTGCCAGCATCGTGTCGTGCGCTACGTTGGCCGAGCGCCGCCCATGTTGCGTCCTGGAAAATTTTTTCGGTTATACCGGGACGAAGCGTGCATATCCGGCGGGTGTCATCGGCCGTACTCTTGCGGTGACATGGGTCTCACGGATTAGCGTCTCAACGTGAACCCGAATCTGGGCCGCGCGAGCCGGTAATGGCCCGGACGCGCAAGCCTGTCGTCGAAGTGCGGCGCAGCCAGCGCCGGCGTCGCACGGTGTCCGCGTACCGAGACGGTGAGCGCGTGGTCGTGCTCATCCCCGACCGGTTCTCCCGGGCCGAGGAGATGGAGTGGGTCGAGCGGATGCTCGCCCGGCTCGCCGCCCGCGAGGAGCGCATTCGCCGCACCGACGACGAGCTGCTGGCCCGTGCGCACCGCCTGACGTCCCGCTATCTGGCCGATCACGTCCATCAGGTGGTTCCGGCAAGCGTTCGCTGGGTGACCAACCAGAACGGCCGCTGGGGCTCCTGCACCCCCGACGACGGCACGATCCGCATCTCCCACCGCATCCAGGAGATGCCCGACTGGGTGATCGACTACGTGCTGCTGCACGAGCTGGCCCACCTGGTCGTCCCCAGCCACAGCGCCGAGTTCTGGGAGCTGGTCAGCCGCTTCCCGAAGGCCGAGCGCGCCCGCGGCTACCTGGAGGGCATCTCGGCCGCCACCGGGCTGGTCCTCACCGACGACTAAGGCCGGGCGACTAGGGTTTGGCGCGTGGTTCGACGCGTGGTTGCGGTGCTGCTGGTGCCGGTGGAGTGGAGCCCGCCCGGGGTGGATCTGCGGGTCTGGCGGTCCGCCCTCGCCGAGGATGTGGTCGACCTGCTGGCGCGACTCGCCCAGGCCGAGGCGGCCATCGCCGCGACCGCCGAGGACCGGAAGCTGGCCGAGGAGATCGCCTGGCCGGGGATGCGGATCTACGAGGTCCCGGCCGCGACCTACCTGCCGGTGTTCGCGGCGGCCGCCGCGGACGGGTTCGACCAGGCCGCGGTCATCGCGGGCGACGCCCCCGACGTGCCGGGCATGATCCTGGGCAAGCTCCTGGCGCCGTTGGACGGCAAAGCGGTGGCCGTCGCCCCGGGCGGGCCCGGAAACGGGCTGATGGGCGTCGCCGCCGGCCTGCCCGCCCCGGAGTGGCTGGCCGACCACGATCTGGACAGCGCATCCGCCCAGCTCCTGCGCCGGACCGCACCCCAGCCGGGTGATGTCACCTCCACGCCGGAGTGGCGCCGGCTGCGCGGACCGGCCGAGCTGGCATCGCTCGACCCGGCCCTGGAGGGCTGGGAGAACACCCGGGCCCTGCTCGGCGGCTGACGCCGGAAACACCGCAGCGGCGGCCCTCCCGGAGGGAGAACCGCCGCCGCGATGGTGCGCCTACTTGTCGGGGGTGCCCTCGTCGGGGGCGTCGCCGGTGTCCAGGCCGTCCAGCTCGCTGATGTCCCAGTCCATGCTGCTCTGGGCGAAGACCTGCGGGTTCGCGAAATCCTCGTCGGTGGGCAGCAGGTCGGGGTGGCCCCACAGGGCGTCCCGGCCCTGGATGCCCCGGTGCTCGGTGACCGCCGCCCACAGCGCGCCGGCCTCGCGCAGCCGGCGCGGGCGTAGCTCCAGGCCGACCAGCGCGGCGAAGGTCTGCTCCGCCGGGCCACCGGCCGCACGGCGGCGGCGGAAGGCCTCGCCGAGGGCGGCCACGCTGGGCAGACGGTCGCCCGCCGCGGTGTCGACCACGTGCCCGACCCAACCCTCGATCAGGGCCAGTGCCGTCTCCAGGCGAGCCAGGCTCGCCTTCTGCTGCGGGGTGTCTTCCGGCGTGAAGATGCCCTCCAGTGCCATGGCCTGCATCGACTCGGGGTCGCTCGGGTCGACGCGGCTCATCGCCTCCTCGATCGCCTCGCGGTTGACCGTGATGCCGTTCGCATACGTCTCCACGGCGGTCAGGACGTGCGCCCGCAGCCACGGGACGTGCCCGAACAGCCGCTGGTGGGCCGCCTCACGCAGCGCCACATACAGCCTGACCTGGTCTTCCGGAAGCTCCAGGCCCTCGCCGTACGCCTTGATGTTGGCCGGGACCAGCGCGGCCGTGCCGGTCGGCCCGAGCGGAAGGCCGATGTCGCCGGCCGAGAGAACCTCGGCCGCGAGCTGGCCGAGCGCCTGGCCGAGCTGGCCGCCGAAGAGTGCTCCGCCGAGCGTGGCGACCATCGACTGCATCGGGCCGAGCTGGGCTTTCGCCTCGTCGGGCACGAGGTCACCCATGGCGCCGACCATCCGGCCGGCGATCGGGTCGCAGAGCTTCTTCCAGACCTCGAGCGTGTTGAAGATCCACTCGTTGCGGTTCCACGCGGCGGCCGTCCGGATGCCGCTGGGCAGCGAGGAGACGGGGTCGAGCCACAGGTCGGCGAGCCGGAGCGCCTCCTCGACGTGGTGGCGCTCATACATGGTCACCGCCGGGTCGCCGGACCCGGACAGCTGGCTCGCCGCGACCTGCCGGGCCAGATCCCAGTTGACGGGACCGCTGCCGGGGTCGGCGAACATCCGCTGCAGGTCGGCCATGAACTGCTGGACCTGCTGCGGGTCGGAGGGGTCGGGCGGCTGGGCGCCCGGCAGTGAGAAGCCGAACGGGATATCAGGCACGTCGTCAACCGTACGCGCGAAACGCCCGCTCCGGACCGATGGCGGTGTCAGCTCAGAGAGAACTCAGGGTGGGACGATAGTCTCACGCGCATGAGACGTCGTGGTGTCACCGTCATCCTCGGCGCCCTGCTCACCGCGCTGCTGGCAGTCGGTGTCATGGCGGCGCCCCTGCCGTACGTGGTGCTGAAGCCCGGCCCGACGGTGAACACGCTCGGTTCCAGCAACGGCACCGAGGTGATTCAGGTGACGGATGCGAAGACGACGACGTCGACCGGGCAGCTGCGGCTGACCACGGTCAATGTGCAGTCGCAGGTGGAGCTGGTCTGGGCGATCAGCGGCTGGTTCAGCCACAAG
Organism: Paractinoplanes durhamensis; assembly: GCF_016862175.1. GTDB lineage: Bacteria > Actinomycetota > Actinomycetes > Mycobacteriales > Micromonosporaceae > Actinoplanes > Actinoplanes durhamensis. Next base: position 104,448 of record NZ_BOML01000006.1, on the reverse strand, counting down.
GACGCGGTCGTGCCCCGCGCCCTGATCTACCCGCCGGACACCACCGAGAAGCAGGTCGAGCAGCAGAACGCGCAGGAGTGGACCGAGTCGCAGGAGAGTGCGGTCACGGTCGCCCTCACCAAGCTGGGCTACCCGGTGCAGACCGTGGTCAAGACGGTGACCATCGGCGGCGCGGCGACCGGCCTGCTGCAGACCGGTGACGTGCTCACCGCGGTGGACGACACCAAGATCACCGACCCGTCGAAGCTGACCGACGTGGTCCGGGGCAAGCCGTCCGGCACCACGTTCACCGTCGCCTACACCCGGGCGGGCAAGGCCGGCAGCGCGAAGATCACCACGAAGGCGTCCGGCGACGACAAGACGCCGCGGCTGGGCATCGAGATCGAGAAGAAACAGCCGTACCCGTTCAAGGTGAAGATCGACCTCGACAAGATCGGCGGTCCGAGTGCCGGGTTGATGTTCACCCTCGGGATCATGGACAAGCTGATGCCGGAGGACCTCACCGGCGGAAAGATCATCGCCGGGACCGGCACGATCGACGACAACGGGAACGTCGGCCCGATCGGCGGCATCCCACAGAAGCTGGTCGGCGCGAAGAGCGCCGGCGCTCAACTGTTCCTGGTGCCGAAGGACAACTGCGCCGAAGCGTTGAAGAATGCGGTCGACGGGCTCCCGATGGCCGAGGTGGCCACGGTGGACGACGCGCTCACCGCACTCAAGACCTTCACCTCCGGCGGCACCCCGAAGCCGTGCTCGGCTTCGTGACAGATGTCGTAATGTGAGACACCGCCACCCCAAATGATGTGTGGAGCCCACGTTGGTCATGCGTAACAGCCCTCTACCGAGGATGAGCCGGCGCGGTCGCGTCACCGTCGGCGTCCTGGTAGGGGTCTTCCTCCTATTCACGCTGCTTGGTTGGGGCATCGACGCATACACGGATTACCTCTGGTACAACGAGGTCGATTTCGTCAACGTCTTCTCCGGCGTACTCATAACGCGGCTGGTGCTGTTCCTGGCCATCGGCCTTGCCGTCGCCCTGGTCATCGGGGCCAACCTCTATCTGGCCTACCGGCTGCGACCGCTCCTGCGGCCGCACTCGGCCGAGCAGGCCACGCTCGAGCGGTACCGGATGGTGATCGGCCCGCGCCTGGGCACCTGGATCACCGTTCTCTGCGTGATCATCGGCTTCTTCGCGGGCCTGTCCGCGCAGGGCCGGTGGAAAGACTGGTTGCTCTTCCAGAACTCGCAGCCGTTCGGCGTGGTCGACCCGCAGTTCAAGGTGGACATCGGGTTCTACGTCTTCGAATACCCGCTCTGGCGCTACCTGCTGGGTGTCGCCTTCACCGCCGTGGTGCTGTCGGTGCTCGGCGCGCTGGCCGTGCACTACATCTTCGGCGGTGTGCGGCTGCAGGGCGTCGGCGACCGGATGACGACCGCGGCGCGGGCGCACCTGACCACGCTGGTCGCGGTCTTCGTGCTGCTCAAGGCGGTGGCGTACGTTCTGGACCGGCGCGCGCTCCTGCTCGAGCAGCACGTGTCACCCGGCCTCTACGGCGCCGGCTACACCGACGTCAACGCGTTGTTGCCGGCCAAGGAGATCCTGGCCTACATCTCCATCGTGGTCGCGATCGCGATCATCGTGTTCTCCAACGCCGGCATGCGAAACCTGGTGTGGCCGGGCGTCTCGCTCGCCCTGCTGGCCATCTCGGCCGTCGCGATCGGCGGCATCTACCCGCTGGCGGTGCAGAACTTCTCGGTCAAGCCCAGCCTGGCCGACAAGGAAGCGCCGTACATTCAGAAGTCGATCAATGCGACCCGGGCGGCGTTCGGGATAACCAGCACGGACATAGAGCCCTACACGGCGACCAACGTCGTTCCGCCGGGCTCGCTGTCCACCGACACCAGCGCCGAGAACGTCCGGGTGATCGACCCGCAGCTGGTGTCGCAGGCGTTCACCCAGTCGCAGCAGTCCCGCGGCTTCTACGACTTCGGCAAGAAGCTGGACGTCGACCGGTATGAGGTCAACGGCCGGACCAGCGACTTCGTGGTCGGCGCGCGCGAGATCAACGACGACAAGCTGACCACCCAGCAGCGCAACTGGCTCAACCGCCACACCGTCTACACCCACGGGTACGGACTTGTCGCGGCCCCCGCCAACAACGTCGGCTGCGCCGGCCTGCCGTACTTCGTCTCCGGCTTCCTCGGCACCAGCGGCCAGGCCAGCGCCTGTTCCTCGGGCACCGAGGAGATCAAGGTCGACCAGCCGCGGATCTACTACGGCGAGCAGTCCACCGAGTACGCCATCGTCGGCCAGACCGACAAGGCGCGGAAGGTCGAGTTCGACCGTCCGCAGGAGGACAACAAGAACGCCGAGGAGCTCTACACCTACGACGGCAAGGGTGGCGTCCCGATCGGGTCGTTCCTGCGCCGCCTGGTCTTCTCGATCAAGCTGACCGAGAGCAACTTCCTGCTCTCCGACGCGGTCAACGACAACTCGAAGCTGATGTACATCCGCGACCCGCGCTCCCGGGTGGAGAAGGTCGCACCGTTCCTGACCATCGACGGCGACCCGTACCCGGCCGCGGTCGACGGGCGGATCGTGTGGATCCTCGACGGCTACACGACGTCGGCGAGCTATCCGTACTCGCAGAAGATCAACCTGGCCAACGAGACCAAGGACGAACTCACCGGACAGGGGCAGTTCGCCCTGGCCCGGGACGACGTCAACTACATGCGGAACTCGGTCAAGGCCACCGTCGACGCCTACGACGGCACCGTCAAGCTGTACGAGTTCGACGACCAGGACCCGGTCCTCAAGGCGTGGAACAAGGCCTTCGGCGGCCACCTGATCATCCCGAAGGCGGAGACGCCGACCTCGCTCGAGGATCACTTCCGCTACCCGCAGGACCTGTTCAAGGTGCAGCGCAACCTGCTCACCAAGTTCCACGTCACCGACCCGCGGGCGTTCTTCTCCGGCCAGGACTTCTGGCAGGTGCCGAACGCACCGGACGCGCCGTCGAGCAATGTGAAACAGCCGCCGTACTACCTGAACGTCCAGCTACCCAAACAGACCGGCACCCAGTTCCAGCTGACCGCCGCCGTAACTCCGCTCAACCGGGAGAACCTGGCCGCCCTCGTATCGGCCTCGTACGTCGACAACCAGCCAAAACTCCAGGTGTACGAGTTACCTGATCAAACGGTCATCCCCGGGCCCATCCAGGTCCATCGGAACATGACCGCCAACGCCGCCGTGCTGCAACAGCTGACCCTGCTGTCCAGAAACGGCCAATCCCAGGTGCTCTACGGCAACCTCGTATCACTGCCGGTGTCCGACGGAATACTGTACGTCGAGCCCGTCTATGTGAAGACCGGCAACCAGGACAATGCGGCCCCGCTGCTGCAGAAGGTCCTCATGTCGTACGGCGACGGTGGCACCTACGTGGTTCTCGCCGACAACCTCAAAGCCGGCCTGCAAGCCCTCGTCAACCAGGGCAAACAGAACGGCAACACCAGCGGGAACGGCAACACCGGGAACACCGGCAACACGGGTACGGGTAACACCGGCGGCACTCCACCGGCCACCCTGCCCACCGAGCTGGCCCAGGCCGCCGCCGAACTCGACACGGCCATCCAGAACGTCAAGACCGCCCAGCAGTCCGGTGACTTCGCCAAGTACGGCGAAGCCCTGGCCGCCCTCGACACGGCCATGACGAAGTTCCAGAACGCCCAGAAGGCCGCCAACAGCGCCACGCCGTCGGTCGGGCCGTCCGCATCGGCAACTCCCAGCGCTGCCGCCTCCACCCCCGCCACCCCGGCGCCGAGCGCATCGGGCTGACGTGACGAGCATGACCCGGAGGCCGTTTTGCAGACGGCCTCCGGGTTGCGCTAGTGTTAACGAGCCGACGCGGGGTGGAGCAGCTCGGTAGCTCGCTGGGCTCATAACCCAGAGGTCGCAGGTTCAAATCCTGTCCCCGCTACGAGTCGAGGGGCCTCCTGTCCGCGGAAAGCGCGGACCGGGGGCCTCTTCGCATTTCTGCTCAGGGGGCCGAGCCCCCTGAAACCCCACGGTGCGGAAGGTTGCGCTCGCCTCGGTCAGGGCTTTGATGAAGCCGGTCGTCGCCGGGGGTGCTGGAGGGTCGCCGTAAGTGGCCACGTAGATGCGTCTTTGTAGGCCTGGGATCGGGGTTGCGTGCAAGCCTGGGGCTCTGTGGGTTTGTAGGGCTAGGCCTGGGGTTGTTGTTACTGCCATGCCTGCTGCCACCAAGGCCTGCTCTACGGTTATGTCTTCGGTTGTGAAGGTACGTTGCGCATCTGCTGCATGCCGAACCCGATGGGTCGTTCTCGGTTCTTGGGCTTGTTTGGCGGCCTGGGCAAGGGACCCGGATCCACGACCATCTCACTTGGTGTGTGGTGGGGGTGCTCGCGGGGGTTGAGCGTGAAGAGCTCTTTGACTCTTCGCTTTCGGCGGTTGGGGTTCGGGATGGGTTCCCGGGTGAGGTCAGTGGGTTTGCGCCGCCTGGGGACATTCATCGTGTTCGCAACTGTGGTGGTGAGGTTGCGATCAGTCTGCATGTCTATGGCACTGACATCACCCGGGTTGGCTCCAGCGTTCGCCGTTATTACGACTGACGTGGGTTACGCCAGGTCGTAGCCGGTGGCGATCAAATACTTGTTGGTGGGACACAGCTTGCCCAGGACCGGGTTCTGGTCGGTGTGGTTCCACGGGCCGAAGTAGTAGGCGCCGCCCGACGTGCCCTGTACGTTCGTCGCGCAGTAGAGCATCGTGCGGTAGTAGCCGTCGCCCTGCTGGCACCAATAGTTGCCGCCGCCGCCAAGGCCCCACTTCACCGTGATTCGGCTGCATGCCGTGGCGCTTGCCGACGCCGGGGCTGCTGCCACCGCGATACCGGTGCCGGCCATGATGGCCACCAGCAGGGTGCGTTTGATCATGTTGCGCATGTTTCCCCCATGTCCATCTGCTTGATCAGCAAGATCGGGACACGGTACCTGGAGATCATTGTCGATGCCGCCCCGTGGCCCGGAAACCCCTGCTGGGTAGGGGTTTCCGGGCACCTCCTGGCTCAGGAGATGGTTACGCAGGCCTGGGCGGCGGTGTATTTGTCGGCCAGCAGGGTTCCGCAGAGGAACGTGTTGGACGCGACCTTTGACGCTGGGGTGAACGACGCCGTCGCCTTCTTAGAGCTGCATGTGACCTGTTTGACCTCGCCGAACTCGGCGCCGGCCGAGTCGGCGCCGGACACTCGCAGCATCAGGTTTCCGCTGCAAGCTGACGTTGCGGTGAAGGTGACTGTCACGCCGCTGACCGTGGTGCCGGTGGAGTCGACTGCGGTGCACAGGGTGCCGACCTTGTCGTCGGCCGGCGCCGTGGTGAGGAAGACGTCCGCACATTCGCTGCCGTCCGAGGTGGAGCTTGCCGACGGGCTCGCGGTGGCCGTCGCGGTGGCACTGGCCGTGGCGGTGGCGGTGGCGGTGGCGGATGGCTCGGTGCTCGCCGAAGCGCTGGCATCTACCGTCGTGTTTCCCCTTGACGTTGCCGCGGACGCCACGGCTACGCCTGCGCCGGCCAGGACTAGCAGGACGCCCGCGATGACCGTGCCGTTGGTCAGGGTGCGTTTTCGCATGGGATTTCCTCTCCGGATTTCTGGCATGCGGGAATGGGCGGATTCGCTGACCCGCGGATGAGGGCTTACAGTGCGGTTCGTCGCTGTGAAAGCCATCGATGGTTGCTGTCAGCGGGCCATGGAAGTGTTTTGAGCCGGCGCACAGGAAACTCATTGCTGGGCGGCTGAATTTCAGGGTTCATCAGGCGTAATTACAGGGCGTACACAATTGGCGTCGTTTTTCTGTGGACAGTCTGAGGATTTTGACAATAACTGCACACCGTGGACACAGGAATCGTTCATACGTTTCCCGGCCATGACAGATCAGCAGCGGCCGATATTGACGTCGGTCCAGAGCATGCCGGTGATCTCCCGTCGCAGCCTGCTTCGCGGCATCGGGGCGCTGGCCCTGGTCGGCGCCGCGACCGGCACCAGCCTCCGCCTCGCCGAGCCGGCCCGGGCGGCCACCGCCTCCGGCACCCTCAAGATCCCGACCCTGCTGGAACCGACCACCAGCGGCGGGACCGACGTCTACACACTCGCCATGCAGAGCGGCACCACGACCCTGCTCAGTGGGGTCAGCAGTGCCACCAACGGCTTCAACCAGTCGTTCCTCGGGCCGGTGATCAAGGTGAAGCAGGGCGACACCGTCCAGATGGACATCACCAACAACCTCGACGACGTCAGCACCGTGCACTGGCACGGGGCGCACATCCCGCCGTCGGTCGACGGCGGGCCGCAGAACACGATCGACGCCGGCGGGACGTTCTCGCCGTCGTTCGAGATCAATCAGGGGGCGGCCACGCTCTGGTTCCATCCGCACGCGCTCGGCACCACGTCCGAGCAGGTGGCCAGCGGTCTGGCCGGGATGCTCATCGTCGACGACGCGACCGACGGGGCCGCGGCGCTGCCGAACACCTACGGGACCGACCAGTTCCCGCTCATCGTCCAGTCGCTGCCGGTGAGCTCGGGCGGGGTCATCCAATCCACCACGGCCGGCGAGCTCGCCGCCACCACGTCGTTCCCGCTGCTGGTCAACGGGTCCAATGTGGCCGTCAACGGGACGCCGACCCTCGAGGTGGACGCCGGGCGGGTGCGGTTCCACCTGCTCAACGCGTCGATCGCGGACATCATTACGGTCACCCGCACCGACGGGAAGAGCTTCACCCAGGTCGCCACGGACGCGGCGTTGCTGTCGAAGCCGCTCTCGGTCACCACCCTGCAGCTCGTGGGCGGGGAGCGGGCCGAGATCTGCCTCGACCTCACCAGCTCCGGCGGCAGCATCACCCTGCAGGCCACGGTCGCCGCCGGTGGTGCGCGGGGCGGCAGTGGGACGTCATCGATCCTCACCCTCACGTCCACCGCCACCACCGCGGCCGACGACCTGCCCAGCTCGCTCAACACCTTCACCGCGCTGGACGTCAGCGACCCCGATGCGACCCGGACGATCGCGTTGTCGAACACCGGCAACACCATGTTCATCAACAAGGTGGCCGGGACCACGATGGCGGCGATGGAAGCCAGCGAGATCATGACGACGTTGGGCGCGACCGAGGTATGGACCATCACCAACGCCACCGGTCTGACCCATTCGTTCCACCTGCACGACGTGCCGTTCCAGGTGCAGACCGTCAACGGAACGGCGCCGACCGGCGCGAATGCGGAATGGAAGGACACCATCCTGATCTCGCCGCAGAGCACCACGGTCATCGCGATGCAATTCACCGACTACGCCGACAACACCTTCGGCTACATGCTGCATTGCCACAACACCGTGCACGAGGACGAGGGAATGATGGCCATGCTCATGGTCATGACCGCCTGACGAGCGGAAGGGGCGCGCGCCGGACGCGCCCCTTTTCTCATGGATCTGTGTCAATATGACGCGGAGAGCATGGAGGTGATCACTGTGCGTTCCGTCCGTCGCCGGTGGATCACGGGCCTGATCGTCGCCCTGACCGCCGTCTCCACCCTCAGCGCGGCCAACTCGGCCGGTGCCACCAGCGGTTCCACCGCCGCTTCCGGCGCCGCCGGCATCTGGTCGGCATACATCGGCACCGGCGGGAATACCGCCGCGGACGTCTCGGACGCCGCGTTCCCCGGCTACCCGGTGATTCCGGGCAACACCAGCAGCACCGCGGCCGGGTATCACCCGGGGCAGACCTGGTGGCTCGATCTGATCAGCGCCGATCGGCCGGCGGCCAAGGGGACTCTGGTCACGCTGGGCGATTCCATCACGGACGGCTACAACGCGTACGGGCCGCCGGGGCAGCGGTGGACCGATGTGCTCGCCGACCGGCTCAACACGCTGCCTGCCGAGGCCCGGGTCGCCGTGGCCAACGCCGGGATCTCCGGCAACACGGTCAGCGTGCAGCCCAACCCGTACGACCCGACCGGCCAGTGCTGCGGGCCGCCGGCGCCGCAGCGCCTCGACCGGGACGTGTTCTCGGTGCCCGGGGTGCGCACGGTGCTGCTGCTCGAAGGCACCAACGACCTCGGTGGCGGGGACAACGCGCCGCCGGCCCCGGCCGCGCAGGTCATCGCGGCGATGCGCGGGATCGCCGACCGGGTGCACGCCCGGCACCTGCGGATCGTCGGGGCGACGGTGCTGCCGATGTGCAACGCGGCCGGCAGCGACAAGGAGAAGAACCGGCTCGCGGTCAACGAGTGGATCCGGACCGGCGGGGTCTTCGACGAGGTCCTCGACTTCGACGCGGTGCTGCGGGATCCGGCCGATCCGACCGTGATGATCGCCGACCTGCGCAACGACTGCTACCACCCGAACGCGGCCGGGGATCAGCTGCTCGGGCGGTACATTCCGCTCCCGGCGGTGCTGGGGTAAGGCCTTGAGCCCGGCCACCGGGGCCGGGCCGGTGGCCGGGGGACCCCCGCCGGCGGGCCCTCCACGCCGCAGGGTATGGTTTACCTACCGACGCGGGGTGGAGCAGCTCGGTAGCTCGCTGGGCTCATAACCCAGAGGTCGCAGGTTCAAATCCTGTCCCCGCTACAACGAAGTGCAGTTCAGAAGCCCTTCACCCGAAAAGGTGAAGGGCTTCTCTGTGTTCCGGGGCGAATGCGGACCACAGGTGGGACCTACTCGTCTAGGTACTCCACTCGATGATGGTTTTGGCGCCCTTCCAGTCGCGGTACTCGAAGATCAGGTTGACCGCCATGATGACGGTGGCGGTCTGCACCGCGCTGGACAGGCGGTCCAGGTAGCCGCGGACGTAGGCCCAGTCGCTGCCGTCGAAGAACAGGTAGAGCAGGAACGCGGCCGCCGTCGACAGGACGCACAGGCCGATCAGCGCGAGCAGGACGACCCGTTCGCGGCGGCGCACGCTCCACACGTACCGGCGGAAGCGGATGTGCCGGGTGCTGCTGATGGCACCGCGCGCGACAAGCGCGTTGCCGTCGAAGCGCCGTACCTCGACGTGCGGGTCGAATTCGCAGCGCTGGTCGGCCACCACCTGTTCGAAGGTGGGCGGGAACGCGGCGACCGCGTGCACGCACTGGTCCTTGAGGGCCGCCAGGTCGTCGCCGAACAGGCACAGAAGCAGGGCGCCGCGGCGGTCGAAGGAGGCGAGGCCCCACACGTTCGGGAACGTGGTGATCAGTACCGGGTCGCGCATCATGAGGTCGGCCCGGACCGTCTCGGGGAGCTTGGCCACGATCTCGGCCCGCCGGCCTCGCAGGTACGGCGAATCGTCGGGGTGGTCCGGACACCAGCCCATCGCGGCGAGCGCCTGTTCGACCGTCGCGCGGTCGGCGGAGCCGGTGCGGCACGACATCATCGCCCTCACGGCCTTGGACGGTACCGGGCCCGGTGGGCCTGGCCGCCGCCTTCGCGCGAATCGACGCTGCCGCGGTGTTGCCGCGGTCAGGATGAATGCCGAACGCATCACCCGGAATGAGGAAGGACGCGTTCAGTGAGATGGTTTGCGCTCAACGTGCCGGAATGGCTCAGCATCCTGATTTTCCTCGGCGGCCTGCCGGCGCTGATGCTGATTCTTCAGACCATTGTCAGACGGACTTTTCCTAATTGGGAACGCGGCGATCACAACGATGCGGCCGGTGTGATGCTTTCGGCCGCGGTGGTCGTTTATTCGGTGGCGATCGGACTGTGCGTCGTCACCCTGTGGGGAAAGCTCGACAGCGCGCAACAGGCCACCCAGGCGGAGGCGACCAACCTGGTGGCGATCGCCGAGGGCAGCCGGGTGTTCGACGCGACCGTGCAGGAACAGATCCGGTCCGAGGCCATCGCGTACAACCGCGACGTGGTGGACCACTGGTCACTCCGGATCCGCGGCGAGTCGCAGCTCCAGGTGGGCCGTGATCTCGACGGCCTGGTCGCGACCGTCGGGCAACTCGAGCCCAGGACCGAGGCCCAGCGCGCCTTCGTCGAGGACGCCGTGGGCCGGTTGACGCAGGCCGGCGAGTTGCGCGTCGAATCCGTTCGGCTGGCCCACGATCAGCAACTCCCGGGCGTTGTCTGGCTCGCGGTCCTCGGCAGTTCGGTGGTGGTGCTGGGGCTGTGCCTGACGTGTGGGGTGCGGGACGGCGTGTTGCGCCGGATCCTGCTGATCGGGGTGACGGCCACGGTCGGCATCAACCTGTTTCTGGTGACCGAACTCAACTACCCGTTCTACGGGGACATCCGGGTCGGGCCGGACAGCTACCAGAACGCCGTGACGTTGCTGGCGGAGTAACCAAATCTCCGAACCTCAGCAGCATGCACGAAAGCTCACCTACGCTGACCCCGACGCGGATAGCAAGCCATTACGGACAGCCTCAGGATGTGTTCATGAAGGCTCAGGCTCTTACCCTGCCGAAGTCGACGAAATCCCCGAAACACCCGAAGTCTTATACCGTCGAACGTGGCCGCCATCATCCATTGGGGGCACATCCGGACGCCGGCGGCATCAGTTTCGCTTTCTTCTCCGAATACGCCACCGGGATCGAACTGCTGCTGTTCGACGCGCACGACGCGATCGAGCCGTTCCAGACCATCACGATGGATCCGGAGGACAACCGGAGCTTCGCCATCTGGCACGCGTACGTCCGGGATCTGAAGGCACCGGTGTTCTACGCGTTGCGGGTGTTCGGGCCGGAAGGTGAACAGGCCCGCCACCAGGGTCACCGGTTCGATCCGCAGAAGGTGCTGATCGACCCGTACGCCCGCGGCCTGGACCGGACCCTGTGGGAGCGGGGATCGGCGTGCGTTCCCGGCGACAACGTGGCGACCTCGCTACGGTCGGCGGTGGTCGACCTGGCCGACTACGACTGGGCGGGCGACGAACCGCTGAACCGCCCGATGGAGGATCTCGTCATCTACGAGATGCACGTCGGCGGGTTCACCCGGTCGCCGAGTGCCGGGGTGAAGAACCCGGGCACCTTCGCCGGGGTCGTCGAGAAGATCCCGTACCTCAAGGAACTCGGCATCACCGCGGTGGAGCTGCTGCCGGTCTTCGACTTCGACGACAGCGAGACGCGTACGGTCGGCGACCGTACCCTGACGAATTTCTGGGGTTACAGCACCGCCGCCTTCTTCGCCCCGCACGCGGGTTTCTGCACCACCCCGGAGCTGGGCCGGCACGTCCGCGAGTTCCGGGACATGGTGAAGGCGCTGCACCGGGCCGGCATCGAGGTGATCCTCGACGTGGTGTTCAACCACACCGACGAGGGCAACCACCTGGGCCCGCTGTTCTCGTTCGCCGGCTGGGACAACCGCAACTACTACTACCTCGACCCGGCCGACCCGCAGTTCTACTACGACTACTCGGGCTGCGGTAACACCCTGATGACCAACCACCCGATCGTCACCAAGATGGTGGTCGACTGCCTGGAGTACTGGGTCCGGGAGATGCACGTCGACGGGTTCCGGTTCGACGAGGCGGCGGTGCTGAGCCGCGGCGCCGGTGGCGAGATCCTGGACGAGCCGCCGGCCATCTGGCAGATCGAGCTGTCCGACACGCTGGCCGACACCAAAATCATCGCCGAGGCCTGGGACGCGGCCGGAGCGTACGAGGTGGGCCGCTACCCGGGTTACCGGTGGGCCGAGTGGAACGGCCTGTACCGCGACACGATGCGCCGTTTCGTGCGGGGCGAGCCGGGGCTGGCCGGTGCGGTGGCGACCCGGCTGGCCGGCAGCGCCGACCTCTACCAGGCCCGCGGTCACCGGCCGATCAACAGCGTCAACTTCGTCACCTGCCACGACGGGTTCACCCTGGCCGACCTGGTGTCCTACAACGAGAAGCACAACTGGGCCAACGGCGAGGACAACCGGGACGGCAACGACGACAACATGAGCTGGAACTGCGGGCAGGAGGGGCCGACCGACGACACCGCCGTGCGGTCGCTCCGGGAGCGGCAGATCCGCAACTTCGCCACCCTGCTGATGATGTCGCGGGGAGTGCCGATGCTGGTCGCCGGCGACGAGATCGGCCGGACCCAGCAGGGCAACAACAACGCCTACTGCCAGGACAACGAGATCAGCTGGTTCGACTGGCACCTCGCCGACGCCAACCCGGACCTGCTGCGCTTCTGGACGAAGCTGCTGGCGTTCCGTAAGGCCAACCGGGTTCTGCGGCGGCGGGAGTTCTACAACGGACTGGCCAACAGCCGCGGCGTACCCGACCTCACCTGGCACGGCACCCGGCTCGACGCGCCCGGCTGGACCGACCCGGACACCCGCGCCCTGGCCTGCACGATCGGCGGCGAGGGTGACGAGCCCGACCTGCACCTGATGATGAACATGTACTGGGAGCCGCTCGATTTCGAGTTGATGGGCATCCCCGGCCATCGCTGGGCCACGGCCATCAACACGGCCCTCCCGGCGCCCGCCGACATCGTCGAGCCCGGCGCCGAACAGCCCGTCGACGGATCAACCTATGCGGTCGCCGGACGCAGCATCGCCGTGCTCGTGTCCCGGCCCTACTGACCAGCTCTCCTTCCCCGCCTTTGGAGGCACTGTGTCCAACGCGTTGGACTTCACGTTCTCGGATCTCATCGCCGGTTACCTCACCGGGTACGACCCGGACACTGACATCGCGGAGCTGCATACCTCGGACGGCCGGCCGTACTCGGTCAAGCTCACCGTGAACACCGTCGGCGAGATGATGCGCAATCTGGGCGAGGCGTACATCGACGCCACCGCCCAGCTGCGCGGGCTCATGCAGCCGGGCCGGTTCATCCATGTGTACGGGGTGTTCTACCCGGCCGAGGCGGACGGGACGGCCTTCGAGGCCAAGCACGTCACGCTGTTCGGCAAGGAGGCCGACGAGTACCGGTTCGAGTCGCAGGACTGGTGGCTCAAGCAGATCGTCAAAATCGCCGACTTCTACCTCGACTCCGAGTTCGGGCCGGGCGCGACGACGTTCGACTTCCGCAACTACCGCACCGACCTGACCATGCTCGGCACCGCCACGCAGTCGACGCGGCAGGAGACCGACACGATCTCCCGACTCATCTACGGTCTGGCCACCGCGTACATGATCTCCGGGAAGCAGCCCTATCTGGACGCCGCGTCGTCCGGCGCGCAGTACCTGATCGATCATCTCTGCTGCGTGGACCGGACCGCGGAGATCGCGTACTGGTACCACGCCATCACGATCCAGCCGGACGGCACCGAGCGGAAGATCCTCGCCTCCGAGTTCGGCGACGACTACGACGCCATCCCGTGCTACGAGCAGATCTACGCGCTGGCCGGCCTGACCCAGGTGTACCGGATCACCGGCGATCCGAAGCTCCGCGAGATCATCGACCTCACGGTCAATCTGTTCGACAAATACTTCAAGGACAAGACCAACTTCTCCGACGGTACGCCGCGGCGCGGGTACTACTCACACATCGATCCGGTGACGTTCGACCCGCTGAGCCCGGCGCTGAACGAGGGCGGCCGCACCAACCGGGACCGCAAGAACTGGAACTCGGTCGGCGACCACATCCCGGCGTACCTCATCAATCTGTTCCTGGCCACCGGCGAGGAACGGTTCGCCGACATGCTCGAGGACCAGTGCGACACCATCACCCAGCACTTCCCGGACTACGAGAACAGCCCGTTCGTCCAGGAGAAGTTCTTCGGTGACTGGCGCAAGGACCAGAAGTACGGCTCCCAGCTGAACCGGGCGATCGTCGGGCACAACCTGAAGATCGCGTGGAACCTGATGCGGGTCAACAGCACCCGGCCCAAGGCCGAGTACGTCGCGTTCGCCGAGAAGATCGCCGACCTGATGCCCGGCGTCGGCAGCGACCGTCAGCGCGGCGGCTGGTACGACATGGTCGAGCGGGTCAAACAGCCGGGGGAGAAGTTCCACCGGCTGGTCTGGCACGACCGCAAAGCCTGGTGGCAGCAGGAGCAGGGCATCCTGGCCTACCTGATCCTGAACGGCGTCTTCGGCAAGCCGGAGTACGCCAAGCAGGCCCGGGAGAGCGCGGCGTTCTACAACGCCTGGATGCTCGACACCGGGGCCGGCGGCGTCTACTTCAACGTCCTGGCCAACGGCATGCCGTTCGCCCTCGGCGGCGAGCGCAGCAAGGGCTCGCACTCGATGGCCATGTACCACAGCGCGGAACTGGCCTTCCTGGCCTCGGTCTACGGCAACCTGCTGTCCAACAACCAGCCGATGGACTTCTACTTCCGGCCGCAGCCGGGCGCCTTCAACGGGATGCTGCGGGTCTCGCCCGACCTGCTCCCGCCGAAGAGCGTGAAGATCGAGCAGGTCTGGGTCAACGGCCACGAACACCGCGACTTCGACCCGACCGGCCTGACCGTGCGGCTGCCGCGCAGCCAGGAGCAGCAGACGGTACGCGTACGGCTGGCGCCGGTCTCGGTCTCCTTCAGCGCCGACACGCTGGACACCACCGGCGGGCGGGCGCAGATCTCGCTGCTCGGCACGCTCGCCGTGGCCGACCTGTCGGTGCTGCGCGAACAGGTGGAGGCCGCGCTCACCGCGGGCTGCGACACGATCAGCTTCGACGTGACCGACCTGGTCTATCTGGATCCACAGGCGGTCCGCTATCTCGCCCTGACCAAGCAGCATCGCGAGTTCACCCTCGACGTGATCGGGGCCAAGGGCCAGGTCGCCCAGCAGCTCCAGGACAGCGAGCTGTACCAGGAACTGGCCACGGCCGGCGGGCGCAAGGGTGGTCGGTCATGACCCGGGTGCTCTTCGCGATCTCCGAGTGGGGTTACTGGGGCGAGGAACTGATCGGCCCGCTCGAGGCCTGCGACAAGGCCGGGTACGAGGTGGAGTTCCTCACCCCGACCGGGAACCGGCCCACGCCGCTCGCGGTCAGCATGGCCCCCGGCTTCGTCGACCCGCCGCAGGGCAAGTCGGTGACGAGCGACGACATGGCCGGGCGCACCCGCGACCTGGACGCGTCGCACCGGCTCGACAAGCCGCACAACCTCGCCGACTGGGTGCCGGTCCGGCCGTACCCGAGCTCGCCGACCTATCTGCGCGACATGGAGGCGTACCACCAGGCGATCGAACGCATCGTCAGTCACGACCTGCCCGGGTACGACGCGCTGGTCATCGTCGGCGGCAGCGGGGCCATGGTGGACCTGGCCAACAACCAGCGGCTGCACGAGCTCGTGCTGGGTTTCGTCCGGCTGGACCGGCCGATCGCGGCGGTCTGTTACGGCGTCGCCACCCTCGCCTTCGCCCGGGATCCGCTGCGCAAGCTGAGCCTGATCCGCGGCAAGCGGGTCACCGGCCACCCGATCGACTACGACTTCCACGACGGCACCGGGTTCGAGGGGCCGCACGCGGTCGATGGCTCGAAGAAGGGCTTCGGCGACGAATACATCAACTTCGGGCCGCCGTTCTATCCGCTGGAGTTCATCCTGCGCGACGCGGTCGGGCCGGAGGGCGAGTTCATCGGCAACGTCGGGCACTCCGAGTCGGTCATCGTGGACTACCCGTTCATCACCGCCCGGTCGACCGAGTCCTCGGTCGGCTGCGGGCGGGCGCTGGTCGACGTCCTGGATCGCAACGTACGTCGATACGGCTGGTGACTCGGGTGCTGCTGGAAGGCAAGAAGATCGGGATCCTGCTCGAGAGCGACTTCTACGAGCACGAGATCTGGTACTACCGCTACCGGTTCCCGGAGGAGGGCGCCGAGGTGCACTTCCTCACCCGGATGTGGGGGCAGCCGTCGCTGACCTTCACCGGGCACGAGTACAAGGCGCCGTTCGTCTGCACCGAGAGCTTCGAGAACATGAGCGACGAGGAACTGCGCTCCTACTCGGCGCTGATCATCCCGTCGGCGATGGTGTCCGACCGGCTGCGGTACAGCGAGAACCTGGCCGAGCTGCCGCCGGCCACCGACCTGATGCGCCGGGCGTTCGCCGAGCCGGGCATCGTGAAGGGGATCATCTGCCACGGGCTGTGGCTGATGTCCCGGGTGCCCGAGCTGATCCGCGGACGCCGGCTGGTCTGTCACCCCAACCTGTACGGCGACGCCCTGAACATGGGCGCCCGCTACGAGGACGCCGACGTGGTGGTCGACGACGACCTGGTGACCGGCCGGACCGGAGCGCAGGCCGGCGCGTTCGCCCGGACCCTGATCGAGCAGGTCGCGTCGCGTTCGCGGGAGCCGGTCGGTGCGGGGAGGCGCTCATGACCGCCGTTACCGGCCACCGGCGCCTGCTGGAACAGTTGCGCGCCGACGGCATCCGGCACCTGTTCGGCAATCCCGGGTCGAGCGAGGAGGGCCTGCTCGACGAGATCACCCGGTTCCCGGACCTCGAGTATGTGATGGGTCTGCAGGAAGCGGCCCTGGTCTGCATGGCCGACGGCTACGCCCAGGCGACCGGCAAGCCGGCCGCGGTGCTGCTGCACAGCGGGGTGGGGCTGGGCAACGCGGTCGGCAGCCTCTACCACGCGCTGCACCGGCAGACCCCGATGGTGGTGATGGCCGGGGAGGCGGGCGTCGCCTACGACGCGCTGGAGGCGCACATGTCGGCCGACCTCGTCGACATCGCCCGCCCGGTGACCAAGTACGCGACCCGTGCCATCCACCCGGCCAGCCTGGTGCGGCTGCTGCGCCGGTGCGTCAAGGTCGCCTCGACCCCGCCGTGCGGGCCGGTCTTCCTGGCCGTCCCGCAGGACGTGCTCGATCAGTTCAACGACGAGCCGGTGCTGCCGACCGTCGTACCCGACACCCGGGTCGCGCCCGAACCCGGTGCGGTCGAGGCGGCCGCGAAACTCCTGGCCGGCGCGCGCAATCCGGTGATTCTGGCCGGCGACGGGGTGGCCGCCAGCGGCGCGGTCGACGAACTGGTCCGCTTCGCCGAGACCTGGGGTTCCGGGGTGTGGGGCGCGATGGCTTCCCAGCTGATCATGCCGTGGACCCATCCGCTGTGGGCCGGCCTGACCGGGCACATGTTCGGCACCGACAGCGCGGCCGTAGTCGCCGAGGCCGACGCCGTGGTGGTGTGCGGGACCTACGTGTTCCCCGACGTGTTCGGGGCGACCACCAACCCGTTCCGGGCCGACGCGACGGTCGTGCACATCGACCTCGACCCCGCCGCGATCGCCAAGAACCACCCGGTCACCATCGGGATGGTCAGCGATCCGCGGCTCACCCTGCGGGCACTGTCCGACTCGCTCAGCCGGGTCATGACCGACGCGCAGCGCGGCACCGCGGCCGAGCGGGCCCAGCAGCGGGGCAGCGACAGCGCGACGGCCCGGAGTCAGGCGCGCGCGGCTGACGAGGCGCGGCGCGAGGAGACGCCGATGCGGATGTCGGCGGTCGCGGCCCGGCTCGCCGACCTGCTGCCGCCGGACGCGATCATCTTCGACGAGGCGCTGACCAACTCGCCGGCCCTGACCCGGTGGGTGACGCCGGAACGACCCGGTCACTTCTTCCAGACCCCGGGCGGAACCCTCGGCGTCGGCCTGCCCGGGGCGGTCGGGCTGAAGCTCGCCCAGCCGGACAGGACCGTGGTCGGGTTCTCCGGCGACGGCGGCTCGATGTACACGTACCAGGCGCTGTGGAGCGCGGCCCACCACCGGATCGCCGCGAAGTTCGTGGTCTGCCACAACTCCAGCTACCGGCTCCTCAAGGAGAACCTGGTGCGGTACTGGCCGGACGGCGACAGCGGCCGGCGCGAGTTCCCGCCGTTCTTCGACGTGCACGAGCCGACCATCGACTTCGTCGCGCTGGCCGGGGCGCTCGGTGTGCCCGGCATGCAGGTCAGCAAACCCGGTGAGGTGGACGAGGCGATCCACGCCATGCTCGGCCACGACGGCCCGTACCTGCTCGAAGTCGTCCTCGACCGCGAAGTACCCGGCTAGGAGGCCCGGTGATGGCATTGACCGAGGAGAACATCCGCAAACTGGTCACCGCGTGGTACCGGGCCCTGGACCGGCACGACGAGCTCGGCGCGGTGCTGCCGTACCTGCTCGACGATGGCCTGGAGATGCGCTTCCCGGAGGCGACCGCACACGGGCACAGCGGCTTCGCCGACTGGTACAAGGCCGTCACCAACCGCTTCTTCGACGAGACGCACGCGGTCACCTCGGTGGACGTCACCGCGCTCGACCAGCGCACCGCGAGCGTCTCGGTCGTCGTCAACTGGCAGGCCCGGATCTGGAACCCGCCGGCCGCCAACAGCCAATGGCTGGGCTTCGACGCCTACCAGAGCTGGGAACTGGTCGCCGCGCCGGGCGACTCGATCAAGCTCAAGACCTACGTGGTCGACCGGCTGGAGCCGATGCCGGGCTCCGCCTCCCTCTGAGACCTCCGAAGGAGGACACCGTGGATACCAAGGCCGTTGTCACCCGGTACTACGAACTGGCCAACGCCGGGCGCTGGGACGACTGGTGCGACCTGTTCGCCGTGGACCAGGTGATGGACGAACAACTCGCCGGGCACGTGGAGGGCCGCGAGACGCTGCGCACGATGATGGCCGGCTTCCCCGGCATGTACGCGTCGTTCCGCAACCAGCTCAAGGAGCTGATTGTCGAGAACGAGCGGGCCGCGGTGGTCTCGCACATCTCCGCGGTCACCCCCGGTGGCGCCCGGATCGAGGCCGACGTCATGAACTACTTCCGGGTCGCGGACGGGGCCATCACCTACATGGCCAACTTCCATGACACCCTGCCGTTCCGGACGGCGTTGCAGCCCACCGCCTAGGGAGCCGAAACCGTGACCAGCGACGAGGAATTCGACTACGTGATCGTCGGGGGCGGCACCGCGGGATCGGTGCTGGCCCACCGGCTCAGCGCGGACCCCGGCGTCCGGGTGCTGGTGCTGGAGGCCGGCAGCGACTTCGTACCGGCCGGCGTGGACGCCGCCCCGCTGTGGTACACCCTGCTCGGCAGCACCGTGGACTGGGGCTATCAGACCGTGCCGCAGCCCGGCCTGGGCGGGCGGCGGGTCTACGAGCCGCGCGGCAAGCTGCCCGGCGGCAGCAGCAACCTGTACATCATGATGCACGTCCGCGGGCATCGATCGGACTTCGACAACTGGGCTTATCAGGGCGCGGCCGGCTGGTCCTACGCCGACCTGCAGCCGTACTTCGAGCGGCTCGAGGGCACCCAGACCGTGACCAACGCCGGCCGGCACCAGCCGAACCCGATGTCGCAGGTCTTCATCGACGCCTGCAAGGAACTGGGCCACCGCGAGGTCGCGGATTTCAACGGCCCGGAGATGATCGGCACCGGCTGGCACCACATCGACGTGCAGGACGGCGAGCGGCGCGGGGCACTGAAGTCCTACCTGGAACCGGTGCTGGACCGCCCGAATCTCACGCTGCGCACCGACGCGTACGCCATGAATTTGATCTTTGAAGGCACCCGCTGCGCCGGGGTCCGCTACCAACAGCAGACGCCCGCCGCGCCCGCCGCCGAAGGCCGGCGGCTGAGCGGCGCCTCGCCCGCGGAGCCGGGCGTACGGACCGTGCGTTCCACCGCCGAGACGATCGTCTGTCTCGGCGCGATCGAGTCGCCGAAACTGTTGCTGTTGTCCGGGATCGGCGCCGCCGAGCAGCTGCGGCGGTTCCGCCTGCCGGTGGTGGCCGACCTGCCCGGGGTCGGCGAGAACTTCCACAACCACGTGCTCACCGGCCTGATCGCGGAGACCACCGAGCCGGTGGCGGCGGGCCGGCAGAACCTGTCGGAGTCCGCGCTGTTCGCGCTGTCCGAACCGGGGATGATCGCGCCGGACCTGCAGCTGGCCTTCGTGCACGTGCCGTTCGACATCATCGTCGGCCAGCAGTACCCGAACGCGGTGTCGATCCTGCCCGGCGTGGTGCGCCCGCAGTCGCGCGGCACCATCCGGCTGGCCTCGACCGACCCGCTGGAAGCGCCGCTGATCGACCCGAACTACCTGGGTGACCAGGCCGACGTACGGCGGATGGTGGAGGCGGTCAAGATGTCCCGGGACATCTTCGCCTCGGTGGCGTTCAAGGCCCATCTCAAGAGCGAGCTGCTGCCCGGGCCGAAGGTACAGACCGACGCCGAGATCGAACAGTTCGTCCGGGAGCGCGCGGACTGCTACCACCACCAGGCCGGTTCGTGCCGGATCGGCATCGACGACCTCGCCGTCGTCGACCCCGAGTTGCGCGTCCGCGGGGTGGACGGGGTGCGGGTGGTCGACGCCAGCGTGATGCCGGCGGTGCCGTCGGGCAACTGCCACACCGCCGTCGTCGCGATCGCGGAACGGGCCGCCGACCTGATCAACGAGGCCCGGCATGCCTGACGTCCGCTGGTCGCACGTCGGCCTGAACTGCCGCGACCAGGCCGTCACCGAGGCGTTCTACCAGCGGCTGTTCGGGTTCCGCCGGGCCCGGGTGGTGCCGGTGGACGACGGCGAGATCATCTTCCTGCGGCAGGGTGACGTCTACTTGGAACTGTTCCAGTCCGCCGCACCGTCGCGGGTGCACGGCGACGCGGACGGGCCGCCGGACCCGGGCATCACCCGGCACCTGGCATTTCAGACCGACGACCTGGACGCCTTCCTGGCGGCCGCCGCCGACGTCCCGGTCTCGCTGGGGCCGCTGAGTTTCGACGCGTTCATCAGCGGCTGGCGCAGCGTCTGGCTGACCGACCCGGACGGTCTGGTGGTCGAGGTGAGCGAGGGCTACCACGACGCGGGCTGACCGAACGAAGGCGGTGGGGTCCGCGACCCCACCGCCTTTTGCGTGCCGGTCAATTCTGCGGACGCTCGACGAACGTCGCGGTCTGCCGCTTCACCAGCCCGTTCTCGAAGTACATGGTGCCGACGGCCCAGTACAGCGTGCCGTTGAGCCGCTCGGACGCCTGATAGACCAGCAGATCATCAGTGGTCCTCAGGCCGGCCATCTCGCCGAGCTGAGGGTTCTGGGTGAGGTAGCCGTCGAACATCTTCTTGATCTCGGCGCGGCCGTGGGCCTCGAAGTCGAACCGGATGAAAACGGCGTCCTCGGTGTACCGGTTGGCGAGGCCGGCGGTGTCGCCGGCCTCCAGCAGTTTGACCTGCGTCTCCAGAAAGTCTTCGGCGATGGTGGTGGTGGCCATGGCGGTCCCTTCCCAGGATTTGCGTTATATGGCTGCTTTATACAAATGTCTTACTTGCCCGGCTAATTCATAATACTGCGAATGCGGCTCGGGAAGGCGATATTGAGCGCGCTGAGCGCTGATTTCCGCCCACTCGGATCCCCACGTGACTTGTGGTTGCGGTTGGGGCGGCTGATGAAATGCGGGTTTCGGTGGGGTGGCGGTTTTGTTTCCGATTCGGGGGCGCTGCTTATGGTGATCTTGGCGTGAGGTTCGCGGGCGTTTTGCTTTTAACGTGATTGGTAGCGGTGGGCAATAGGGCGAACGCCTTTTTGGTGGTCTTGTTGCTGACACTTGGGTTGTTGTTTTTGAGGGTGTGAGCTGAATCTCGCCATTGGTCAGCGCAAGATCTCTTGAGAGCTAATTGATCTTGAGGAGCGGCGGAGCGCGTGGATTCCTGCTCGCGGCCAAGTCTCTGAGCTGGCGAAACTTGGCATCTCGGAGCGTTGGGTGGGTCGGGTGGCCGGGTGTGGAATGGGTCTGGTCGTGGGGTTGCGGTTCGCGCGGAAATTGGGCTACGCCCGGTTTTGTCGGGCGGCGTAATCGGTTCGCTATTTAGGTGAGCGGTGGCCGTAACAGGGTGTGCTTGACGGTGAATTGGGGAACCGTCCACTCTGGTGTAGGTGATTGACGCGCCGGTATTGATAATGGCGCCTCCTGCTAGCTGACCAGCCATTACGCATGATTTTCTCGGGGGCAGGGGGCAATGGACGCTTTTCGTGTGCATCGGCGGCGCCTATTTCGGTTTGCGTTGGTGGGCGGGTTCTGTTTCGGGGTGCAGTACGCGGTCATGATGGCGCTCGCCGGAGCGGGGGTTGACCTCTCGCTGGCGAACGCGGCCGGGTTCGCCCTCTCCGCCCAGGTGAACTTCCTGCTCAGCGCGGTGTTCACGTGGGGCGGCGCGGTCGGGCTGTCGTGGCTGCGGTGGGCGTCCTACAACTCGACGGCGCTGCTGGGCCTGGCCATGAACACGGCGGTGTTCAGCGTTGTGCACCGGACGTTCGGCTCATTTCTCGGCACTCTCGCGGGAGTCGGCGCCGGTGCCGTCTTCACGTACCTCGTAGGCAACTTCCTGATCTTCCGGCAAGCGCGCCGGGCGCCGATCGCGTCCACGGCGGAAGCGGAGATTGCGGCATGACCGAGCGAAGCGAGCGTCATGATCGCGTTTTTGGTCTTCCGGCTTTTCCTCAAGGTAGGGCGGCATGACGGCGATGGCTGTTCCGGTGCGGCTGGCAGTGCGCACCTACACCGACGGGGTGGCGGTGGTGATGCCTGCTTACGAAGAGCAGGACAACCTCACCGCCACCGTGACCGACTTCCTGCGTACCCTGGCCGAGGCCGGCCTTCCCCACGTCGTGGTGGTGGTCGACGACGGCAGCACCGACCGCACCGGCGAGGTTCTCGACGAGCTCGCCGCCGCGCACCCGGGCCGGGTCATCGCGATCCACCACGACGTCAACCAGGGTTACGGGGCGGCCGTGCGCACCGGCATCGCGGCCGCGCTGGAGCGGACCGAGCTGCGCTGGGTGTTGCTGACCGACTCGGACGGCCAGTTCCACAGTGCGGATCTGGTCGACTTCATCGACGTACGCCGGCGGGAGCGGGCCGACGCCGTGATCGGCTACCGCGAGCAGCGGGCCGACCCGTGGCGCCGCCGGATGAACGCGTGGATCTGGACCCGGCTGTGCCAGGTCGTGCTGCGGGTGCCCAGCCGGGATGTGGATTGCGCGTTCAAGCTGATCGACCGGCGGCTGCTCGACGGTGTGCGGTTGACCGGCGAGGCGGCCGCGATCTCCCCGGAGCTGCTCGCCAAGATTACCGTCGGGACCGTACGGCTGGTCGAGCACCCGGTGCGGCATCGTCCCCGCCTGCACGGGGAGCAGACCGGCGCGAAGCTGTCGGTCATCGCGAGATCGCTGGCCAGTCTGGCCGGCGTCTACTGGCAGATGGTCTGGGCCTCGGACAAGCAGCCGTGGGTGCGGCGGCTGCTGCGCCCGAAGGACCCGGTGCTCGCCCTGGTCACCGTGGCCGCCGTCCTGCTGTCGATCGGCGGATACCTGTATTTCCGGCGCGCGGGTGCGGTGCTCGCCTACCCGGACGCCAACTCGCACCTGCTGATCGCCCGGCGCGTGCTGGAGAGTCCCACCGCCGGGGCCGCCCAGCTCGGCGGCGTGTGGCTGCCGCTCCCCCATCTGCTCGCCCTGCCGCTGGTGTGGAACGACACCCTGTACGAGAGCGGGCTGGCCGGGGCGGTCGTCTCGATGGCCGCTTTCGTCTTCACGGTGCGCTACCTCTACCTGCTGGGGACCTCGCTGTCGCGCAGCCGGTTCGCGGGGGTGGCCACGGCCATGCTGTTCGCGGTCAACGCCAACGCGCTCTACCTGCAGTCGACGGCGATGACCGAGAGCCTGCTGTTCGCCTGCATCGTGGCAACCATCCACTACCTGCACGAGTGGTGCCGGTTCGGCCGGTACAAGGATCTCATCGCCACGTCGGCGGCGATCCTGCTGGCGACGCTCACCCGCTACGAGGGGTGGGTGCTGTGCCTGGCGGCGCTGACGGTGGTGACGTACACCGAATTGCGCCGGCATCGCAGTTACATCCGTACCGAAGCATCTTTCATCTTCTTCGGTTTTATTGCCTTCGCCGGCATCACCGGCTGGCTCGTGTGGAATGCCGTCATCTTCCACAACCCGCTGTACTGGAAGTCCGGTGAGTACGCCGACTCGTCGCTCTGGGTCCAGCAGGGCGAGGCGGCCGTCGGGCATCTGGGAGTTGCCGCCCGCACCTATTGGCTGGCGGCTGAGCACAACATCGGGCTGGCCACCCTGGTGCTGGGCGGGCTCGGCGTGGTCGCGTACATCTCTCGCCATCGCTTGCGGCAGGAAGCCGTCGCCGTTTATCCCCTGCTGTTCTTCGGGGTGTTCTTCATCTATGCGCTCTATGCCGGTGAGCGGCCCCTGCACGTCCGGGAGATCAGCGGAGATCTGTACAACGTCCGATTCGGACTGATCATGCTGATCCCGGCGGCGGTTTTCGCCGGCTATCTGATCGGCCTGGTTCCGTCCGTCATGAAACAGGCGCGGGTGAACAGGACGCGGCTGGCGAAGGGGATCGCCACGGCGGTCGTGCTGGCCACCGCGCTCGCCGTGCCCGGCGTGGTCACCCTGGACGAGGCGCGCGAGTTCCGCTCCAGCGAGCGGGAGGCGGCGAACGCGGCCGCGGCCGGCTGGCTTCGCGGGCATCACGACGGCGGGCTCACGCTGATGATGTCGTACGAGAACGAGTCGGTCACCTTCGATTCGCGCATCCCCACCCAGCGGATCGTCTACGAGGGCAGCTACCAGATGTGGGAGCCCGCGCTGCGGGACCCGGCCGCCCAGCACATCGAGTGGATCTACATGTGCGGCGTGCCCGGCCAGGAGGATCTGGTGTTCCAGCGACTCACCGGAACGCCGCAGCTCACCGCCAACTACGACCTGGTCTGGAACGCGAGTGACCGGATGATCTACCACCGGAAGGAGCAGGCGCGATGACCCAGACAAGTGTGCGGACCCCGGTGACCTTGGATCCCGAGCTGAGCGCCGACAAGCTCCTCAGCCGCGGGCAGGCAGTCGGCGGCACGGTAGCCCTCGTGACGATCGCCGTGCTGCTGACCCTCTCGGCCACCATCGGGTTCGGCCCGTCGCTGCTGCGGTGGGGGCAGTTCGCGGTGGCCGCGGTCACCGTGGTGTACGTCGTGGTGATCGCCTTCAAGCTGGCCATGGTCTTCCGGGCCGGTGGGGCGCCGGTGCTCCGTTTCGAGCCGGCGGATCTGCGGGCCGTCCCGGACCGCGACCTGGCCCGCTACAGCATCCTGGTCCCGCTGTACCGCGAGGCGTCGGTCCTGCCCTACCTGGTCGACCGGCTGTCCGCCCTGGACTATCCGGCCGACAAGGTGCAGATCCTGCTTCTGATCGAGGAGGACGACACCGAGACCCGGGCCGCGCTCGACACGATGCGGCTTGCCCCGCAGTTCGAGATCGTGATCATCCCGGACTCGCCGCCGAAGACCAAGCCCAAGGCCTGCAACGTCGGGCTGTCCCGGGCCACCGGCGAATTCTGCGTCATCTACGACGCCGAGGACCGGCCGGACGCGGACCAGCTGCGCAAGGCGGCACTCGCCTTCCGCCTGCTGCCCGATCGGGTGGTCTGCGTGCAGGCCGAACTGCACTACTGGAACCCGTGGACGAACTGGCTCACCCGGTGTTTCGCGGCCGAATACGCCACCAACTTCAGTCTCTCGCTGCGCGGACTCGACCGGCACCGGCTGGCCATCCCGCTCGGCGGCACCTCCAACCACTTCCGTACCGATGCGCTGCTCGACCTGGGCGGCTGGGACCAGTACAACGTCACCGAGGACGCCGACCTGGGCATCCGGATCGCCCGGCGCGGCTGGGACGTGCGGATGATGGTCTCGGTCACCGAGGAGGAGGCCAACAGCCGGCTCGGCAACTGGGTCCGCCAGCGCAGCCGCTGGATCAAGGGCTACATCCAGACCTGGCTGGTCCACTCCCGGAACCCGGTGCGGGTCTGGCGCGAGCTGGGCTTCAAGCGGGCCGCGGCGATGCACCTGACGCTCGGTTTCTCCACCTTCACCACGCTGGTCAACCCGATCTTCTGGGCGCTGTTCGTCAGCTACCTGATCACCGGGCCCCGCTACCTGGAGCCGCTCTTCCCGGCGGCCAGCCTCTACGCCGGTCTGGCGACGATGATCCTCGGCAACGTGCTCATGTGCTATTGCCTGATGAACGGCTGCATGGAACGGGGACTGCATCGCGCGGTGCGGGCGATGCTCACGGTCCCGCTGTACTGGGGGCTGATGAGCGTCGCCGCCTACAAGGCGGTCTTCCAGCTCCTGCGGCCGAGCAAACGGCACTTCTGGGAGCTCACCGAGCACGGGCTGGTCTCGCATGAGACGAATTAACTGCGCCTTGGCGGCGCTTCTGGTCGCGGTGGTCGTTCTCGTCACCCCACGATTTGCGTACGCCGCCCCGCCGGCCGACTTCGACAAGACGACCCTGGCCGACGGGTTGGACGCACCAACCGCGTTCCGGTTCGCACCCGACGGGCGCGTCTTCATCGCCGAGAAGAACGGCGCGCTCCGGCTGATCAAGGGGGGCGTGCTGCAGACCGCCCCGATGATCACCGTGTCCACCGCGAACTCCGACGAGCGCGGCCTGCTCGGCCTGGAACTCGACCCGGACTTCGCCGCCAACCACTACCTCTATCTCGCCTACACCCACGTGGAGAACCTGGATCGGCTGAGCCGGTTCACGGTCGTCGGCGACACCGTCGACCCCGCGTCGGAGAAGGTGCTGCTGAAGTCCAACCAGCAGGCCAACGTCTTCCACCACGGCGGTGAGGTGCGGTTCGGCCCGGACGGCAAGCTGTACTGGTCGCTGGGCATGAACGTCTACAACCCCAACGCGCCCAGCCTGGGCACCATCCACGGCAAGGTTCTGCGGATCAACTCGGACGGCACCATCCCGCCGGACAACCCGTTCGTCGGCACCCCCGGCGCGGAGCCGGCGATCTGGGCGTACGGGCTGCGCAACACGTTCCGGTTCGATGTCGTCCCGAACGGGCCCAACGCCGGCAAACTGCTCGGCGGCGACGTGGGCGGCTCGCATTTCGAGGAGCTCAACCTCATCGAGAAGGGCGCCGACTACGGCTGGCCGTACGCGGAAGGGGTCTGCGCCGGCTGCGGTTACGCCCAACCGGTCTACGCCTATCCGCACACCGCGCCGCCGGCCAGCGCCGGCTCGATCACCGCGGTGTCCGTCTACACCGGCGACAAGTTCCCTCCGGGGGTCTATTTCGCCGACTACACGCTCGGCTTCATCAAGTACCTGACGATGGACGAGACCTACACGAGCGTCGTGTCCGTGCACAACTTCGACCTCGACGCCGGAACGCCGGTGCAGCTGTCGACCGGCCCCGACGGCAACCTCTACCAGCTCGACATCTACCCGGGAGCGTTCTACAAGATCGCGCCGTCGGGCGGCAACCGGGCACCGGTGGCCAAGGCCGCCGCCTCGCCGGACAACGGTCTCGGGCCGCTGCCGGTCACGTTCTCCTCCGCGGGTTCGGCCGACCCGGACGGCACCCCGTTGACGTACGCGTGGAACTTCGGCGACGGCACCACCTCGACCGCGCCGAACCCGGCACACACGTACACCGGCAGCGGGGTCTTCCATCCGACGCTGACCGTGAGCGACGGCGAGAAGACCGACACCGCGACGCTCGAGGTGCAGGTCGGCAACCGAAGACCGACCGGGGTCATCACCGCACCGGCCACCCCGTCGAAGTACGACGCGGGCGACACGATCAGCTACGCCGGCACCGCGAGCGACCCGGACCAGGGGGTTCTGCCGGCCGGCGCCTACTCCTGGTCGGTGGTGTTCCACCACGCCGACCACGTGCACCCGTTCCTCGGCCCGATCGACGGCGTCACCAGCGGCACCTTCACGATTCCGCGGATCTCCGACAACGTCGGCACGACCTGGTACGAGATCAAGCTCACCGTGACCGACAGCGGCGGGCTGACCCACACGTCGTCGGTTGCCGTCAAACCGAACCTGGTGCGGCTCACCTTCCGGGCCAACGTCGAGGGGCTGCAGTACGCGGTCGACGGCATCCCGGCCGTGGCGGCGTACACCGAGGACGCGGTGGTCGGCGTGGAGCGGACCCTCAGCGCGGCCTCGCCGCAGTTCGTGGACGGTAAGCAGTACCTCTATCACGGCTGGTCGGACGGGCAGGCCCAGACGCACGTCATCACCACCCCCGCGGTGGACACCACCTACACCGTGAACTTCGACCAGATCAGCCCGCCGCCGGCCCCGTGGACCAGCAACGACATCGGTAACCGGACCATCGCGGGGCTGTCCTCCTACGACGGCGGCGTCTACACCGTCGAAGGCGGCGGCAACGACATCTGGGGCGACACCGACGAGTTCCGGTACGTCCACCAGCCGCTCCTCGGCGACGGCGAGATCGTGGCCCGGATGACCGCGCAGGGCAACACCGACGCGTGGGCCAAGGCCGGAATCATGATCAAGGGATCGGCGACGGCCGACTCCCCGTACGCGATGATCGCGGTGACGCCCGGGCACGGGATGCACTTCCAGGCCAAGTTCAACCAGGACGGCGGCGAGTTCCCGTACGCCTTCCCGAACGCCTGGATGAAACTGACCCGGGTCGGCAACACGGTCACGGCGTTCCAGTCCGGCGACGGCGTCACCTGGTCACCGATCGGGTCGACGACGCTGGACATCCCCAGCATCGCCACCATCGGGTTGTTCGTCTCCTCGCATGACAACAACGTGCTGTCCACCGCCCTCTTCGATCACGTCAGCGTGGTCGGTGACGTCGATCCGGCCCTGCCGGCGCCGTGGGCCGACCAGGACGTGGGCGCGCCGGCCCTCGCCGGGGACGCCACCGAGATCGCCGGCACGTTCACGGTGACCGGTGCGGGCGGGGACATCTGGGGTGACGCCGACCAGTTCCACTTCGTCCACCAGCCACTCACCGGCGACGGCTCGGTCACCGCCCAGGTCGCCGCCCAGCAGGGAACCGAGGAGTGGGCCAAGGCGGGCATCATGATCAAGGGGTCGACCGCGGCCGGCTCCCCGTACGCGGCGATGATGGTCACCCCCGGAAACGGCACGAAGCTCCAGGCCAACTTCGCCACCAGCCTGGGCGGCAGCGGGAACGGCGCACCGCGGTGGCTCAAGCTGAACCGCAACGGCAACACCATCACCGGGTTCGAGTCGGCCGACGGCGTCAGCTGGGCGCTGGTCGGCACGGTCGGGCTCGGCACCCTGCCGGCGACCGTCGAGGTGGGCCTGTTCGTCACCTCGCACGACGGCGGATCGCGGAGTACCGCAACGTTCGACCACCTCAGCGTGGGTGCGGCACCGTCCGGGCTGCCCGGCGGCTGGAGTGCGGCCGACGTCGGAGCGCCGGCCCTGCTCGGCTCGGCGTCGGTCAGTGGCAGCACCTGGACGGTGGCCGGGGCCGGCAACGACATCTGGAACGACGCCGACCAGTTCCACTACGTCTACCGGGAGCTGACCGGTGACGGCGTCATCGTGGCCCGCCCGCTGACCCAGGGGAACACCAGCGAATGGGCCAAGTCCGGCATCATGATCAAGCAGGCGGCGTCGCCGATGACGCCGTACGTGGCGCTCTTCCTCACCCCCGCCCACGGCATCCACCTGCAGACCGGCTTCAACACCGACGTCGGCGGCGGGGCCGGCAGCGTACGCACCTGGCTGAAACTGACCCGCGCGGGCGACACCGTCACCGGCTTCCGCTCCGCCGACGGCGTCACCTGGACGGAGATCGGCACGGCCGTCCTGGCCGGCCCGGCCACGATCGGCCTGTTCGTCAGCGCCCACAACGGCGGCGCCCTGAACACCAGCACCTTCGACCAGGTGGCCGTCTCATGACGCACGTATCGGCGGTGCCGGCGACAAATGAAATTCCCCGAATCCCCTTCAGGTGGTTCGGAGCATCTCCTGTTTACGCGGGCATCGACAATCGCTACTATCGGTCCCGCTCTCTTTGGGGCAGCCTCGACCCCTGGCGGATGAAGTCCCCACCAGGGGTGGGAGTGCTGTGCCATGATGACTGGTGGCGCAGTAGCTTGCGCGGACGCTGCTCGTTCGGGTCTACGGGTGCGGGCGCCGCCGGAACTTGAACCAAGCTTATTCGTTTGAATCTGCGGCATACCGCAACAAGCGTCCCCGATTACTGATATCTGGAGTTATGGTGAAAACCGTTACGACCCTGGACACTCTTGCTGAGCCGCTGGCCGCCATCAAGGCGACGCCGCTGCACGAGATCCGGGCCGACCAGGCCGACCGGGTTGTACGGCGAATTGTGGACAACCGGTCGCTCATGCGGCGTCTCGATGTGGCCGCCTTCCAGTCTGCTCCCTGATGGGCGGAGCGACGGGTGGTGTCCCAGGGAGCGGTGAGCCGCATCCGCTGAGCCAGTTCGTCCTCAAGATCAATGGTCGCTGCGACTTGTCGTGCGACCATTGTTACGTCTACGAGCATGCCGACCAGAGTTGGCGCACCAAGCCGCGCACGATGGCGCCGGCGGTGCTGCGGGCCGCGGCCGGCCGGATCGCCGAGCACGCACACGCGTGGAGTCTGCCGCGGGTGCGGGTGGTGCTGCACGGCGGCGAGCCGTTGCTCGTCGGGGCGGCGCGGATGGACGAGATCCTCACCGACCTTCGCGCGCAGGTCGAACCGGTCACCCGGCTCGACCTGATCATGCAGACCAACGGTGTCCGGCTGGCACCCCCGATGTGTGACGTGCTCAAACGGCACGGCGTGCGGGTCGGGGTCTCGCTGGATGGCGATCGGGCAGCGAATGATCTTCATCGTCGCTTCGCCAACGGCGCCGGCAGCTACGACCAGGTGCGCGCGGCTCTCGCGCTGCTGCGGACGCCGGACTATCGCGAGCTGTACGCCGGGCTTCTGTGCACCGTCGACGTGCGCAACGACCCGCTGCGCGTCTATGCGGCGCTGCTCGCCGAGCGGCCCCCCGAGGTCGATTTCCTCCTTCCGCACGCCACCTGGGACGAGCCGCCGCTGCGCCCGGCCGGCGACTTCACGCCGTACGCTTCCTGGCTCTCGGTGATCCATCAGCGCTGGCTGGCCGATAAGCGTCCGATGCGGATCCGGCTCTTCGACGGCCTGCACTCCACCGCCGACGGCGGACCCAGCGGCAGCGAGCAGCTCGGCGCCGATGTGGTCGACATGGCGGTCATCGAGACCGACGGCCGCTACGAGCAGGCCGATTCGATCAAGATTGCCTACGACGGGGCACCGGCGACCGGATTGAGCGTGCTCACGCACTCCGTCGACGATCTGTCCCGGCTCGCGCCGATCGCCGCCCGGCTGGCCGGGGTCGAGGCGCTGAGCGCGGTCTGCCGGAGCTGCCCGGTCGTGGATCAGTGCCGCGGCGGCCTCTACGCCCACCGTTTCCGCACCACCGGCACCGGAAGCGGCTTCGACAATCCCTCCGTCTACTGCGCCGACCTGCGCGTTCTGGTCGAGCAGAGCAATGAGGAGAGCAAAATGCACTTTGCCGACACCGAGCCCGACGCCCTCGGCAGCATCGTGGCGGAGATCGGCTCGGGCTTCGGTGCCGAGTCGACCATCGGCTGGCTCGCCGACCAGCAACCGGCCATCACCCGGGCCCTTCTGTTCGCGGTCATCGACCAGCACGGCAGCAACGCGGCCTGGGACGCCCTCGCCGCGGTCGAGTCGGTGGACGCGGGCGCCGTGCAGCGCGTGCTGGCCCACCCCTATGCCCGCGCCTGGGCGGTCGACCAGCTACGCCCCGGCGCGGTCGGTGGCGGGCTGTCCTACCTGGGCGGGCTGGCCGCGGCCGCGGCCGTGCACGCCGGTGTGGCGGTCGAGGTCGACGTCGAGATCGACCGCGGCGTGGTCGCGCTGCCCACGGCCGGCACGGTCTACTGGCCGAGCCCGGTCACCGGGCCGGCGCGGCTCAAGGTCGAGCAGGACCAGCTGTGGATCATCGGGCCGGACCGCACGTTGTCGGTCAACCTGGCCCGGCCCGAGGCGACCGCCTGGTGGCAGCCCGCGCGATGGGTCGACCTCGGCGGCTGGGGCATTCGTCTGGAGGACGGGGATCCGGCTCGGGACTGTCACCGGTGGACTCCGGCCGGCCGGCTCGACGCGGGCGCCGAGCGCGCGTGGCGGGACGCCCTGACCGAGGCCTGGCGCGTGATCGTCACCGACCTGCCGGCGTACGCGCCCGGTCTGCGCGCCGGTCTGCGGGCGGTCGTGCCGCTGGAGCGGGACCCGGCCGGCGCCCAGCGCGCGTCCACCGCGCGGGACGCGTTCGGCTCGGTCGCCGCCGCGCTGACCGACCCCGGTGACCTGGCGGTCCTGCTGGTGCACGAGTTCCAGCACGGCAAGCTCGGCGCGCTGCTCGATCTCTGCGACCTCTTCGACGGTGATTCGGACGCCCGGATCATGGTCGGCTGGAAGCCCGAGCCCCGACCGGTCGAGGCGGCCCTGCAAGGGGTGTACGCCCATGCGGCGGTGGCCGACGCGTGGCGGCTGCGCGCCGATCAGGATCCGCGCGGCCCGGAGCTGTACGCGAAGTACCTGGGCTGGACGACCGGCGCGATCGCGGCCCTGCGCGGCACCGAAGCCCTGACCCCGCTCGGCGTCGACTTCGTCGACCGGCTCGCGGCCACCGTGGAGGGTTGGGGTTCGTGACCGGGCCTCGCCGGGACGCGAGCGCCATCGCCGCCGACCTGCGGGCCCTCGGCCTCCGGGCCGGCGAGGTGGTTCTCGTGCACTGCGCGATGCGGACCGCCGGCCCGCTCGATCGCGGGCCGGACACCCTGCTGACCGCTCTCCGCGACGTGCTCGGTGCCGCCGGGACGATCGTGGTGCCCACGCAGACCGCGAACAACTCGCTCACCAGTCCGGTGTACCGGGCGGCGACGGCCGGCATGTCCAAGGCCCAGCGCGCCCACTACGAGGACGGGATGCCGGGCTTCGATCCGCGAACCTCCCCGTCGTACGGGATGGGGGCGCTCGCCGAACACGTACGGCGACAACCCGGGGCGTGGCGGAGCAGCCATCCGCAGACCTCGTTCGCCGCGCTCGGGCCGGCCGCCGCCGATCTCGTCGCCGAGCACGACCTGCCGTGCCATCTCGGTGAAAGGTCACCGCTGGGCGCCCTCTACCGAACCGGCGCGAAGGTTTTGCTGATCGGTGTGGGAATGGACAAGTGCACCGCTTTGCATCTTGCCGAATATCGTCTCGTGCCGGCTATTCCGATCATGACTTTCTCCTGCTTCGTGTCGGAAAGCGGCCGTCGGCGGCTGCTGGAATTCCAGGCCCCGGCGCTGGACGACAACGATTTCGGGGCCGTCGGGATTGATCTTATCCAGCAGCCGTGGGCTCGCTCCGGCCCGATCGGTGCCGCATCGTCGCACCTCATGCCGATGGTGTCGGCAGTGGATCGGGCACTGGAATTGTTCAGTGTCAACCGATCCCGCGTTTGATCATTCGATGGAGATCAACGGCAGGACGTCCCCGATGACAGAGTGGAACGGGCGCATTACGCTGGATCCTGGGCCGTAGCAGAACCGTCACAGATCGGAGTCGACGTGCGCGCTCAGGGGATCATGTCAGTTCTCCCGGCGTGTTGATCGGAACCCGATCGTGAGTCGCCCGGACTTGTACTTCTCGTTGATCCATATGCGCGCGTCAATTCCGAATCAGTGGGTCGAGCGCTTCTATCACCGCCTCGACGACGAGGTTCGCACCCGCGCGTCCGGGCCGTCCGGCCTGCGGATCGGCTCGCTCTATTTCGCTACCGAAGGTGACGCCCGCCGGGCGCATGCCGCCGGGCTGCCGCCGGTCCGGGTGCTCGTCCCGCTCTACACGCGCGAGTTCCTGCACAGCCCGCCGCCGGACTTCAGCGAATATCTGCACCGGCCGGTCCACCCCACCGACCTGCCGTTCATCCATCCGGTGCTCTGGGACGCCTACATCCCGGCCCGCAGCGTCAGCGGGCTGGCGCAGGCCATGTCGCTGGGCAACTTCGTCGGCGAGTACGCGGACTGCGGCATGCTGTCGATCTGCCGGCTCAGCGCGTACGCGAATGAGCTCCGGCAGATCGTGGAGCTGCTCGCCGAGCGGGTGGTGTATGCGGCCGAGCACCCCGATCAGATGCCGGAGTGGGTCCGCAGTGCACCGGCCCTGCTGCCGAGCGCGGCCCCGGAGGCGCGCTTCCTGATCTCGGTCATCCGGCCGAAGGGCGACGAGGGCGACTGGTCGCCGTTCGGTGGTCAGCCGGGCGCGGTGACCGATCGGGCGGTGCAGGCCGCGCACCGGCTCGTCCTCCTGCCCGAGATCGTCACCAGCGTCTCGGTCCCGGTGTCGGTCAACGGGACCCGCGAGTCGGCCGGCGTCCTGCTGCTCGACGCCGCCGCCCTGGACGAGCCGGCCGCTCGCCCGATGGTCATGCGCCTGCTGCCGCAGCTGCCGTCGTGGATGACCGTGGTGCTGGTCTTCGCCGACAACGGCGACGAGGCGCACACGCTCGACCTGGCCGACGAGGTCCGGGTCCTGGTACGCCACGGCGTCCAGGTCGCGCGGGATGCGGCCGAGTTCGAGCAGGTCATCGACGAGGCGGTCCGCCGCGCGCGGCGCAACTTCCTTCGTGGACACCCGAACAGAACAACGTAGGGGGCGGCCGGATGAGCAAGAGTCGCGAAGGACAGGTCGTCACCTTCTATTCCTACAAAGGCGGCACCGGGCGCACGATGGCGCTGGCCAACGTCGCCTGGATCCTCGCCGCGAACGGGCAGCGGGTCCTGGTCATCGACTGGGACCTCGAATCGCCCGGCCTGCACCGGTTCTACAACCCGTTCATCGACGCCGGAGTCCTGGCCAGCACCCGCGGCGTGATCGACATGATCCACGAGTACGAGTGGTCGACCACCCGCATCGACTGGAAGCCGGGCCGGATCAAGAGTCACCTGGCCGGCGGGGACGGCGTCGACCGCCAGTTCGGCCGGTACGCGTGCGTCCAGCGGCACTCGTTCTCGCTGGACTGGGAGTTCCCGGGCGGCGGCACCCTCGACTACCTCTCGGCCGGCCAGCAGAACCACGAGTACGTCGGCCCCAACGAGATGAACTGGGACGACTTCTACTCGACCCAGGACGGCGGCAAGTTCTTCGACGCCATGCGCGCGGACATGAAGCAGCACTACGACTACACCCTGATCGACAGCCGGACCGGCCACAGCGACACCGCCGGGATCTGCACCAGCCACCTGCCGGACGTGCTGGTCGACTGCTTCACCTTCAGCGAGCAGGGCATCGACGGCGCCGCTCAGATCGCCCGGCAACTGCCGGGCCGGCGCGGCATCCGGGTGCTGCCGGTGCCGATGCGCGTCGATCCGGCCGAGAAGCGCAAGTCCGACATCGGCCGTACGGTGGCCATGCGGCAGTTCGCCGATCTGCCCAGCGGCCTGGACGACGTCGAGCGGCAGGCCTACTGGCTCGGTGTTCAGGTGCCCTACCAGGCGTTCTACGCGTACGAGGAGACGCTGGCGACGTTCGGCGATCTCTCCGGCGGCAGCGGCACCCTGCTCAGCGCGTACGAGACGCTCACCCACCACATCACCAACGGCGCGATCGGCGCGCTTCCGGCCATGCCACCCGGCCTTCGCGCCCAGATCAACGCCCGGTTCGAGCGCAAGCCGTTCTCCGACGCGGACATCGTGGTGCTGGCCGGCGCCGGCATCGATCAGGTGTGGCACGAGTGGGTCGAGCACGTCCTGGTGGCCGGCGGTTTCCGTGTCGTGCACGCGGCCGACGAGCTCGGCGGCGACGGCGAAGTGCCGGTGACGAGCACCCAGCAGCTGCGGATCATCTCGCGCGCGGAGGGTGCCGAGTACTGGACCGGCGGATCGCGGGTGGCGTCGACCGATCCCTCGCTCCGGGCGATCTACACCGCCGACATCACGCCCTGGCGCCGGATCCCGCCGGCCAACTCGGTCTTCGTCGCGGGCGTGAGCGCCACCGTGGCGGCCGAGCGCATTCTCGAGCTGGCCGGGCGCCCGGCCGGCGACATGGACGCGATCATGGCGGGCGCACCCCGCTACCCGGGCGAGGAACCGGACCTGGTGGTGAACCTGCCCGCCCGCAACGCCCGGTTCACCGGCCGGGAGGCGGGCCTGCGCAACCTTCGCGAACAGGTCCGGACCGGCGCGGCCGTGGTGCTCTTCGGGATCCAGGCGGTGGCGCTGCAGGGGATGGGCGGCGTCGGCAAGACCCAGATGGCGATCGAGTACGCCTACCGGTACCGGGCCGCCTACGACGTGGTGGCCTGGCTCAACGCGGACACCGACGAGAGCCTCGAAGGATCGTTGCGCGACCTCGGGGCCCGGCTCCACCTGCAGAGTGAGCAGTCCGGCGCCGGCTATGCCCGCGCGGTGGTGCAGGAACTCAGCCGGGACAAGCGGCGCTGGCTGCTCATCTTCGACAACGCCGACGAGCCGGAGACCGTCCGCGACTTCATGCCGCACGGCCCCGGCCACGTCCTGATCACCTCGCGGAACAAGGGGTGGGACGAGCAGACCCAGTCGTCGGTGCAGGTCGACGTGTTCACCCGGGACGAGAGCATCGACCACCTGATCCAGCGGCAGAAGGCCGGCACGATGTCCCGGGAGGACGCCGACCTGGTCGCCGATCAGCTCGCCGACCTGCCGATCGCGGTGGCCGCGGCGGCCGCCTGGCTCGCCGAGACGGCGACGCCGGTCGCCGACTACCTGGCCCAGATCCAGGACGAGGGGCCGAGCGCGTCACTTCTGGCGACCACCGACCGGTCCATCGCCCGCACCTGGGACCTGTCGCTGAACCGGCTGCGCGAGCGGGAGCCCGCCGCCTACCGGCTGTTCCAGCTCTGCAGCCTGCTGGCCCCGGAGATTCCGCTGGACCTGGTCTACAGCGACCAGATGGCCGAATACCTCAAGTCCTACAACTCCGCGGTGTCCGAGCGGATGCTGCGGGGCGCGCTGGTCCAGCAGATCAACCGGCTGGCCCTGCTGCGGCTGGACCAGCGGCCCTCGTCGTCCGGCGAGGGCGACCGCGGCGGCCAGATCCTGATTCACCGGGTCGTGCAGAGCGTGGTCCGCGCCCGGATGACCGAGGACGAGTTGGCCGTGGCCCGCCGGCAGGTGCA
Organism: Paractinoplanes durhamensis; assembly: GCF_016862175.1. Lineage (GTDB taxonomy): Bacteria > Actinomycetota > Actinomycetes > Mycobacteriales > Micromonosporaceae > Actinoplanes > Actinoplanes durhamensis. The sequence goes on along the minus strand of NZ_BOML01000006.1, from coordinate 67,490 downwards.
TCAGGTACTGGCCAAGTCGCGGCCGGACGGTGAGGTCGAAGATCAGAAGCACTGGCCGCGGTTCCGGCAGCTCTGGCCGCATCTGGACGCCTCCGACGCGGTGCAGAGCGACGACGAGTCGGTGCGGCAACTGATCATCGACCGGGTCCGCTACTACTACGTGCAGGGTGACCCGGTGGTCGGGCGGGACCGGGCCGAGCGGACCAGCAAGATCTGGGCGGCGAAGCTGGCCTCGACCGAGGACCCGGCCGAGGCCGCCGTTCTGCTCCGCCAGCTGCTCTATCTGCGGTTCAACCTGGCGAACCTGCTGCGCGACCTGGGGGAGTTCGTTCTTTCCCGGAAGGTCGACGAGGAGGTCCTGGCCGAACAGCAGCGGCTCCTGCCGGAGCGGCACGCGCACACCCTGATGACCCGGGGCAGCTACGCGGCCGACCTGCGCGGCCTCGGGCGCTATCCCGAGGCGCTGGAGCTCGACATCGAGACCCACCAGGCGTGGCGGGACGAGTACGGCGAGGAGTACCCGCGCACGCTGAACGCCCTCAACAACCTGGCGGTCTCCTATCGACTCATGGGCCAGTTCCGGCAGGCCGGCAAGCACGACGAGGAAGTGGTCCGCCGGTTCCGGGAGATGAACGGCGAGACCGACATCTACACCCTCGCCACCGCCGCCTGCCTGGCCCGCGACCTGCGCGACGCCGGCGAGTACGCGCGGTCCGCGGCGCTGCTGGAGCAGACCCTCGCCGACCTGGTCGAGACGCGCGGGTCCAACTCCCGGGCCACGATCACCACCCAGTCCAACTACGCGGTCTCGTTGCGCAGCCTCGGCGAGGTCGGCGAGGCGCTCCGCCTGCACCAGGCCTCCTACGCGAAGCTCGACGACCTCTTCGGCGGCGCCAACCCGGAGACCGTGAGCTGCCGGCTCAGCCTCGCGCTGAGCCTGCTCAACGTGGGGGAGCCCGAACGAGCGGTCACCGAGCTGCTGACCATCCGCAACTTCTACGAGGAGAAGCTGGGACGGCAGCATCCGTACACCCTGGTCTGCATGAACGACCTGGCCATCGCCGAGCGGGCGATCGGCCGGCACGAGAGCGCGCTCGCGTGGATCCGGCCCGCGGTGGTGGCCCTGGAGACGGCCCTCGGACCGGGCCATCCATACACGCTGTCGACCCGGATGAACCTCGCGCTCTGCGAGGCCGAACAGCTGGTGCAGGGCGGCGCGGGCGGGCTGGACGCGCCGCGCGAGAGCATGCTCGCGATCGCCGGGACCATCGAGCGGGTGTTCGGCGCCGACCACCCCAACACGCTGCGGTTCATGGCCAATCTGGCCCTCATGGAGCAGACCCTCGGCGACCGTACGGCCGAGGACCGGCTGGCCGCACTGCGCGAGCGGATCGTCGCCCGGCTCGGCGAGGACCACCCGATCGTCGCCGACCTCGACCGCCGCTCCTATCTCTACCGGATCATCGACCCCCATCAGTTCTAGGAGCGCCGCCCATGCCGGACTCGAAGACCACCGTTCCGTCCCTGGTGGCGTCGGCGTGGCGGACGGCGCCGCCGGTGCTGCGCCGGTTCGCCTACTGGGACTGGGGGATCGGGCTGGTCGCGGCCGGGGTGTCGGTCGCCGGCGATGCCTTCGACTGGTGGGGCAACATGCAGTTCACCTCGAACCTGCTGGCCGAGGCCATCTGCGGGATGCTCGCCCTGCCGATCGCCCTGGTGATCATCCGGCGGCTGGCCGAGTACCAGGTGCGGGAGCTGGACCGGGCGCGGCTGGACGAGCGGTACGCCACCATCCGCACCCAGATGGCGGTGGCGGTCCGCGCCACCCGGGACAACCTCCAGGAGGTCGAACAGGAGGTGTTCGCCAGCACCGACGCCTTCGCCGGGGCGATCAAGGACGAGGACGGGATCCTGGTCGACCCCGACCTGGCCAACGAGACCGCACGCATCCTGCACGCGCAGATGGATTCGCAGCAGTGGATCCTCTACGAGCGGATGATGGCTCCACTGCGGATCGTCGGCTCGCAACTGCAGAGCCTGCTGGTCGAGCGGGACCGCAACGACGACCTCACCGACGAGACGACCAAGTTCGCCGAGCTGTGGATCGAGCTGGAGTCGGCGCTGGCGCAGCAGAAGCAGACCATGGCGAACGGCCACGACCTGTTCGGCAACCGCCCGGCGGTGACCGCCCTCGACATCGACGGCGCGAAGCGGCTGCGCGACGTGGCCATCAAACATCTGAAGGGCGTCGACCGGCTGCTGGATCTCTGCGATCAGCTGGAGGCGTACGCATCACCCGGTTCCCTTCCCCCGGCCGTCAGGTCGTGAGCCAGGCCAGGATGCGGGGTAACACCTCCATCGCCGCGAAGTGGGCGGCACCGTACTGCACATGCACCTCCGCCCGCGGTATCCGCTGGGCCAACCAGCGGCTGTGACTCGCCGGCGAGAAGGTGTCGTGGGCGCCGTGCCAGAGCCGGACCGGCCGGTCGATGGTGTCGAGCTCGAAACCCCACTCGCCGCGGAAGGCGAGGATGTCGTCGAGCCAGCCGTAGGGGCCGACCCGGAACGCGTCCGCGTAGCTGTTGGCGAGCATCCGCCGGTAGATGACGCTCTGCATGAACCGGAGGTCCGGCGCGGAGGCCTGGGTGCGCAGCGATTCGATCAGGCTCTCCGGGTCGGCGGCGGTCTGCGCGGCCAGTTCCCGCATCTGGTGCATCAACTGCAGGGTGTCCCGCCGGGCGATGGTGTGCGCCTGCACGTTGGCCTCCGACATGCCCCTATACCAGTCGAGGCCGGCCGCGTCGGTCGGCGCCAGCCCGACCAGGACGGCGGTCCGGACGACCCGGTCGGGTAGAAGAGCGGCGCAGGCGAGCGCGTGCGGTCCGCCGCCGGACCGGCCGACCACCGCGAAACGATCGATCCCCAGGTGGTCGGCGATGGCCTGCACATCGCGGGCGGCATCGGCGACCCGGCGGTCCGGCATCCGGGTGGACGAACCGTAACCGGGCCGGTCGTAGCAGATGAGCCGGACGCCCTGCCGGTAGAGCACGCTGCTGCGTGGCTTGGGGCCGCTCCGCGAGCCGGGCGAGCCGTGCAGGAGGAAGACCGGCCGGCCGTCCGGCGCGCCGGACACGGCAACCGCCAGAACCCTGTCGTCGACTCCGACGTCGATTCGAGTCCCCAAGGCCATCCCTCATCCCTGAGTGTCATCGTCTGATCGACGGAAAGTTAAGGCGATATCGATGGTAGTTCTTCCTGATGGGTGTCCCGGCGGGGTTCCATCGCCGTCGGCGGCGACTGAAGTCGGAATGAGCCTCAGTGGTGAGAACCTCATATTTGCCGCTGTCCCGCCGATCGGGTGGGTATGAGTGTCGGCTTTCTCCAGCAGGAGCGCCTGCTGGCGGAGGCGTTCGCGCGGAGCCCGGTCGCCAAACTCGTGGTCAGCCTGCGCGCCGAGACTCCGGGTGAGGTGGTTGAGGCGAACGCGGCCTTCCACCGCCTGGTCGGGCGGGACCCGAACCAGGTGGTCGGTGGCTTCTGGCCGGCGATGTGCGCCGAGGCGGACCGGCCCGCGGTCGCCGCACTGCTCGACTCGATGGGCCGGCCGGACGCCGCCCCGGCCACGATCGCGCACACCCTGCAACGCCCGGACGGGACGGCGGTGCGGGTGTCCGGCGGCGTCGTCGCCGTGCGGGATGCTTCAGGTACGGCGTACGCGGTCGCCGAGATCGTCGAGAACCGGGACGCGCCGGCCGGGACGCTGCGCGAGACCGAACGGCTGCGCACCACCGCCGCCGAGAACGCCACGCTGCTGGAGCGCAGCCGTGCCGCGGTGCGTGCCCTCGCCAAGGAGCAGCAGGCCACCCTGGCCGCGGTCGAACAACTGGTGCGCAGCGAGCAGCGGTTCGCGTCGGTGTTCGAGCACGGCCCGATCGCGAAGATCGTGGTCGGCCTGCGGGCCGGCGACCTGGGCCGGATCATCCACACCAACCCCGCGTTCCACGCCATCTTCGGCCACCCCACGAGCAAGGTCGGTGGCCTGCACATGGCCGATCTGGTCATCGACGGGCGGGACGGCTCGCTCGCCCAGGCCCTGGCCGCCCTCGCGAACGGCGAGGACCACGGCGGCGCGCGGGAGGTGCAGCTGCGGCGGGCCGACGGCCGGCTGGTCACGGTGTCCGCCCACACCTCGGTGATCGAGGACGACGCCGGCCCGCAGGTGGCGGTCATCCAGTTCCTCGACGTCACCGCCGAGCGGGCCGCGGCCGACGCCATCCAGCGGCAGGTGGAACGGCTGCGGATCACGCTGGACCTGCAGCGCGACGTCACCGCGGCGGCGGCCGACCGGGATGCCACCCTGCGGGTGGTGGCCGACCGGGCGATCGACGTGTTCGCCGGCGCCGACGCCGCCGGGGTGGTCCTCGTCGAGGGCTCGCAGCTGCGCTGCCTCGCCGCGTCCGGGAACCTGGCCGGCGCGGCCGGCGCGGTGATCCCGGCGACCGGCACGTTCACCGCGCTCGCGCTGGCCACCGGCGGTTCCGCGGCCTGCCCGGACACCAGCACCGACGACCGGGTCGACGGCGAGGCCTGTGCCCGGCTCGGGGTGCACTCGGCGATCACCGCGGCCCTGCACGCCGGCAGCGAGGTGATCGGCTCGCTCACCGTCACGGCCGGCCGGGCACACGCCTTCGACGACACCGACGAGCAGCACCTGGCGCTGCTCGCCGACAGCCTCAGCGCCGCCCTCCGGCACGCCGACGACGCCGCCCGCAACGCCGAGAGCGAGCAGCGACTCCGCGCCCAGTTCACCAACTCGGCGGTCGGGCAGATCATCTGCGAGCTCGACGGCACGCTGCTCGCGGTCAACCCGGCCTACAGCCGGCTGGTCGGTCACCCGGCCGCCGACCTGATCGGGCGCACCGACCGCGGGATGGTCCATCCGGACGACGCCGCCGGGCGGGAAGAACGCCTCGGCGCCCTGATGTCCGGGCACCAGGACTTCTACACCGTGGAGGGCCGGCTTCTGCACCTCAGCGGCCGCTGGGTCGACGTCGAGGCCACCGTGTCGCTGGTCCGCGAACCCGACGGCCGGCCGAAATACATCCTGGCCGCCATCGTCGACGTCACCGACCGGCGCACCGCCGAACGCGCCCGCGACCTCGCCGCCGAGGAGTTGGCCGTCCGCAACGACGAGCTCGAGGCGGCCAACCGGCTCAAGTTCGACATCGTCGGGATGCTCGGCCACGAGATCGGCAACCCGCTGTCCTCGATCCGCGGCTACGCCGAGGTCCTCGTCGACGACTGGGACACCATCGACGAAGCGCGCCGGTCCCGCTCGATCGGGGCGATCGCCCGGCAGGCGTCCCGGCTCGACGAGATCGTCCGGGACATCCTCGCGATGGTCACCATCGACGCGGGCGTGCTCACCGCCGACCGGCATCCCCTGTCCGTCCACGACGAGCTCCGGCCGGCGCTCGCCGCCACCGGCAACGAGCACCTGACCATCGACGGCCCCGACGCCACGGTGCTGGCCAGCCGCGGCCACCTGCAACAGATCCTGACCAACCTGTTCTCCAACGCCGGAAAGTACGGCGGGGGAGTCACCGCCGTGCGGGTCGCCACCACCGGCGATCGGCGGGTCCGGGTGCACGTTGCCGATAATGGGCCCGGCGTACCCGAGGAATTCAAGAATCGTCTTTTCGAACGCCTCAGCCGGGCCGCGCGGGACGCCGGCACCGTCGGCGGCACCGGCCTCGGCCTCTACATCGTGCGCGGGCTCGCCCGGGCCAACCACGGCGACGTCGGGTACGAGCCCGGCCCGGACGGCGGCTCGGTGTTCACGCTGACCCTCGAGGCGTGGGAAGGGTGAACCAGAAGCGGCTCTCCGCCGGCTCGTTCAGGCGGTGGCCTCGCTCTGCGCCTTCTCCCGCCGCCGCCGGCCCCAGCTGCGCGTCTCGGTCAGCACCAGGCCGTCGATCACGGCGACCAGTTCCTGCTGCCGTTGCGGGGTGCGCTCGGCCGGCGGCCGCAGACGGTACTGCGCGATCTCGGCGACCGCCTTCGCCCGGGCCTCCGAGGCGGCCAGCCAGTCGTCGTGCCAGGAGACGATCCGGCGCAGGCCGGCGAGGAACGTCGCCAGCCCGGCGACGGTCGCGGTGATCCAGGGGGGTGCGCTCAGAGCCGCGAGCACGGTGGCGGCGCCGGCCAGGAACAGCGCGCCGGCCTCCGAGGCGACATAGCGTTGGTGTGTACGCCGCATCTGCGCCCGGTACCACTCGGCCTGCACCATGGCGTGGACCAGGGCCCGATCCGCGAGATCCTCTTCGGAGAGCCGTTCGTCGATCTCGATGAGCTGCTGTCGTTGCGCGCGGTTCACCGGCCCAGTGTGCCGGGACCGTCAAGACACCCCGTCAGAACACCGGCGAGTCCGCCGGCTCCCGATGTGCCCCCGACGAGGGCCGATTGATCATCTCGACGTTGTGCAGCGTCGGCTCATCCAGCGGCACCCGGTAGCGATAGGTGATCCCCTCATCCCGCACGACGAAGTCATCAGCGTCCGGCCGCCGCCAGGTGAGAATCATCTGCCCATAGCGCTCGGCCAGCTTCACGAGCGCGGGGAAGTTGTCCACGCTGACCACCGGCTTACCGGGCGGACTGGCCATCGGCTCCACGTGCACCAGCAATTGGGGGTAGCGGCGCTCGATTTCGGCGCGGGTACGCACCGGCATGCGGCGGAGGGCGGCGAAGAGGACGACCGCCGCGATCACAATCGCGCCGATCAGCAGGAGAATCGCGTTCGAACGAGCTTTCGAGGCGGTCATCAGAGAAAGCCCGAAGATTTTTATCTTGCGAGCCACCGTTACTTCGGCTGCTGCCGTAGCTCCGGCCTTGGTGGTGAGGTTGGAACCGCTGGTGATGTTGGCTTGCAGAGGGCTCACCGCAAGCTGCAAGGGTGCGGTCAGAGATCCCAGGCCGACGGACTCCACGCGGGCGTTGAGCACCACCATGACCGCCCCGCTGGGGGCAGCGCCGATGGCTCGGGATGCGTCGTCGGCCCGCGCGACTAAGGCAGGGAAATCGAGAGGGACGGTTGCGTCGAAGCGTGTGCCGCTGAAGAACGTCTTGCTCACCAAGGTCTGGGTGGTGTGCCAGCCGGTCCCGTTGGTCAGCGTGGCCGTCAGTGCGAAGGCGCCGGCCGGGCCCTCGTAGCGTGCGTTAAGGGTGGCTCGTTCGGCGAGCTTGCGGAAGATCGGGTCGGGTGGCCCAACCGTCGTGCCGTCGTAGGCAGCCGATTTCGGCACCTTTGCCGAGTATGAATAGGTGATCGATTGGCTGGGGGTACTTGCGGCGGCCTGCTGTTCGACGACCGGCTTCATCCAGCCGAGAACTCCCGAGGCCAGCGCTAGGACGGTCAACACCGCAGCGACCGCTGCGGCTGCGCGTAGCGGAGGCGACAGCCGTTCGACCGCCTTCAGGACCGCCGTGGCGGTCGCCCACGAGCCTGACTGGCCGGACGACATGGCCTTCACCTTTTTCTTCCGGCGTCCTCGCGGGATTTCCCGCCGCGTTCGTGCCGCCGTAGCCCCACCAGTGAAGATGAGAAAGCTGAACATCCCCAGGCCGGTCGGGCTCAGCAGCGGTTTCAGCCAGATGCCACCGTGCGGAACGTGCAGGACGGCGCGGCCGATCATCTCCTCGGTCGTGGGGGTCAGCGGGTCGACCGACTCATTGTTGTCCCCCTTCATCGCAAATCCCGCGGAGCCGCTCCCGCCGATGATGCGATGCAGGACCCGTTGTCCGGGAACGTCACCATGGTAGGCGACAATCTGCCCGACATGGTATGAATTGGCCTTCACTACGAAGACCAGGTCGCCCTGGTAGTAGACGGGATTCATGCTGACACCGTGGGTCGTCACGTAGCTGATCCGCTCGGTGGTGACCGCCCAAGCACCGATGGCCGCCATCCCGAGGATGGCGGCCACGATGTATGTGCGCAGAGACTTCTGGATCGGTTCCCCCGGGGATTCGCGGCTGACGTCAGCGTCGCATTCCGAGTCGCCGAGCGGAGTGGATTAGCTGTTGGTGACGGCCAGCGCGACGCCGGTGAGCCCGGTGTAGAAGCCGGTCGTCGTGTGGCCAGTGGATTCACCGGTGGCGCAGACGATGCTGGCCGGCGAGGCATTCAGCAGGACCTTCGGCGCGGTGGCGCTCTTGTTCGTAGTCGTCGTCGCGGTGTCGCCCGTGCAAATCCATTCGTCTGCGCCGCTGGCGCCGAATCCGCCGGCGGTATTGGACGGCGTCACTGTCAGATACGCCCCGGATGCGCCAGTGAGGCCAATTGTGATCACGGTGACCTGGTCGTTGACCGCACCGTTGGTGCCGCTGCTGGTGGTGGTGTAGGCGATGGAGTCGATGGTCGCGCCACCCGACACCGTCTGGGTCACGGTGCCGCCGACGTACTGGGCGGGCTTGCCCGTGCCGGTGTTGAGCCACGACACACCTGTACCGGTCATAGCGGTCGCGCCAGAAGCGACGATACCGGCTGCGACGACTCCACCGGCGATCTGAAGCATGCCCAAAGAACGCATAGGATCATTCCCCCTGTTTCGTAGCCATCCGGACGGTCGCCCTCGCGGCCTTTGTGCGGTGGGCTTCCGTGCTCACCGCTTGACACCTGATGAATCGGTCGCAGGTCCCGGAACTGTTAGGGGTGACGCGGAATTTCTGGCAATTTCCTGAGGGAATTTCACGGAAGTCGGCTCACGCGTCGCCTCGGCAGTGCTAAGGCATCTCGGGTCCCAAGACGCCCACCGGGGACGCCGTCTGGGAGAGTGGGCCAGGTGGGTGGACGTATCCTCGAAGCGGACTGTGCGAGCTGCTCGGGCCTCTGCTGTGTTGTCCCGGCATTTGCCAAATCGTCGGATTTTGCCATCAACAAACCGGCTGGTAAGGCCTGTCCGAATCTGCTCGGGGACTTCCGCTGCGGGATCCACGATCGGCTCGATGACAAGGGCTTTCACGGGTGCGTGGTGTTCGACTGCTTCGGGGCGGGGCAGCGGATCACGCAGGAAAATCCGGGAGCCGAGCTCTCGGTCGTGCGGCAGCTGCATGAGCTGATGTGGCTGCTGACCGAGGCGTTGGAGCTGGACGCTGCTCACCCCGTACACAAGAAGATGCGGGACGCTCTCGCGGAGATCGACCACCTCGCAGGCGGAACGCCTGCTGCTTCCGACGCGGACGCGCAGCGGCGGAAGGTCAATCCGTTGTTGCAGAAGGCCAGTCACCTCGCGCGAGCCGGCACCAAGCGGGCCGATCATCGCGGCGCCGACCTGATCGGGCGAAAGCTGCGCGGGGCCGATCTTCGCGGGGCGAGTTTTCGCGGGGCCCTGCTGATCGGGGCTGACCTGCGCGATGCCGATCTGCGGCGGGCCGATTTCACCGGTGCGGACCTGCGTGGGGCCGATCTGCGCGGGGCCGATCTCGGCGGCGCCCTGTTTTTGACCCGGTCACAAATGCGCTCGGCGGTCACCGCTCCCTAGGATGAGCGCATGTTATGGCTGCTGACCGTTCTCGGCATCGTCGGTCTGCTGCTCTTCGACTTCTTCTTTCATGTGCGCAAGGCGCATGTGCCTACGCTCGGCGAGGCCGCCCGGTGGACGGCGATCTATGTGTCGATCGCGCTGCTGTTCGGGCTGGGTGTCACGATCTTCGGCGGCGGGCAGATGGGCGCCGAGTATTTCGCCGGGTATGTGACTGAGGAAGCGCTGTCGGTCGACAATCTTTTCGTCTTCCTGCTGCTGCTCGGCAGCTTCAGGGTGCCGCGGGCCGACCAGCAGAAGGTGTTGCTCGTCGGGATCGCCGTGTCGCTGGTGGCGCGGGCCGGTTTCATCTTCCTGGGCGCCGCGCTGATCAACTCGTTCGCCTGGATCTTCTACATCTTCGGGCTCATCCTGCTGATCACGGCCGGCAACCTGCTGCGTGAGCAGGGCGGCGAGGAGGAGGACGCGCCGGACAACATCATCATCCGGCTGGCCCGGCGGGTGCTGCGGACCTCCGACGTGTACGACGGGGACAAGCTCTTCACCTACCAGAACGGGCGTCGGGTGATGACGCCGATGTTGCTGGTCATGGTGGCGATCGGCGGGACCGACATCCTGTTCGCGCTCGACTCCATCCCGGCGATTTTCGGCCTGACCCAGAACGTGTACCTGGTGTTCACCGCGACCGCGTTCTCCCTGCTCGGGCTGCGCCAGCTGTATTTCCTGATCGACGGGCTGCTCGACCGGCTCGTCTACCTGTCCTACGGTCTGGCGGCGATCCTGGCGCTGATCGGGGTGAAGCTGATCCTGCACGCCATGCACGAGAACAATGTGCCGTTCATCAACGACGGCGATCCGATCCACGCCGCCGAGATCTCCACCGCGGTGTCGCTCGCGCTGATCGTCGGCATCCTGGTGCTCACCGTGGTGGTGTCGCTGCTGAGCCCGAAGGGCCGCGCGCAGACGTATGTGGCGGCCGCCCGCCGCCGCGCCGCCGAGTTCCTCGACATCGAGAAGGACCCGAACTACTGCGACGAGATCTACCACCTCCTGCTCGTGGAGGAGGCCAACCTGAAGAGCCTGCCCGAGCGCTACCGGGTCAAGATCCGGGCCGAGGACGAGCTGATGGATCTCCTGCGCCGGGCTCACGAGGAGCACGAGGTCCGGGTGGCGGACGGCCGGTGCTTCGCGTCGGCCGCCGCCGGGTGAGCCAGCTGGTCAGAGCGGGCGGGTGCGGGAGCCGATCTCGTCGTCGGCCGGGCGCCGCGGGTTGAGACCGCGGGATCGGGCCGAGTTGGTGGTGAGCCGGGCCGCGGTGCGCCGGATCTGCTCGGCGCGGTCGGCCGGGTCGTCGGCGCTGCCCAGGTAGGCGGAGAGGTTGGTGGACTCGGCCGCACCCTGGCCGTAGTCGCCGCCGGCCACCAGGTTGGCCACCCGGGCGGCCAGGTCGGCGGCGCGGGTCGCCAGGTCGGGGGCTCCGCGCAGGACGGTGTCGTCGGCGGGACGGGCCGGCCGGGACGCGGTGTCGGCGTCGAAGCCGGGGCGCAGCGTCTGCGGGGGCGAGGTGCCGAACTCGGCGTGGACGGCGACCGGCCACTCGGCGGCGGCCGGCTCGTATGCCGGGACCGGCGCATATTCCGGCGCGGCGGCGACCGGCTCGTAGACCGGCGCGGCGGAGACCGGGGCCGGCACGGCGGCGGAGCCGTAGATCGGGCGGGGGCGCGGAACGGCCTGGGACGCCTGCACCGAGATGGCGCCGAGCAGCGTCACGGTCTGGCCCTCGCCGCCCTGGTAATTGCTGAACTCGGGGCCGATGACCAGGCGGGACAGCATGCGGCCCTGCGGGGCGGGGATGCCGAGCTCGGCGGCGTGCTCCACCCGGTAGCGCGCGATCGTCTGGCGTAACACGTTGGCCAGACGGTCGGCATCACCGACCGTGGCGATGTCACCACCGGCGAGGACGAGCGCGGGGAACGTGCCGCCGGGGCCGGCGCAGACCAGCTGGATCTGGGTGACGGTGGCCGAGCGGCCGGAGTCGCGGTTGCCCGGCTGCACCCGCAGATGCTGCGGCCACGGCCAGCGCAGGTCGCCGGTCGCCCCGGTGGAGACGTCCCGGTAGATGACCCGGTCGTCGGTGACGACGACCTCGGTCTCCTCGGGCAGCGTCCAGCGCGGGAGCGAATTGGGCTCCTCGAACGCGTATTCGGCAACGGCGCAGCGGCCGCTCCACAGCACACGCGAAGCGGCGGCGTCGCCGGCGGACACGCCGGGCGCGGCCGGAAAATACTTGTCGGTCATGCGCCTACCCCCCAGTCGGCGGCCGCGAGCGGAACGCGACTGAGTCCGATTACAGCGGAGTAACAAGCACCGCGACAAGTCAGCAGCCGCGATTCACACCGGTTTTGTTGACGACAACACGACAGGCCGGATTTAGATGAACCTTCGGCCGACCGTTCGTCACTTTCGGTTACTGAACAGACCGGCCGGCGGAGTCGGTGATGCCGTGGCGTTACTGTCGGTGATCGGGAGCGTTCCTCCGGCAAAACGGTCCAGATCGGTCTCGACCCGGCCCGGGAACCAGTCGCCGGCCGCCCGCCGGGTGAGCTCCGCGATCGGCGGCGGGGTGCGGCCGGCGAGCACCACGAGATTGCCGAAGCGGCGGCCGCGCAGCACTGCGGCGTCGGCGACCAGACAGGCCTCGGGCAGCGCGGAGCGGATGGTGGCGACCTGGCCGCGGGCGAAGCGCAGCGGCGGGCCGTCGGCGACGTTGGCGATCAGCCAGCCGCCCGGGGCGAGGACCCGGGCCACCTGCTGGATGAACTCGGCCGAGGCGAGGTGGGCCGGGGTGCGGGAGCCGGCGAAGACGTCCAGCACCACCACGTCGTACCCGGCCTCGCGCATTCCCTCGACGGCCGCTCGCGCGTCGGCCACGCGTACCCGGATGGAAGCCTTGGCCGGAAGCGGAAGCTCGCGCCGCACCATCTCCACCAGCGGCCCGTCGATCTCCACCACCCGCTGCGGGGAACCGGGACGGGTCGCGGCGAGATAGCGGGGCATGGTCAGCGCGCCACCGCCGAGATGCAGCGCGCGCAGCGGTTGCCCGGGCGGCGCGATCAGGTCGATCGCGGCGGCCATCCGGCGGACGTACTCGAATTCGAGATGGGTCGGATCGGCCAGGTCGACGTGCGACTGCGGGGCGCCGTCGAGCAGCAGGGTGAACGAGTCGGGCCGGTCGGCGTCGGGGATCAATTCGGCGACGCCGGACGCCACTGTCTCGACGATCCGGTCCGATTTCCTGCGCTGTGCCACCTGATTACCCGGAATCTACAAAAAAGCCCTGATGGGGCTTTTAAACTGAGAAAAGCTTATTTGAGTACGGAGGTGGGTCGTGTCCACGAGCAATGTGCTTGCGCACATCATCGGCGAGCAGCCGCGCCACCCGGCCGGTCCGCCGCCGGCCGGCGCGATGCCCGCCATCCTGGCCGCGGCCAAGCAGGAGGCCGGCCCGCCGCTGCGCATCCGCCGGTACGAGTCCGAGGAGGGCCAGTTCTTCTGGCGCTGGGACTGCCTGGGCTGCGGCGAATACGGCGGCGGCCGGCACCACGACGACGCGGTGTCCCGGGCCGTCCGCCACTGTGGCGAACACCCGGAACACCGCTCCTCGCTGCTCCCGCCGGCGCTGTGCCGGCAGCGCGACCAGTTCCTCCCGCTGCACCCGATGCTGTTCGCCGTGGACGACGACCCGGGCCCGGAGCCGCTGGCCAGTTGACCGGGCTAGTTGACCGTGTCGCCTTCCCCGGTCCGCTTCTGCGCCTCGTCGACGCCCTTGTCGATGTGGTCCGAGTATTTGTTACCGGTCCGCTTGTCGACCTCGTCGCCGACCTTTTCCAGGGCCTGGTCCACCTGCTCGTCGTGCTTGTCGAGGAAGTCTTTGGCCTTGTCCATGAAGCTCATCGGTTCTCCTTGGTCGAGCGGTTGCGCAGGATCGACGCGGTGCGCTCGATGCGCGGGTCCGCGGCGATCTGCTCAAGGCTAAGGCGCAGCGGCATCCGCCAGTTCGGGTACTCGTCGTAGGTACCCGGCAGGTTGGGTTGGTCGAGCTCGCCGAGCACGTCGTAGAGCGACGCGGTGACCAGCCGCGAGGGGGTGCGGGCCAGGAACTCGTGCATCGCCACCACGACCTCGTCGTCGGTGCTCGCCCCGGTGATCAGGCCCTCGGCCCGCAATGCCGCCTTGAGCTGGGCGCGGTCCTTCTCGGCGGTGGCCCGCTCGTCCTCCACCGAGCCGGCCAGCTGGCCGAGCTCGGCCCGGACCTTGACCTGCTCGCCGGCCAGGAAACCGGCCGCGGTCGGCAGGTCGTGCGTGGAGATGGTGGCAAGCGCGTTGCGCGGGTAGTCGACCGGCGGATAGAAGACCTGCTCCGGGTCCTTCCAGTCGCGGGTGAACCAGAGCACCGACGAACCCATCATGTTCATGCGTTCGAGACCCTCGGTGACCGCGGGCTGCACGGTGCCGAGGTCCTCACCGATCACCACGGCGCCGGCCCGGGTCGCCTCCAGGGCCAGGATGCCGAGCATCGCTTCCGGGTCGTAGAGCACGTAGGTGCCGCTGTCGGCGTGCATGCCCGGCGGCACCCACCAGATGCGCCACAGGCCGGCCACGTGGTCGACGCGCAGGCCGCCGGCATTCTTGAAGATCCGCCGCAACATGTCCCGGTAGGCCGCGTAGCCGGTCTCGATCAACTGGTCCGGCCGCCACGCGCTCAGCCCCCAGTCCTGCCCGAGCTGGTTGAACGCGTCCGGCGGCGCGCCGATGTGCACGCCGGCCGCCAGCACGTCCTGCAGCAGCCAGCCGTCCGCACCGGCCGGGTCGGTGCCGACCGCCAGGTCGAGCACGATGCCGACCGGCATGCCCTGCTCGGCGGCGGCCGCGTTGGCCGCGCCGAGCTGCTCGTTCAGCAGCCGCTGCAACCAGACGTGGAAGCCGATCCGGTCGCTGCGGAACGCCCGCACCGCCGGGGAGTCCGGGCGGCGGAACTCGGCCGGCCACTCCTGCCAGTTCGCGCCGTACAGCTCGGCGAGCGCGCAGAACCGGGCGTAGTCGGTGAGGCCCGGGTCGGACTCCAGGTCGATCTCGCCGGCCAGCGGCCACAGGATCTCCAGCGCGGCCCGCTTGGCCTGCCACACCCGGCTGTAGTCGATCAGCTTGGTCGCGGCCGGCTTGAGCGCGTCGACCTTCACCCGCAGCGGCGGGTCGGCCCGGCGGTACTCGGCGGTGTCCTCGATGTGCAGGTAGAGCGGGTTGGCGAAGCGGCGGCTCGACGGCGAATACGGCGACGCCGGCACCGGCAGGGTCGGCGTGATCGCGTGCAGCGGGTTCAGCAGGATCAGGCCCGGCTCGCCGGACTGCCCGATGAACCGGCGCAGGTCGGCGAGGTCGCCGATGCCCCACGAGGCGTCCGAGTGCAGCGCGTAGAGCTGCAGCATCCAGCCCCACGTCTCGGGCGGCGCGGGCAGCTCGGCCGGCACCACCACCAGCGTGATGGCCTGCCCGCCGAGCAGCAGCCGGTGCCAGCCCAGCGGTAGATCGTCCGGGATGCCGTCGGTGAGATCGCGGCGGGTGCCGTCCTCCAGCTCGATCACGCCGGAGCCGGGGAGCTCGCGGCCGCTGCCGAAGCGGACCACGATCGTGCCCGGCAACCGGCCGAGTGAATCCCGCTCGCGGACCGCGGCCAGCGCGGACCTGATCGTCGGCGGCGTGGTGGCGTCGACCCCCAGCAGCCCGAGGACGCCGACGACCGACTCGGCGCTCACGTCCTTGCGCTTGCGGTGCCAGTCCTCATACCAGGTGGCCACCCCGTGGGCCTCGGCCAATGCGACCAGATCGGCGTCCATCCGCACCCCTTCGTTCGGCTTCCGCTGCTCCCTTACCCTGCCCGATCGCTCGCAATTCGGACAGCCTGTCCCGAGTACCACCGCACTTGCGCAGGTCGGGCACGATGGGACACATGTCAGCAGTAGTGAAATGGTGGTCCCGGGCCGCCGCGGCGGTTACCGGCGTGGTGCTCACCCTGGTGGTTCCGGTGCACGCGTGGGCCGCGAGCAACGGTGTGGCCGATGTGGCGATCGAGGCGGCGCGATACCGCCGGCGGCGCAGCGGTTTCGGCTTCTTCGGCATCCTCGGTGGCGTCTGCTGCCTGGTCGTGGTGGGCGCGATCGTGCTCATCGTGATTCTCATCGCGCGCCGGCGGAAGAAGTAAATTCCGCGAAGCGCAGCGGCTTCTCCGAAGCCCGACCTAGCTTTGAAGGATGCGCATACGCCGGAGGACGATCGCACTCGGCGCCGGGATCACGGTGGTCCTGAGCGTGCCGCTGGCCATCTCGGTCGCGGCGAGCGCCAACAACGACGTGCTGATCTCCCGCGGCCGGTCGGCGATCGCGTCCTCGGTCCGCGGGTCGACCTGGGTCGCCGGCCAGGTCACCGACTCCGACCCGGCCACCCGCTGGGCCAGCACCGACGGTCCGGGCACCCAATGGGTGCGGGTCGATCTGGGCGGGATGCAGACCATCGACCGGGTGCGGTTGCGGTGGGACAAGGCGTACGCCAAGACCTACCGGGTGCAGACCTCGGTGGACGGTGCCAACTGGAAGGACGTCTACGCCACCCGCTCCGGCGACGGTGGCACCGACGACCTGAAACGGCTCGGCGGCTCCGGCCGGTTCGTGCGGGTGCTGGCCATCCAGCGCGGGCGGTCCGGCGGCGGCTATTCGCTGGCCGAGGTCAAGGCGTACGGGCCGGAGTCGGCCGCGTTGCGGGCGGTGACGCCGGTGAGCGGCTCGCTCGCCGCCGGGCTGGACGACGGCCGTAAGAAGGAGACCGCGTTCGAGCTGGTGGCCAGCGCCGAGAACTCGACGTTGAGCTGGCGCGAGCAGTACGCCTACATCGAGGACATCGGGGACGGGCGCGGCTACACGGCCGGGATCGTCGGCTTCTGCTCGGGCACGTCCGACATGCTGGACGTGGTCAACGAGTACACCCGGCGCAAGCCCGCCAACGTGCTCGCGAAATACCTCCCGGCGCTGCGCACGGTCGACGGCTCCGACTCGCACGCGGGCCTCGACCCGGGCTTCACCACGGCCTGGAAGACCGCCGCCCAGGACCCGATCTTCCAGAAGGTGCAGGAGGACGAGCGCGACTGGATGTACTTCGACCCGTCCGTGCGGATGGCCCGCGCCGACGGGGTGCGCGCCCTCGGCCAGTTCGCCTACTTCGACGCGGCGGTCATGCACGGCATCTCCGGGCTGCGCGGCATCCGGGCGCAGGCGCTGCGCACCGCGAAGTCGCCCTCCGACGGCGGCGACGAGATCAGCTATCTCACCGCGTTCCTCGACGCGCGGGCCGACGAGATGCGCACCGAAGAGGCGCACCGCGACACCACCCGCGTCGACACCGCCCAGCGGCTGTTTCTCCAGCGCAGCAACCTCGACCTGGCCGGGCCGCTGAGCTGGCGGGTCTACGGCGACAGCTACCAGATTGCGGCAGGTTAGGCCCAATCCAGAGTGCGCTGCACGGCCTTGCGCCACTGGCCCAGCTCGCGGTCGACCTCCGCGGCCGGCCACGCCGGCTGCCAGCTCGCGTCCTGCCGCCAGTTGGCCCGCAGCGCGTCGGTGCCGGGCCAGAAACCGACCGCCAGGCCCGCCGCGTAGGCCGCGCCCAGGCACGTCGTCTCGGCCACCGTGGGCCGGATCACCGGCACCCGCAGAACGTCGGCCAGGAACTGCATGAGCAGGGTGTTCTGCGTCATGCCGCCGTCGACCCGCAGCGCGGCCAACGGGGTACGGCCGTCCGCGTTCATCGCGTCGATCACCTCGCGGGTCTGCCAGCCGGTCGCCTCGAGCGCGGCCCGGGCCAGGTGGCCCTTGTTGACGAAGCCGGTCAGGCCGACCAGCACGCCGCGCGCGTCGGCCCGCCAGTGCGGCGCGAACAGGCCGGAGAACGCCGGCACCAGGTAGCAGCCGCCGTTGTCGGGGACCGTGCGGGCCAGCTCCTCCACCTCGGCCGCCGACGAGATCAGGCCGAGGTTGTCGCGCAGCCACTGGATCAGCGAGCCGGTCACCGCGATCGAGCCCTCGAGTGCGTAGACGGCGGGCTCGTCGCCGATCCGGTAGCCCACCGTCGTCAGCAGGCCGTGCTGCGACCTGACCGGGGTGGTGCCGGTGTTGAGCAGCAGGAAGCTGCCGGTGCCGTAGGTGCATTTCGCCTCGCCGGGCGCGAAGCAGGTCTGCCCGAACAGCGCCGCCTGCTGGTCGCCGAGGGCCGACGCCAGCGGCACCCCGGCCAGCGGGCCGCTGGTGACCTCGCCGTAGACCTCGGCCGACGAACGGATCTCGGGCAGCATGATCGCCGGGATGTCGACCGCGGCCAGGATCTCCGGATCCCAGTCGAGGGTTTTGAGGCTCATCAGGAGGGTGCGGCTGGCGTTGGTGACATCGGTCAGGTGCTTGCCGGTGAGCTTCCAGATGAGCCAGCTGTCCATCGTGCCGAACAGCAGCTCGCCGCGCTCGGCCCGCGCCCGCAGACCGTTGTCGAGCAGCCAGGCCAGCTTCGAGCCGGCGAAGTAGGGGGCGAGCGGCAACCCCGTCCGCTCGTGGAACGCCTTTTCGCCGAAGGCGGCGTCGAATCGGCGGAGCTGCTCGTCGGTGCGGGTGTCCTGCCAGACGATCGCGTTGGCGGCCGGCTCGCCGGTCGCTCTGTCCCACACCAGGGTCGTCTCGCGCTGGTTGGTGATGCCGACCGCGGTGATCTCCAGATCGCCGACCGCCTCGGCGACGACTTCCTGCACCGCCGCCCAGATCTCCGCCGCGTCGTGCTCGACCCAGCCGGGCCGCGGGAAGATCTGGCGATGCTCGCGCTGCGCCACCGACACGATGCTGCCGGCGGCATCGAAGACGATGCAGCGCGACGAGGTGGTGCCCTGGTCGATGGCGGCGATGTAGCTCATGCCACGAGACGGTAATAGAAAAGCCGGCGGGGTTGGCCGCCGACTTTTCTACCTGTGGATAACTCCTACGCCTTGGTCCACTTCTGGTTGGTCGTGCCGCCGCAGTCCCACAACTGGAGGGTGGCGCCGTTCGCGCTGTTCCAGTCCTTGATGTCGACGCACTTGTTGGCCGAGACGTTCACCAGGTCGCCGGCCGACGACAGGGTGAACCGCTGCACCGGGTTGCCGTTGCAGGTCACCAGCTGGATCGGGGTGCCGTTGGTCAGCGCCCCGCCGGCCGGGTCCATGCACTTGCCCATGGCCCGCAGCGTGCCGTCGCTGTTGGCGGTCCACTTCTGCGCAGCGCTGCCGTTGCAGTCGTAGGTCTGCAGGCGGGCGCCGTCGGCCGGGTTGGCCCCCGGGATGTCGATGCAGCGGCCGCTGAAGGTGCTCTTGAGCGCGTTGCCGGTGGTCGTGCCGCCGCCGTTGTCGCTGTTCCAGGCCGAGACGCGGACGTAGTCGACCAGCATGGTCTGCGGGAAGACGGTGCTCGCGTCCGGGTAGCCGGGCCAGTAGCCGCCGACCGCCACGTTCAGGATCATGAAGAAGTTGTGGTCGAAGACCCAGGTGCCGCTGACGTTCGACGGCGTGACCCGGAAGTACTCGGCGCCGTCCAGATACCAGACGATCAGATTCGGGGACCAGTCCACGGCGTACGTGTGGAAGCCGTCGCCGAGCGGTGAGCCGATCGTCTTGTTGCCGCCGACGCCGCTCGCCCCCGAGTAGCCGGGGCCGTGCACGGTGCCGTACACCGTGTTGGGGGCGTTGCCGACGTTCTCCATGATGTCGATCTCGCCGGTGGTGGGCCAGTTGTTGCCGCCCAGCATCCAGAACGCCGGCCAGATGCCCTGGCCCTTCGGGATCTTGATGCTGGCCTCGAACCGGCCGTAGGTCTGCGAGAACTTGTCCGCGGTCAGGATGCGGCCCGACGTGTACTGGCAGGTGCCGTAGTGGCACTGGTAGTTGGCCGGGTTCTCCTTGCGGGCGGTGATCGCGAGGTGGCCCTGGCCGTCCTGATAGACGTTGCTGGTCGAGGTGGTGTAGTACTCCTGCTCGTTGTTGCCCCAGCCGCTGCCGCCGGTGTCGAACTTCCATTTCGACGGGTCGACGGTGGAGCCGGACGAGCCGTTGAACTCATCCGACCAGGTCACCGCGCCGATCGCGGCCTCGGCCGTGTCGTTGCGGGTGCCGGCCCAGAGCCCGCCGGCGAGGGTCGTCGCGACCACGGCCGCGGCGAGAAGGAAACGGGTCTTACGCATGGGGGATTCCTCCGGGGAAGAGGCGTGCGTTACCGGCAACAGTCTTTATAAATAGACCGTCGTCGGTCAACCCAAGCCGGAGAAATCGGCCCCTAGTTACACCTTCTCGAAGAGATTGGGCAGCTTGGTGGGCTCCCAGCCGGGGAGCGAGGTGTGCGCTTCGAGCACCTTGTAGGTCGCGCCGCCGAAGGTGACCAGGTCGCCGACCGCGTACTTGGTGAAGGCGGCCCACGGCTTGGCGGCCGGGGTCGGCGCCTCCGTCGGGGTCGGGGTCGGCGAAGCCGAGGTCGGTGCGGGCGGCTCCGGCGACGTGGTCGTCGGGGCGGCGGTGGGCTCGGTGGTGGCCGGCGGCTCGGTCGTCTCCGTCGGGTCCGGCGCCGGCGATTCCGACTCCGAGGGGGCCGGCGAGGACGGGGCCGGCGAGGAGGAGGCCGGCGAGGAGGGAGCCGGCGAGGACGGGGCGGTCGGCGGCCCGGACGGGCTCGTGAACACCTGCACGAAGTCGACCTCCATGCGCCCGGCCGAGTCACCGTCGGTGGCCAGGTTGAGCACCAGGGTCAGCGGCCCACCGGCGTCCTGCCGGACCAGGCGCAGGCTCGGCTTGCCGTCCACCGTCCAGACGACCGTCTCCGGCGACCAGTCCAGGGCGTACGTGTGGAAATTGCGTCCCGAGGTCGGGTCGATGCCGCCGTCGATCGTCTCGAGCGTGCCCTGCGGCACCCGCCCGTTCTCGTCGAGCAGCGAGAACGCGCGCCACACGCCGTTCTTGCGCTGCACCTTGATCCGGGCCTCGGCGTGCCCGAACGCGTCGGTGAACGTCTGCTTCGAGCGCAGCAGCCGGGTGATCTGGACCTCGCCGTCGGACTGCTGGGCGCCGTCGCTGACCGGGGTGCCGTTGTCCGTCAGCAGCACCCACTTGGCCAGGTCGAGGCGGCCGCCGGTGAAGTCGTCGGCGAAGGCGCTGCGGCCGTAGCGGGCGGGGTTGCGCCGGTGCGAGTCGGCCGAGGCCACATCGTCACGCGACGGCAACCAGACAGCCGCCACCAAGCCGGCGGCGACCACGGCCAGAACCGCGACGGTTCTCGGCCGGGACATCCACCGCGGTGTGCCGGAACGATGACGTGCCTCATGCACCATTGACCCCCCTCAGGTAACAGCAGGCACGACTTTGTTGACGCGGCGCCATTACCGCAAGATCGGGGACCTAGTTTTAAGGCTCTCTTAAGGAACCCGACTCGAGACCCGTACGGTCGTTCCGCCGTTCCCGGTGACCAGCTCGAAGGAGTCGGTCAACTCCTCGGCCAGCCACAGGCCCCAGCCGCCCGGCTGGGTCGCCGCAGGTCGCACCGGCCGATCCGGCACTGCCTCCGGCAGACCCGTACCCGTATCGCTGACCTCACACACCACCGCATGATCAGCACTCCACAGCGCCACCCGGCCCAGGCCACCGCCGTGCCGCACCGCATTGGTCAACAACTCGTTGACGGCGACCACGAAATCGTCCAGCTTGTCGCCGGTCAGGCCGGCCTCAGCAGCCCGGGACGCGACGGCGTGCCGCAGCGCGGTGATCGAGCTGTGGTCGAACGTCTCGGTGAGCAGAACTTCGGTGCTGATGCTTCGACGTTAGGCGACGTCCGATCTTTGTGCAGGGCGGGGCGCCCTCCGGACTCTGTGATGTGGGAAGGTCGGCGCATGCGGCAGGGGCGGGACAACGGCTTCCAGGCACCGCTGTGGCGGGCGGTGGCGGTCTATCGGATCGCCGCGCTGACCTACGCCACGATCCTGGTCATCCGGAACGTGTCGCACTACGAGCGGCCCGTTCTCGCGTGGCCGGTGGTCGCGGTCATGCTCGGCTGGACGGTCTTCACCACGTACGCGTATGCGAACCCGGCCCGCCGCAAGCCGCCGCTGTTCGTCGCCGATCTCCTGATCACCGCGGCGGCCCTGGCCGCCAGCGTGCCGGTGGTCGGCCGCCATGCGCTGGAGCAGGGCAAACCCACCCTCGCCGTGGCCTGGCACGTCGCGCCGGTGCTGGCCTGGGCGGTGGCCGGCGGCCGCCGGGCCGGGATCGCCGGCGCGCTCGCGATGGGCGCCACCGACATCGTCGTCCGGGCCCACCGCGACCAGGCCGCGCTGACCGGCTCGGTGCTGATGCTGCTGGCCGCGATCGCGGTCGGCTATCTGGTGCGGATCGCGGAGGTGGCGCACGAGCGGCTGCAGCGGGCGGTCGAGCTGGAGGCGGCCACCCGGGAACGGGAACGGCTGGCCCGCGACATCCACGACTCGGTGCTGCAGGTGCTGGCGCTGGTGAAACGGCGCGGCGCCGGGCTGGACGGGGAGGCCGGCGAGCTGGCCCGGCTGGCCGGGGAGCAGGAGGCGAAGCTGCGCAGCCTGGTCGCGGGCCGATCGGTGCCGGCCGGCGACGATGCCGATGCCGACCTGATGGCCCTGCTGCGGGTTCATGAGACGCCGACGGTGACCGTCTCCGGCCCGGCCGAGCCGGTCCGCCTGCCCGCGCACGCCGCCCGGGAGATCGCCGCCGCGGTGGCGGCGGCCCTGGACAACGTGGAACGCCACTGCACCGACGGCACCAAGGTCTACATCCTGGTGGAGGACGCGCCGGACGAGGTGGTGGTGACGGTTCGCGACGACGGCCCGGGCATCGAGCCCGACCGGCTGGCGCAGGCCGAGGCGCAGGGCCGGCTCGGCGTGGCCCAGTCGATCCGCGGCCGGATCGTCGACCTGGGCGGCCGGGTCACCATCGTTTCCGCCCCCGGCCAGGGCACCGAGTTGGAGATGACCCTGACTAGGCTGACCTGATGGTGCGGGTGATGGTGGTGGATGACCACCCGATGTGGCGTGAGGGTGTGAGCCGCGACCTCGCCGCGGCCGGGTATGAAGTGGCCGCGGTCACCGGCGAGGGGCAGCAGGCGGTGCGGATCGCCGCGGCCGCGCGCCCCGACGTCGTGGTCCTCGACTTGCAGCTGCCGGACGTGTCCGGCGTCGAGGTGATCAACGGCCTGCGGCAGGAGCTGCCGGACGTGCGCATCCTGATGCTCTCGGCCAGCGGCGAACAGCAGGACGTCCTGGACGCGATGAAGGCCGGTGCGAACGGATACCTGCTGAAATCCGCCGCCCTGTCGGAATTCGTGGACGCCGTGCAGCGCACCGCGGCCGGCGACACGGTCTTCACGCCCGGGCTGGCCGGCCTGGTGCTGGGCGAGTTCCGGCGACTAGCGGGCGCGCCCGGCGACAAGGTCGACGAGAACACGCCGAAGCTCACCGAGCGTGAGACCGAGGTGTTGCGGCTGGTCGCGAAGGGCCTGTCCTACCGGCAGATCGCCGAGCGTCTCGTGCTCAGCCATCGCACCGTGCAGAACCACGTCCAGAACACGCTCGGCAAGCTTCAGCTGCACAACCGGGTCGAATTGACCCGTTACGCAATAGAACAAGGCTTGGACTAGTCGTAGTCGGGGGCGTTGGTCTCGTGCATGGCCAGCTCCTCGGCGCTCGCGCCGCCACCGGCCGCACCCGCGTCGTAGGCCACGCTGTCCGCCTCGTCGTCGAAGCCGTAGCCCTCGTCCGGCGCCACCAGGCGACCGACCGTCTGCGGGTCGTCGTCGTCCAGCTGGCCGTCGTCGTAGAGGGAGATCTGCGACTTCGGGTCCGACGTCGGGCTCGCGCCCCACACGTCGGCGTCGAAATTGCGCTGCTCCGAGCTGTCCACCGTCTCGTCGACCGGGTCGCGGCGCGGCGGCAGCGGGTCCTCGGCGCCGACATCCGGCTCCTCCTGCCGGAGCCGCGCGTCGAGGGACTCGCCCTCGCGCGCCTCCTCGGCGGTGTCACCGAACCGGTTGGACCCGCCGGGCCCGACACCGGCCAGCGCGGCCGGGTCCTCGCCGTCGGCCCAGCGGTTGCTCTCGACGGAGTCGTAGGCGTTGGAATCGTCGTCCGCCGTCCCCGGAAGGCCTGATGCTTCCGGGTCGGACACCTCGGACGGGTAGTCGTTGTCTCGCATGGTCGCAATCTACCCGCGGCGGACCCCGGTCATGCCGCCCGAGAGCAGCGCCCATACGACCTTGCCGTGGGTGAGCGGAAGACTGCCCCAGCGATCGGCCACCGAATCGATCAGCAACATGCCCCGGCCGCCGTAGGACGTCGGCGCCGGCGCTCCGGTGAACGACGGAACGGTCGCCGAGCTGTCCCGCACCGCCACGCTGAGCCCGTCGTCGCCATGCGCCGCCAAGAGCACGATCATCGAGGTGTGCGCATGCTGCACCACGTTGTTGACCAGCTCGGTGACGACGATGCAGGCCGACCCGGCGACCTCGCCCCGGTCCCACCGCGCGCAGGCGTCGTTGATCAGCTCCCGGGACCGCCGCGCCGCGCCCACCTGCGGTTCCAGATCAACACTGAGCCGATGATCCGCGGGCAGGCCGAGCTGTGCGAAAGCTCCGTCACAGTCCGCTGCCACCGGCCACCCGGTCCCCTGCCACTCGGTGACGTCGGCCGCGTTGCACAGCGTGAGCCGGGCGGCCGGCCAGTCGGCGGTTTCCCGATACACCTCCCGCAGCACGGCCACGGCCGCCGGATCGCCGATCCGAAGATCGCCGACATCGACCACCACCGCCTCGGGTTGCCCGGCAAGCACGTCGAGCAGCACCGACCGAATTTCCGGCGCAGTTGTCACATCGAGCACCCCGGTCAGCCGGACCAGCGGAAAAGCCCGGCCGCCGTCCACCAGATGGCGCACTTCGCTCGACATGATCGCTCCATTGTGCATAACGCGTCCCCTCCCCGCATTTCCGCGCGTATGAGGACCTACCCCGTCTTCCCGACCCACGAGTGATCCCCACCCCCGGTTTCCCGTCAATGGGGACATAACCGTCGGATGGGCATGGTCGAGATGTACCCCGCGCCCCAGCTCTCATGCACGATTACGACCGCACGCCCCGCCAGGATCAACTTCCCGAAGATCAACCCCGGTTTACCGGTACGCCCCAGGCCGTCCCGGCCCCACCCTGGCCGCCCCCGCCAAGCCCCGCGACCACCGGCAACAACCGGCCGTAACGCGCCTTTCGCGCGAGGCGCGCAGAGGGCTGGGGTCGTAGTCAAACCAGCGAAGCGCCGCGTGACGGGCCGGTCGCTCAGTGGCCGGTGGGCGCGGCGCGCAGTGGCGTGCTCGGGTCCGGGCGGCGGGTCGGTGCGGTGGCGTGATGGTGCTGGGGTTCCGCGTAGCGGGTCAGGCCGATCACGGCGGCCAGGGTGACCACGAAGCCGAGCGCGGCCAGCCAGCCCCGGCCCTCGTGGATGCGGTCACCCAGCAGGAGCAGGCCGACGATCGCGGCCGGGACAGCGCCGGCCGCGTCCATGGCGGCCACCGCGGCCGTGGTGGAGCCGCGCTGCATCGCCAGGCCCAGCAGCAGCTGGCCCACCAGGGAGTGGATCACCAGGAGGTAGAGCAGCGGGTTCGTGAAGAAGCCGGCCGCCGAATGCTCGTTCGCCAGCGGCCGGGCCGCGATTGCCGCCGCCGAGAAGTCGATGCCGGCCAGCGAGCCCAGGACGACGGAGCCGAGAGCGCCGTGTAGTCGTACGGCAAAGAAGCCGGCCGCGGCGATCACCAGGACCGACGCGGCCAGAAGGACCACGACGACCGTCCCGAGCCGGCGCGAATGCGCCGGCTCCGCCGCCATGACCAGGGCGGTGATGCCGGCGAGCAGCAGCGTGAGAAGGAAGATCTCGGCGGTGGGCAGGGACCACTTGAGCACGAGCACGCCGAGCAGGGCCGTCACCCCGAGCCCGGCCGCGACGCTGGCCTGCACGAGAAAGAGCGGAAGATCCCGCCGGGCGAGGAAGGCGAGGATGAACCCGAGCACCTGACAGCCGAGGCCGAGCAGGTAGGTCCGCTGCCCGGCGAGCCGGACCAGCAGCCCCGGGTCGAAGGTGTGATGCACCGTGGTCTTGGCCGCTGCGGCCGACTGGAGCAGGTTGGCGACCCCGTACGCCAAGATCATGGCGGCGAGGAAGAACCAGCCGGGAGACACCACCTGACGCACGATAGACGAGATTCCCGCCCGGCCGACGGCCTAACCCCAACCCTGCCCATGCGATTGCTGAGGTTCGGCCCCGTTTTGCCCCATAGCAGCGCTGCCTGCCTGATCTTCAGGTCAGCTGCGGGGGCGGGTCAGGGCGGTGAGGATCGTTTCGTGCAGCAGGCCGTTGGTCGCGATCGCGGCGGTCTTGTCGCCGGCCGGGCGGCCGGTCAGCTCGGTGATGGTGCCGCCCGCCTCGGTGATGATCGGGATCAGCGCGGCCACGTCCCAGAGCGACAGCTCCGGCTCGATCATGATGTCGAGGGCGCCCTCGGCCAGCAGCATGTAGCCGTAGAAGTCGCCGTAGGCGCGGCTCCGCCAGGCGTTCAGGGCCAGGTCGACGACCGGTTCGAGGCGGCCGGCGTCGGACCAGCCGGTCAGGCTGGCGTAGCAGAAGCTGGCGTCGGCCAGCCGGCCGACGCCGGAGACCTTGATCCGGGTGGCGGCGTGCTGGTGCTTTCCGGCGAACGCCCCGTGGCCCCGCGCCGCCCACCAGCGCCGGCCCAGGGCCGGCGCCGAGACGAGCCCGGCCACCGGGGTGTCGCCCTCGAGCAGGGCGATGAGCGTGCCCCAGATCGGGACGCCGCGCACGAAGTTCTTGGTGCCGTCGATCGGGTCGATCACCCATCGGCGGCTGCCCGGGCCGGCCGCGGCCACGGTGTGCCCGAACTCCTCGCCGAGCACGCCGTCGCGGGGCCGGGCCCGCGCCAGCGTCCCCCGGATCGCCTGCTCGACGGCCGTGTCGGCGTCGGAGACCGGGGTGAGGTCGGGCTTCGACTCCACCCGCAGGTCGAGTGCCCGAAACCGCCCCATCGAGATCGAGTCGGCGGTGTCGGCGAGCAGATGAGCAAGCGCGAGGTCGTCGGCATATCCGGCCATGCGTGGCACGCTAGCCGATCACCGGCCCGATCGTCCCCGCACGCCCGCCAGGTGGTCAGGCCGGCAGTTCGGGCTCCGGGTGGTCCTGGTTGTTCAGGTCGCCGGCCCGGGAGGCCAGCAGCCGTCGGTAGGACGCCAGGCGCCGCGGGTCGGCCTTGCCCCCGGCCACCCACGCGTCCAGCCGGCAGTCGGCGTCGGCGGTCGTGTGGCCGCAGTTCGGCTGGTCCTCCAGGGTGCCCTCGACCAGGTCGGAGAAGCCGTGCAGCAGGCTCTCGGCGCTCACGTGGGCCAGGCCGAAGCTGCGGATCCCGGGCGTGTCGATGATCCAGCCCGGGTCCTTGCGGGAACGGCCCACCGACGGCAGGCGCAGGGCCACCGCGCTGGTCGACGTGTGCCGGCCCTTGCCGATCGCGGAGACCACGCCGACCGCCCGTAGGGCCTCCGGGACCAGGCGGTTGACCAGGGTGGACTTCCCGACGCCGGAGTGGCCGACCATCACCGAGATCCGGCCGGCCAGGTGGTTGCGCAGGTCGGCCAGGTCGCTGTCCGGCTGGACCAGGACGTGCGGCAGGTCGAGCTCGGCGTAGTAGTCGAGCACCGCCTCGGGGCCGGCCAGGTCGGCCTTGGTCAGGCAGAGCAGCGGCTCGATGTCGGCGTCGTACGCCGCCACCAGGCAACGGTCGATGAAGCCGGTGCGCGGCGGCGGGTCGGACAGGGCGCTGACGATCACCAACTGGTCGGCGTTGGCGACCACCACGCGCTCCAGCCGGCCCTCGGGGGTGGTGTCGTCGTCGTCCGCGGTGCGGCGCAGCACCGACGTCCGCTCGCTGATCCGGACGATGCGGGCCAGCGCGCCGGCGTCGCCGGTGACGTCGCCGACCAGGGCCACCCGGTCGCCGACGACGACCGACTTGCGGCCCAGCTCGCGCGCCCGCATCGCGGTGATGATCGGCGCGTCGGCGTCGGCGTCGGCATCCTCGCGGACACAGCCGTACCGGCCGCGGTCGACGGTGATGACCAGCGCGTCGACCGCGTCGTCGTGTTTGGGTCGGGTTCGGGTACGCGGGCGCGACGAACGGCCCGGACGGATCCGGACATCGTCCTCGTCGTACTCCCGCTTGCGTCCTGGCAGGGTCTAGCTCCTCGCCACGAGTCCCGCCCAGAGTTCGGGGAACTCGGGCAACGTCTTCGACGTACACGCTACGTCGGTCAGCTCGATGCCCGGGACAGCGAGTCCGATAACCGCGGCGGCGTGCGCCATCCGGTGGTCGGCATACGTCTCGAACGAGGACGCGTGCAGCGGCCGCGGCTCGATGCGCAGGCCGTCGCGGAACTCGGTGACCTCGGCCCCGACCTTGCTCAGCTCGGCGGCGAGCGCGGCGATGCGGTCGGTCTCGTGGCCGCGGATGTGCTCCACGCCGCGCAGCTCGCTGGGGCCCTCGGCGAGCGCGGCCAGCGCCGAGATCACCGGGGTCAGCTCGCTGACCTCGGACAGGTCGGCGGTGATGCCGCGCAGCGTGCCGGTGCCGCGCACGGTCAGGCCGTCGGGGCCCTGCGACACCTCGGCACCCAGGGCGGTGAGCAGCTCGGTGAGACGGCCGACCGGCTGCCAGCTCGACTCCGGCCAGCCGGCCAGGGTCACGGCGCCGCCGGTGACCATGGCGGCCGCGAAGAACGGGGCGGCGCCGCTGAGGTCGGGCTCGATCACCCAGGTGCGCCCGGACAGCGGGCCGGGCGCCACCGTCCACACGTCGGGCACCGACTCGTCGACGGTGGCGCCGGCGGCGCGCAGCATGTGGGTCGTCATCCGCAGGTGCGGCGCGGACGGGACCGGCGGGCCCTCGTGCCGCAGCACCAGGCCCTTGGTGAAGCGGGCCGCGGACAGCAGCAGGCCGGAGACGAACTGGCTGGACGCCGACGCGTCGATCACCGCCTCGCCGCCCTCGACCAGGCCGGCGCCGTGCACGGTGAGCGGCAGCCCGCCGGTGGCGGACGCGTCGATCGACACGCCGAGCGCGCGCAGCGCCTCGACGATCGGGCGCAGCGGCCGGTTGCGCGCGTGCGGGTCGCCGTCGAACTCGACCACGCCGTCGGCCAGCGCGGCGGCCGGCGGCAGGAACCGCATGATCGTGCCGGCCAGCCCGACGTCGACCCGGGCCGGACCGCGCAGCGGAGCGGGCTCGACCGTCCAGCGCTCGCTGTCGCCGGTGTCGACCGTGACGCCGAGCGCGCGCAGACCGGCCGCCATCAGCTCGGTATCTCGCGCGCGCAGCGGCCGCTCGATCGCCGATGGGCCGTCGGCCAGCGCGGACAGGATGAGCGCGCGGGCGGTCATCGACTTGGAACCGGGCAGGGTCACGGCCGTGCTGACCGGGGCCGACGCGGTCGGTGCGAGCCAGGGGCGGGGTTCAGCAGTCACGGTCGCCATTCTGCCGCCGGGGTACGACATTTCCGCGGCGCATTCCCGCCCCCCGGGATCTTTTCGCAAGGCGTACCGTACCGACTCATGTGCGGGCGGTACGCGACGACGCGGAGCGAAGCCGACCTCAGCGACCTCTTCGACGCTGTCGACGTGACCGAGGGGCTGGGGCCGAGCTGGAACGTCGCGCCCACCGACCCGGTTCCGCTGGTGCGCATCTCGGCGAGCCAGGCCGATGCCCGGGTGCTCGACACCGCACGCTGGGGCCTGCTCCCGCCCTGGGCCAAGGACACCCGCGGCGCCGCCAAGATGATCAACGCCCGCTCCGAGACGGTGGCCACCTCCCCGGCCTTCGCCCCGTCGTTCGCCCGCCGCCGCTGCCTGGTCCCGGCGGACGGGTGGTTCGAGTGGGTCCGCACCGGCAAGGAGCGCCAGGCGTTCTACATGACCCCGGCCGACGGCTCGGTGCTGGCGTTCGGCGGCATCTGGGCGCCGTGGGGCCCGGAAAAGATGCGCACCGTGAGCGTGCTGACCACGGCCGCGCGCGGCGACCTGGCCCGGGTGCACGACCGGATGCCGTTCATCCTGCCGCCCGACCGCTGGGCCGAGTGGCTGGGCGATGAGGGTGGCGAATTGTTACGCCCGATCACCGAGCGCGAACTGGCCGCGATCGATGTCCGCCCGGTCGGCCCGGCCGTCGGCAACGTGCGCAACAACGGACCGCAGTTGCTGGACCCGCCGCCGAAGGCAACGCTTTTCTGAACTCTTCATGATCAACAGCCGTCTTTGTCGAGATATGTACGCGTTTTCGAGTGCGAACTTTGTTTCGAGATAGATAAGCCCCTTGTTCTGATCTTCTACCGTGCGATACAAACCAGCGCCGGAGTGGTGCCGGTCCGCACGGTGCGGGCATGTCACCACGTGCAAGACCGGTCCCACGGGGGAGGTGGGCTGATGACACGGGCACGTATGCCGCGTCCGCACGAGGTGGCCATCGCTCGACGCGATCCAAGGCTGCTCGAAGCGATCGAGGAACGCCGCACCGATGAGGCTTGGCGCACGCGTGGCGCCTGCCGAAGCGTTGATCCGGAAACCTTTTTTCCGGCTCCGAACGAGCCGTCCGAGAGTGCCGTCGCACTCTGCGGGACGTGCACGGTGCAAGGTCCATGCCTGGCCTGGGCTCTACAGGTCGGCGACTGTCACGGCGTCTGGGGCGGCACCACGCCGCGCGAGCGCCGCGCCATGCTCGTCGCCTGGCGGGAACGCGTCAGGCCGGACGGATCACCTGTCGACGACGACCCGAACGAGGAGGACCGTCGCCTGCTGACACTCATACCGTTGAGTCGCTGATCGTTGCGCCTCTGCGGGTGAGACCGGCACCGCTGCTTGGATAGGGCGGTGACCAGCACCGAAACAGAGACGCCGCGCGGGCCGGCCGGAATTCGCCTCGTCGAACCGGCCGGTCCGCCCCACAGCCTGCTCTTTCTCGGCCACGGCGCGGGCGGCGGCGTCGACGCACCCGACCTGGTCGCCGTGTGTGATGCGGTGACCGCCGCGGGCGTGCGTGTGGTGCTCGTGACCCAGCCCTACCGGATGGCCGGACGGCGGGCACCGGCGCCGGCCGGGCAACTCGACGAGGCATGGTCGGCGGTGATCGCGCGATACCGCGTACCCGAGCTGCCTCTGATTGTCGGCGGGCGTTCCAGCGGAGCGCGAGTCGCCTGCCGCACCGCATCCACCCTCGGCGCCGCGGGTGTTCTCGCCCTGGCGTTTCCGCTGCACCCGCCGGGCAAACCGGACAAGAGCCGGGCCGCCGAGCTGCCCATCGACGTGCCCACGCTGGTCCTCAACGGCGACCGCGATCCCTTCGGCGTGCCGACTCCGACCGCGAACGTCGAGGTGGCCGTCCGCCCGGGCGCGACCCACGACCTCCGCAAGGATGTCGCCGGCACCGCCGAACTGGCCGTGGCCTGGATGCGTAGCCATGGTTGGGCTCGCTGAAAATCCCGGAATGCAAGTTGCGGGTCCGTGGTTATAACACCCGCGAGCTTGTCTGCCGAGAGGGGTTTGAGCAGGGTGCGAGCCGGAACTGAGACCGTGGACCGTCAGGTCGCCCGGGTGCGTGATCTTCTTTCCGCACCGGAGTGGCCGGCCGCCGAGACCACGCCCACGCTTCGATCGGAAAGTACGCCATTGGTGAGTGTCAGCACACCCGCGGTTTTCTCAGCCTCCCCTGGGGCACTACCCGTATCCTCGGCGGGGCAGTCGAGGGGAGAGTCGAGGGTGGCCCAGACAGAGCGTACGGAGGAGCGCCGCGCGCGCTTCGAGCGGGACGCGTTGCCGTTCGTGGATCAGCTATATGCGGCGGGTCTGCGGATGACGCGCAATCCGGCCGACGCCGAAGACCTGGTGCAGGAGACGTTCCTGAAGGCGTTCTCCGCGTTTCACCAGTTCGAAGAGGGCACGAACCTCAAGGCGTGGCTGTACCGAATCCTGACCAACACTTACATCAACTCCTACCGGCGTAAGCAGCGCCAGCCTGTCCAGGCTCCGACCGAGGAGATCACCGACTGGCAGCTGGCCTCGTCGGAGTCGCACACGTCGGTGGGTCTGCGCTCGGCGGAGACCGAGGCGCTCGACCGCCTGCCGGACAGCGACATCAAGGACGCGTTGCAGCAGTTGCCGGAGGATTTCCGGCTCGCGGTGTACCTCGCCGATGTCGAGGGCTTCTCGTACAAGGAGATCGCCGACATCATGGGTACCCCGATCGGCACGGTCATGTCTCGGCTGCACCGCGGCCGTCGCAACCTGCGTAAGCTTCTCGAGCGTTACGCCGCCGACCGGGGCATTACCCGGACCGCATCGGAACCGCAGGAGGCGTGACGCGAGATGAGCGGCGTGAACGGCGAGGAACTAGAGCCTGATTGCGGCTTCGTCCTCAATGAGGTTTATCTCTACCTTGACCTGGAGTGCAGCGAGGATCGGCGGTCGCTGATCCAGAAGCACCTGGACGACTGCACCCGGTGCCTGCACGAGTACGGCATCGAGCACGAGGTGAAGGCCCTGGTGGCCCGGTGCTGCGGCGACGAGACGGCGCCCCGGGAGCTGCGCGAGCGGCTGCGGGTCAAGCTCGACCAGCTCGAGGTGCAGGTCGAGACGCGGGAGTACCTCCCGTAGGACGACAAATGCGAAGGCCCGGCGGGGTTACCCGCCGGGCCTTTCGTATGTCGGGGCGACCTCAGCTGTTGGGACGCTTGCCGTGGTTGGCGGCGCTCTTCTTACGAGCCTTCTTCTTGCGGGACTTCTTCGCCATGGTGACTCCTGTTCGTTGCACGTTTCCCGGCCCGATCGTAGTCGGCGCGCCGGGTAAGGCCGGACTCGGCCGTGCGAGATCCATGGTTTGATGGCCCTGAACGAACGTTCGAGGAGGGGGTTCCGATGGCGGACGAGATCCGGGCCGAGATGGTGGCCAACGTGTGGAAGGTCGTGGCGTCCGCCGGGGATACGGTCGCCGAGGGGGACACCCTGGTGATTCTCGAGTCGATGAAGATGGAGATCCCGGTGCTCGCCGAGTCCGACGGCACCGTCCGCGAGCTGGCCGTCAACGAGGGTGACGTGGTGCAGGAAGGCGACCTGATCGCGAAGATCGGCTAGCTTCGTCGCCAGCGCAGCAGCAGGCGGTTGCGGCCGCGGGTCCGCTGGCGGGGGACCACCGGCGTGCGGACCAGGCCGGTGGCGGTGGCCCGGACGGCCGGGTCGAGGTCGGGCGTGGCCAGGGCCAGCTCGGCCACCGTGCGCGCGCCGGGCCGGCCGGTCACCTCGGCGAGCCAGCCGGCGACGATCGCGGCCACGTCGGCCCGCGCCTCGGGGTCGATCCACGCCGAGACGATCATCGCGAACAGCGCGGCCTCGGTGACCCGGTCGAGCCCGCCCTCGATCAGGTCGAGCAGGATCTTGCGCCGGGTCGAGTCCAGCCAGGGCTCCTCGGCGCCGTGGTGCAGCAGGCCCAGGCACGCCCAGATCTCCACCGCGGCCACGTCGGCCGGCGGGTGGGCCAGCATGGCCAGCAGGTCGAACGGTTGCACCATGATCAGCTGGACGGCCGCGTCGTAGGCGGCCGGGGGATGCGCCCAGGACAGCGAGGCGACCTGGCGCAGCCGGCGCACGGCCTCGGCCGAGGGCTCGTCGGCGGAGCGCGCGTTGCCGCGGGGCAGCGGGGCCGCGGCCGGGGTGCCGCCGAGCCAGGACACGTCACGGCAGCAGTCGGCCAGGTCGGTGTGCTCGTGCGACTCGTCGGGGTGGTCGCGGATGAAGTCGGCGAGCCGGACCAGGTGGGCCAGGTCGCCGTCGGCGCGGTGCCGCAGCCGGTGCGCGGTGTGCACGGCGCAGTCGTAGTCCGGGTCGCGTTCGAGCGCGCGGTCGACCCAGTTCAGGGCGTCCTCGAGGCGGCCGTGGTCGGCGAGGGTGCCGGCGATGTCGGCGTACACCGAAAGGTCGTCGGGGTCGTGGGTGACCGCCCGGCGCAGCGCGGCCAGCGCCTCGGGCACCTTGCCGGCGCTGCGGTAGGCGTAGCCGAGCCAGATCTCGGCGAGCTTGGAGGGCCGGACGCGGGCGCCGCGGGCCGCCCACTCGACCGCGAGCGTGGTCTCGCCGATCCGCCGGGCCAGGGCCGAGCCGGCGCCGAGCAGCATGGCGTGTTCGGGGTTGGCCCCCACCGCGTGTTTCGCCACGGTCAGGTAGGGCCGCAGGGTGGCCCGGGTGCGGGTGGGGGCCGGATCGCCCACCGCGGTGCAGAGCCGCATGAGCAGTTGGACGAGCAGGCCGGGGTCGATGCGCATGCCGAGGCCGGGGTCGCCGACCCAGGGCACGCCGGCCCAGTCGGCGCCGGGCGCGCGGCCGCTGGCCGCGGCGAGCAGCGGCAGGCCCTCGTCCGGGTGGCCGGCCGCGGCGAGCAGGTGGGCCCGGGCGGCGAGCCCGCCCGCGGTGACGTGCGGGGCCAGCGGGAACAGCGCGAGGCCGCCGCCGGGCAGGGCGGCGAGGCGGCCGAGCAGCTCGTGCGCCTCGGGGAGCGTGGGTGCGTGGGTGAGCGCGCCGGCGAGGTGATCGGCGGCTTGCTGCGGCTCATCTCGCGCCAAAGCGGATCTTGCCTGCTCAAGAGCGCGGTCGGCTGCGCGGTGTGCATCCACGAACGAGAACAGTAGGGGAAGAGGGGCTGGATGTCAGTACCAGGTTTTGCTCATTAGTGCTCGAAACATTGACTATACGAGCGTCTTCTTGCAAGACTGCGCATCAGATGCGCGGAGATGCGCTCAACAGGGGAGGAAAACGTGACCCAGCGGGGCCAGGGCATGGCGGCGGACATCGCGGAACAACCGGGCGGATTCGCCCGCCTGCTCGACGGCGAGCACCGGGCGGCGATCGCCGCGGTGGCCGCCGAGGTCGCCGGGCGCAAGCCACGGAATGTGATGTTCGTCGGCCGCGGCACGTCCGACCACGCCGCGCTCTACGGGGCGTACCTCACCGAGATCCGGCTCGGACTTCCGGTCGCCAGCGCCTCACCCAGCGCGATCACCCTCTACGGCGCCCGGCCCGACTTCAGCGGCACCCTGGTCATCGGGGTCAGCCAGAGCGGTGGCTCCTCCGACCTGACCGGCGTGCTCGCCGCCGCCCGGGAGAACGGCGGCCTGACCCTGGCCGTCACCAACAACCCCGACTCGCCGCTCGCCCGGGCCGCCGAGCTCTCCATCGACGTGGCCGCCGGGCACGAGCGGGCGGTCGCGGCGACCAAGACCTACACCGCCGAGCTGCTCGCGCTGCTGCTGCTCATCGAGGGCGTGCGGGCCGGCGACGGCCGGTTGCCGGCCGAGGAACGGGCCGCCCTGGACAAGCTGCCCCAGCTGGCCGAGGACGCGCTCGCCGACCCGGCCGCCGACGCGCTGGCCCAGCGCTACCGGTTCGCCTCCCGGATGGTCACCACCGGCCGGGGATATGCGTACCCGACCGCCCGGGAGGCCGCCCTGAAGCTGATGGAGACGTCCTACCTGCCGGCCCTCGCGTTCTCCGGCGCCGACCTGCTGCACGGCCCACTGGCGATGGCCGACCCGGACGTGCCGGTGCTGGCCGTGGTCGGCGACGGCCCGGGCGGCCGGGCCATGCGCGACGTGGTCGACCGGCTCGCCGAGCGGCGCGCCGACGTGGTCACCATCGGGGCCAGCGACATCGACGGCGCCAGCGGCCGGCTGGCCGTGCCCGCGATCGCCGACGAGCGCTACAGCCCGCTGCTCGACATCCTGCCGCTGCAGAAGCTGGCTCTCGCCCTGGCGCTCGCCCGAGGTGAGGACCCGGACGCACCGCGTGGACTCAAGAAGGTAACGAGCACCCTGTAGAAATAAGGGCGTGTCTACGCTCCGTGATCTGGCCGAGGAGCACACCGGCCTCGGCCCAGCCGACATCGACCACCTGCACCGCCTCGCCGGGGACTGGCAGTTGCTGAGCGACCTGTCCTTCGCCGACCTGCTGTTGTGGGTGCCGGTGCGGAGCGATCCGGGCCGGGCGCGGGAGTTCCTGTGCGTTGCCCAGGTCCGGCCGACCACGGCGCCGACGGCGTACCAGGACGATCAGGTCGGCAAGATCGTCGGCGGGCCGGAGGTGGCCCACCTGGACATCGCCTTCACCCAGGAGCGGATCTGGCGGGAGGGCGACCCGGTCTGGTACGGCGACACCCCCGCCCGGCACGAGGCGATCCCGGTGCGGCTGCGCGGCGAGAGCGACCGCGAGGAGGGCTGGAGCGAGGTCATCGCGGTGATCGGCCGGGACACCAACCTGTCCACCGCGCGCACCCCCAGCCAGCTCGAGCTCAACTACCTGACCACGGCCGACGACCTGGCGCAGATGATGGCCGACGGCACGTTCCCGCCGCCGCGGCACCCGGGGGAGACCACCTCGGCGCCGCGGGTCGGGGACGGGCTGATCCGGCTCGACGCGAGCGGCAAGGTGACGTACGCGAGCCCGAACGCGCAGTCCGCCTTCCGCCGGCTCGGCTTCAACGCGCACCTGGTCGGCGAGGAGCTGTCCGGCCTGATCAGCCGGCTGGCCGCCGATCCGCTGGAGGGCAACGACGCGGCCGAGCGGATGCTGGCGTCGCTGCGCGGCGAGTTCCCGCCCCGGCAGGAGGTGGAGGCGCGCGGCGCCACCGTGCTCACCCGGGCGCTGCCACTGCTGCCGGCCGGAGTGCCGATCGGCGCGCTGGTGCTGGTCCGGGACGTGACCGAGGTCCGCCGCCGGGACCGCGCCCTGATGACCAAGGACGCCACCATCCGGGAGATCCATCACCGGGTGAAGAACAACCTGCAGACGGTGGCCGCGCTGCTGCGCCTGCAGGCCCGCCGGGTGGACTCGCCGGAGGGCAAGATGGCGCTCCAGGAGTCGGTGCGCCGGGTCGCCTCGATCGCGCTGGTCCACGAGACGCTCTCGATGTCGAGCGACGAGGCGGTCGAGTTCGACGGCATCGTCGACCGGGTGGCCACCGCGGCGACCGAGGTGGCGGCGACCAACTTCACGGTCAAGATGCGGCGCGAGGGCACCTTCGGGGTGCTGCCCGCCGAGATCGCGACGTCGCTCGTCATCGTGGTCAACGAGCTGCTGATCAACGCGGTCGAGCACGGCTTCCCGGCGTCCGACGACGACGAACCGCTGGACACCGAGCGGGCCGAGGTGGGCGAGGTGGTGGTCTCCGCGCACCGGTTCCGCAAGCAGCTGCACGTGACCGTGGCCGACAACGGCGCGGGCCTGCCGGACGGCTTCCGGGCCGAGTCGAGCGGCAACCTCGGCCTGCAGATCGTCCGCGCGCTGGCCACCGGTGAGCTGCGCGGAAGCATCGAGTTGCGGAACCGGGCCGGCGGCGGCACCGAGGCCGTGCTGGTGGTTCCGTTGGGTAAGAGATAAGTCTAATTAGATGGTCTTCACTATTGACTAAGGTCTACTTAAACATCTAACTTCGGGATCCACGCACGCCGAAACGGGGTCGGTCGGGCGTCGATGCCTTGGTGCTCGAATTCCCTGCTTGAACCCTGCTCGGGTGGTTTTTGCTTGGTTCACGGGGGAGCAACACGTGTCGATGACGCATGCCCGGATTGCGCTGGGCTCCGCGCTCGCGGTCCTGGCCACATCCATATCCGCGGTCGGATTCAGCAACACCGCACAAGCCGCCTGCCCATCCGGGGAGGCCGTCAGCGAGACCGAGGCGAGCGCGCAGCGGCTCGCCGAACTCTGCGACAAGCCGGTCGAGGTGCTCGCCGAGGCGAACGAGACCACCAAGGTCCTCGCCCTGCCGAACGGCAACTTCTCCTACGAGTCGTACGTCGAGCCGCAGCGGGTCGAGCGTGACTCGCGCTGGATCGCCCTCGACACCAACCTGGCGCCCGGCGCCGACGGGCGGCTCCGCCCGCGCGCCGCGGCCGACGTGTCCTTCTCGGCCGGTGGGTCCGGCCCGCTCGCGGTCTACCGCGAGGGCGGCGCCGACTTCTCGCTGACCTGGCCGGACGCACTTCCGGCCGGCGTGGTCAGCGGCGACGCGATCACCTACCCCGAGGTCTACCCGGGTGCCGACCTGGTGGTCCGCGCGGTGGCCGGGGGCTTCTCGCACGTGCTGGTGGTCAAGACGCCGGCGGCCGCCGAGAACCCGAAGGTGCGCGCGACGGCGTACCAGATCGGTGGCTCCGCGACGGTGACCGAGACCGACGGTGAGATCGTCCTGAAGGGACCGCGCGGCGTCGTCGCCGGCGCGCCGCGCGCGGCCGCCTGGGACTCCACCCGCAGCAAGCCCGACCCGGCCGGCACGCTGCGCCGGCTCGCCTCCGAGGCGGCCGTGGCCGATCCCTCCACCCTGCAGGCGCCGGGCGGCCTGGCCCAGCAGGCGGAGGTCGACGTCGAGGTGGCCGGCAAGCGGCTGACCGTGCGGACCG
The DNA here is from genome assembly GCF_016862175.1 of Paractinoplanes durhamensis. GTDB lineage: Bacteria > Actinomycetota > Actinomycetes > Mycobacteriales > Micromonosporaceae > Actinoplanes > Actinoplanes durhamensis. The sequence continues at coordinate 29,299 of NZ_BOML01000006.1, read as the reverse complement.
ACCCCGCCCTGCTGGACGGCGCGGCGCGGTTCCCGATCTACATCGACCCGACCTACTCGAAGTACTACCAGAAGTGGATCCCGGTCAACGACTCCCGGCCGGACACCAAGTGGACGTCCGGGAACGCCTGGCCGCGCGACGTGATCCGGATCGGGTCGAACTTCGACGACTACGGCGACATCTGGCGCGCGCACACCCAGTTCGACGTCACCGCGCTCAAGGGCAAGCGGATCATCAAGACGCCGAGCGTCGAGGTCTACCTGACGCACACCGCCTGGTGCGCGGGCGAGTCGATGCAGCTGTGGCAGACCAACGGGATCGACGGCAACACCCCGACCTGGAACGGCATGAAGGGCAAGTGGCTGCACGGCGCCGCCCTGCAGACCAAGACGGTCAAGGCGAACAGCGGGTGCAGCGGGCAGACGCCGTCCTGGGCGAAGTTCAACGCGGCCGGGGTGAAGACCCACGTGCAGCGGCACGCCGACGCGAGCTACAGCACCATCACCTTCGGCCTGCGGATGAAGACCGAGAGCGGCGGCCACTGGGCCAAGGCCGAGCGCGGCAAGGTCAAGCTGGTCGCCGAGTACCAGTCGAAGCCGACTTCGCCGGTCGCGGTCCGCTCGTCGCCGGGCGGCAACTGCAACGCGACCTCGCCCGGTCCGTGGATCAACGACAGCACCCCGGCGCTCTACGGCAAGGCCGCCGACGCCGACAACTCGGTGAAGATGGTCTTCGACCTGACCGGCCCGACCACCCCGGCCGACTTCACCTCCGGCGCGGTCGCGTCGAACAAGGAGGCCGGCTGGACCACCCCGGTCCTGGCCGACGGCGCCTACAAGTGGCGCGTGCATGGCACCGACGGCACCGATACGACGGCCTGGACCGGCTACTGCTACTTCCGGATGGACCACACCCCGCCCACCCTGCCGGTGATCACCCGGACCTCGGGCACGCCGGTACTCGGGCAGCCGGTGACGCTGAGCTTCGCCTCCACCGACGCGGGGTCGGGCGTGCTGCGCTTCGAGTACGGCATCGGCGTGGACGCCAAGGAAGCCCCGCTGACCGCCGCCTCGGGCAAGGCGAACCTGACCTTCACCCCGGACACCGGGCGGACCCAGGTCTACGTCTGGGCGCGGGACAACGCGGGCAACTACTCGGCCCGGGCGATCTACAACGTGTTCACCGGCCGGGTCACCCCGGTGCAGCCGATGGGCATCTGGCGGATGACCTGGGACCTGCGTGACGACTCGGGCACCACCGACGTGTCCGGCAACAAGGACATCGCCGCCGCCCAGAAGGACCTCACCGCCACCGCGACCGGCACCGGCTACGGCGCCGACCGGCAGGGCCGGGGCGGCGCGGCGCTCACCCTGAACGGCAGTGCCTGCGCCTACACCGGGCCGGTGCTGCGCACCGACGCCGAGTTCACCGTCGCCGCCTGGGTGAAGCTGGCCGACAAGACGGCCGACCGGGCGGTGGTCACCATCTCCGGCACCAACACGCAGGCGATGACCCTCTACTACGACAAGGCCAAGGACCGCTGGAACCTCGGTGTCTCCTCGGCCGACGTGGCCACGCCGACCTGGACGACGGTCTACAGCCCGGCCGCACCGGCGGTGAACACGTGGGAGCACGTCGGCGCGACCGTGGACCCGGCCGGCAAGCTGCTCCGGCTCTACGTCAACGGCAAGATGGTCGCCGAGGCGGCGATCGCCAACCCGACCTGGCACGCCGGCTACCGCACGATGATCGGCTGCAGCGGGACCTCGACGGTCTCCACCACCAAGCCGATGAACGGCACGATCGACCAGGTCGGCATCTGGAGCGGCCTGCTCAGCGAGGCGCAGATCCTGGCGGCCGGCAACGAACTGCCGGCCGGCATCTCGGGCGCCTGGGCGCTGCGCGGCAACGGCTCGGACCGGGCCGGTCACGAGTACGACCTGACCGTCCCCGAGCCGGTGGTGGCGACGCCGACGCCGGAGCCCACCGAGGAGCCGACGGAGGAGCCGACCGAGGAGCCCACCCCGGACCCGACCGACCAGCCCACCCCGGACCCGACCGAGACCGGCGACCCGACCGAGCCGGACCCGACCGGAACCCCCGAGGTGCCCGAGGAGACCGACGAGCCGACCGAGGACCCGACCGAACCGGAGACCCCGCCCGTGCCGGCCGTGCCGGTGGAGTGGACCGCCGACCAGTACGCCCGGCCCGACTCGGCCTGGTACGTCAGCGGTGACCGGTGCGCCACCAGCCCGCGCTCGGTGATCCGCAGCGACGAGTCGTTCTCGGTCTCGACCTGGGCCCGGATCGACGACATCACCGCGATGAACCAGACCATCCTCGGCTCCGACGGCGGCCGGGTCAGCGGCTTCTTCCTGGGCGCCCGGGCCAACGGGCAGGGTGTGCCGTTCTGGTCGCTGATGATGAAGGCCGGCGACGACGAGACCTCCTCGTCCGAGTGGGCCTACTCGACCACCGACGCGTTCGCCGCGACGGCCGGCAAGTGGACCCACCTGACCGCCGTCTACAACGCCACCACGAAGTCGATCACCCTCTTCGTCAACGGCGCGAAGGCGTCCACGGTGACCCGGACCGGCGCGAACTGGAGTGCCACCGGACCGCTGACGATCGGCTGCGGTAGGTACGCCGGGGCGGCCGCGGACTACTTCCGGGGCGCGATCTCCGACGTGAAGGTGTGGCGCGGTGCGCTGACCGACGCCGAGGCGGCCGCGGTCAAGCAGGCCAACAACCCGGTCAAGGTCGAGGGCCAGTGGCCGCTCGAGGGCCCGCGCGCCGACGAGCCGACCAACCTGGACGACACGTCCGGCAACGGCCGTCATCTGTCGGTGGCCGGCGAGTACACCTGGGAGCAGGACCGGTTCGCCAGCCGGAACGGTGCGCTGGGCCTGGCCCTGGCCGACGGATCGTGTGCCACCACGAGTGGAGCGGTGGTTCGCACCGACGGCTCCTTCTCGGTGGCGGCCTGGGTCGCGGTGGACGCGTTGACCGGCACCCGCACCGTGGTGTCCCAGTCCGGCGCGGTCCGGCAGGGCTTCCGGATCGAGTACTTCGGTGACGCCGGCCGCTGGCGGGTCGTCATGCCGGGCGCCGACACGTCGGCGGCCGCCCTGGTCGAGGTCCGCTCGCTCGCCGCTCCGGTGGTCGGCACCTGGACCCACCTGGCCGCCGTCTACGACCTGCCGGCCAAGAAGCTGCGCTTTTACGTCGACGGTGAGCCGCAGGGCGAGGTCGCGGTGCCGGCGACGCCGTGGCACGCCGCGGGTCCGCTCACGGTCGGTTGCACCGGCACGACCGCCGGCGCCCGCTCCAACTACCTCGGTGGTGTCGTCGACGACGTCCGGGTCTGGACCTCCACGGTCGACCCCGACCTCTTCGGCACCTTCGCCCACGCCTGATGGGGAGCCAAAACATGTCCCACAGATCTAGGTTCGCGCTGGCCACGGCCGCGCTCATGGTTACCGGATTCCTCACCTACCACTGGGCCGCACCGATCCTGAACGGCGAGCGGGACGTCGATTCCGTCGCCGCCAAGGACTTCGGCACCGTCAAGGTCAAGACCGCGCCGCTGCCCACCGACGGTGGCGCCTGGACCGGTCCGGAGAAGGGGCGCTGGCCGTCGGCCGGCTCCGCCGAGATCACCCTGACCAGCACCGCGGTGTCGGCCCGGGCCGGGTCGATCCCGGTCACGGTCCGACCGGTCAAGAACAAGAAAGCGCCTTCCCGGGTACGCGTCTCCACGCTCCCCGAGGAGCAGTCCACCAAGCTCGGCCTCAGCGGTCCGGTCATCGCCGTCGAGGCCGACCAGCCGGGCGACGTCGAGACGACCGTCGACTTCGACACCTTCGCCGGCCTGTACGGCGGCGGCTGGTCGAGCCGGCTCAACCTGGCCCAGCTGCCCGCCTGTGCGGCCACCACGCCCGAGCTGCCGGAGTGTCAGGACCCGGTGCGGGTCCCGACCAACCGGGCCGGGAACACCCTGTCCACCCCGATGACGCTGTCCGGCTCGGCCGCGACGGTGCTCGCGCTGGCCGCCGACACCGAGTCGGGCGAGGGCGACTACAAGGCCAGCGACCTGCAGGCCTCCGGTTCGTGGACGGCCGGCGACGGATCCGGCGCGTTCACCTACACGACCGCGATCACGGTGCCGGCCACCCAGGGCCCGACGCCGGAGATCGCGCTGAGCTACTCGTCGCAGATGGTCGACGGCCGAACGGCCGGCGCCAACAACCAGGCCTCCTGGGCCGGTGACGGCTGGGACTACACGCCCGGCTTCGTCGAGCGCTCCTACGTGCCCTGCCTCGACGACCTGGCCAAGGTCGACGACAAGGACCCGAACAACAAGGAGAAGAAGACCGCCGACCAGTGCTGGAAGGACAACTCGCCGAACATCACGGTGGCGCTCGGCGGCACCAACACCACCCTCGTCAAGGACGACGACACCGGGAAGTGGCGGCCGGCCCAGGACGCCAACTGGAAGGTGGAATACGAGGGGGCGCCGGCGACCAAGGACGCCGCCACCACCGAGCGCTGGACCATCATCACCGCCGACGGCACCCGCAACTACTTCGCCGCCGAGGTGGCCGCCGCGAACTCGCGCTGGACCGTGCCGGTCTTCGGTAACCACGAGGGCGAGAAGTGCCGCGCCGACGCGTTCAAGGACTCGTCCTGTCAGCAGGCCTGGCGCTGGCTGCTCGACAAGCAGGTCGACATCCACGGCAACACCACCCGGTTCTACTACAAGAAGGAGACCGGGCACTACGGCGCGGCCGGTGACAAGGCCAACCGGGTCTCGTTCGACCGCGGCGGCAACCTCGAGCGCATCGAGTACGGCCTGAACTCCGCCTACCCGGACACCGCCGCGACCGCCCGGGTCGTGTTCAGCACCGCCGACCGCTGCTTCGCCACCGAGTGCTACAAGGACGACAAGCCGGTCAAGGCGAACTGGGCGGACGTCCCGTGGGACAAGGAGTGCGCCGCCGAGCCGTGCACCGACAAGCTCGCGCCGGTCTTCTTCTCGATCAAACGCCTGACCAAGATCACTTCCGAGGTACGCCGGGGCAGCGCGTTCAGCCCCGTCGAGTCGTGGACCCTCGACCAGGAGTTCAAAGCGCCGAAGGCGGCCCAGTCCGCGTCGCTCTGGCTCAAGCAGGTCACCCACGCCGGCCACGTCGGCAGTACCGTCACCGACCCGCCGGTGGTCTTCACCGGCGTCGAGTTGGCCAACCAGGTCAACGCGATCGCCGGCGCCCAGCTGTTCTCCCGCTGGCGGATCGACAACGTCCGCACCGAGTCGGGCGCCGACATCCACGTCACCTACTCCGACGCCGACTGCGATGCCGGTGACCTGCCGGCCGTGGAGAGCAACACCCGGCGCTGCTACCCCGTCTACTGGACGCCGGACGGCTACTACGACCCGACCCGCGACTGGTTCCGCAAGTACGTGGTCACCGAGGTCACCCAGAGCGACCGCACCGCCGACCAGCCGCCGGTCCTGACCCGGTACGCCTACTCCACCGAGGGCACCGACACCAACGTCCTGTGGGGCTGGGACGACGGTGAGTTCACCAAGAAGAAGCACCGCACGTACGGCCAGTGGCGCGGCTACTCCCAGGTCATCACGCGGGTCGGCCAGACCGACACCGGCAAGGTGCTGACCACCCGCAAGCGCTTCTACCGTGGCCTCGACGACCAGCCGCTGCCCGACGACAAGACGCGCAGCGTGCAGGTCACCGACGCGGCCGGCACCAACTACACCGACCACTCGGCGCTGGCCGGCTCGCCCCTGGAAGAGGCGAAGCTCGACGGCGACACCGTGGTCGAGGCGGAAACCACGGCGTACTCGGTGAAGCAGACCGCCGCCCGCAGCCGCACCGGCGGCAGCGACAAGGCGTACCGGATCGAACCGACCGTCGAGAAGACCCGCAAGCTGCTGGCGGCGGGGGTGTGGCAGCAGACCGAGAAGCGCACCGCGTACGACGACGAGGGCAACGTCGAGCAGACGTCCGACCTCGGCGACACCGGCAAGGGCGGGGACGAGACCTGCACCCGCTACACGTACGTCAGCAATGACGATCCGTGGCTGCGCGGGCTGGTGTCCCGGGAGGAGAAGGTCGCCAAGGCCTGCACCGAGACGGTGGCCCGGCCGGCCGACGTCATCTCCGACGTCAAGACCTTCTTCGACAAGTCCGAGACGCACGGGACCGCGCCCACCAAGGGCCTGGTCACCCGGATCGACACGCTGAGCGCCTGGACCGGCGGTGCGGCGGTCTACACCACGACCGCCCGCTCCGCGTTCGACGCGCTCGGCCGCAAGACCAGCGACACCGACGAGCTGGGCAAGGTGACCACCACCAGCTACACGCCGGCCGGCCCGGGCCCGGTCACCCAGACCACGACGGTCAACCCGCTAGGCCACAAGATCATCACCGACCAGGACCCGGCCTGGGCCGAGCCGACCTCGATCCTGGACGCCAACAGCAAGCGCACCGATCTGGAGCGGGACCCGCTGGGCCGGCTCACCAAGGTGTGGCTGCCCGGCCGGGCCAAGGCCACCGCCACGCCGAACATGGAGTTCAGCTACCTGATCCGCAACAACGGCCCGCTCGTGACCACCACGAAGCGGCTCGGCGCGACCGGGAACTACGTCACCGAGGTCGGGCTGTTCGACTCGCTGTACCGGTCGGTGCAGACGCAGGAGGACGCGCAGAAGACCACCGACGGCAAAGACGCCCGGATGGTCAAGTCCACCGGCTACGACGACCGCGGTCAGGTCGGGTACAAGTCGGAGCAGAACTACGTGCTGGGCAAGCCCGGCACGGCGCAGGTGGAGATCCAGCCCGGCGCGGACCGCTACCGGACCGTCACCACCTACGACCGGGTCGGCCGGGTCGTCGAGGAGGCGCTCTGGTCGAACAACGTGCGCAAGTGGGGCACCACCACGGCGTACGGCGGAAGCAGCGCAGGCTGGCAGACCGCGGTGACCCCGCCGGCCGGCGGTACCCCGACCGTCACCATCGAGAACGCCGGCGGCGACGTCGTCGAGAAGCGTGAGTTCCACGGCGTCGTGCCGAGCGGCGACTTCGACGCCACCAAGTACACCTACACCGCGCGTGGCGATCTCGCGACGGTCAACAAGGGCTCCTTCACCTGGAAGTACGAGTACGACCTCCGGGGTCGCGAGGTCAAGACGACCGATCCCGACAAGGGTTCGACCTCGGTCGAGTACAACAACGCCGACGACGTGGTGAAGTCGACCGACGCCAAGGGCGACATCGTCTCGACCACCTACGACGACCTGGGCCGGCAGAAGGAGCGGTTCTTCAACGGCACCAAGTCGGCCGCCTGGACGTACGACTCGGTGGCGAAGGGGCACCTGACGAAGGCGACGTCGATCGTCGACGGGTTCTCCTTCAGCAAGGAGATCTACGAGTACAACGACGCCTACCAGATCGTCGACGAGGAATCGGTCATCCCGGCGATGACCGGCCTGACCGCGCTGGCCGGCACCTACGTCACCACCAACACCTACACCGCCAACGGCCTGCTCTGGCGGACCAGCCTGCCCAAGGTCGGCCCGATGGAGAAGGAGGGCATCACCCGCACGTACGACGACCTCGGCAACGTGGTCAAGCTCGCGGGTACCTCGTCGCCGTCCGGCACGGTCCGCACCTACGTCGAGAAGGCCAGCTATTCGCCGTACGGCGAGGTGCTCAACCGTTGGCTGGGCACCTCCACCGGGGACAAACCGCAGGCGTACCAGAGTTACGTCTACGACGACGTCACCCGGCGCCTGCAGGAGTTCTACTTCGACCGCGACGCCACCGTGCCGAACGTCGCGGCCCTGAAGTACGACTACGACCAGGCCGGCAACGTGCTCTCGATGGCGAACCGGCCGATCGACGCCGACAACAACGCCCGGCCCGGGGAGGAGGACGTGCAGTGCTTCTCGTACGACTACCTGCGCCGGCTGACCCAGGCGTGGTCGCAGGCATCCACCACCTGTGGCACGCCCGCGGCCGGCGGTAAGTCGCCCTACTGGAAGTCGTGGGCCCTCGACGAGCACGGCTCGCGCACGTCGGCCACCGACCACGTGACCGGCAAGAAGTCCGACTACGCCTACGCCAGCGGCACGCACGAGCTGGCCACCATTACCACCGGCGCCGACGTCGAGCACTACGACTACGACGAGAGCGGCAACCTCGAATACCGCAAGATCGGCGACCGGACCGAGACGTACGACTGGAGCGCGCACGACAAGCTGACGAAGATCAGCGGCCCCGAGGGCGACACCAAGATGGTGTACGACGTGGACGGCAACCGGATGGCCCGGATCGACCCGAACGGCGCCGCCACGGTCTTCGTCTACGGCCACGAGTACACGACGACGCCGACGGCGGGCACCACCGCGACTCGCTACTACGAGCACGGTGGCGACGCGGTCGCCTCGCGGACCGACAGCACCAGCAAAAAGGGCGACATCATCTGGCTGGGCTCGGACTCGCAGGACTCGGCGACCTGGGCGGTCAACTCGGTCACCCGGGTCGAGACGGTCAAGTACAACGACCCGTACGGCAACGCCCGCAACAGCACGGTGAACACCCAGTGGCCGTCCGGTCAGCGGGGCTTCGTCGGCGGCATCAGCGATCCGACCGGCCTGACCCTGCTGGGCGCCCGCTACTACGACCCACGCACCGGCGCGTTCCTCTCGGTCGACCCCGAGGTGGACGAGTACGACCCGCAACGCCTGCATCCGTACGCCTACGCCAACAACAACCCGACCACCTTCTCCGACCCGGACGGCCTCTTCTGGGGCGCGCTCAAGAACGGCATCCAGAAGGCCGCCAGCTCGGTCGCGAGTGCCGCGACGAGCGCGGCGAAGGCCGTCGTCGACAACGCCGGCACGATCGCCACGGTGGCCGGCACGATCGCCACGGTGGCGGCGTTCCTGCCGCCGCCGGCCCAGGTCGTCGCCGCGGCGGCCGGAGCGGTGGCGGCGGTGGCCGGAGCCATCGACACCGCCAAGAGTTGTGTGGGCGGCGACACCATGGGTTGTGCCATGGGCATCGCCGGGATGGTTCCGGGTGTGCGCCAGGCCAAGACGGCCGCACGCGGTATCGGAGCGGTGAAGAACGCCGCCAAGTCCGGCGCGAAGGGCCGAGCCGCCCGGAGCGCCGGCGACTCCTGCGAGTTGCCGGGAAACAGCTTCGTGCCGGGAACACCGGTCCTCATGGCCGACGGCAGCCGCCGGCCGATCGAGGACGTCCAGGTCGACGACGAGGTCATCGCGGTCGACCCGGAAACCGGCGAGGCCGGCGCCCGGCCGGTGGTCGCGACCATCACCGGGCACGGCGAGAAGACGCTCGTCGACATCACCCTCGACAGCGACGGTGACACCGAGGCGGACGGCTCGGTCACGGCGACCGACAAGCACCCGATCTGGGTGGTGACGGCCGCCGCCTGGCTGGACGCCGACCAGCTCACCGCCGGCATGACGCTGCTGACCGACGAGGGCCGCCTGGCCACCGTGCTGACGGTCACGGTGCACACCACGATCGCCACGGTCCACAACCTGTCGATCGACAGCATCCACACCTACTACGTGGTGGCCGGGACCACCTCGGTTCTCGTGCACAACTGCCTGACCGGCAACCACGAGATCCAGGTCGACATCTACGACGAAGCGGGCAACTGGAAGACCGGGGTCTGTCTCCGCAGCGGCTGCAAGCAGCCGGGGGAGAGCAACCTGCAGGCACACACCGAGAACCGCCTGTCCCGGATGCTGCACAGCCTCGCCCGGCCGGCCATCAAGAAGGACCGCTACTTCGGGCAGATGCCGAAACTGAAGCGCGGCGACTCGGTTGTCATCAAGGGCGGGAATCACCCCTGCCTGCGGTGCCGAGGTGCAATGAATCGCCTGGCCAGGGACAATCCGGGAACCAACGTGGTCTATATGTGGCCGTCCGGTGGCGGGGTAACCTCCTGGTGGCAGGCGCTGCGGCCCTGGCGCTTCTGGAACAAGCTTATTTAGGCGAGGACATGACTGCGATTTCGTTCTACCGCTACGAGCTCGTCGACGAGGTAATGACTCTCACCCTGTCGGAGAAGCCCGAGGAAGAAGGCTTCACCGTCCATTTCATGCACGCGACATGGGAGGACGACGAGCACACGCACGAGGTGGCCAACGGCTCGGACGACAGTGCCGAGACCGCGGTGACCGCCTGGTCGATCGCCGACCGGGTTCTCTCGGTGACCTTCGAACCGGAGGCGGCCGAGGAACTCGGGTTCGACGAGGACCTGGAGCTGGAGCTGGAGTTGCCGGACGCCGGCATCGCCGAGGTCCGGCGGCGGCTCACCGAGATCCTGGTGGACGTGCCCGAGTCGAGATAGCAGGAAGTAGGTAGGGAGGCCGCCCGTTCGGGCGGCCTCCCGTCTGTCATGGCTCAGAGGTTTCCGCGCCGGGTCGGCCGGCGGTTGCGCCGGTCGGGCTGGTTTCCGGGCCGGCAGGTCGACATCGCGCCCTGGCGGGGTGCGGTCGCGGGCGTCGAGATGCACCCGGCGGCCGTTGCGTTCCTGGCCGAGTTCGGTGGCCTGACCGTCGGCGTCCGAGGCCTGGGCTGGGGCCGGACCGCGATGCAGGAGCCGTTCGAGCTGGATCCCACGCTGTGCGTGGGCGAGGACGACCGGTTCGTGGAGTGGGGTGAGTTCCTCGGCCGGCCCCTGTTCCCGCTCGGCGAGCTGGATCACGGACGCTTCCTTCTCGGCATGGCCGAGGACGGCGCGATCTACCTGGTGAGCGACTGGCTCGGCCTGATCGAGGACGGCCCGGCCGACGCCGCGCTGACCGCCCTCTGCCAGGGCACCATGGCCCGCGAGCTCAGGGCCGGACGAAGAGCGTGATGGTGAAGCCGCCGACCCGCCAGAAGGCCGGCTGGTCGTAGGACTTCAGGGCGGCCTTCTCGCCGCTGGTCAGCTGGTTGGTGGCGGTCGCCCGGAAGTACGGGTCGATGTTGTCGGCGGCGACCACCCAGATCCGCTTCGTGGTGCCGAGGCACTTCGCCGCGTCGGTGCACTCGGTGGCCCACAGCGAACCCTCGGTCACCTCGTCCGCGACGAGCATCAGGTCGCGCGGGGTGCGGTCGCGTAAGTAATAGGCCAGCCCCAGGTCGACCACCTGCCAGCCGTCGCGCGGTGCGTAGACGATGCCGTCGCCGGCGGCCTGGTTGTCCCGGATGACCTCGGCGGCGGCCCGGTAGTCCCACGACGAGTGGTCCCGGCGGATCTCCTGCTGCTTCGGGAGGCCGGCGGCGCCGAGCACCAGCACGGCGGCCAGCGCCACCGGCAGGCGGACGACGGTCAGGCCGGCGCCGGCCAGGGCACACAGCAGGGGTACGCAGAACAGCAGGTAACGGGCCACGAAGATGGGTGCGCCCCCATGGTCGTACGCATAAAGCAGGCCGACCGGCAGCAACACCGCCGCCCAGAGTGCCGCCGCCGGGGTTGCTCGTCCGCGCTGCAGCGCGGTGACGGCGAGGATCGCCACCGCGCCGCCCACCGCCGGCACCAGGAAGAGGTTGCCGGGAAACTCGGCCAGGGTCGTCAGGTCGGCCGCCTTCAGCCAGTTGAGCTGGGCCGACTGCTGGCCCAGCCCGCCCGCGGTCAGCGGCAGCATCGCCCCGATCCCGGCCCCGGCCGCGAGGAACCACCACAGCGCCCGCCATCGGCCGTCCCGCCGGACCGCGACCAGCACCAGCACCGCATGCCCGGCCAGCACCAGCAGGCTGAGAAGGTGGGACAGGCCGGCCAGCGCCACGCACAGGCCGTAGCCGGACCAGGTCCACCAGCGCGAACGGTCCAGGGCGATCGCCAGCACCAGGGTGGCCAGCGTCGCGAACAGGGTGGCGAAGGCGTACCCGCGGATCTCCTGGCCGTAGCGGGAGACGGCCGGCACGATCGCGAAGAGCAGGCCGCCGAGCAGCCCGGCCGCGTTGCCCCACCATCGCCGGGCGAGCAGGGCCACGATCGCCGCCGTCGCGCTCATCGCGATGATCGACGGCACCCGCATGGCGATCACCGAGTCGCCGAACCCATCGATCCAGGCGTGCAGGAACAGGTAGTACGGAACCAGGACGCCGTCGATGTGCCGGCCCATCGCGAAGATCTGCGGCACCGTCCGGGTGGCCGCGCTCCAGCTCGCCATCTCGTCCCGCCACGGCCCCGGGTCGCCCGCCCGGTAGCTCACCACCAGCGCGGTGATCAGCGCAGGTAGCGCCCAGTGGAGATGACGAGAGAGCTTCACGGAGTAAGAGACTCCCAGGTGAACTTGTGTGCTCGTACGCACACTCCCGGAATCTGGACCACACTGGCCCAGAATGCCTCCGTGTGCGAGGCTAGCGACATGACCGCTGCTGTTGACCGCCGCTTCGTGGCTCGCCGCCACGTCGATTACGGCCGCGTCCGCAGCGCGATGTGTCCGGCTTACTGACGCCGCCCGATTTGAGTCCGGGCGTGCGAGACGCGCCGGCACTCTCCTGACACAGACGTCACGAGTCCTCCAAATGCCGCAAGCGTCGAAGCGCGCCCACCGACATCCGGAGGACCGCCGACATGGCGCTCAGCAGCACCCCCGCTTCACCGGCCGCCCGCCCTCGTAAGGCGCGTGGTGAGGGTCAGTGGGCGCTCGGACACCGCGAGCCGCTCAACCCCAACGAGCGCAGCAAGAAGGACGACAACCCGCTCAACGTCCGGGCGCGGATCGAGAACATCTACGCCCACCGCGGCTTCTCCTCGATCGACCCGGCCGACCTGCGCGGCCGGTTCCGCTGGTGGGGGCTCTACACCCAGCGCAAGGCCGGGATCGACGGCGGCCGCACCGCGGTGCTCGAGCCGGAAGAGCTCGAGGACGAGTACTTCATGCTTCGCGTCCGGGTCGACGGCGGCGCGCTCAACCTGGCCCAGCTGCGGGCCATCGCCGGCATCTCCACCGAGTTCGGCCGGGACTCGGCCGACATCACCGACCGGCAGAACATCCAGATGCACTGGATCCGGGTCGAGGACATGCCGGAGATCTGGCGCCGGCTCGAAGCGGTCGGGCTGCAGACCACCGAGGCCTGCGGTGACTGCCCCCGCGTCGTGCTCGGGTCGCCGGTCGCCGGGGTCTCGGCCGACGAGGTGATCGACGCGACGCCGGCGATCGACGAGATCGTCAAGCGCTACGTGGGCGACCCGGCCTACTCCAACCTCCCGCGCAAGTTCAAGTCGGTCATCTCCTGGCTGCCGGACGGGCCCTACCAGGCGAACGACATCTCGCTCGTCGGCGTGGTGCACCCGGTCCACGGGCCCGGCTTCGACCTGTGGGTCGGTGGCGGCCTCTCCACCAACCCTCGGCTGGCCGAGCGGCTCGGGGTGTGGGTGCCGCTGGCCGAGATCCCGGACGTCTGGGAGGGCGTGATCGGGATCTTCCGCGACTACGGCTACCGCCGGCTGCGGCACCGCGCCCGCCTGAAGTTCCTGCTCGCCGACTGGGGCGTGGAGAAGTTCCGGGAGATCCTGGAGAAGGAATACCTGGGCCGCGCGCTGATCGACGGGCCGGCGCCGGACCTGCCGGAGAAGCCGATCGACCACATCGGCGTGCACAAGCAGAACGACGGGCTCAACTACGTCGGCGCCGCCCCGATCGTCGGGCGGTCCTCGGGCACCCAGCTGAGCAAGCTGGCGGACCTGACCGAGGCGGCCGGTTCCGGCCGGGTTCGGCTCACGCCGTACCAAAAGCTCCTGGTCCTTGATGTTGTCGATGACAACGTCGAAGGGCTGATCCGCGGGCTGCGCGAGATCGGCCTCGAGGCCCGGCCGTCCGCCTGGCGGCGCGGCACCATGGCCTGCACCGGCATCGAGTACTGCAAGCTGGCCATCGTCGAGACCAAGGCGCGCGGCGAGGAGTTGGTCGCCCGGCTCGAGGAGCGGCTGGCCGACTTCGACGCGGACATCTCGGTGCACATCAACGGCTGCCCGAACGCCTGCGCCCGCACCCAGGTCGCCGACATCGGCCTCAAGGGCCAGCTGGTGATGAACGCGCACGGCGAGCAGGTCGAGGGCTTCCAGATCCACCTCGGCGGTGCGCTGGGCATGGCCAAGGGCGAGACCGCCGGCTTCGGGCGCAAGGTGCGCGGCCTCAAGGCCACCGCCGAAGAGCTTCCGGAGTACGTCGAGCGCGTCGCCCGCAACTATCTGGCCGGCCGCACCGGCGGCGAGACGTTCGCCACCTGGGTGCTCCGGGCCGAGGAGGCGCTTCTCAAGTGAGCGACGCCCGATCCGCCCCGCTCTACTGCCCCTACTGCGGCGAAGAGGACCTCCGCCCCAACGAGGCATCGCACGGCGCCTGGGAGTGCCACTCCTGCGCCCGAGTCTTCACGGTCAAGTTCAACGGGTTGCTGTCCAAGGGAGTAAACCGATGACAGTTCTGGCCACCTCACTCAACCTCATCGGTCTCGGCCCGGCGCCGGTCGCCGGTCGCCGCACTCCGGACGAGCTCAAGGCGCTCGCGCTCGACGCCGCCGTCGCGCTCGAGGGCGCCCCGGCCGAGCAGATCGCCAAGTGGGCGACCGACACGTTCGGCGCGCGCTTCTGCGTCACCAGCTCGATGGCCGACGCTGTCGTCGCCCACCTGTTCTCCCGGGTCGCGCCCGGCGTCGACGTCGTGTTCCTCGACACCGGCCTGCACTTCCCGGAGACGCTCAAGGTGCGCGACACGGTCGCCGCGACGATGAACGTGAACGTGCGCTCGATCCGCCCGCAGATGACCGTGGGCCAGCAGGACGGCGAGTTCGGCCCCCGGCTGTTCGCCCGCAGCCCCGACGAGTGCTGCTTCATGCGCAAGGTCGAGCCGCTGGAGCGGGCCCTCGCCGAGTACGACTCGTGGGCCACCGGCCTGCGCCGCGACGAGTCGCCGACCCGCGCCAACACGCCGGTCGTCACGTTCGACGCCAAGAAGGGCAAGGTCAAGGTCAACCCGATCGCGGCCTGGACCCAGCCGGACGTGGACCGCTACATCAGCCGGTGGAACGTGCCGGTCAACGAGCTGTTCAAGAAGGGCTACGGGTCGATCGGCTGCTGGCCGTGCACCCGCCGCACCAAGGCCGGCGAGGACCCGCGCGCCGGTCGCTGGGCGATGTTCGAGAAGACCGAATGCGGCCTGCACGTCTGAGCGTCGTTCTGGTCGCCCACGGCAGCCGTGATCCGCGGGCGGCCGCGGCCACCACGTCGCTGGCGCGCGCGGTGCGGCGGGCGCATCCCTCGTGGGATGTGCACGCCACCTACCTCGACCATGCGGGGCCGCGCCCGCTCGACGTCCTGGCCGGGCTGGCCCCGGGCAGCCGGGCGGTCGTGGTGCCGCTGCTGCTGACGAAGGCCTACCACGGCCGGATCGACATCCCGGCGGTCGTCGAGGCGGCCGCGGATCTACCCGTTTCGGTGACCCTGGCCGAGGTGCTCGGCCCCCAGCCGGCCCCGGTGGCCGGTCGGCCGCCGGTCCCGCCGCTTCTGATCGACGGCCTGATCCGGCGGCTGCCCGCGGCCGGGCTCGACGCGGTCGTGCTCGCCGCGGCCGGGACGCGCAATCCGGCCGCCCGGGCGACCGTCGAGTGGGCTTCCGACGCCCTCAGCGCCCGCCTGGGCCTTCCGTGCGCGGTCGCCTATGCCTCGGCCGCCCCGCCGCTCCCGGCCGCCGCTGTGGATCTCCTCAGGGCGTCCGGCGCCCGCCGCATCGGCATGGCCGCCTATTTCCTGGCGCCGGGCCACCTCTACGACCTGGCCGCCAACTCAGCCCGGGAAGCCGGCGCAATGGCGATCGCCGAGCCGCTGAACGATGCACCGGAGATCGTCGGTCTGGTCACTGCCCGGGTGAACGAGGTCGCTGCCCGAACGTCCGTGGCGGCCTGACCGTGCTTGATCTTCGCACCGTGGATTGCGGAGAGTGACTGGATCATGTGGCCCCGTAGCGGGCCCGGCGGATCCACAGCGGAGGGTGATCGGGCTTACGCGGCACGCAATTTCGAGATCATTTCGCGAATCCGAACCGGACTCACCGTGATCCAAATTGCGCTCTCCGGCACCACTCTCATAAAGCTCTCAGGAATATGAGCCCTCGGTAATCGAGTCAGAACAGCAAGACGCCCCGGTGCCGATCGGCCCGGGGCGTAAATGCTCTAGGGGGATTGGTTCAGGCGGTAGGAGCGCCGACCCGGAGGCCGCCACGACGCTTGACTGCGCGCCGCTCATCTTCGCTCATCCCGCCCCAGACGCCGGCGTCCTGACCGGACTCGAGTGCCCACGAGAGGCATTCCTCGGTCACGGGGCACCGCCGGCACACGGCCTTGGCCTGCTCGACCTGCAGGAGCGCGGGGCCGGACGTCCCGATCGGGAAGAACAGCTCCGGGTCCTCGTCGCGGCAGATCGCATCGTGACGCCAGTCCATGGCGGCAACACTCCTTGTTTCGGATGGGGTTAATGAATTCGCGTACTGGTTTACCAATGCATGCGCGGTGGTGACCGTTGGGCGGGGGCCCGTCCGATCGCCGAGGCGTCAGCAAGCTTTTGTCTTACTCGGTACCGTTCGGCGCTTCTTGTTTAGGAACGCGCGCAAGCAGCAACCGGTTACTTCTTATCGCTTGTGAATGCTTTCACGAACTCGTGCGATGTCAAGGGTAGCCGCGGAATTTTCTCCGCGCGGGTGAGCTGGCTCACGACCCCTTTGTCCGGTTCTGCCTACTACTGCCAGAGCCGGTTGACGGACGCTCCCATCAATGTAGTACGGTCCGGGCCGCGTTGCCGCTCTTTTCACGGTCTTTCTGTAACGGATCGTGAGCACGTACCCGATCGTCAGCAGATCACACGCAACGCATCGGGGACGGACACGAAGTGCACCTTCTGGCGCTCGCCGAGGTAGTCGCCGTCCAGCTGAAAAGCCTGCGGCCGATTGGCCACCACGGTGAATTCCGCCTGGTCGTGCAGGTGCAGGACCTGCTTCCCGTGTGGATCGCCCTTCCGGGTGGCCAACTGGGCAAGCGTGCGTGTGGTGCTCGTCACCGCCAGACGCCGTAACGCCACCACATCGAGCCCGCGGTCGAAGGACGCCTCCGGGCTCGGATTGATCGGCCGGTCACCCAGATAGGTCCACGGTGCTGTGTTCTGCACGATGACCGTGCCCAGGTCGGCCTCGGACGGTTCGCCCGGCCGCTCGATCGAGATCGGTGGCGTCTTCCGATCGTCGCCCACCATGAACTGGCCGACGATCGAGCGGAAGTAGAGCGACGGCGTGGACTTGCGGCCGCGCAGACGGGCCTGCTCGACCCGGCGGACCACCGCCGCGTCCAGGCCGACCCCGGCGGCGAAGGTGAAGTAGCGGTCGTCGGCGCGACCCAGCCCGATCACCCGGTGCCGGCCGTCGCGGAGCGCCTCGAGGATCATGCTCGTGCCGTCGACCCAGTCACGGGGAAGGCCGAGCGCGCGAGCGAAGACGTTTGTCGAACCGCCCGGCACCACCGCGAGGGCCGGCAACGCCTGCGCCCGGGGGCCGTCGAGGCCGTCCAGCGCGGCGTGCGCCGACATCAGGCCGTTGACCGCCTCGTTGACGGTGCCGTCGCCGCCGAGGGTGACCACGACATCGACGCCGCTCTCCGCGGCCGCGCGGGCCAGCGACGCCGCGTGCCCGCGGCGGACGGTGTATTCGACGGTCAGGTTGACCGCGCTGCGCAGGGCCCGGACCAGGACGTCTCGGCTGCGTTCGCTGGTCGTGGTGGCCTTGGGATTAACCACCAGTAACGCTCGCATGGGCGGCACAATACCCGCCGAGCGCCTTCGAAGCTGTCGGTAAGGTGCTGGAGTGACCGGTGAGAACCAAGTCGTTGACAACCCCCCGACTTTGATGTGGGCGTCGTTCCTGCTCTACCTGGAGTGCGCCGGGCTGACCGGTCTCACCCTCTACCTGATCTACCGGGACGTGACCGCGGAGTCGCTGCAGGTCGGCGTGGCGATCTCGCTGACCGTGATGACCGCGCTCGCCGCGGCCGTCGTCTTCCTGCTCGGCCGGTCGCTGGCCCGGCGTGCCAAAGGTGCCCGCGGCCCGGCCATCGTCGTGCAGCTGTTCGTGATCGCGGCCGGCGGCTTCCTGGTGCAGGTCAACCCGCTCTGGCTGGGCGTGGTCCTGATGGTTTTGGGGGCGCTGACGGGGGTACTCATCGTGCTTCCGCCGAGTACGAGAGCGCTCGGCGTCGATTAGTGTCCCTCGAACCGCGAGCTAGGGCCTACCCTGTGTAGGTGACCGGATCAACGGTGCGACCCCCGGCCTATCAGCTGCTGGCGGACGAGTTGCGGGCGGACATCACCTCGGGGCGACTGCAGCCCGGCGAACGATTGCCACCCGAACCGGAGTTGTGCGTCAAGACCGGCGTGAGCCGGAGCACCGTGCGGGAGGCGCTGCGCCTGCTGGCCAGCCAGCACCTGATTGTCACCACCCGTGGCGTGACCGGCGGCAGCTTCGTGTCCCACCCCGATGCCGAGCAGCTGGCCGAGGGCCTGGCCACCGGTTTCACGCTGCTGACCAACACCGACGGGGTCGGCCTGGCCGACCTGCTCGAGCTGCGCCGCGCCCTCGAGGTGCCGGCCGCCGGGCTGGCCGCGCTGCGCCGCGACGACGACAACCTGCTCGAGATCCGCAGCGCGCTCTTCGACCCGGCGCTGGACGACCTCGAAACCATGCTGGCCGCGCACGCGGCGTTCCACATGGCGGTCGCGAAGGCCACCGCCAACCCGCTCTTCGAGCTGGTGGTGCGCCCGCTGTATTACGCGTCGTACGGCGAGGAGGTCACCGACCACCTGCCCGAGGGTTACTGGGTGCAGATCGACGCCGACCACCGGCGGCTGATCGACTGCCTGGTCAACCGGGATGCGGAAACGGCCGGTCAGGTCGCGATCGCCCACCTCGACTACGTCATGCGGTCGACCCAGGAGCCGGAGGTCAGCCCTCGGTACGCCGGGTGAGCAGGCGGATCGTCGCGTGCTTGCCGCTCGCCTCGGCCGACGCCGAGGTGGTCAGCGCGGTCAGCACCTTCCAGGCGAAGGACGACTCGGCGGGCAGCTTGGCGCCGCGGACCGTTGTCACACTCACCTCGACGGTCAGTGCGTCCTCGGTCACCGCGAACCGGCACTCGAGCTCGGCGCCGCGGGTCGCGATCGCGAGCAACATCGCGCACGCCTCGTCGACGGCGATGCGCAGGTCCTCGATCTCGTCCAGCGCGAAGTGCAGCCGAGCCGCCAGCCCAGCGGTCGCCGTCCGGAGCACACCCAGGTAACCGCCGTCGGCGGGCACCGTGAGCAGGACGACGTCGTCGCCGAGCACTTGGTCCGGGTTTGGATGCGTCAGAGTCACGTTTGCCATCCTCCCAACGGACGAGAGCCTATCTGCTGATCGGGGTCGCCGGGGAGGCCCGTTCGGCGAGCCGGGTCAACGCATCGCCCGACAGGCGGTACGGAACCCAGTCCGCGGTGACCTCCGCGCCGATCGCGGCATAGAACTCGGCGGCCGGATTCCAGTCGAGCATCACCCACTCGAGGCGGTGGTAGCCACGGCGTACACAGATCTCGGCCAGCGCCGCCAGCAGGGCGCCGCCGGCGCCGGTGCCGCGCGCGGCCGGGCGGACGTAGAGGTCCTCCAGGTGGATCGCGCTGGTGCCGGTCCAGGTGGAGAACTTCAGGAACCAGAGCGCGAACCCGATCGGCGCGTCCGCGTCGTCGACGGCGACGTGGCCGAAGACGGTGGGCTCGGCGAACAGGACGTGCTCGAGCTGGTCGATGGTGAGGTGGCACTGGTCGGCCGCACGTTCGAAATCGGCCAGCTCGTGCACCATCGCGACAACGGCCGGCACGTCCTCAGGACGTACCGGCCGCACCGTAGCGCTGAAACTCACGCCTGCTTGGTCTCCCAGAAGATCTTGGAGATCTCCTCGATCTTGCCGAGCAGCTTTTCGGCCACCGCCGGGTCGACCGAGCCCTTGGCGCCGGAGGCACCCGCGAGCTTGGTGGCCTCGTTGAAGAGCGCGTGCAGGTTCGGGTACTTCTCGAAGTGCGGAGGCTTGAAGTAGTCCGTCCACAGCACCCACAGGTGGTGCTTGACCAGTTCGGCCCGCTGCTCCTTGATCAGGATGGCGCGAGTGCGGAACTCGGGGTCGGTGTTCGCCTGGTACTTCTCGGCGATCGCCTTGACCGACTCCGCTTCGATCCTGGCCTGGGCCGGGTCGTAGACGCCGCAGGGCAGGTCGCAATGGGCGCTGACCACGATCCGCGGCGTGAAGAAACGCGGAAGTCGCATGAGGACTCCTCCATACGGGTTTGCGATGATCCGCGGTTGACACTACCCCTTACATCCCGCCGCTAACGCAACGGAGGACTGATGCCTTGAGATGGCAATTACCACTGTTCGCTGTCTTGGTGAACGGTCCGTCGATGGTGCCCGCTCTGCGGTCCGGTGACGCGTTGCTGGTGCGGCGCGGGGGACGGGTGCGGGCCGGCGACGTCGTGGTCGCGCGCTTCCGCAGCCGCCCCGACCTGCTGGTGGTCAAGCGGGCCCTACACGAGCAGGACGGCGGATGGTGGATCCAGGGCGACAACCAGCTGATCGAGGACGACTCCCGGCGGTACGGAGTGGCTGATGTCATCGGCCGAGTCTTAATTCGCTACTACCCGCGCGTAGGTCGGCTAGGTTAGTGTCCTAGAACCGCAGCGCACACCCGCGCAGCGGTTGCTACCCCGGGTGATCCCCGCATCGCACCGCCGCTCGGCGCCCATTCGCGACCGAGGACCGAGCCGGTGCACCGTGTCAATGCCGATGCCGTGTGGAGTCCCCATGTCTTTCTTCAGTTTCGAACTCGACCCCTCTCTCGCCGCCGATCCGGTCTTCGACCTGCATAAACACGGCAAGATGTCGATCAGCCCGACCGTCTCGCTGGCCAGCCGCGACGACCTGTCCCTCGCCTACACCCCCGGCGTCGCCCGGGTCTGCGAGGCCATCGCCGAGGACCCCGCGCTCTACCCCGACTACACCTGGACGGCCAACACGGTCGCCGTCGTCACCGACGGCTCCGCGGTGCTGGGCCTCGGGAACATCGGCCCCAAGGCCGCGATGCCGGTCATGGAGGGCAAGGCGATCCTGTTCAAGCAGTTCGGCGGGGTCGACTCGATCCCGATCTGCCTGGACACCCAGGACGTCGAGGGCATCATCGCGGTGGTCAAGGCGCTGGCGCCGTCGTTCGGCGGCATCAACCTCGAGGACATCAGCGCCCCGCGCTGCTTCGAGATCGAGCGGCGCCTCGACGCCGAGCTGGACATCCCGGTCTTCCACGACGACCAGCACGGCACCGCGGTGGTCACTCTCGCCGCCCTGCGCAACGCGGCGAAGCTGCTCGGCCGCCAGTTCGGCGACCTGCGCGTCGTGATCAGCGGCGCCGGTGCGGCCGGCGTGGCGATCACCCAGACCCTGATCGCGGCCGGCATCGACGGCGCGAACGTCATCGTCTGCGACTCGCGCGGCATCATCCACGCCGACCGCGGCGACCTGACCTCGGTGAAGGCCGACCTGGCCGCCACCACCAACTTCTCCGGCCGCAGCGGCGGCATGACCGAGGCCCTGATCGGCGCGGACGTGCTGATCGGCGTCTCCGGCGGCGCCATCGAGGAGAGCGCGCTGGCCGGCATGGCCCCCGGCGCCATCATCTTCGCCCTGGCCAACCCGACCCCCGAGGTCCACCCGACGATCGCCCACAAGTACGCCGCGATCGTCGCCACCGGCCGCAGCGACTTCCCCAACCAGATCAACAACGTTCTGGCCTTCCCGGGAATCTTCCGCGGTGCCCTGGACTCCCGGGCCACCACGATCACCCCCGCGATGAAGGTGGCCGCGGCCGAGGCGATCGCCGAGATCGTCGCGGACGACCTGCGCGCCGACGCGATCGTCCCGTCGCCGCTGGACCCGCGGGTGGCCCCGGCGGTCGCCGCCGCGGTCTCGGCGGCAGCTTCCCGCGACGGCGTGGCCCGCCGCGAGGTCACCCCGGCCACCCCTGCCGCCCCGGCCACCGCGGACGCGACAACCTCGCAGCCGAACCACTGACCCAAGCCCAGATCCGAACGAAAGGCCCGGCGATTCTCCGCCGGGTCTTTCGCTGTCTCAAACCTTTTTGAGTACGCCGGAAGCCCTCCCGCCGAACCATGGCCGCCCCCGCCAAGCACCGCGACCACCTGCCGAAACCGGCCATAGCGCGACTCTCGCGCGAGGCGGCCTCCACCCTCCTGGCCGGTGGTGGCGCGGGGAGGGTGAGTGGCTACGGCCGGGGCTGAGCAGGCGGGTTCGGGACTGGTGCGGTTGTGGACGTTCGGCCGCGTACTCGTCGAGGTTGATCTTTTAAGGCTTATAAGGTCGCAGGATGCGTGCTGCCTCTGCCACCGCCGCTGATGCTGATCGGCCGTTGCGTGCCCTTACCGTGGGTGATGTTGCGGAGCCCGTCGTTCCGGACGGGTGGGTGAGTGTCGAGGTGCGGGCGGCCTCGCTCAACCACCATGACCTGTGGTCTTTGCGTGGGGTCGGGCTGCCGGGTGATCGGCTGCCGATGATTCTCGGGTGTGACGCCGCCGGGATCACTCCGGAGGGTGACGAAGTGGTGATCTATCCGGTGGTGCCGGACGAGCGGGATCCGCGTGGGCTGTCGCTGCTTTCGGAGCGTTATCCGGGCACGCTTGCGGAGCGTGTCGCGGTGCCTCGGGACAATCTGATTCCCAAGCCGGCCGGGCTGTCCTTCCTGGATGCGGCGTGCCTGCCGACCGCCTGGCTGACGGCGTATCACATGCTCGTCACCCGCGGGCGCGTCGACGTGGCCTCGTCGGTGCTGGTGCAAGGCGCCGGCGGCGGGGTGGCGACGGCCGCCGTCGCGCTGGCCGTGGCGTTGGGCAAGACGGTCTATGCCACCAGTCGTGACCAGGGGAAACGGGACAAGATCGAGGCGCTCGGGGCGGTGCCGGTGCGGCCCGGCGCGCGGCTTCCGGAGCGGGTCGACATCGTGATCGAGTCGGTGGGGGCGCCGACCTTCGAGCATTCGATGAAATGTGCGGCCCCGGGTGCCCGGATCGTCGTTTGCGGCGCCACCGGCGGGCATCTCGCCACCGTCGACCTGCGGCGGCTGTTCGCGATGCGGCTCGAACTGCTCGGCAGCGTGATGGGGATGCTGCCGGAGCTGGCCGACCTGATGGATCTGCTGGTCGCGAAGGATATTCGGCCGGTGATCGACTCGACCTACGGATTCAGCGCGGTGGCCGACGCCTTCGCCCACCTGGAGTCGGGCGACGTGTTCGGCAAGGTCGCGCTCGACTTCCTGCACTGAGGTCTCACAGGCGGTCGGTCAGCGTTGCCAGGCCGCCCTTCGTCGCGTCCGCCGTCAGCCGGGACTTCGCGGTCTCGTCGCCGTAGAGACTCCACCGCCAGTAATCGGTGGTCGTCTCGACGATGACGCTCAGTGATCCTTCGGTGAAGTTGTGGTTGCCCTTGGTGACGGTGAGGAACGCCCCGGGCCAGGTCATGGCGTCGAAGACGGACCGGGCATCCGCGTAGGCGACGGTGTCGTCCTTCCGGCCGTGCACGAACATGATCGGCGCCTCGGTGCCCTTCAACGGGGTCACGATCAGCTGCCGGCCGGCCAGCACCAGGCCCGCGGTCAGCCTGGCGTCCCGGTTGCCGGTGAACATGCCGAGCGTCGTCACCCCACCCGCGGAATGGCCGCCCGCCGCGATCCGGTCGGTGTCGATCCAGTCCGGGTATTTCTTCAGCAGCTCGCCGATCACATAACTGGCGTCGGCCGGCTGGTTGACCACGTCCACCGCGTTGAAGTCGCGCACCCCTTCCGAGGTGTGCGGGTAGGCGGGGGCGGCGACGATGAACCCGGCCTTCGCCCACGTGGTGATCAGCTCGGCGTAGTTGCTGGGCTTGGCGGTCAGGCCGTGGCTGAACAGGATCAGCGGGAACGGGCCACCGCTGGCCGGGTGCCAGATCGTGGTCGGCAGCGGCCGGTCGTCGCCACGGCTGAACGACACCTCCGTGGTCTGGATCTCGAAGGCCTCGGCCGGCGCGGTGTCGGCGGCTTCGCTCGCCTCGCCCGCGTCGCTCGCCTCGCCCGCGTCGCTCGCCTTTGTCGCCGGTGCGCTGCTGATCGGTTGTTGAGCCGTCGTGGACGCCTTCGACGTCGAACACGCGGCCACCGCGGCCGTAGCGCCTGCTGCGACAAGGACTTTGATCAAGGTACGCCGTTGCACCGGGCCCATTGTGCAGTCGATACCTGTGCGTCAGCTGGGCCCGAGCTGCAGACCATCCGGGGCAGCCGGCGGCGGGCGGATTCGTCGCCGGTCAGTGTCCAGCGCAGGAAGTCGATCACCGTGACCCGCATCGTGTCGTAGCCGAGGTCGCCCGGCCGCAGGTAGGTGGCGTGCGAGTTGTGGCGCAGGAACATGTAAGCCTTGGGCCACGGGATCCGCTCCCAGGCCGCGTGGCTCACCGTCCGCGGCACCACCGGGTCGGCCGTACCCTGCAGGAACAGCATGCGAGCCGGCGGTCCGGCGAACGCGCCCGGCGCCGCCCAGCCGGCCATCACGATGCCGGCCCGCAGCCGCGGATCGTGGCCGGCGGTGAACAGTCCGGTCGTGGTGTAGCCGCCGGCCGAATGCCCGATCGCGGCCTGATGCTCGGCGTCGATCCGATGCCAGAGTGGGTCGGTGCGGGTGTAGTTGAGGCGGAGTACGCGGGACAGGACGTAGCGGGCGTCGGCCGGCTGGTGCACGATGTCGGCCCGCCGGAAGTCGGTGGTGAACTCGCTCGTGTGCGGGTAGGTCGGCGCGGCGACGATGAAGCCGGCGGCGGCGAACGCGGCGGAGTAGCGCTCGGCCGAGCCGGACAGCCCGTGGCTGAAAAGCACGAGCGGGAAGCGGCCCGCGGCCGGGGCCGTCCCCGTCGGTGTCGCCGGGTAGAAGATCAGCGTGGGCAGCGGGCGACTGTGGCCTCGGTGCAGGTCCAAGCGGCGCACCCCGACCGGATAGGTCGGGTAGTCGGGCATCGGCGGGAACTCGGCCGGCGCTGTCGCGGGCGGGGAGCCGGCCTCCGGGACGGGCGACCGGGAGCAGCCGCCGGTCGTCAACACGAGCACCAGGGCCACCGCCGCCCACGCCAGCCGCCCCGCTCCCATGAGCCGACGCTACGACCCAACACACCCACGAAGGGGTGAAATTGCCGGACCGGGTGAATTTCTCCTGGTAGGCGACATCACCGCTCGGGTGGGGGAGTCGGCGGCCGAGCGTCTTTTCGCTATGGTCTTGGCCATGTCTGACAACAGCGTCGATCCGAGCGGCAACACCGAGGCGTTCCGGGCCTTCACCCAGAGCACCCCGCAGGAGCCGGCCGCACCCTCCTCCAAGACCCCGCTGATCATCGCCGGCGCGGTCGTCGCCGTCGTGCTGATCGGCCTCGTCGTCTGGCTGGCCTCCTAAGTCAGCGCTTCTTGAGCTCGCGCCGCCTAAGCCAGTCCGAGCGCCGCCCGGGCCTGGTCGGCGATCTCCAGCTCTTCCTCGGTGGACACCACGCACACCGCGGTGCGGCTGCCGTCCGGCGAGATGATCGTGGCGCCGGCCTCGTTGCGGGCCGGGTCGACGGCGATGCCCAGCGGTTCCAGACCGGCGAGTGACTCCGCCCGCACCTCGGGGGAGTGCTCGCCGACGCCGGCCGTGAACGTGATGGCGTCCACCCGGCCGAGCACCGCCAGGTAGGCGCCGACGGTTTCGCGCAGCCGCCGCAGGTAGACGGCGAAGGCCAGGGTCGCGGCCTGGTCACCGGCCGCGCGGCGCTCCTCGACGGCGCGCATGTCGTTGTCGCCGCACAGGCCGAGCACGCCGCCGTGCCGGGTCAGCGAATCCTCGATCTCGTCGAGCGGCATGCCCGCCACCCGGTGCAGGTGGAAGATCACCGTCGGGTCGATCGAGCCGCTGCGGGTGCCCATCACCAGGCCGTCCAGCGGGGACAGGCCCATCGACGTGGCCACGCTGCGGCCGCCCTGCACCGCGGTCGCGCTCGCGCCGTTGCCCAGATGCAGGGTGATCACGTTGGTGTCCTCGACCGGCTTGCCGAGGATCTCGGCGGTGCGGCGGGCAACGTACGCGTGTGAGGTGCCGTGGAACCCGTAGCGCCGGATCTGCCACTTGGCCGCCAACTCCGCGTCGATCGCCCAGGTCACCCCCTCGGGCGGGATGGTGGCGTGGAACGCG
Source organism: Paractinoplanes durhamensis (assembly GCF_016862175.1). Classification (GTDB taxonomy): domain Bacteria; phylum Actinomycetota; class Actinomycetes; order Mycobacteriales; family Micromonosporaceae; genus Actinoplanes; species Actinoplanes durhamensis. The sequence continues at coordinate 2,941 of NZ_BOML01000006.1, read as the reverse complement.
GTGTCGAAGACGGCCACCTGCGGCACGTCGGGCAGCAGGTGGCGGGCCACCTCGAGGCCGGTCACCGCGGCCGGGTTGTGCAGCGGCGCCAGCGGGATCAGCGACTCTATCCGGGCCACCACGTCGTCGTCGACCACGGTCGGCTCGGTGAAGTCGGAGCCGCCGTGCACGACCCGGTGCCCGACCGCGGCCAGGCCCGCCAGGTCGGTCGCCGACATGATCTTCTGCAGCGCCTCCCGATGGTCGGCCGTGTCGCCGCCGGGCTCGCCGATCTTCTCGACCAGCCCCTTCGCCAGCGTCGCGCTGCCGTCGAAGAGCCGGTATTTCACCGAGGAGGAACCGCTGTTGAGCACCAAAACCCTGGTCATCGAGCCGCCGCCTGAATCGCCGTGATCGCCACTGTGTTGACGATGTCCTTGACCGTCGCACCGCGGGACAGGTCGTTGACCGGTCGCCGCAGCCCCTGCATGACCGGCCCGACCGCAACCGCGTGGGCCGACCGCTGGACCGCCTTGTAGGTGTTGTTCCCAGTATTGAGGTCGGGGAACACGAAGACGGTCGCCTTTCCGGCAACGGTGCTGTCCGGCAGCTTGGTGGCCGCCACCGCCGGGTCGACCGCCGCGTCGTACTGGATCGGGCCCTCCACCGGCAGGTCGGGCCGGCGCTCGCGGACCAGCGCGGTGGCCGCCGCGACCTTCTCCACGTCGGCGCCGGCGCCGGAGCTGCCGGTCGAGTAGGAGAGCATCGCGACCCGCGGCTCGATGCCGAACGCGGCGGCCGTGTCGGCCGAGGAGAGCGCGATGTCGGCCAGCTGCGCGGCGTCCGGGTCGGGGTTGACCGCGCAGTCGCCGTAGACCAGCACCCGGTCGGCCAGCAGCATGAAGAACACGCTGGAGGCGACCGACAGGCCCGGCACCGTGCGGATGATCTCGAAGGCGGGGCGGATGGTCGCGGCCGTGGTGTGGTTGGCGCCGGAGACCATGCCGTCGGCATACCCCTCCTCGACCATCAGGGTGCCGAAGTAGTTGACGTCGCGAACCACGTCATACGCCAGATCCAGCGTTACGCCCCTCTTCGCGCGCAGCTCGGCGTAGCGCGACGCGAAGCGGTCGCGCCACTCGCTCGTCTCCGGGTCGACCAGGTTGGCGCCGCCGATCGCGACGCCGAGCTCGCGGGCCCGGCGGGTGATCTCGGCCCGGTCGCCCAGCAGGGTCAGCTCGGCGACGCCACGGCGCAGCAGCGTCTCGGTGGCGCGCAGGATCCGCTCGTCGGTGCCCTCCGGCAGCACCAGGTGCCGTCGCTCGCCGCGGGCCTTGTCGATCAGATCGTTCTCGAACATGAGCGGGGTCACCCGCGAGGATCGGGCCACGTCGAGGATCCGGGCGAGCTCGGCAGTGTCGACGAACTCCTCGAACGCGCCCAGCGCCGCCTCGACCTTGCGCGGGGTGCCGACGCTCAGCCGCGCCTCGATGTGGGAGGCGGAGGCGATCGTGTGGTAGCTGTCGGCCTTCACCACCAGCATCGCCAGCCCCGTGTTGAGCTTCTCGATCACCGCCACCGCGCGCGGGTCGGGCGCCTCACCCAGGGTCAGCACCAGCCCGGACAGCGTGACGTTGCCGGCCGCGTGCGCGGCGCTCGCGGCGACCAGCAGGTCGGCCCGGTCGCCCGGAGTGATCAGCATGGCTCCGTCGGTCAGGTGCTCCAGCATGTTGGGCACGTGCGCGGCGCCGACCACGTAATCGAGCACATCCCGGTCGAGGGCGCTCTCCGAGCCGGAGACCACGGTGGCGTCGAGGGCCGCGGCCACCTCGGCGACGGTCGGGGCGGCCACGGCCGGAACCTCGGGAATCGACCACATCGGCACCGGCAACCCGGCGGCCGGCTGCAGCGGCACCCCGGCCGGCACCCGGTTGGCGATCACCGCCAGCACGGTGGCGTCGAGGTCGACCAGCGAGTGATAGGCGCTGCGGGCGGCCGCGCCGATCGACTCCTCGGTGCGCCCCTCGCCGCTGACCACCGGGATCACGACGCTGCCGAACTCGGTCGCGAGCCGGGCGTTGAAGCCGAGCTCGCGGGGCATCTCGTCGCCACCGCTCGCCGGGCTGCCGGTGAAGTCGCTGCCGATCACCACCACCGAGGCGCAGCGCCGCTCGACCTCGCGGTAGCGCTCGACGATCCGGGCGATCAGCTCCTCCCACTTGCCGTCGGCCACCAGCTGGCCGGCCTCGGCCGCGGTGACGCCGAACGAGTCGGCGTAGGGGGCCATCACCGGATATCGCTCGGTGAGCAGGGTCAGCAGGGGGTCATCGCCCGGCCCGGGGAGCAGCGGGCGGAACACACCGATCCGAGCCACCTGGCGGGAGAGCAGCTCGACCAAGCCGAGCGCAACGGTGCTCTTACCAACCCCAGGCCCAAGTCCGGCCACATAGACGCTTCGTGCCACGCCCCCAACGTACCGGCGAAGGCCCGCCCCCTGCCGGGCCAAAAGTCCTCTTGTGGATAACATCTTGCCTAGTGCACACTAGGCGCTAGTCACCCCCTTATCCACAGGCCAGATGCGTGGCACTTGTGGCGTCTGCCGTGCTCGGTACGGTCCATCCCAACCAAACCTGGAGGTCCCGATGAATGCTCAATTCGAGAAGCGCCTGGTGGCGGTAGAGAAGCGCGTGGAGCTCGAAGCTGAGTTACGCGCCAAGGTCGATCGAGATCTCGCCGACCTTCAGAGCAGCCAGCGGGGCATGCTCAAGGTGGTCAACGCTCTTCGCGAAACGCAGGTGAAGCAGGGCAGAACCATCGATCGGCTGGACCAGCGGATGGATCGGTTCGAGGCCACCCAGAACCTGCACACCACCGCCCTGAACCATCACAGCGCCGTACTCACCGAGCTGGCTCAGCTCGCCGTCGAGCAGAAGCGGCGAACGGATCAGCTGGACATCAAGGT
>NZ_BOML01000005.1 GCF_016862175.1 Paractinoplanes durhamensis | reverse complement strand
GAGCCAGCTGGACGCCAAGGTGGGCCAGCTGGTGGGTCACCTGAGCGTGCAGGTGGATCAGCTGAGCACGCAGATGACCCAGGTCATCGGGCTGCTCCAGCCGCCACCCGCGCCGGAGGTAGCGGCTGCCAACTGACTGGAGGAGCCGCCGCAGGTATGCCTCCGGGTCGGTGAGGAAGAGGCGCCAGCGGTTGGTCAGCTCCAGGTCGGGCCAGGTGGTGCGGCGGATGCCGTGGCCGCCCAACTCGAGGATCGTGGCGCCGGGCAGGGCGGTCAGCAGCGGGGAGTGGGTGGCCACCACCACCTGGGCGCCCGCCCGGCGCAGCGTGTCCAGGTGGGCGACCAGCCGCAGCGTGGACGTGAACGACTGCGGGGCCTCCGGCTCGTCCATCAGGTAGAAGCCGAAACCCCGGAACTTGCGTTCCAGCAGCTCCAGGAATCCCTCGCCGTGGCTGCGTTCGTGCAGGTCGTCGTCCGGCGAGCAGGGGAGGTTCTCGAGGTACGTGTAGAGGCCGTGCATGGTCTCGGCGCGCAGGAAGTACGAGTTGACCCGCTTGCCGGGTGTCCGGATCACCCGCAGGGCGTCGGCCAGCGGCGCCTCGGTCACCCGGGTGGAGTGCATCGCGCCGCGGGAGCCGCCCTCCGGGTTCAGCCCGTGCACGCCGGCCAGGGCCTCGATCAGCGTCGACTTGCCCGAGCCGTTCTCGCCGACCAGGAAGGTCACCCCGGCCGGAAGGTTCAGCCCATGGTCGAGGACGGCCGCGACCGCCGGGATCCGGGCCCACCACACGGCGCGGTCGATCTCGGCGCCGGGCGCCCGCTCGACCCGCCGGATCGGCGGCGGGGTCCTACTCGTCATCCTCGTCGTCGCGGGCCAGCCAGGTGGCGAACCGCTCGATCGGGGTCTCGAACTCGGGGTTCTGGTCGACGAACGTGCGCAGCTGCTCGCCGAGCCACTCCAGTGTCACGGACTCCTCGCCGCGCCGCTGGACCAGTTCCTCGATGCCCCGGTCGGTGAAATACACAGATCCTCCAATGAAAAAGGGGCGCCCTGGGGCGCCCCTTTTTATAGCAAGCTGCTTACGGCCGGGGGAGCGCCGCCTCGATCAGGGCCGACTGCTCGGCGTCGTGCATCTTGGCCGAGCCGACCGCGGGCGCGGCCGCGGCCGGGCGGGAGATCCGGCGCAGCCGGACACCCTCCAGGTGCTCCAGCAGGTTGAGCGCCACGAACGACCAGGCGCCCTGGTTGGCCGGCTCCTCCTGGACCCAGGCGAAGTCCTCCGCGTTCGGGTACTGCGCCAGCACCGCCTTGAGCTCGGCCACCGGCAGCGGGTAGATCTGCTCCATCCGGATGATCGCCGTGTCGGTGATGCCGCGCTCGGCCCGGGCCTGGAACAGGTCGTAGTAGACCTTGCCGGAGCAGAGCAGGACCCGCTTCACCTCGGCGGCCTCCAGCGGCGTGCCGTTGACGCCGGCGTCGGCGAGGATCGGCTGGAACGTGCCGGTGGTGAAGTCGGCGACCGACGACACCGCCAGCTTGTGCCGCAGCAGCGACTTCGGCGAGAACACCACGAGCGGCTTGCGCTTGCTCGAGAGAGCCTGGCGGCGCAGCAGGTGGAAGTAGTTGCCGGGGGTGGTCACGTTCGCCACCCGCATGTTGTCCTGCGCGCAGAGCTGCAGGAACCGCTCGGGCCGGCCGGACGAGTGGTCCGGGCCCTGGCCCTCCTGGCCGTGCGGGAGCAGCAGCACCAGCGACGACTGCTGGCCCCACTTGACCTCGCCGGAGGAGATGAACTCGTCGACGATCGACTGGGCACCGTTGGCGAAGTCGCCGAACTGGGCCTCCCAGAGGACCAGCGCCTCCGGGTTCTCCACCGAGTAGCCGTATTCGAAGCCCATCGCGGCGTACTCGCTGAGCAGCGAGTCGTGCACGAAGAACCGGGCGTTGCCGGTGGCGAGCGTGGACAGCGGCAGGAAGTCCTTGCCGGTCTTGGAGTCGACGATCGACGCGTGCCGGGAGACGAACGTGCCGCGCCGCGAGTCCTGCCCGGCGAGCCGGACCGTCACGCCCTGGTTGAGCAGCGAGCCGAACGCGATCAGCTCGCCGAACGCCCAGTCGATGCCGCCCTCGGCGGACATCTTGGCGCGCCGCTCGAGCAGCTGCTGCACCCGCTTGTGCGGGGTGAAGCCCTCGGGCAGCTCGAGGTGCGACTGGCCGACCGCGCCGACCGCGGCCGCGTCGATCGCGGTGTCGACCTGCGGCTCCGGCTCCTCGGAGATGACCCGCGGCCGCGGCGGCGTGCCGGCCGCGTCCCGAGTGGCCTTGAAGACCTGCTCCAGCTGGGACTGGTAGTCGCGCAGCTGCTCCTGGGCGTCGTCGACGGTGATGTCGCCGCGACCGATCAGCTCCTCGGTGTAGAGCTTCCGCACCGAGCGCTTGGTGTCGATGATCTGGTACATCCGCGGGTTGGTCATCGACGGGTCGTCGCCCTCGTTGTGACCACGGCGGCGGTAGCAGACCATGTCGATGACGACGTCCTTGTTGAACGCCTGGCGGTACTCGAAGGCCAGCTTGGCGACCCGTACGACGGCCTCGGGGTCGTCGCCGTTCACGTGGAAGATCGGCGCCTGGATCATCCGGGCCACGTCGGTCGAGTACATCGAGGAGCGGCTGTACTCCGGGGCGGTGGTGAAGCCGACCTGGTTGTTCACGATCACGTGCACGGTGCCGCCGGTGCGGTAGCCGCGCAGCTGGGAAAGGTTGAGCGTTTCGGCGACCACGCCCTGACCGGCGAACGCGGCGTCGCCGTGCACCAGGAGCGGCAGCACCGTGTAGCCGTGCAGACCGAGGTCGAGGCGGTCCTGCTTGGCCCGGACGATGCCCTCCAGGACCGGGTCGACGGCCTCCAGGTGGGACGGGTTGGCCACCACGCTGACGGTGGTCGAGTGCTCGCCGTCGGGCGTCGTGTACTTCCCGGTCTGGCCCAGGTGGTATTTCACGTCACCGGAGCCGTGCGAGGACTTCGGGTCCATCTGGCCCTCGAACTCGCTGAAGATCTTCTCGTACGGCTTGGCGACGATGTTGGCGAGCACGTTGAGCCGGCCGCGGTGCGCCATGCCGATGACCATCTCGTCGAGGCCGGCGTCGGCCGACGACTCGAGAACGGCGTCCAGCAGCGGGATCAGTGACTCGCCACCCTCCAGCGAGAACCGCTTCTGGCCGACGAACTTCGTCTGCAGGAAGGTCTCGAAGGCCTCGGCGGCGTTCAGCCGGTTGAGGATGTGCTTCTGCTCGTCCTGGTCCGGCTTGGTGTACTTGATCTCGATGCGGTCCTGGATCCAGCGCCGCTCCTCGGGACCCTGGATGTGCATGTACTCGATGCCGACCCGGCGGCAGTAGGTGTCGCGCAGGACGCCCAGCACGTCGCGCAGCTTCATCCGCTGCTTGCCGGCGAAACCGCCGACCGGGAACATCCGGTCGAGGTCCCACAGGGTCAGGCCGTGCTGGAGCACGTCGAGGTCGGGGTGGCGGCGGATCTCGAATTCGAGCGGGTCGGTGTCGGCCATCAGGTGGCCGCGCACGCGGTAGGCGTGGATCAGCTCGACGACCCGGGCGGCCTTGTCGATCTGGCCCTCGGAGGTGCGGGCCACGTCGCGGACCCAGCGGACCGGCTCGTACGGAATCCGCAGCGAGGTGAAGATCTCGTCGTAGAACCCGTGGTCGCCCAGCAGGTATTCGTGCATGGCCTTGAGGAACTCGCCGGACTGCGCACCCTGGATGACCCGGTGGTCGTAGGTGCTGGTCAGCGTGGTGACCTTGCTGACGCCGTGGTCGACGAGGGTGTCGTCGCTCATCCCGGCGTAGGGCGCGGGGTACTCCATCGCGCCGACGCCGATGATCGCGCTCTGCCCGGTCATCAGGCGGGGGATGGAGTGCACGGTGCCGATGCCGCCGGGGTTGGTCAGCGAGATCGTGGTGCCGGAGTAGTCGTCCATGGTGAGCTCGTTGCGCCGGGCCCGCCGCACGACGTCCTCGTACGCCTGCCAGAACTTACGAAAGTCCATCCCCTCGCAGTTCTTGATGGAGGGCACGACCAGGGCGCGGCTGCCGTCCTTCTTGGCGAGGTCGATCGCGATGCCGAGGTTGATGTGCTCGGGCTGCACCAGGGCGGGCTTGCCGTCGATCTGGGCGAACGAGTTGTTCATCTCGGGGTGCTTGATCACCGCGCGGACCAGCGCCCACCCGATCAGGTGGGTGAAGCTGACCTTGCCACCGCGCCCGCGGGCGAGGTGGTTGTTGATCACGATGCGGTTGTCGACCATCAGCTTGGCCGGGACGCCGCGCACCGAGGTGGCGGTGGGCACCTCCAGGGAGGCGTCCATGTTCTGCACGATCTTGGCGGCGACCCCACGCAGGGTGGTGACCTTGGCGCCTTCCGGCGCCTTGCCGTTCGAGGCGGCCGAAGCCGGGGCCGGCTTGGCCGCCGGCGCGGGCTTCGGTGCAGGCTTCGCAGTGTCGGGCACGGTCGGCTTTACCGGGGCGACGGTCGCGGCCGCCGGAGCGTCCGTGCCGGCCCGCGCCGCCGACGCGGTCGCGTTGGCCGCGGTCGCCTCGTCGGGGGTGACGATCGAACCCGTGGCCATCGCCGGCTTGTAGTCGGCGAAGAAATCGTGCCAGGCAGGGTCGACGCTGGTGGGGTCGGCCAGATAGCGCTGGTACATCTCGTCGACGATCCACTCGTTGGGACCGAAATCCGCGAGTGGGTTCTCATGCGAAGTCTGCTGGGTCGACACTTTCGTGTTCGCCTCTTTCACCATGTCTGTCAGCATGCGACTGCTTCTGGCCGCATGGGACGGGGAAGGATTCGGTGTCTAAGGCTACGCCGTGCGGGGACGGAGTCCGTCCCCGCGTCGGCTCTACGAAGGCGTAAAGATTATGTTGCTCTACGAGATGTCGCGACGTTTGGTGATCAGCGTCCCCACGACCCCGGCCACGATCGCGTAGCCGATCAACACCGCGGCACCGACCCATCGCGGGGGGTTACCGGGGAGTTCGGTTCCGGAGATCATCAGCGCCGACGCCGTGGTCGGCACGAGCACCTGCAGGTTCTCGAACCAGTGCGCCACGTACTGGGTGAGCAGGTAGAAGATCAGCCCGACCACCGAGGTGCCGATCACGTAGACGATGCCCAGGATGAGCGTGGCCGCCAGCTGGTTGCGGATCAGCACACCCAGGCCGACGCCGAGCACCGCCCACAGCACGAAGGCCAGCAGGTTGAGCCCGATCGCCCGCCACACCGCGCCCTCGCCGAGCTGAGTGCTCAGGTCGAGCTGGCTCATGATCGGCGGGACCACGATCATGTTGAGCACCGTGGTGAGCAGCCAGACGAACACGCCGACGATCGCCGCCGCGCCGAACTTGGCCAGGATCACCGATTCCCGCTTCGGGGTGACCAGGAACGTGGTGGTCGCGGTGAGGTGGAAGAACTCACTGGTCACGATGATCGCCGAGAGCAGCAGGACGATCAGGATGCCGAAGAACTGCCCACTGGTGTAGAGGCTGGTGGCCACGTTGATCGGCTCGAGGGCCGCGCGGACCTGCTCGGCCTGGTCGGTGCCGGCCGCGTCGTCCGGCGAGGTGTTGGCGAACTGGGCCCAGTTGGCCAGCACGCTCGCCGCGTACAGCGGAAGCAGGACGATGCCCATGATCCACCAGATCGCGGTGGTGCGGAGCTTGAAGAGCTCGGCGTTGATCAGGTTCATCGGATGCCCGCCATTCCGGCCGTGAGCTGCAGGAAGACCTGTTCGAGGTCGCCGCGTTCGCTGACGAGCTCGTGCAGCTCGACCGACGCGGTGAAGGCGGCATGGCCGACCGCGGCCGCCTCGGCCCCGCTGACCAGCAGCGAACCGTCGGACTGCGGCGAGACCTTGGCGTCGATGGCGGCGAGCGCGGTGGTGAGCTCGGCCGCCTGCGGGGTGCGCACCCGGACCTGGGCGGCGCCCATCGAACCGAGCACCTCGTCGACCGGGCCCTGCCGGATCAGCTTGCCGGCCGCCACGATCACCACGTCGTCGGCGAGCAGCTGCATCTCGCCCAGCAGGTGGCTGGAGACCAGCACCGTGCGGCCCTCGGCGGCGAGCGCCTTGAGCAGGTCACGCATCCAGCGGATGCCCTCGGGGTCGAGGCCGTTGGCCGGCTCGTCGAGGATCAGCACCTTCGGGTTGCCGAGCATGGCCGCGGCGATGCCCAGCCGCTGCTTCATGCCGAGCGAGTAGCCCTTGAACTTGCGCTTGGCGGCCGGGGTGAGCCCGACCAGCTCGAGCGTCTCGTCGGCCCGCGAGTCGGGCAGGCCGGCGGCGCGGCAGATCATCCGCAGGTGGTTGCGGCCGCTGCGGCCACGGTGCGCGCTGGAAGCCTCCAGCACCGCGCCGACCTGCCGGATCGGGTCGTGCAGGTCGGTGTATTTCTGGCCGCCGAACGTGGCGTTGCCCGCGGTCGGCGTCACCAGGCCCAGCAGCATGCGCAGGGTGGTGGTCTTGCCGGCGCCGTTGGGGCCGAGGAATCCGGTCACCCGCCCGGAACGCACGCTGAAGCTCAGATCGTCCACGGCTCGAAGTTTTTTGTACTGCTTGGTCAGGTGATCGACGACTATGTCGTCGCTCGCCGGGGCGCCCATCGACGGTGCTCCTTTTCGGCAGGTCGGAGAAGGGATCAACGTACTAGGTCGGGGCCACTCACGTGGGCCCGTGGGCGAAAGCACAAGGCGTTCATGTTTCGGCCATTCATCCCCACCAAGGCCGACATTCCATCGGCAGGTCTCGCCCTTACACAGATCACATGGCCGTTCTCCTGACCGCTCCCGCATCTACCGGGACCAGCGGTTACACCCTGCTCATCGCCGACGACCCCAACCAGGTCGCCGCCGCGCAGCGGCTGCGCCACGACGTCTTCGCCGGCGAACTCGGCGCCACCCTGCACGGTGCGGTGGAGGGGCGCGATGTCGACGAGTTCGACGAACACTGCGACCACCTGATCGTGCGCGACGATGCGACCGGTGACGTGGTCGGAACCTACCGGATGCTTCCCCCCAAGGCCGCCGAACGGGCCGGGCGCCGCTACGGCGACGGCGAGTTCGATCTGAGCGGGCTCAGCCCGCTTCGCGACCAGCTGGTCGAGACCGGGCGCTCCTGCGTCCACCCGGATCACCGCACCGGCGCGGTGGTCAACCTGATGTGGGCCGGCATCGCCCGGTACATGCACCTGAAGAACCTGCGCTGGCTCGGCGGCTGCGCCTCGGTGCCGCTGGACGACGGCGGCGTGACCGCGGCCGGCGTCTGGGCCCGGGTGCAGTCGAAGCACCTCGCGCCGCCGGCGCTGCGGGTCACCCCGCGGATCAACTGGCTGGAGCGCACCGAGCTGGTCGGCGACCCGAAGACGCAGCCGCCCGCGCTGCTCAAGGGCTACTTGCGGCTGGGCAGCTGGATCTGCGGCCAGCCGGCCTACGACGCCGATTTCGAGTGCGCCGACTTCTACGTGCTGTTCTCGATGGACCGGCTCGACCCCCGCTACCGCCGGCACTTCCTGGGGGCGGAGCGATGACGATGATGATGTGGCAGCCCGTCTCCGGGTGCGGGGACGACTGCCGGGACGGCGCCGACATGCGCGCCTTCCCGGGCCTGGCGGCCCTGCGCATGGTCACCCTGGCCGGCGTACTCCTCGGAGGGTTTCTGCTGGTGCCGCTGCTGCGCGGAAACGCGCTGCGGACCCTGGCCCGGGCCATGCTCGCGGTCCTCGGTATTCGACTCGTGCGGCAGGGGCCGGCAATGAAGCCGGGCAGCCTGCTCGCCGCCAACCACGTCTCCTGGCTGGACATTCTGGTGCTGCTCGCGGTGGCGCCGGTCCGGCTGGTGGCGAAGGGCGAGGTGGGTGGCTGGCCGGGGATCGGCGCGCTGGCCGGTCTCTCCGGCGCGATCTTCATCGACCGGTCGCGTCCGAAAGCGCTGCCCAGGACGGTGGCCGAGGTGACTGCCGCGCTGAAAGCCGGCCGGACGGTGGCGGCCTTCCCGGAGGGTACGACGTTCTGCGGCGCCAACCAGGGACAGTTCCGCCCGGCCCTGTTCCAGGCGGCGATCGACGCGAACGCGCCGGTGGTTCCCGCCTCGATCCGCTACGACACGACCGCGGCCGCGTTCATCGGCGACGACACGCTGTGGGATTCGGTCCGCCGGGTGGCCGCGCTACGGTCGCTCACGGTGACCCTGGTGACCGCCCCGGCCCTGCGCCCGGCCGTCGACGCTGACCGCCGCACCCTGGCCCGGGCAGCGCAGTCCTCGCTCGGCCCGAGCGGCTACCGACTGGCCGCCTAAAGGCTGGGTATTTTCCCAGACAACTTTCAGCCACCGTGCAGCGAAGGTGCAGCGTACTGATAAAGAATGGCCACCATGGCCGTTCAGACCCAGCCCAAGCAGAGCGAAGCGAAGCTCCTCGTCGTCGAGGACGACGCGAACATCCTCGAGCTGCTTTCCGCCAGCCTCCGCTTCGCCGGGTTCGACGTCAGCACCGCAACCAGTGGGAGTGCGGCCGTCAGCGCGGCGAAGAACGCGACACCCGATCTGGTCGTTCTCGACGTCATGCTCCCTGACCTCGACGGTTTCGAGGTCATCCGGCTGATGCGCGAGGGCGGCCAGCGTACGCCGGTGGTCTTCCTGACCGCCCGGGACGGCACCGAGGACAAGATCCGGGGCCTGACCCTCGGCGGCGACGACTACGTGACCAAGCCGTTCAGCCTCGAGGAGCTCACCGCCCGCATCCGGGCCGTGCTGCGCCGCACCACTCAGGGTGAGGACGAGCCGTCCCGCCTGGTCTTCGCCGACCTCGAGCTCGACGAGGAGACGCACGAGGTCTACCGGGCCGGCCAGCGCGTGCAGCTGTCGCCGACCGAGTTCAAGCTGCTGCGCTACCTGATGCTGAACGCCAACCGGGTGCTCTCCAAGGCGCAGATCCTGGACCACGTGTGGAAGTACGACTTCCGCGGTGACGACAACATCGTCGAGTCGTACATCTCGTACCTTCGGCGCAAGGTCGACAACGTGCAGCCGCGCCTGATCCACACGCTGCGTGGCGTCGGCTACGTGCTGCGCAAACCCGCGGTCTGAGTCCGCGGACATGACGCTGACCGAGCGGGTTCGTAATTCGATCCCGCCGCAGCCCAGCCTGCGCCAGGTGTCGCTGCGGACCAAGCTGATCGCGTCGGTGCTGATCCTGGTGGTGGCGGCACTCACGCTGATCAGCTCGGCCAGCACCTACGCGCTGCACAACTACCTGCTCCAGCGGCTCGACGACTCGCTGCAGATCTACGCGCAGACCCTGGCCGGCACCCGGGCCGGCAACATCCCGGTGCCCGGCGACTACTACGTGTCGTTCAGCTCGATCGACGGCGTGCGCCGCAACGACCCGATCGCCGGCGACCGGTCGCTGGAAGCGAAGGACTTCCCGCCCCTGGTGACCGGCCTGGAGAACGTCTACGCCGTGATGGGCCAGCCATACACGGTGCGGTCGCCCAACGGCAAGGTCTACTGGCGGGTCCTGGTCGACACCAACAACGCCGGCACGGTCATCCAGGTCGCCGAGAAGCTGTCGGTGATCGAGAAGGCGATCACCTGGATCGTCTGGGTCGACGTGCTGGTCGGCGTCGGGGTGCTGATCGCACTCGCCTCGGTGGGCGCGGCCATTGTCCGGCAGAGCCTGATACCGCTCGTCCAGATCGAGAGAACGGCGGCCGCGATCGCGGCCGGCGACCTCACCCAGCGGGTGCCCGATCCGGAGGCGCACGACGGCGAACCGGTCACCGAGCTGGGCCGGCTGTCCCGCGCGCTGAACGCGATGCTGACCCAGATCGAGGCGGCGTTCACCGCCCGGGCCGAGTCCGAGTCGGCGGCCCTCGCTTCCGAGGCGATCGCGAAGGACGCGGCCGGGGCCGCGCTGGCCTCCGAGTCCCGCGCGGTGCGCTCCGAGGCCAAGATGCGGCAGTTCGTGGCGGACGCCTCGCACGAGTTGCGGACGCCGCTGACCACCATCCGCGGTTTCGCCGAGCTCTACCGCCAGGGCGCGGTGACCGGTGCGGAGGACGTGGCCCGCCTGGTCCGCCGGATCGAGGACGAGGCGTCCCGGATGGGTCTGCTGGTGGAGGACCTGCTGTTGCTCGCCCGGCTCGACCGGGAACGCCCGCTCGAGCTCGGCCCGGTCGAGCTGCCGGTGCTGGCCCTGGACGCGGTGCACGCGGCCCGGGCGACCGCGCCGGACCGCTCGATCGAGCTGGAGATCCGCGACGAGCCGGAGCACCTGGTGGCCGTCGGCGACGAGCTCCGGCTGCGGCAGGTGATCGGCAACCTGATGACGAACGCCCTGGTGCACACGCCGCCGGAGGCCGCCGTGGTGGTCCGGCTGTTCGCCGCGCCGGACAACCGCGCCGTCATCGAGATCGCGGACACCGGCCCCGGCCTGTCCGCGGAGCAGAAGGCGCACGTCTTCGAGCGGTTCTACCGGGCCGACGAGGCTCGCACCCGGCGGGTCGACCGCACCGAGACCGGCACCGGCCTGGGGCTCGCCATCGTGGCGGCGATCGTGCACGCCCACGACGGCACGGTCGAGGTGGACAGCGAGCCGGGCGCGGGCGCGACATTCCGGGTCACTCTGCCCGCCGTGGCGCCCTCCTGATCCTCTTTTGCGCCCGATGTTCGACTCACAGAAGACGTTCAGGCGCTCTACAGGTATGGCCGAGCATGCTGGGGCAATCTAGTCCCCATGAACGAGAACGAGACCGACCCGCGCCCCGTGGACGCCTCCGCCGAGAGCAGCAGCCCGGAGCGGGGACAGTCCGAGCATGCGGCAACCGCCGCACAGCCGGCCGCCGCCGCGGCCCCGCAGTGGAGTGCCCCCGTGTCGAGCGCCCCGCAGTCCGGCACGCCGTGGCCGCAACAGCCGCCGCAGCCGCCGCACTCGCCGTGGCAACAGCCCGCCGGCTACCAGCCGAACCCGGGCTACCCGCCGCCCGCCGGTTACGGCCAGCACCCCGGTTACCAGCAGTATGCCCAGCAGCCGTCCTACGCCGGTGCGGGCGCCTGGTCCGGCACCGCCACCCCGACCACCGCGCAGCCGGCCATCGAGGGGCAGGCGACCTGGCAGGGTGACCAGCCCGGCCAGCAGCCCTGGCAGAACGCCGAGGGCCAGCCCGCCTGGGCGGTGCCGGTCGGCACCGACCAGCGCCCGCCGTCCTCCGGCCGGGGTCGCAAGATCTTCGTGGCCGGCGCCGCCGCCGTGCTGATCGCGCTCGGTGCGGGTGGGGTCGGCGCCGCCACGGCACTGGCCTTCGACGACAACGGCAGCAGCCCGAAGGTGCAGACCGGCAACTCGTCGGTCACCCGGGTGGTGGACCGGTCCTCGCTGGCGGAGATCGCCTCGGCCGTGCAGGACAGCGTCGTCTCGATCACCACCGAGTCCGGTGAGGGCTCCGGCGTGATCCTCTCCGCCGACGGCTACATCGTGACCAACAACCACGTGGTCGCCACCGCCCAGGGCTCGACCGTCACGGTCATCTTCGCCGACGGCAAGAAGGCCCAGGCCACCATCGTCGGCACCGACGCGCGCACCGACCTCGCCGTGGTCAAGGCGACCGGCGTCTCGGACCTGAAGGCCGCGAAGTTCGGCAAGAGCGCCGACATGCAGGTCGGCGACACGGTGCTGGCGATCGGCAGCCCGCTCGGCCTGGAGGGCTCGGTGACGGCCGGCATCCTCAGCGCCAAGGACCGCACCATCCAGTCCAGCAGCGAGGAAAACCAGCAGCAGAGCCCGTTCGGCAGCAACAACCAGCAGCAGTCGTCCGGCGCGACCACGATGTCCGGCCTGCTGCAGACCGACGCGCCGATCAACCCGGGTAACTCGGGCGGCGCCCTGGTCAACACGAACGGCGAGGTCATCGGCATCAACTCGGCGATCGCCACCCAGGGCTCGAGCTCCGGCAACATCGGCCTCGGCTTCGCCATCCCGAGCGACAAGGCCAAGCAGGTCGCCGACGACCTGATGGCGGGCAAGAAGGTCAGCCACCCGGCCCTCGGCGTCAGCGTCACCGACGCGGAGAACGGCGGCGCTCTGGTCAGCACCGTCACCGCCAAGAGCGCGGCCGCCACGGCCGGTCTCCAGCAGGGCGACGTCGTCACCGCGGTGGACGGCAAGACCATCGATGGCTCCGACGACCTGGTCGCCGCCGTGCAGGGCGGCACCGTCGGGCAGAAGATGACCATCGACTTCACCCGCAACGGTGCCAAGAAGCAGGTCACGGTCACCCTGTCCGAGGCCGACTGACACCACGGACCAGAAATCCCTCCCCGCTGCGGCGGGCGGTGTGACAAGGGGGTTGTCACGCCGCCCGCCGCACGTTTGGCTATGCCGTTATCCAGGAACATTCGGGACAAGCGGCTCTTTTAGTCACCGAGGACTCGCGCAGGTCACGGCCAAGCGCTTAATCTCCAATCCGCTATCGGCGGCTCCCCCGCCACCGAGCATGGAGAGGCCGCTCAGGTGACCTACGTCGAGACCCGGATGAACGTCTGGGAAGCCCTGGCCGGACGGGCTCCGGGTGAGCCCGGTGGCCCCGTCGACCCCGGTCTGTGGGGTGCTGTCGTCGACCGGCTCAACCCGGTCCGGGCGCGGCCCGTCCTGCGAGCCGGCATCGAGGCTGTTCAGCTGACCTCTGCCCGTGGCGAGGCGTACATCATGCTGCGCTCGCCGGACACCGGCACCCGGGCCGGCTATCTGCGCCTCACCCCCGAGGAGTGGCAGCTCGCCCTGCTGATGGACGGGGAGAACACGGTCGCCCGCCTGGTCGCCGAGTTCGCCCGCATCGCCGGCCGGCTCGCCCCCGACCAGGTCCGCCGGGTGGTGGCCGACCTGGCCGGCAACCGGATGCTCGACGAGCTGCCGATGGACGCGTTCCGTCCGGTCGAGGAGACCCGGCGCAAGGCGCTGCCGGAGCGCGTCGGCAACTCGATGCTGGCCGCCGCGCGCGGCCGCCGGATGCTCGTCTTCGACGTCGACAGCCTGGTCACCGCGCTCTACCGGGCCGGCGGCCGGTTCTTCTTCAGCACCGCCGCGTTCTGGGCCACCGGCATCCTCGCCGTCCTCGGCCTCGGGCTGTTCGTGGCCACCTGGTCACGCGGCAGCCGGTCGCTGTTCCTGACCGGCGACTCCTACCTGGTCGGCGCGATCGTCCTGGTCGTGCTCAACGGCTTGGTGCTGGGCACGCACGAGCTGGCCCGGGCGCTGGCCGCCAAGGCCGCGGGCCGCGAGGTCCCGGCCGCCGGCCTGCTGGTCTATTTCGGCATCCCGTCGTTCTTCGTGGACACCACCGACGTGTGGATGGCCGGCCGCCGGGCCCGGATGCTGGTGGCCGCGGCCGGACCGGGCAGCGCGCTGCTGCTCGGCGCGCTGGTCCAGCTGGGCGGCCTGGCCGTACCGGCCCTCGGCGGCCTGGCCTTCAAGCTCGCCTTTTTGTGGTATTTGAACGCCTTCTTCCAGCTCAGCCCGTTCCTGCCGCTCGACGGGCAGTACCTGTTGATGGACTGGCTGGAGATCCCGCAGCTGCGCGCCCGCGGTCTCGCCTGGGTCGGCGCCCGGCTGCGCGGCCGCCCGCCGCGCTGGTCGGTGCTCGACCGCGAGGGCCGGCTGGTGGCGCTCTACGGCATTCTCTCGGTGGCCTGGCTCGCGGTCGCCGCGGTGCTGGCCTTCCGGATCTGGGAGGACCGGGTCTCCGGCCTGGCCACCGGCCTGTGGCAGACCGGGCTGTTCGGCGGCCTGCTGCTCCTGCTCGTGGTGCTCGGCCTCGGCGCACCCGCCGTCTTCTTCCTGCTCGGCCGGCTGACCCGCTGGTGGCGCCGCTCCCGGCAGCGCAGTGCCGAGGGCGACCGCGAGGCGGACAGCCCGCGCCGGCTCGCCGCGCTGCGCGCCTCCGACCTCGGCGGCCTGCCCGAGCCGGCGCTGCAGGGCCTGGCCGCCCGGGCCCGCTGGGAGCACCCGTCCACCGGCCGCCCGCTGATCCTGGCCGGTGGCTCGCAGTCGGCCGTCTACGTCGTGGTCGAGGGCGCGCTGACCGCCCGTAAGCCCGGCGATCCGCCCGGCACGGTCCGCCACCACGTCGGCCCCGGCGGGGTCGTCGGCCTGGTCAACGCGCTCACCGGCCGGGCCACCCAGCTCGATTGGTACACGTCCGGCACCAGCCTGCTCTACATCCCGAGCGCCACCGTGGCCACCGTGGTCGGGCCGCTGCCCGGCCCGCCGCCGCAGGACCGCGCCGAGGCCGAGTCGCTGTTCGCCGACACCCCCGCGCTCTCCGGCCTCGCGGTCGACCAGCGGCTCGCGCTGATCGCCTCGGCGCACCCGGTCGACCTCGAGCCGGGCGCACCGGTGATCCTGCCCGGCCCCACCCACGCGGTGGTGGTCGAGTCCGGCGTGATCGCCATGGCCGACGGCACCGAGCTGCGCCGCGGCACCCTGGTCGGCCCGGTCGGCGACGGCAGCCCCGGCATGGTGGCGCAGACCCTGACCACGGTCCGCCTCTGGGTCCTCCCGGACGCCTCCGACCTGCCCCCGCTGGTCGGTGCCACCCACCGGCCCGGTTCGCCGATGCCGGTGGTCGCGGTCAACGGCGGGCTCCGGCCCGGCGCGCCCGCCCCGGACGCGTACCCGCCGCTCGCCGTTCCGCCCGGCCCGCCGGAGGGGCACGACAACCAGTCGGTCGACCGTCGTTTCGAGAGCCGCCTCTGGTGGCTCACCGTGGTGCTGCTGGTGATCGCCCTGGTGTTCACCGTGATCAGCTTCCGGCCCGGGCCGGCCTGGGCCGAGATGCCCCGCGACCGGGTGCTGATCACCGTCGACCAGGGCCGCGCCACCACCCAGGGCGACGACGGCGACCTGATCACGGTCGAGCCGGGCGGCGAGCGTTACCTGAACCAGGGCACCGAGGTCGACGTGCCGGCCCAGTCGACGGCCCGGCTCACCTTCCCGGGCGGCGGCGTCACCGTGCTCTGCGCGAGTTCGCGGATCATGGTCAGCGCCCTGTCCGTCGACGGTGGCCGGCACCAGACCCCGCGCGGCGGCCTCACCCTGCAGGCCGGCCGGGTGCTGGCCGACACCACCGGCACGAGCGGGGCGTTCAACCCGCTCGTCCTGAGCGTGACCCGTCCCGACGGCAAGGTGACCAACGCCGGTGCCGCCTGGTATTCGGTGGACCCGAGCGCGGTCACCGTCTCGACCGGCAAGGTGTCCGTCGCCGGCGCCGCCACCGAGGGCAACGGTGCCAAGCTGAGCTGCGGCGACGGCGTCGAGGTCACCCAGCCGTCGGAGGAGGCCACGCCCAGCGAGGAGCCGGTCCCGTCCGATGCGGCGACCGTGGACCCGTCGGCGAGCGTGGTGCCGTCGGTGAGCGCCGCCACCAGCGCGACGGCCGACCCGGCCGCCACCGGCGACTCGACCACCGAGCCGACCGAGGCCACCACCACGACGAGGGCCCCGACGACCCGGCCCACCACGATCCGGCCGCCGACGACCACGAACCCGACCACCAGGCCGACGACGGCGCCGACGACCGCACCGACCACCGCCGCCACCACGGCTCCGACGACCACTCCGACCCCGGAGGACACCGGAACCAATCCGTCGGTCTCACAGGTACAGGAGAGCCCCTCGGCATAGGTAATGTCTGAGGCATCGGAAGGGGAGCCGATGCTCTGCTGGTTCTGTGCCGAGGCCGCCCGTGCGAGTTGCCGCTTCTGCGGGCGTGCCGTCTGTCCCGACCATGCCCGCTTCGGGCCCTACCTTCTCCAGGTGAGTCGTTCCGAGATCCGGCAACGGGTCGAGGCGCTCGTCGTGGAGGACGCCGTGCAATGCGGCACCTGCCGGCCGAGACCACACCCGGTGGCGATGCCCGAACTGGACTGAACGCCGTACCGTCTAGGCATGACCCAACAGGACGCGGACGGCGACGACCTCGGCATGTGGTCGGAGTTCGGCACGGCGGCCGCGATGGCGGCTGCCCAGGTGCCCGAAGGGCGGGCGGGGGCGGGCGACCATCCCGATCACCCCGACCTCGACGGCCTGCCGGCCGTGCAGGGGCTGGGCGACGCTCCGTCGATCGGCCTCGACGAGGCGGTCCGGCACGCCACCGCGGCGGTGACACAGGCCGCCGCCCCCAAGGGCTATCACAACCGGGTCGACGCCGACGGCGACGGCCATCTGGACGCGGCCACCTACCGGGGTGACGGGCACGGCGGCGCCGAGATCCTGGTCGATCTCGACGGCGACGGAAAGGTCGACTTCATCGGCCACGACACCGACCTCGACAACCGGGTCGACTTCGCCGACTACGACAAGGACCACGACGGCGTCTTCGAGAAGCGGATGATCGACGACAACCACGACGGCTACCTGGACCGCGCGGAGTTCGGGCACGGCAGCTGACTCTTTACAACTACAGTTAATAATCCTAATAATTGGCCATGCGCCGATCGATGATCATCGTCATGGCCGCCGTCCTCGCCGCGGGCGGCACGACCGTCTACCTCGCCTCGACCGCGAGCGCCGCCACCGCGTGCGCGCCCGCCTGGAGCGCCGCCCAGGTCTACGTCGGTGGCAACTCCGCTTCGCAGAACGGCCACAACTACGCCGCCAAGTGGTGGACGCAGAACGAATCCCCGGCGACCCACTCCGGCCAGTGGGACGTATGGGCAGACAGCGGGGTGTGCGGGGGCACGACGCCGCCGACCACCAGCCCCACGACGGCACCCCCGACAACGACGCCCACCACGGCGCCGACGACTCCGCCGACCAGCTCCCCGGTCGGCGGCATCCCGAAGCACGCCCTCATCGGCTACCTGCACGCGAGCTTCGCGAACGGCTCCGGCTACCTGCGGATGGCCGACGTCCCCGCCGACTGGGACATCATCAACCTGGCCTTCGGCGAGCCCACCAGCGCCACCTCCGGCGACATCCGCTTCACGCTCTGCCCCGCGACCGAGTGCCCCGGCGTCGAGACCGAGGCCGCCTTCATCGCGGCGATCAAGGCGAAGCGGGCGGCCGGCAAGAAGGTCCTGCTCTCCATCGGCGGCGCCAACGGCCAGGTCCAGCTGACCACCACCGCGGCCCGCGACACGTTCGTCAGCTCGGTGAGCGCGATCATCGACAAATACGGCCTGGACGGCGTGGACGTCGACTTCGAGGGCCACTCGCTGTCCCTGAACACCGGCGACACCGACTTCAAGAACCCGACCACCCCGGTGATCGTCAACCTGATCAGCGCCCTGAAGAGCCTGAAGGCCCGCTACGGCACCAACTTCGTGCTGACCATGGCCCCCGAGACGTTCTTCGTCCAGCTCGGCTACCAGTACTACGGCTCCGGCCCGTGGGGTGGCCAGGACCCGAGGGCGGGTTCCTACCTCCCGGTGATCTACGCCCTGCGCAACGACCTGACGATCCTGCACGTCCAGGACTACAACTCCGGTTCGATCATGGGCCTGGACAATCAGTACCACTCGATGGGCGGAGCCGACTTCCACATCGCCATGACCGACATGCTGCTGGCCGGCTTCCCGGTGGCCGGCAACACCGCCAACGCCTTCCCCGCGCTGCGCGAGGACCAGGTGGCGTTCGGCGCTCCGAGCTCGGTGAGCGCCGGCAACGGCTACGTGGCTCCGGCGGCGGTCCAGCAGGCGGTCGGCTGCCTGGTGAGCGGCGCGAACTGCGGCGGCTACACGGTCCGCAGCGGCACCAACCCCAGCTTCCGCGGCCTGATGACCTGGAGCATCAACTGGGACAAGTTCTACAGCTGGGAGTTCCAGCTCCAGAACGGCAAGTTGGTGAAGGCGCTGCCCTAGAAGGTCAAAATCAGGATGTCGTGCCTGGGTGGTGGGTGACGGACCGTCGCTCACGCCGAGGCCGGGCCGGGGCCCAGCAGAGCTGGCCCTGGCCCTGACTTCATTCTGCGTGCGTGGCAAATTCAAAACCTGAGCACCCGATCGCCACGGCGGCTCAGCCGGCGATGGCGTTGTGCACGGCGACGCGGTGGGTGTCGGGGTTGGACCATGACCAGTTCGGGTGGGCGCGGTTGGTCAGCAGCACCACCACCGTCTGGCGGGCCGGGACCACCAGCAACGACGTACCCGTGAAGCCGGTGTGGCCGAAGGCCGTGGCCGAGGCCAGCTTGCCCATGAACCACGGCTGGTTCATCTCCACGCCGAGGCCGTGGTCGGCGGAGCGGCCCGGGCGTTCGGCGTCGATGGCCGGCTTGCCCTTGTTCACGTCGGTCAGCATCTGCTTGACCGTTGCGGCCGACAGGATGCGCTTGCCGTGGTAGGTGCCGCCGTTCAGCAGCATCTGGCCGATCACCGCCACGTCGCGGGCGGTGCCGAAGACGCCGGCATGGCCGGCCACCCCGCCCAGGGTGTTGCACACGTCGTCGTGGACGGTGCCGCGCAGCAGGCCACGGGACGTGCGGGCATCGGTGGCCACCAGGCGCTGCTTGTCGGCGACCCACTTCAGCGGCTGGAAGCCGGTGTCCTTCAGGCCCAGCGGGGTGGTCAGGTTGTCGCGCAGTGCCTTGTCCAGGGACTTGCCGGTGAATTTCTCGACCAGCCGGCCCAGCACCATGAGCCCGGTGCTGGAGTAGCGGAACGTGGTGCCGGGGACCCCGCCCTTGACCAGCGGCGTCGTCATCACCGACTGCCAGCGCGCGGTGTTGCCGGCGAAGCCGGTCACCTTGGCGCCGACCGGCAGCGCGCTGGTGTGCGCCAGCAGCATCGCCACCGTGATCTTGTCCTTGCCGGCGCCGGTGAAGTCGGGCAGGTACTTCAGCACGGGCGCGTCCAGCGCGATCTTGCCCTGGTCGACGAGCTGCAGCGTGAGGATCGCGGTGTAGACCTTGGTGAGCGAGGCCAGGTCGAAGATCGAGTCGGTGCGCATCGCCACGCGTTTGGCCGCGGGCAGGTCGACCGGGCCGGCTCCGTAGCGCAGGGCGTGCCCGACCGCCGTGGTCATCCGGGTGCTGCCGTCCTGCATGACGAGCGCGACCGCACCGGCGTACCCCGGATGCTTGGGGTTGTCCTTGGTGGGTTTCAGATATTTCGTCAGGGTGTCCTTGACCTTGGCGCCGTAGGGCGCCGGGGCCGACCGGGTGGCGGCGGTCGTGGGCCGGGCAGCCGCCGACGGGCCCGCGGCGGCGGCCAGCGGTTCCGACGTGGCCACCGGTTCGCCCCAGGTGGGGGTGGTCGAGGCGGCCCGGCCGCAGCCGGCGAGGCCGGCGGCCAGTCCGGCGGCGAGGACGGCGCGGCGCGGAAGGGTCACGGCGACGATGATGACACGGCTGAGGGTCAAAAGCAGAGGTGGGGACGCCAGTGGATCGTGACACGATGAGGTCATGGTCGACAGTTCGGTGGCGTTCGTGCTCGGTGGTGGCGGTGTTCTCGGCGCGGTCGAGGTGGGGATGCTGCGGGCGCTGTTCCGAGCCGGCTTCCGGCCGGACGTGGTGGTCGGCACGTCGATCGGCGCGGTGAACGGCGCCCTGGTCGCGGCCGACCCCAGCGAGTCGGTCACCGACCGGCTGGTCCGGCTGTGGACGTCGCCGGAGGCGGCCGCCGTCTACGGCGACTCGATCGGGCGCCAGGTGCGCCGGTTCGCGGCCCGCACCCACCTGCACTCGCCGATGCCGCTGCGCCGCCTGCTGGAGAGTGAGCTGGGCGAGCACACCACGTTCGGCGACCTGAAGATTCCGTTCCGCTGCTGTGCGGCCAGCATCGAGCGGGCCGCCGAGCACTGGTTCGACAGCGGGCCGCTGGTCGACGCGGTCCTGGCGTCGTCGGCGGTGCCGGGTCTGCTGCCCCCGATGGAGATGGACGGGGAGCACTATGTGGACGGTGGCATCGTCAACTCGATTCCGATCGGCGAGGCCGTCCGGGTCGGTGCGAAACTGATCTTCGTGCTCCAGGTGGGGCGGGTGGAGCGCCCGCTCAGCGTGCCCCGCCGGCCGTGGGAGGTGGCACAGGTGGCGTTCGAGATCGCCCGCCGGCATCGGTTCGCGCGCGAGCTTGCCGCGCTGCCCGACGATGTACGGGTGCATGTCCTGCCGAGCGGCAGTGGCGAGGGCCGCGACGACTCGCCGTGGGCCTACCGCGACATGGCCGCGGTCGGCCGCCGGATCAGCCGCGCCTACGTCGCCTCCCGCCGCTACCTGCACGCCAACGTGCATCCGCTGCCCGGGAGAGAAAGGCCAGGCGACAGCTGATGCCGCTGCCTCCGGTCTGGGTCCGCCGGCTGATCTTCGCGCCGTTCGTGGTGCTGCTCGCGATCGGGCTGCTCACCACCCTCCCGGTCTGGCTGCTGCTCGCACTCGCGGCGTCGCCGCTGGTGCCGGGCCATCTGCGGGTGCCCCGCCTGGTCTTCCTGGCCATCGTCTACGTGGTCTGGGACGCCGCCGCCCTGGTGGCGCTGGCCGCGCTGTGGGTGGCGTCCGGCTTCGGCTGGAGGATCCGCGGCCCGGCCTTTCAGCGCGCCCACTACGTGCTGACCGGCAAGTTCCTGGGCGTGCTGTTCTGGCTGGCCCGCTGGTCACTGCACCTGACCGTGGACGTGGTCGGCACCGACCCGGACACGGCGATCCCGGGCCGACCGGAGATCGTGGTGAGCCGGCACGCCGGGCCGGGCGACTCGTTCATCCTGATCCACGGGCTGGTCAACTGGTTCGACCGCGAGCCGCGGATCGTGCTGAAGGCGACCCTGCAGTGGGACCCGGCGGTGGACGTGCTGCTCAACCGCCTGCCGAGCCGCTTCATCATGCCGGGCCGAGCCGCCCCGGGGCGCAAGAGCCTGGAGGACGAGGTCGGCGAGCTCGCGGTCGGCCTGGACGAGAACGACGCGTTCGTGATCTTCCCGGAGGGCGGCAACTTCACGCCCCGGCGCAAGGTCCGGGCGATCGAGTGGCTGCGGTCCCGTGGGCTGTTCGACGAGGCGACCCGGGCCGCGAAGCTGCGCAATCTGCTGCCGCCGAAGCCGGGTGGCCTGTCCGCGGCGATCGACGCGGCCCCGGACGCCGGGGTGATCTTCGTGGCGCACACCGGGCTCGACCGGATGGTGACGGTCGCCGACGTGTGGCGCGAGCTGCCGATGGACAAGCAGCTCATCATGCGGTTCTGGAGCGTCGAGCCGGAGGACGTGCCGGCCGGCGAGGAGGAGCGGGTGGCCTGGCTCTACGACTGGTGGGCCCGGATCGACGCGTGGATCGAGGAGAACCGGCCGGCGGTCCGTCCGCTGGGCACGGACTGGACCGCCCGCCGGCGGTCTCAGGAGCCGAGCGAGCTGTAGAAGCTGTCCGGCGCTTCGGTCACCTCGGCGGCGGCCGGGGCGGTGGCGTTCACCGGCGCACCGTAATCGGCGTAGGTCACGTCGATCGGGTCACCCTGCGGGACCGTGATGGTCAGCTTGGACAGCCGGCCCTGGTCGTCGAGGGTCGCGGTGAACGGCACGTTCTGGGCGGCGGTGCCGTACCCGTCGATGGTCACCTGGCTCAGGCCGGCGAGACCGGCCGCCTTGGTGAGATCGAGCGAACCGGCGTACGTGTTGGTGCCGGTCTCCTTGACGTCGGTGGCGGCGCCGAGCAAATTGGCCGTACCCACCGGGTCGATCTGATTCGGCCGCAGGCCGATGGTGGTCCCGGCCGGCAGCCGGGAGCCGTCGAGGTGAGTCCAGGTGCCGGCCTTGGTGATCCCGGGAACCTGGGCGTAGAGGTCGTTGCCGATCAGCAGCGTCTTGATGTTGATCTCGGCGTTCGGCCCGCTCGCGGTGAGCTGGGCGGTCCCCTTGCCACCGGGCGCGTCGATCGCGCCGGTCAGCTTGAAGCCCGTCCCGGAGGTCGCGGTGAGGCCGAAGCTGGTCGTGCCGAGCAGGGCTGTCGCCTTCGACAGGGCCGAGACCGCGCCCGCATCGGCGGCGCCCGAGGAGGGGCCGGCCGCCACGCTCGGCGCCGGCGCACTGGAGGCAGGAGTAGCGCTGCCGTTGTCGCACCCGGCCATCGCGAAGGCGGCCGTGGCCACCGTCGCGAGACCCAGCCCGGTGAGCCGTGGTGTCCGCATGTACGTCCTCCCTGACGTTGCCGGAGCAAGGGGGATGTGGGCTCCGGCTCATCTACATCAATTCCCGACCGGGCCGCTGGGCAAACGGCACCTTCCGGGTACGGCATGATGGGGCCGAGGCAAGAACACCTGGAGGATCCGTGAGATTCGAGGTCAGCAAGGTCCTCGATGCGATCGAGGCGCGGCTGTCCACCGATCCGGCGCTGGCGCGCGCGGTGGTCGACCTGTCGGAGATCGTGCGTTACGCCGACCTCGACGGCGGTCGCCCGGCCAGTTCGGTGCGCCTCGGTCTGGTCGTCGACGCCCTCGGTCGCTACTTCGCCGAGGAGAATGTGCCGGTTTACGTGGTGTCCCCGCGGGGCCTGCTCTCCGACACCGACCTGACCTCGAACGAGCGGATGGTGATCCGCCGCTGGGCCGACGACGGCAAGGTCGAGGTGGTCCCGGTGCTCGACGACCGGGTCTTCGAGGTGGCCGAGATGCTCGGCGTGCCGGTGCTCACCCGCACCCGGGGCGAGCAGTTCCGCGGCCGCCGCCAGTGGGTGGACGAGCCGGGCCGGCTGCTGGCCGCGGTGGCCGGCGAGGGCGGCACCCCGGTGCTGGTCTCCCGGGTGGGCCGCGGCGACCCGGGCAAGCAGGCCGAGCGCACCCCGATGGCCGAGCGGTTGCTGGCCCGGGTGTGGAGCTGCCCGGAGTCCAACTGCACGAGCTTCGGCACGGGCATCGACACCGACAGCCCGTTCGCCGACATGCGCACCTACACCAGCCCGGTCGCCCAGCCGCCGCCTGCGCTGCGGGCCGGGGCGCCGACCTGCCCCCGGCACGGCGCGAAGCTCAAGGACGCGGGCCCGCGCCCGGCGGTGGAGGTGCTGTCGGTCCGCATCGACGGCGTCGTCCGCAAGCGATTCGTGGTCTCCACCGAGTCGCCGGTGGTGGTCGGCCGGGCCCCGGAGGGCGGCCAGGGCGTGATGCTCGGCCAGTGGCTGAGTGAGGACGCCCGGAAGTGGATCAGCCGCGGGCACGTGAAGTTCACGCTGCGCGAGGACGGCACGCTGACCGTGCAGGACGTCAGCACGAACGGCTCCGGCATCCGCCCGGGCGGCTCGAGCGACGACGACGAGCGCGTGACGCTGGGCCGCAGTGAGAGCCGCCCGCTGGCCCCGGCGGACGTGGTGGAGCTGTACGCCGGGGTCAACGTGGGCCGGTCGAAGATGTGGGCCACCGGCGGGGTCGTCCAGCCGGCCTCGGTGATGGGCGAGGCCCCGACGATGGCCCTGCGTAAATTCGAGCGCTAAAGGATGGCGGCCAGCTGGGCCACCGCGTGGTCCAGCTCCTCCGCCGTCACCACGAGCGGCGGGGCCAGGCGGATCGTCGACCCGTGGGTGTCCTTGGCCAGCACGCCACGCTCGGCGAGCCGCTCGCAGGCCTGCCGGCCGGTCATCAGCGCCGGGTCGATGTCGACCCCGGCCCACAGGCCGCGCCCGCGCACCGCGAGCACACCCTTGCCGATCAGCGCGTTGAGCCCGGCGTGCAGGCGGTCGCCGAGCTCCTCCGAGCGCTTCTGGAACTCGCCGGTGGCCAGCAGGCGCACCACCTCGGCACCGACCGCGCAGGCCAGCGGGTTGCCGCCGAAGGTGGAGCCGTGCTCGCCCGGCTTGAGCACGCCGAGCACGTCGGAGTTGGCGGCCACCGCGGAGACCGGCACGATGCCGCCGCCGAGGGCCTTGCCGAGCACGTACATGTCCGGCACGACCTCTTCGTGCTCGATCGCGAACGTGCGGCCGGTACGGCCCAGGCCGGACTGGATCTCGTCCGCCACGAACAGGGCGTGGTGCGCGTCGCACAGCTCCCGGACGCCGCCGAAGTAGCCCTCCGGCGGCACCAGCACGCCGGCCTCGCCCTGGATCGGCTCCATCAGCACGGCCACGGTGTTGGGCGTGAAGGCGTCGGCCAGCGCGGCCAGGTCCCCGTACGGCACGATCGTGAAGCCCGGGGTGTACGGCCCGAAGTCGGCCTTGGCGTCCGGGTCGGTGGAGAAGCTGATGATCGTCGTCGTACGCCCGTGGAAGTTGCCCGCCGCCACGATGATCTCGGCCTGCCCGTCCGGCACGCCCTTGACCTGGTAGCCCCACTTGCGGACCACCTTGATCGCGGTCTCCACCGCCTCGGCGCCGGTGTTCATCGGCAGCACCAGGTCTTTTCCGCAGAGCTCGGCGAGCCCGTGGCAGAAGTCGGCGAACTTGTCGTGCACGAACGCCCGGCTGGTCAGCGTGACCCGGTCGAGCTGGGCGTGCGCGGCCGCGATCAGGCCGGGGTGCCGGTGCCCGAAGTTGAGCGCCGAGTAACCGGCCAGGAAGTCGAGGTAGCGGCGCCCGTCGACGTCGGTGACCCAGGCCCCCTCGGCCTCGGCCACCACGACCGGCAGCGGGTGGTAGTTGTGTGCGGTCCAGCGCTCAGCGTCCGCCAAAGCGATGGCCGTACGCGTGTCGACACTTGTCATGCTGTGCCTCCTTTAGGCATGCCCTTTTGGCCCTCGCCTGCGGCCTGGGCGTGCAGCTCACCCACGTGCCGCTTGGTGCAGGCGGTCATGCCCTGACCTCCAACGTGCAGCACTTGGGGCCGCCACCGGCTTTGCGCAGCTCGGAGACGTCGACCCCGACGGTCTGGTAGCCGGCCGACTGCAGCTCAGCGGCCAGGTGGGTGGCCTGGACCGGCAGGACCACGGTACGGCCGTTACTGACCGCGTTGAGGCCCAATACCGCGGCATCCTCCGCATTCGCGATCACCGCGTGCGGGTAGAGCTGGCGGAGCACGGCCTGCGAGCCGGGCGAGAACGCCGACGGCAGGTAGGCGATGTTGGTGTCGTCGAGCACGCAGAGCGCGGTGTCGAGGTGGTAGTAGGCCGGGTCGACCAGCTGCAGGGTGATCACCGGCCGCTGCAGCACCTCCTGGGTCTCGGCGTGCGATGCGTGCGAGGTGCGGAAGCCGGTGCCGGCCAGCAGCACGTCCCCGGCGAGCAGGATGTCGCCCTCGCCCTCGTTGGTGTGCTTGGGCTCGGTGACGTCGAAGCCGCGCTCGCGGAACCAGGCCGCGTAGGCCGGGGCCTCGTCGGCCCGCTCGGCGTCGCGGAACTGCACGGCCAGCACCCGGCCGTCGACCACGGTGGCGCCGTTCGCCGCGAACACCATGTCGGGCAGGCCGGGCAGCGGGTCGATCAGCTCGACGGTGTGACCCAGGTCGAGGTAGGTCTGCCGGAGCGTCTCCCACTGCCGGACGGCGAGGGCGTTGTCGTACGGCGCCGTGGGGTCCATCCACGGGTTGATCCGGTACGTGACCGCGAAGTGGGTGGGGCGGCACATCAGGTATCGGCGCATGACTCAAACGCTAGGGCCGTTCGGACGTACGGACCCATGGCTCGATCATGCGTTCCGCAGCGATTCGTTGCGTCATTTTCAGGACAGCCGGAGATTCGTTGCAAACGCCGAAGGGCGGCTCACCATTGAGCCGCCCTCCGAGGAATGTCGTGGTCGCGAACCGCTGACCACGAACGATCCAATGCCCGTCAGAAACGGTTGACAAACTGTGAATCAAGCCACTCACGCAGGTTGTTCACCGGCTGCACATCGGTGCCCAGCCAGTAGAGCGAGCCGGTCAGGGCGAGCACGCCGAGCACGATCGCGCCGAGCGAGAGCACCATGCCGATGAGGGCGTCGGTCTTGCCGGCCACGTGCCGCTTGCCGGTGGCGTGGATGCCGCTCAGCGAGAGAATCAGGGCCAGACCGGCCACGCCGATGCCGTAGCCGAGCAGCGGCCCGGAGAGCACCAGCAGCACGGCCGCGACGCTGAGGATCAGCCCGAGCGTGGCGAGCAGGCTGGCCCGCGGCTTGGGTCCGGTGACGACCGGGGCCGGCTTCTCGACGACGGCCGGCACCTTGTCGATCTCGGCCGTGTCCCGGTTCTCCGGCCAGCGCTTCACGGCGGTCGGCGGGGGCGGCGGGGTCACGGTGCGGTCGGCCGGCCGCAGGTCGGCCGTGGTGTCGTCGGTCCGGGGCCGGACCGGTGAGGTAGTGGTGGTGACGGGGCCCGCCGTGCTCGGGCGGTCCGCCTCCGCGGTCTCGGTCTCGGTCTGGCGAGAGAACGTCGGGAGCCTCACGTCAGTACCTCCTTGACGTTGTGGGGGATGACACGCCTATACCCCGATCTCCCACAGGCCACACAAAGGGCGCGCGGCAACGGCCGCGCGCCCGGTGAAACAACTGGTCAGGCGGGCAGAGCCACCACGTCGCTGGCCCGGCTGATCACGTGGTCGACCATCCCGTACGCCTTGGCCTCGTCGGCGGTGAACCAGCGGTCGCGGTCGGCGTCACGCTCGATCTCTTCGGCGGTGTGCCCGGTGTGGAACGCGATCCGCTCGTTCATCACGTGCTTGACGTGCAGCATGCTCTCGGCCTGGATGGCGATGTCGGCCGCGGTGCCGCCGATGCCGCCGGAGAGCTGGTGCATCATCACCCGGGCGTGCGGCAGGGAGTAGCGCTTGCCGGGGGCGCCCGCGCACAGCAGGAACTGGCCCATCGAGGCGGCCATGCCGAGCGCGATGGTGGCCACGTCGTTCTTGATGTACTGCATCGTGTCGTACACCGCCATGCCGGCGCTGATCGAGCCGCCCGGCGAGTTGATGTAGAGCGCGATGTCCCGCTCGCTGTCGTTCGAGGCCAGCAGCAGCATCTGCGCGCAGATCCGGTTGGTGACCTCGTCGTTCACCTCGCTGCCCAGGAAGATGATCCGCTCCCGGAGGAGCCGCTCGTAGACCTGGTCGTCGAAGGATCCACCACCGCGCATCGTCAGCTCGTTCATGCCCCCACCCTCTCGCATCAGCCGTGGGGCGTCCCAACCGGCCCGTCAGTTGACGTCCCCCAGCTTCGCTCAGCAACAGGGGTCACACCCAACGATTCCCCTCTGGGCAGAACGGATAGCGTTGCCCCTCGTGCCAGAGGGACACACGATTCATCGACTCGCCGCCCGGCATCGGGAGCTCTTCGCCGGGCAGCCGCTCTCGGTCAGCAGTCCGCAGGGACGCTTCACGGCCGGCGCCGCCCTTGTCGACGGGCGCACGCTGCGCGACACCGAGGCGTACGGCAAGCATCTGTTGCATCACTACGACGGCGATCTCAGCGTGCACGTCCACCTGGGACTTTACGGAAAGTTCGCGGACGGCGAGCGGCCCGTGCCGGAGCCGGTCGGGCAGATCCGGATGCGGCTGGCCGGCGACCGGCACTGGCTGGAGCTGCGCGGCCCGACCGCGTGCGAGGTGTTCGATCCGCTGCAGGCGCAGCGGCTGCGCGACCGGCTGGGCGCCGACCCGCTGCGCGACGACGCCGACCCGGCCGCCGCGTTCCGGAAGATCGGCACCAGCACCAAGCCGATCTTCGCGCTGCTGATGGATCAGTCGATCGTGGCCGGCTGCGGCCTGATCTACGCGAACGAGGTGCTGTTCCGGGCCGGGCTGGCGCCGACCACGGCGGGGCGCCTGGTCGGTGCCGAGGGCTGGGACGCGCTCTGGGCCGACCTGCGGGCGCTGATGAAGGAGGGCGTGGCGCGCGGCCGGATCGACACCGTGCACACCGCGCACACGCCGGAGGCGATGCGCCGGGCACCGCGGGTCGACCGGCACGGCGGCGAGGTGTACGTCTACCGCCGTCCCGGTCAGCCGTGCCTGGTCTGCGGCACCGCGGTGAGCCGCGGCCCGCTGGCCGGCCGCAACCTCTACTGGTGCGGGGTCTGTCAGGCCTGAGGGGCGGCGGACGGAACCGTGGAGGCCGAGGGGTCGGGGGTGGCCGGCGTCTCGGCGGGGGTGGGCTCGGTGGTCGGCGCGGACGTGACCGGCGCGGGCTGACCGGGGATGCCGAGGGTGAAGTTCTCCTTCAGCCAGGGCAGCAGCTTCTGGTACGCCGCGATGGTGTCCGGCTGGTTGAAGTCGTGCGACAGCACGATCGAGCCGGGCTTCACGTGCTTCTTGACCTCGGCGATCACCCGGGCGATGTGCGCGTCGTCGGTCTCGCCCACCCTGTGGTCCCAGTCCTGCGGGTCGACCTGCCAGTAGAGCGAGGTCATCCCGTCGGCCGCGGCCACGCCGACCAGCCGGTCGGTGAAGTTGCCGCCGGGCGCCCGGAAGAACGGGACGGCCGCACCGGGCACCGCCGCCTCGATCGCGGCGTTGGTGCGGGCCAGGTCCGCCTGGATCTGCGTCGGCTTGTCCTTACCGATAGTGAGGCTGTGACTCCAGGTGTGGTTGCAGAGCGTGTGCCCCGCGGCCACGATCTGTCGCACGATCTCGGGGTGCTTCTGCACCTGCTGGCCGACCAGGCAGAAGGTCGCCTTGATCTGGTACTGGTCCAGCAGGGCCAGGATGCGCGGCGTCTGCGCCGGGTCCGGCCCGTCGTCGAAGGTGAGCGCGACCGCGGTGGTGCCGGTGACCAGCAGCGAGTTGCCCGGCCCGGTGTGCTTGGCCTCGGTGGCCTGCACCGGGGTGTCGGCGGTGGTGGACGCGGTCGGCGCCGGGGCGGACGCCGCCGGGTCGGCGGCCTTGCCGTCGGCGGAGTCGTCCTTCTGCCCGGACGAGTCCGAGCCGCCGCCGGGCTTGGTCTTCTGCGCGGCGTGCGTGCCGGCCGCCCGCTGGGCGGCGGCGTTCACCGCGTCGATGCTGTTGTCGTTGTTTCCGCCGCCGGGCACCGCGACCAGCAGCAGGCCGGCCGCGACCAGGGCGGCGAGCAGCACCTGCTGCCGCTTCTTGCCCATCAGCAGCCAGGACTCGATCGGCAGGGTGCCGGGGGCGCGGTGGCTGCCGGTGACCGGCCGCTCGTTGCGGTGCCGGGCGGACCGGGTGTTGCGCGGCCCCATGGCACTCAGCGCGGTCAGTTGATCCAGCACGTTGCGCTGGGCTGGAGCGACACGCTGGTGCCGCCCGCTGCGCGAAGCGGCAACCCGTGGCGGCAGGTCGTAGGTGACGCGCGGCCGGGCGTCCTCAAGGGACTCGGCGCGGCGGTGTCGGCCGCCCGGCTCGGCGACGTCGCCGGACGCCGAACTCGGGTACGTGAGGGATTGCGGCGACATGCTGCATGCCTACCGTGTTGCAAGATCGAGCGCGATACCAGATCGGTGATTCCGTATTTACGGCGCGTAGTAACGCCTGCTGGCGCTCTGTGACCCCGAAAACACAAAATCGACCAAGTCGGCCTACATCGCCTTGTGCACCGCGTCGGTCGCCTTGCGCGCCGCGATCAGCACCGGGTCCCACACCGGGGCGAACGGCGGCGCGTAGCTGAGGTCGAGCGCCGTCATCTCCTCCACGGTCATCCGGTTCCACACCGCGACGGCGAGCGCGTCGATCCGCTTGGCCGCCTCGGCCTTGCCGACGATCTGCGCGCCGAGCAGTGTCCCGGTGCGACGCTCGGCGATCAGCTTGATCATCATCTTGCTGGCGCCCGGGTAGTAGCCGGCCCGGCTGGTCGACTCGACCCGGGCGGTCACATAGGCGAACCCGGCCCGCGCCGCCTCCTTCTCGGTGAGGCCGGTCCGGGCCACCTCGAGCTCGCAGACCTTGGTCACCGCGGTGCCGATCACCCCCGGGAACGTGGCGTAGCCGCCGGCCAGGTTGATGCCGGCCACCCGGCCCTGCTTGTTGGCGTGGGTGCCGAGCGGCACGTGCACCGGTTCCCCGGTGATCAGGTGCCGGGACTCCACACAGTCGCCGGCCGCCCAGATGCCGTCGGTGCCCTCGACCCGCATCCGCCGGTCGGTGCGCAGGCCACCGGTGGGTCCGACCGGCAGGCCGGCGGCGGTGGCGAGCGCGGTGTTCGGGCGTACCCCCAAGCCCATCACCACGATGTCGGCCGGCAGCGAACCGCCCGGGGTGACCACCGCCCGCACCCGGCCGCCCTCGGTCTCCAGCGAGTCCACGTGCGCCTCGGTGACCACCTTGATGCCCTGGCCGCGGATCGCCTCGGCGACCAGCTCGCCGACATCCGGGTCGACCGTCTTGCCCATCGGCTGCGCCGACTTCTCCAGCAGGGTGACGTCGAGACCGCGTTTCAGCAGCGCCTCGGCCATCTCCACGCCGATGTAGCCGCCGCCGATCACCACCGCGGTGCGCGGCGCCGGGTCGCTCGCCAGCCACTCCTGAATGGCGGCGCCGTCGTCCAGGGTCTGCACGCCGAACACGCCGGACGCGGTGACGCCGGCCCACTCGGGGATGACCGGGGTCGCTCCCGTCGCGTACATCAAGTGGTCGAAGTTTTCCCGGACCTCGCCGCCGCCGGCGAGATCGCGCGCGATGACCAGCCGTCGATCCGGGTCGATGGTGACCACCTCGTGCCGCAACCGGACGTCGATGCCGGCCTCGCGGTGCACCTCGGGCGTGCGGGCGATCAGCTTCGCCCGCTCGGTGACCGCGCCGCCGATCCAGTAGGGGATGCCGCACGCCGAGTAGGAGGTGAAATGCCCCCGCTCGAACGCGACGATCTCCAGCTGGTCAGGGCCGAGGCGCTTGCGGGCCTGCGACGCCGCCGACATGCCGGCCGCGTCACCGCCGATCACGACGAGCTTCACGCGGTCCAACTTACGTCGCGGTGGCGTCCTCGGGGTCACTTCCGCCGCGGGTGGCCCGGGCCAGCCAGTCGACCACGTCGGCGACCGTGCCGTCCCGGTTGAGGATCGCGCGCTGCCGGGCGGCGCCGGTGCCGTGCGACCGCAGCCGTCCCATCAGGACGGTGGTCATCTCCAGGTCGCCGTGCCGCTCCAGCTCGGGCCGGACGTAGTCGAAGAGCTGCCGCATCAGGCGCCAGGCCGGCCGCGGTTCCCGGGTGGCCAGGTCGAGCAGCTGACCCTCGAGCCCGTCCCGGGCGGCCCGCCAGTGCGCGGCCATCAGCAGCGGATGCGGCACGTCCGGCGCCGGGGCGCCCTCGCGGATGTTCCGCAGCAGCGTCGCCACCAGGCCCCGGGCCAGGGCGGCCAGCAGCATCGCGTCGTCCAGGCTGGGCATCACGTCGCCCATCCGGATCTCCACGGTGGGGTAGCTCGCGGAGAGCCGGGCATACCAATAGAGCATGCCCTCGTCGAGCATGGCGCCGCTCGCCCGCAGGTCGGCGACCAGCGTCTCGTAGTGCTCGGGCGATTCGAGGTGCGGCGTCGGGCCGACCGTCGGCCAGCGCTCCCAGAGCATCGAGCGCCAGCTCGCGTAGCCGGTGTCGCGTCCGTCGGCCAGCGGCGAGTTCGCGGTGGCGGCCTGGAAGACCGGAAGCCACGGCCGCAGGTGGTTCAGCACGTGGATGCCGCTCTCCGGGTCCGGGATGCTGACGTGCACGTGCGTGCCGCACATGCCCTGACCGGGGGAGAGGTCACCGAAACGCTCCCGCATCCGGTGGTAGCGCGGCCGGTCGACGAGCCGGGCGACGGGCCCGGCCGCCGGTCCGGTGCCGACCGCGACGAGGCGCACGCCGGCCTGCTCGGCCGCGCCGGACACCACGCCGCGGAGTTCCTTCATGGCTTCGTAGAGGGTCGCGAGGTGCAATTGCGGCGGGCTGGCCACCTCGATCTGGGTGCGCAGATATTCGTGCTGCACCGCTTCGGCGTACTCGGCCGGGATGTGGTCGAGAACGTCCTCGACCGCCTCCACGCCGCGCGGTTCGACCGCGTCGACCAGGAGGTATTCCTCCTCCACGCCGAGCGTGAGAAGGTCCTGCGCCTCGGCCTCCTGGGCCATCTCGTCGGAGATCGTCGTACCACCGGAAGCCGCATCCATGCGCCCCCGTTACCCGTTGCGGAACGGAGCTAAGCTTCGCCCATGCTGCTCGAGGGTTTCTGGGCCCTTCTCGACCCCACCACCTTCGGGGCGCCGACGCAGCTCGTCCTCGGCCTGGCGCTGGTCGCCGCCGCCATTCTCCTGGTCGCCACCACCGCGCTTCCGGCGCTGGCAGCGATCATGGCGCCCGCGACCTTCGCTTTCGCCCGCCGAGCCCGCATCGCGACCCGCCCTCGCCTGGCCGACCCGGACGCACCCGGTCGCCCGCGCTCCCGAGCCCCCGCCATGAGTCCCGCGGCAGCGTAAGGCTCTTTTTCCGGGCAACATCAACATCAAGATCCAGCTGTCGTGCCGGGGTGGTGGGTACAGACCGTCGCTCCCGCCGGGACCGCGGCGGGGCGAGCTGGCCGCTGACGCGTCCAAACCACTCACCCCACCACGGCGACGTGCGTGCGTGGTTGCGCCCAAACCCCCACCCGGCCGCCCCGCGTTCCGGCGTCGCACTCGCGGCTGGATCGTGGATCGGCCGAACCCGCGCTCCGATGCCGCGATCGCGGCTCGATCGCGGGTTGGTCGAACCCGCGCGTGGGTGTCGTTCGTGGGTCGACCCCGTCCATCTTGATCTTGAGCTTTCGGATACTCGCCTTTCTGCCGCCTCTGCGTTCTCGTCTCTTCGGACCGCAAGGGGTCGCACCATGTCTGTTTCGCACGCTTTCGGGGCCGTGGTCGGCGCCGCTCACTCCGCCATCGAAGCCCTCGCCACCCTGCTCACCCCGCTGGCCGGAAACCTCGCCACGGCCGCCGCGATCATCGTCTTCACCCTGCTGATCCGGCTGCTGATCAGCCCGATCACCTACCTGCAGGTCCGCGGTGAACGCCGTCGTGCCGCCCTCAACCCGCAGATCGAGAAGCTGCGCGAGAAGCACGGCAGCGACCCGATGGTGCTGGCCACCGAAACCCTGGCCCTGCAGCGGGCGAACGGCATCAACCCGTTCGCCGCACTCCTGCCCGCTCTGGCCCAGGCTCCGTTCTTCATGATCATGTACCGGGTGGCGATGACCGCCCCGGCCGGCGCGGTCTTCGGCATCCCACTGACCGCCCACCTGATGGCCGGCCTGCCGATCTTCGCCGCGTTGCTCGCCATCGCCGTCCTCATCGCTCGTTGGTCGGCCCGCCGGATGCCGGCCGAAGCCCCGAAGTTCCTGAAGGCGATGCCCTATTTCACGGTCGCGGTGGTCGCCTGGATGCCCCTGGCCGGCGCCCTCTACCTGGTCACCTCGACGTCGTGGACCGCCTTGGAGCACGCCGTCCTGCGGCGCCCGAAAACCGCCGCGGTCAAAACGGGCAATCAATGATCGCCAATATTGACAACCTCCCCGTAACAAGCGTGAAATCTGCTGAGAGCGCTCTCACAGCGCTCCGACTCCCGCCAAACCGACCCCCCTGCGGAAAGGCGCAACCCATGTCCCGTTCCCGGAAGAGACTCCGCGGTCTCCTCGCGATCGCGACCGCCACCGTCGCGGTCGCCGCGACCGCCGTCTTCACGATGGATGCCAACGCGGCCGTCCCCGCCGCCCCGTCCGGCATGACCACCGTCTTCAGCGACGACTTCACCGGCGCGGCCGGCACCGGCCTGAACCGCACGAACTGGCTCTACGACATCGGCACCGGATACGCGGGCGGCGCGGCCAACTGGGGCACCGGCGAGATCGAGACGATGACCGACTCGACCAGCAACGTCTACCAGGACGGCAGCGGCAACCTGGTGATCAAGCCGATCCGGGACTCGGCCGGCAACTGGACGTCCGGGCGGGTCGAGACACAGCGCACCGACTTCGCGGCGCCGGCCGGTGGCAAGGTGCGGATCGAGGCGCGACTGCAGCAGCCGAACGTGAGCGGCGCCGCGGCGGCCGGCTACTGGCCGGCGTTCTGGGCGCTCGGCGCGGCCGCCCGCCCGGTGGGTGCGAGCAACTGGCCGAGCATCGGCGAGTGGGACATCATGGAGGACATCAACGGCCGGTCCTCGGTCTTTGCGGCCCTGCACTGCGGCACCAACCCGGGCGGTGTCTGCAACGAGACCACCGGCCTCACCAGCGGTGAGAAGGCCTGCTCCGGCTGCCAGACCGCGATGCACACGTACGCGGTGGAGTACGACCGCAGCGTCTCGCCCGAGCAGATGCGGTGGTATCTGGACGGCGTCAACTACTTCACCCTCAACTCGTCCCAGATCGACGCGACCACCTGGAACAACGCCACCCAGCACGGCATGTTCGTGATCCTCAACGTGGCGATCGGCGGCGGCTTCCCGGCCGCGTTCGGCGGCGGCCCCACGTCGGCGACGCAGTCCGGCGTGCCGATGACCGTCGACTACGTGGCCGTCTACCAGTCCTCGGGCGGCACGACGACCACTCCGCCGACCACGTCGCCCACCACGGCGCCGACCAGCGGCACCACCCGGGACGCCTTCGCCAAGATCGAGGCCGAGTCGTTCAACGCGCAGTCCGGCGTGATCGCCGAGACCTGCTCCGAGGGCGGCCAGGACATCGGATCCATCGCGAACGGCGACTGGGCCCAGTTCAACAACGTCAACTTCGGCAGCGGCGGGGTGAAGGACTTCGTCGCCCGGGTCGCCTCCGGTGCGGGCACCGGGATCAGCGGCCTGGTCGAGGTCCGCCTGGACAGCCGCTCGAACGCGCCGATCGGCAGCTTCGCGCTGGCGAGCACGGGCGGGTGGCAGTCCTGGACGTCGATCCCGGGCAACGTCTCCGCGGTCACCGGCACCCACACGGTCTACCTGACCTTCACCAGTGGGCAGCCGAACGACTTCGTCAACGTCAACTGGATCCAGTTCCGCAAGTAGTCACCAGGGTCGATGGGTCGAACGCGCTGACCTGCGCGTTCGGCCCTGTTCGCATGTCTGCAAAAGGTGCGAAAGATTTAAGGTTCTTTAACGTCCGCCCCTCTGGACTTTATTGTTAACAGTCCTAAAGATTGACGCATATCACAGGACTACGTGGAGGGACGGCGATGAAGCGCTCCAGATCGGTGGTCCTCGCGACCGTGGCGGCGCTGGTCGCCGGCGGCGCGGCGGTCTACTTCTCCGGCACGGCCGGCGCGGCCGTCGCCTGCACCTCCGCGTGGAGTTCCACCCAGGTCTACGTCGGTGGCAACAGCGCGTCGCAGAACGGCCACAACTACACCGCCAAGTGGTGGACCCAGAACGAATCCCCGGCCACCCACTCCGGCCAGTGGGACGTGTGGGCCGACAACGGCACCTGCGGAACGTCGACGCCCACGACGACTCCGCCGACCACGGCCCCCACCACAACTCCGCCGACCACCGCGCCCACGACGACGCCCCCTGGGAATGGCACGCTGCCGGCCCACTTCCTCACCGGCTACTGGCAGAACTTCTACAACGGCGCGGCCGCCCTCAAGCTCGCCGCCGTCCCGACCAGCTACGACCTGATCGCGGTGGCCTTCGCCGACGCGAGCGGCACCCCCGGCGCAGTCACCTTCACCCTCGACTCCGGCCTCGCGGCGCAGGTCGGCGGCTACACCGACGCCCAGTTCAAGGCCGACATCGCCACCCTGCACTCGCGCGGCAAAAAGGTGATCATCTCGGTCGGCGGGGAGAAGGGCACGGTCAGCGTCGCCGACTCGACCGCCGCCACCAACTTCGCCAACTCGGTCTACACCCTGATGACGACGTACGGCTTCGACGGCGTCGACATCGACCTGGAGAACGGCCTCAACTCGACCTACATGGCCTCCGCGCTGCGCAGCCTGCGGGCCAAGGCCGGGGCCAACCTGATCATCACGATGGCGCCGCAGACCATCGACATGCAGAGCACCGGTTCGTCGTACTTCGCGCTGGCCCTGTCCATCAAGGACATCCTCACCGTGGTGCACACCCAGTACTACAACTCCGGCGCGATGCTCGGCTGCGACCAGATGAACGCGTACTCGCCGGGCAACGTCAACTTCCTGACCGCGCTGGCCTGCATCCAGACCCAGAACGGCCTGCGCCCCGACCAGGTCGCCCTCGGTCTGCCCGCGTCGACCAGCGCGGCCGGCGGCGGCTACCAGTCACCGGCCAACGTCAACGCCGCCCTCGACTGCCTGGCCCGCGGCACCAACTGCGGAAGTTTCAAGCCGCCGGCCACCTATCCCGGCATTCGGGGCGCCATGACCTGGTCGATCAACTGGGATGTCACCAACGGCAACTCGTTCGCCAACACCGTCAAGCCGCACCTCTCCACACTCCCCTGAAAACTGGAGTCCCCGTGAAACTCGGCAGAAAACTGCTGGTCCTCGGCGCGGTGGCCGCCACCGGCCTGTCCGCTGCGATCATCCCCATGACCATGTCGAACGCGGCCACCGCCTGTGCCGCCGCCTGGTCCTCGAGCGCCGTCTACGTCGGCGGCAACAGCGCTTCGCAGAGCGGCCACAACTACACCGCCAAGTGGTGGACCCAGAACGAGTCGCCGGCCACCCACTCGGGCCAGTGGGACGTGTGGGCCGACAACGGCGCCTGTGGCGGCACGACCACGCCGACCACGCCGCCGACCACCGGCCCGACCACGACCCCGCCGTCGACCGGCACCAAGATGGCCTCGTCGCCGTACGTCTACCCGGGCTGGGGCAACCCGCCGGCGCCGTCGACGGTCACCAGCGCGACCGGCATCAAGGCGTTCACCATGGCGTTCGTGCTCGCCAGCAACGGCTGCAACCCGGCCTGGGACGGCGAGACCGGCCTGACCGGCGGCGTGCACGCCAGCTACATCGCGCAGATCAAGGCGGCCGGCGCGGACATCGTCCCGTCGGTCGGCGGCTACAGCGGTAACAAGCTCGGCCCGAACTGCACCACCACCGCGGCGCTGGCCGGCGCGTACCAGAAGATCATCGACGCGTTCGCGCTCAAGTCGATCGACATCGACATCGAGAACACCGACGAGTTCGAGAACACCGCGGTGCAGGACCGGGTTCTCGGCGCTCTGAAGATCATCAAGCAGAACAACCCGTCGGTGAAGACGATCCTCACCTTCGGCACCGCGACGACCGGCCCGACCTACTACGGCACCCGGCTCGTGCAGCAGGCCAAGGCGCTCGGCGCGAACATCGACATCTTCACCCAGATGCCGTTCGACTTCGGCGGCGGCGCCGACATGTACGGCAACACGGTGAACTCGTCCGAGGCGCTGAAGAACCTGCTCAAGACCACGTTCGGCTACACCGACGCGCAGGCCTACAGCCACATGGGCATCTCCGGCATGAACGGTCTGTCCGACCAGCAGGAGCTGACCTCCACCGACACCTGGACGCGGATCCGCGACTACGCCAAGAGCAAGGGCTTCGCGCGGT
This sequence comes from Paractinoplanes durhamensis, assembly GCF_016862175.1. GTDB lineage: Bacteria > Actinomycetota > Actinomycetes > Mycobacteriales > Micromonosporaceae > Actinoplanes > Actinoplanes durhamensis. The sequence goes on along the minus strand of NZ_BOML01000005.1, from coordinate 179,534 downwards.
TCACCTTCTGGGCGGTCAACCGGGACCGAGGCTGCGCCGGGGGCGGCGTGGTCTCCAACTGCTCGGGTATCGCGCAGGCCGACTGGGCCTTCACGAAGATCAGTGCAGGGTTCTAGTCACGGTTGACGGGGCGCGCGGCCGCTTCCTTGCGGCCGCGCGTCTTCTTCACGACCCACCAGATGACGGTGCCGGCGAAGATCGCGCCGACCCCGTAGTCGAACCAGTGGCTGTACTGCTCGACGTTCTGCCAGCGCTCGCCGAGCAGGTAGCCGGCCAGAACGAACAGCGCGTTCCACACCCCGCTGCCGATCGTGGTGAACACCACGAACTGCCCGAGCGGCATGCGATTGGCGCCGGCCGGGATCGAGACCAGCGAGCGTACGACCGGGGCGCAGCGCCCGAAGAGCACGGCATTCCGCTCGTGCTTCTCGAACCACCGATCCGCCTTGTCCAGGTCCGTCGCGTCGACCAGCGGGATCCGGTCGAGCCATCGCCGCAGCCGCTCCTCGCCGAGCGCCCGGCCGAGCCAGTACAGGATCACCGCGCCGCCGACCGAGCCGGCGGTCGCCGCGATCAGCACCAGGACCAGGTTCACCCGGCCCTCGGCGGCGAGGTAGCCGGCCAGCGACAGCACGATCTCGCTCGGGATCGGCGGCACCAGATTTTCCAGCGCGACGAGCAGGCCGACGCCCACCTCGCCGAGTGACTCGATCACCGACGCGACCCAGCCGGTGAGCCCGCTCAGCTGCCCCAGATCGCTTTCTGCCATCGCTCATGTCTACCCGACTCCGCTGCTCTCAACCGTTCTCATATACCGATCATCGGTATATGCTGCCGACGTGACCGACGGACCGATGCGCGAGCCGACCTTCCTGGTCCTCACCGCCCTCGCCGGCGGGCCGCAGCACGGCTACGCGGTGATCGAGGACATCGCCGGGATGACCGGCGGCCGGGTCCGGTTGCGGGCCGGCACGCTCTACGCGGCGCTCGACCGGCTGCGCACCGAGGGGCTGATCGAGGCCGACCGCGAGGAGATCGTCCAGTCCCGCCTGCGGCGCTACTACCGGCTCACCGCGACCGGCGAGCGGAGCCTGACCGCCGAGACCGCCCGCCTGCGCACACAGGCCACCATCGCGGAGCGCCGCCTGCGCATCCGCCGGATCGAGCTCGGGGGAGCCACCTCATGACCACGCCGGAGAAACGCTTCCGTCGCCTGATCGCGCTCTACCCCAAGGACCACCGGGCCGAGTACGGCGAGGAGATGCTCGGCGTCCTGCTGGCCGACGGCCGCACCGGTCCGGCCGTGACCGCCGATCTCGTGCGGGCCGCCCTCGGCGCCAGGTTCCGGGAGACGTTCGCCGGGTTCCGGGACGAGCGGTGGCGGCATGCGGCGTACGCGGTGCAGTTCTTCGGCTCGCTTCTGCTGTTGGCGATGGCCGTCCGGCGGTTCGCGATGGCGATCCTGTCGATGGTGCGGTGGCCGGGTTACGACATCTCCCCGTTCTACGGGGTCGACATGGTCCGGCTCCTCGGCTGGGCGGTCGCGCTGACCGGTGCCGTGCTGGGCATCCGGCTGCTCGGTGTGACGGGCGCGGCGGCCGGGCTGGCCGGCGAGATCGTCGCCCCGTTCCGGTACTACTTGGACACTCCCGCCCAGGTCCTGAACGCGTACTGGATCTTCGTGGCCGCGACCGTCGTACTGATCGCCGCCGCGGTGTCCGCCCGGCGTGCCATCCCCCGAGGGTGGCCGTTCGTGGTGGCGGCCGGGGTGGTGCTGATCGCCCAGGGCATGGCGCCCTTGAACCTGCGGGTGCCGCTGTTCGGTGCGGCCGCGGTGCTGACGCTGATCGGGGTCGCCCGCCTGGATCCCGCCATCCGCGGCCGGGTGATCGCCTTCGGGGTTCCGGTGCTCGCGGTCTTCCCCCTGATCCGGCTCGGGTTCGACGGCTTCGTCCGGCACAACATGGGCCACCCCGAGGCGATCATGCTGATCAGCCCGGTGCAGTGGGCGGTGCTCGTGATCGTGCCGGCCGCCGCGTTCGTCGTCGCTGCCGAAATCGACAGGCGGTTTCGGGCCCCGATGGCGGGGACAAGTAAGGGGGCATGAGTGACCGGTGGTACCAGAAGGCCGTCGTCTACTGCCTCGACATCGACACGTTCGCCGATTCCAACGCCGACGGTGTCGGTGACATCCGTGGCCTGATCGGCCGGCTGGACTACCTGGCCCGCCTCGGTGTCACCTGTCTGTGGCTCAACCCGATCCATCCGACCCCCGGCCGCGACGACGGGTATGACGTGGAGGACTTCTACAACGTCGACCCGCGGCTCGGCACCCTCGGCGACTTCGCCCAGCTGCTGCACGAGGCGGGCAACCTCGGCATCAAGGTGATCATCGACCTGGTCGTGAACCACACCTCCGACCAGCACCCGTGGTTCCAGTCGGCCCGGTCGTCACCGGATTCGCCGTACCGCGACTGGTATGTCTGGGCCGACAGCGCGCCCTCCGACCGGCACCAGGGCATGGTTTTCCCCGGCGAGCAGGGCGAGACGTGGTCCTACGACCGCACCGCGAAGCTCTGGTATTACCACCGCTTCTACAAGTTCCAGCCCGACCTCAACATCAAGAACCCGGCGGTCCGCGAGGAGATCAAGAAGATCTGCGCGTTCTGGCTGCAGCTCGGGGTGGCCGGGTTCCGGATGGACGCGGTGCCGTTCATCATCGAGGAGACCGAGCCGGGTAACCCGAATTCGCCCAAGGACATGGACTACCTGACCGACCTGCGGCAGTACGTCCAGTGGCGCAAGGGTGACGCGGTCCTGCTGGCCGAGGCGAACGTCGAGCCGGACCAACTGGTGACGTTCTTCGGCGATGGCGGTGGCTCGAACAACCGCATCCACATGCTGTTCGACTTCATGCTCAACGGTCAGCTGATCCTGGCGCTGGCCCGGCAGAACCCGGAGTCGATCATCGCGGCGCTGCGCGAGACGCCGAAGCTGCCGCCGGGCGGCCAGTGGGCCACGTTCCTGCGCAACCACGACGAGATCGACCTGTCCCGGCTCACCGCCGACCAGCGCAACCTGGTCTTCGCCGAGTTCGGCCCGGACGAGGACATGCAGCTGTACGGGCGGGGAATCCGGCGGCGGCTGGCCCCGATGCTGGGCGGCGACCGGCGGCGGCTCGAGCTGGCCTACTCGCTGCAGTTCAGCCTGCGCGGCACCCCGGTGGTGCGCTACGGCGAGGAGCTCGGCATGGGCGACGACCTGCGGCTGGAGGGGCGCAACGCGATCCGGACGCCGATGCAGTGGAACCTGCTGGCCAACGCCGGCTTCTCCACCGCCGACAGCGAGAAGCTGATCCGCCCGGTGGTCAGCACCGGCGAGTTCGACTATCGCAAGGTCAACGCGTCGGATCAGCGGGCCGACCCGAAGTCGCTGCTCTCCTGGTTCGAGCGGATGATCCGGACCCTCCGGGAGGCCCCCGAGGTCGGCGCCGGCGCCTGCGCCCACGTGGATGTGCCGGTTCCCGAGGGCGTCCTGGTGCACCGCGCGGACGACGCCACCGGTACGATGATGTTTGTGCACAACCTGTGCACAAATGATGCGGTCGTCGACCTCAGCTCCGTCTATGCCGACGCCGATTCCCCGACCGACGTGCTGGCCGACCAGAAATATCCTGACCTGGGCAAGTTCGACCAGGTTCCGGTCGCCGGGTATGGCTATCGGTGGATCCGGCTGCGGCGCTGCTCGTGAGCCGGGTTACAGTCGGCCGTCGGTAGATCAGTGGAGGCCGCAATGTCGCAGTCCGCACCCACCCGGGTAGCCATCGTCACCGGAGCCGCGCGAGGGATCGGTGAGGCCACCGCCCGCAAGCTCGCCGCCGACGGGCTCGCCGTCGCCGTCGTCGACCTCGACGAGGGTGCCTGCGCCAACACCGTGACCGCGATCCACGACGCCGGCGGCACCGCCCTGGCGGTCGGGGCCGACGTCTCCGACCCGGTGCAGGTCGCGGCGGCCACCGAGCGGGTGGTGGCCGAGCTGGGTGCGCCGACCGTGCTGGTCAACAACGCCGGCGTGCTGCGCGACAACCTGCTGTTCAAGATGAGCGAGGACGACTGGGAGACCGTGATGGCGGTCCACCTGCGCGGCGCGTTCCTGTTCAGCCGGGCCGTGCAGAAGCACATGGTGGACGCGGGCTGGGGCCGGATCGTCAGCCTCTCCAGCACCTCGGCGCTGGGCAACCGCGGTCAGGCCAACTACTCGGCGGCCAAGGCCGGTCTGCAGGGCTTCACCAAGACCCTCGCGATCGAGCTCGGCCGCTACGGCATCACCGCCAACGCGGTCGCCCCCGGCTTCATCGTCACCGACATGACCGCCGCCACCGCCGCCCGGGTCGGGGTCGATTTCGCCGATTTCGAGAAGGCCGCCATCGGTCAGATCCCGGTGGGCCGTTCAGGTCGTCCCGAAGACGTCGCGAACACCGTATCCTTCCTCGTCAGCGAGGGCGCCGGGTTCGTCTCCGGTCAGGTCATCTACGTGGCCGGTGGCCCTCGGGATTAGTTTGCTGAGGGGCGCTACAAAGAGATGATGAATAGACGCATGACCTCCCGCAGTGTCTCGCTGACCAGCACCTTCATGTTGCTGGCGGCGGGCGGCGCGGCGGCCTGCGACAGCGGCAACCGCTACCAGGACGAGGGCTTCTACTGCGCCGACCAGAATGGCGTGATCGTCGACGAGGACTACTGCGACGACGACCACTACCACTCGTCGGGCGGCATCTACCCCTATTACATCTGGCACTCGCCGTCCTACGGCCGCGGCTACTCGGTCGGCAGCAGGCTGCCGTCCGGGGGCACCAAGTTCGCCTACAACGACAAGGCGTCCCGGTCCGCGTTCGGCCTGCCGTCCTCCGGCAAGATCGGCAACGGCACGGTCAAGACCAGCGTCGTCGGCAAGGGTGGCAGCGGCACCAGCAAGTCCTCCGGAAAATCCTCGAGCAAGTCTGGTAGCTGATCGTGCGCCGAGTTCCGTATGGTCCGGTCCGAGACGGGTGGAAACTCACCAATTACAGTCTCGGACTGACCTACAACGACACCGAGTTGCCCGACGGGACGATGATCTCGTACTGGCAGGAGGGGCCGTATTACGACTTCACCGCGGCCGAGATCGAGGAGCTGGAGTCGGCCACCTCGACCCTGTTCGCGATGTGCCTCGAGGCCGGCGACTGGATGGTCAAGCAGTGCCCGCGGCACACCGTGCAGGGCCGCCGCGACGGCTTCTTCAACTCGGTCTGCAACCCGCAGAGCTGCTTCCTCGCCAAGATCGGGATCCCCGAGTTCACCCACGAGCAGATCATCCGCACCTGGTTCGACGGCGACGCCGACACGTGGACGCACTACGACAAAGACCCCGACATGCGGTTGCCGATGCAGACGCCGGACTACTCGCCGAGCATCTACGCCCGCTTCGATCTTTGGTACAACGGGGCCGGCTCCACTCCCAAGATGCTCGAGCTGAACGGGCAGACGCCGACGTCGCTGGTGGAGAGCGCGGTCATCCAGTGGCACTGGGTCGACCAGACCGGCGTGACCCAGCACCCGTGGCGCCAGTGGAACTCCCTGCACGACCGCCTGGTCGGCTGGGAGGCGGCCGACGGCGAGCCGGCCAACCCCGGCGCGTGGCGGCGCAACATCGACAAGCTGCGCGAGGCCCGCACCTGGCTCCCGGAAAAACCGAAGATCTTCTTTGCGTACGAGACGAGCGAGACGACCGGCGAGGACCGGATGAACGTCGCCTATCTCATGTCGACCGCGGAGGAGGCCGGCTACCCGGTCGAGCTGATCGCGATGAGCCAGATCGGCTGGGACGTCGCCGGCGACCGCGTGCTCTTCGTGCCCGAGCCCGGCCGGGAGGACAAATCCCAGCCGATCGACATCATCTTCATGCTCTACCCGTGGGAATGGTTCTGGACGGAAGAGGGCGGCAAGGGCTTCTTCCGCAACATGGCCGACCCGACGAAGCACGGCACGGTCTGGATCGAGCCGCCCTACAAGGCCGCTCTCCTCGGCAACAAGGCCCTGCTGCCGGTCCTGTGGAAGCTGTTCGGTGACGACCCGGAGCGCAGCAAATACCTGCTCCCGGCCTACTTCGCCGGCTCCGCCGGAGCGGCCACGCTGAAGAGCTACGCGAAAAAACCGGTGTGGGGCCGGGAGGGCGGTTCGGTAACGCTGGTCGGCGACGGCCGGACAATCACCGAAAACCCTTCCGAGTACGGGTCGGACGGCCTGTTCGTGGTCCAGGAGCTGTGCGAGCTCCCGTCGTTCGACGGCTTGGAGGGCACCGTCCACCCGGTGATCGGCTCCTGGCTGATCGACGGCGAGCCGGCCGGCATGGGCATCCGCGAGGGCCTGGGCACCGACGGCCTGGTAACAAAGGACCAGAGCTACTTCGTCCCGCATACCGTCGAGGCCGACACCTGACGGCGGCCGCATCGGGTGCCGTTTGATGTCCGTTTAAGACATCCGGACAGATCCGAACGCGGCCACCTGTCGACACGGAGCGAGGTTAAGTGGTCACATTCTGTCTATGGCCACCCGTGTCGAAGATGCGCCGCTGAGCGCACGCCAAGCGTATGCCGCAAAGCTCCGGCAGTGGCGGGTGGATTGCGGTACACCACCCTATCGAGCGATCGAAAAACTGACCCGGGCCGCGGGTGATGGTTATCCACACGCGACAATTCATGACAAATTGTCCACCGGGCGGGCCGTCGACCAAGCCTTCGTGCGAGCGGTGGTGGCCGCGTGCCACCGCTACGCGAAGTTTCCCGGCGAGCCCGACCTCGACCCGTGGCTGCGGGATCTGCGCCGGATGCTCCGCGACGAAGCCCGGGAGACCGGCCGACAGCAGTGGGTCGGTGGGCGGCCGCCCTCGTTGGCCGGCGCGCACCAGCATCGGCGGGTCGCCACCGACCTCGACGACGCCTTCCGCCCCGGTCACCTCTTCGTGCTCAACGGGCTCGGCGGAGTGGGCAAGACGCAGCTCGCGGCCGAGTTGGCTCGGCGGTCCTGGGCCGACTACCAGGTCGAGATCGTCGTCTGGGTCACGGCGACCTCGCGCGAGAAGATCATCGCCGGGTACGCCGATGCGGCGGCGCTTCTCGGCATCGAGGAGACGGACGCACCGGCCGCCGCCGACCTGTTCCTGGCCGCGCTGTCCGAGCCGGACGGCCTCCGGTGGCTGATCGTGCTCGACGACCTCCAGGACCCGGCCGACCTGAGTGGGTTGTGGCCACCGGCCGGCAACGGCAACGCCGTGGTGACCACCCGGAGCCGTGAGGCCGCCCTGGCCGGGCATCACCGCACCATCCTGCCGGTCGGCCCGTTCGAGCCGGCGGAGTCACATCGCTACCTGAGTGAGAAGCTCGGTCCGGGGCTCCATGATCCGCACGCTGTCGATCGGCTGGCCGACGAGCTGGGTCACCTTCCGCTCGCCCTCGCGCAGGCCGCGGCGTACCTCATGGACCGGCATCTGACCTGCGACGAGTATCTGCGGCGGTTCCGGGCACGCCGGCTCGACGAGCTCCAGACGAGGCTTCGGCCCGACGACTACGCGGCCACCCTGACATCGACGTTCGCGCTCTCGATCGAGAGAGCGAACGAGCGCGACCCGTCCGGTGCGGCCCTGCCCCTGCTCGAACTGGCGGCGGTGCTCAGCCCCAACGGCATCCCGGCCGGCATGTTCACCGCCGCCCCCGTGCAGAAGATGCTCACCGACCGCCGTGGCCGGGCGACCACCGCCGACGACTCCTGGGACGGCCTGGCCAACCTCGAGGTTCTCAGCCTCGGCCGGCTCGACGACGAGCGCCGGGCCGTTGTGGTGCACCAATTGCTCCAACGGAGCGTCCGGGAGTCCGGGCCGGCCGACCGTATCGCGGGAGCGGCGGTGTGCGCGGCGGACGCACTTCTGGAGATCTGGCCGGACGTCGAAGGCGACCTCGGGCTCGTCGACCTGCTGCGGGCCAACGTCGAGGCGCTGATCGAGCACGCGGGGGGAGCGCTGTGGGACGGCAAGCTTCACCAGCTCCTGCTCCTCGCCGGCAACAGTCTCCCGCGCCAGGGCCTGTTGTCGGCCGCCGTGCGGTATTGGGAACGGCTCCTGCCGATCGCGATCGAGCGACTGGGGCCCGAGCACGCCGACAGCCTGACGATCCGGAACAACCTCTGCTGGGCAGTCGGCCGGGCCGGCGACGCCGTTGCGGCGCTGGCCGGGCTACGGGACCTGTTGCGGACGAGGGAGCAGCTGCTCGGTGCGGATCATCCGAACACGCTGGCCACCCGGCACGCGGTTGCCCACTGGCAGGACGAGACCGGCGACCACGACGAGGCGGTCGCCGGTCTGCGCAGGTTGATCGACGACTACGAACGCGTGCTCGGCGGTGACCACCGCGACACGCTCAACACCCGGATCGCCCTCGTCGAGACCCTCGGACCGGACAACCCGGTGGCCGCCGTCGCGGAATTGCGACTGCTGCTCGACGGCCTCGGACGGGTGCTCGGTCCGGACGATCCGGAGGTTCTCGAGGTAGGAATCGAGCTCTGTGCCGGGTTGGAAGCGGCCGGCGAGGGCGCCGAGGCACTCTCCGAAATGGAACGCCTGCTCGGCGACTATCGGCGCGTGCTCGGCGCGACCCACGCCGACACGCTGACCGTGCGCTACCTGATTATCGGGATGAAGGGACGGCGGGGCCGATCGGCCGAGGCCGTCCCGGCCGCGCGCGAGCTCCTCGACGAGGTGATCGGCTTGATCGCTCAGGGACGGACCGAGCTCGAAGCGCTGCGGGCCGCGATCGTGTCCTGGCTGGGACAGATCTAGGCGTTGTCGTCGCGGGTTTCCGGCTGAGTGGGGCGGTGTTTCCAGATCCACCCGAGGCCGAAGAACGGGAGCACGAGCGGGACGTAGCCGTAGCCGCTGCCGAACCGCGACCACACGGTGTCGTCCGGGAAGGCGACCGCGTCGGCGACGCTCAGGGTGCCGACCACGAGTACGCCGATCAGCTCGATGCTGCAGCTGACCAGGGCGATCCGCCGGCCGCGCTCGCCGCCGATCGCGAGGCCGACGGTGGCCGCGATGTAGACCACGCCGGCCAGCGCGGACAGCAGGTAGGCGAGCGGCGCCTCGTCGAACTTCGAGAGGATCTGCACGAGGGCGCGGGCGCTCGCCGACAGGGCGAAGACGCCGTAGATGAACAGCAGCACCCGGCCCAGGCCGGTGTGCAGCGCGGCGTCGACCGGGCGGGTGCGGGCGGGAGAGTCAGGCAACGGTCACCGACGCAATCTGCTGCAGCCGCAGCACGAGGACCGGCAGCACCAGACAGGCGACGCCGAGGATCAGGTTGCCCCATCGGGTCGGCTCCATCCGGGCCAGGTAGATGGCGGTGGGGGCGAACGCGATCGTAGTGATCAGGTAGCCGCCGAAGGTAGGTGTATCGGACGGCCGGTGGTCTCCGAAGAGGCCGACCACGGCGACCAGGACGAGCACCGCGACCAGCGCGCCGAGCACGGCGGTGGCCAGCAGGTCGAAGCGGCTGGGCGCACGGTTGAGTGCGGCGCGCAGCAGGAGCCACGCCGCCAGCACGAGGGCGACGACGATCGTCGCGACCGACAGGGGACCGTTCACCCGGCCAGCGTACTGATCTCGGTTTGCGGGATAAACCAGCGGGCGGATAGCTTGCGTTCTAGCAGCTAGAGAGGCAGGTCGTGGCATGCGCTTCGGACTATTCGGCACGGGACCCTGGGCCCATCAGGCGCACGCGCCCGCGTTGGCGGAACACCCGGATGTCGAGCTTGTCGGGGTCTGGGGCCGCAATCCCGACAAGGCGGCCGAGCTTGCCGCATTGCACGGCGCCCGGGCGTACGCCGAGATCGAGGAGCTTCTCGCCGACGTCGACGCGGTGGCGATCGCGTTGCCGCCGGACGTGCAGGCGCCGCTCGCGCTGCGCGCCGCCAAGGCCGGCAAGCATCTGCTGCTCGACAAGCCGGTGGCGTTCACCGCGGCCGAGGCGCAGGAGATCGCCGACGCGGTCGCCGAGCGCGACCTGGCGTCGGTGGTGTTCTTCACCCGGCGGCTGATGCCCCCGGTCGCCGAGTTCCTGGCCGAGGCGGCCGCGACCGGCGGCTGGCGGGAGGCCCGGGTCGACCACCTCGGCTCGATCTTCGTCGGGGACAACCCGTTCGGCGCGTCGCCGTGGCGCAAGGAGAGCGGCGGCCTGTGGGACGTCGGCCCGCACGCGGTCGCCGCGCTGCTGCCGGTGCTCGGCCCGGTCACCGAGGCGGCCGCGATGGCCGGCCCGCACGACATGACCCACCTGCTGCTGCGGCACGCCGACGGTGCGATCAGCAGCCTCACCCTGACCGTCGACGCCGCCCCGGCCGCGGAACGCGAGGAGACCGTGTTCGCCGGTGAGGCCGGCTTCCGGGTGGCGCCCGAGGCCGAGTGGCTGCCGACCGAGGCACTGACCCGGGCGATCGACCAGCTGCTCGCCGCGGCGGCCGGCGGCCCGAAATCCGAGCTGGACATCCGCTTCGGCACCGTGGTGACCGCCGTCCTGGAGGCCGCCCAGGAGGCGGTCACCACCGGCCGGACGGTGGCTATTCGCAGCGCCAGATGAGCGGCTGGAACGGCACGGCCGGATCGGAGCGGTTGCTGAGGGCGTTACCGGCCACGGTGCGCCCGTCCGCACTGACCGCCGCCACGTCGAAGGTGCCCTGACCGGCCTGCACCAGCGCCGGATCCGTCGGCAGCTCGACGACCGTGGCGCCGATGATGACCTGCGGCCCGGAACCGCCGGTCGTCGCGGCGCCGGGTAACTTCTGCCAGGTGCCGCTGTGCGGCTCGTAGCGGTACATGGCCGAATCCGGAGAGTTCGGGCTTCCGACCCCGTGGCCGTTGAGCGTGGTCAGCGCCGTGAACCGGCCGTAGACCCAGCCGAAGCGCAGCGCCGTCGGGCCGAACCGGCCGTCGATGCCCGTCGTCCCCGGCGGCTTCCCGATGTCGTGCACCGTGCCGTCCGGCATCCAGAGGAAGCTCCGCCCGTCGATGTCCGTCTGGATCCCCAGGATCGTGCCGTCCTCGGCCAGGTCGAAGAAGCCGTAGAGGTACTTGGCTCCGGGCGATTTCGGCTCGCTGCGCCCCGAACCGGGCGGGACGGTCAGCGGCTCCGGCTCGGCGTCGGCCGACCGCCAGCGGACCGGGACGCCGATGCCGCCCTTCTGGAACAGCTTGCCCACGATCAGGCCGTCGTCGTTGATCTTCGAGGCCTCGCCGGCGCCGCCCTTGAGCCGGCGGAACTCGCCGTTCTGATAGACGTAGGGGTAGTGCGTGCCGGACTGGCTGTAGCCGACCGCGACGCCCGACGCGTTGATGTCGTAGAGGACGGTTTGCTTCACCGGCGCCACCGCCTGCTCGACGATCTTGCCGTCGTGCCAGATCACCACCGGTGACTGGGCTCCGCCGGAGACCGGGTCGACGATGCCCACCTGCCACCGGCCGGCGGCGTCGGTGCCGTAGACCTCGACACTCCGGTGACCGCCGCGGGGCAGCTGCGTCAGCGTGCAGGCGGCCGGCACGACCGGGTCGGGCGGCAGGCTCGGCCCCGGATCCGGGGTGCCGTCGGTGGCCGGTGCCAGCAGCAGGCTGCCGCCGACCAGGGCGGCCGAGGCCGCCGCGAGCAGTCCCGAACCGCCCACCCACCAGCGGCGGCGCATCCGGCGGCCGTCGCGCATCGCCTTCGGCACGTCGATCGCGGGCAGGCCGCCCGGCTCGCCGCGCAGCGGCTCGAGCAGGCTCGTGCCGTAGTCGTCGTCGTTCATGACCGCCTCCCGCCCTTGTCGTGGCCGGCGGGCAGCGGCTCGCCGAGGATCTTGCGCAGGGCGTTGAGGCCGTGCGAGGTCTGGCTCTTGACCGTGCCCTCCGAGCAGCCCAGGATCTCGGCCACCTCGGCCACCGGGCGATCGCAGAGGAAGCGCAGCACGAGGACCGCCTGCTGGCGGCGCGGCACCCTGGCCAGCGCGGCCCGCAGCACGGTGCGGTCATCGGCGGCGGCGTGCGCCGGACCGGAGGCGGCGCGGTCCGGCCCGGCGCCCCACAGCCCGACCCGCCACCAGCCGCGCCGCTTCTCGTCCAGAAAGGCGCGCACCATCATGGAATGCACGTACGCGTCGACGTTCTCGACCGCGGAGATCCGCGGCCACCGCGCGTACAGCTTGGTGATCGTCTCCTGCACCAGGTCGTCGGCCTGATGTTCGTCGCCGCTCAGCAGGTACGCGATCCGCCGCAGCGCCGGTATCCGGCCGTGGACGTACCCCAGGTACGCCGCATCCGTTCGGTCATCCATCCCCGCTCCCGTCCGAGTCTCCCCACTAGACGGGAAACCGGCCGGTTGGGTTGTACCGAATCAGCGCCTGTTTCAAGAGGGGAGACGGGCTACGGCCCCCCTCTTAGAACAGGCGCTAGGGAACGGTTCGCTCGATGGCCGCGGGGCCGTCCTCCTCGAGTTCCTTGCGGGCCCGGGCCACGTTCTCCGGGGTGGGGTCGCGGCCCTCGGCGACGGCCAGATCCTCCGGATCCCAGGGCTGGTCGGCCCCGGTGCGCCAGGCCGGCTCCTGGCCCGGCGGCAGAAACTCCGGATTGTCCCGGTCGGTACCGCCGCCGGTGATGAAGGCGTCCACCGCCACGTCGTCCTCGATCGCGTCCGCCACCGCGTCGCTCTCCTCGAGCGGCGGGCGAAGTTCGTCGGTCATGTCGTCCCTCCAGGAACTTGAGTCCCTTTCGTCTTACCCCGTTGTGCCCATCGTGACCATGGGGCGGAAACGGACGATCATGCCGTCGGGGGACGAACTGAGCGCTAACTGGACAGGGATTGCGCGTTACGGATGGACGCTACGTAGTGGGCCGAATACATTTTCGCGTGGCACGTGTTGGGAAAGGCCCGCCTTGGGCCGCCCCCGATCGTGTTGGTGAGGGGGAGACGCGTGACGAGCCTGTCCGACGCGGAGCGGGATGCATGTGACGCGATGCAGGCCCTGGCCGGTGTGGCCGCCCTGTTGCGCCGGTCGGCGGGCGAGTTGCCCGGCTTCGACCAGGACGACCAGGATGCCGCCGAGACGCGCCGCATGCTGCTGGGCATCGCCGAGGACGGTGGCGTGGCCGCCGCCCGGGTGGTGGCCTACCTGCGCGAGCAGCGCGGCGCCGGGGACGGCGAGCTCATCGCCGTGCCACGTCGCCTGGGCCAGTTCCGGGACTGGGTTCCGCCGCGTGGCCACCTGTTCGGCGCGCCGGGCGGCATCCGCCGGCCGAACGGCGTACCCCAGCCGCGCCGCAGTGATCCGGGCGAGTGATCCGGGCGAGTGATTCAGCCCGCTGACCGTAGGGTCTCCGACGGCGGCACCCCGAAGCGCCCGCGATAGGCGGAGGCGAACCGGCCCAGGTGGGCGAAGCCCCAGCGATGCGCGACGGTGGCCACCGTGACCCGCAGCGGGTCCGAGCGGCGCAGCGTCTCGTGCACCCGCGTCAGGCGTTCCTGCTGCAGATAGGCCATCGGGGTAGCCCCGACGTGCCGCCGGAAACCCTCCTGCAGGGACCGCACGCTCGTCCCGGCGATCGCGGCCAGGTCGGCCACCGTGAACGCGCGTTCCGGCTCGTCGTGGATGGCGTCCACCACCCGGCGGATCGCCCGCGGCGGCCCGGCGACGGCCGGGCCGGTCAGCTCGGCGTGGAACTGGTGCGGCACGCTCAGCAGCAGGCCGCTGAGCACGCTGCTGCGCAGCTGCTCGGCGATCAGCGGGTGGCAGATCAGGGTCTCCGGGTACTCCAACTCGTCGCGCAGCAGCCGCACCAGGCGGCTCCACGCATGGCTGGGGCCGGAGGACAGGTCGATGGCGGGCGGCAGGGCGATCGGTCCCTCGACCGGGCGACCCAGCAGGCCGGCGAGCTCCTGCTCCAGCGCGGCGCGCTCGATCTTGATGGCGAGCTCGGCCGAATTGCCGTCGTGCCGGGTGTAGACCGGCTTGCCCGGGCCGAAGACGGCGGCGGTCGACGGGTCGGCCATCACCTCGTGCCCGGCATGCCTGGCCTGCATACGGCCGGTGGTGGGCATGCTGACGTGGTAGGCGTCCAGCTCGGCCATCGTCAGGATCATCGGCGAGGCATAACTGAGCTGCCCGACCGTGAGTGGTCCGAGTTGGATCACTTCCATTCCGAGGCCGAAACCTTCCGCACCGTCCAGGACGCCGACTGCCACCGGATAGTAGAAACGATTTAGCGCAGTTCGCGCTTGATCGATATCTACGCTGCTGAAGTGGATTATGTCGGGCACTTCGGATGGTGCTGGTCCGGACCTTGGGTAGACGTCAGCCATACCGAAGGGGACTCCATCGCATACCGTGAGTATTCGGCCCCGATACGTGGAACGTCAACGTTCCCGCCACGCGCTGACCGTTCCAGCACATTCAGGCCATATGAACTACTCTGGCGTTCCGCGCCTACGTGGCGTAACTTACCGACCAGCGGATTGTTGTAGGAACGCGGTGGGAGAAGCGGCGCCTGGGCGAGGTGCTCGACGCTCGGCCGAGCCATGGGCCGGCGGGCGGGACTCCACGCGGTAGTCGGCGTCGGCCCGCTCGACGCCAGGAAGAGGGCAGCCGTGTATCTGCCGATCACCACGCGCCAGTTGGCCGATGGCACCGTCGAAATCGCGCCAAGCGGTGAGATCGACCTAGACAATGCTCACGTGATGCGGGACGCCGTCAATGACGTCCTGACCAGCAGTACACCGGGCAGGATCTGCCTCGACCTGCAACGGGTCATGCTGATCGACAGCATCGGCATCGGCATCCTGGTGGCCTGTTTCCACACCGCCGCCGCCAGCGGCGTGAAGCTCGTGGTCAGCCACCCCAGCCCCACGGTCTACCGCCAGCTCTGGGTTTCCGGGCTGGTCGGCCTGCTGGGCTGCGCCGAGCCGCCGTCGCCGCGCACCTCGGTGGGCCTTCGCCCGTCCTGACCCGGCCCGACCAGCGCCCGGGGAGATTCACTCGTCCGGGCGATGGTCGTCGACCGTTTCCGGCCAGGTCAACCCTGCCTAGTGCAGCGGGATCCCGGCCGCCTCCTCCTGGGCCCGGCGCTCGTCGCCGGAGAGGGCGGACAGCGGCTTCTCCTTGATGAAGATCACCGCGATGATCGCCAGGAACGCGATCGGCGCCCCCACCAGGAACAGATCCGCGGTGGCCTCGCCGTAGATGTCCTTGATCACCGCGAGGACGTCCGGTGGCAGGGTGCTCAGGTCCGGCACCTTGCCGTCGCCGGCCGACGCCGCGGCCGCACCGAACTTCTCAGCGAACAGCGACGTCACCCGGTTGGCGAGCACCGCACCGAGCGCGCTCACCCCGATCGCACCGCCCAGGCTGCGGAAGAAGGTCAGCGCCGAGGTGGCCGCGCCCAGCTCGGTGGCGGGCACGTCGTTCTGGGCGGCGAGCACCAGGTTCTGCATGAGCATGCCGACCCCGACGCCGAGCACCAGCATGTGGATCGACAGGAGCAGCACGCTTGTCGTCGCGTCGATGGTGGCGAGCAGCAGCATCCCGGCGGTCATCACGATCGCGCCCGCGACCAGGTACATCTTCCATTTGCCGAACTTCGTGATGAGCTGCCCGGCAATCGTCGAGGAGAGCAGCAGACCGAAAATCATCGGCAGGCTCATCAGGCCCGCGACGGTCGGCGACTTACCGAGAGCGACCTGGAAGTACTGCGACAGGAAGACCGTGCCGCCGAACAGGGCCACCCCGACGAGCACGCTGGCCACGATCGTCAGGCTGACGGTGCGGCTGCGGAAGATGCCGAGCGGGATGATCGGCTCGGGCGCCTTCGACTCGACCAGGACGGCCAGCGCCAGCAGCACGATGCCGCCCACCACGAAGGCCGCGGTCTCCCAGGACGCCCAGTCGAAGTGCTGACCGGCCAGCGTGGACCAGATCAGCAGGGTGCTGACGCCGGCCGTGATCAGGAACGCGCCCAGCCAGTCGATCTTCACCGCGCGCCGGGCGGTCGGCAGGTGCAGGGTCTTCTGCAGCAGGATGATCGCGGCCACCGAGAACGGCACGCCGATGAAGAAGCACCAGCGCCAGCCGAGCCAGTCGGTGTCCACCAGGACGCCGCCGATCAGCGGGCCGGCGATGGTGGCGACGCCGAAGACCGCGCCGAACATGCCGGAGTAGCGGCCGAGCTCGCGCGGCGGGATCATCGCGGCCATCACGATCATCGCGAGCGCGCTCATGCCGCCCGCGCCGACGCCCTGCGCGATCCGGCTGACCAGCAGGACGCCGACGTTCGGGGTGAAGCCGGCGATCAGCGAGCCGGCCACGAACAGCAGCAGCGACACCTGGATCAGCAGCTTCTTGCTGTAGAGGTCGGCGAGCTTGCCCCAGAGCGGGACGGTCGCGGTCATCGCCAGCAGCTCGGTGGTGACGATCCAGGTGTAGACGGACTGGCTGCCGCCGAGGTCGGCGATGATCCGGGGCAGCGCGTTCGAGACGATCGTCGAGGCGAGGATCGAGACGAACATGCCGAGCATGAGGCCGGACAGCGCCTGGATCACCTCGCGGTGGGTCATCCGGGCGGGTGATTCGCTGCCGCTGATCGCGGCGTCGACCGCTTCGGCCGCGATCGGCTCGCCGGCGAGGGTGACGGCGTCTTCCGCGACCGTCGCTTCGGCGTTGTCGGTGACTGACATGTCACACAACTTCCTGATGGGTAGGGACAGGGTGGGCAAGGCCGGCGGCGAGCAGTCCGAAGGCCTCGCAGACGAAATCGGCGAGCCGGTGGTCCGGGCCGGCCGCGGACCAGCGCATCATCGCGACGCGGAACGCCGCGCCGGTGACCACGGCGGCCAGCTGCGGGAAGGTGTCCTCGGCGGAGAGTCCGCCCCGGGCGGCGACGGCGGCCACGAACAGTTGCTCGTCGGCGGCTCCCCGGGCGAACAGGATCGGGAGCAGCGCCGGGTTGTTCTTGATCACGCGCATCCGGAGCAGCCACAGCTCGCGGTCGGCCTGGATCTGCTCGATCGCCGGTGTGAACACACCCAGCACGGCATCGATGATCGGAACCTCGCGCGGAACGGCGAGCAGCCGCTCGCAGACCGTCTCGGCGGTGATCACCGGGTCGCCGAGGATGGCGTCGTCCTTGGTGGCGAAGTAGTTGAAGAACGTCCGCGGCGAGACGTCGGCGGCCGCGCTGATCTCCTCGACGGTCACGTGGTCGAGGCCGCGCTCGTCGGCCAGACGTAGCGCGGCATCGGTCAGTGCGGAACGGGTCTGTTGCTTCTTGCGGTCCCGGAGGCCCATGGGGCAGGAGGCTACGGCCAAACTTGCAGGCACTGCAAACTTTTATCGACTGCAAGTGACCCGAGTTACGCCGGCTCGTTAGGGTGGGTTGTGCGGCGCTTCCTTCTCCTGGCGTACGCCATCGGTGTCATCGCCGTGACGATCTTCCCGATCCGGCCGCATCCGTCGGCGTACTGGGCCGGTCAGCCGTGGTGGACGATGATCCACTACATCCCGTTCGTGGTGGATGCGCCGAGCTTCGTGCTCAACGTGATCATGTTCGTGCCGGTCGGCGTGCTGCTGCCGCTGCAATGGCCGCGGACCGACGCGTACCGGAAAATCTTCGGTCATGCGCTTGTCGCCAGTGGCTGCATCGAGCTCACTCAGCTGATTCTCGGACTGACCCTGGGCAGCCGGCGCACCGTCGACATCAACGACCTGATCGCGAACACGGCCGGCGCGCTGGCGGGCCTGGCGGCACTGCGTCTCGCCGTACCCCACAAAGCGCACCGCGCCGCGCTCAGCCGTGCTTCCGCAGGAAGCCTGCGGTCGCCGCGACCGCCTGAGTGACGTAGGGCTCGGCGTCGTAGAGGTCGACGTGGCGCTCGCAGTCCAGCCAGACCGTCTCGTCGGCATGCAGCGCCTCGGCCAGCTCGGGCGAGCAGTAGTCGTCCGTGCGGCCGTGCACCACCAGGCTGGGCGGCAGCAGTGGCCGGGCGGACAGCACGTCCAGGGTCATCAGGCTGTGCAGCGAGCCGCGGGTGACCTGATTGACCCAATTGTCGCTGTGGGTGGAGTAGTAGGACCACGGCTCCTCGCCGGGCATCGCGGCCTCGCCCTCGGCCGCGACCGCCGGGAGCACCTCGTCGTAGCGGTCGAGCATGCCGCGCAGCGCGTCGCGATAGCCGGCCAGGCCCATCCGCTCGGCGAAGAAGGCCGGGCTGTTGTAGGCGCCCGCGATGCCGGCCACCGCGGCCACCCGCGGATCGGTGGCGGCCGCCTTCATCGCGTAGCCGCCGCCCAGGCAGATCCCGACCACCGACACCCGGTAGCCGTCCGCGGCCAGCAGCCCCACCGCCGCCCGCAGGTCGGCGAGTTTGCCCTGGCTGTCCTCGTGCTGCGGACGGCCCTCGCTCGCGCCCCAGCCGCGGTGGTCGAAGGCGAGCGTGGTGAAGCCCTCGGCCGCGAACCGCTCGGCGTAGACGCCGGTCACCTGCTCCTTCACGCCGGTGAACGGTCCGGTGAGGACGATGGCCTGTGGGTCGTCGGTGCGATGCAGAACGCCGGCCAGACGAAGGCCGTCACTGAGGAAAGTGGTCACCCGGCGACATTAAGCTGACCGTGCGGCGGGAGGACAGAAGGCACTTCCGCGTACCCATGGGGAGGGTGGCCGTGGATCTGTTCGTGCCCGACGTGCTCGTGGAGAGCTGCACCACCCGGCAGGCGCTGGAACGCCTCGCCGCCAAGTGGCGGGTGCTGCTGATCTATTCGCTGCTCCCCGGCCCGCAACGCCCCGCCGACCTGCGCCGGCGGGTGCCCGGCATCACCCAGAAGATGCTCACCGAGACGCTGCGCGGCATGGCGGAGGACGGCCTGGTCGCCCGCCGGGTGCTCAAGGCCGAGCCACCGCAGCACGTCGAGTACGAGTTGACCGAGCTCGGCCGGACGCTGGAGAAGCCGCTGGCCGCGATCTGCGAGTGGGCCCGATCGAGCGGGGTCCGGCCTATGGCTCCCGCTGACTGATCTTGATGAGCGTGCCGTCCGGGGTCCGCACGCACAACTGCTCGCCGAGATCGTCGTCGGCCGCCACCTCGGCGATCGGCACGCCGGCCCGGACCAGCCGCCGCTCCCACTGCTCGAGCGGCCCGGCCGAACCGAAGTGCAGCTCCACCGGCGTCTCGCCGCGTTCCTCGTCCACCGGCCGGGCCAGCAGGCCGATCTGGACCGTGCCGAGCTGCAGCAACACCCACTCCGAGTCGCGGCCACCGTGGATGATCTCGGCGCCCAGTTTCTCGTAGAAGGTGATCGAGGCGGCCATGTCGCCGACGTGCACCAGCGGCCGCAACTCCATGACCGTATCCCACCCTTTCGCCACGATTTTCGGGCTCGTGGGTGTTCAACGACCGATCAGTCGTTGAGCTGCGTCCGCTCGATCTCGATCAGGGCAGCGTTCAGGAACGGCGGCACCGGGCGGGGGCCGAGCAGGTCCGCGAGCAGCAGCGCGGCGTGCCGGGCGAGCTGGTCCGGCTTCGGCGGGGGAGTCTCGTCGTCCTCCGCGACGACCCCGAGCGCACCGGCCAGGAGCAGCAGCACGACGTGCGGGTCCACCTCGGTCTGCCACGCGGCCGCGCCGCGCACGCAGCGCTCCAGCACCGCGCGCACGCTGTCCGCGTCGATGCCGTCCGGGCTGGTGTCCTCCAGCAGCAGACGGACGGTCACGCCCAGGATGAGACCGGTCTGCGCCGGGTCGAGCGCCGCCAGTTGGGCGACCGCGCCGGCCAGCGCCTCGCCGTCCTTGAGTTGTGCGGCCTCGACCGCCGCGCTGGTTGCGGCCGCGATCGGCCGGGCCGGGGGCGGAAGATGCCGCCAGTTCTGTTCCATGCCGAGACCCTAACGGTGGCAGGCTGTCTGTCATGAGTGCGCTGCGTGACGCGATCGCCGCCCGGGTCGATCGCGGCGAGTTCCCCGGTGTCGTTGCCCTGGTCGCCCGCGATGACGAGGTGGTGGTGCACACCGTGGGCGTGACCCGCGTCGGCGGGGACGTCCCGATGCGGCGCGACACACCCTTCCGGATCGCTTCGATGACCAAACCGGTACTGGCCGCGGTCACCCTGATGCTGGCCGAGGACGACCGGCTCGACCTGGAGGAACCGGTCGTCAAGCTGCTGCCCGAGCTGGCCGGTCAGCGCGTTCTGCGCCGGCCCGACGGCCCGCTCGACGACACGGTCGAGCTGAATCGCCCGGTCACCGTGGCCGACCTGCTCACCTTCACCTTCGGCTTCGGCATGATCGTCGAGGACGGCCAGATCGACCCGCCCTACCCGATCGTGCAGGCCGGCCGCGACCTCGACCTGGTCCTGAGCGAGCCCTACCCGCCCACCCCGCACGACCCCGACGAGTGGATCCGGCGTTTCGGCACGCTCCCGCTGATGAACCAGCCCGGCGAGGTGTGGCGCTACAACGCCGGCACCCTGGTCCTCGGCGTCCTCCTTGCCCGGGCCGCCGGGCAGCCGCTGGACGAGTTGCTGCACGAGCGCATCTTCGCGCCGCTCGGCATGACCCACACCGGTTTCTGGCTGCCCGCCGACCGGGCCGCCGAGCTGCCGACCTGCTACATGACCGACCCGGCCACCGGCGTCCTCGCCGAGCAGGACGGATCCACGGCCGCGACGTGGACCGAGCGGCCGGTTTTCCCGTCCGGCTCCGGGGGCCTGGTCTCCACCGCCGACGACTACCTGGCCTTCGCCCGGTTCCTCCTGGACGGCGGCGTGGTCGGCGGCACGCGGCTGCTCAGCAAGCAGTCGGTGGCCGCGATGACCACCAACCACCTGGCTCCCGAGCAGATCGAGGGCACCGGCTTCCTCGACGGCCAGGGCTGGGGGTACGGCATGAGCGTGACGGTCAAGGCCGACGAGGTGTCCGGCCCCGGGCGGTACGGATGGTCCGGCGGGTACGGCACCGACTGGTTCAACGACCCCGGCGCGGGGCTGACCGTGATCCTGCTCAGCCAGGTCACCGATCTCCTGTGGAACGGCGCACTGCAAGAGTTCAGCCGACTCGCCTACGCTCCTGACTGAACCTTTTCAACGTGGCCAGGGCGCAGCGCCCGGCGCCGAACGTCGTCGGCGGAACCACAGGCCCCACGTCAGGTTGAAAAGGTTCAGCGAGGCGACCTGGGGAGGCGCGGGGATGAGCAGTCTCGACGCGGTGACGGCGTGGGTGGCTAACTACCGCAAGGCATGGGAGTCGAATGATCCGCATGACATAGCGGATCTTTTCGCCGAGGACGCGGCCTATTTCACCGAGCCGTTCGCGGACCCGTGGCTGGGCCGCGACAAAATCGTGGAGAACTGGCTGAAAGTTCGGGATGCGCCGGATTCGACCACCTTCGAGTGGCATCCGATGTTGGTCACCGAAGATCTCGCCATCATCGAAGCAACCACGAAATATCCGGACAAGACCTACAGCAACCTGTGGGTCCTGCGCCTCGACATCCTGGGCCAGGCCCGCCAGTTCACCGAGTGGTGGATGCAGCACCCGTCCTCTTGATCATTTATTGAACGCGCCGGAAACAATTCCATCGGCGTCGAGAAAATGAAACGTGAATGGCATTCGAGTGGTTCTCGATGTGCGCTTTTCCGTTGGGACGGGCACACTGCCACGGTGGAGGTTCGGCAGACGCTCGGCGGGCGCTACACATTGCTCGACGAGCTCGGCAGGGGCGGCATGGCCGTGGTTTGGCGTGCCCGCGACGAGGTCCTCGGCCGCCCGGTCGCGGTGAAGTTGCTCGCCGGCCGCTACGCCGGCGACCCGCAGTCCCGCGCCCGGATCCGCGACGAGGCCCGCTCCGCCGCCACCCTCTCGCACCCGAACATCGCCCAGGTCTACGACTACGGCGAGACCGCCGAGACCGGCACCCCCTACGTGGTGATGGAGCTGATCAACGGCCCCACCCTGCAGCAACGCGTCTCGACCGGCAAACTCCCGCCGCGCACCGTCTTCCGGATCTGCGGCGAGGTGGCGGCCGCGCTGGCCGCCGCGCACGCCGACGGCCTGGTCCACCGCGACATCAAGATGGCCAACATCATGGTCACCCCGGCGGGTGCGAAGGTCGTCGACTTCGGCATCGCCGCCGTCGCCGGCCCGGCCTCCCCCGAGGAGATGCTGGTCGGCACCCCCGCCTACCTGGCCCCCGAGCGCCTCACCGGTGAACTGATCGTCCCGGCCTCCGACGTGTATGCCCTGGGCGTCCTCCTCTACCGCCTGCTCGCCGACGAGGCGCCGTGGTCGGTGGAGAGCACCACGCAGATGCTGCGCGCCCACGTCTACCTGGAGCCGGCCCCGCTGCCCGACGTTCCGGGCGTGCCGCCCTCGGTGATCAAGCTGGTCGGCCGCTGCCTGGCCAAGGACCCGGCGTCCCGCCCGAGCGCGAGCGAGGTGTCCGGCATTCTCGCCGACGCGGCGGAGGCTTCGGCCGCGATTGACCCCATTGGTGTACGCCGGGAAGCCGCCCCCGCCGCACCGCGAATTCCGCACCCGGCTGTCGGGGAGCCGGACGATCTGGACGCCGAGACCGGGGTGTGGCAGCCGTCGTGGCGCGGGGGTGCGACCGGCGCGGCCGCGGGCGGTGCGGGCGCGGGCGCTGGCGGCATCCCGAGCGCTCGAAACGCCGGTGTCGCCCGGGACAGGGGCGCCCGCGACGGGGCCGGGCGCGACGGGCTTGGGCGCGACGCTGAGCGGGCCACCAACTCCGGTCCGGTCGGGCGCGGTGAAGCCGGGAACGAACGCGGTGCGGGGGCCGGTCCGGCCGAGGTGTCCGGGCGGCGGAACGCCGGGCAGGCCGCGGGGGCGTCGCCGCCGGTCGAGCGGGCCGGGCGCAATCGGCGGGATGCGGCGGCCACCGAGGTCTTCGCCGGGGCGCGTGGTGCCTCGCCGGTGGGTCGGGGACGACCGGTGGTGGGCGGGCGCGGTGCTCGACGCGTACCCAAAAAGCAGTTGATGTTGATTGTCGCTATTGTCGCCCTGCTGGCCGCCGCCGTCGCGGGCCTGGCGTTGCAGGGCGGATCGGACGCGGAGACCGCGACGCCGAATGCCGCCGAGAGCGTTGCCGCCGCACCCACCGTGAGCAAGCAGGCAGGCGCTCCCACCGTGAGTAACGGCGGCGGCGTCACCCATCCGGCCGCCACCGGCGTGCCGGTGAGCCCACCGGTAGCCGGGAGTGAACCGATCGCCTCGGTCAGCCCCGGCGGCTCGGCCGGCTCGTCGAGCGCCACCGGATCACCGGAACCGAGCACTTCGGACGGTCCCTCCTCGGTTTCCGAGGGCAAGCTGCTGGAATCGCCGGGCGGCGTCGTGCGCGCCGTCTGCGAGCAGGGTAGGGCGAGGCTGACCGGGTGGGCGGCCAAGCCCGGCTACTCGGTGGAAACGGTCGAACCGGGCCCGGCACTGACCGTGATGGCCATCTTCAAGGGCACCCTGACCCGTTACCGCATCACGGTGACGTGCGTGGCCGGCTCCCCGACCCCGGTGGTCCTCCCGCTCTGATCGAGATCGGCCAGCGCGGTGCGAATGTTGCCGGCGTCCGGGTGATCCAGCGCCAGCAGGATGTCGAGGGCAGCGGTCCAGGTGTCCCGGGCGGCGGTGGTCCGGCCCATCGCGCGCTGGGCCTCGGCCAGGTGGTTCAGGACGTCGGCCTCGTTGTAGCGGTCGCCCTGCTCGCGGAAGAGGTCAAGCGCCCGTCGGTAGCAGGGCTCGGCGCTGTCCGGATCGCCCTTCTGAGAGTGGAAGAAGCCGATGCTGTCCCAGGTCGCGGCCTCGCCGGTGGCGTCGCGGGCCTCGCGGAAGAGCTCGAGGGCCTGCCCGCAGCAGTCGAGTCCGCGGCGGCGGTCGCCGAGCTGGGCGCTGTGCCAGCCGACCGAGTTCAGCGCGTAGGCCTGCCCGGACCGATGCCCGGCCAGCCGGTAGGCGGCGAGGGCGTGCTCGGCGTGCTGCAGGGCGCGGTCGGCGATCTGCTGCCGGCTCCACAGCAGCGAGATGTTGTATTCGGTGTCGCCCAGGCCGCTCTGGTCGCCGGCCTCGGTGTACGCCGTGAGTGCCGCGGCGAGGTGGTCCAGGGCCTCGTCGTAGCGGAGGAGCAGGGTCAGCGCGTACCCGAGAAGCCGGTGGGCCAGGCCCTGGGCGGGTAGGTGGCCGAGCTTGACCGCGCACGGAAGCGCGGCCCGCCACGCCGTCTCGCCGGCCGCCCAGTCGCCGCGCCGGACCAGGTGGGTGTGCAGCGCCCAGGCGAGTTGCCAGGCCCGCGCCTCGAAGCCGTGGTCCGCGGCGGCCGGCAGGGCCGCCAGCAGCACCGGCTGCTCGACGGTCAGCCAGTCCGCGGCCGCCCGATAGTCGGCGAAGCACTCCGGAGTGGTCGGCTCGAAGCGGATGACCATCGCGTTGCGGGCCGGGTTGAGCAGGTGGTCCGCCGCGCACGCGGTCGCCACGTAGTGGTCCAGCAGCCGGCCGCGCGCGGTCTGCCGGCTCGCGCCGTCGTCGTGCCGGTGGCCGAGATCGGCGGCGAACGCGCGGAGCAGATCGTGGAAGGCATACCGGCCGGGGGCCGACTCGACCAGCATGCTCGCCCGGCGCAGCGTGGTCAGCAGACGCTGCGTCTCGGCGGCGGGCCGGCCGGCCAGGGCGGCCGCCGACGCCACCGAGATCTCCGGGCCGGGGTGCAGGCCGAGCAGCCGGAACAGGTGGGCCGCGTCGGGCGGCAGCACCGTGTACGACCACGACAGCACGGCCTGCACCTGGGTCGCGGGCTCGCCCGCGTCCAGGGCCGCCCACCGTTGCGCGGCGTCGGCCAGCTCGGCCACCACGGCCGCGATCGGGAAGTCGTCGTATCGCAGCCGGGCGGCCGCGACGGCCAGCGCCAGCGGCAGCCGGGCGCACGCCCGGATCAGGGCGGTGACGGCCGTCGGTTCGGCCGCGAGCCGGCCCTCGCCGAGTCGCCGGGCGAGCAGTTCCCGGGCGTCGGCCTCGGTCAGCAGGTCGAGGGCGAGCGGCTGGGTGCCGTGCGTGGCCACCAGCGAGGTGAGCTGGCTGCGACTGGTGAGGACGACCAGCGATCCGGCCGTGCCGGGCAGCAGCGGCCGGACCTGCTCGGCGTCGCGGGCGTTGTCGAGCAGCACCAGCATCCGCCGGTCGGCGAGCAGGCTGCGGAAGAGACCGGCCTGCCCGGCGACGCCGGCCGGGATCCGCTCGGCCGGCACGCCCAGCGCGTCGAGAAAACCGCGCAACGCCTCGCCGGGCGCGACCGGCCGGCCGTCGGGGTCGAAGCCGCGAAGATTGACGTACAGCTGGCCGTCCGGAAATTCGGCCCGGACGTGATGGGCCCAGTGCACCGCGAGCGTGGTCTTCCCGACGCCGCCCGCCCCCACGATCGCGATGACCGGGCCGGCCCGGACCCGGTCCAGCTCGGCGAGTTGCCCGGCCCGGCCGGCGAAACCGGTGACCGGGCTCGGCAGCTCCTGCGGCACCGCGGCCGGGCCGGCCGCCGTCGACTGCAGGACCTGCTGGGCGGGAGCGTCGAGTATCGGGTCGTCGCGCAGCATCGCGGTGTGCAGGGCGTCGAGCATCCGGCCCGGCTCCACGCCCAGCGCCGCCACCAGATGCCGGTAATTGTCCTGGTAGGCGTCCAGCGCCTCGGCCCGCCGGCCGGTCCGGTAGAGCGCCAGCATCAGCAGCGCCACCGGGCGTTCCCGCGACGGGCTCGCCGTCACCAGGCCGCGCAGCTCGGCCACCACGTCGTCGGCGCCGGCGTCGAGGTCGGCCAGGATGCGTTCCTCGACCGCCTGGGTGCGCAGTTCGTCCCACTCGGCGCAGATCCGGGTGCGCAGGTCACTCTCGGACAGCTCGGCCAGGGCGTCCCCGCGCCACAGATCCAGCGCCCGCCGTAACAGCCGGGCCCGTTCGACCGGCACCGGCGACCGGCGGGCAGCCTGGACCAGAGCGCGGAACTCGTAGGCGTCCACGGTCTGCGGGTCGGCCCGGATCAGGTAACCGCCGGCGGTGCCGGTCAGCTCGGCGCCGGTGTCGGCCAGTGCCCGCCGCAGCCGGGCGACGTGTGCGTGCAACGAGCGGCGGGCGCTGTCCGGCGCGTCCTCGCCCCACAGCAGCTCGATCAGGTCCTCGGTGGACACCACCTGGCCGAGCCGGGCCAGCAGGACGGCCAGCAGGCACCGCTCGCGACGCCGGCCGAGCGCCAGCGCCCGTCCGTCGACCTCGGCCTCGACCGGGCCGAGAATCCGCATCAGCAGCACCACTCGACCATAACCAACCGTCGATATAGCGCCTGAGCTGCCATGGCAACCGGCTGCGGGCCGATGCTGGCAGGATGCCGCCCTGGTCGTGTGCCGGTGACCAGCGTGAGGCGGCGAACGAGCCACCCGCGACGGCGAGCGCCACGGCCGCTGCCGGTGCCCAGGCGCGGCGTGGGCCACCGGACCGCAGCGCGGCCCATGCGCCGCTGACGGCGAACCTGCGGCACTCGGCTGCTGGGTCGATCGCCGCGAGTTCGGCCCGCAGGGCGGCACCCCCACGCGGACCGGTCCGTTGTGGGTGAGGTCTCGCGCGCGCCTCCCCCCGTCCCGTCCGAATCGTCCTCGGATCACGGTTCGCGGCTGACCCGCTGGTAACTCTGCGTGGAGTTGTGCTCGTCCCCGTAGATGGTCAGCTTCGTGTCGCTGCAGGTGTACAGGAGGTTCGACTGCGTGCTGACGTCCCATTCGGCGCTTACCGCCCGGCCGTTGCGGGTCATGCGGTGGACTCTCTTGTCGGAGAAGTCGCTCGACAGGAGACGCCCGCCTTTCGTCTCGTTGTAGGCGCTGCTTTCGCCTCGCAGCGTCTCCACGTACTTGGCGCCCTTGATGGTCGCGTTCAGTGGCGCCATCTTGCTGTAGTTCTCGACGCTGCGGCCGTTTGGCCAGACTCGGAGGACCGCGCCGCCGGTGCTGGTGAAAACGCTGACGGCGACGCCTTCCCATTTTCGGCCGACATTCTGCATCGATGTCATCCGCCAGGTGCCCACGAGGCATTGCTCCAGTAGCGGGTTCACCGACACGGACGGCGACGCGGTCGGCTTGCCCGACGCGGTGTCGGCGATCGCCTGGGTGCGGCCGGACGGCGGCGCGCTGGATCCGGTGTGGCCGGTAGGGCCGTTGTCGGAACCTAGCCAGCCGGCTCGCAGGAGGCCGCCGGCGGTCAGGAGCAAGGCGGCGACGGCGAGACCGGCCAGCCACGCGGTCATGGTTCGGGCGGTCCGGGGCCGGGCCAGGGCCGGCGGGTACGCGGCCAATGGCACGGGCGCGGGTCTGGGGGCCGGCAAGACGGCCGGTCCGGCCGCGACCGTCTCGGTGTCGGCTTGCCTTGAGGCGACCGGCTCGGTGGAAACATCCACCGCGGCAACGGTCGGTGCGGCAACCGTCTCGGCGGCGTCATCGTGGTGTTCGGTCGTGTCGCCCGGATCAGCCCCTTGGGTGCCGATCCGATCAGCGGGGTGAGCTTTCCGTGGTGCCGGCACAGCCGCGGCCCGCTCCTGATGAGCGGTGGGCGCCGCCAGCGTCGGGGACGGCGCCACGACGGTTCCGGCCGGTCCGCCATCCGGCTGATCCGCCCGCCACCCGGCCGGCCACCATCGGGGCCGCCGCGCCGGGGCGGCCGCCACGTTCGGACTTCCCGGCTGGGCCACCTTGGCGAGCAGGTCGCGGGCCGCTTCGAGCCGGAGACGACCGACCGGATCCTTGATCAGCAGCCCTTTGATGACCGGCCATAGCTGCCCGGCGTGCGCCGGTGTCGTGGGTTGGCTGTGGAGGATCGCGGCGAGCGTCGCCTGGGTGTCTTCCCGCTGGAACGGCGATTTCCCGGTGACCGCCAGGTACAGCGTGACCCCGAGTGCCCAGAGGTCGGCCGCGGCCGTCGCGGGCTGCCCGTTGATCCGCTCGGGCGCCAGGAAGGCCGGTGAGCCCACCACCTGCCCGGTCGCGGTGAGCGCGGTCGCGTCCTCGATGGCGGCGATGCCGAAGTCGGTCAGGACCACCCGGTCGTTGTCCAGCAGGATATTGGCGGGTTTCACGTCGCGGTGGGCGATGCCCTCCTGGTGCGCGGCCCGTAGCGCGTCCAGGACCTGCAGCCCGACCTCCGCGGTTCGCTGCTCGGTCAGCAGGCCGGCTTCGTGGATCGCGTCGGCCAGTGACCGTCCGTCGATCAGTTCCATCACGATCCACGGTCGGCCCTGGTCGGTGACCACGTCGTGCACGGTGATGATGCCGGGGTGTCGCAGCCGGGCGGCCGCTTTCGCCTCGCGCAGCGCCCGCCGGACCTGCGGGTCGGCCGGGTCGACCGGATGGTCGCCGACGCTGGGCAGCCAGATCTCCTTGAGTGCCACGTCGCGGTCGAGCAGCGTGTCGTGCGCACGCCAGACCGCTCCCATGCCACCTCGGCCGAGGGGCCCGGTCAGTCGATAGCGGCCGATGACCGTGCGTTCCGCCATCTCTGAAATCTATCGTTTCGATGCGAGCCTGTCGTGGGAGGCCGAGAGGGGTTCCGGCGTACGCGGCCAAGCCCGGCAACGATGTCATGCGGGCCCGCCCGCCCGTCGACCTCGGCTTCGACCGGGGCAAGAAACCGCATCAGCAGCACCACTCGACCTAACCAGCCGTCGATATAGCGCCTGACCTGCGATGGCAACCGGATGGCAACCGGCTGCGGACCGTTCCTGGCAGGTTCCTCGATTGAATCCGATTTGAGGGAGGCCACAAATGAGGAACGCATTCAAGCGGCTGGCGACCATCGCTGCCACGACGGTCGCGCTGGGCGTGGCCGCGACCGGCTGGGCGTACGCATCGCCGGCGCACCACGGCTACGGCCCGGTCTACATCTACGAGTCGTGCAACGTCGTCCTCTCGTGCGATGCCGGATCGGCCAACATCAATTACATCAGCGGCAACCACTTCAACCTGGCGGTGCAGGACGCCCGGGCCGACGGCCGCAGTGCCTGCATCAACATCTACCCGAACGGCAGCAACACGGCGATCGCCTACTGCGACACCAACGGCTCGGAGAACACCGCCACCCACTACGACATCTACTACAACTGGGACGCGGCGTCGTTCTGCGTCTCCAACCTCGAATGCAAGCGGATGGTCTGGGAGCGCTGACGGTCAGGGGCGCTCCCGCCAGGGAGCGCCCTCCGCCTCGCGGCGAACCTCGGCCGCGATCGCGGCGATCCGCTTCGCCGTGGCCGCGGTGATCCGGGCGCCGCCCGCGATGAGCAGCCGGTCAAGCTCCTTGTCGGTCGCGACCAGGACGTCGCGCGGCAGGCCGTGCACGCTGACCACGGCGGAACCGACGAAGATCAGCACCGGGGCCGGCCGGGCAGCTCCTTTTCGAGATCACCGTTCTCGATGCGACCGGCCGGCCGGCGGTCAGGACGAGGCGGCCAGCAGGGCTTCGGCGACCTCGGTCCGGGTGTTCAGCAGGGATCGGCCCTGGCGATGGGTCACCACCAGGCCAGCCGCGCGCAACGTGGTCAGGTGCTGGGAGACGCCGCCGGGCGTCAGGCCGGTGCGGCGGGACAGTTCCGTCGTGGACAGTGGGGCGACCAGTTCCTGCAGCAGGGCGGCCCGGCCCCGGCCCAGCAGCGCCACCAGCGGTTCCGCCGAGCGGGACGAGCGCTCCCACAGGGTGGCCACGCCGCGGGCCGGATAGGCCAGCTGCGGGATCGGGCCGGCGGTGACGGTCAGCACCGACGGCCAGACGAAGACCGACGGGATCAGGACCAGGCCGGTGCCGTGCGGGACGTCGGGCGCCGCGCAGTGCGGCTGGTCGATCGCCAGGAGGCCGGCCTGCCAGCTCACCTGCGGGTGCAGGTCGTTCAGCAGGGCGGCGCTGCCGCCCTCGGCCAGGCGGCGGGCCCGGCGCTGCACCTCGGCGTCCAGCAGGGCGCACATCCGCGGCCAGTCCGGCGCGATCGCCGCCGCCCAGTACGACGAGATCTCGTCGGCCAGACGGGCCAGGCCGCGCGCGGGGTCGGCGTGCAGCTCGCGCACCGGCGGCGGCAGGTCCGGGCCGATCAGGTCCAGATGTTCGCGGATCAGGGCGGCCGGTGTGGCCCGCAGGCCGGCCAGCTCCCGCGCCAGGTCGGCGGAGAGGCCGGCCGGCGGCGGGGTGACGAAGTCGGGCGTGTAGCCGCCGCTGGGCGCGATCAGATTCCAGAGCAGCGTCTCGGGGGAGAGGGCGGCCCGGGCCGCCCAGGCGCGGTGCACGGCCGGCACCCGGGGGTCGCGCAGGATGCGGACGCTCGCCAGCACCTCCCACAGGCAGGACACCGCGAAGCGGATGTTGGTGGCCGCGGTCGCCGACAGTCCGATGATGGCCAAATCCGCACCCCCGTAGATTTAGCTGGCGCTGAAACCTTATGCCGCGGCTCGCCCGTCGCGAAGACTGTGCGAGTGACCGAACAAGCAGCTCTTCTCCGTTCCCTGCACGTCCCGGGCTCGCCGCTGGTGCTCGCCAACGCGTGGGACGTGGCCAGCGCCCGCGTCGCCGAGGAGGCCGGCTCGCCGGTGGTCGCCACCACCAGCGCCGGCGTGGCCTGGAGCCTGGGCGCACCGGACGGCGACACCCTCGACCGCGAGCTGGCCGTCGACGCGGTGCGCCGGGTGGTCGCCGCCGTCAAGGTGCCGGTGACCGCGGACATCGAATCGGGCTTCGGCGCCGACCCGGCCGGAGTGGCCGAGACGATCCGCGGCATCGTCGCGGCCGGGGCGGCCGGCATCAACCTCGAAGATGAAGTGCGGCCGATCCCGGAGTACGTGGCCCGGCTGACCGCGGCCCGCGCGGTGGCCCCGCCCGAGGTGCTCTTCATCAACGCCCGGATCGACACCTACCTGCGCGGGGGTGGCGACTTCGAGGAGGCGGTGGCGCGGGCCGAGGCCTACGTGGCGGCCGGGGCGGACGGCATCTTCGTGCCGGGCCTGATCGATCCGGCGGCGATCGGCGCGCTGGTCGCGCGGGTCAACGCGCCGGTGAACATCCTGGTCTGGCCGGGCGCGCCATCGGTGGCCGAGCTCGCCAAGGTGGGCGTCGCGCGGGTCAGCCTGGGATCGGGGGTGGCGGAAGCCGCGTACGCGGTGATGCGTAAGGCCGTGCGGGAGGCGCTGAGCGAGGGAACGTACACCTCGATCGGCGAAGCCATTCCCTACGGCGACCTGAACGGTCTGCTCTCCGCATGACGATGGACCCGTGCGACGCGGCCACCCACTGCCGCGCCGCACGGGCGTCTGTTATCGACAACCGTCGTTGCGACTCATCCTTGGAGTCCGCCCGGCGAAAGTCAACGGCGAGTTTCCGACGACTTGCCGAAAGTTACGACAGCGTGTCCTGCTGCGGGCGTTCGCCCATGCTTGCCGGTGCGGAAAACTGCGGCTGAAACTATCGAAGCCAGACCACGATGCCGGTCAGGTTGTGGAGCACGGCCGCGACACCCGCCCGGATGGCCGCGGCGCAGCGCTCGGCGGTGAACGACGCCGGGTCGTACGTCGAGGACGCCCCCAGACCCTCGCCCCGGAACGATGCGCCGGACCAGTCGACCGAGGTGACGTTGGCGGTCGGCTCGGCGACCTCGGCCCCCACCACCAGGAACTGCTGCCCGAGGTGGTTGGCGGTGACGATCGCGAGCGCGTCGATCAGGTCGTTGCCGGCGCCGACGATCAGGTCCGGCTTCATGTCCATCGCCGTGGTGATGCTCGGGATCGGATCGGCGCCCGCGGTGACGGTGCGCAGGTCCACCTCCTCGGCCTTGGCCCAGTCGCGGACTCCCTTGACCAATGCCGTGGTCGGTGCGTCGTCACCCGCGGTGAGCAACACGACTCGGTAGTGCTGCGGAGGGTGAACGCCCGCCCAGGAGCCGGAACTCGGCGTGATCGTGCCCTCCGGCATCGGCGTGGCCGACGGATCGACGAAGCCGGCGCCGAGCACCCCGACCGGAGTCGGTGACGGATGCGGCTGCGCCCAGTCGTCACCGTTGCCGGCGCATCCGACGGTGAGCATCGCCGCGGTGAGCACCGCCGCGGTTCGGATCAGGGTGCGCAAGGTGGCCGTCTTTCGGTCGGTGCGGTCGCTGCGGGCTCCTTCTTATCCCAGTTCCGGCCCGGTTCGAGGCCCAGCGACTTGATCTTGGCTGGTTGTTCGCGGCGGTTCGCCGCCCGGCCGGATGTTGTTCACCCGGGACAGGGAGCGTGCACTCGCCCATCCTGAAGGAGTCGTATGTCCCGCCCCCTGCGCGCGGCCGTTCTGGCGGTCGTCGCCACGGCGATCGCCCTGGTGAGCGCCGGTCCGGCGGTCGCGCACGGTTTCTCGTCAACCGTTTACGTCCACGTCACCAAGGGTGAGCCGGGGCATGTGCGGACCGCGTTGGAGCTCGAATACGACCTGTTCGTCGTCTCCGCCGCGGACGCTGGCCGTGACGACGCGCTCTTCACCGACGGCACCACCGCCTTCGACGGCGGTGACCCGGGCGAACAGGCGACGGCTTTGGAGGAGCATGTCGACTCTGCCATGGCGTACATCAATAACGGCTTTTCGATTAGTTCGTCAGGGACGGCGTGCACCCCGGCCAAGGTTGGTGCCGTCACCGTGGGTCAGCGGGAAGGCGTGCCCTACGCAGGCCTGACGCTCGACTGGGTCTGCCCTCAGCGAGGCAACTCGCATGAGGTGCGCAGCGTCCTCTTCCCGGACAGCGAGGGCTACGTCAAGAGCACAAAAACCATTATTACGTACGATCTGGACGGTCGTTCCGGGAGTGCCGCGCTGGACGGCAACCAGCCGTCGTTCTCCACCGCCCAGGCCTGGTACCAGCGGTTCTGGGAGTTCTTCCGGCTCGGCGCCGAGCACCTGCTCACCGGCATCGACCACATCCTGTTCCTGCTGGCACTGATCGCCGGCTCCCGGCGGCTGCGCGAGATCGTGCTCGCCGCCACCAGCTTCACCCTGGCCCACTCGGTGACGTTCATGCTGGCCGCGCTCGGTGTGGTCGACGTGCCGGGCGCGGTCGTCGAGCCGATCATCGCGCTCTCCGTCGCGGTGGTGGCCGGCTGGTACCTGTTCCGGATCTGGCGGCGCGGTGACCACGCCACCGATCTCGCGACCAGCGGCGACGGACACTTCGCGCTGGATCGGGCCGGGTGGCTCCGGCTGGCGGTGGTGTTCTGTTTC
This sequence comes from Paractinoplanes durhamensis, assembly GCF_016862175.1. Taxonomy (GTDB): domain Bacteria; phylum Actinomycetota; class Actinomycetes; order Mycobacteriales; family Micromonosporaceae; genus Actinoplanes; species Actinoplanes durhamensis. Next base: position 146,196 of record NZ_BOML01000005.1, on the reverse strand, counting down.
GGACTCGTGCACGGTCTCGGCTTCGCCGGCGCGCTCGGTATCGACGAGGCGTGGTCGTGGACCCTGCTCTGGTCGCTGCTCGTGTTCAACGTGGGCATCGAGGCCGTCCAACTCGGCCTGATCGCGATCATCTTCCCGCTGCTGATGCTGCTGCGCCGGCGCTCGCCGCGGGCCGGGCTCTGGGCCACCGGTCTGGTTTCCGGGGGAGTGTCTCTTATGGGGCTGATCTGGTTCGTCGAGCGCGTCTGACCTTGCGTCAAGATCCATCGCTGCGAGCGCCGTCATTCATATCCGGTTCATCGGGGACGACGAACTTGATCACGCTTTTCGAAAGTCTCATCAGGGAAAAGGGGAAACAACACCGATGAGAACGAGCAACTCGGCATCGGCGCGCCGCCGTGTGGTCGCCGCGGCTTTTCTTGGCCTGGCCGTCGCTCTCGGCAGTGGCCTGACCGCCCCCGCGCTCGCCGCTGACCCGGCCACGCTCTCCGGCGTCATCCTCGGCGTCGGCTCCAACGAGACCCAGCGCATCGTGACCTGGTACTCGTCGGCCGACACCGCGCAGCAGGTGCAGCTCGCCCCGACCGGCGCGCTGGTCAACGGCGAGTTCCCGGCCTCGGCCGTGACCTTCGCGGCTTCCGGTGCGGCCAACATCGCCACCAGCGGTGGGTACAACCGGCACGCCACGATCACCGGGCTCAAGGAGAACACCGCCTACTCGTACCGGGTGGGCTCCACCGACGGCTGGACCTCGGCGTACGCCTTCACGACGCAGTCCTTCGAGGGCGACTACGACTTCCTGTTCTACGGCGACCCGCAGATCGGCTCCTCCGGCAACCTCGCCAAGGACCAGGCCGGCTGGGTCGACACGGTGAACGTCTCGCTCGCCGCCAACCCGAACGCCGAGATCCTGGTGTCCGGTGGCGACCAGGTCGAGACGGCCAACACCGAGGCGCAGTGGGACTCGTTCCTGGCTCCGACGCAGCTGAAGTCCTACCCGTGGGCGGCCACCATCGGTAACCACGATGTCGGCGGCAAGGCCTACGAGCAGCACCTCTACACGCCGAACACCGACCGGTCGGGCGCTTACTACTCCTCCGGGACCGCGACTGGTGCTCAGTCCGGTGGCGACTACTGGTACATCTACAAGGACGTGCTGTTCATCGACCTGAACAGCAACAGCTACGCCACCTCGCAGGGTGGCGGCGGCGACGCGGCCCACCTGTCCTACGTCACCGACGTGATCAACCAGCACGGCGGCGAGGCCAAGTGGAAGGTGCTCGTCTACCACCACGCGATCTACTCGCCGGCCGACCACGCCAAGGACGCCGACAACAAGGTCCGCCGCGTGGACTTCTCCAGCAAGTTCTCCGACCTGGGTGTGGACCTGGTCCTGCAGGGCCACGACCACAGCTACTCCCGTAGCTACCTGATCAAGAACGGCGCCAAGGCGAACGCCGACGAGCAGCCCGGTGCGGCCGACGTCTACCCGGGCCCGGGCGGCGTGCTGTACGTGACCGCGAACTCGTCCTCCGGTTCCAAGTACTACGACATCACCAGCCCCGACACCACCGGCACCAGCGGTGCCGGCAACGGTGCCGACCCGCTGGACGCCGGCAAGTACTGGTACAACTCGGTGCAGAACCAGGAGCACGTCCGGTCGTACGTCAAGGTGGCCGTGCGCAGCGACAAGCTGGTCGTCGAGAACCTGCGCTCCGGCACCTGCGCGGCGCCGAACGCGGCGGTCGAGCTCGGCAAGGTCAGCTGGTGCAACAACACCGACGCCGCCCAGCCGGTCGGCTCGGTCGTCGACAAGGTGACGGTTCACCCGTTCCACGGCGACGGTCAGGACATCCAGGTCAACGTGCCGAACGCCGCCCCCGGCGAGTTCGGCTGGACGATCGACGGTTACAACGGCCTGGTCGACCTGGGCACCGCCATCGACCACAACGGCGACTACTTCGAGGCCACCGGGTCGATCAACCCGATCGTGGTGTCGGACAGCCGCCGGTCCCTCGCGCCCTGGTCGATCTCGGCCGGCGTGGGTGACTTCAAGGACGCCGGCAAGACCTTCTCCGGTGCCTACCTGGGCTGGACCCCGAAGGTCGTCACGGCCGGCGCCGGTGCCAAGGCCAGCGCCGCGGTCGGCTCCGCCTACGACGACGGCGGCCAGGGCCTCTCCGTCTCGCGCGGCCTCGGCTGGGCGGACCAGGGCCACGCCCGCGGTACCGCCAAGCTCGGCGCCGACCTGGACCTCAAGATCCCGGGCACCGTCGACAAGGGCAGCTACCGCACCACCCTCACCATCACCGCACTGAGCAGCTGAGTTTCATCCCGATGGGGCGGGCGCCACGGCGCCCGCCCCATCACCCTTCGGAGGAATCATGAGAAAGACCGTCGCCGCCCTGCTTGCGGCCCTCGCATCCGGCCTGTTCGCCGCGCCCGCCCACGCCGCGGGCGGCGACGTCACCTGGACCGTCCGGACCGCCTCGAACAGCTACGGCGACGACCGGTCCAGCTACAGCTACGCCATCAACCCCGGCAGCACGATCAAGGACGCCATGGTCGTCGCCAACCGTGGCAAGGACCCGCTGAACCTGGCCGTCTACACCGCCGACGGCTTCACCACCGAGGCCGGCCAGCTCGACCTGCGCACCCGGGACACCAAGGCGCTCGCCATCGGCGCCTGGGCCAAGCCGACCGGCGCGACCATTGCGGTCGCGCCCGGCAGGACCGTCCAGGTGCCGTTCGCGGTGACCGTGCCGGCCAACGCCACCCCCGGCGACTACGTGGGCGGCATCCTCACCTCGCTGACCCAGGCGAGCAGCACCGAGACCATCAACGTCGAGCGCCGCCTCGGCATCCGGATCAAGCTGCGGGTCGGCGGCGACCTGGCCCCGGCCCTGTCGGTCGAGGGCCTGGCGGTCGACTGGAACGGCTCGGCCAACCCGATCGCCGACGGCGACGCCACCGTCAGCTACACCATCCACAACACCGGCAACGCCAGCCTCTCCGCCGACCAGGCGGTCCGGATCGAGGGCGCGTTCGGGATGTTCCACGCCGACGCCGCGAAGATCGCCGCCCCGCCGGAGCTGCTGCCCGGCGAGAGCTGGAAGGTCAGCGTCCCGGTGCACGGGGTCGCCGCCGCCGTCGACCTGACCGCGACCGTCACGCTCACCCCGAAGATCACCGACGCCTCCGGCACCACCACGTCGCTGCCCGCGGTCACCGAGAGCACCCATTTCCGGGCCGTCTCCTGGACGCTGATCCTGCTGATCGTCCTGGCGATCGCCCTGATCGTGGTGGCCGTGCTGCTCCGCCGCCGGAACCGGGCGCGCCGCCGGGCCCGCGAGGACGACCGGGTCGCCAAGGCCGTCGCCGACGCCCTGCGCGAGAAGGCCGACACCACGGCGTAGCCCGCTCTGAATCCAGTCATCCGCGCCGATCCTGCCGCGCCTCGCCGCCGTCCCTGTCGCCGGCAGGCGAACCTTCCGCCGCAGCCGGTGGTACAGGGATGAACCACCCGCCGGAGCAGCAGCGCTACCGTCGGCCATATGACCCCACGCCGGAACGCCGACCCCGAGGTCGGCGAGCGGATCCGCGCCCGTCGCCTGCTTCGCGGGTGGAGCATCCGGTACGCCGCCAGCAGAGCCGGGGTGTCCCACGCCACCTGGAGCCGGATCGAACGGGGGCGGCAGGCGGCCGACAACCGCTTCATGCTGGCGGACATCGCGGGCGCGCTGGAGTGCGCCCCCGCCGATCTGGCCGGCACCGGCGTGCCGGCCGCCGACCGGGCCACCGCGGCGGCCAGGGCGGGCGTGCTGGGCCTGCGCCGGGCCTTGATCGACATCGACCTGACCGAGCCGCCCTCCGAGGACGCGCCGCCGGTGACCGACCTGGCCCGCGGCGTCGCCCTGGCCGACACCCTGTACCGGGCATGCGACTACGCCGGCGCGGCCCGCCTCCTGCCCGGCTTGCTGCGCGACCTGCACACCGAGACGGCCGGCCCCGACCATCCCGAGGCCCTGCGCCTGCTGTGCGATGCCACCCACATCGCCTCGACGGTGCTGCGCAGCCTCGGTCACCCCGCCGACGCCTGGCTGGCCGCGGAACGATGCCGGGACGCCGCGGAGGCGGCCGGCGACCCGGTGCTGCGCGGTTTCGCGGCGTACGGCCTGGCCCGGGCCGCGGTGGCGTGCGGTTCCTACCAGCGGGGCCAGACGTTGGCCGAACGCGCGGTCGACGACCTCGCCAAGCATCGAAGCCGCCCCGGCGGCCCGGAGATCCTGGGCTCGCTGCATTTGGTGGCGGCGTTGGCGAGCCACTGCCGCCGCCGCCTGGACGACAGCCGGGAGTGGTTGACCGAGGCAACGGCCCTGGCCCGCCAAACCGGCGAGTCGGACGAGATGGGCATGTTCTTCGGGCCCACCAACGTGGACATCTGGCGCATGAGCATCGAGGCCGACAACGGCGACCCGGCCCAGGTGGTGGAGATAGCCCGCCGCACAGACCCCACCGCGATCCCGGCCGGCGTACGCCAGGTGTTCTACTACGCCGACACGGCCAGGGCCCTGACCCGACTGGGCGGCCAGGACCGAGAGGCGATCCGCTTCTTGCTGACCGCAGAACGAATAGCCCCCCAGCACGTACGCACGTCCCCCGACCTGACCGAGACCGTCCATACCTTGCTGGACCGCTCCCGCCGCCAGTCCGGCGGCACCGAGCTACGAGCGCTGTGCGAACGAATGCAAACCACGTGACCTGACAACAGCGCGCTGGGTCGCCTGACGCTGCCGGCGATGACCGGGCACGGGTGCCTATCCACGTGAACTTCCCGCGACCGGCGGATCGACCGGGCCGCGGTCACACAGGCGCCGTCTGCCGCCGCGCCAGCACCTGCTCGGTGAGGGCGACCAGCACGGTCTTGACCGACTCGCGGTCGCGCGCGTCGAACTCGACCAGCGGCAGCCCGCCCGGTACGCCGAGCGCGTCCCGCACCTCCCCGGGCTCGAACCGCCTCGCCCCGTCGAATGCGTTGACCCCGACGATGAACGGGATCTCGTGCTCCTCGAAGTAGTCGATCGCCGGGAAACTGTCCTCGATCCGGCGGGTGTCGACCAGCACGACCGCGCCCAGCGCACCGTCGACCAGGTCGTCCCAGAGAAACGCGAACCGGTCCTGCCCCGGGGTACCGAACAGGTAGAGCAGCAGGGCGTCGTCGAGCGTGATCCGGCCGAAGTCGAGCGCGACCGTCGTGGTCGTCTTGCCGGAGACCGCCGACGTGTCGTCGACGCCGATCGACCGCTCGGTCATTTCGGCCTCGGTGACCAGCGGCTCGATCTCGGAAATGGAACCCACGAACGTCGTTTTGCCGACGCCGAAGCCGCCGCTGATCACGATCTTGACGGCGATCGGCGGGCTAGAGCGCTCGTACACGATCCCGGATCCTTTCGATCAGGTCGGTCGGCAGGTCGCCCGTCCGACGGTCGAGGAGCACATAACCCTCGGTTATCAGGTCACCGACGATGACCCGGACGACGCCGAGCGGCGCGGACAGCGCGACCGCCAGATCGGCGATCGACTTCGGCGCTTGGCACAGCTCGACGATGCGGCGCGCCTCGAACCGCAGGGGCGCCGACAACGCGGCCGGGGTCGCCCGCAGCTGGGTCTCGATCCGCAGCCCGTCGTGCATCGGCTGGGTCCGGCCGTTGGTGATCATGAACGGCCGGACGACCGGCTCCTCGCCGCCGTACCTCATTGCGGCAGGTACTGGCGGGACTCGACGATCAGTGCCGGGGTGAGCAGCTCGCCGAACCGCTCGGCCAGCATCGAGATCTCGTAGCCGACCAGGCCGACGTCGCTGTCCCCGTCGGCGACCACACCCAGGCAGCTGCCGCCCGGGATCACCGAGATGATCAGGAAGCCGCGCCGCATCTCGATCATCACGAGTTTGAGGCCGTCGAAGTCGTACCGCCGCGACGCGCTGCGGGCCAGGCTGGCCATGCTCGACACAATCGCGCCCAGTTGGTCGGCCTCTACCCGGCCCAGCCCGTCCGAGAACGCGATGAGCAGCCCGTCCGAGGACACCGCCACCGCGTCGCGTACGCCGTCGGTGTGGTGCACGAAGTTGCCGAGCAGCCAGTTGAACTGATGCCGGTCGGCCGGCGCTGCCACGCTCATGAAATTCCTCCGATGTTCTCCGTATGGGCGGCACCGCGCTGGATGCCGTCCCGCAACGCGGTCAGCCGGACGCCGACAGCGACAGGTGAGTCGGGCACCGGCTCGGAGCGGCGCACAACCTGGGCCGTCGCCGTGGCCGGGCGCGGGCGGCCCAGTCGCGGTTGGCGTTTGCGCAGGCCGTTGGGCGTACGCGTGGGCTCCTCGGCGGCAACGGGCGGCAACTCCGCCACCGCGACTGCCGGTTGCACCCATCGCGGCTCCGCGCGGTGCTCGCCGCGCGGCTTACCGAACTCGGCCTCCAGATGGACGCCGGAGGACAGCGACGGCTCGTCGACCACCACGTAATCGACCTCCTCCGACTTCGGGCGCTGACGCGGTGCGGTGAATCGCAGCCTGTTCGAGGCCTCCTCGACTGGCGGCGCCTCGACCAGTGGCGCCTCGACCAACGGCGCCTCGACCGGTCGGACCTCCCCGACCAGCGATTCCGGCAGGCGGATGCGGGCGGTCACGCCGACCACCGGCGACGGTGTGAGCTGGACGATCGCGCCCATCTCAGCGGCCAGCCGGCCGACCACGTGGTGGCCGAGGAACCGGGCCGGCGCGGTCAGGAAGTCACCCGCGCCGCTCAGCCGTGCGTTGGCCTTGGCCATCTCCTCCTCGCTGAGGCCGATGCCCTGGTCCGAGATCGCGATCAGGTAGCCGTCCTCGAGTCGCCGCCCTTGGATCTCGACGTCGAGATCAGGCGGCGAGAAGGTCAGCCCGTTCTCGATCAGCTCCGCCAGCATGTGCGCCAGGTCGCTGGCGATCGAGCCCTGGACCAGCGCCTCGTCCATCCGGCGCAGGTTCACCCGGCGGTACTCCTCGACCTCGGACACCGCAGCCCGGATGACGTCGGTGAGCGGCAGCCGGCGGGACCATTGCCGCGGGCTGGACGCGCCGACCAGGACCAGCAGGCTCTCCGCGTTGCGCCGCATGCGGGTGGCCAGGTGGTCGAGTTCGAACAGGTTGGCCAGCCCGGCCGGGTTCGGCTCCTCCTGTTCGAGCCGGGTGATGAAGCTCAGCTGGCGGCGCAGCAGGTTCTGGTTGCGACGACCCAGGTTGGCCAACGACTCGGCGCTGGTCCGGCGCAGCCGCGCCTGCTCGGTGGCCAGGTTGTACGCGGTTTCCTGCACCCGGGCGAACGCGGCCGCGACCTGCCGCACCTCGACGCTCGCGTCCGGTCCGGTCCGCACCGGCTCCGGCGGGCTGGAGGTGTCGCCCGCGACCGCCCGGCCGACCGCGTCGGGCAGGCTCTCCCGGGCCAGCCGATCGGCCTCGCCGGCCAGCCCGGCCAGCTGCCCGGCGAGCGATCGGATGCCGGAGAAGGCCAGCCAGATCGTGCCGACCAGGCAGAGCAGCACGATCGTGGCGAGCACGGCGAGGCGTACAGCGGCCTGGTCGCGCAGCGACCTCGCGTCGTGCTGAGTGCCGGCGCCGATGTTCTTGGCCAGCGTCTCCATGTCGCCGAGCACCGTGGTGGCGTCGGCGTACCAGGGCCGTGCGGCCGACGGTTGCTCCGGCCCTGCGCCGCTCTTCAGTACGGCCTGCTCGCGGGCCCGAACGTTCCTCGCGGCCGGCGTGGCGTCCAGGCGTTTCTTGGCCGCGGCGACGTCCGGGGCGGCGAACTCGTTGAACTCTGCGAGCTCGAGGTCGCGGGCCGCGACGATGTTGGTGAACTCCAGATATTCGGCCGGCACCAGACGCCCGGCGGTGAACGCGGCGTTGAGCAAGACCTGCTCCTGGGCCGTCGACTCGATCACCTCGTTGAGGTATTCGAGCGACTCGAGACCGTGGCGCAGGCCCTCGTCGTCGACCAGTTCGAGGTGCCGATAGATCCCGCTGAGGCGCTCGATCAGCCCGGTGTAGAGGTCGAACGTCGCCTCGACATCGGCCGTACCGGCGTCGGAGGTGGCCCGCTGCTGGGCGAGATCGTCGAGCGCGGCGATGGTGGACGCGGCCTCGCGGTCCAGCGCGCTGTCACCCAGCCCGGATTCCACCCAGGCCCGGGTGGTGTCGACGCCCCGCCGGGCGGCCGCGATCTCGGGGCGGAACTCGGTGTTCCCGTTGAGCACGGCCACCGTGACGGCCCGCTCCTCCTGCAGCTTCTGCGCCAACCCCTGGACCGCGATGATCAGGCCGGCCCGGCTCTGGCTGGCGGCGGCCACCTCGTACCGCGAGATCTCGCCGCCCGCGACCACGACCAGCAGCACGATCATGGCCGCGAGGGGCGGCGCCACGGTCCGTACGATACGGCCTCGGATCGTCACTCCGAGCGACGAACCGATTCTGCGCACCATATCGCGACTCCTCCATCAGAGGCATGCATTTGTGGAACCGCCACAGACTCACCAAAGCTGAGGCGCTCTTCAATTCCCCGGACGAGTGAAGGGTCCATCCTGGACGGACTCGTTGTCCGGTTCTGGCCCGGCGCTCCCGGCTTCGCGGGACGCCGGGCGGTTTCGGGGCGGGTCTTGGCTGACGGGGAAGGTGACTCAGAAGGGCCGTCCTGCGGCGTGGGGTCACCGCACGTAGCTGGACTGCGCGCCTCGCCGGCCTGGAACTTTCGGGTACGTGGTGATCAGGGCGTTGCCGATCGCCTCCTGCGAGCCGCCCGCCTCGGCCGGCTCCAACGCTGCTCAGCGACGCGCCAGCTCGGGCAATCCGCGACCTACCACACCGTCACCCGCACAACCCGATCCTTCTCCTCGCCACCGCCTTCGGTAGGCCGATCAACGCGGGGTTGGTCGGGGTCCGCAGCCGGGTCGGTGGCCGGTCGAGTCGGTGCGCGGGTCGCGCGGAAAGCGACGCAGCGCGAGCCGGATGAGGGGTACGCCGACAACGCTGGGCAGCAGCCAATAGGCGATGTGGGGTAGCTGGTTCCAGAGAGGCAGGGAAGGTCCATTGTCGACGTAGAAGCCGGCCCATCGCGTGATGCGGTGGCCAGCCCGGACGCGATGTGCACGGACAGTGCTGTGGCGAAGAGCGGTCCCGCGTCGGGGGTGGGTAGGCCGACGAGGTCACTGCCGAGCATTACGGGTTCGCATCCATGTGGGTGCGCGGGTGGGGCTCGCCGGCGATGCCGACCCGCTGGTGTCGGTGCTGAACGTGGGGGTCATGGGTGACGCATCCCGGTTGCGTGGCGCATCGTGGTGATGCTGCTGGCGATGCGGGTGAGGCTGGCGGCGATAGCGACGGCTGCGAGTGGCCGGGCCGGCATCCCGGACAGCAGGTAGATCGTGATCATGGTGAGGTCGCCGATCAGGCAGAGCGCGGCGATGGCGGTGGTACCGGTCAGGGCGCGGCGCGGGTTGGTCTCGGGAAGCCAGCGCATCAGGCGTCCGGTGGTGGCGAGGGTCGCGCCTGCGGCGGCAACCGCGATGAGGATCAGCGGGACGACCGGGATGGCCGCGACGAGCGCGATCAGGCCGGTACGCCACGGGCTGGGATGAAGCAGGAGCAGCCACCAGACGCCGACGAGGGGACCGGTGGCGATGAAGCAGGCGATAGTGCGTCGCGCGTAGGCGATTGCCAGTTCACCGCTGAACGACTCGGCGACGGCCTGCGGTGTGCCGAACTGGGCGATCGCCGCCGCAGCGGCCCGCTCGGGAGGCAGTCCCGCGGCGATACGGTCTTCGGCGGCGTGGCCGAGGCCGTCGCGGAGTTCGGTGAGGATCGCCGCCCGGCGGCGACGCGGACCGCGTAGCCGGGCTGTCAGCTCGGACAGGTACGCGGCGAGGGCCGCGTCGGGCTGCGTATCGGTGGTGCCGGCTATGCGGTGCTCGGCCATGGTCGCCTCGCCAGGAGTGCGGTGACGGCGGTGGAGAACTGGTCCCAGACGGCGCGTTGCTCACCGAGGGCGGCATGCCCTGCCGGAGTGAGGTGGTAGGCGCGCCGACGGCGTCCGCCGACGGTGTGCCAGTCGCTGGCGATCAGCCCGGCGCGTTCGAGCCGGTGCAGGGCCGGGTAGACCGTGCCGGTGGGTAGGTCCAGGGCGCCGTCGCTGCCGGTGCGCAGTGCCTCGATGACGGCGTACCCGTGTTGCGGGCCGGGTTCGAGGACGGCGAGCAGCAGCGCGTCGAGGTGGCCTTTGAGCAGTTCCGGACGCATCGGCAGCACACGCCCTCCCTCCGTCGATCGTCTCGTTTCCAGCACAGCGCCGTTAGCGTAGTATCGCAATACTTTGCGATACTACCTATAGGGTGAGTGATGGATGCCAGCGAGATAGTGATCATGTTGTCGGCGGCCGGGACCGCCGATCGGGCGTTGGTCGGCGGGAAGGCTGGTGTCCTCGGCGAACTGGCGGCGGCCGGATTCTCGGTCCCGCCGGGCCTGGTCGTCACCGCCGCGGCGGTGGACATCGACGGGTGGGAGGCGTCGGTTGAGGCGGCGGCACGCAGCCTAGGAGCGGCGCGGTTCGCGGTGCGGTCCTCGGGCGCTGCCGAGGACTTGCCGGACGCGTCCTACGCCGGCCTCTACGAGACGTACCTGAACGTCAGTGAAGACGGGCTGGCGGCGGCGGTGCGGCGGTGCTTCTCCGCTGCCGCCGCCGAGCGTGTGTCGGCGTACCACGAGCGCCACGGTGGAGGTCCGGTCGCGATGGCGGTCCTGGTGCAGGCGATGGTGGACCCGGTGGCGGCGGGGGTGGCGTTCACCGCCCATCCCGTTTTCGGCGACCGCGACCAGACGGTGATCACCGCTGTGCCGGGCTTGGGTGATCCGCTGGTGTCCGGCGAATCGGTCGGTGCGGAATGGACCGTCACCGGCCGGGATGTTCGGACGTCGCGTCCCATGCCCGCCGGAGAGCGGGTGCTGACGGCCGGGCAGGCGCAGCAGGTGGCGGAGCTGGCGCGCACGATCGCCGACCGCTACGAGAGGCCCCAGGACATCGAGTGGGCGATCGACCGAGACGGCCGGCTGTGGCTGCTGCAGGCCCGGCCGATGACGGCGATACCCGAGCCGGTGTCGTGGACGGCGCCGGGACCGGGGTTGTGGATGCGCAACTTCCGGCTCGGCGAGTGGCTGCCTGAAGCGGTCACCCCGCTGTTCGGCACCTGGCTGCTGCCGGTGTTGGAAGCCGGATACCTCGACGGGATGCACGACAGTGTCGGTGTGCGGGTGCCGTTTCGGTATGCGCTGGTCAACGGCTGGTACTACAACGCCACCCCGATCCCGTCACCCAAGCTCCTGGCCCGGGTGTTGTGGCAGGGACGCCGCCGGGCGGTGAAGATCCTCTACAACGCGTTGATCCGGGTCAATCGCGACCCGGCGGCTGCCGACCGCGCTGTGCTGTCCGATCTGGACCGGCGGTGGCGCGAGACCCACCTGCCCGTCTACCGAGGGCTCGTCGCCGACGCCCGCATCGAGGCCGTAACGGCCACCGCGGACCGGTTGGCGCAGCTGATCGACCAGCTCGGCCGGGAAGCCGGGATCTACCTGTGGTACTTGGCGATCGTCGGCGGGTCGGCATGGAAGATGGAAGCCAGCCTGACTCGTTTCTGCCGCCGGCACCTGGCCGACATCCTGCCCGACGAGCAGGGCGGCGCGCAGGTCCTGCTGCGTGGACTGCCCGGCGCCCAACCGGTCAGTACAGCGCACGCGGTACAAAGCGTCGACTGGTATCACCCCATCGCCACCGAGCTGCCCACGGCGGAGGTCACGCTGCCGGATGCAACCGCACGGCTCACGCGGCTGGCTGCGCAACGGGCGACCGCCGAGCAAGCGTGCCGGGCTGCCCTCGCCGGTCGACCGAGGCTGCTGACCCAGTTTGAGCAGCTACGGCAGGTGAATCAGCGCTACGCGGTCATCCGTGAGGAGCAGGCCCGCGACTTCACTCTCGCCTGGCCGGTGCTTCGCGCCTGCGCCCGGCAAATCGGCGAGCACCTGGTCACGGCCGGCGCCCTTGACCAGGCCGATGACGTGTTCTTCTGCACCCACGACGAAGTGCTTGCCCGCGCGGCCGGGAGGGCCGGAGCTCTCGATGCCGCTGTGCGTGAACGCCGTGAGCGGTGGCAGCGTCAATGCTCGCTGTCCGCGCCGTTGGCCCTCGGCCGTCCGGCCCGGCTCGTCGGGGATGTGATTGACCGTGCCGTGCAGGAGGCCCGCGGGCGTGGCGAGGTCGGCGAGGGGGTGATCATGGGGCATCCGGCGTCGGCGGGCCGCGCGACCGGGCCGGTCCGCATCGTGCACGGCTCGCAAGACTTCGCCGCATTCCGCGACGGTGACGTACTGGTCGCGAAAGCGACCGCCCCGGCCTGGACACCCTTGTTGCCCGAGCTGCCGCCGTCGTGACCGACGGTGGCACTCTCGCCGCGCACGCCTCGCTCGTCGCGCGCGAGTACGCCATCCCCGCCGTCGTCGCGACCGGCGATGTCACCCGGCGCCTGCGCGCTGGGCAGCAAGTGACCGTGGACGGCACCGCCGGAACTGTCACTCCTCATGACGAACCTGTCGCCGAGCGACGGTGAGAGTGTCGTCGGGCGGGCAGCGCAGTGGGTTCGTGTGGGAGATCTTGGGCCTACCCGGCGAATCTACCGTCTCAACCCGGCCGGGGTAACCGCCTTGAAAGACCAGCTCGACACATTCTGGCGCCGGGCACTGGATGGCTATCAGAACGTCATCGAGGACAAGACCGAGGGCCCCGGCTGGGAATCGGTCCGCGACGGCGTCGGCCACGACCAGGGCCGGCCGCTCTACCTCGACCGCTATGCCGCCCTCTTCGGTGACGACTGATGGCACCGATCACCACCACTATCCAGGTGGAGCGCTCCGCCGACGACGTGTTCGTCCACGCCACCGACCCGACCCGACCCGACCCGATTCGCCGAGCGGAAGTGGTGCGGGACGGTGCCAAGGCAGGGTGGCGGCGCGGTCGCCGTTTTGGGTGTGATGGTGGGTGGGGGCGGAGCCCCTTCCAGCGGAAGACTCACGCGGGGTGCCCACTACACGTGGGGGTCTGGGGGCTCGGGCCCCCAGGAGAAATGACGAGGCCACCAGGTTCGCGCTTCTCAGCGAACACATGGTGGCCATGGACTCGTGCCCCCGGCAGGATTCGAACCTGCGCTTTCGCCTCCGGAGGGCGACGCTCTATCCCCTGAGCTACGGGGGCTCAGTGGTTCCAGAGCCTAGCAGGCCCCCTGGAACCACTGCCAACCGGGTTACGAGCCCTGAATCTTCTTCAGCATGTCGTCGATCAGGGCGATCTCGCCCTGCTGGGAGGCCACCATCGTGCCGGCCAGCCAGGTCACGTCGTCGTTGCTGGAGAGCCTCTCGGCCTCCTGGGCCATGTGGATGCCGCCCAGGTGGTGGGCCCGCATCAACGTCAGGTATTGAACGTCCAGGTCCTTGCCGGTCGCCTTGCGCAGCGTGGCCAGCTGGTCGGCCGTGGCCATGCCGGGCATGAGGCCGTTGACCACCGAGCCGGCCGAGTCGGGCATCCAGGCCATCGGCTGCTCGGAGCTCGTCGGGCTGAGGTTCCAGTCGCGGAGCCACGCCTGCATGTAGCCGATCTGGCCGTGCTGGGTCAGCGCGATGTCGTTCGCCAGGTAGACGATGTCGGGGTCGGTCGACTTCTCGTGGGCGATCATCGACATCTCCACGGCCTGGGCGTGGTGGGTCGACATGTCGCGCAGGAAGCCGGCCTCGACCGAGTCGTCGCCGGGGGTGCGCAGGTGCGGGATCACCAGGCCGATGCCGAGGCCCAGCATGGTGCCGACCAGCAGCGCCGCGCCGATCAGGAGCCAGCCGCGGCGGGCGCGGCCGGGGCGGTTGCCGTTCACGGATGCGGCGGCCTCGGCCGCCGCATCCGAGTCGGTGGAGACGGTCATCAGCTGCCTGTCATCCCCGTGCCGGTGGCGGCCGCGGTGACCGGGCCGGTGGTGGTGTTACCGCCGGAGCAGGAGATGCCGGGCTCGAGGGCGGCCAGGATGCGGGTGTCCTTGATGAACTCGTCGATCCGCGAGTCGTTGACGTCGTCGGTCTTGAGTTGGTAGCCCCACACCTGGACGGACACGTTCTTGTCGAGGCCGGCGTACGGCGACATGAACGTGTAGTCCTTGCCTTCCACCTTCTTCTGCAGGACGGCCACCTGGTCGGCGGCGAGGCCCTGCTTGTAGGTGATCCAGACCGCGCCGTGCTCGAGGCTGTGCACCGCGTGCTCGTTCGCGATCGGCGCGTCGTACACATCGCCGTTGCAGTTCTGCGGGGTGGCGTTGTGCGCGCCGCCGACCGGCGGACTGGTCACGTAGGTGAGCGTGCCGTCCTTGTGGTCGCGGGCGTCGATCTGCGCGTTCTTCTGGGCGCGGTAGTTGACCACGCCCTGAATGTCGGCGACCTTGTCCTCCCAGCTGCGGGAGCCCCGGACGACGCTGAAGACGCCGAAGCCGATGATGCCCAGGGCGATCACCGCGACCAGACCGATCACCGCGATCGGGCCCCAGCTGCGACCACCGCTGACCTTGACGGGGGTGACGGGCTTGCGGCCTTTGCCGCCCTTGGCCGCGCCGGGCCGGTTACCGCCGGACTTCGCGGCTGCGGACTTGGCCGCGGTGGGCGGCTTGCCCTGGCCGGACGTCTTGCCGACCTTGACGCTGGACGGGACCCGTTCGGGGCCCGGCGTACTCATGCTCATCGTGCCTCGTCGATTCGTAAGAAGCGGAAGGGCGGGGCTCGGGTGGCCACCGAATGCGGAAGTCTACCCCCGATAGCATGGTTGAGTGACTCCCGCCAACCTTGCTTCCACCGTTCTCTCAGCTGCTCGTGCCGTGTTCGAGACCCGCGGCCTCGACGCCTCCGCGCTGCCGGAGACGACGACCATGGAGCGACCCCGCAACCCCGAGCACGGCGACTACGCCTCCACGCTCGCCCTGCAGTTGGGCAAGAAGGCCGGGGTGGCGCCGCGTGAGCTGGCCGCCGCGCTGGCCGAGGAGCTGGGCCGGCAGCCGGGCATCAAGTCGGTGGAGATCGCCGGTCCGGGCTTCTTGAATATCCGGCTCGACGCGGCCGCGGCCGGCGTGCTGGCCCGTGACATCGTGCTCACCGGCGCAGATTACGGGCATACCGACACGCTGGTCGGCGAGCGGATCAACCTGGAGTTCGTCTCGGCCAACCCGACCGGGCCGGTGCACATCGGCGGCGTGCGGTGGGCCGCGGTCGGCGACGCGCTCTCCCGGCTGCTGCGGGCGGCCGGCGCCACCGTGGGCACGGAGTATTACTTCAACGACGCCGGTTCGCAGATCGACCGGTTCGCCCGCTCGCTGTATGCGAGTGCGAAGGGCGAGCCCGCCCCGGAGGACGGCTACGGTGGCGCCTACATCGCCGAGATCGCCACCGCGGTCCAGGCCGAGGCGCCGGACGTGCTGCAGCTCGGCGAGCAAGAGGCGCTGGAGACGTTCCGCCGGGTCGGCGTCGAGCTGATGTTCGCCGAGATCAAGCAGTCGCTGACCGAGTTCGGCGTGCACTTCGACACGTACTTCAATGAGAAGGACCTGCACGACCGGGGTGAGCTGCAGGAAGCTCTGGACCGGCTGCGGGCGCAGGGGCACATCTTCGAGGCGGACGGGGCGACCTGGCTGCGCACCACCGAGTTCGGCGACGACAAGGACCGGGTGCTGCGCAAGTCGGACGGCGACTGGACGTATTTCGCCGCCGACTGCGCCTACTACCTGGACAAGCGCAAGCGCGGCTTCGACCGGGTGGTGATCATGCTGGGCGCCGACCACCACGGCTACATCGGCCGGATGAAGGCGATGTCGGCCTGCTTCGGCGACGACCCGGCGGTCAACCTGGAGATCCTGATCGGCCAGCTGGTCAGCCTCATCCGCGACGGCGAGCCGCTGCGGATGAGCAAGCGGGCCGGCACGGTGATCACCCTGGAGGACTTCGTCGACGCGATCGGGGTGGACGCCACCCGCTACGCGCTGGCCCGCTACTCCTCCGACTCGCCGATCGACATCGACATCGACGAGTGGACCCGGGCCACCAAGGACAACAAGGTCTACTACGTGCAGTACGTGGCGGCGCGCACCGCCAACGTGGCCCGCAACGCCGCCGACATCGGCCTGACCCGCGGCGAGCCGGCCGGCTTCCACCCCGAGCTGCTCAGTCACGAGAAGGAGAACGACCTGCTCAAGGCGCTGGGCGAGTTCCCGGCGGTGGTGGCGAGCGCGGCTGAGTTGCGCGAGCCGCACCGGGTCGCCCGCTATCTGGAGGACCTGGCGGCGGCCTACCACCGGTTCTACGACAACTGCCGGGTGCTGCCGCTGGGTGATGAGCCGATCACCGATCTTCAGCGGTCGCGGCTCTGGCTGAACGACGCCACCCGTACGGTGATCGCTAACGGGTTGGGCCTGCTCGGGGTCTCCGCCCCGGAAAGGATGTAGAGCATGCGAGCTCATGAGGCCGGAGCGCTGCACGGCGACCTCGGATACACCGGGCCCGCCTGGTTGCGTACGCCCCAGGACGTCAATGACCTCGTGCCGCAACTCTGGCCGCGGACCGTGCGCCGCACCGAGGCCGGGGCCTTGGAGATCGGCGGCGTGAGCGTCGCCGAGCTGGTGGCCGAGCACGGCACGCCGGCCTATTTCCTCGACGAGGTGGACCTGCGCGAGCGGTGCCGGGAGTTCGCCTCGGCGTTCGGCGACGCGGACGTCTACTACGCGGGCAAGTCGTTCCTCTGCAAGGCGGTCGTCAAGATCGTCGACGAGGAGGGCCTCTTCCTCGACGTGTGCACCGGTGGCGAGCTGGCGGTGGCGCTGGCCGCGGGTTTCCCGGCGGAGAAGATCGGCTTCCACGGCAACAACAAGTCGGCGCGGGAGTTGGAGCGGGCCCTCGACGCGGGGGTCGGCCGGATCGTCGTCGACTCCTTCGACGAAATCACCCGTTTGACCGCTTTATCACAAAAGATGAATAAAAGGCCGAAGGTTCTCGTACGGGTAACCGTCGGTGTCGAGGCTCATACCCATGAGTTCATCGCCACCGCCCACGAGGACCAGAAGTTCGGGTTCTCGCTGGCCGGCGGCGCGGCCTTCGCGGCGGCGGTGCGCATCCTCGACGAGGGCGTGCTCGACCTGCGCGGCCTGCACTCGCACATCGGCTCGCAGATCTTCGACACCAGCGGTTTCGAGGTGGCCGCCCGCCGGGTGCTGGAGCTGCAGGCGCAGATCCGGGACGCGCGCGGGGTGGAGCTCGAGGAACTCGACCTCGGCGGCGGCTTCGGCATCGCCTACACCACCCAGGACGACCCGTCGCCGGCCGGCGACCTCGCCAAGCGGATCAACAAGATCGTCGAGTCCGAGTGCGACCTGGCCAACCTGCGGGTGCCGAAGCTCTCCATCGAGCCCGGCCGGGCGATCGTCGGGCCGGCCGTGTTCACGCTCTACGAGGTCGGCACGGTCAAGGACGTCGACGGCATCCGGACGTACGTGAGTGTCGACGGCGGGATGAGCGACAACATCCGGACCGCGCTCTACGACGCGTCCTACTCGGCGACGATGGCCAACCGGACCAGCTCCGCCGAGCCGATGCTGGCCCGCGTCGTGGGAAAGCATTGTGAAAGCGGGGACATCGTCGTGAAGGATGAATTCCTGCCCGCTGACGTGCAGCCCGGAGATCTTGTTGCGGTGCCGGGCACCGGCGCCTATTGCCGGAGCATGGCCAGCAACTACAACCACGTGCCTCGGCCACCGGTGGTAGCGGTGCGCGACGGCGCTTCCCGCGTGATCGTGCGCCGGGAGACCGAGGACGACCTGCTCGCATTGGATGTTGGATGAACTCTGAGCCTGCCCGCGGCGGAAAACCCCAGAATGAAAAAGAAGGGGACAAGCCAGCAGTTCGCGTCGCCCTGCTCGGGTGCGGCACGGTCGGCTCGGAAGTGGTCCGCCTGCTGCATGAGCAGTCCGCCGACCTGACGGCCCGGATCGGCGCCCCGCTGGAGATCGTCGGCATCGCCGTGCGGCGGCTCGGGCGGGCGCGCGGCGGCCTCCCGGTCGACAGCGGCCTGTTCACCACCGACGCGCTCGGCCTGGTCAAGCGGGACGACGTCGACGTGGTCGTCGAGGTGGTCGGCGGCATCGAGCCGGCCCGGAGCTGGCTGGTCGAGGCCCTGCGCACCGGCAAGAGCGTGGTCACCGCCAACAAGGCGCTGCTCGCCGAGGACGGCGCGGCGCTGCACGACGCGGCCGCCGACGGCAACGCCGACCTCTACTACGAGGCGTCGGTGGCCGGCGCCATCCCGCTGCTGCGCCCGCTGCGCGAGTCGCTGCACGGCGACCGCGTCACCAAGGTCACCGGCATCGTGAACGGCACCACCAACTTCATCCTGTCGTCGATGGACGCCACCGGCGCCGGCTTCAGCGAGGCGCTGGAGGAGGCCACCGAGTTGGGGTATGCGGAGGCCGACCCGACCGCCGACGTGGAGGGCTTCGACGCCGCGGCCAAGGCGGCCATCCTCGCCTCGCTGGCGTTCCACACCCGGGTGACCGCGGCCGACGTGTTCCGCGAGGGCATGACCGGGGTGACCGCCGGCGACATGGCCAGCGCCAAGGAGATGGGCTGCACGATCAAGCTGCTGTGCATCGCCGAGCGCGGGCCCGACGAGGCCGGGGTCGATTCGGTCAGCGTGCGGGTGCACCCGGCGATGATCCCGCGCAGCCACCCGCTGGCCGGCGTCGGCGACGCGTTCAACGCGGTGTTCGTCGAGGCCGAGGCGGCCGGTCAGCTGATGTTCTACGGCCGGGGCGCGGGCGGCACGCCGACCGCGAGCGCGGTGCTCGGCGACATCGTGGCGGCGGCCCGCAACCGGCTCACCGGGTTCCGGGCGCCGAGCGAGAGCAACTACGCCCACCTGCCGGTTCGCCCGATCGGCGCGGCGGTCACCCGATACCACATCAATCTCGACGTCGACGACAAGCCGGGCGTGCTGGCCGCGGTGGCCGGCGTCTTCGCCAAGCACGAGGTGTCCATCGCCACGGTCCGCCAGTCGGGCCGCGAGGAGGACGCCAAGTTGGTCATCGTCACCCACGGGGCACCCGACGCGAACCTTGCCGCTACGGTCGAGTCACTGTCGCAACTGGACATCGTCCGATCCATCGCGAGTGTGCTGCGCGTCGAGGGAGGGGTCTGAGCCGTGCTCGACCACGTGGGGTTCCAATGTTCCGATCTGGCGGCGAGTGCGGCGTTCTACGACGCCACGCTGGCGCCGCTCGGCGTGAGCCGGCTGGCCGATTTCAAGGTCGCGCTGGGGTATGGCGGGGGCGAGCACGCCGACTTCTGGATCAGCGAGCTGAGCGAGGGCGACGGGTTCCGTGAGTCGCACATCGCGTTCGCGGCCGCCGACCGGGCCCAGGTCGACGCGTTCTTCGCGGCGGCGGTGGCGAGCGGCGCCGAGGTGCTGCACGAGCCGCGGATCCACGAGGAGTACCACGAGAACTACTACGGCGCGTTCGTCCGCGACCCGGACGGCAACAACGTCGAAGCCGTGAGTCACCGTCCCGAGTAGTGGACACTCGGTCCCAAGATTCGGCGCCCTGGGGCAGTCTTGGACCGGTCTGAGCAGCGCGAGTGAGGAGTCGACCATGTATCGGGGACTGATCGAGCGGTATCGGGACCGGCTGCCGGTCACCGACGCCACCCCGGTGGTCACGCTGCACGAGGGGAACACCCCGCTCGTGCCCGCGCCGGTGCTGTCCCAGCGGGTCGGCGCCGACGTCTACCTCAAGGTCGAGGGGGCCAACCCGACCGGCTCGTTCAAGGACCGCGGCATGACCATGGCCGTGTCCAAGGCGGTCGAGGAGGGCTCGAAGGCGATCATCTGCGCCTCCACCGGCAACACCAGTGCCTCCGCCGCGGCGTACGCGGCCCGGGCCGGCCTGACCTGCGCGGTGCTCGTGCCGCAGGGCAAGATCGCGCTCGGCAAGCTGGCCCAGGCACTCGTGCACGGCGCCAAGCTGCTGCAGGTCAACGGCAACTTCGACGACTGCCTCGCGCTCGCCGCCAAGCTGTCCCAGGACTTCCCGGTCTCGCTGGTCAACTCGGTCAACATCTTCCGCCTGCACGGGCAGAAGACCGGCTCCTTCGAGATCGTCGAGGCACTCGGCGACGCACCCGACATCCACTGCCTGCCGGTCGGCAACGCCGGCAACATCTCGGCGTACTGGATGGGCTACCTCGAGGACAAGGACGCCGGCAACGCCACGAAGCTCCCCAGGATGTACGGGTTCCAGGCGTCCGGCGCGGCCCCGATCGTGAACAACAAGGTCGTCCCGGAGCCGTCCACGATCGCCACCGCCATCCGGATCGGCAACCCGGCGAGCTGGACCAAGGCGCTGGACGCCCGGGACGCGTCGGGCGGCCTGATCGAGGCGGTCACCGACCGGGAGATCCTCTCGGCCTACCGGCTGCTGGCCCGCGAGGTCGGCGTCTTCGTCGAGCTGGCCAGCGCGGCCAGCGTGGCCGGGCTGCTGCAGCAGGCCCAGGCGGGCAAGGTGCCGGCCGGTTCGACCGTGGTCTGCACGGTCACCGGGCACGGCCTGAAGGACCCGGAGTGGGCCATCTCCACCGCGCCGTCGCCCACCACGATCCAGAACGACGTCCTGATCGCCGCCCGAGAGCTCGGCCTCGCTTAAAAAGGGCCTCGCTCAACGAGCTGACTCCTCCTCGGCCGCCTTCACCATCAGCAGGGTCGCCTGGGCCACCAGGTCCAGCTGCTCGGCTGTGAGGCGGCTGAGGAGCGCGCGCATCTTCGCCTCGCCGGCGTTCATGATGCTCCCGATGAGCTCGGTGCCCTTTCGCGAGAGGCCGATCCGGCGCACCCGCCGATCGTGCAGATCCTCCGTGCGTTCCACGAGATCCTGCTGCACGAGCCGGTCCACCATGCCGCTGAGTGCGGCCAGGCCGACGCCGAGAAGCCCGGCCAATTCGCCGCCCGATACATTGCCGTGCCGGGCGAGCAGCATGAGGATCTTGAATTGGGACAGCGTCAAATGGGACGAGAAGAGCGGATCGGACCGGTCGTACGCGAACAACTGCTGGAGCCGTTGCTGCGTGCCCATAATGTCCGCGATGAGCTGTTCGTTCCCGGCCAACGCCGACCTTTCTTCGTGACGCGCTGATGGCGGTCGTGCGTCCTTCCGATGACGGACGGTACCAGCGCACCCCCGGCAAAAACCATTTGTTCGCGTCAGGCAAACTATTCGTACAGGCCGAACTTTTACGGGGGGAGCGCCAATGTCTTTCCTGACCCGACTCAGTCTTGCCAATCGAGGCCTCGTCGCCCTGATCGCCATCGTGATCAGCGGTTTCGGGGTCGTCGCCATCCCATCCTTGAAGCAGCAGTTGTTCCCGTCGATCGAGCTGCCCGCCGCGTTCATCAGCGCGGCGCTGCCCGGCGCCGGTCCGGAGATCATCCAGGACCAGGTGACCAAGCCGATCGAGGAGGCGGTCAAGGGTGCCGACGGCATCGACACGGTCCAGTCGACCACCGCCGAGGGTTTCGCCACCATCGTGGTGTCGTTCACCTACGGCACGGACATCGACCAGGCGGTCAACCAGCTGACCACGTCGGTCAACCGGATCCAGGCCACCCTGCCGGACAACGTCGAACCGCAGATCTTCTCGGGCAGCACCGACGACATCCCGGCGATCATCCTGGCCGCGTCCGGCGGCACCGACGAGAGCGACCTGCTCGCCAAGCTCAACCAGACCGTCGTGCCCGAGCTCAACGCGATCAGCGGGGTCCGCGACACCCAGGTCACCGGGGCCCGGGCCAAGCAGGTCGTCATCACGCCCGATCTGGCCAAGATGACGGCGGCCGGGGTCAGCCCGCAGGCGCTCACCACGGTCCTGCAGTCCAACGGCATCTCCATCCCGGCCGGCGCGGTCACCGACGGCGAGAAGTCGCTGAACGTCCAGGTCGGCAACCCGATCACCTCGGTCGACGACCTCAAGGGCCTCTACCTCTCCGGCAGCCGCGGCCCGGTCCAGCTCGGCACCGTCGCCACGGTGGAGAGCAAGCTGCCGACGGCCACCGCGTTCACCCGGACCGACGGCAACGACAGCCTCGGCATCGCGGTCACCGCCAAGCCCGACGGCAACCCGGTGCAGATCTCGCACGAGGTCCGCGACAAGCTCGCCGACCTGGCCAAGGACAGCGGCGCCACGCTCACCGTCGTCACCGACCAGGCGCCGTTCGTCGAGCGGTCGATCAAGAGCCTGACCACCGAGGGTCTCCTCGGCCTGGCGATGGCCGTGATCGTCATCCTGATCTTCCTGATGTCGGTGCGCTCGACGCTGGTCACGGCCGTGTCGATCCCGCTGTCGGTACTGATCGCGCTGATCGCCCTCTGGGTCGGCGACTACACCCTCAACCTGCTCACCCTCGGCGCACTGACGATCGCGGTCGGCCGGGTGGTGGACGACTCGATCGTCGTTCTGGAAAACATCAAACGACATCTTGAGTACGGCGAGCCGAAGGGTCACGCGATCATCGCGGCGGTCCGTGAGGTGTCCGGTGCGGTTACCGCCTCGACGCTGACCACGGTCGCGGTGTTCCTGCCGATCGCGCTGGTCGGCGGGTTCGTCGGGCAGATCTTCTCGTCCTTCGCGATCACCGTGACGGTGGCCCTGCTCGCGTCGCTGTTCGTGGCGCTGACCGTGGTGCCGGTCCTGGCCTACTGGTTCCTCAAGCCGCCACCCGCCGACGCCGACACCGAGGCGATCCGGCAGGCCGCCGAGAAGAAGGAGCTGCGCAGCCCGCTGCAGCGCGCCTACCTGCCGGTGATCCGGTTCGCCACCCAGCGGCGGATCGCCACCCTGATGATCGGCCTGGTCGTGCTGCTCGGCACGGGCGTGCTGTCCACCCAGCTCAAGACCAACTTCCTGGACCAGTCCGGGCAGGACTCGCTGACCATCACCCAGGAGATGCCGGTCGGCACCAGCCTGGCGGCCACCGACGACGCGGCCAAGAAGGTCGAGGCGGTGCTCGCCGCTCGCGACGACGTGAAGACCTACCAGGTCACGGTCGGCAACAGCAGCGACTTCAACCCGTTCGCCGGTGCGGCCGGGGCCAGCGCGGCCAGCTTCCAGGTCGGGCTCGAGGAGAAGGCGGACGCCGGGAAGGTCACCGACGAGCTGCGCAAACAGCTCGACGCGATGACCGGCATCGGCGACGTGACGATCGGTGGCGACAGCTCCGGCCTGGGCGGCAGCGAGCTGTCCGTGCAGGTCCAGGCGGCCGACAACGACGTGCTCCAGTCGGCCGTGCAGCAGGTGCAGCAGGCCATGTCGGCGACCGGCGGGGTCACCGACGTGACCACCACGCTGGCCGCCAGCGTGCCGCGGCTGGACGTGAAGGTGAAGCGGGACGTGGCCGCGAGCTACGGCCTCACCGAGGCGTCCATCGGGCAGAGCGTGGCCGCGGCGTTCCGGGACGCCCCGGCCGGCCAGGTCACGGTCGACGGGGCCAGCGAGAGCGTGGTGATCTCCTTCGGTAACGCGCCGGCCGACGAGGCCGGCCTCAAGGCCCTGCCGCTGACCACCGCGCGCGGCCCGGTCCGGCTCGACCAGGTCGCCGACGTCAGCGAGGTGTCCGGCCCCGAGCAGGTCACCCGGGTCGACGGCAACCGCAGCGCCTCGGTCACCGGCACCGCGACCGGCTCCGACGTCGGCGCGGCCACCAGCGAGCTGACCAAGAAGCTGGACACGCTGACCCTGCCGGCCGGTGCGTCGTACTCGCTCGGCGGCGTCAGCGCCGACCAGGCCGAGGCGTTCCAGCAGCTGGGTCTCGCGGTGCTGGCGGCGATCGCGATCGTCTTCATCATCATGGTGGCGACGTTCCGCAGCCTGATCCAGCCGATCATCCTGCTCGTGTCGATCCCGTTCGCGGCCACCGGCGCCATCATCCTGCTGCTGGTCACCGGCACCGCGCTCGGCGTCCCGGCACTGATCGGTGTGCTGATGCTGGTCGGCATCGTGGTCACCAACGCGATCGTGCTGATGGACCTGATCAACCATTACCGGGCGGCCGGGATGGGTGTGCAGGAGGCGGTGGTCGAGGGCGGCCGGCACCGGCTGCGGCCGATCCTGATGACCGCCATCGCGACCATCTTCGCGCTGCTGCCGATGGCCCTCGGGCTCACCGGCGAGGGCGGCTTCATCAGCCAGCCACTGGCCATTGTGGTCATCGGCGGTCTGGTCAGCTCGACGCTGCTCACCCTGGTGCTGGTGCCGACGCTCTACACGATGGTGGAGAACGGCAAGGAGAAGCGCCGGACCAAGAAGGCGGAGTTCCGGGCCCGGATGGGCCTGCCGCCGGACCAGGCGGTGCCGGACGACGCGGTGCCGGCCACCGTCCCGGCCAACGGCGGCCCCGTGCCCGAGCCGGTCGAGCCGGCCGCGCCGAACGCGGCGCTGCGCGGCTACACCGATCAGTTCGAGGTGCTGAAGGTGCCGCGGCGTAAGGACGAACCGAAGTAACAGGTGCGGGGCCGGTCCGGGCGGACCGGCCCCGCCAGGGCCTGTCCTGCCGATCACGCGGGGCTGCGGCGTGGCCCAGCCGCCGCCTGGCCGCACGCCGAAATCACCCGGATCCAACACCGGGAGCCGGGCAATTCCGGCGCACACCCAGCCGACGCCTGGACCTCGCCTCGCTCCCACGTGATCGGCAGGACAGGCCCTGTAGGTTCCGGTACGTGCCATCGATGATCTCGGTTCTTACCCGCAACCGGGATTTCCGCCGGCTCTTCGCCGCCGAGCTGGTGGTCTTCGGCTCGGACTGGTTCGTGATGGTGCCACTGCTCGTGCTGCTGCCCGAGCTGACCGGCAGCGGGGTCTGGGGCGGCCTGGTGCTGGCCGTGGACACCGGGATCAACGCGCTGCTGCTGCCGTTCACCGGCACGCTGGCCGACCGCCTCGACCGCCGCCGCATCCTGGTGCTGGCCAACCTGGCCGCGTTCGCCGCGGTGCTGCTGCTGTTCGCGGTGCGCTCGGCGGCCACCGCACCGCTCGCCCTGGTCGCGATCGGCGCGATGGCGGTCGCCAAGTCCTTCTACACCCCGGCCGCGTCGGCCGCCCTGCCCAACGTCGTCGAGGCGGCCGACCTGCCGGCCGCGAACGCCATCGCCGGCTCGACCTGGGGCACGATGACGATCGTCGGCGCGTCGCTGGGCGGCGTGGTCGGCGCCGTCTTCGGGCCGTACGTGAGTTTCGGGGTGACCGCCGCCCTGCTGCTGGTCGGGGCGGCGCTGACCGCCCTGATCCGGCGGCCGTTGCAGGCGCCGCGGGCGGAGGTCGCGCCGCCCGCTTGGCACGCGATGCGCGAGGCGCTGGGTTATCTGCGTGACCGGCCGCTGGTGCGGGCCCTGATCACGGTCAAGTCGGCGGCCGGCCTCGGCAACGGCGTGCTGATCGTCTTCCCGCTGATCGCCGGCCTGCACGGGGCCGGCGTGCTCGGGGCCGGGCTGCTCTTCGCGGTGCGCGGCGCGGGCGCCCTGGTCGGCCCGTTCGTGCTGCGGCCGGTGCTCGGCCACCGCTCCTGGCTGCTCACCGGCCTGGCCCTGTCGATGGGCCTCTACGGCGTCGGCTATCTCGGGGTCGCCGCGACGCCGTGGTTCCCGCTCGTGCTCGTGCTGGTCTTCGTGGCCCACTTCGCCGGCGGCGCCAACTGGACGCTGTCCAACTACGCGCTGCAGGGCGAGGTGCCCGACCGGCTGCGCGGCCGGATCTTCGCCCTCGACATGATGCTGGCGACGCTGGCCATCGCGATCAGCCAGCTGGTCGCCACCGCGGTGGTCGACCACGTCGACGAGCGGGTGATCCTGGCCGGCTGCGGCCTGGTCACCGCGACCTACGCGGTCGGCTGGCGGATCGCCACCCGGCGGCTCACGCCGGCCGGCGAGCCACCGGCGGGACCAGGACGTTCCGCGTAATGATCAGCGCTTAGCATGTGCCGATGGGCCTGACCTTCGTGACCGATCCGGTTTCCGTCCGCACGCCGGCCACCAGCGCGAACCTCGGCCCCGGCTTCGACGCGCTGGGCCTGGCGCTGACCCTCTACGACGACCTGACCGCCCGGGTCACCGGCGACGGCGTCAAGGTGACGGTCAGCGGCGAGGGCGCCGGCGAGCTGCCCGGCGACGAGACGCACCTGGTCGTGCGGGCGATGCTGGCCACCTTCGACGAGCTGGGCGGCCGGCCGCGCGGGCTGGCCGTCGAGTGCGACAACCGGATCCCGCAGGCGCGCGGTCTCGGCTCCTCGTCGGCGGCCATCGTCGGCGGCGTGCAGCTGGCCCGCGGCCTGGTCGTGGGCGGTCTCGAGCTGATCGACGACGAGGCGGCGCTGCGCATCGCGGCCCGTCTCGAGGGGCATCCCGACAACGTCGCGCCATGCCTGCTCGGCGGGTTCACCATCGCCTGGACCGAGGGGGCGGGCGCGCGGGCCGTGCGGTTGCCGGTGCACCACGACGTACACCCCAAGGTTTTCGTCCCCACCGAGCGTGGCTACACCGCGAGCGCTCGTGCCGCGCTGCCGCCGGATGTTCCGCACGCCGACGCGTCGTTCAACGCCGGCCGGGCGGCACTGCTCACGCACGCGCTCACCACCGACCCCTCGGTTCTGCTGCCGGCCACCGCGGATCGATTGCATCAGGGCTACCGGGCGGAGGCGATGCCCGGCACCGCGTCGCTCGTGGCGGCGCTGCGATCGGTCGGCGTGGCCGCCGTGGTGAGTGGCGCCGGGCCGACTGTTCTCGCATTGTCCGAGGTCCCGGGCGATTTCCATGCTGGCGAACAATGGCGCGCGGAACCGTTGGGCGTGGATGCGCACGGTGCTCTTGTCAAAGGGAGTATGGTGGAACTCGCCTAGCGGGGCCCTGTTGCCGCAGGTCGTACGAGTTGACTACGCTCAAGACCTGGCACAGCCGCGAAGCGAGCGATCTCCTGCGATTCGGCGCGCGCACCCCGTGAGACTTTCAAGGCTTCTGCCGTCTCATTTCTCAGCACGCAAACGCCGAGAAGCAGTCTCCCAGGTTGCTGCACTCGCCGAGACCTACCCGTCAACGTAGGACGGGGAGGGAAACCGTCGAGCTGCCGTGCTGCACAAACTCCCGCGCCGCCTCGGCGAAGCGGGTTCCGAGCCTCCCGGCCACCAGGCTGCAGACCGGGGTCCCGGGCTTTTTCCGACGGAAGGAATCCATTGAGCGACACCACCGACGTGACGTCGGGTGTTTCTGACGTCGCTGACGACGGCGCCGGCACCACCGCGACCGCCACGAAGCGCCGCCGCGGCGGCACCGGGCTGTCCGCGATGCTGCTGCCCGAGCTGCAGAGCCTCGCCGCTTCCCTGGGCATCTCCGGCACCGCCCGGATGCGCAAGGGTGAGCTGATCACCGCCATCTCCGAGAAGCAGAGTGGTGGAGCGCCGGCCGCTGAGAAGGCGCCGCGTCCGCGCACTCGCGAGGTGGCGGCCACCGCGACCGCTCCGGTCGCCGAGTCGGCTCAGGTCCAGGTAGCGGCCCCCGTAGCGGCGGCTCCGGTCGTCGAGCGGCCGGCCGTGGCCGAGGCGCCGCAGACCGCCGTCGCGCAGCCGGAGGCCGCTCCGGCGACCGCCCCGGCGGAGGGTGGCGTCAGCCGGCGTAACCGGGAGCGCAACGCCCCCCGCGAGACCGTGGCCCCCGCCGCCGAGCCCACCACGGCTCAGCAGCCGGACGGCAACGAGCAGCGTGGCGAGCGCCCGGAGCGCGGTGACCGCAACCGGGACCGGCAGCGCAACAACAACCAGCGCGACGACCGCGACCGCGGCCCGCGCAACAGTGAGCAGAGTCACGATGACGACGACAGCGACGGTGGCGAGAACGGCCGGCGGAGCCGGCGCAGTCGCTTCCGGGACCGTCGTCGCGGTCGCGACCGGGACGGCGAGCCCGCCGGCGGCGGCCCGCGTGACAGCGGCCAGCGCGACGGCGGCCAGCGCGATGGTGGTCAGCGGGACGGCGGCGGCCGCGAGCCGCACGTCAGCGAGGACGACGTGCTCGTCCCCGTGGCCGGCATCCTCGACGTGCTGGACAACTACGCGTTCATCCGCACCACCGGTTACCTCGCCGGGTCGAACGACGTCTACGTCTCGATGTCGCAGGTCAAGAAGTACGGCCTGCGCCGCGGCGACGCGGTGACCGGTGCGGTGCGGTCCACCCCGCGCGAGAGCACCGGCGACAACCGCCGGGACAAGTACAACCCGCTGGTCCGGCTGGACACGATCAACGGGATGGAGCCGGACGAGGCCCGGCGCCGCCCGGAGTTCTACAAGCTGACCCCGCTCTACCCGCAGGAGCGACTGCGTCTCGAGACCGAGCCGCACATCCTCACCACCCGGGTCATCGACCTCGTCATGCCGCTCGGCAAGGGGCAGCGCGCGCTCATCGTGTCGCCGCCCAAGGCCGGTAAGACGATGGTGTTGCAGGCGATCGCGAACGCGATCACCCACAACAACCCCGAGTGCCACCTGATGGTCGTGCTGGTCGACGAGCGGCCCGAAGAGGTCACCGACATGCAGCGTTCGGTCAAGGGCGAGGTCATCGCGGCCACGTTCGACCGCCCGCCGCAGGACCACACCACGGTCGCCGAGCTCGCCATCGAGCGGGCCAAGCGGCTGGTCGAGCTGGGCCACGACGTGGTCGTGCTGCTCGACTCGGTGACCCGTCTCGGCCGGTCCTACAACCTGGCCGCGCCGGCCTCCGGCCGCATCATGTCCGGTGGTATCGACTCGACCGCTCTCTACCCGCCCAAGCGGTTCCTGGGCGCGGCGCGCAACATCGAAAATGGCGGCTCGCTCACCATTCTCGCGACCGCGCTGGTCGAGACCGGCTCGATGATGGACACGGTGATCTTCGAAGAGTTCAAGGGCACGGGTAACGCCGAGCTCAAGCTCGACCGAAAGATCGCGGACAAGCGGGTGTTCCCGGCGATCGACATCGACCCGTCGGGTACGCGTAAGGAAGAGATCCTGCTCGGCAAGGAAGAGCTGGCGATCATCCACAAGCTCCGCAAGGTGCTGCACTCGCTGGATTCGTCGGCCGCGCTCGACCTGCTGCTCGATCGGCTCAAGCAGACCCGCACGAACGTCGAGTTCCTGATGCAGATCGCGAAGTCGACGCCGGGCGAGTAACCGGTCATTTCGGACGCAGCCCCGCCAATAGGCGGGGCTGCGTTCATTTCGTCGCACACGGTGTCTGATCAGACGCCCCCGGGGTCGTGCAAACCTCCGAGGGCACATCGGCTGATCCGTGGGAGGCTTCGCGATGATCGTGCCCGGGTACCGTGACCATCCCTCCGAGACATGGGACCCGGTGGCACCGGTTGACCCGGGCGAGGCCGAGGACTTCCTGCGCCGCTGCTACGCCGAGAACCCCCGCCTCGGACCGGTCGAGCCGCGGCTCGCGATCGTCCGGGCCCAGGTCGCCGCGACCGGCACCTACGTGCATACCACCGACGAGCTCAGCTTCGGCGCGAAGATGGCCTGGCGTAACGCGAGCCGCTGCATCGGCCGGCTCTACTGGCGCAGCCTGGTGGTCCTCGACCGGCGCCGGGCCCGGACCGCCGACCAGATCTTCTCGCTGCTCGTGCACCACCTCCAGGCGGCCGGCACCGGCCAACTCCGGCCGGTGATCAGCATCTTCGCGGCGGCCCAGCCCGGGCAGCCGTTCGCCCGGGTGTGGAACGAGCAGCTGATCCGCTACGCCGGCTACCGCGGCGAGGACGGCCACGCCGTCGGCGACGGCCGGCAGGTCGCTTTCACCGCCGCGATGCGGGGCTTCGGCTGGCGCGGCAAGGGCGAGCACTTCGACGTGCTTCCGCTGGTGATCGAAACACCGACCGAGGGGGTACGCCTCTACGAGCTGCCCGAACGTGCGGTCCGCGAGGTGCCGATCACCCACCCCGAGTACGGATGGTTCGCCGAGCTCGGGCTGCGCTGGCACGCCGTCCCGGCCATCTCCAACATGCGGCTCACCATCGGCGGCGTGCACTACCCGCTCGCGCCGTTCAACGGCTGGTACATGGGCACCGAGGTCGGCGCCCGCAACCTGGCCGACACCGACCGCTACGACGTGCTCCCGACGATCGCCGCCCGGATGGCGCTGGACACCACAAAGGAGTCGACGCTCTGGCGGGACCGCGCCCTCCTCGAGATCAACCGGGCCGTGCTGTGGAGTTTCGAGAAGGCCGGCGTGCGGATGTCCGACCACCACACCGAGTCGCAGCGGTTCATGGCGCACATCCGCAACGAGGAGAAGGCCGGCCGCGAAGTCCCGGCCGACTGGACGTGGATCGTCCCGCCGATGTCCGGCAGTCTTTCCCCGGCGTTCCACCGCTACTACCCGGAGATGGACCTGCGGCCCGCGTTCTACCTTGACGACGAGGCGGCCGCCCTGGCTCGCGACGGCAGCCGGTGCCCGCACGGCCACGGATGAGATGCGGGATCATGTCGGGATGACTTCGTTCATCTCGCACACCACGGTCGACTGCTCGGACGCGTACGCGTTGTCCAAGTGGTGGGAGAAGGTCCTTGACTACGTCGAGAACCCGGAGGACCCCAACCTGCCCGGCCACGAGGAGTGCCCGATCTCCAGCCGGGACGGCTCGCACCGGGTGCTCTTCATCGAGGTGCCGGACACCAAGCAGGTGAAGAACCGGATCCACTTCGACCTGCGCCCGGTCGAGGGCACCCGGGACGAGGAGCTGGCCCGGCTCATCGAGCTGGGCGCCAAGCCGCTCGACGACCTGCGCAATCCGGACGGCGGCGGCTGGGTCACCCTGGCCGACCCGGAGGGCAACGAGTTCTGCATCCTGCGCAGCCACGCCGAGCTGGCCGCCGCCAGCGTCTGACCGGGCCGGGGCGTCAGGCGAACTCGTTCACGGCGAAATCGTCGCGGTGGCGCCAACCGGCCTCGGTGCGTACGTGATCCGGGCGTACCCACTTGAGGAGCTTGTGGGAAAACTCAGCCGCCGGGATCCGCCCGGCCGCACGCACCACGTAGCCCTCGGAGGTTTCCGGGTCGCGCTGCGCCGACCAGGCGGCGCGGGCCTCGGAGAGGCTGCCGCCGCGGTAGAGGACCGGGACCACCGGCAGCTCCAGCCGGCGCGCCCAATCGACCGTGTCGTCCCAGCCCAGCAGCGTGTCGGTCTCGTCCCAGATGCCGAAGACGATGAAGACGCCGGGCAGGTCGGAGTACGCGATGCTGCGCCGCGCCCACATCGACTCGCCGCAGACCCGCCAGTCGTCCGGGATGCGGTAGGCGGTCATCGCCCACAACGCCTTGGCCGGCCGGTCCCACGGCTGGGTGCCGGAGTCGACCGACCGGGCATACATGGCGTCGCGGGTGAAGGTGAGGTTGCCGCCGTCGAGTTTCTCGGTCACCACCAGCTCACCGTCCAACCAGGACAGATCGGGCTGAATCCGGTCGTCGGCGGTGGCGCCCGGTGAATCGGGCAGGTGGAAGGTGCGTGGGTACTTCAAGGCTCAGAAGTCTCCCTCCGCGACCTGGAAAACGGTGAGCCCGAGCGCTCGCCACATACGTACCACCTGTTGGCGGTCGTCGAAAACCCCGGCGATCCGCCAGGTGTCGCGCACTTCGGTATCGAAGATCTCGCGCTTCACGATCGCGTCCTTGCGGCTGTCGCCCTCCGGTCGCATGAACAACGCCGCATACGGGACACCGACGTACAGATCGAGCCACGCCTCGGTCTCCGCGCGGCACACCGCGTCCCGGCCCGAGCAGAAGACGATCGCGTAGCCGGCCGCGTGCATCGCCCGGACCGCCGAGATCACCGCCGGATTCGGGGCGTCCTCGCCGACCCGCGACCATTCGAACGGGCTGCGGCCCGCCATCAGTGCCACGGTGCCGTCGATGTCGACCAGCACCGCCTCCGGCAGCGCCGGATCCGGCTCGTAGACCACGCCCGGACCGCCCGGCTCGACGAACGGCACCGGCAGCGGAAGGTTGCGGCCGGCCAGGTAGCGCTCGTGCATCCGCCGGATGCCGACCTCGCCGACCCGCACATCCTCCGGGCGGGTCTCGTCGCGCCGCAGGCATTCCTCCAGCGGTACGTCGGTGAAGTCGTGCACCTCGAACGTCGCACCGTGCCGCGCGGCCATCTCGGCCCACTCGCGCACGGTCCTGGCCCGCAGGTTGGTGTCGTCGACGATCACGTCGGCGTGCGCGCGCAGCAGCGCCTCGACCGCGGCCCGCTGCGCATGCGTCACCTGCCCCTCGGCCCACTGCGTGTAGAGCCGGTCGCCGTGCAGCATCCGGCGCAGGTCGTCCCGGTTGACCCGGACCACCCGGGGCTGCAGCTTGCGCGCGAAGGTGGTCTTGCCGGACGCCGGCAGCCCCCGGGTGATCAGCAGTCTCGTCATTCCTCGGTCACCTTGGTCCCGTGCGGAGTCCGATCGCCCTCCGGCCGCACCCGCTGCCACAGGCTCGGACGGTAGTCCTTGTCGTCGAGCCGGGAGAACAGTGCTCCCCGGTGCTCGCTGCGCACCGCCGCGGCCGCGAACTCCTTGCGGCCCCAGCCGTCCGGCAGCTCGGCCACGATCGCGGCGAAGGCGGCCTCGATCGCGGTCGCCTGGGCCTCGACGATGGCGGTGAGCTCGGCGGCGACGCCACGGACCCAGGGGTGGAACTCGTCCGGCAACGGCTCGATCATCGCGTCCAGGTCCCCGTCGCCGTTCACCATGACCTCCCAGACGGTACGCGCGGAGAGCCCGGTGACCAGGCGATGCAGCCGGACGTACTCGGCGTACTTGATCTTCACTCGCTCGTCGGCCGCAAGGTAGTGAACGACCAGCCCTTCCCGGCCGTCGCGCGGGGGAGCGGCGAGCGCGTCGGCGAAGGTCGGGTAGTCGAACGACTCGACGACCGGGCCCGGCCACTCCGGCACCCCCTCCGGGCCGTAGGTGCGGCCGGTGGCGATGTCGACCGCACCGAGCAGGACGAGGTCGTCCAGCCCGGCGTAGTCGACCACGATCCGGTTGCCCGGGTAGATGATCTCGACGAGGACGGTGCGGCCGGTCGGCGGGACAAAGTCGGCATACCGCTTGTTGAGCAGCTCGGTAGCATGAATCGCCTGGTCGGACGCGAACGACCCACGGGTGGCGACGGCGAGACCGGTGCCGTCGTGGTAGATGATCCCGAGCGAACCGTCCGACTTGTCGGTGACCCGGACCTGGCCGTCGGCCTGGGGCGCGTGGGCCTCGGTGTGATTGAAGAATTTCCGCAGAGGCCGGGCGAGGACCCGGCCGGCGTCGTCCACGATCAGACCACGGCACGCCAGGGTGACCGGCGTCCAAGCGCCGGTGTACTGGCAGGCCTCGGTGTAGTTGTAGATCGACAGGGGCAGGCTGGGGTGGCGCTGCCGTCGGACCAGTCCGGTTTCGACCACGGTGGCCAATTCGGCCGGATCGAGGACGTCGGCGAGCAGCGTCATGGTGCCGTTCCTTTCCGCGGGGAATGCCCTGAGGGGCGCTCACGTTATCGACAGCGGATCAGGAAAGTCGCCCGATTTCTCGTCGGAGAACTTCGCATGGCAGACTGGTCCATCGGCCAGTAAAGGTTCCGGTTCACGCCCGAGCCCACCGCCCTGGCGGGGCGGCGCGGTGCAGACAGCGACCCGGCGACCGTTTTATCGAGAGGGACCGAGAAAAATGAAGAACGGCATCCACCCGGAGTACACGGCCACCGAGGTCATCTGCTCCTGCGGCAGCACCTTCACGACCCGTAGCACCGCCAAGTCCGACGAGATCCGCGTCGAGACCTGCAGCGCCTGCCACCCGTTCTACACCGGCAAGCAGCGCGTCCTGGACACCGCGGGCCGGGTTGCGAAGTTCCAGGCCAAGTACGCCAAGGTGAACGCGGCCAAGAAGAAGTAACTGCTTCAACGGCGCCCGCACCCCGATCCACGGGGGCGGGCGCCGTTCGTATCTGGGGGAAATAACTGTGAGCAACGACCGGCTCAGCTCGCTTCTCGAGGAGTACGCGGACCTGGAGAAGCAGATGGAGGACCCCTCCATCCACGCCGACCAGGCCCTCGTGCGCCGGGTCGGCCGGCGTTTCGCGGAGCTTGCCCCGATCTATGCGGCCAACGCCGAGCTGGAGGCGGCCCGGGGCGACCTGGCCGCGGCCAGGGAGCTCGCGGCCGAGGACTCGGCGTTCGCCGGCGAGGTGGAGGCGGTCGCGGCCACCCTGGCGCCGCTGGAGGAGAAGCTCGGCGAGATGCTCATCCCGCGCGACCCCAACGACGCCAAGGACGTGATCGTCGAGATCAAGGCGGGCGAGGGCGGCCAGGAGTCGGCGCTGTTCGCGGGCGACCTGCTGCGGATGTACACCCGCTACGCCGAGCGGCACGGCTGGGTCGTCGAGGTGATCGACTCGCAGGAGTCGGACCTGGGCGGCGTCAAGGACATCTCGGTGGCGGTCAAGACCAAGGGCGTGCCCCAGGGCGGCCACGGCGTCTGGTCCCGGCTCAAGTGGGAGGGCGGCGTGCACCGGGTGCAGCGCGTGCCGATCACCGAGTCGCAGGGCCGCATCCACACCTCGGCGGCCGGCGTGCTGGTGCTGCCCGAGGCCGAGGACGTCGAGGTGCAGATCGAGCCGAACGACCTGCGGATCGACGTGTTCCGCTCGTCCGGCCCGGGTGGCCAGTCGGTCAACACCACCGACTCGGCCGTGCGGATCACCCACCTGCCTACCGGCACCGTGGTGAGCTGCCAGAACGAGAAGAGCCAGCTGCAGAACAAGGAGTCGGCGCTGCGCATCCTGCGGTCGCGGCTGCTGGCGCTGGCTCAGGAGGAGGCCAACGCGGCGGCCTCCGACTCGCGTAAGGCCCAGGTGCGTACGGTGGACCGCTCCGAGCGGATCCGTACCTACAACTTCCCGCAGAACCGGATCACCGACCACCGGATCGGCTACACCGCCTACAACCTCGACCTGGTGCTCGGCGGGGAGCTGGACGGGGTGCTCGACGCGCTCGGCGAGGCGGACCGGCAGGCCCGGCTGGCCGGCGACACGGAGATCAGCCGACGGCCGTGATCTCCAGCGCGCCGCCGCGCACGCAGGCCAGGTAACCGTCGGCGGTGGTGCAGATGTCCTCGGTTGTGATGGCCGGGACGGTGCCGAGCTTGTGCTCGGTGCCGTCGGCCAGGTCGACCGTGACGACCGCGAGCCGGCCCGGCGGTTCGGCGGCCGGGCGCAGGAACGTCGGCGTGCCGGCCTGGCCCTGCCGGGTCACCAGCCGGCCCACGATCGGCCCGTGGACGGTCTGCCCGGAACTCGGCTCGACCAGGAAGTTGTCGCCGGTCGCCAGGTCGCCGGTGACGACCATCCGGTTGGGGCCGACCATGGTCATGTCGCGCATCCCGGGCAGCTGCCACGTCTGCCGGCCGGTTTGCGGGTCGTGTCCGATGATCACGCCGTCCCCGATCGCGCACACCATCTCGCCGCACTCGGTGAGGTAGGCGGTCTGTTGCGTGGTGTGCCAGAGCGCGCGCAGGTCGTCCGGGCGGTAGACGGTGGTCTCGGTGCCGGCCTCCCGGTCGCGCATCACCACCAGGTTGCCGCCGGCCGACATCAGCGCGGTGTAGCGCTGTCCGGTGTCCGTGTCGGGGAGGCGGAGGCTGCGCCGCGGCTTCCCGGTCGCGTAGTCGTAGACGGTGACCAGGCCGTCCGGCGTCACCGTGGCGATCGCGACCGGCCGGTCGCCGTCCAGGATCGGGGTCCACGACTGCGCCGGTGGGATCGAGCGGTTCCAGATGTCGGTGCCGTCGGCCGCTCGGACGAGCCGCAGACGGATGGTCCGGGCATTGTCCTCGTCCTCGGAGATCAGCAGCGGGCCGGCGTTTCCGTAGCTGGTGGCCTGCCCGCTGGTCCGCCACCGCTCGTCGCCGGTGGTGGCGTCGAGCGCGATGGTGGTGCGGATCGTCATGAAGAAGTGCAGCGAGCCGTCCGGCTGCTCCAGCGTGATCACCTTCGGGTCGGCCGGCACCAGCACCAGGTCGCCGAGCGGCTGCGGCCCGGTGGCGCCGAAGTCGCCACTGAGGTCGGCGCCGGCCGGCACGTTCCAGCGCAGTTCCCCGGTGGTCAGGTTGTAGGCCGAGACCTTGTCGTCCAGCCGGGACAGGTAGGCGGTGTCGGCGGACAGCGACCAGGACTCGCCGGACCGCAGCGGCGTCGACCACAACGGGTGGACGCCGGCCGGAGGCGGGTGGGCCGAGCCGCCGAGTGCGAGCAGCCCGGCCGCGGCCAGTACGGCGAGTGCCGCCCGGCGCAGCCGCGGGATGTTGACCGGCATCGGCGGGGTGACCGCGTCCTCGGTCACCTCGCCCAACTCGATGGTCGTCATCAGCCGACCGCCGTCACGACGAACTCGTTGCCCTGGAAGCAACCGAGGTAGTGGCGTACCGACTGACAGCGGTTCACCACCAGGTTGTCGACCGCGCCGAGCAGGTCGCGGCGCCCGGTGGCCAGGTCCCATCGGGTGATCGAGGTGTGGCCGGCCGGCTCGCGGGTGGCCCGCAGCACCAGCACGGCCTCGCCGGGCTCGGTGGTCCAGACCGTTTCGCCGGCCCCGGCCTCGCCGACCGGCAGCCCGGTGTCCGCGTCGAACAGCTGCTGCCCGACGCCGGGCACGTCGGCCACCACCCGGTCCGGGCCGGCCGCCCAGCTGCTGCCGAGGCCGACCCGCTGCCAGCGCATCTCGCCGGTGGCCGGGTCGTACGCGGTGAGCCGGTCCTCGTCCTCGAAACACACGCTCGTGCCGCAGGGGAACGCGTACCCGCGCGGGGTGCCGATCTGCCAGGCCTCGTCGAGCGTGCCGAGGTGGTAGACGGTCAGGTCGGCGTCGTTCTGACGGGCCCGGTTCACCACCAGATATTCCCCGGCCGGTGCAACGTCGTTGAACTCGCCCTGCTGCGGGTCGGGGGTCCGCCACGGGATACGCGCGCCGGCCAGCAGGGTGCCGTCGGCGAACCGGATCACCTTGACCACCCCGGCCCGGCTGACCGTGATGATCCGGTCGGCCCGTTCGCCGGTGAGCTCGAACGCCAGCGACTCGACGTCCGGGGTCTCCCGGCTCCAGATCGCGCGGGGCGGGACCGCGTCGATGCCGATCAGCCGCAGCCGGGCGTAGACGCCGTCGCCGGAGTAGTCGACCATCAGGGCCGTCCGGTCGCTGATCAGCATCGGCTCGCCCGGCGCCGTCCACCGGGTCGCGCCGGTGTCGATGTCCAGCGCCGTGGTGCCCTTGGTGAAGGCGGCGTAGCGGAGGTCGTCGACCTGGGCCGGCTCCGGGTCGGTGGGCAGCAGGATCAGGCCGGCCTGCTCGGCCAGCTGGGTGTAGCCGAGCGTGCCGTCGATCGACGTCTCCCACCGGATCGCGCCGGTGGCCAGGTCGTAGGCGGTGAGGTGGGACTGGCCGGCCCGGGAGCGCTGAAGGTAGGCGGTGTCGGTGCCGAGCGTGGTGCCGTCCGACTCGGCGACCGGCACCCGCCACAGCGGATGGATGGTGGGGACGGCGCCGGGCGCCGACGCGGCCACGCCGAACAGGCAGAGCAGCAGGCTGAGGATGGTCACCGACCGGCGAGCCAGGTGAGAGCCGAACTCGGTGGGCGGCCCGGGGTCGGGCCTCGAGTCGATCTCACCGAGCTCGATCGTGGTCATCTCGTAGGCGTGCGATTCGCGGCCGCGGCGGCTAACGCCGCACTCAGTGTTCGCCCGTTGGTGCCCACCTCGGACCAGCCCGCCGCCAGGCCGATCGGGGTGCCTGGCACCAGGACCTGCCAATTCTCCGCGCTGGTGGCGGCCGTGATCCGGCGGGACACCTCGGCCGCCTGCGCGGCCCCGGCCCCCGGCAGCACCAGCACGAACTCGTCGCCGGCGAAGCGGGCCACGAAGTCCCCGCGGCGCATCACCCGGTTGAGTACCCCGGCGATCCGCTGCAGCACCAGGTCGCCGCAGTGCCGGCCGTGCCGCACGTTGACCGCGGTGAAGCCGACCAGGTCGCAGACGCCGATCGCGGCCCGCTCGCCGCGCTCCAGCATGGCGCCGACGTAGCGCTCCAGCTGGCGGCGGTTGGGCAGGCCGGTGAGCGGGTCGTTGAGGGTCTCGTCGCCGTACCGGTCGGCGTCGCGGCCGGTCTCCTGGGCGTCCAGCCGGGCCGCGACCCCGTCCAGGTAGCCGTCGCGCAGGCGGTCGATGCGCTGGACGGCGAGGCGGAAGGCGTAGCGGTCGGCGGCGTGCGCGGCCTCGTGGTCGCCGGCCGCGGCGTGGCAGATGCTGCGCAGCCGGGCCGGCTCGGCGGCGCCGAGGATCTCGGCGGCGACCGGCACCGCGTCCAGCATGGCCAGTGCCTGTTGCGGGCGGCCGGCCGCGATGCTCAGGCAGACCTGGCCGAGGTGGCTGAGGTCGCGGGTGCGGATGCTGTCGCCGCCGCCGGTCAGCCACCGCACGGCGTTGGCCTCGGTCTCCTCGCCGAGGGCGGCCCGGCGGGCGAGCGCGTAGCCGTACGCGGCGCGGCTGCCGGGGCGCATCTGGTCGGCGCCGATCGCGACGTAACGGGTCAGCTCGGCGTCGATGTCCCGCAGCACGCGCAGGCAGCCGTCGGTGTCGCCCTGGTGATCGAGGGAGACCGCGTTGCGCAGCCGGATGCCGGGCGCCGCGAAGATCTCCGGGGCCAGCCCGACCGCGGCGCCGACCTGCCGGGCCTGCTCGATGGCGGTGAGCGCGTGGCCGTGGAAGCCGAGATAGGAGTAGGCCATCGCGAGGTCGTGC
This sequence comes from Paractinoplanes durhamensis, assembly GCF_016862175.1. Taxonomy (GTDB): domain Bacteria; phylum Actinomycetota; class Actinomycetes; order Mycobacteriales; family Micromonosporaceae; genus Actinoplanes; species Actinoplanes durhamensis. The sequence goes on along the minus strand of NZ_BOML01000005.1, from coordinate 107,176 downwards.
CAGCCCCAGGCGGTCTCCCTGTCGTTTTCCCGCACCGCGGCCAGCGCCCGGGACGCCTGCACCAGGTGGGTGACGCCACGGTCCAGATTGCTCTGCAGGTGCGCGCCGAGCGCCGCGAACGCGTGCATCTGGCCGCGCAGGTAGGGGTCCGGGATCTCACGGACCGCGTTGGCGGCCACCGTCATCGCGGTGGACAGCTCGGCGATCCGGCCCAGGTTGATCAGTGCGCCGAAACGCTGGATCAGTGCATACGCCCTGGTGTTGGGGTCGATGGCGGTCGCGAGCACCTTGTCGAGGATGGGCAGTGCCTCAGCGGACCGCCCGTTCTGTTGCAGGTGGCCGGCACGCTTCAGCTCCTCGACGTTTTCAGGGAGCTGGTCCAACCAACTCACCGGGCGCCTCCCACCGGGGTGCCGCGCGTCGATGCACCGACCCGGCCGGTCGGCGTCGCACGTGACGTTTGATGATTATGCCGTGGACCCGGACAACGAACACCCCTGCCGACCTTTGGTATCGAAAGCACTGACCGATGCGACGGCCGTGCTCGCCGCGGCGGGTGTCGAGTCGCCCCGCGTCGATGCCGAGTGGCTCGCCGCCCACGTGCTGGAGATTTCCCGGGGCCGGCTGCTGCTCGTCGACGCGATGCGCCCGGATGAGCTGCACCGATTCACCACGCTGGTCGCCGAGCGGGCCCGCCGGATCCCGCTGCAGCACCTGCTCGGCACGGCCGCGTTCCGCCACCTGGAGCTGTCGGTCGGCGACGGCGTCTTCATCCCGCGTCCGGAGACCGAGCTCCTGGCCGGGTGGGGCATCGACCGGACGGCACCGGGCGCCGTCGTGGTCGACCTGTGCAGCGGGACCGGTGCCATCGCTCTCTCGGTGGCCGACGAGAGCAAAGCCGCCGAGGTGTACGCCGTGGAACGGTCCCCGGTCGCGCTGTCCTTCCTGCGCCGCAACGCGGCCGCCTTCCCGGCCGTGCGGGTGGTCGAGGGCGACGTCACCGATCCGGCCCTGCTCGCCGCCCTCGCCGGCCGGGTGGACGTGCTGCTCTGCAATCCGCCCTACGTTCCGGAGGGCACGCCGGTGCCGCCCGAGGTCGCCGACCACGATCCGGCCGAGGCGGTTTTCGGCGGCGCCGACGGCCTGTCGGTGATCCGACCGGTCATCGCGCTGGCCGCGACGCTGCTGAAATCCGGGGGACATGTCGGAATTGAGCATGATGATGTGCACGGCGACGCCGTTCCCGAACTCCTCCGTGCGGACGGTCGATTCACCGAGGTGGCCGCGCATCCCGACCTGACCGGCCGGCCGCGCTTCGCGACGGCGAGGTTGGGCTGATCGGTATCGGCTGACGCATGGCAGACTGCACGGTGTGATGCTCTACGACTGCCGTACCACCGCGGACCGCGATCGCGGCATCGCCGCCGCCGTCGAGGCGGTCAAGAGTGGCGAGCTCGCGGTGATGCCCACCGATACGGTCTACGGCATCGGCGCGGACGCGTTCACCCCGCACGCGATCACCGCGCTGCACCACGCCCGCAGTGTCACCAACCAGGTGCCCCCGCCGGTGCTGGTCGGCTCCCGGCACACCCTCGACGGCCTGGTCTATTCGCTGCCGCGAGCGGCCCGCGAGCTGGCCGACGCGTTCTGGCCGGGCGCGCTCACCCTCTACGTCGAGCATTCGCCGAGCCTGCAGTGGGACCTGGGCGACACCGGCGGCCGGATCGCGGTGCGGATGCCGTTGCACCCGGTCGCGCTCGAGGTGCTGCGCGAGGTCGGCCCGATGGCGGTGACCACCGCCAACAAGGTCGGTCAGCCCGCGCCGACGACCGCCGAGGAGGCGCGCGACCAGTTGGAGTACGCGGTGCGCGTCTATCTGGAGGCGGGCCCGGCGCACGATCCGGCGCCGAGCACGATCGTCGACGTGACCGGGGACGTGCCCCGGGTGCTGCGGGCCGGCGCGATCCCGTTCGAGAAGCTGCGCGACGTGGTCCCCGAGCTCCTCGCGCCGGAGGCCTGAGATGGCCCCCTTCACCGTTCTGCACGTCTGCATGGGCAACATCTGCCGCTCGCCGATGGCCGAGCGGCTGCTGGCCCGGGCCGTGCGGGACCGGGCCGGCGAGGACGGCGACCAGTTGCTGCGCAGCGTCAGCGCGGGCACCGGTGGCTGGCACGAGGGCGAGGAGATGAACCCGCCCGCTGCCCGGTTGGTGCGCGCCCGCGGCGGCTCGACCACCGGCTTCGAGGCCCGCAAGCTGCGCGGTGACTTCATCGACGAGGCCGACCTGATCTTCACGGCCACCGCCGACCAGTACGACTACGTGGTGGCGCTGCGCCCGGATGCCGCCGACCGCACCTTCGTGATGGGGGAGTTCGGCCGGCTGCTCGCCGCGGTCGACCGGTCCGCCCTGCCGCCGGGCGAGGGCAAACCCGACTCGGTGCACGCCCGCGGTGCCGCCATCGTCGAGGCGGTCGGTGCGTTGCGCGCCGCCGACGGCCCGCAGCCCGGCGACGACCTCGACGACCCGTGGGGCCGCGGCGACCAGACGTTCCAGCGCATCGGCGACGAGATCGAGGACACCACGGTCCCGTTCGCCACGCTTCTCCTGTCGTGAGCGGAGCTGTCGCCACCGGCCGGATCGTCCAACCTGATGCGGCCGGGATCGCCGAGGCGGTCGCGCTGCTGCGCGCCGAGTCGGTGGTCGCCTTCCCCACCGAGACGGTCTACGGGCTGGGCGCCGACGCGTTCTCGCACCGGGCGGTCGGCGAGATCTACCGCCTGAAGAACCGCCCGTCCTGGAACCCGCTCATCGTGCACGTGGCCACCGTCGCCGCCGCCCGTGAACTGGCGGCGGACTGGCCGGAAAACGCCGACGAACTCGCCGCGGCGTTCTGGCCGGGGCCGCTGACCCTGGTGGTGCGCCGGGCCCGGCACCTGACCGGGGTGGGCGCCGACGACGACACGATCGCCGTCCGGATCCCGGCGCACGACGTGGCGCTGCGCCTGCTCGCCGCGAGCGGGCTGCCGCTGGCCGCGCCGAGCGCGAACCGCTCCGAGGGCATCTCGCCGACCACCGCCGCGCACGTGCTGCGCAGCCTCCCGGACGTGCCGCTGGTGCTGGACGGCGGCCCGAGCTCGTGGGGCATCGAGTCGACCGTGCTCGACCTGACCACGCCGGTGCCCACGTTGCTGCGGCCGGGCGCCCTGGCGCTGCGGGCGCTGCGCGACGTGACCGGCGCGATCGCCCTGCGCGACGCGGAGACCGCCGACGGCGCCGCCCGGCCGTCGCCCGGGATGAGCAAGCGGCACTACGCGCCGCGGGCGACGCTGATCCTGGCCAAGGACGTGCGCGACGTCGAGGTGACCGGTCCGGCCGGCGTCCTGACCTACGAGGGCGCGGCCACCGAGGGCGCCGAGATCCTCTCGGCCGATCCCCGCGAGTACGCCGCCGACCTGTACGCCGCCCTGCACCGCCTGGACGACGCCGGCGTCACCACCATCCTGGTGCAGGAGCCGCCGCCGACCGAGGAATGGCTGGCTGTCCGCGACCGCCTCGGCCGGGCCGCGACTAGATAGACGTCTCGGCGCCCTGCGCGATGTTGCGGGCCATGCCCTTGAAGACGATGCCGTGGAAGGGCAGCACCGACGCCCAGTAGGCGTGCCCGGCCAGCCCACGCGGCAGGAAGACCGCCCGCTGCCGATAGACGCTCCGGCCGTCGCCGTCCGCGCTCGCCGTCATCTCCAGCCACGCCCGCCCCGGCACCCGCATCTCGGCGCGCAGCCGGAGCAGCGAACCCGGCACGATCTCCTCGACCCGCCACCAGTCCAGGGCCTCGCCGACCCGCAGCCGGTGCCGGTCGCGCCGGCCGCGGCGCAGGCCGACCCCGCCGACCAGCCTGTCCAGCCAGCCGCGGACCGACCAGGCGAGCGGGAACGAGTACCAGCCGTTCTCGCCGCCGACCCCCTCGATGACCCGCCACAGCGACTCGACCGGGGCGTGCACCTCCTGGCAGCGCTCGTCGACGTAGACGGTGCCGCCGGACCAGTCCGGGTCGCTGGGCAGCGGCTCGGCCGCCGAGTCCCGGCCGGCCGCGCTCGACCAGCGGGTCTCCACGTCGGCGTTGCGGACCTTGCAGAGCGCGAAGCGGACCGCCTCGTCGAAGCCGATCGTCTCGTCGCCCGGCGCGTACTCGGCGATGTCGTTCTCGCCGGCCACCGCCTCGTGCACGAGGCTGGCCACCAGCGGGCGGGCGATCGCGTTCGGCACCGGCGTGACCAGGCCGACCCAGAACGCCGACAGCCACGGGCTGAGCACCCGGGTCGGCACGATGATCCGGCGGCGCAGGCCGGCCACCTTCGCGTAGCGGGTCATCATGTCGGCGTAGGTGAGCACGTCCGCGCCGCCGATGTCGAAGGCCCGGTTCACCTCGGCCGGCATGGTCGCCGCCGCGATCAGGTAGCGCAGCACGTCGCGGACCGCGATCGGCTGGATCCGGTTGCTGACCCAGCGCGGGGTGACCATGGCCGGCAGCCGCTCGGTGAGGTAGCGGAGCATCTCGAACGACGCCGAGCCGGACCCGATGATCACCGGGGCGCGCAGCACCGCGGTCGGCACCCCGCTGCCGAGCAGGATGTTCGCCACCTCGGTGCGGGAGCGCAGGTGCGCCGAGGCGTGCTCGCCGGGCGGTGGCTCGGGGCCACCCAGGTAGACGATCCGCCGCACGCCGGCCGCCCGGCAGGCGGCCGCGAAGTTCTCGGCGGCCCGCCGGTCGAGCTCCTCGAAGTCGCGCCGGCCCAGCGAGTGGACCAGGAAGTAGGCGACCTCGATGCCGTCCAGCGCGGCCCGCAGCGAGGACGGGTCGGTCAGGTCGCCCTGGGCGATCTCGACCCGGTCGGCCCATGGGGCGTCCCGCAGCCGGGCCGCCGAGCGCGAAAGACAGCGCACGTCGTGGCCCGCGGCGAGCAGCCGGGGGGCCAGCCGGCCGCCGATATAACCGGTCGCGCCGGTCACCAAGCACCGCATAACCGAAGTGTGCCCGCAGCAGGCAGGGTTTACGCCATATGCTCGATTCCGGCAGCGTTGCCGCTCGGCCGCAACCGGGGGAGGGCACGTGGACACCTTCTGGGGTCCGGACTTCGCGTGGCTCGAACGCGACGATCCGGAGATCGCCCATGTCCTCCTCGACGAGCTCGACCGCCAGCGTGGCGGCCTGCAGCTGATCGCGAGCGAGAACTTCACCTCACCGTCCGTGCTGGCCGCGCTCGGCTCGACGCTCAACGACAAGTACGCCGAGGGCTATCCGGGCCGGCGCTACTACGGCGGGTGCGGTCAGGTGGACCGGGCCGAGGAACTCGCGGTCGACCGGGCCATGCGGCTCTTCGGGGCCGAGCACGCCAACGTGCAGCCGCACTCGGGGGCCTCGGCCAACCTGGCGGCGTTCGCGGCGCTGTCCGAGCCGGGCGACACGGTGCTGGCCATGGAGCTGCCGCACGGCGGGCACCTCACCCACGGCAGCCGGGCCAACTTCTCCGGGAAGTGGTTCCATCCGATCGGCTACCGGGTCGACCCGGACACCGAGGAGATCGACTACGACGAGGTCCGCGATCTCGCGCTGGCGCACCGGCCCAAGGTGATCATCTGTGGCGCCACCGCTTACCCGCGGCTGATCGACTTCGCGCTGTTCCGGGAGATCGCCGACGAGGTCGACGCCTACCTGATGGTCGACGCCGCGCACTTCATCGGGCTGGTGGCCGGGGGTGCGGTGCCGTCCCCGGTGCCGCACGCCGACGTGGTCACCTGCACCACCCACAAGGTGCTGCGCGGCCCGCGCGGCGGCATGATCCTCTGCCGCGAGGAGCTGGCCCAGCGGGTCGACAAGGCGGTCTTCCCGTTCAGCCAGGGCGGCCCGATGATGCACGCCATCGCGGCCAAGGCGGTCGCCCTGCGCGAGGCGTCCGGTTCCGCCTTCCAGGGGTACGCCCGGCAGGTCGTCCGCAATGCCCGGACGCTGGCCGCGGGCCTGTCCGACGAGGGGATGCGGCCGGTCACCGGCGGCACCGACACCCACCTGGTCGTGGCTGACCTGCGCGATCTACAGGTCACCGGGGTCGAGGCCGAGGCGCGCTGCGACCTGGCCCGGATCACGCTGAACAAGAGCGCGATCCCGTTCGATCCGCAGCGGCCGGCCGTGGCGTCCGGCATCCGGGTCGGATCCCCGTGCGTGACCACGCAGGGCATGCGGGAAGCTGAGATGCGGCGGGTGGCCGAGCTGATCGGCGCCGCGGTGCGCAGCGACCCGGACTCGGCGGTCGGCGCGGGCCGGCTCGCCGATGTGGCCGACGAGGTGCTGGAGCTGGTCCGGCGGTACCCGGCCTATGCCCAACAGGAAGTGATGGCTTGACGAAATCTCCAGGAACGGGCGCCTCCGCAGCTAGCGGCCCCGAGGTTGCTCCGTCAGCCGAGCGGAGCTCGGGGAGCGGCCCCGATTCGGCGATGACGTTTCCGGGCGTACCGAAACAAGGTTTTGATACGGCTGATGATGATCGGCCGTTGCCGGATCTCCCGCCGTTACCGGCCGATCCGCGCTGGAAGGTGGCGCACCTGCCGTTCCTGAGCGCGGTGTCGGCGGCGCTGATCCTGTGTGCCGCATCGGCCGGATACGTCGCCGGCGGGGGCGCGTCGGCGCTGGGTGCGGCGCTCGGCGTGCTGATCGTGACGGTGAGTTACACGATGTCCACGCTGGTGATCGCATGGGCGGACACCGTGCGGCCGGCCCTGCTCATGCCGCTCGCGCTGTTCACCTACGTGCTGAAGTACGGCGCCCTCGGCGTGGTGCTGGCCTACGGCGTTTCCACCGACTGGTCGGGTAAGACGGCCCTGGGCATGGGAATCGTGGCCGGGGTAATGGTGTGGACGGCCGTGCAGGTGTGGTGGTTCACCAAGATCCGTCCCCCGAAGTGATCTATCGCACCCCGTTTTACCTCGGCGAATGCCCCGATCATGGTTTGTTGACCACGAAACGGTGACGTTGGCGCAGGTGGCGTGTCCGGTTATGGCGAGGGGGGAGTACCGTGTTGTTCCAGTTGCGTGACCCCTGACGCCTGGACAACCTCGGTTGTGCGGGGGGTCCCGCTTAGCCTCGTGTTACCTCCTGATATCGTTCGGGCCGTCATGGCCGGTCAGGAACCCCCCAAGAAACCTCCCGAGGGAGACGGTCCGCCTACCCCAGATATGGGAATGGGCATGACCGCTCTTTCGTACCTCATTGCGGGCATGTTGGTGTGGGGTGGGATCGGTTGGCTGGTTGACCACTGGGTCGGTACCACCGGCATCTTCGCCGGAATTGGCGCGGTTGTCGGTACCGGCGCCGGTATCTACCTCATCGTGCGCCGTCTTGGCGCCTGACAGGAAAGGGCTACGGTGACCGGTCAGTCGATCGTCCTCGCAGCGGATGTTCCGTTCCCGCCGAGCGTCGAGGACTTCTACCTGCCCAGCATCCTGCCGTGGGGCGAGCACAACAACTACTGGTTCACCAAAGTCACCTTTCTGGTTTGGCTGACGGTCGCCATCCTGATCATTTTCTTCCTGGCGGCATACCGGAAGCCTCAGCTGGTGCCGACCAAGAAGCAGTGGCTCGCGGAAAGCATCTACGGCTTCGTGCGGAACAACATCTCGGTCGAGATGATCGGTCCGCGCGGCGTCGCATTCGCGCCATACCTGACGACGTTGTTCTGTTTCATCTTCCTGAACAACCTCTGGGGAATCGTCCCGCTGGCGCAGATCTCGCCGAACTCGCACATCGCCTTCCCGGCGGTCCTCGCGGCGATCAGTTACATCATGTTCATCTACGTCGGCATCCGGCACCACGGTTTCGCGAAGTACATCAAGACGGCCCTCGTGCCGCCCGCGCCGTGGTTCATCCTGCCGCTGCTGGTGCCGATCGAGTTCTTCTCGAACTTCCTGATCCGGCCGTTCTCGCTCGCCGTCCGTCTTTTCGCCAACATGTTCGCCGGCCACGTACTGCTGCTGGTGTTCACGCTCGGCGGATTCGCGATGATCAGCGCCAACGCCTGGTTCGTTCCGTTCTCGCTCGTCTCGTGGGTGCTGACGATCGCCCTCACGTTCCTCGAGTTCCTGGTGATCGCTCTCCAGGCTTACGTCTTCACGGTGCTCACCGCGAGCTACGTCCAGGGCGCGCTCGCCGACGAGCACTGAGAGGTTTCAGAAACACCCTGTTTTGTCGTCCCGCGTGATCGCCACGCGAGATACCAGGAGGAATTTCAATGGACATCGCCGCTGTCAACGGCAGTCTTTCCGCCATCGGCTACGGCCTTGCTGCTATCGGCCCCGGCATCGGTGTTGGCCTGGTCTTCTCGGCCTACATCCAGTCGACGGCCCGCCAGCCGGAGTCGTCGCGCCTGACCCTGCCGTACGTCTGGATCGGCTTCGCCGTCATCGAGGCGCTTGCGCTGCTCGGCATCGCGTTCGGCTTCGTCTTCAAGTAAGCCGTCCCGTCAGCCTCGTTGGGAGGTCTCATGATCATCACTTCCACCGTGACGGTTCTAGCCGAAGCCGCTGAAGTCGAGCACAACCCGATCGTCCCGCTCTGGCAGGAGATCGTTCTCGGACTCATCGCCTTCGGGATCCTCTGCTTCGTGCTGATGAAGTTCGTCTTCCCGCAGATGGAGAAGACCTTCGCGGCGCGGGTCGACGCGATCGAGGGCGGCATCAAGCGCGCCGAGGCCGCTCAGGCCGAGGCCAATCAGCTGCTCGAGCAGTACCGTGCGCAGCTCGCCGAAGCCCGTACCGAAGCCGCTCGCATCCGCGACGAGGCCCGGGCCGACGCCGAGGGCATCCGGCAGGACGTCCTGGCCAAGGCTCGGGAGGAGTCCGACCGCATCATCGCGGCCGGGCAGGAACAGCTCGCCGCGCAGCGCGAAAGCATCGTGCGTGAGCTGCGGTCCGAGGTGGGCACGCTGGCGGTCGACCTGGCTGGCAAGATCGTCGGGGAGTCTCTCGCCGACGAGGCGCGCAGCCGTGGCACCGTCGAGCGGTTCATCGCCGAGCTCGACTCGGCCGGCACGACCGGCGGGCGGCGCTGATGGCATCGAGCGGAAGTCAGCAGGCCTACCACAAGGCCGTGGCGAAGCTCGAGTCCGAGACCGGCACGGCAACGGCCGCGCAGCTGGCCACGGTCGCCGACGAGATCCTCTCGGTGGCCGGCCTGCTGCGGGCCCAGCCCCGGCTGCGCCGGGCGCTGACCGACTTCTCGCGGTCCGGCACGGAGCGGGGCGAACTGCTCCGCTCGCTGCTGGCCGGCAAGCTGGCCGAGGTCACCGTCATCACCCTGACCGAGCTGGTCGGGGGCCGGTTCTCCCGGCCGTCCGAGCTGCTGGACGCGACCGAGCGCCTCGGCGTCGAGGTCGTTCTCCGGTCCGCGGAGAAGGCCGGCAGCCTCGCCGAGGTCGAGGACGAGCTGTTCCGCTTCGGGCAGATCGTCGGCGGCAGCGCCGAGCTGGCCGTCACGCTGAGTGACCCAGGTGCGCCGACCGGGCGCCGGGTTAAGCTCGTGGCGGACTTGCTGAAGGACAAGGCCCAGTCGGCGACGGTGCGGCTCGTCGAGGTTGCTCTCGAGGGTTTCGGTGGCCGGGGCTTCGATTCCTCGCTGACCCGGCTGATCGAGCTGACCGCCGCGAAGCGCGACCGCGAGGTCGCCTACGTGACGGTGGCCAAGCCGCTCACCGATGCCGACGAGCAGGCGCTCGCCGCCAAGCTGGCCGAGCTCTACGGACGGCCGGTCTCGCTGAAGGTCGATGTTGATCCGTCGATCATCGGTGGGGTCAGCGTCCAGGTCGGCGCCGATCTCTACGACGGAACGATCCTGCGGCGGCTCAACGCGGCCCGGCAGGCGTTCGCTAAATAGTTTTAGATCCCCTCGGTCCGCGGTGACGCTGAGATCGAGCAGGCCCCTCGGTGGCGGCGACGTCCCGAGCTAGACAGAGAAGGCAGAGGATGGCCGAGCTGACCATCTCCTCGGACGAGATCCGGGGGGCGCTAGAGCGCTACGTCTCGTCCTACACGCCCGACGTATCCCGCGAGGAGGTCGGCATCGTCTCCGATGCGGGCGACGGGATCGCGCACGTCGAGGGTCTGCCCTCGACCATGGCGAACGAACTGCTGGAATTCGCGGGCGGCACGCTGGGTGTCGCCCTGAACCTCGACGTCCGTGAGATCGGCGCCGTCATCCTCGGCGACTTCACCGGGATCGAGGAGGGCGGCCAGGTCAAGCGGACCGGCCGCGTTCTCTCGGTGCCGGTCGGCGACGCCTTCCTCGGTCGCGTGGTCGACCCGCTGGGCCGGCCGATCGACGACCGTGGCGAGATCGCCAACGAGGGCTTCCGCGAGCTCGAGCTGCAGGCGCCGAACGTCATGGCCCGGCAGCCGGTGAAGCAGCCGCTGCAGACCGGCATCAAGGCGATCGACGCCATGACGCCGATCGGCCGTGGCCAGCGTCAGCTGATCATCGGCGACCGCAAGACCGGTAAGACCACGGTCGCGATCGACACGATCATCAACCAGAAGGCCAACTGGGCTTCCGGCGACCCGGAGAAGCAGGTCCGCTGCATCTACGTGGCGATCGGCCAGAAGGCGACCACCATCGCCTCCATCCGGGGCACCCTCGAGGAGCAGGGCGCGCTGGAGTACACGACGATCGTCGCGGCTCCCGCCTCCGACCCGGCCGGCTTCAAGTACATCGCGCCGTACACCGGTTCGGCCATCGGCCAGCACTGGATGTACGCCGGCAAGCACGTCCTGATCGTCTTCGACGACCTGACCAAGCAGGCCGAGGCGTACCGCGCGGTGTCGCTGCTGCTGCGCCGCCCGCCGGGCCGTGAGGCCTACCCGGGCGACGTCTTCTACCTGCACTCCCGCCTGCTGGAGCGTTGCGCCAAGCTCTCCAACGAGCTGGGTGGCGGTTCGATGACGGGTCTGCCGATCATCGAGACCAAGGCCAACGACATCTCGGCCTACATCCCGACCAACGTCATCTCGATCACCGACGGCCAGATCTTCCTGGAGTCCGACCTGTTCGCCTCGGGTGTCCGCCCGGCGATCAACGTCGGCACCTCGGTGTCCCGGGTCGGCGGTTCGGCGCAGGTCAAGGCCATGCGCTCGGTCTCCGGCCGGCTCCGCCTCGACCTGGCCCAGTTCCGTGAGCTGGAGGCGTTCTCGGCCTTCGCCTCCGACCTGGACCGCGCGTCGCGGGCGCAGTTGGAGAAGGGCGTCCGCCTGGTCGAGCTGCTCAAGCAGCCGCAGTATTCGCCGTACTCGGTGGTCGACGAGGTCATCGTGATCTGGGCGGGTACGACCGGCCAGCTCGACGACATCGCGGTCGGCGACGTGCGTCGCTTCGAGGGCGAGATGCTGCAGTGGCTCAAGCGCCACCGCAGCGACACCTACACCGCGATCGAGTCGTCGAACCTGCTGAGCGACGACAACCTGGAGAGCCTGAAGTCCGGCCTGGACGAGTTCAAGGAGCTCTTCAAGCAGGGCGACACCGGCATCAAGCTCAACGAGCCGGAGGTCGCTGCGCTGGCCGACGGTCGCGAGACCCGCGAGACGGTTACTCGCGAGGTCCCGGCTTCGGACGAGAGCTAGACATGGCCGGTCAGGTACAGGCCCTCCGGCGGCGCATCCGCACCGTCCGGTCGACCAAGAAGATCGCCAAGGCGCAGGAGCTGGTCGCCACCAGCCGGATCGCCAAGGCCCAGGAGCGGGTGGCTGCCTCCAAGCCCTACGCGGAGGCGATCACCGAGGTCCTGACCGCACTGGCGTCGAACGCGTCCATCGACAACCCGCTGCTGGTCCCGCGTGAGCGGGTCCGGCGCGCGGGCGTCCTGCTGATCACCAGCGACCGCGGCCTGGCCGGCGCCTACAACGCCAACGCCATCCGCACCGCCGAGCAGCTGATCCAGCGGCTCAAGGCGGACGGCAAGGAAGCGGTGCTGTACGTGGTCGGGCGCAAGGGCGTCGGCTACTACCGGTTCCGTAACCGGCCGGTCGAGGCCAGCTGGACCGGGTTCTCCGAGCGTCCGTCGTTCACGGACGCGAAGAAGATCGGTGACGCCCTGCTGGAAGCGTTCATCGCCGGCGCGAACGACACCGACGCGCACTACGGCCCGGACGGTATTCAGGGCGTCGACGAGCTGCACATCGTCAGCACCCAGTTCAAGTCGCTCATGACCCAGAGCGCCGAGGCGCACTTCCTGGCCCCGATGCAGGTCGAGGAGCGCGAGGTCGAAGGACTCCGCCCGGCGTACGAGTTCGAGCCGGACGCCGACGAGCTGCTCGACGCACTGCTGCCGAAGTACCTCAACACGCGGATCTACGCGGCGTTGCTGTCCTCGGCGGCCAGTGAGTCGGCATCGCGCCGGCGGGCGATGAAGAGCGCGTCGGACAACGCGGACGACCTGCTCAAGCGGTACACGCGCGAGATGAACTCCGCGCGGCAGGCTGCGATCACCCAGGAAATCAGTGAGATCGTCGGCGGCGCCAACGCGCTGGCCGCGGCGGGAAGTGATGTGTGATGACTGCTGTTGCTGAGCCCACCAAGGCGGAGACCGGCGTCGGCCGTGTCGTCCGGGTCATCGGCCCGGTCGTCGACGCCGAGTTCCCCCGTGACGCGATGCCCGACATCTACAACGCGCTGCACGTGTCGGTGACCCTTTCCGAGGGCACCAAGACGCTGACCCTCGAGGTTGCCCAGCACCTGGGTAACAACGTGATCCGCGGCATCTCGATGCAGCCGACCGACGGCCTGGTCCGGGGCGCCGAGGTCACCGACACCGGCGCGCCGATCTCGGTGCCCGTCGGCGACGTGACCAAGGGCCACGTGTTCAACGCCCTCGGCGAGGTACTGAACGCCGACCCGTCGACCCTGGACATCCAGGAGCGCTGGTCGATCCACCGCAAGCCGCCGGCGTTCGCCGACCTCGAGCCGAAGACCGAGATGCTGGAGACCGGCATCAAGGTGCTCGACCTGCTCGCGCCGTACGTGCGTGGTGGGAAGATCGGCCTGTTCGGCGGTGCCGGCGTGGGCAAGACGGTGCTCATCCAGGAGATGATCATCCGCGTTGCCCGTAACTTCGGTGGTACCTCGGTGTTCGCCGGCGTGGGTGAGCGCACCCGCGAGGGCAACGACCTCATCCTGGAGATGGAGGAGGGTGGCGTTCTCGACAAGACCGCCCTCGTCTTCGGCCAGATGGACGAGCCGCCGGGCACCCGTCTCCGGGTCGCCCTGTCCGCGCTGACCATGGCGGAGTACTTCCGGGACGTCCAGAACCAGGAGGTGCTGCTCTTCATCGACAACATCTTCCGGTTCACCCAGGCCGGTTCCGAGGTCTCCACGCTGCTCGGCCGCATGCCGTCGGCCGTGGGTTACCAGCCCACGCTGGCCGACGAGATGGGCGAGCTGCAGGAGCGGATCACCTCGGTCCGGGGCAAGGCGATCACCTCGCTGCAGGCGATCTACGTGCCCGCCGACGACTACACCGACCCGGCGCCGGCCACCACGTTCGCCCACCTGGACGCGACGACCAACCTCGAGCGGTCGATCTCGGACAAGGGCATCTACCCCGCCGTGGACCCGCTGGCCTCCAGCTCGCGGATCCTGGCGCCGGAGTACGTGGGCGCCGAGCACTACACGGTCGCCCGTGAGGTGCAGCGCATCCTGCAGAAGTACAAGGACCTGCAGGACATCATCGCCATCCTCGGTATGGACGAGCTCTCCGAAGAGGACAAGGTCACGGTGCAGCGGGCTCGCCGCATCGAGCGCTTCCTCTCGCAGAACACGTACGCCGCCGAGCAGTTCACCGGCGTTCCCGGCTCGACGGTCCCGCTGAAGGAGACCATCGAGGCGTTCAAGAAGATCAGCGAGGGCGAGTACGACCACTTCCCCGAGCAGGCCTTCTTCATGTGCGGTGGCCTCGAGGACCTCGAGAAGAACGCGCACGAGCTGATGAAGGGCTGATTGCCCGCAGCTTCACGTGAGCCGCGTCCACCGCTCGGTGGGCGCGGTTCACGCGTTTCCCCGGCTGTTCCAGCGCCGTTAGGGCTTTCGCGGCCTGGGTAGTCTGGCTCTGCCGCCTGTTGAACGTGGGGAGTCGATGTGGCCAAATCCGGCAACCGCCGCGCGCCGATGTGGGCCCGGCTGTGCGCGATCTTCGGCTGCGTCCTGATGGTCCTCAGTGGCGGCGCCCTCGTCACCGGCCAGGTCGTGCTCGCACGCTACGCGGGCGCGGTCGAGACCAAGGACCTGTTCGGCAACGAGACCGCGACCGGCACCCAGGAGAAGGTCTCCGACATCAAGGGCGCGCAGAACATCCTGCTCGTCGGCATCGACCCGCGGACCGACACGCAGACCCCGCTCTCCGACTCGATCATCGTGGTGCACATCCCGGCGGACATGAAGCAGGCGTTCCTCTTCTCCGTCCCGCGCGACCTGGTGGTCGACATCCCGTCGTTCGACAAGACCGGGTTCCGCGGCGGCCGGTCGAAGATCAATGCGGCGATGGGCTACGGCAGCGCGATCGGCGGCGGCAAGCACGACCCGGTGCAGGGCTTCGACCTGCTCGCCAAGACGGTCGAGCAGCTCACCGGGATCAAGGAGTTCGACGCCGGCGCGATCATCAACTTCGGCGGCTTCAAGAAGATCGTGGACGCCATGGACGGCGTCACCATGAAGATCGACCAGAACGTGAAGTCGGAGCACCTCCAGCCGAACGGCAAGCCCCGCCCGCGGTACGCGCGGTGTGCCGACAACACCTGCGACCACCCCTATTACGGCCCGCAGGCGGAGTACAAGGTGGGCACCTACCACCTGCAGGGCTGGCAGGCACTCGACTACGTGCGGCAGCGCTACGGCCTACCGAAGAGCGACTACGACCGGCAGCGGCACCAGCAGCAGTTCATCAAGGCGATGGCGTCGCAGGCGCTCAGCAAGGACGTCATCAGCAACCCGGCCAAGCTCGACAAGGTGCTCAAGGCGGCCGGGGACGCGCTGATCTTCGACGGCAACGGCCACGGTGTGGTCGACTGGGGGTTCGCGCTGAAGAACGTCCGCTCCGACGACATGACGTCGATCAAGCTGCCCGGCCGGTCGTTGATCGTGAACGGGAAATATCAGGGCGAGGCGCTGGACGACAGCGCGGCCGAGTTCTTCCGGGCGGTCAGCGAGGACCGGGTGCCGACCTTCCTGTTCGCGCACCCGGAGTACATCAACAAGAACACCTAGCGTAGGGGTGTGGCGGTCGCCACCCGCTATCACCGAGCGCAAGCCCGGCGTTTAGACTTCACCCATTCGGTAGTACAAGCACAGGCAGGGAGACAGCGTGGCCAACCAGCTGCCCGTCAAGGTCGTAGCCGTCGAGGAGCGGATCTGGTCCGGCGAGGCCGAGATGCTCGTGGCCCGGACCACCGAGGGTGAGATCGGTGTGCTGCCCGGCCACTCGCCGCTCCTGGGCCTGCTGAAGGAGCCCTCGCAGGTGCGGGTCAAGCTCGCCGGTGGCGAGCAGCTGACCTACGACGTGAGCGGTGGCTTCCTCTCCATCGACGCGGACGGCGTGACCGTCCTCGCCGAGAGCGCCACCCCCGCCACTCCCGAGTCCCACTGACACCGCGATGCGGATTCTGGAAGTCCTCGGAATCTGCATCGTCGCGTTCTTCGTGCTGCTGTTCGTGATCTTCTTCCGCCTCCGGCTGTTCATGGTCGGGGGCGGAACCATTCGGTTGCAGGTCCGGGTCTCGACGATGATGCCCGGCCGCGGCTGGTCCACCGGCGTCGGTCAGTTCGTCGGCGACGAGCTGCGCTTCCACCGGATGTTCAGCCTCGCGTTCCGCCCTAAGCGGGTGCTCGACCGCACGGTCCTGGTGGTCGAGGAACGCCGCCGGCCCGAGGGGCCGGAGCGGCTCACGATGCCCGCGCAGTGGATCGTCCTGCGCTGTTCCAACGGCGACGCCGGCCAGATCGAGATCGCGATGGCCGAATCCACCGTCACCGGCTTCAGTTCCTGGCTCGAGGCGGCACCGCCCGGCCAGCCGGGCAGTGTCAGCCCCCGCCCCACGATCCAGCCCCGGCCGATCGAGCACTAGACCTGCAGCTCTACCTCGTAACCCCAGTTGTCCTCAAAATAGGCGGCATAGGACTCGGGGCCGCCGGCGTGCGGGTGCCGATCGGCGAAGAGCAGCGACCAGCCGTGCTCCGGCGCCTCGCGGGTCAGTCGATCCACCTCGTCCTGGCTGCCCACCGCGAACGCGACGTGGTTGAGGCCGGGCGCGAGCCGGTCGTGCACGTCGCCGGAGAGGGCCGGCGACTGCTCCAGCACCAGGTAGACCTCGCCGTGCTTCCAGGACCGGCCGCCCGGCCAGTCCTGGAAGATCGTCCAGCCCAGCTCGGTCAGCAGCCAGCCCCACGGCCCGGACGAGCCCTCCAGGTCCGGCACCCACAGCTCGACATGGTGCAGCATCAGTTCGCCCCGCCCGGGACCCACTTCACGTCGCCGCCGGGGTTGGCCACCCGGGACAGGATGAAGAGCAGGTCGGAGAGGCGGTTCAGGTATTTGGCCGGCAGCTCGCTGGTCCGCTCGGGATCGTCGGCGATCAGCGACCAGGCGGCCCGCTCGGCCCGCCGGGACACCGTGCGCGCCACGTGCAGCAGCGCCGCCCCCGGGGTTCCGCCCGGCAGGATGAAACTGTCGAGCGCCGCCAGCCGCTCGTTGAACTCGTCGCACCAGCCCTCGAGCCGGGTCACGTAGTCCTCGGTGATCCGCAGCGGCGGGTAGGGCGGGTTCTCGGCGAGCGGGTTGCACAGGTCGGCGCCGACGTCGAAGAGATCGTTCTGCACGGCGGTGAGCACCGTCCGGACGTCTTCGGGCAGGTCACCGAGGGCCAGCGCCACCCCCAGCGCGGCGTTGCACTCATCGGTGTCCGCGTACGCCACGATGCGCGGATCGGTCTTCGCGACGACCTCGTTGTTGCCCAGGCGGGTCTCGCCGGCGTCGCCGGTGCGGGTGTAGATACGGGTGAGGTGTACGGCCATAGGGACACCCTACGGACGCGGCGGTAGGCGGCGGCCCATACCATGGCCCGCGTGGATGTGATCAGGGTTAAGGGCGGCGCGCAACTCACCGGTGACGTACATGTCGGTGGCGCGAAGAACTCGGCGCTCAAGCTGATGGCCGTCGCGCTGCTGGCCGAGGGCCGCAGCGTGGTGGAGAACGTACCCCGGATCACCGACATCGCGATCATGGCCGAGGTGCTGCGCCGGCTGGGCTGTCAGGTCACCCTGGACGGTGGCCGGGCGATCATCGACGTGCCCGCCGAGCCGGGCAGCGAGGCCGACTACGACCTGGTCCGGCGACTGCGCGCGTCGATCTGCGTGCTGGGCCCGCTGCTGGCCCGCCGCGGCTACGTGCGGGTCGCCCTCCCCGGCGGCGACATGATCGGCTCCCGCGGCCTCGACATGCACTTCTCCGGCCTGACCCGGATGGGCGCCGAGATCTCCGGCGAGCACGGCTTCGTCATCGCGTCGGCTCCGGGCGGCCTGCGCGGCAGCAAGATCTGGCTGGACTTCCCGAGCGTGGGCGCCACCGAGAACTTGCTGATGGCGGCGGTCCTGGCCAAGGGCGTCACCGAGATCGACAACGCGGCCCGCGAGCCGGAGATCGTCGACATCTGCGACATGCTCACCGCGATGGGCGCCCGGATCGACGGCGCCGGCACGTCGACGCTGACCGTCGAGGGCGTGCCGGAGCTGGCACCGGTAACCCACACCACGGTCGGCGATCGCATCGTCGGCGGCACCTGGGCCTTCGCCGCCGCGATGACCCGCGGCGACGTCACGGTGCAGGGGGTTCGGCCGGAATACCTGGACATCGCGCTGGACAAGCTGGTCACGGCGGGTGCGACGGTCACCCCCGGGGACAACAAGTTTCGGGTACGCATGGAGCAGCGCCCCCGTGCGGTCGACATCGTGACGCTGCCCTATCCGGGCTTCGCCACCGACCTGCTGCCGATGGCGATCGGGCTGGCGGCGGTGGCCGAGGGGTCGTCGCTGATCACCGAGAACATCTTCGACGGCCGCTTCATGTTCGTGAACGAGATGGTCCGGCTCGGTGCCGACATCCGCACCGACGGCCACCACGCGGTGGTGAACGGGCGGGAGCGGCTCTCCGGGGCGCCGGTGCGGGCCACCGACATCCGGGCCGGGGCCGGGCTGGTCATCGCCGGGCTGTGCGCGGACGGGGTGACCGAGGTCGGCGAGGTGCACCACATCGACCGCGGCTACCCGGACTTCGTCTCCGACCTGGCCAAGCTCGGCGTCGAGGTGGAGCGGGCGGACGTGCCCGAGCCGACCTACGACTTCTGAGTTCCTACAACGCGGGTGACCCGCCGACCAGTCGGCGGGCCTCCTCGACCTCTTCCACGAAGACCAGCACGGCCATGTGGCCCTCGCGGTCGACCGCCTGGGTGGCGCGGATGCCGGCGTCGCCGAGCAGTCGCTGGATCTCGTCGGCCAGGTCCGCGTCGTCGGTGACCGCGGCCGGGGAGAGCAGGCCGTAGTCGTCCGCGTCGAAGATGGCCAGGCCGTCCGCGTAGCGGTCGACGCCGTCCTCGCCGGCGAACGTCCAGTGCAGGCCCATCCGCCAGAAGACGGCGCCGAGGAAGCCCACGAGAGCAACGGCGATGAGTGGCCCGATGAGGTACCAGCCGCTGCCCGACGCCATGGGCACAGTCTCGCACCGTTGCGCTCCGCTTTCCGGTGATTTGACCCGATCGAGCAGGCGGGCTCGCCTAAGTTTCCGTTCAGTAGCAACGGTAGGGTGGGCCTCGAAAGTGGCGGTTCGGTGGAGGGAGAAACACATGGCGGGTCGACTCGCGGTCATCGGCTCCGGGCTGATGGGCTCCGGCATCGCGCAGGTCTCGGCGCAGGCCGGCTGGCAGGTCACCATGCGGGACGTCGATGACGCCGCGACCGACCGGGGCATGGCGGCCATCCGGGAGTCGCTGGATCGCTTCGTCAAGAAGGAGCGGATCACCCGGGAGGACGCGGAAGCGACCCTGGCCCGGATCACTCCCACCACCGAGCTGGAGGCCGCCGCCGACGCCGACGTGGTGGTCGAGGCGATCTACGAGAAGGTCGAGGCCAAGCACGAGGTCTTCCGGGCCCTCGACAAGATCTGCAAGCCCGGCGCGGTGCTCGGCACCAACACGTCGGCGATCCCGATCACCCAGATCGCCACGGTCACCGCGCGGCCCGAGTCGGTCGTCGGCATCCACTTCTTCTCGCCGGTCCCGATGATGAAGCTGGTCGAGCTGGTCCGCGGCTACCAGACCTCGGACGACACGCTCGCCAGTGCCCGCAACTTCGCCGAGGAGGTCGGCAAGACCTGCGTCGAGGTCAAGCGGGACGTGGCCGGCTTCGTCTCCAACCGGCTCTTCTCCGCCCTGCTGGTCGAGGCGATCAAGCTGGTCGAGTCGGGCGTGGTCTCGGCCGCCGACCTGGACACGGTGATGAAGCTCGGCTTCGGGCACGCCATGGGCCCGCTCGCCACCATCGACCTGACCGGCCTCGACGTGATGCTGAACGCGGCCGGCAACATCTACCGGGACACCGCGGACGAGAAGTTCTTCCCGCCGGAGCTGCTGCAGCGCATGGTCCAGGCCGGCGATCTGGGGCGAAAGACCGGTAAGGGTTTCTACACGTACTGACCGACTCGCGAAGGCGGCCGTCGGCGCGGTACCGTCTTGTCACGATTTTTCGTGGGGAATCGGACAAGAGGTGACGGGATGGACCCGGAACAGATGCAGTGGGCGCTCGCCGAGGCGAGCAAGGAGGCGCTCTCGGTGGCGCCCGGCTGGTTCCGCGCCTGGCCGACGGCCGACGAGAAGTGGTCGGCGGTGAACGTCCGTGCCGCCACCCAGGTGATCGTCAACCACAGCCGGGAGGACGACCGCCACCCGCACGCGTGGACGGTCCGGGCGCTCTTCGGCAGCCACGCGGTCGAGCTGCACGTCGGCCCGTACGAGACGAAGGCGCACGCGCTCCTGGTCGCGCACGCCGTGCTGAGCCTTGCCTACCAGGAGACGGCGGCCGCGGCGGTCTAGTGGGTCGCCGCGAACGCCAGGGACAGCAGGGTCGCCGCGATCATCCCGCCGAGCAGGGTCAGGCCCACGCCGCCGATGTCGAGCCGGGCCTGCAGCCGCCGGTGCGCGACCACCGCCGCCACCGGAACCCCGGCCGAGGGCGCCACCAGGAACGTGATCCACCCGAGCGCGCGCAGCACCGGGCCGCCCCACACACCCGTACCCCCGATCGTCACCAGGCCGGAGGCCACCAGGCCCGCCAGCGTCGCGATAAGCGCGCCCACCAGCGGCAGCAGCGGCAGCGCCCAGCGCGGCAGCGCTCGCCGGCCGGCCGGACGGACGGTCACGTCGATCCGCTCGGCCACCCGGGCCAGCAGCACCCGCGGCGCCTCCGGCCCGCCCGGCACCCCGACCTCGGACAGATCCGCGGCGTCCAGCGGGTTGCGGGGCAGCGCGACCCGCGGCATCGCCTCCACCGGAACCGGCTCCGGCACCTCGCCCAGTGCCCGCACCCCGATGCCGCGAGCCCGGCGCAGCTGATCCCAGAGCCGGGCCGCCTCCCGGTCCACGTCGAGGACCTGGGCCGCCGCCGCACCCGCCCAGCGGTCCGCGGACAGCGCGTCCCCCTCCGCCCGGGCGAGTTCGCCGGCGGCCTGCGCGGCACTGTCCTGATAGGCCTGTTCGGCGCCGCCCATCTCGGCCTCGCGGCGCCGGGTCGCCTCGGCCAGCGCGCTCACCATCAGCTGGTAGTCGCGGCCGATCGGCTGGCGATCACGTGTGGTCACTGTTCACCTCGTACGGGATGATCACTTCGGGGGTCCGGTGCACCGCGCGGTCGAAGAACAGCGCCCGGCGGGTGCGCGGATACCAGGCGGGGCCGCCCGGCTGGGGATAGAGCGGAGTCAGGTCGGCGCCCTGCACGTCGAGGGCCACCCATGCGCCGATCGGGTCGAGCCGGGCGGCCGGGCCACCGAGGCTGTCCCGCAGCCGGGCCACCGAGCGCCACCAGCCGAGCACGTGGGTGCGGTTCTCCGGCCCGTCGGTGACCAGCCGGCGCAGCGCGGCGTGGTCGGTGCCGGCGTCGAGCGCGTAACCGAGGACGTAGTGCGGGATGTCCAGCACCGGCAGGTCGGCCAGGTCGTCGTGCCAGTCGGCGGAGGGCAGCTCGGCGACCAACCGGGCCGCGGCCCGCCCGGCGTCGGGGTCGAGGCAGACCACGCTGAAGTGGGCCGGTCCCTGCGCGGCCAGCGACAGTGCGGCGGCGGCGAGCACGTCGCAGGCCTCGTCGGTGCGGGTGCCGAGGACGGCCAGGTTCCGGCCGGGCATCCGGCCGAGTCGCAGCCGGGCGGGCCGGGCGGCCACGTCGATGCGCTCGCCGAGCACGGCGCCGGGGGAGGAACCCACCGGGGTGTCGGCATCCGGGACCGGTCCGGCCGGGCGGTAGGCGGCCGGCAGGCGGGGTACGGCGTCGCCGTCGAAGAGCCGCGGTTCCTCGCAGCCGTCCGGCCGCATCCGCCACAGCCGGCGCTGCAGGGTGCGCCAGACCAGCCGGTCGCCGGCGTCCGGCAGCCGGACGACGAGGTTGGCCCCGGCCGTGCCGGACTCGGTGTTGACCACCGCGTGGTGCCGGGGGATCACCGCAGCGGCCAGGTTGTTGTCGGCGAGGATCCGGCGGGCCTTGGGCAGCGCGATCCGGAGGGTGAACTGGCCGACCAGCCCGGACCGGCCCCACAGCGCCTCGATGCCGGAGACGTCCTGCGAGGCGAGGATCAGATGGATGCCCTGCGAGCGGCCGCGCCGGGCCAGGTCCTCCAGCAGCGTGACGGCCTCGTCGGCGACCGCGTCCCGGCCGCCGAGCAGCACCTGGAACTCGTCGATGACGGCGACTATCCGCGGCCACGTGCCGGCCGGGTCCTCGGCCCGCAGCTCGGACAGCTTGGTGGCGTCGTGCCGCTTGGCCGCCTGGGCCCGGGTGCGCAGCTCCTCGGCGAGGTGCCGCAGCATGGCCAGGCCGAACTCCCGGTCGCCGTTCACGTTGATCCCGGCCAGCCGCACCTGCGGCAGCCAGCTCGGGTCGCGCGGCCCCGGCACGAACCGGGCGAACGACACGCCCTCCTTGAAGTCGAGCAGGTAGAGCGCGAGTTCGGCCGGGCCGTAGCGGGTGGCGAGCGCGGCCAGCCAGGAGTAGATCAGGTTGGTCTTGCCGGAGCCGGACGGGCCGCCGATCAGCGCGTGCGGCGGGTCGTCGCCGAGCGGCACGTCGATGAGGCTGCCGTCGGTGCTGTCCCCGATCGGCGCCAGCAGGCCGTGCGTCGACGACTCGGCCCAGAGCGTCGGGGGTTCCAGGTCGGCGAGCCGGGCCGGCGGCGGCCCGGCCCGCATCCGCTCGGCGGTGGCCAGGCAGAACGCGGTGACCCGCTCGGCCGGCGGCGGCGGGTCGAGCCGGATCTCCAGTTCGCCGGTGGCGTCGCAGGTGGCGATCTGCTCCTCGGTCGCGCGCAGCCGCACCACGGTCGGGTGGTCGGCCAGCGGCAGCCCGCGGGCGATCAGGTGGACGCCGCAGGCCACCCCGGTGCGGGCGATCCGGTCGAGCTGGGCCCGGTGCGCGGGGGACAGGTCGTCGACGTCGGCGAGCAGCACGACGACCCGCCACGGGTCGGTCCGGTGGCCGACCGTCTCGTTCACCCGGCAGATGTGCTCGACCACCTCGTCGAGCATCGGGCCGAGCCCGCCCGGCCCGACGAACGAGATGCCGAGCGGGGCGAATGCGGCGAGGGTGCCGCCGAGCGCCTCCGGGTCGTAGACGGTGAGCTGGACGTCGCCGGGCTTGGTGCTGCCGAGGGCGCGCAGCAGCAGGCCGGTGATGATGCCGTCGACGGTGCCGGTCGGCCCGGTCAGGTCGAGGTGGGCGGCGTCGAGCAGCGGGATCAACGCGAGCAGCGGGGCGGACTCGTCGAGCGTGAGGGTGCCGACCCGCAGCAGACCCGGACTGCTGCCGCGTTCGGGCTCGCTGGGGGCCCAGAGCCGCCAGGGAGCGCCGGACGCGCCGGTGGCGCTCAGCGCGGCCAGGCGGCGTACGTTGCCGGTCAGTTTGGCGGTCTCGTACTGATAGCGGCGCTGGATGTCGCGGCGGGAGGTGTCGCGGGCCTCGGCCAGCTGATGCAGGCAGGTGGCGTACGCGTCCCGCACCAGCCGGCGCCGGTCCAGGGCCTCGCCGCGCGCCGATTCGGCCGCGGCCAGCACTGCCCGGGCCGCCCCGCGCGCCTCGGCCAATTCCTGCCGGACGACGGCCACGAGCGCGTTGCGGTTCACGATGGGGGATTTTACCTATTTCGCCCCGACCTGGGCGATTCTGTGCTGCGTGTCGTCAGCTCGCCCGTGCCCGGGTCAGCCAGCGCGGGTCGGCATTGGTCAACTCGTCCCACAATCGGCGGGCCACGATCGAGGCGCCCTCCGCCTGCCAGCGCCGCAGCGTGCGCCGCGGAACGTAGCGGCGCATCCAGTCGAGCGCCTGGCGCGCCTCCCGGTCCAGCCCGTCGGTCTTCGGCCGCCGTCGCCCGTACGGGTTGAGGCCGAGCACCACACAGAAGTGCAGCGCGTTGTAGTGCCGCCACTCGTCCGAGGTGGCGAACGCCCCGGCCGGCCGCAGCCGGTCGATGCTCTCGGCCAGCACCGCCCGCAACTCCAGGGCCCGGACCGGCGCCTGCTCGACGGTCGCCCCGGCGAGCCGCTTGTCGACCGCCGGCAGGTCGGTGAGCGGGCTGCGCATCAGCCGGCCCAGATGCCGGTAGTTGTCCAGCGCCTGCCGGGTGAAGCGCAGGAAGTCCTCCTGCCGGGTGGCGATCAGCCGATGCCGCTGCCGGTGCCGGGGCAGCGCCTCGGCCAGCAGCAGCAGCGCGCCGCGGTCCTGCCGGAGCCGGTCGTCGCCGCGCAGGCCGAGCCGGTCCAGCAGCCGGCGCAGCCGCCCACTCAGCCCGACCCCGGTCATCACCAGGCCGACCAGCACGAACTGCAGCAGCGTCACCACCGCGGAGTCGGCGGCCCGGATCGTGAAGATCGCCGGGAGGCCGACCGCGACGGTGGCGACCACCGCCGCGGTGATCGAGCGGATCAGATCGGGCCGCAGCCGCTCACCCACGTCCAGCGCGTCGGCCACCGCCATCAGGAACGCCAGCATCATCAGGTCGACCCCGATCGCGGCGATCACCAGCATCGGCGAGCCCAGATCGATCGGCAGCAGCAGCACCACCAGGCCGAGCGCGTAGAGCCCGGCGACCACGGCGAGCGCGGCCGGCAGCATGTGCGGCTGCACCTGATCGCGGAACCGCCAGATCAGCACCAGCCCGCCGACCAGCGGCGCGAGCGCGACGAGCCGGCCCGCCGACGGCAGCGCCACCACCATGGCCAGGAAGAACGCCGACAGCACCAGCCATCCGACGTCGATCTGACGGCGCTCCGGCAGGTTGCGCGGCAGCAGGGCCACGGCTGCGCCGGCCCAGAACAACGCGGGCACGCAGAGCAGGATCTGAGCGAGGCGAGAATCCGGCCAGACGGCCCAGGCGGCCACCCCGATGGCGTACGCCGTGACCGCCGCGGCCGCCCGCGCGAGGGCGCCGCGCGCCGGATCCCGGCCGATCAGATAGCAGGCGGCCCACCAGGAGAGGGCGAAGACGGGTACGGCGAGCGCGAGCACCCGAGCAGTCAACCAAACGAGTGCGGCGCGCCGGAAGCGGCAAGAGCTCTCCTACGTCGCCGCCGGCGGACCACGGCGACCGCGCCCCAGCCCAGAAAACCGAGTCCTACCAGGACCAACACCGGCATCAGGATGGCCAGCACGGACATCAGAACGCTGCCGATGTCTTCGACCGTGCTCGCCACCGGCGCCCCGAATCCGGCGGTGCTCACGTTCACCACCGGCCGGGCGACCGCCTTGACCCCGTGCACACAGAGGGCGATCAACACGCCGGCCGCGACCGGAACCCACTGGTGTGAGGAGAAGAACGAACCCGGGTCGCTCACCGTCACCGTCTGCGCCGACGAGCCGGCCCCGAACGCGAGCCCGCCCGCGGTCGGCCGCACCACGGTCTGCACCACGTCGTTGACGTGGTCGACCACCGGCACCTTGTCCGCCACCACCTCGACGGCGAGCAGCACGCCGAGAATGACCAGCACCCAGCCGTTGGACAACCAGGTCCACCCGTTGGGCAGATCGATGAGGTCGGAATACCGGGCGAGCAGGCCCATCACGAGCAGGGGGATGTAGGCATTGAGGCCGGCGGATGCGGCCAGCCCCGTTCCGGTCAGCACTTCGAGCACGAATCCAGCATGGCATCCGCGTGCTCGTTCCCGGCCCGCCGACCGGGTCCGCTACTGTCGTCCGGTGCGCCTGGTCATCGCGAAGTGCTCCGTCGACTACGTCGGACGGTTGTCCGCCCACCTGCCTCCCGCCACCCGGCTGCTGATGGTCAAGGCCGACGGCTCGGTGTCGATCCATGCCGACGACCGCGCCTACAAACCGCTGAACTGGATGAGCCCCCCGTGCAAGCTGCAGGAGGCACCCGGGGTCTGGAAGGTGGTGAACAAGGCCGGCGAGGAACTGCGGATCACCCTGGAGGAGATCTTCCAGGACACCTCGTACGACCTGGGCGTGGACCCGGGCCTGCAGAAGGATGGTGTGGAGGCGCACCTGCAGGAGCTGCTGGCCGCCCACCCGGAGACGTTCGGCGAGGGCTGGACCCTGGTCCGCCGCGAGTTCATGACCGCGATCGGCCCGGTCGACCTGCTCTGCAAGGACGCCGGCGGCGGTTCGGTAGCGGTCGAGATCAAACGCCGAGGCGAGATCGACGGCGTCGAGCAGCTGACCCGCTACCTCGAACTGATGAACCGCGACCCGCTGCTCTCCCCGGTGGCCGGCATCTTCGCCGCCCAGGAGATCAAGCCCCAGGCCCGGGTCCTGGCCACCGACCGAGGAATCCGCTGCGTGGTAGTCGACTACGACCGCCTACGAGGCATGGAACGCAACGAGCTCACGCTCTTCTAGCTCTAGCCGGTCCGGCCTTAGCCGGGCATCAGGCTGCGCTCGCCGCCGTTGGCGAGGACCACGGTGCCGTTCATGTAGCTGCTTCGGTCGTCGATGAGGAAGAGCACGATGTCGGCGATCTCGTCGGGCTCGCCGGCGCGGCCGCGGATGTTGGCCTGGGCGAGCACGGCGATGTTGTCGCCGAGCATCTGTTCGGTGCCGTCGGTGCGCACCGGGCCCGGCGACACGCCGTTGACCCGGACGCCGGCCGCGCCGAACTCGGTGGCCCAGGAGCGGGTCAGCAACTCCACGGCCGCCTTCGATGCGCCGTAGGCGGCGCCGACCGGCGCGGCCAGGGTCGCCGCCGTCGATGTGATGTTGACGATCGCGCCGCGGCCGCGCTCGGCCATCGCCGGCGCGAGCGCACCCACCAGGAGAAACGGTGCGCGGGTGTTGATCGCGATGTGCCGGTCGAAGTCGTCGGCGCTGGTGTCGGGTGTGCGGGTGAAGGCGTAGACGCCGGCGTTGTTGACGAGGATGTCGACGTCGCCCGCCTCGGCGGCGAGCCGGGTCACCGCACCGGCGTCGGCGAGGTCGGCGGCCACGAAACGCGCCTTCCCGCCACGCTGCTCGATCTCGTGCACCAACTCCTGGCCCCGGCGCGCGTCCCGGCCATGGGCGATGACCTCGGCACCACGGTCGGCGAGCTTGAGGGCGACGGCGCGGCCGATGCCGGCGGTGGCGCCGGTGATCAGGGCGGTGCGTCCGGTCAGGTCGGTCATGGCAGCCTCTTTTCTGGGTTGAGCTGTCCAATTCCTATCACAGTTTTTGGGTTGAGCAACCCAAAAAGTTAGGATGGGTGCGTGACGGACACGACGGCCAGGATTCCCAAGCTGACCCGCAAGGGCCAGGCGACCAGGGACCGCATCCTCCAGGCGGCGGTCGAGCTCATCGCCGAGCGCGGGGTCGTCGGCACCAGCACCGAGGACGTGCGTAAGGCGGCTCGGGTGAGCGGATCGCAGATCTACCACTACTTCGACAGCAAGCAGGCCCTGATCCGAGCGGTCATCACCCGGCAGGCCGACGCCGAACCGGTCCCGGGGCGACCGATGATGGGCGCGCTCGACTGCTTCGACGCGTTACGGGCCTGGGCCGACGCGGCGATCCAGCGGCAGGAGGAGAACGGGTGCCGGGGGGAGTGCTCGCTCGGCTCCCTGGCCGGGGAGCTCGGCGCGGCCGACGAGGACTCGCGGCAGGACCTCAGCAACGGCTTCCTGCGCTGGCAGGGCCTTCTCGAGCAGTCATTGCGCGCCATGCGCGACCGCGGCGATCTGCGGCCCGACGCCGACCTCGGCGAGCTGTCCCTGGCGCTGCTGACCGCCCTCCAGGGTGGAACCCTGCTCACCCAGACCATGCGCGACATCCGACCGCTGCGCGCGGCCCTGAACGCGGCCTTGAGCTACATCCATTCCTTCGCGGCGGATCAGCGCTGAGCGTGTAGCTCTACTCGGTCGGTGGCCGTGGTGCCGGCCAAGTAGGCGCGGGCGCCCAGGGCGCCGACCGCGGCCTGGACCAGGACGCTCAGCCAGGTCAGCTCCTGGTTCTGGACGATGTTGACCAGGGCGGGCAGGCCCAGCAACAGGGCGTCCGGGCCGATCAGGGCGTTGACCAGTGGGCCGGTCGAGACCGTGCCCATCGGGGTGTCCAGGGGCAGCAGCTCGTTGCGGACGAAACCGACTCGCGCCCGCCGCACCGCCGCCACCGCGCCCACCGGGCCCAGTGCCAGGCCGAGCGCCCACCACGGGCCGGGCGGCAGTTCGTCCAGGGCGGAGAGCAGGCCCAGGGCCAGCGCCGACCAGGCGGCCGCCAGCACGCCGGGGACCCACATCCGTTGCAGGACGGAGTCGCGGGAGCTCAGGCCGAGCAGGCGGAGCAGCATCGGGTTGCCGGCGTCGGTCTTCACGTTGCCGCCCGCGGTCGAAGCGGCCAGCATCGCGCCGATCAGCACGGCCACGGCGATCAGCCAGTGCGGAGCGTCCTCGAGCAGCACGGGCAGGGCGGCCGCCAGGGCCAGCCACAACAGGCGGCGGCGTCGCCGGGCGACCAGCAGCAGGTCCTGGCCGACCAGGATCGGCAGGCGGGCCGGCAACCGGACCGAGCGCAGTTTCCGGTGGGCCCAGTAGCGGCGCTCGATCATGTCGGTGAGGAAGGACGGTTCCATCCCGAACGCGGAGTCGAACAGGGCGCCGGCGGTTTTGGCCGACTCCAGGATGCGTTCGTTCGGGGTGCGCGCGAGTCCGCGTACGGCAAGCGCGAACAGCAAGCCGACGACCAGCGTGACCGCACCCACCAGCGGAACCAGCGTCCCGGCGGTGGGCCACCCGCCCGCCGCGACCGGATGGTCCGTCGTCGCGTCGGTGACCAGGCCGGCCAGCCCGGCCGCGAGCAGCAGCGAGACCACCGCGTCGAGCCGGTCGCCCCAGCGACCGCCCGCCTGCGCGGCCAGCGCGACCAGCAGCAGGGCGATGCCGGCCAGGCCCGCGCCGGAGGCGAGAAGGGCGATGGCGGAACCGTCGAGCGAGCGCGGCGCGGCGTGCCCGACGATCGCGGTGCCGGCCAGCGCGCCGATGATCGCCGCCACGATCGCGGTCAGCCGCAGCGACGGCAGTAGCAGGCGGCGTCGGCTCACCGGGGCCGGCAGCAGCCAGGAGGCGGCCGGACGGCTCAGCGCGAGCGGGCCGAAGCGGCGTAACGCCAGGTAGAGGAGCCCGAAGAGGACCGGAGTCAGGGAGGCGGCGGCGAGGCTTGACGCGTTCGGGTGGGTGGGCCAGAAGACCACCGCCAGCTGTTTGTGCAGCATGCCGCCGACGATGGCGATGAAGAGGACGGTGAAGTAGATGTTGCCGGCGGTGGCGCCGCGCTCGCGGTGCGCGGACTGCCGCCGGAGGATCCAGCGGCGGACCGGGGCGAGCGGGACGGCGGTCACGGTGTGACCGCGCTCAGCGACTCCATCGTGGTCAGCTCGGCGCCGGACGCCTCGGCGAAAGTGTCGTCGTGGCTGGCCATCAGCAGCGAGCCGCCGTCGGCCACGTATGCGGCGAGCAGGGCGGCGACCTCGGCCCGGCCGTCCGGGTCGAGGCGCTGCTCCGGCTCGTCCAGGATCAGCAGCGAGCTGGGCCGCAGCATCGCGACGGCGAGGGTGAGCCGCTGCTTCTGGCCGGAGGAGAGCGACGGCGGGATCGCGTCGCCGTGCCCGGCCAGACCGAAACGCTCCAGCGCCTCGTCGATGCCGGCCTCGTCCGGGTCCTGCCCGTGCGCGCGGCAGACCAGCTCGGCGTGCTCGCGGACGGTCAGCCCCGGATACCACGTCGGGGGCTCGACGGTGGTGACCACGGCCCGCCAGAACTCGGGGGTGGCGCCGGGGGTGCCGCCGAAGACCAGGATCTCGCCGTCGTCCGGCTGCTGGAGACTGCTCACGCAGCGCAGCAGCGTCGACTTGCCGATGCCGTTCTCGCCGGTGACGCAGACGCCGCTGCCGGCCTTGACCTTCAACGACACGTCCACGAGTACGGGCGTGGAGCCGTACGCGACGTGCAGCCGGGAAACTTCGACGGCCGGGTGATCTACTACCACCCGCCCAGCTTAGGACCGGCGACCGTAGAGCAGGCGCACGGCCTTGACGATCTGGCCCACCTGCGCCGGAGTCCGCTCGAAGGTCATCGACGGCAGCAGCGACCGGGCCCGGCGGACCGTGATCGCCTTGGGCCGGGCGAACTCCCGCAGGCCGTCCTCGCCGTGGATGCGGCCGAAGCCGGAGTCGCCGACACCGCCGAACGGAAGGTTGCCCATGCCGACGAAGGTGAGCGTCGAGTTGACCGCGACCATGCCGGAACGCAGCCGGCGGGCGATCCGGATCGCGTTCTTCTTCCCGAAGACCGCCCCGCCCAGCCCGTACGCGGTGTCGTTGGCCAGCCGGATCGCCTCGTCGGCGTCGGCCACCTTGGTGATGGTCAGGGTCGGCCCGAACGTCTCGTCGCGGATCTCGGTCGAGTCGGCGGGCACGTCCACCAGCACGGTCGGCGACACGAACGGCGGCTGCACGGCGTCGGCGCCGCCGAGCACCGCCTTACCGCCCTTGGCCAGTGCGTCGTCGATGTGCTCGCGGATGATGTCGAGCTGCTTCGGCATGGTGATCGGGCCGATCTCCTGGCCGGTGCGCAGCTTGCCGGCCTTGGCGACGATCTCCTTGACCAGTGCGTCGTAGACCGGCGCCACCGCGTACACCCGCTCGATGCCGATGCAGGTCTGGCCGGCGTTGGTCATGCTGCCCCAGACCGCCGCCTCGGCGGCCGCCGGGATGTCCGCGTCGGCGTCGACGATCAGCGCGTCCTTGCCGCCCGCCTCGATCACCACCGGGATCAGGTTTTCCGCGCAGGCGGCCATCACCTTCTTGCCGGTGGCGGTCGAGCCGGTGAACGCCATCTTGTTGGCGCCCGAGCGGCACAGCGCGGCGCCCACGTCGCCGAGCCCGTGCACCGCCTGCAGCACCGGCTGCTCGGGCACCACCTCGGCGAACGTGTCGACAAGCCACTGGCCGACGATCGGGGTGTATTCGCTCGGCTTGAAGACGACCGCGTTGCCGGCGGCGAGCGCGCCGCTGATCGGGCCGACCGGGGTGACGATGGGGTAGTTCCACGGGCCGATCACGCCGACCACGCCGTACGGCTGGTATTCGAGATGACCGGCGTGCTCGGCGAGCAGCAGGCGGGTGCGCACCTTGCGGGGGCCGAGGACGCTCTTGGCGTTGCGGGCCGCCCAGTCGAGGTGCTCGACGGCGGCGACCGCCTCGACGATCGCGTCGGCGTTCGGCTTGCCGGTCTCCAGGCTGGTGAGCTCGGCCAGCTCCTCGATCCGCTGGACGATCAGCGAGCGCCAGCGCAGCAGACGGTCCTTGCGGCCGGCGAAGCCGAGGCTCTGCCACCAGAGGCCGGCCTCGCGGGCCCGCTCGACGGCGACGACGACGGCCTTCTCGTCGGCGATCGGCACTCGACCGGCCTCTTCGCCGGTGGCGGGGTTGGTCGAGATCAGCACGCCGTCTTCGAGCACCGGCACACCGGGAACGTGAGTAGCCGTCATCTCCGGAGTCTATGTCGCTTGTTACCCGTGAGTCACTAAGTTGGCCTGCCCGTACTCTTGGATCTGTGAGCCCTCGCCGTAACCATCCCCGCCGCCGCGACTCGGAGGTGCCGCCGCCGCTGACCGACGAGCGGGTCCGCAAGGGCATCGAGGGCGTCCAGCAGTGGCAGGACGGCGAGTGGATGGTGCGCTCGATCTTCGGTGGGGCGGCCGTGAAGACGTACCGCTGCCCGGGTTGCATGCAGGAGATCCGGCCGGGCGTGGCGCACGTGGTGGCCTGGCCGATCGACGGCCGCGGCGACGAGACCGACCGGCGGCACTGGCACACCGGTTGCTGGAAGGCACGTGACCGGCGCGGCCCGGGGGTGGAGCGCTCGCGCAACGCTCCGCGCTATGGGTGAAAATCAACTCCATGACAACCAGTCAGATCCGCGCCAACTCGATCCTTCCCGCCCACCGGGAGGACATCGAGTTGCACACCGCCGACGGCCTGACCCTGGTCGGTGAGCTGGCGCGCCCGCTGGACCGCGATCCGGTCGCCACGCTCGTGTGCCTGCATCCGCTGCCGACGCACGGCGGGATGATGGACAGCCACGTCTTCCGGAAGGCGGCGTGGCGGCTCCCGGCCCTCGCCGGCCTCGCCGTGCTGCGTTTCAACACCAGGGGCACCAGCAGCGTACGAGGTACGAGCGGCGGAAAATTCGACGGCGGGACCGGCGAGAAGTACGACGTGGCCGCCGCCATCGAGTACGCGGAGTTCGCCGAGCTGCCCACCATCTGGCTGCTGGGCTGGTCCTTCGGCACCGACCTGACCCTGATGCACGGCCTCGACCCGGCGATCACCGGCGCGATCCTGCTGTCCCCGCCGCTGCGCTTCTCGCAGCCGTCCGACCTGGCCGCCTGGTCGGCGAGCGGGAAGCCGCTGACCGCCCTGATCCCGGAGTTCGACGACTACCTGCGCCCGGCCGAGGCACTGGCCCGCTTCGGCGACCAGGCCGAGGTGGTGCCGATGGCCGGCGCCAAGCACCTCTGGGTCGGCGACGCCGAGAAGGTGCTCGACGAGATCGTCCGCCGGGTCGCCCCGGAGGTGCCGGTCCCGCTGCCGCGGACCTGGGACGGCCCGATGGAGAGCGGCGACATGAACGCCTACGCCGACCGGACCGTCGCCGCCTTCTCCGACGTGCCCGTGCCCGGTCCGCTCAGCGAGCTTCCTGACTAGGCACCACGACCTCGCGGATGATCAGCTGGATGCCGGCCACCATCGGGATCGCCACCAGCGCGCCGACCACGCCGAACAGCGCCACCCCGAGCAGCGCCGCGACCACCGCGGCCACGTCGCTGACCTTGACCGACCGGCGCATCACCGCCGGGTAGATCAGATAGTTCTCGATCTGCTGGTAGATGATGAAGAACACCACGCAGACCAGGCCGTCGGTGAGCGACGAGGCGAACCCGACGAGGCTCACGATCACGGCGCCGAGGGTGGCGCCGATCTGCGGGATCAGGTCGCAGACGGCGACCACCACGGCCAGCGCGAACGGGTACGCCAAGCCGAGGATCATGGCGAGCACCCAGGTGCTCGCACCGGCCAGCACCGCGATCGCCAGCGCGCCCACCATGTAGGCGCCGACCTTGGTGAGGATCTCGTCGGTGAGCAGCCGCACCCGGCTCCGCCGCGACGCCGGCACCAGCGAATACGCCGACTCGCGCAGCCGGTCGAACGCCGCCATGAAGTAGATGGTCAGCACCAGCACGGTCAGCGTGTTGAAGATCGTGCCGAACAGCAGCTTCGCCCCGCCGACCACGCCGCCGAGCGCCCCGCCGACCGTGCCGGGGTTCACCGCACTGGTCACCTTCGCCACGATGTCGTAGCGCTCGACCAGGTCGTTGATGGTCTGGTTGCGCTGCAGGCTGGTGATGTAGTCGGGGACGTTCTTGATCAGCTCGTTGGTCTGGGTGACCAGCGGCGGGATCAGCGCGATGATGCCGCCGACCAGCAGCCCGAGCACGACCAGCGCCACGATCGCGACCGCACCGCCGCGCGGGATGTGCCATTTACGGAGGCGGGTCACCGCCGGGTTGAGCCCGATCGCCAGGAACATGGCGATGAAGATCAACACCAAGATGGAGGCCGCATTGCGTACGCCGAGGAAGATCGCGTAAGCCAGGATGACGCCGAGCCCGCCGAGCAGGCCGATCATGAACGGATTGCGACGGTCCAGGGGCGGCCCGGGCGTGCCGAAGCGCCCCTCCCGAGCATCGAGGTCGGCCGCGTCCTCGGGCGGTTCCTCGACCGCAGTGTCGTCGATCGTGTTGTCGTCTGCGGTCACCGCGAACCGTCCCTCCCCGCCGATGGATTCGGCGGGGACGTTATCGCACCTGCGCTAGCGGCGCCTACTCGGCGTCCGCGCCGACCCGGCTGGCCGGCGGCACGGTGACCTTGGCCGACGCGGTGACCTTCGCCGGGGCGGGTGCCGGCTCGACCGCGGCGTGCGCGCCGACCGGTCCACCGGCGATCGACTTCTCCTCGGCCGGCTCGTCCAGATCCTCCGGGGAGGCGGCGGCCGCCATCACCGCGGCGGCGGCCAGCTCGGCCACCCGCTTCGCTTCCTTCTGCACCTGGCGGCGGACGTCGATGGCGCGCTTCTCGGCGGCCTCGCCGTCCCGCTTGGCGTCGGCGACCCGCTTCAGGCCGACCTCGAGATCCTTCTGCACCTGCTCGAGGCGCTTGCGGACCTCGTCGGCCTCCTGCTCGCCCTGGCGGGCCCGCTCCTGGGCGGCGGCGAGCCTGCGCTCGGCCTCGCCGACCTTGGCCTGGGCGACCTCGAGGTCGGACGCGGCCTGAGTGATCTTCTCCTGCTGCGCGGCGATCTCGTTGCGTACGGCGGTGGCCTGGTCGTCGGAGCGGCGGAGCACTTCCTCGGCGTACTTGTCGGCCTCGCTGCGCAGGTCGGCGCACTGCTTCTCGACCCCGGTGCGCAGCTGGGCCAGCTCCTGCACCACGGCCTGGCGGCGCTGGGCGAGCTCGTTCTCCACAGTGGCCTTGAGCTCGCTGTGCTCGCGGTCGGCACCGGCCCGCCGGCCGGCGATGTCGAGCTGGGTCTTCTCCCGCAGCGCCTTGATCTCCTGGTCGGCCTGCATGCGGGTGGACTGCACGTAACCGTCGGCCTCGGCCCGGGCGCGCTGCGCCTCGCGGGCGGTCTTCTCGGCCAGCTGCTGCGCGTCGGTGCGGGCCCGGGCCAGCGTCGCCTCGGCCTCGGCCCGCATCTGCTCGGCGGCCTGCCGGGTGGCGGCGAGCGCCTTGTCCGACTCGGCGCGCCGGCCGGCGTCGGCCCGATGCTCCTCGGCCCGGCGGGCGGCCAGTGCGATCTCGAAGTCGCGGACGGCGTCGTGGGCGTGCGCGTCGGCCTCGGCCCGGATGCGCTCGGCCTCGGCGAGCCGGGCGGCGATGTCGTCGGTGGCCGAGGCCTTGATCGCCTCACCCTGCTCCTCGGCGAGGGCGAGGATCTGCTCGACCCGTGGGCCCAGGTGGCGGAAGGAGACCTCGGGCCCGATGCCGCCCTGACGGCGCACCTGGGTGATCTCCTGCTGCAGCCGCTCGATCTGCGCGGCCATGCCCTGGATCTGGGAATACGCCTGTTCTCGCTCGGCGGCCAGCGCGGCTATCTCGTTTTCGGCCCGCGTCACATACCGCTCTACTTGCTTCCGCTCGTACCCACGGATGGCGGTCTCGAAGTTGGGCTCGGTGGCCACGTCTCCGCCGAGACCGAAGATTTCACCGCCGTGCGACATGCTCCCCATCCTCACATACGCATCGTCCCGTCACGACCCGATACACACCGTCCTGGCCGGAGTATGCGTCTAGTTGTGATTTGTCTGTGCCGACTTTGCCGAAGCAAGGCTACGCGCGCAAAACGATTGAGGCCGTACCGGAGAAACTCCGATACGGCCTTCATCTATTTGTTCGCGGCCGACCGCTCAACGGTCGCGTACTCCTCGCGGGTACGCAACCGGAGGCGAAAGTGTCGAACGACTCAGGAGTTCGTCTTGGCCGGCAGCGGCTTGTCGGCCGAGCCGTTCTTCTCCGCGTCGGGCGTGCGCTGCGTGGGCGCCTCGGCCTGCTTGGCGGCAGCGGCGGCCGCCTCGGCCACCGCGTTCGGCTTGGCGGCACCGCCCACGCCCGGCACCAGGCCGGACAGGCCGGACAGCATCTGCCCGAGCTGGTTGGTGACCTGGTCCTTCTGGCGGGTGAGGTCGTCCACCTCGCGCTTGGCGGCCTGGGTGGTGAGCTCGGCCTCGGTGCGAGCCTCGCTCATCAGGCGCTGCGCCTCGGAGCGGGCCTCGGTCACCGTCTTCTCGGACAGGGCCCGGGCCTTCTCGGTGGTCTCGATCGCGTTGCGCTCGGACTCGACCCGGCGCTGCTCGGCGCGCTGCTCGATCTCCTTGGCGCGGTCCTCGGCGGCGCGGGCGCGCTCCTCGGCCTCGGACACCATCTTCTGCGTCGCGTTGACCTGGGCGGCGTGTCGCTGGGACTCCTCGCCCTCGGCCTTCTCCCGCCGCTCGGCGATCTCCAGCGCCAGGGACTGCAGGTCCTTGTCGCGCTTGTCGCGGGCGTCGGTCAGCAGCTTGGTCGCCTCGGCGCGCTTCTCCTCGGCCTCGCGGGAGGTCTTGGCGCGCAGCTGGGTGATCTCCCGCTCGGCGGTGGCGCGCATCGACGCGACCTCACGCTCCACGGTCGACTTCAGCTCGGCGACCTCGTGCGCGGTGACCGTGCGCAGCTGCTTGGTCTCGCGGTCGGCGTCGGACCGCAGGGTGTCGGCCTCGCGCCGGGCCTGGACGCGGGCCTCGGCCGCCTCCCGCTCGGCGTGCGTGCGGACCTGGCCGGCCTCGCGCTCGGCGGTCGCCTTCATGGCGGCGGCCTCAGCGCGCGCCTTGTCGGTGATCTCGCGGGACTCGAGACGGGCGGCCGAGAGGATGCCCTCGGACTCGCGCTTCGCCTCGCTGCGGTGATCGTTCGCCTGCTCCTCGGCCAGCCGCAGGATCTGCTCGACCCGGGTGCCCAGACCGGAGAGCGTCGGCCGGTTGTTCTCCTCGAGCAGCTTGTTGCTGTCGGAGAGCTTCTGCTCCACCGCGTTGAGCCGCTGCTCGGCCTGGCGCAGCCGGCGCTGCGCATCGTTCATCCGCTGCTCGGCCTCACCGCGGGCCTGCTCGGACTGGTTCAGCGCGGCGACAAGCCGGCCCAGGTGCGCGTCCACCTGGCCGCGGTCATATCCGCGGAGGACGACGGTGAAGTCGTGCTGCGAGTTCGCGCCGTCGAAAAATGCCAAGTTCTGATCCTGCTGCTGAGGCATTGGGCCATCCTGGCGAAGACGCACCAGCCACGCAAGAGCGGACCGGCAACAGAAAAGACACGTAGATCAGCTTTGAGCTGCCCGGGAGCGAACAGGTCCGCCGTTCGGGCAGCGGGTTGGGGCCGTCCGGCGATCAACCTTCGCCGGGCTGTCACCTGCTGTATCCGGGTTCGGGGTGAGCGGCGCCACGGTCGCGCCGCTCGATGTCCCCGATCCTGCCAGGCCAGGGGCCCTGCCGTCAGGAGGATTCACCCGGACGGGGAGCAATCACGCAGGCTCCACCAATTCCACCAGAACCCCACCCGCATCCTTGGGATGCACGAAGTTGATCCGCGAGCCGGCCGTGCCCCGGCGCGGGGTGTCGTAGAGCACCCGCAGGCCACGAGCGCGCAGGGCGGCCGTCGCCGCCTCGACATCGGCCACCGTGTAGGCCAGTTGCTGTAGGCCGGGGCCGCTGCGGTCGAGGAACTTGGCGATCGCCGAATCCGGCCGCAGCGGGGCGAGAAGTTGCAGGCGCGGGCCACTGCCGTCGCCGACCGCGAGCATCGCTTCCCGTACCCCTTGATCCTCGTTCGTCTCTTCGTGCACACAGTGCATGCCGAAGATCTCGGCGTAGAAGGTGAGTGCAGCATCAAGATCGGGTACCGCGATGCCGACGTGATCGATACGCAGGAGCTCGACACCGAGTGATGTGACATTGTCGGGCTCAGTGGCATTAGGTGACACCTCAGTCATCTACGTAGTCTTACTTGAACCACCGTTCAGGCCGCAAAAGAACCTCCCCGGCCGATCCCCGAGAAAGCGATCAACCGTGACCACCTCGGTAATCGTGAGCGGCGCCCGCACTCCCATGGGCCGACTGCTCGGCAACCTGAAAAATCTGCCGGCCACCGAGCTCGGCGGCTACGCAATCGAGGCTGCCCTGCAGCGCGGCGGCGTCCGCCCCGACCAGGTGCAGTACGTGATCATGGGGCAGGTGCTGCAGGCCGGTGCCGGGCAGATCACCGCCCGGCAGGCCGCCGTGGCGGCCGGCATCCCGATGAGCACGCCCGCCGTGACGGTCAACAAGGTCTGCCTCTCCGGGCTCGACGCGATCGCCCTGGCCGACCAGCTGATCCGGATCGGCGAGTTCGACATCGTGGTGGCCGGCGGCATGGAGTCGATGACCAACGCCCCGCACCTGCTGCTCAACCAGCGGCAGGGCGCCAAGTTCGGCGACGTGCTGGTGCGCGACCACACCGCCTTCGACGGGCTCACCGACCCGTGGGAGGGCATCTCGATGGGCGAGGCGACCGAGCACAGCGGGGCCAAGCTCGACATCACCCGCGAGGAGCAGGACGAGTTCGCCGCGCGCAGCCACCAGCGGGCCGCCGCCGCGCAGAAGAACGGCCACTTCGCCGAGGAGATCGTGCCGATCCCGGGCGGGGTGCGCGAGACCGACCTGCTGATCGACACCGACGAGGGCGTCCGCCCCGAGTCGACCGCCGAGACGCTCGGCAAGCTGCGCCCCGCGTTCGTCAAGGGCGGCACGATCACCGCCGGCTCGTCCTCGCCGATCTCCGACGGCGCCGCCGCGGTCGTGGTGATGAGCAAGGCCAAGGCGCAGGATCTCGGCCTCACCTGGCTCGCCGAGATCGTCTCGCACGGCAACGTGGCCGGCCCCGACAGCTCGCTGCAGTCCCAGCCGGCCAACGCGATCAAGCACGCGCTGGCCAAGGCCGGCCGCACCGCCGACGAGCTCGACCTGGTCGAGATGAACGAGGCGTTCGCCCAGGTGGTCATCCAGTCGATGCGCGAGCTCGGCGTCTCGGAAGAGATCGTGAACGTCAACGGCGGCGCGATCGCGCTCGGCCACCCGATCGGCATGTCCGGCGCCCGCCTGGTGCTGACCCTGGCGCTGGAGCTCAAGCGCCGCGGCGGCGGCCTCGGCGCGGCCGGCCTCTGCGGCGGCGGCGGTCAGGGCGACGCCCTGGTCATCGAAGTTCCGGCCGCGTGAGCGAGCGCACCGAGCGCGAGTTGCCCGCCGAGAGCGGGCAAACGGCCGAGGGCCACGAGTCCACGCGCATCAGGCACAGGGTGAGCCGACGCCACGACGTTCCCACCCTCGTCGCCCGGGCGCGCGAGGGCGATGCACGCTCGGTGGCCCGGCTGATCACCCTGGTGGAGAACGGCGACCCGGCGCTGCCCGAGGTCGCCGCCGCGCTGGCGCCCTACGCCGGCCACGCCCAGGTGGTCGGCCTCACCGGCTCACCCGGGGTGGGCAAGTCCACCACGACGAACGAGCTGGTCAAGGCCCTGCGCGCGGCCGGCCGGAGGGTAGGCGTGCTGGCAGTCGACCCGTCCAGCCCGTTCACCGGCGGCGCGATCCTCGGCGACCGCATCCGCATGCAGGAACACACCACCGACCGCGGCGTCTACATACGGTCGATGTCCAGCCGTGGCCAGCTGGGCGGCCTCTCGGCGGCGACCCCGCAGGCGGTCCGCGTCCTGGAGGGCGCCGGCTGCGAGGTCATCCTCGTCGAGACGGTCGGCGTCGGCCAGGCCGAGGTGGAGATCGCCTCGCTGGCCGACACCACGCTCGTCCTGCTGGCCCCCGGCATGGGCGACGCCATCCAGGCGGTCAAGGCCGGCGTCCTGGAGATCGCCGACGTCTTCGTGATCAACAAAGCCGACCGCCCCGGCGCCGACGCCACCTACCGCGACATCCAGGGCATGCTCGGCCTGGGAGAGCGCGCGGCCGGCGACTGGCGCCCCCAGGTGGTGCGGGCGACGGCGGTACGCGCTGAGGGCATCGACGACGTGCTCACCGCGATCGAGAAGCACCGCACCTGGCTGGAGACCTCCGGAAACCTGACGGCCCGCCGCGAGCGGCGAGCCTCGGTCGAGGTCGAGGCCATCGCCCTGGGCACGCTGCGGGCCCGGATCGGCGACCTCAAGCACGGTACGGCGCTGAGCACGCTCGCCTCAGCCGTCGCCGCCGGCGAGATCGACCCGTACGCTGCCGCGGAAGACCTGATCAAAGGTCTGTGACGTCGGTGTCGGCTTCCTGGTCGAGACCTGCGAGCCTCGCGTCGATCGACGCCAGCTCCATCCGCCAGTTCGCGTTGCCTGGGTTCTGTGTAACGAGGCCGACCATGACCGATCGGCTCTGCTGGTAGGCGATCCGGGCGTCGTCCAGGTCCTGCACCACATCGCCCATGCGCCAGAGGGCGACGGCAAGACCGTGCCGCCAGTCCGTGTTGTTATGGTCGACATCTACCAGCCGCGCCATGATCGACCGGTACTGCTCGTAGTGGTCCCTGGCCTGGCTGTACTCCTCCTCGGCCGAAGCCACGTCACCCAGCTTGGCATGGGCGATTGCCAGGTCGCGCTGCCAGAAGGCGCTCCCGGGCGCCTTCGTCGTCAAGGTCGCGGACACCGATCGGTATTGCTCGTACGCCTGCCTCGCGCCGCCGAGGTCACCGCTCTGGAACGCCGCATCCCCCTCTTTGGAGTGCGCGATGGCCAATTCCCGCTGCCAGGCAACGTTGCTCGGGTCCCGCACCGTCAACTGCGTGAGGATGGACAGGTTCTGGCGATAGGCCCGCGCTGCGCTGCCCAGATCGTTGCGGGCCAGAGCAATGTCGCCGGTCCTGGAATGGGCGACGGCCAAGTCCTGCTGCCAGACGGTGTTGCCGGGATCCACCGCTGCCAGCCTGGCGACGATCGAGAGGTGCTGCTCATTGGCCGCCTGGGCGCCGTCCGGATCCTCCCGATCGAGGGCCACGCTCGCGAGATGGCTGTAGGCGACAGCCAGGTCGCGCTGCCAGTTGACGTTGCTGGGGTCTTGCGCGGTCAGGTCCGTGAGGATCGCGAGGAACTGCTGGTAGGCCTGTAGCGCGCTGACGAGATCACCTTCATCGTGAGCGAGGATCCCGATTCTGAGGTGCATCACTGCGAGTTCGTAGCGCAATTCGGTGTTGTCCGGATCCTGCCCCGACAGCATGGCCATGATCGACAAGGCCTGGTCGAGCGCGGCGCGGGCGCCGGCGCCGTCTCCTTGGTCGCCGGCTATCGTGGCAAGCCCGCCGTAGGCCAACGCCAGGTCGACCTGCCAGTTCATATTCGCGGGATCCTCTGCGATCAGAGTCGCCAGAATCTGCCGGTTCCGTTCGTACTCCGCCCGGGCCTTGTCCAGGTCGCCGCGGTCGAGCGCGACGTCGCCGAGCCGACCGTGGGCATTCGCGACCTCGCGTCGGCGGTCCGGGTCGGCAGGATCCTGCTCTGACATTTCCGCTGCCATCATCCGGTATTCCTCGAAGGCCGCGTGCGCGCTTCCCAGATCTCCGCTCGACCGGGCAGCGTCGCCCGCGACTACCAGGACCTCCGCGATGAGCCGCCGGTCACCGACTGCTCTCGCCTCACTCAACAGCTGGGCAACAGGCTCACGGAACGCCGAGTCTCCTTCGATACTGGCGCGATGCTCCATGATCATGACTCGGATCCAGAGTTCGGCGCGACCGGTGAGGAGGCCTTCATGGAGGAGCTCACTCAGAGCCATCGTGAGGGCGTACCGCACCTCGTGGCTGATATTCCAGATCCACCCGCTGGTCGCCTGTTCGAGAATGCGGATGCCTTCGTCGGGATCGGACAGCAGCGCATGGAACAGCCGCTCGATGCGGTCCGCCGGTCCGCCGTCGGAGGAGAAGTGGTTGGCTGCACGACTGCTCAGTAATCGGAGGTGGTCGAGGTCGGTCTCGGCGAGCCGATGCCGGATCGCCGATCGCGCCGCAGCATGGACGTTGCGCGCCGCCTCCCCTCGAGCGCGGAACGATTCCACGACGGACAGGCCGGACAGCTTCTCCCAGAGAACGGTCGCCCTGTCCTGGTCTACGTCGAGGAGGGCGGCCAGAATCTCGCGGTCGCACCAGTGCGGTACCGCCGCGGCCTCGAGTGCTTCCCGCAGCGACGCGCGTTCCGGCGGCGACAGT
This sequence comes from Paractinoplanes durhamensis, assembly GCF_016862175.1. GTDB lineage: Bacteria > Actinomycetota > Actinomycetes > Mycobacteriales > Micromonosporaceae > Actinoplanes > Actinoplanes durhamensis. The sequence continues at coordinate 65,556 of NZ_BOML01000005.1, read as the reverse complement.
TCCGGAAATTTGAGCTCGATCGTGGCGAGATAGATCAGCGCCGGATCACCGGCAGCCTCCGAGAGGATGCGAAGCGAATCCTCCAGTCCGTTCATGGCCGCCTCGTGTCGAAGAGTTCCCGGAGCGGTGCCGGCCGCCCGGCGGCCAACTGATGCAGCCTGGTGACGAAGTCCAGGTCGAGTTCCACATCCAGGTTCAGTCTCCGGCCGTACTCGAACCATGCCTGCGCGTCGGGCTGCGTGAGCGGAACCGTAGGTGCCGCGATCGACTCCCACACCGCATCCCGGCCGGACGGCACCTGCCGGCCCAGGATGACGATCCGGAGCCATTCGCTGCGGCGCAACTGGGGAAGGAAAGCGCGCTCCAGCCACGTCCCGTCCTCGCCCGCTTCGTCGTACGTGTCGAGGATGATGACCGTGGGTCTCGGCAGGTGGTGCAGTTGGCTGAGGACACTTTTGAGCTGGTCGCTGTCCGGGGATCGGTCCGGCACGGTGAGCCCGAGCGATCCGGCGAAGGCCTCGGTCTCGATCCGCTGGCTCACCCCGCCCTTGAAGTCGAATCGGCCGCACCGCAGTTCGGGGAGCAGCTCGGCCACGTTACGTTCCATCTGTTTCGCGAGGCTGGACTTGCCGGTCTCCGTTCCACCCTGGATCGGCAGCATCCGGACTGGGCTGCCGTGCATCAGCAGATTGCAGAAGGCGGCCTGTGCCTCTCCGTGGTTCGCCATCGGCCATCGGAAGGCCGGCGTCTGCTGCGGCCAGTGAGGGACCTGGGCCGGCTTGATGCGCGTCGGCGCGACGTAGCTGAGTCGGTCGATGATCAGCTGAGCCGCGTCGGCGGGGGATCGGCCGCGCAGGTCGGGAACGTGGTCGTTGAGATGGACGCCGTCAACGTGGCCCTCGCCGACGCGCAGGGGCAGGATCCGGTCGCGATCGAGTTCTGACCCGGTGGCCGCCATATAGCGCGCTCGCACCACGGCGTGCTCGGCAACGGTCCACGGCTTATTGCCGTACTCGCCGGATATGCAGATCACCGCCAGCTCGCACCGCTCGAGATAGATGCGCTGCAGCTTGAGATCGGCCTCGCCGCCGGCCAGGTAAAATTCGAACCACTCGTCGTAGAAGACAGTGGACTCGCCAAGCCTGCGTTCGAGTTCCTCGGCGACCGCTCGCACGAGCGTGCGTTGTTCCCCGGCGAGCGAGAACGCCACCAGGAACTTCTCCGGCACGCTGCGGACCATGGTGGGAGGCTAACGCCCTTGCCCGGTTAGGGCTGTCGGCCGGGCGACTTCCGGCTACCCGAACTGCTGCAGAGTCTGTTCGATCATCTCGCGACTCCAGGTGAGCTCGCCGCTGTCCAGGTCGGTCACCAGCTGCCGCAGCCAGGCGATCTCGGCCGCCAACATCGCGGCGCGGTATTCGTCCTCGATCAGGAACAGCCGCGGCAGACCCGGCGGCGCCTGCTCGCGGACGGCCGCGAGCCGCTGCTCCTGGGTGTCCAGGCGCCGCCCGAGCAACTCCCGCACCTGCGCCGGCGCCAGCACCGCGATGAACGCCAGCGCCGCCGGAAACTCCGGGAACTCCCGCCCCGGTGTCGGCAGCATCCCGATCAGCCACAACCGCATGGTGGCCTCGCCGTCGGGGGTGATCTCGTAGACGGTCCGCTCCGGCCGCCCGGCCTCCCGGGTGCTGCCCGCCGGGCGGGCCAGTCCGTCCCGCACGAGGCGGTCGAGTGCCTGGTAGACGCTGTTGCGCTGGGCCACGTTGACCAGCTGGTCCTGGCCGCGCTCCTTGATCATCTGCTGCATCCGGTAGGGGTGCATCGGCGCTTCCATGAGCAGCGCCAGCAGGACCATGCCCAGCGTGGACCGGCGCGGTTTCTCCGATGTCACGCGGCCAGCCTACGGGGTTGACGATTCTTAGTCATGTTATGCATAGTCATCTTATGACTAAGACAGCACTGATCGCCGGCGGTGGCGTCGCGGGCACCGTCGCGGCCATCGCCCTGCAGCGCGCCGGCTGGCAGCCCCGGCTCTTCGAGTCCCGGCCCGCGGGGGTCGCCGACGAGCGCGGGGCCTTCCTGACCGTGGCCGTCAACGGCCTCGCCGCCCTGCGCGCCCTCGATCTCGACCCGGCCCGGGTGCTCGCGGCCGGCTTTCCCACCCCGGGCATGACCATGAGCAACAGCGCGGGCAGGCGGCTGGCGGTGCTCCCGCTCGGCGGCCCGGCCGCCGACGGCACGGTGACGACGACGATCCGCCGTGCCGACCTCTACGCATCGCTGCGCGCGGTCGCGGCCGACCGAGGCATCCCGATGGAGTACGACCGGCGCCTCACCGGCTACACCGAGCACCCCGGCGGTGTCACGGCCGCGTTCACCGGCGCGGAGGTCGAGGGCGACCTGCTGGTCGGCGCCGACGGCCTCCGTTCCCGTACGCGCCAGATCCTCAACCCCACCGGTCCCGAACCCACCTACCTCGGCCTGCTCAACGCGGGTGGGTTTGCCACCGGCCCGATCGACGCCGACCTGGACCGCACCCCCGGCCTCATGCACATGGCTTTCGGCCGGAAGGCCTTCTTCGGCTGGGCCCCGGCGCCGGACGGTTCGGTGTGGTGGTTCGCCAACCCGCCGAGCCGGGAGCCGGCCCGCCCGGGCGACTTCACCCCTCAGGCGTGGCGGGCGCACCTGATCGAACTGTTCGCCGAGGACGCGCTGCCGGCCGCCGCCATCATCCGCGCCACCGACGTGGCGATCGGCCCGTGGAACACCGACGACCTGCGCCGGGTCCCGGTCTGGCACTCCGGCCGGGTGGTGCTGACCGGCGACGCCGCCCACGCGGTGGCCCCGTCGGCCGGCCAGGGCGCGTCGATGGCGATCGAGGACGCCGTGGTCCTGGGCCGTTGCCTGGCCGAGGGCGGCACCCTGGCCGACTACGAGCGCATCCGTCGCCCCCGGGTGGAGCGCGTGGTGGCGGCCGGCCGGCGCAACGGCAGCGGCAAGACGGCCGGCCCGGTCGGCGCCGCGATCCGCGACGCAATGCTGCCGACGATGATGAAGATGCTCTTCCGGCGGGGCAATCCCCAAGCGTGGATTCTCGACCACCGCGTGTGACAACTTTGCCTTAGGGATCGTTCAGTCGACCCTCTACGATGGCGGCATGGATGCTGCCGACATCGCCGCCGGACGGGAGCGCTGGCAACGGCGCTACGACGCCGCACGTAAGCGGGACGCGGACTTCACCACGCTCTCCGGTTCTCCGGTCGAGCCGGTCTACGGGCCGCCCGACGGGGCCGGCTATCCGGGGTTCGACCGGATCGGCTGGCCGGGCGAGTTCCCCTACACCCGGGGGCTCTATCCGACCGGCTACCGCGGGCGCACCTGGACCATCCGGCAGTTCGCCGGGTTCGGCAACGCGCAGCAGACCAACGAGCGCTACAAGATGATCCTGGCGGCCGGCGGTGGCGGGCTCAGCGTGGCGTTCGACATGCCGACGCTGATGGGCCGGGACTCCGACGACCCGCAGTCGCTGGGCGAGGTCGGGCACTGCGGGGTGGCGATCGACTCGGCCGCCGACATGGAGGTGCTCTTCGGCGGCATCGATCTGGAGAAGACCACCACGAGCATGACGATCTCCGGGCCCGCGGTCCCGGTCTTCTGTATGTATCTGGTGGCCGCCGAGCGCCAGGGCGCCGACCTGAGCCGGCTCGACGGCACCCTGCAGACCGACATCTTCAAGGAGTACATCGCGCAGAAGGAGTGGCTCTTCGCGCCGGAGCCGCACCTGCGCCTGATCGGCGACCTGATGGAATATTGCGCGCGGGAGATCCCGAAGTACAAGCCGCTGTCGGTCAGCGGCTACCACATCCGGGAGGCGGGCTCGACCGCCGCGCAGGAGCTGGCCTACACGCTGGCCGACGGCTTCGGCTATGTCGAGCTGGGGCTGTCGCGCGGGCTCGACGTCAACGAGTTCGCCCCCGGGCTGAGCTTCTTCTTCGACTCGCACATCGACTTCTTCGAGGAGATCGCCAAGTTCCGCGCCGCCCGTCGCATCTGGGCCCGGCACCTGCGCGACGACTACGGCGCGACCAGCGAGAAGGCGCTCTGGCTGAAGTTCCACACGCAGACCGCCGGGGTCTCGCTGACCGCCCAGCAGCCGGTCAACAACGTGGTCCGGACCGCGGTGGAGGCCTTGGCCGCGATCCTCGGCGGGACGAACTCGCTGCACACCAACGCCCTCGACGAGACGCTCGCGCTGCCCACCGACGAGTCGGCCGAGATCGCCCTGCGCACCCAGCAGGTGCTGATGGAGGAGACGGGTGTGGTCAACGTGGCCGACCCGCTCGGCGGTTCGTGGTACCTGGAGCAGCTCACCGACCGGATCGAGGCCGAGGCGGAGGAGATCTTCGCGCGCATCCGCGAGCTCGGCGACGACGGCAGCCTCACCGCCGGCATCCTGCGCGGCATCGAGGACGGCTGGTTCACCGCCAACATCGCCGAGGCGGCCTTCGTCTACCAGCAGGCCCTGGAGAAGAACGAGAAGCGCATCGTCGGGGTCAACGCGCACACCGGCACGGTGGCGAAAGAACTCGAAATTCTCCGCGTCTCGCACGAGGTCGAGCTGGTGCAGCGGCGCGAGCTGGGTGCGCGGAAAGATTCCCGGGATTCCGTACGCGTCAAAGCCGCTCTCGACCGCATGGTGGCCGCGGCCCGCAGCGGAGAAAACATGATCCCCCCGATGCTGGACGCGGCCCGCCAAGAAGCGACCCTCGGTGAGATCTGCGACGCGCTGAAGGACGAGTGGGGCATCTACCGGGAGCCCGCCCGTTTCTGATTCCGGAAACGGTCGGTAAGGCATATTCCGGGCGGGTCGGATTGTTGATATTGCGGAACGGCGCGGCGGGGTCGAGTATCGGCAGCACGGACGGTTGTGACGTCCGATATCGGCCGTGCCGCGGCACGCCGAACCGTCTTGTCAGCGTGCGAGACTAGGTAACCATGAGCGACCCACGGACCACTCCGTCGATCTTCACCCGCGGCGCGGTGGATCTCAGCGCGCTGCGCGCCCCGGCCCCCTCTCCGTCGGCGGCGCCGAGCCGCCCGGCCGCGAGCAGCGGCCCCGACGACGGTGCCCCGGCCGTGAGCTTCCCGGGTGGCGGGCCCGAGACGATCATCGACATCACCGAGGCCAACTTCCAGACGGCCGTTCTCGAGCGTTCCCTGACGACCCCGGTCATCCTCGACTTCGTGGCCGACTGGTGCGAGCCCTGCAAGCAGCTCTCGCCGATCCTGGAGCGGCTGGCGGCGGCCGGCGGCGGCTCCTGGGTGCTCGGCCGGATCGATGTGGACGCCAACCCGCGGCTCGCCCAGGCGCTGCGTGTGCAGGGCATCCCGATGGTGGTCGCGGTCGTCGGCGGCCAGCTCGTCGAGGGCTTCACCGGCGTGCTCCCGGAGCACCAGGTGAAGCAGTATGTGGATGCCGTCCTCAAGGCGGGCGGCATCGCCGTCGAGGAGCCGGCCGACCCGCGGATCGACGCGGCCGACGACGCACTGATGGTCGGCGACCTGGAGGCCGCCGAGGCGGCGTACAAGAGGATCCTCGCCGAGTCCCCGGCCGACGCGGCCGCCGAGTCCGGTTTGGCCCAGGTGGCGCTCTACCGCCGGGTGGGCGGTGTCGACCCGGCGGGCGCGTTCGCCAAGGCCGAGGCCGACCCCGACGACCTGGCCGCCCAGCAGCTCGCGGCCGACTTCGAGGTGCTCAGCGGCGAGGCCGACAAGGCGTACGAGCGGCTGGTCAAGCTGATCAAACGCACCTCGGGCGACGACCGTGACGCCGTCCGCAAACACCTGTTGTCGCTGTTCAGCGTGGCCGGCCCGGACGATCCGGCAGTGGCCGGGGCCCGTCGCGCGCTGGCCAGCGCACTCTTCTAGACGGGAGGCTCCGTGCGCCGCATCGCAGTCCTCGACGCACCGTCCAATCTCGGTCTGCGCCCGCCGACCGCGACGTCGGTGCCGGGCTGTGCCAAGGCGCCCGGAGCCCTCCGTGACCACGGCCTGCTGACCCGGCTCGGCGCTCGCGACGCCGGCTGCCTGACCCCGCCGCGCTACGACCCGGGCGACTGGCGGCCGGGCGACGGTGTCGCGCACGCCGAGCAGATCGCCGCTTACTCCCGGGCGCTGGCGGGCCGGATCGGCGCGATCCTCGACGCCGGCGAGTTCCCGGTGATCCTCGGCGGCGACTGCTCGATCCTGCTCGGCTCCGGCCTGGCCATGCACCGGCTCGGCGAGGCGGTCGGCGGCCGGATCGGGCTGGTCTTCGTGGACGGCCACTCCGACTTCCGGCACCCCGGCAACGCCTCCTATGTCGGCGCCGCCGCCGGTGAGGACCTGGCCCTGGTCACCGGCCGTGGCCAGCCCGACCTGGCGTCGATCGAGGGTCGCCGCCCCTACTTCCGCGACATCGACGTGGTGGTGCTGGGCATCCGCGCCCAGGACGAATACCGCCTCGACCTGCAGGCGGCCGGCATCGTCACCCGCCCGGTCCCGGCGTTGCGGGCCGAGGGCGCCGCGCGCAGCGCCCAGTGGGCTCGCGACCAGCTGGTCGACTGCGCCGGTTACTGGCTGCACGTCGACGTCGACGTGCTCGACCCGGCGGTGATGCCGGCCGTCGACGCGCCGTCCCCGGGCGGCATCGCCTTCCCCGAGCTGGAGATCCTGCTGGCCGGCCTGGTCGAGTCGCCGCACTGCCTGGGCGTCGAGATCACCGTCTTCGACCCCGACTACGACCCGGACGGCTCCTACGCCGAGGAGATCACCAACGCGGTGGCGGCCGGCCTGGCCGCGGCCCGCACCGTGACGGCCCGCCCCGACCTGATCGCCGCCCGAGCCGACCTGGCCAACCCGTCCCGCCCGGCCCCGCCCGCGGAGCCCATCGCCGAGCCCGAGGAACTCCCGGCCGAGCCGGATGACCTCCCCACCGAGCCCGCGGCGGCCACGGCCGAGCCCGACGAGGACCCGGCCGAGCCCGAGGAAGCCGAGGAGCCCCGGCCGGATATCTCGGCCGCAGCCAGGGCCCGGGCCTCGTGGGGCCCGCTCGCCTCGGCACTGGCCGCCTCGACCTCCCTCGCGCCGGGCGGTCTCGCGCCGGGCGGTCTCGCGCCGGGCGGTCTCGCGCCGGGCGGTCTCGCGCCGGGCCGTCTTGCCCCGGGCGGGCTTGCTCCGCGTGGGCTTGCTCCGGCCGCAGTCCCCGAGCCCGAGGCTGAGTTTGAGCCCGAGGCTGAGTTTGAGCCCGAGGCTGGGTTCGAGCCGGAAGCTGGGTTCGAGCCGGAGGCTGATTTCGAGCCCGAGGCTGAGCTCGAGCCGGAAGCTGAGTTCGAGCCGGCGGCTGAGGCTGACCTGGACGCTTCGGCCGGCGTTGAGTCGGAGCCCGAGCCGGCGATCGCGCCCGAGGCAGAGCTCGACGCGACTGATGAGCCGGATGCTTTCGATGAGCGCGAGCTCGACCCGGTGGACGAGCCGTGGACGGCCGACGAGCCGATGGCCCTGGCGGAACTGCCCGGCGAAGAGGCGGACGAGCGGGACGAAGAGCTCGACGAGGAGCCGATCCAGCCGGCGTCCCGGCCGCTCGGCCAAGCGCCGCTGCTCGACTCCGAGCCGCTCCCGGCCACCCGCCCCGGCATGCTGCGCCCGCGTGCGTCCGACGACCACCCGGCCGGCGACGGGTTCTCACTGCCGGCCCAGCGGCCGCGCCCGGCCTTCGACCTGGGCTCCGGTTCCCCGGCCGACATCGCCTGAGCAACGCCGAACCGGCACCACCCCGGATGATCGGGTGATGCCGGCCGGCGTCGTCGGAGCTACCCGGCGAGGGCGTTCAGGAAGGTCTTCACCACCGGGACGGCGGCCTCGGAGCCGGCGCCGCCCTTCTGCACCATCACCGCGAAGGCCACGTCGCCCTGGTAACCGATGAACCAGGAGTGGGTGTCCTTGCTCGTGTCGTCGAACTCGGCGGTTCCGGTCTTGCCGAAGACCGGCTTGCCCTTGACGTCGCGCAGCGCCGTGCCGGTGCCACCGGTGACCACCTCGCGCATCATCGACCGCAGGGCGGCGACCGCCGCCGGGTCCAGCGGCGCGCCGTCCGCCGCGGCCTTGGCCGGCGCCGGGTCGAGCACGAGCTTGGGCTGCTTGAACTGCCCGCGGGCGACCGCGGCCGCGACCGATGCCATCGAGATCGGGCTGACCGCGGTGGCACCCTGGCCGAACGTGGCGGCGGCCAGCTCGGTCGGGGTGGCGGCGGCCGAGATCTTGCCGCTGAAGGCGTCGATGCCGAGGTCCCACTGGCCGCCGAGGCCGAGCGCGGTGGCCGCCTCGTTGAGCCCGGCCGCACCGAGCTTGGGTGCGAGCCCGACGAACGCCGTGTTGCACGACTTCGAGTAGTCCTCGTGGAACGGCACCGAGCCGAGCACCTCACCGCCGGAGTTCTTGAACTCGCGGCCGTCGACGGTGGCGGTCTTGGGGCAGGCGACCGGGGTGTCCGCGGTGACGGCCTTCTTCTGCAGCAGCCCGTACGCCGAAACGGTCTTGAAGGTGGAACCGGGCGGCACCTGCCCGGTGAGGGCGGTGTCGACCGTGCCGCCGTCCGGCCCGTTCGCCACCGCGAGCACCGAGCCGTCGCTGACCTTGATGGCGATCAGCGAGCTGGGCTGCTTCTGGGTGGCCAGGGCGACGTCGGCGGCGTTCTGGGTGGCGGTGTCGAGGCTGACCTTGATCGGCTTGCCGTCGACCGGCTTGGTGCTGAACAGCTGCGCGTCGCTGACCGTGCCGTCGGCGGCCTCGCGGGCGATCACCACCGAGATGCCGGAGGTGCCGCGCAGCGCGGTGTCGTACCGCTGCTGCAAGCCGCCGTGCCCGACGACGTCGCCCTGCGCAACCGCGTCGGGGTTGGCGTCGATGTCCTCGCGGGTGGCCTCGTCGGCGGTGCCGAGCAGCGCCCGGGCGAAGGCCCGGGTCGGCGCGAGGTTGCGGGTGCCCTCGTTGAAGACGGTGCCCTTCAGCGGCCGCACCGCGTTCCGGATCTTGAGATAGTCGGGGCGGCGCAGCGTTACCAGATCGATGAAGTCGGTCGGGTCGGCGTTCTTGACCCGGTCGGCGAGGTTGGACATGTCGACCGTGACCTTGATCGACTTGAAGGCGGTGTCCAGCGCCTTCTGCACCTGTGCCAAGTTTTCGATCTTCTGCGGTTCGAGGCCGACCGTGACCACGTCACGCGGCGTGACCAGCGCGGTGCCGGCGGCGTCCAGGATCGCGGCCCGTTTCGAGGCGATCCGGCGGACTTTCAGCTTGTCGCCGGTGGTCAGCTCGCTCTGCACGATGGCCGGCTCCCACACCACCCGCCAGCCCTTGGTGTTCTGCTTGGTGAGCCGGACCGTGCTGCTGTAGGACCAGGGCGTGCCGCCCGGCAGGGTCCAGTCCAGCTTGATCTCGGAGGAGGCGATGTCGCCGGTCGTCTTCGGGTTGCCCACCGTGGTCAGGACCAGCGACTGTTTGGCCAGGTCACCGGAGAGTTCCTGCAGCTGGGTCACCACGTCGTCGGCCGCGACCTTGCCGCCGTCCGCGCCCACGAAGCCGACCGAGCTGAGGTTGCCGCTGCGCCACCCGGCCAGGAAGTCTTTGATCGTGCCGTCCGGGCCATCCTTGGAGCAGGCTGCTAATCCGCCCGCGACCAGCGTCATCACGGCCACGAGAGCGACCGGACGGTAACGGGTCAGTTGCCGGCGGTGGAGCATAGGAACCCCTTTCCTGGGTACGCCTTGGGGCGACGCTACGGAACGGTAACTAAGAAGCGCACGTCCTGTGGACCCGCGGTGGGTGACGTGGAGCAAATTCGGCGACGATCGGCCCGAACCCACGACGCGTGTGATCCCGGCGGAGTTGTCCGCCGTAGGCTGTGGGCACAGGTTCGAACCCACAGTGCCGTGGGTGAGGGGAGCGCCATGTCTGTCGCCGACGAGGCTGCGACGGAGTCCGATCAGACCGTCGATGAGCTGGATCTGTCCCAAGGTCCCGGGCTGGCCCTGACCGGCCGGCTGGGCGCCTCCGAGGACGGTGAGATCGACGAGTCGCTGCCGAACGGTGAGCGCCTCGTCGCGCAGGCCGTCGAGGTAGCCGGTGCCGACCATGCGACGGCGTCGCTGGTCGGCCGATTCTGGCGGTTCGCGCCGGATGAGGAGCTGGTCGGGCTCGATCCGCAGGAGATGTTCGCCGCCGCGGTCGAGCACCGCGATCTCGCCACCGTGCGATTGCCCGGTGAGCTGAAGCTGGCGATCACCCCGCCGACCGGCGAGCAGTGCCATACCGTCGTGCAGATCGTCACCGACGACATGCCGTTCCTGGTCGACTCGGTGATAGCGCTGCTGACCGCGCACCAGTTGCAGGTGCACCTGATGGTGCACCCGTTGATCGTGGTGCGCCGGGAGCCGCTCGGTGCGATGGCCGAGCTGGCCGCCGATGTGGAGCCGGACGACGCGATCGACGGCGACCTGGTGGAGAGCTGGATCCGGATCGAGATCGACCCGATCCGCCGGGACGAGGCGCGCGAGCAGCTGCTCAACGAGGTGCGCCGGGTGCTCACCGACGTGCGCGAGGCGGTCGAGGACTGGCCGCGGATGCGCCAGCGGGCCCTGGTGATCGCCGACGAGCTGGCCACCGCGCGCGGCTCCGAGATCAAGCTGCCGGTGCCGGACAAGGACGTCACCGACTCGATCGAGCTGCTCAAGTGGCTCGCGCACGACCACTTCACGTTCCTGGGTTATCGGGAATACCGGCTGGACGCCGATGTGCTCAACGCGGTGCCGGGCACCGGCCTGGGCATCCTGCGCGGCGACTCGAACCCGCGCGAGCTGTCCACGATGACCCCGGAGGCCTACCAGCGGGCCCTGGAGAAGCGCCTGCTGGTGATCACCAAGGCCAACTCGCGGGCCACCGTGCACCGGTCGGCCTACCTCGACTACATCGGTGTGAAGCTCTTCGACGACCGCGGCCAGGTGATCGGCGAGCGCCGCTTCCTCGGCCTGTTCTCGTCCTCGGCCTATCGCACCAGCGTGCGCGAGCTGCCGGTGGTCAAGCGCAAGGTGATGGAGGTGCTGGACCGCTCCGGCCTGTCCCCGCGCGGGCACTCCGGCAAGGACCTTCTCCAGATCCTCGAGACGTACCCGCGGGACGAGCTCTTCCAGATCAAGACCGACGACCTCTACGAGGCCGTGATCGGCGTGCTCCGCATGGCGGGCCGTCGTCAGCTGCGGCTCTTCCTGCGCCGCGATGGGTACGGTCGTTTCATCTCCTGCCTCATCTACCTGCCGCGGGACCGCTTCACCACCGGTAACCGCCTGCGCATGCAGGAGATCCTGCTCCGCGAGCTGAACGGCATCGGCGTCGACTACACGACCCGGGTCACCGAGCGGATGCTCGCCCGGGTGCACTTCATCGTGCGCACCGACCCGGCCGACCCGCCCGGTCAGGTCGAGCCGAACGACCTGGCCGAGATGCTCGCCGACGCCACCCGGATGTGGGACGACGACTTCTCCCTGGTGCTGGAGCGCAAGCTGGGCGAGGAGCCGGCCCGCGACCTGTTCACCCGGTATTCGCACGCCTACCCGGACAGCTACAAGGACGGCCACACGCCGTACGAGGGCATGCAGGACCTGGCCAAGCTCGAGCTGCTCGAGGAGCCCGGTCAGCTGGAGATGCACCTCTACCGCAAGCGGCGCCCGGGCAAGACCGGCGAGCCGGAGCCGGACGACCACGACGTGCGGTTCAAGGTCTACCGGTACGGCGAGCCGATGATGCTGTCCGCCGTCCTGCCGGTGCTGCACTCGCTGGGTGTCCAGGTCGTCGACGAGCGGCCGTACGAGATTCGCCGCACCGACGGCACCGTCTACCTCTACGACTTCGGGCTGCTCCCGCCGGCCGCGCACCGCGAGCTGGCCGAGGTGCGGCCGCAGGTGGAAAACGCGTTCGCGGCGGCCTGGCGCGGCGAGGCCGAGGTGGACGGGTTCAACGAGCTGGTCCTGCGGGCGGGTCTGACCTGGCGTCAGGTGGTGGTGCTCCGGGCGTACGCCAAATATCAGCGACAGGCCGGCGGCGTCTTCTCGCAGCGTTACATCGAGTCGACCTTCATCGCCTACCCGGAGATCGCCCGCCTGATGGTGCGGCTCTTCGAGACCCGTTTCTCGCCCCGGCTGGAAGCCGGCGAGACGGAGCGAGGCCGGCTCGCCGGTGAGCTCGTCGACAAGATCACCGAGCTGCTGGACGGGGTGGACAGCCTCGACCAGGACCGCATCCTGCGCTCCTACCTGACGCTGATCCAGGCCACCCTGCGCACCAGCTTCTTCCAGCGTGGCCCGGACGGCCGGCCCAAGTCCTACGTGGCGTTCAAGCTCGACCCGCAGGCCATTCCCGACCTGCCGCAGCCGCGCCCGAAGTTCGAGATCTTCGTGTATTCGCCCCGGTTCGAGGGTGTGCACCTGCGCTTCGGCGCGGTCGCCCGCGGTGGACTGCGCTGGTCGGACCGGCGTGAGGACTTCCGCACCGAGGTGCTGGGCCTGGTCAAGGCGCAGATGGTGAAGAATGCGGTGATCGTTCCGGTCGGCGCGAAGGGCGGGTTCGTCCTCAAGCAGAAGCCGGGCGACCGCGACGAGGCGGTCGAGTGCTACAAGCGCTTCATCACCGCTCTGCTCGACGTCACCGACAACATCCTGGCCGGCAAGATCGTGCCGCCGCGGGACGTGGTGCGGCACGACCACGACGACCCCTACCTGGTGGTGGCGGCGGACAAGGGCACCGCGACGTTCAGCGACATCGCCAACGAGATCTCGGTCGGCAAGGACTTCTGGCTCGGCGACGCGTTCGCCAGCGGTGGCTCGGCCGGCTACGACCACAAGAAGATGGGCATCACCGCGAAGGGTGCCTGGGAGTCGGTCAAGAAGCACTTCCGCGACCTGGGCACCGACACCCAGACCGAAGACTTCACGGTGGTCGGCGTCGGCGACATGAGCGGCGACGTCTTCGGCAACGGGATGCTGCTCTCCCAGCACATCCGGCTGGTGGCCGCGTTCGACCACCGGCACATCTTCCTCGACCCCGACCCGGATGCGGCGACGTCGTTCACCGAACGGCGGCGCCTGTTCGACCTGCCGCGGTCGTCGTGGGCCGACTACAACGCCGCGCTGATCTCGGCCGGTGGCGGCATCTATCCGCGGTCGGCGAAGTCGATCCCGATCTCGGCCGAGGTGCGGGCCGCGCTCGACCTCGGCGACGCCACCGCGCTCAGCCCGACCGAGCTGATGCGGGCCATCCTGCGGGCCCCGGTCGACCTGCTGTTCAACGGCGGTATCGGCACCTACGTGAAGGCGACCGGCGAGACGCACGCCGACGTCGGCGACAAGACCAACGACGCGATCCGGATCAACGGGGCGCATCTGCGGGTCAAGGTGGTCGGCGAGGGCGGCAACCTGGGTCTCACCCAGCGCGGCCGGATCGAGTTCGCCCTGGCCGGTGGTCGGATCTACACCGACTTCATCGATAACACGGCCGGCGTCGACTGCTCCGACCACGAGGTCAACATCAAGATCCTGCTGGGCGGTGCGGTCACCGAGGGCGACCTGACCCTGCCGCAGCGGGACGAGTTGCTGGCCCAGATGACCGACGAGGTCGCCGCGCTGGTCCTGCGGGACAACTACGAGCAGGCGATGGCGCTCGGCAACGCCCGGGCGCAGGCCCACTCGCTGCTGCCGGTGCACCGGCGGATGCTCGACGAGCTGGAGGCGAGCGGACAGCTCAACCGCGAGCTGGAGGCCCTGCCGTCGGACGCCGAGCTGGCCGCGCGCTACGAGGCGGGCGACGGGCTGACCGCACCCGAGTTCGCGGTGCTCCTGTCGTACGTCAAGATCTCGCTGGAGCGTGAGGTCCTCGCCGACGAGCTGGTCGACGAGGCCTGGACCAGCGGCGTGCTGGCACGCTATTTCCCGACGCCGCTGCGCGAGCGCTTCGCCGGCCGGATGGCCGGCCACCGGCTGCGCCGGGAGATCATCTCGACGGCGCTGGTCAACGAGGTGGTCAACCGCGGGGGTACGTCGTTCGTCTTCCGGGCGATGGAGGAGAGCGGCGCGTCCGCGGCCGACGTCATGCGGGCGTACGTGGTGGTCCGCGACTCCTACGGGCTGGCCGAGATCTGGGCCGCGGCCGAGGCCCTGGACAACAAGGTGGCCACGGACGCGCAGACGCTCGTCTTCCTGGAGTCGCGGCGTCTGCTCGACCGGGCGGTCCGCTGGCTGGTCAGCACCCGCCGCTCGCCGATCGACGTGGCCGGCGAGGTCACCAAGCTGCAGCCCGGTGTCCGCGCACTGCTGCCCGAGCTGCCCGAGCTGCTGCGCGGCGTCGAGCGCCGCTCGATGGACGAGCACGTGGCCACGCTGATCGACAAGGGCGTGCCGCTCGACATCGCCGAGCCGGTGACCTGGTGCAACTACGGCTTCGGCCTGCTCGACGTGCTGTCCGCGGGTGCCCTGACCGGCCGGGACACGACCGAGGTGGCCAAGGTCTACTTCGTCCTGTCCGAGCGCTTCCAGATCGACCAGCTGCTGACCCACATCGCGCGGCTGCCGCGCGGCGACCGCTGGCAGACCCTGGCCCGGATGGCGTTGCGTTACGACCTGTACGCCGCGCTGGCCGCCCTCACCGTCGAGGTCCTGGAGTCGACCGAGTCGTCGACCCCGGCCCCCGACCGGGTGTCCCAGTGGGAGCACGTCAACGCGGCGTCGATCGCCCGGGCCTCGAACGCGATGGGCAACGTCGAGGACACCCCGGCCGAGCTGGCCGCGCTGTCGGTCCTGCTCCGCCAGATCCGCACCCTGGTCAAGACCTCGTCGGCGACCAGCTAGACCTGTTTTGTTCGCGCCGGCCCGATGCCGCATGCAGCGGGCCGGCGCGGATTTGCAGGAGGCCGGATCTCAGGACGTCGGTGCCCAGTCCCGCCCGAACCAGCGGCGGATCCGCTCGGTGCCGAACGTGTTCTTGTCGGCGGCCAGGTCCGGTGAAGGCCCCTGCAGGCCGCCGATCGGGCGCTGCCCCGAGACGAACGTGACCTCGACCTTCGCCACCTGGTCGCCGCCCATCTCCAGGTAGCAGACGCCGCGGCCGCCGTACTCCTCGTCGGCCGTCTCGCCCTTGATCGTGGCGACGACCCGGGCCGCCACCACGGCCGCCTGGCCCTCGGCGAAGACACCCGCCTTCGGCGTGCCGACGCTGGTCACGTCGCCCACCGCGTACACCTCGGGGAATGAAGTTTCCAAGGTCAGCGGGTCGACCGGGATCCAGCCGTCGACGGCCAGACCCGACTCGGCGACGACCTGCGGCACGCGGTGCACCGGGACGCCGAGGAACAGGTCGTACGGCATCTCGTCGCCGTCGCTGAGCACCGCGACCTTGCGCTCCGGGTCGAGCGAGCGAACCAGCTTCTCCGGGTGCCACCCGATGCCCCGCTCGGCGAACGCGGCCAGCACCGCCTTGGACGCGTCCGGCGACGGCGGGATCGGCGCGCCCAGCGGCATGACCAGCGAGATCTCCGAGGCGTCGCGCAGCCCGCGCTCGGTGAGGAACTCGTGCACGAGCAGCGCGGTCTCGCTCGGCGCCGGTGGGCACTTGAACGGCGTCGACGTGACCGCGACCAGGACCTTGCCGCCGGTGAAATCGTTCAGCGCGTCCCGCGCCGCGAACGCGCCCGGGATCGTGTAGAACTCGTTACCGCCCTCGACCAGGCCGGGCGTCGCCGCCGGGTGCAGGTCGGCGCCGAGCGCCACCACGAGGATGTCGGCCTCGAACGGCCCGGCGCTGGTCTCCACCCGTTTCGCGACCGGGTCGATCGCGGTGATCTCGGCGCCGACGAAGCGCACGCCCGGGTTGACCATGTCGGCGTATCGATGCAGCACATGCTCGGCGCCGACCCGCCCGAACATGACGTCCAGCTTCGAGAAGCCGAACACGAACCCTTCGCTCTTGTCGATCAAGGTCAGCTCGACCGCGTCGCCACATTCCTTGGCCACGACGGTCGCCAGCTCGAGCCCGCCGAAGCCGGCTCCCAGAACCACCACACGTGTCGTCACCTGCGAAGGCTATCCCGTTGATCTTGAAATAGGACTCCACCGAGGCGGTGCTGCGTTCTGTACCCCAGGGGGGTATAGACTGGATCCGTGCCTCAGGTTATTGAGCTGGAGATCGGCGGGATGACGTGCGCGTCGTGCGCGTCCCGCATCGAGAAGAAGCTGAACCGGCTCGACGGTGTGACGGCGACGGTCAACTACGCCACCGAGAAGGCGCGGGCCACCGTGCCCGCCTCGGTCACCGCGGCCGACCTGATCGCCGTGGTCGAGAAAACCGGGTATTCCGCTGCCGAGCCGACGCCGATTCCCGTCTCCGTCGTCGCCGCCCGTGATCCACTTCGCGATCGGCTTCTCATCTCGGTCGTGCTCAGCCTGCCGGTGATCGTGCTCGCCATGGTCCCGGCCTGGCAGTTCGACTACTGGCAGTGGCTGTCGCTGGTGCTGGCGTCGCCGGTCGTCGTCTACGGCGGCTGGCCGTTCCACCGCGCCGCCTTCGTCAACCTGCGGCACGGCGCGGCCACCATGGACACCCTCGTCTCGATCGGCACCCTCGCCGCGTTCGGCTGGTCGCTGTGGGCCCTCTTCCTCGGCGACGCCGGCATGCCCGGCATGACCCACCCGTTCTCCCTCACCGGGAGCGACGGCGACGCCATCTACCTCGAAGCGGCCGCCGGGGTGACCACGTTCCTGCTGGCCGGCCGCTACCTGGAGGCGCGGGCCAAGCGCCGCGCCGGCGACGCCCTGCGGGCGCTGCTCGAGTTGGGCGCGAAAACGGTCACGGTGCTGCGGGACGGCGCCGAGCGCGAGATCGCCGCGGCCGACCTGCGGGTGGGCGACCATTTTCTGGTACGCCCGGGGGAGAAGGTCGCCACCGACGGCGTGGTGCTCGACGGTTCCTCGGCCCTCGACATGAGCCTGCTGACCGGCGAATCGGTGCCGGTCGAGGTGCGCCCCGGCGACCCGGTGACCGGCGCGACCGTGAACGCCGGCGGCCGCCTGGTCGTACGCGCCACCAAGGTCGGCGCCGACACCCAGCTCGCCCAGATGGCCCGCCTGGTCGAGGACGCGCAGAACGGCAAGGCGGCCGTGCAGCGCCTGGCCGACCGCATCTCGGCGGTGTTCGTCCCGGTCGTGATCGCCCTGGCCATCGGCACCCTCGGCTTCTGGCTCGGCACCGGCCGCGGCGCCACGGGTGCCTTCACCGCCGCGGTCGCCGTGCTGATCATCGCCTGCCCCTGCGCCCTCGGCCTGGCCACCCCGACCGCGCTGCTGGTCGGCACCGGCCGCGGCGCCCAGCTCGGCATCCTGATCCGCGGCGTCGAGGCCCTCGAATCGACGAAGAAGGTCGACACGATCATCCTCGACAAGACCGGCACGGTGACCACCGGCCGGATGTCGGTGGTCGCGGTCGTCCCGGACGACGACGAACTCCTGCGCCTGGCCGGCGCGGTCGAGGCGGCCTCCGAGCACCCACTCGGCCGGGCCGTGGCGGCCGCGGCGCGTGATCGCGGCCCGCTGCCACCCGTGACTGACTTCCACGCGACCGCCGGCGTCGGGGTTCGCGGCCGGGTCGGCGACGTCCTGGTCGAGATCAGCGCGGGCACGCCGCCGCCTTCGGCCGATCTTCCGACCGTCCGGTTGTCGCATTCGGGGGCCGCGCCCGACCTTGCCACCGTGCGGCTGCCGCAGGCGCCCGCGACCGGCCTGCCGGCCGCGGCGACCTGGGTCGAGGTGCGAGTGGACGGTACGGCGCGGGGGTGGATCGCGCTTGCCGATGCGGTCCGCCCCACCAGCGCCGCCGCCATCGCCGACCTGCGGAAGCTGGGCCTCGAACCGATGCTCGTCACCGGTGACGCCGCCGCGGTGGCCGAGGCGGTGGCGGCCGAGGTCGGCATCGACCAGGTCTTCGCGGGCGTGCTCCCGGCCGGCAAGGTCGACGTGGTCAAGCGCCTGCAGGCGAACGGTCGCACGGTGGCCATGGTCGGCGACGGCGTGAACGACGCGGCCGCGCTGGCCCAGTCCGACCTGGGCCTGGCGATGGGCGCCGGCACCGACGTGGCCATCCAGGCCAGCGACCTGACCCTGGTCCGCGACGACCTGACCGCCGCGGTCGACGCGGTCCGGCTGTCCCGCCGCACCCTGTCGATCATCCGGGGCAATCTCTTCTGGGCATTCGCGTACAACGTGGCCGCCCTGCCACTGGCCGCCGCCGGCTTCCTCAACCCGATGATCGCCGGCGCCGCCATGGCCCTGAGCTCGATCTTCGTAGTCCTCAACAGCCTCCGCCTACGCCGCTTCACCCCACGCTGACGTTTCGAACCACCCGGCCGCTCTCAACGTGTGTAGGTAACAGGGGCAGAGAGTGATTGGCTCCATCGATATGATGGGAAGTCGCGGTTCGGGAACGGGGAGGAAACGTGGCCGGCGGAGTGCAGATAGACACCGACGGGGTCGGTGATTTCGGTACGGGTATGCAGAAGGAAGCAACCGACGGTTTCGCTGAGATCGCCGGACGCGGTGCCGACCTGCACCGGCAGGGCGTGGGCTTCGGTGCCCGGATGACGCCGAGCGACATCGTCACCCAGGCCAAGGTCCGTTACGCGGAGGCGTTGGCGCACAGCGAGGCCAACCTGCGCGCCTACCAGACCGCAGCCGCCGTGTTCGCCGAGGTGGCCGAGCAGATCGCGACCCAGTTCGCGGCCGTCGACGTCAACTCCGAGCAGGCACAGAAGCAGGTTCAATACCTGATGTCCCAGGCGGCCGACGCGGCCAACCGGGCGCTGTCGATCGACGTCCCGAGGGGCGCGGTCTGATGCCCGGGGCGAATTGGGAAAACTACAACCTGCCGGCGATCTGGGCGATGCTCGAGCCGGACAACGTCTGCACCGGCGCCGACAAGGTGCTTGCCTGGGATTCGCTGGCCACATCGGTGCAGGGTCAGCATGACCGGTTGAAGGCGGCCGGTCAGAAGCTGGCCGACGCGTGGCCGCCGGGCCAGAACGAATCAGCCAAGATTTTCCTCGGCCAGATCGACAAGCTGCTCGACTCCATGAAGGACACGCTGACCAGCGCGGAGAACACGCACGCCGGGTTGCGCGGTGTCATGGGGGCGATCAGTAAGGCGCAGGCTGACGTCCGGCAGTGGTCGGTGGACCGCGAAGGGGTCAGCACCGACCTGATGCCGCGATTCATCGACCACGCCGAGGACGAGTACGACGCCAAGGCGCAACAAACGATGCGGGAGATGGAAGCCGCGATCGCCGATCACAGCTCGCAGATCACCGCGCCCGCGCTCTACGAGTTGAAGGCCGAGTACCGCGGCGGCCCCGGCATTACGCCACAGGGCGGTGGCAACACTTCTCTGGACGGTTCTGGCTCTGTCGTCCGCGCAACGCCGACGCCGGTCCCGGTGCCGCATGACCCAGTCCTTCCCGATCCCATAACCGGCTCGGATCCCGGTGGTTCCGGTTCCGGCTCAGGGGTGGGTTCCGGGTCAGGCGTGGGTTCCGGGACAGGAACTGACCCGTCGCTGGGCATCGGCCCTGGTCTCAGCGGCGTCACCACCCCGCTGCCTGCCTCGTCGCCGCTTACCGGTCCGACTTCCACGCTGGGGTTGCCGACCGTCGCGGGACCGGGTAGCGGTGGCTTGCCCGGTGGGCTGCCCAGCGGATTGGGCCTGATTCCGGGCGGCGGTCTGGGCGCGGGCGGTGGCCTGGGTGCCGGCGGCCTCGGTATGCCCGGGATGCCGGGTGGCCGAGGTGGCGCGGGCGGCCGCAAGGCGGTGTCGATGCGCCGCGGCCTGCCGTCGGGCGCAGTGCTCGGCGAAGGCGGGCTGGGCGGCGGTCGTGGCGGTGCTGGTGCCGGTCGCGGTGGCGTGGGTGCCGGCGGTCGCGGCGCCGGCGCCGGACAGGCGCCGATGGGCGGCCAGGGGCGCCGTGAGCGTCGTGGGGAGAACGGGGAGTCGTTGATCAGCGGGGAAGCGGACGAGCAGTGGGAAACCGCCGAGGGCGTGGCGCCGGTGATCGCGCCGGACGACACCCCGGTGCGACACGATCCCGGCCCCGGTGTTCTTGGCTTCGGTCGATGATCGGACGTGCTCTGTTCGGCGCCGCGGCCGCTCTCACCATGGTGGGGGTGACCGCGGCGCCGGCCTTGGCCGACTCGACCCGCGATCAGCAGTGGTATCTGACGGATCTGAAGATCGCCGAAGCCCACAAGATCACCAAAGGGGCCGGCGTCATCGTTGCGCTGATCGACTCCGGTGTGGATCCCAAGCATCCCGACCTCGCCGGCGCACTGCTTCCGGGCCTGGACACCACCGAAAGCAACCTGGCCGGTCGTGAGGGCACCGAGGATACCGACGGCCACGGCACTGGAATGGCCGGCATCATCGCTGGGCGTGGACACGGTGCCGGCGCCGGAGTGCTCGGCATCGCTCCGGCGGCGAAGATCCTGCCTATCGCCACCGGCGGTACCGGGTTTCAGTCGTCCTCGTTCATGACCAAAGCCGTCGACTTCGCGATCAAGCAGCATGCCGGCGTGATCAACATGTCGTTCGGCGGGGCCGACGACGACACCGTGCATGACGCGATCCGCAAGGCTCAGGCCGCCGACATCGTGTTGGTAGCGGCCGCCGGCAATGACAACTCCATCGGCAACACGGCCGGTCAATACCCGGGCAGATACCCCGAGGTGCTGGCGGTCGGGGCGTACGGCAAGGACCGGAAGATCGCGTCGATCTCCATCACCGGACCGCACGTCGATCTCGTGGCTCCCGGCGATCAAATCATGAGCACGTCGATCTTCGATCGCGGCTACGAGGTGAGCGGCGGTACCAGCGATGCCACCGCCATGGTCAGCGGGGCGGCGGCGCTGCTGCGGGCCAAATATCCGGACATGAGTGCGGCCGAGGTCGTTCATCGGCTCACCGCTACCGCTGATGACGCCGGGCCGGCCGGACGTGACGACACCTACGGAAATGGGTTGTTGGACGTCGTCAAGGCGCTGACGGCGGATGTAGCGCCGCTGCCTGCGGCCGGAGCGTCGGCCGCTCCGTCGGATGACGCGGCGCAGGCGGCTCCGCCCGCCGCATCCGACTCCGATGATCTGCCCGAACCCGTTGGTGTGCTGGTGCCGGCGCTGATCGTGGCCGGTGTTGTGCTGCTGATCGGGGTGGTCGTGGTGGTGTTCATGATGCGGCGGCGTCGGTCCGGCTGACGCGTGGATCTCCTGGAACGGCGTGAGCCGGGCTGCGGCTGACTGCTCCCGAAGTCTGGCCGCGCCCGGCTCACCGTTTCTGTCGCCAGTGCTCGGGCTGGTCCCGTTAGCTCGAGTCCTCGCGACGTCCCCAGATCCACCTGCGAACATCACGCTACGTGCCGGCTTGGTGCGTTTGGAAGCGTTCCGTACCCGAATTGGCCGTTCGGCTAAGCCGATCTGGGCGACAGATCCGGAAATTACCGGACACCAGGGCCTTTAAACTGACTTGTGATTACGCAGGGTGATGGCGGGCTAGTGCTACCCGCGGTGATCAATCGTCTCTGCGGACGGAGTCGATCAGGGTCAGGATCTGGCGTAGGGCGGGGCGTAGGACGCGCAGGCGGGACAGGCTCACCAAGCGGTCGATCAGGGGCACGGCGCCGTCGATCAGGCGGCGGGTTCGGCGTTGGCCAGGAGATTTGTCGTAGACCCAGAACAGGATCACGCCCATCCAACCCAGCCACAGCAGCTCCGGCAGCTCCTTGCGCAGCTCGGGGTCGAGCTTGGCGGTCGAGCCCTCGAGCACGTCCCGGAAGATGGCGATCGACGCGTCCCGGGCCGGGGACGACTCTCTCGAAAAAGGGCTCAGCGGGGAGGACGGCTCGGCGGCCGTCTTGAAGAAGGTGGCGGCGAACGAGTGGTACGGCTCGTTCACGTCGATGCCGGCGTGCATCACGCCGCGCAACCGGGCCGCGAAGTCCTTTTCGTCGGCGAGGAGAGCCGTTGTCGCCAGTCGGTGTTCGTTCTGGTTGCGGTCGTAGAACCCCTGGATCAGGTGTTCCTTGGAGTCGAAGTAGTAGTAGGCGTTGCCGACCGCTACCCCGGCCTCCTTGGCGATCACCCGCATGGTCGTCTCCGCATATCCCCGCTCGCGGAACAACCGCAGTGCCGTCTCGAGGATCAGCTGCCGGGTCTGCTCGCCCCGGGCCCGCCGCACGGGACCGGGGGAGCCGGGTTCAGCGGCAGCGGTCGTCACATTGGTCACCGTAGTCCGCCG
Source organism: Paractinoplanes durhamensis (assembly GCF_016862175.1). Taxonomy (GTDB): domain Bacteria; phylum Actinomycetota; class Actinomycetes; order Mycobacteriales; family Micromonosporaceae; genus Actinoplanes; species Actinoplanes durhamensis. The sequence goes on along the minus strand of NZ_BOML01000005.1, from coordinate 43,152 downwards.
GGCCGGCCCGGTCCGGCCTTGGGGAGCGGGTCTGTTCACAGGTCGCCGGGGCGTCTCGGTCCGGCCCCGGGAAGTAGACCGCCGGATCCGTTTGGTCCGGCTCTGGGGACTGGGCCGCGGGGGCTGCTCCCCGCGGTCCTGGGGCGTGGGTCGCCGGGCCTGTTTGGTCCGGCTCTGGGGAGTAGGTCGCAGGGGCCGATCCCCACGGGCCTGGGGAGTAGGCCGACGGGACTGCTTGGTGCGGCCCAGGGGCGTAGGTCGCGGGGATTGCTCGGTTCGGTCCTGGGGAGCGGGTCTGGTCGCGGACTGCGGAGGCGGCTGCGATGAAACGGCGGGCGGCCGGCAGGAGTCGCGGGGAAGAGAAGCGTTCGGCGGTGGCTCGGTAGCCGTCCAGGGCCCACAGGCAAGCGAGCCAACCGGCGTCGCCCATGTAATAAGCGCCGTCGTCGGCGACCACGGTGAGATCGCGCAGCGTGGCCTCGTGGTCGAGGGTCGGAAAGCGCTCTCGCGCCTCGGGTGAACCGGCGGGGACGAAGGTCAGCGGCACCAACTGGGGACGGCCGGCCAGCCAGCGGCGGGCGGTGCGGCAGATCGGGCAGCCCTCGTCGAAGAGGACGGTGAAGGAACCGACCCGGCCGGCCCCGTGACCGGCCGGGTCGGAGAGTGGGCCGGTGGTCATGCCCGGACCGGGTGGATCGGCAGCCGGCCGGTCGGCGGCAGCGGCGGCTGGGGCTGCGGGTGCAGCTGGCGCAGCCGGCCGCGGCGGTAGCGGCCGAGGAAGAAGACGTTGCAGAAGTGCAGGATGCCGAGCACCAGCAGGACCAGGCCGATCTTGGTGGAGAGCGTTTCCAGGGCCTCGCTGGCGTCGGTGACCTGCGCGCCGGACCGCATCGCGAACGTCACGTAGCCGAGGTTGAGCAGGTAGAAACCCATCACCAGGAGCTGGTTGACGGCCTTGGCGAGCTTCTCGTCGGCGAAGACGTCGGCGAGGAAGACCAGCCCGTTGCGGGACAGCGTGGTCGCCACCCAGACGGTCAGCCCCACGCTGACCAGCAGGTAGACGAGGTACATCCAGACCTTCGGGTCCATCGGACCGCCTTTCTCGAACGTGTTCAACTTACGGGCTCAGAGTACGGCCCATAGTTGAACGCGTTCAAGAGATGTGACGAGCGAGTCAGATGAGGCCGAGAACCTCGGCGGCGACCCGTGCACTCGCCCGGCTCGCGCCGTAGGTGGTGACGAAGGCCCGGACGCCCGCCGGCCGCCACGACGAGGGCCAACCCATCTCGACCACTCCGACCGGAACGGCCGCGGCGAGGGCCTCGATCAGCGCCCGCTCCACCGCGAGCCGGTGCACACGGCGTCCGACCACCACGATCGGCCGTCCGCCGGCCCGAGCTACCAGCTCCGCCGCGCCGGCTGAGGCCGCGACCACCTCGATCTGCTCGGCCGTCGGCGGGGGAGATGCGGGCGGGGGAGACGCGAGCGGGGGAGATGCGAGCGGGGGAGATGCGAGCGGGGGAGATGCGGGCGGGGGAGACGCGGGCAGGAACGGTGCCAGGCCCCACGGCACTCGTCCCGCGGCGATCGAAGGCGTGGTGACCAGCTGTATCACCAGCGGTGATGCGAGATCGGCCGGATTTCCCTCGACCCGGAGGGCACGCCTGGCGGCGCCGATTCCCAAGCCTTCGTCGGGGTCGCGCGGGCTGCCGGGCGCCACGGCGCGGGACGCCATTCCGGCCGTACGGGAAAACGCTCTCGCCAAGCGCGAAAGCGCGAGTCGCCCGTCCCGGACCGCAAGAACGATCTCGGCCGCGATGGTTTCGACGAGCTCGCCGTTCACCCGGGCGCCGAGGCAGAGCAGGTCAGCGCCCGCGGCCAGGGAGCGCACCGCGGCTTGCGTGATCTCGCCGGCCCCCGCCATGTCCAGAGCGTCGGTGACGATGACTCCCTCGAAGCCGAGATCGCGCAGCAGTGCGAGCGCTCCCCGGCTGAAGGTGGCCGGATCGTTCCCGGTCAGCGCGGGCACCCGGATGTGCGCCGTCATCACCGCGTGGGCCCCGGCGGCGACCGTGGCCGCGAACGGCGGCAGGTCCCGTTCCCGCAGCACCGACAGCGGCACGTCCACGGTGGGCAGCTCGAGATGCGAGTCGGTGACGGTCGCGCCGTGCCCCGGGAAGTGCTTCGCGCAGGCCGAGACCCCGGCCTCCTGGAGGCCGGTCACGGCCGCCGCCGCGTGCCGCGCCACCAGCGCCGTCGACGCCCCGAACGACCGGGTTCCGATGATCGGGTTGTCGTCGGCGGTGTTCACGTCGACCACCGGGGCCAGATCGAGGGTGACCCCGGCCGCGACCAGATCCGCGCCGATCGCCGCGTACACCGCCCGGGTGAGATCGGGATCGTCGACCGCGCCGAGCGCCGCGTTCCCCGGATAGGGGCTGCCGGTCCGGTGGGCGAGGCGGGTGACGTCGCCGCCCTCCTCGTCGAGCGCGACCACCACGTCGGCCCGCACCGCGCGCAGGTCCGCGGTCAGCGCCGCGAGCTGTTCCGGCGCGTCGACGTTGCCGCCGAACAGGGTGAACCCGGCCAGGCCGTCGGCGAGCAGCGATCGGGCCCACGGCGGCGCGGCCGGCCCCGGAAACGCGGCCAGAAGGGTGCCGAGAGCGAGCCGGCGTAGCTCCTGATCGATGACCATGCTGTCCTTCCGACGACGCAAGGCTGGCTGATCGGCCCCGCGAGCTGCCATGATCGCTCCGAGTCGATGACGTGCACTGCGGACGGCGACGGTGCTGACCGTTACGCTGCGGCTACGACATCGGGGGCTCGGCAGTCCAACAGAAAATAATCCTTGATCAGTAGGGGACGTAGTCATGGCCGCTACCCGCCTTCCGGGCACGCCCCGGCTGCTGCGCGCACTCAACGACCGCGCGGCGCTGGAACTGCTGCTCGACCGGGGCCCGTTGACCCGCGCGCAGCTCGGCGAGATGACCGGACTGAGCAAGGTCACCGCTTCGCAGTTGGTGGAGCGGCTCGAGCAGCGGGGCCTGGTGCGCCGGGTCGGCGAGCAGGCCGGTGGTCGCGGCCCGAACGCTCAGCTCTACGCCGTCACTCCCGGTAGTGCCCACGTGATCGGTGTCGACGTCGGCCCGGAGCGGGTCGTGGCCGCCTGCGCCGACATCACCGGCGCCATCGTGAGCCGGGTCGAGCAGTCCACCAAGGACACCGACGACCCGGTCGGCGTGGTGCACAACGCGGTCGTGCAGGCCGCCACCGAGGCCGGCACCGACATGAGCTCGGTCCGCCGGGTCGTGCTCGGCACCCCCGGCCTGGTCGACCCGGAGAGCGGCGAGATCTCGTTCGCCTGGGACCTGCCCCGCTGGCACCGCGGGCTCCTCGACGACCTGCGCCGCGACCTGAGCACGCCGGTCGTCTTCGGCAACGACGTCAACCTGGCCGCGGTGGCCGAGCAGAGCACCGGTGCCGCCAAGGGCATGCGGGACTTCGTGCTGATCTGGATCGGCCGCGGCGTCGGCCTGGCCAGCGTCATCGACGGGCGGCTGCACCAGGGCTCGACCGGCGCGGCCGGCGAGATCGGCTACCTGCCGGTGGCCGGCGCCGAGGTGCCCCGGCACCAGTCGAAGCGGGCGCAGAAGGGCGGCGTGCGCGGCGCGTTCCAGAGCATCGCCGGTGCCGACGCGGTCCGGGCGATCGGCAAGAAGTACGGCTTCCGCGGCAACGAGGCGTCCGACGTGATCCGCGCCGCGGTGGAGGCGGGCGAGGCCGGCGAACAGGTCCTCGACGAGCTGGCCGAGAAGCTGGCCCTCGGCGTGGCCGCCACCTGCGTGGTCCTCGACCCGCCGCTGGTCGTGCTGGCCGGCGAGGTCAGCCAGGCGGGCGGCGCGGCGCTGGCCGAGCGGGTCGAGCGCGAGGTGGCGGCGATCACCCTGGTCACGCCGAAGGTGGTGATCACCGAGGTGGCCGAGGAGCCGGTTCTGCACGGTGCCCTGCACACCGCCCTGGACGCCGTACGGGACGAGGTCTTCGGGTCGACGACGGGGTGAGCCCGGCGGGGTGGGCGGGCGTGGAAGGATGAACACGTGCTCGAACCTGCCGTGCGTATCCCGCCTCACGACGACACCGTTATCGCGTTCGACCGGGTCAGTGTCATCCGTAATGGCAACTTCCTGGTCCGGGGATTGTCCTGGCAGGTGGAGCTGGACGAGCGCTGGGTGATCCTGGGCCCGAACGGCGCCGGCAAGACGACGCTGCTCAACCTGGCGTCCGGCCGGGTGCACCCGTCCCGCGGCGTGGCATACGTGCTGGGCGAGCGGCTCGGCCGCACCGACGTGAACGAGCTGCGGATGCGGATCGGGCTGTCCACCGGCCAGTTCGGCGAGCGGGTGCCGCCCGACGAGCGGGTCCTCGACGTGGTCGTCACCGCCGCCTGGTCGGTGGTCGGCCGCTGGCGGGAGACGTACGACCCGCAGGACGAGGGCCGCGCCCGCCAGCTGCTCGGCCAGCTCGGCATGGGTTCGCTGGTCGACCGCGAGTTCGGCACGCTGTCCGAGGGTGAGCGCAAGCGCACCCTGATCGCCCGCGCGCTGATGACCGACCCCGAGCTGATGCTGCTCGACGAGCCGTCGGCCGGCCTCGACCTGGGCGGCCGGGAGGATCTGATCGCCCGGCTCACCGAGCTGGCCCTCGACCCGGATTCGCCGGCCATGGTGCTGGTCACCCACCATGTCGAGGAAATCCCGCCCGGCTTCACCCACGCGATGCTGCTGCGCGAGGGCACGATCACCGCCGCCGGTCCGCTCGGCGAGGTGATGACCGCCGACAACCTGTCCAAGACCTTCGGCGTGCCGTTGACCGTCGACCGCTTCGGCGACCGCTTCACCGCCCGTGCGGCATGACCGCCTGCACCGAGCGGCACTCAGCCGCAGTTGCGGACGGCCTCGCCGGCGAGGGCCAGAAGGGCATGCCTGAGGAAGAGAGGGCCTGAGATGGCACCGCGGATCGTGGTGGCGGGCAGCGCCAACATGGACCTGGTCGGGCTGGCCGAGCGCCTGCCGCTGCCGGGCGAGACGGTGCTCGGCGACGACTTCGTGATGATGCCCGGCGGCAAGGGCGCCAACCAGGCGACCGCCGCGGCCCGGGCCGGCGGGCACGCCGTGTTCCTCGGCGCGATCGGCTCGGACGCGTTCGGGGTGACCCTCAACGCCCGGCTCAACGCGGCCGGCGTGGATGTCGGGCACGTGCGCACCAGCTACGGCGCCTCCGGCGTCGCGGTGATCATGGTGGACCGGGCCGGGGAAAACTCGATCCTGGTCTCGCCCGGCGCGAACAGCTCGTTCACCGACCTCACCGAGACCGAGGCGAAGGTGATCGCGGGCAGCGACGTGCTGCTCTGCCAGCTGGAGATCCCGGTCGACACGGTCATCGCGGCCTGCCGGGCGGCCCGGGCCGGCGGCACCCGCACGGTCCTGAACGCCGCCCCGGCCCGCGAGCTGCCGCCGGAGCTGCTGTCCGAGGTCGACCTGCTGGTGGTCAACGAGCTCGAGGCCCAGACGATCACCGGCTCCGCCCGGCCGGACATGGCCGGCCTGCTGGCCCTGGTGCCGCGGGTGGTGCTCACCCTGGGTGGCGCGGGTGCCCGCTACGCCGAGCGGGACGGCCGCGACGAGACCGTGCCCGCCTTCCGGGTGGAGGCCACCGACACCACGGCCGCCGGGGATGCGTTCACCGGCGCGCTCGCGGTGGCCTGGGGCGAGGGCCGCGACCTGATGGACGCGGTGCGCTGGGCCAACGCGGCCGGCGCGGCATGCGTACGCAAATTGGGCGCCTCTAACGCGTTGCCGAGCCGCAGCGAGATCGACGCGCTGGCCGCCAATTAGCGCTGCGGTCAGCTCTGCCGGGCCGTTTCCACGAAGCGGCTCACCTCGGAGCGCAGCACCTCGGCCAGCTGGGACAGGCCGTCCATGTCGTGGCTGCCCTCGATCGCGGTGGCGATGCCGTTGGTGAGGCCGCTCATCTCGCGGATGCTCTCGGTGACCGTCTCCAGCACGTGCACCGCGCCCGCGGCCGCGTCCTGGACCTTGGTGACCTGCCCCATGATCTCCCCGCTGGAGCCACTGGTCTCGTCGGCCAGGGTCTTGACCTCGCCGGCCACCACGCTGAAGCCGAGCCCGGCCTCGCCGGCCCGGGCGGCCTCGATGGTGGCGTTCAGCGCGAGCAGGCGGGTCTGCTTGGCCACCTGGTTGATCAGGTCGACGGCGGTGAGGATCTGGTCGGCGGCGGTGCGCAGCGAGTGCACGGTCTCCATGCCGTGCTCGGCCTCGGTGACCGCGGTCCGGGCGAAGTCGGCGAGCCCGTTCGCGGAGGCGCCCATCTCGGTGGCGGCCGTGGCCACCTGCTCGGAGACGCGCAGTACCGCGTGCTCCAGCTCGTCGGCGAGCGCCAGCCGGGCGTCAGTGGCCGCGGCGAGCCGTTCGGCGCTGCGGAACATCTCGTCGATCGAGTCGGAGATCTGCGAAGCCGCGCTGCGGAACCGGCCGCGCATGCCGGGGGTGAGGAAGCGCCGGTGAAAGCGGCCCTCGGCGGCCGCGGCCGAGGCGGCACCGGCCTCCCGGACGAACGCGTCGATGACGTCGAGCAGGTCGTTGAGGGCGGTGCGGCACTCGATCGCGGCGTCGGTCTCGCCGACCGACGGCAGCCGGGCCTCGAGGTCGCCGGCCGCGGCCCGGCGGCACACGTCGGCGATGGCCAGCATGACCTCGTCGCTCACGCGACCGGACCGTTCGTGATGCTCCAGACGAATTCGTCGTACGTCCGGGCGCCCAACTCTTCCTGCAGCTGCTTCCAACCGGCGTCGACGGCGCCCCGGGTGGTCGGGTGGCCGCGCTCGGTGTGCCGGATCCGGTCGTAGGTCTGCTTGACCGCGATCACCGAGTCGGGGTCGGGCCGGCGCCGGTTGGAGTGGTAGCCGACCAGCCGGCCGTCCGCCCCGAACGAGGGCGTGATGTGCGCGAACACCCAGTAGTGCGCGCCGTCGAGGGCCAGGTTCAGCACGTACGCGAAGATCTCCTCGCGCCGGCCGAGGGTGTCCCAGAGCAGCTTGAAGACGGCCCTCGGCATGTCCGGGTGCCGGATGATGTTGTGCGGCTGCCCGAGCGCCTCCGCCTCGGTCAGCGCCGAGATCCTCAGGAAGACGTCGTTCGCGTAGGTGATCAACCCGCGCGGGTCGGTCTTGGTCACGATGATCTCGTCGGCGCCGAACGTGCGCTCGACCCCGGTCGGGCGGGTCCGGATGGTTCGCATGATCTCTTGATGGTTCCGAACGAAACCTCGGATTGCGGGCGAAATGCGAGAATCAGCGCGCTACGCGGCGGGCCCAGGCGATCAGCGGCAGCTGCAGCGGGAGCCGGCCGAAGGCGATCGCCCGCTTGGCCGGCGACGCGTGCCGCCAGTCGACCGCCATCTTCACGTTGGCCGGGAAGACCCCGACGAACAGGGCGGCGGCGGCCAGGGCGCCGGCCCGGCGGGTCGGCGGGTACGCGACGGCGGCGGCCACCGCGAGCTCGGCCACCCCGCTGACGTACGTCCACGTGCGCGGCGACCCGGGCAACTGCCGCGGCACGATCGAGTCGAACGGCTTCGGCGCGACGAAGTGCAGTGTTCCCATGGCGGCCAGCATTCCGGCCAGCCCGATCGCCTGCTTGTCCATGATCGGAGCCTAACCTACTGGCGAGTAGCTCCCTGTGGTTCCAAGGCTCGCTGCAGGGCCCGGTAGATCCGGCCGAAGCGGGACGCGTCCTTGGTGTGCAGCAGCCGGACGTCGCCGGCCCGGGTGCGGGCCCAGATCTCCAGCTCCCGGCTGCCCCGGTCGTAGGAGCGGTCGACGTGCTCGAGCAGCAGGTCGGCGAGCGGCGCCGCGGCCAGCCCGACCAGGATGCCGCCGCCGATCAGCCCGATCGTCAGCGCGGTCGACGCGTCGATCACCAGCGCCACCCCGACCCCCAGCGCCCCCACCAGGATCGGCAGCACCATCGCCACGCCGATCGCGCCGCGCCCGGCGATCGTGCCCCATGACCTGCGCCCACGCCGATGCCACACCTGGCGCAGCTCGGCCAGGGCGAACTTCTGCCCGTCCATCCGGACGCCGGTCGACGTGATGACGACGTCGGAGTCGCGGTAGTAGGTGGTCATTCACTCTCCGTACCCGTCGTAGGCTCTGCCTTAACCAAGACTCAGGGAGGCGTGTTTCGTGGGCGAGTTCGTGAAGCTGGAAATCACCGACGGTATCGGCACCATTCGGCTGGACCGGCCCCCGATGAACCCACTCAACACGCAGGTACAGGAAGAGCTTAGAGAGGCGGCGCATTCCGCCGCCGGCTCCGATGTGGTCAAAGCAGTGGTGGTGTACGGCGGGGAGAAGGTCTTCGCCGCGGGCGCCGACATCACCGAGTTCACCACCCAGAGCTACCAGGACATGGTGTTGCGGGCCGGCGACCTGTCCAGCGCCTTCGACGCCGTGGCCCGCATCCCCAAGCCGGTGGTCGCCGCGATCACCGGTTACGCCCTCGGCGGCGGCTGCGAGCTGGCGCTGGCCTGCGACTGGCGGGTGGTGGCCGACGACGCCAAGCTCGGCCAGCCGGAGATCAAGCTCGGCCTGATCCCGGGCGCCGGCGGCACCCAGCGACTGGCCCGGCTGGTCGGCCCGGCGAAGGCGAAGGACCTGATCTTCTCGGGCCGGATGGTGGACGCCGAGGAGGCGCTGCGGATCGGCCTGGCCGACCGGGTGGTCCCGGCCGCCGAGGTCTACGCCACCGCGCTCGCTCTGGTCAAGCCGTTCGTCACCGGCCCGTCGCTGGCGCTGCGCGCGGCCAAGCAGGCGATCGACGGCGGGCTGAACACCGATCTCGCCTCCGGCCTGGCCCTGGAGTCGCAGTTGTTCGCCGCGCTGTTCGCCACGAATGACCGGATCGAGGGCACCACCGCGTTCGTGGCGAAGCGTAAGCCCACATTTACCGGGCGCTGATGCTCGCTTCCATCGATCGGGTGCCATAAAGTCCGAACGTGCGAGAGATACCCGCTACGCGCCCGGTGCGACGCACCGTGCGCGTAGCGGTTGCCCTTGTCATCGGGCAAGCATTGCTCTGCGCGTTGATCGGCTACCTGACCCTGGGCCGCTCCGGCGCCGCCGGCCGGTCGGTCGATCAGATGGCCGAGCCGCCGCTCGCCCCGCCGCCGACCGCGACCAGTAGCTACGCGTCGCCGTCCGCCTCGGCCCGCTCGTTGTCCGCGACGGCCACCAGCCGGCCCACCCACCGCGCGCGTGACCTGACCACCACCAGCACCCCGGCCGCCCCCGACCCGGCCCCGCCGGTGCCCCCGGAGCTGCCGCCGGACCCGCTGATCGGCACGTCGTCGCCGACGCCCGGTCCGGTGACCACCGCCACGCCACCGCCGGTCGCCGGCCTGATCCCGCCGCAGCCGCCGGCCGCTTCGCCGGTCACCGACGTGCAGGATCCGGTCACCATCGGTGATCGCTGCGCACCGGAATGGGCCTTCGGGCGGACCGCGGACGACACTCTGGTTCGCTGCCTGCGCACGGGTCGTCACGCGCCGCGCTGGAAGATCGCTTAGCGGCGGGCACCCCCTAGACTCACCGCATGGCCAACGACCCTGGGGGCCCGAAGCGGCACGCCCTCGGCGTGGACTTCGGCACGTCCAACACCGTCGCGGTGGCGCGCTGGCCCGACGGCCGCGCCCGCCCGATCCTGGTCGACGGATCGCCGCTGCTGCCCTCGGCCGTCTACGCCGAGCCCAGCGGCCTGCTCAACGTGGGCCGCGACGCCGTGCACAGCGCCCGCCTCGACCCGGCCCGCTTCGAGCCCAACCCGAAGCGGCGGATCGACGACGGCACGGTCCTGCTCGGCGATCAGGAGTTCCCGATCGTCGACCTGATCTCGGCCGTGCTGGCCCGGGTCGCCGAGGAGTGGCACCGCGCGGTCGGCCCGGTCCGGCCCGATGTCACGCTGACCTGCCCGGCCACCTGGGGTGCCGCCCGGCGCACGCTGCTCGCCGAGGCCGCGGCCCGGGCCGGGCTGGAGGGCGCCCGCCTGGTCGCCGAGCCGGTCGCCGCCGCCACCTACTTCGCCGAGGTGCTCGGCCGGGACGTGCCGATCGGCTCGGTCGTGGTGGTGCACGACTTCGGCGCCGGCACGTTCGACGCCAGCGTGGTGGCCCGCACCGCGTCCGGGTTCGAGGTGATGGCCGTCGACGGCCGGGACGACATCGGCGGTCTCGACATCGACGCCGCCATCGTCGAGCACCTGCGGACGGACGAGTGGCAGCGGCTGCTCGAACCGACGACGATCGAGGAGCGCCGGGCTCGTCGCCAGCTGTGGGACGACGTCCGCATCGCCAAGGAACGCCTGTCGCGGGCCCAGTCGGCCGACTTCGTGGTGCCGCTGCTCGACACCGAGGTCCACCTGACCCGCGACGAGCTGGAGAAACTCGCCCGTCCGGTGCTCGACCAGACGGTGCGCGTCACCCAGGGCCTGATCCGCTGGGCCGACCTGCCCGAGGGCCGGCTGGCCGGGGTGTTCCTGGTCGGCGGGGCCAGCCGGATCCCGCTGGTCGCGACGCTGCTGCACCGCGAGCTCGGCGAGGCTCCGGTGGTGATCGAACAGCCCGAGCTGGTGGTGGCCGAGGGCAGCATCCTGGCCGACGCGGCCCTGCTGACCACCGGGGCGGCCGCGCCGGGGCCAACGGCCGAGCTGCGTCTCGTGTCCACCCGCCGGGCGGAAAGCGCGACAGTGGTGGCGCCGGTCATGGCGCAGCGCATTCCGGGCACGACCGGGTTGCAGCCGGCGGTCGACCCGTGGCCCGATGCCGATCACGGGCACTGGGTTCCCGACCCGCAGGCCACGGTCGCCACCCCGCGATTCGAGAACCTCCCACCCGTACACCAGCCTCCTCCGCCGGATCCGACGCCGAGCCCGAGCCGGCCGATGTCGCCGGCGATGGCACCCACCCGGCCCGTTTCGCCCCCGCCGCAGGCGGCTCCGCGCAAGATGCCCGTCACCCGCTCGCAGCCGGTGACGCCCTTGCCGCCGCCGGCGAGGGTGGCCAAGGCCCGACCGGCCAGGGTGCCGAAGCCGAAGCGTCGGCGTGGCGGTTTCCTGCGCTTCCTGCAGCTGCTGTTCAGCTTCGTCGTGATGCTCGGCGTGCCGGTGGTCGCGCTGGTGCTCGCCTATGGGTATGGCAACGGCGAGTCGATTCAGGACAATGCGGTCGACCTGGTGCGCGACATCCTGGACCTCATCGGGATGTGAGTCCGATTCGTCTTGTCCGGGCCGGTAGCGTGCAGGCGACGGCACGGCGATGGAGGCGGGCATGGCAGAGGTGATCGAGGGGCACGGCGGCGATCTGGCGCTGGCCGCGCTGCGAGCGTTCGGGGTGAACGAGATGTTCACCCTCTCCGGCGGGCACGTGTTCCCGCTCTACGACGCCGCGCACAAGGCCGGGTTCCCGATCTACGACGTACGCCATGAGCAGTCCGCGGTTTTTGCCGCCGAGGCGGTCGCCAAGCTGCAGCGCCGGCCCGGCCTCGCGGTCCTCACCGCCGGCCCCGGCGTCACCAACGGGATCTCCGGGCTGACCAGTGCGTTCTTCAACGCCTCGCCGGTCCTCGTGCTCGGCGGCCGCGCGCCGCAGTTCCGCTGGGGCGCCGGCAGCCTGCAGGAATTCGACCACGTGCCGCTGGTCGCGCCGGTGACCAAATACGCCGGCACGGTCACCGAGACCGACCGCATCCCCGGCGAGATCCGGGCGGCGCTGACCGCCGCCCTCACCGCCCACCGCGGGCCCGCCTTCCTCGACCTGCCGTTGGAGATCGTCTTCTCCTCGGGCGAGGCGGTCGCCCCCGGCGCACCGGTCGTGCCCGGCCTCGAGGCCGACCCCGACGAGGTGGCGAAGGCCGGCGCGCTGCTGGCCGGCGCCCAGCGCCCGGTCATCATCGCCGGCTCCGACGTGTGGGGCGGCAACGCGATCGAGGAGCTGCGGGCGGCCGCCGAGGCGTTGCAGGTGCCGGTCTTCACCAACGGCATGGGCCGCGGCGCCCTGCCGCCCGGCCACCCGCTCGCCTTCGCCAAGGCGCGGCGCCCGGCGCTGAACGAGGCCGACGTGGTCTGCGTGATCGGCACCCCGCTCGACTTCCGGCTCGGCTTCGGCGAGTTCGGCGAGGCCCAGGTCGTGCACATCGTGGACGCGCCGACCCAGCGCGCCACCCACGTCACCCCGGCGGTGTCGCCGGCCGGTGACCTGCGCCGGATCCTGACCGCGCTCGCTGCGTACTCCGGGGCGCACCCCGAGTGGATCGAGGGGCTGCGGGCCGCCGAGGACGCCGGCAAGGCCCGCGACGCCGAGGCGATGGCGGCCGAGACCGACCCGATCAAGCCGGCCCGGATCTACGGCGAGCTCCGCAAGATCCTGGCCGCCGACGCGGTGACCATCGGCGACGGCGGCGACTTCGTCTCCTACGCCGGCCGCTACCTCGAACCGGCCCAGCCCGGCACCTGGCTCGACCCCGGCCCGTACGGCTGCCTCGGCACCGGCATGGGCTACGCGATGGGCGCCCGGGTCACCTACCCCGACCGGCAGATCTGTGTGCTGCTCGGCGACGGCGCGGCCGGCTTCTCGCTGATGGACGCGGAGTCGTTGGTGCGGCAGAAGCTGCCGGTCGTGATGGTGGTCGGCAACAACGGCATCTGGGGCCTGGAGAAGCACCCGATGAACGCGATGTACGGCTACGACGTGGCCGCCGACCTGCAGCCCGGCCTGCGCTACGACGACGTGGTGCGCGCACTCGGCGGTGCGGGGGAGACCGTGGAGAAGTCGGCCGACCTGGGCCCGGCCCTGGCCCGCGCCTTCGACGCCGGCGTCCCCTACCTGGTCAACGTGCTGACCGACCCGGCCGACGCCTACCCGCGCAGCTCCAACCTCGCGTAGCCGGTCATTCGCTCTCGTCGCGCTTCTTGAACTCCTTCTCCCACTGGGCGAGGGTCTCGCGGTCGCGTCGCGACTGTTCGTTGTCCATCCGGCGCAGGAAATCCGGATCGTCGTCCGGCGAGGACGGGCGCGACCCGCTCCGATGAGTGGGCGCGCCCTCCCGCGGCGCGGCCACCGGGCGGCCCCACAGGAAATAGGCGATCGCGCCCAGCAGCGGGACCAGAACGATGAGCAGCACCCAGACGGCACGCGGCGCATTGCGGACGCGATCGGCGGACAACACGCTGATCAGTGCCAGCACGAAGAGGACCAGCTGCACAGCAGCCAGGAAGATGAACACCCGCACCATGAGCCAATGATGACTCGGCCGCGGCGCTCCGGCGACGTCGGAGCACGACAAGGCATTCCTGGCGCACCTTTAGAGCATCACTACCAGCCCGCCGAGCGCGGCCAGGGCGGCGGTGATCAACGCGTAGGCGGGCACCGCCCGGCGGGCCGGCTGCGGCGGCATCCGGCGCAGGGCGGACGAGCGGCGATAGGCCAGGGCGATCAGGACCACCCAGGCGGCCATCGCCACGGCCGCGGCCAGCCAGGCGAGCGCCCCGGCCTCCGGCCGGAACGCCGGGCGGGCGCTGAGCAGCGCGACGACGGTGGCGGACAGGCCGGTGCGCCGCCAGGCGAGCCGGGTGCGCTCGGCCGAGGCGCCGGGGTCCGGGCTCATTTCATTGCCTTGATCACAACCGCGACGACCAGTAGCAGCGCGCCCGCCGAGACCACCAGGGCGAGGATCGCCGGGAATTTGGAGCCCGGCAGCTCGGTGCCCATCCGCATGGCCCGCTCGGTGCGGGCCCAGTGGTCGACCGCGCGCAGCGCCACCACCCCGCCCAGCAGGAGCAGCGCGATCGAGATCACCTCGCGCAGGTGCGCGACCGGCAGCGGGGGCAGGAACTGCGCGCAGGCCAGACCGCCGGCGATCAGTGCGAGGCCGGTGCGGATCCAGGCCAGGAAGGTGCGCTCGTTGGCGAGCGAGAACCGGTAGTCGGGGGTCCGGCCGACCGTTGGCTGCTTCTCGGGATCGAACCACTGCCCCAGGTCACCGAACACTGCTCGATTATCGACCTCTTGGGTCAAGAAGGTGCATCCACAGGCTGCGGACTTCGTCACTGACGCACGACTCGCGGGGCCGTCCGCAGCGGCACCACGGCGAGTCCGGGCCGCTTCGACCATGGGACTCCGTCGCGGCGCTGAGTGGTCGTGGTACAGAGTGGGGGACGGGCGGGCGAAACCCGTCCAGCAGTGGTGCGATTTGGCCGGACATATCGTGACACCTCCTCAGCTCATCATGGTGAGGTGTGTCACTCTGGGTGGCTATCACCCATAAGCTACTGGCGGGTAACCTTCCAGGAGGCGTCCGACCGCAACGGTGCGTTCATAACAGGAGGGTCGTAGAAGCGCGATGAACATTGTCGTTTTGGTGAAGCAGGTACCAGACTCCGGTGCCGAGCGCACCCTGAGCGCGAGCGACAACACCGTCGAGCGGGCCTCGGCGAGCAACGTCATCAACGAGATGGACGAGTACGCCATCGAAGAGGCGTTGAAGATCAAAGAGGCGCACGGCGGTGAGGTCACGGTGCTGACCATGGGCCCCGCCGGTGCCACCGAGTCCATCCGCAAGGCGCTCTCCATGGGCCCCGACAAGGCGGTCCACGTGACCGACGACGCTCTGCACGGCTCCTGCGCCGTGGCCACCAGCAAGGTTCTCGCCGCCGCCCTCGGCACCCTGAACGCCGACCTGATCATCGCCGGTGCCGAGAGCACCGACGGTCGCGTGCAGGTCCTGCCGCACATGCTGGCCGAGCGGCTCGGCATCGCGGCGCTGACCGGCGCCCGCAAGCTCACCGTCGACGGCTCCCAGCTGACCGCCGAGCGGCAGACCGACGAGGGCTACGAGGTCGTCACCGCGGCCACCCCGGCCGTCGTCAGCGTCTGGGACACCATCAACGAGCCGCGCTACCCGTCCTTCAAGGGCATCATGGCGGCCAAGAAGAAGCCGGTGCAGACCCTGTCCCTGGCCGACCTCGGGATCGCCGCGGACGAGGTGGGCACGGCCGGCGCGACCAGCACGGTGGTGGACTTCGCGCAGCGTCCGCCGCGCTCCGCCGGCACCAAGGTCACCGACGAGGGCGACGGCGGCGCACAGCTCGTCGCGTACCTCGCCACCGAGAAGTTCGTCTGAGAGGGAGGCTGTCATGGCAGAAGTTCTGGTTGTCGTAGAGGCCTCCGCATCGGCCGGGGTCAAGAAGGTCACGCTCGAGATGCTGACCATCGCGCGCGCTCTGGGTACGCCCAGCGCGGTCGTGCTCGGCGGTGCGGGCGCCGCTGCCGCCTTCGCGGAGAAGCTGGCCGAGTACGGCGCGGAGAAGATCTACGCCGGTGAGGGCGACGAGGTCGACGGCTACCTGGTGGCCCCGAAGGCCACCGTCGTCGCCGAACTGGTCAAGTCGGTCCAGCCGGCCGCCGTCCTGCTGGCCTCGACCCAGGAGGGCAAGGAGATCGCCGGCCGGCTGGCGGTCAAGCTGGACAACGGCCTGCTGACCGACGCGGTGGCCCTCGATGCGGACGGCACCGCCACCCAGGGGATCTTCGCCGGTTCCGCGGTGGTCAAGTCCAAGGTCACCAAGGGCCTGCCGATCGTCACCATCCGCCCCAACTCCACCACCCCGGTGGCCGCTCCGGCGGCCGGCACGGTCGAGCAGCTGACGGTGGCGGTCTCCGACACCGACAAGCTCACCAAGGTGGTCGAGCGGGTGGCCGAGAAGAAGGGCTCCCGCCCCGAGCTGACCGAGGCGTCGATCGTCGTCTCCGGCGGCCGCGGTGTGGCCAGCGCCGACAACTTCAAGCTGGTCGAGGAGTTCGCCGACCTGCTCGGCGGCGCGGTCGGTGCCTCCCGGGCAGCGGTCGACTCCGGCTTCTACCCGCACCAGTTCCAGGTGGGGCAGACCGGCAAGACGGTGTCCCCGCAGCTGTACGTCGCGCTCGGCATCTCCGGCGCGATCCAGCACCGGGCCGGCATGCAGACCTCGAAGACGATCGTGGCGGTCAACAAGGACCCCGAGGCCCCGATCTTCGAGCTGGCCGACTACGGCGTGGTGGGCGACCTGTTCAAGGTCGTACCCCAGGCCGCGGACGAGGTTCGCAAGCGCAAGTAGTCGATGCGACCCACGGCCGCCGGTCACCTGGCGGCCGCGGGTCGCGAAGACCACTCGTACGCAGAAGGGCCTTGTTCGTTTCAAGGCATAAGCTTGGCGACTGATGGCTTATCTGGATCACGCGGCGACCACCCCGATGCTCGAGGAAGCGCTGGAGGCTTACGTCTCCGCCTCCCGCTCGGTCGGTAACCCGTCTTCGCTGCACGCCGCCGGCCGGTGCGCCCGCCGGCTGGTCGAGGAGTCGCGCGAGCGCATCGCCGCCGCCCTCGCCGCCCGCCCCTCCGAGGTGGTCTTCACCAGCGGCGGCACCGAAAGCGACAATCTGGCGACCAAGGGCATCTTCTGGTCGCAGCGGGCGACGTCGCTCAACCGCACCCGGGTGATCGCCTCGGCGGTGGAGCACCACGCCGTGCTGGACGCCGTCGACTGGCTCAACACCCACGAGGGCGCCGCGGTGAGCCTGCTGCCGGTCGACGACCACGGCCGGGTCGACCCGGCCGAGCTGGCCGAGCTGATCGATCGCTACAAGGACGAGATCGCCGTGATCAGCGTCCAGTGGGCGAACAACGAGATCGGCACCGTCCAGCCCATCGCCGAGCTGGCCCGGCTGGCCGCCGAGGCCGGCATCCCGTTCCACACCGACGCCGTCCAGGCGGTCGGCCAGATCCCGGTCGACTTCGCCGCCAGCGGCGCCGCCGCGCTCACCGTGACCGGCCACAAGCTGGGCGGCCCGGTCGGCGTCGGCGCCCTGCTCCTGGGCCGGGACGTCGCCTGCACCCCGCTGCTGCACGGCGGCGGCCAGGAGCGCGACGTCCGCTCCGGCACGCTCGACACGGCCGGCGTCGCGGCCTTCGCGGTCGCCGTGGAGAGCGCGGTCAAGTCTCAGCAGGAGTCCGCGACCAGGGTCGGCGCCCTGCGCGACGAGCTGGTCAACCGGGTCCGGGCGGTCGTTCCCGACGCGATCCTCAACGGCGACCCGGCCGACCGGCTGCCGGGAAACGCCCACTTCAGCTTCCCCGGCTGCGAGGGCGACGCGCTGCTGCTGCTCCTCGACGCCCAGGGCATCTCCTGCTCCACCGGCTCGGCCTGCTCGGCGGGCGTGGCCCAGCCGAGCCACGTGCTGATCGCGATGGGCGCCGACGACGACCGGGCGCGTTCCTCGCTCCGCTTCACCCTCGGCCACACCAGCACGGTCGAGGATGTGGACGCGCTCCTGGCCGCGCTGCCCGGCGCCGTCGAGCGGGCCCGCCGCGCCACCGCGTGGAAGACACCTCGCTAGTAGTCTTGCGGCATGCGAGTTCTTGCGGCCATGTCCGGCGGTGTCGATTCCGCCGTTGCCGCCGCGCGCGCCCACGACGCCGGCCACGACGTCACCGGGGTGCACCTTGCGCTGGCGCGTAACCCCCAGACCTATCGGACGGGCGCGCGGGGTTGCTGCACGCTGGAAGACTCCCGGGACGCCCGTCGCGCCGCCGACGTGATCGGCATCCCCTTCTACGTCTGGGACATGGCCGACCAGTTCCACGAGAACGTGGTGGACGACTTCGTCGCGGAGTATGCGGCCGGCCGCACCCCCAACCCCTGCCTGCGCTGCAACGAGAAGATCAAGTTCGCCGCGGTGCTGGATCGGGCGGTCGCGCTCGGCTTCGACGCGGTCGTCACCGGCCACCACGCCCGGCTCGGCGCCGACGGCCTGCTGCGCCGCAGCGTCGACCTGCCGAAGGACCAGTCCTACGTGCTCGCCGTGCTCACCCGGGCCCAGCTCGACCGGGCGGTCTTCCCGCTGGGCGACTCGACCAAGGCCCAGGTCCGGGAGGAAGCCGCCGCGCGCGGGCTCGCCGTGGCCGACAAGCCCGATTCGCACGACATCTGTTTTATCGCCGATGGCGACACCAAGGGCTTTTTGGAGCGCAAGCTGGGCTCGGCGCCGGGTGACATCGTCGATTCGCGTACGGGCGAGAAGCTCGGCACCCACAACGGCGCGTACGCGTACACGATCGGCCAGCGCAAGGGTCTCGACCTGCGGGTGCCAGCGCCCGACGGCCGCCCCCGCTACGTCCTGTCGATCACGCCGAAGACCAACACGGTCACCGTCGGCGCCCGCGAGGAGCTCTCCGTCGACACGGTCACCGCGAGCCGGGTGATCTGGCACGACTCGGCCACGCCGGTCGAGTGCGAGGTGCAGCTGCGCGCGCACGGCGAGGTCGTCCCGGCCTCGGTGACGGTGGCCGACGACGCACTGACCGCCCGGCTGCACGAGACGGCCCGGGGGGTGGCGGCCGGCCAGGCGATCGTGGCCTACCGGCGCGACCCGGCCGGCGACATCGTGCTCGGCTCGGCGACCATCACGGCCGGCGTCGCGTCGGCCGACCTGCAAACCTCCGGCGGTGCTGCACGTGCCTGACTTCCCGTGGCCGACCGGCGCGGCCACCGGGATCGGGTCGCTGCCCGGCACCGACATCGTCGAGGCCCAGCGCTTGATCTTCGGCGAGCTGCCCGACCTGCCGCACCTTCCCGAGTTGCCGGACCGCGGGCCGGGCGCCGACATGATCGGCCGTGGCGCCGGGTTCCTGGTGGAGCTGCCGGTGCAGCTCTACGCCGGGCGCTGGCAGATGGCGCCCCGGCCGGGGCAGGATGCGCGGCGCACCGCCGACCTGCTCGAACGCGACCTCGACCAGATGACCGAGCAGGGCAGCGAGTTCGCCGGCACGTTCAAGGTGCAGGCGGCCGGGCCGTGGACCCTGGCGGCGAGCATCGACCTGCTGATCGGCGGGCGGCTGCTGCGTGATCCCGGGGCGGTGCGCGACCTCACCGACTCGCTGGCCGAGGGGCTGCGCCGGCACGTCGAGGACGTGCGTAAGCGGCTGCCGCGGGCGACCGTGCTGTTGCAGCTCGACGAGCCGTCGCTGCCGACCGTGCTGGCCGGGCGGGTGCCGACCGAGAGCGGGCTGGGCTCCTACCGGGCGGTCGACGGGCCCGGGGCGGCCACCGTGCTGCGGACGATCGTCGAGCGCGTGGGCGTACCCGTGGTGGCGCACTGCTGTGCTCCGGACGTACCCCTGCAGGTCTTTCGGGATGCCGGCGCCGCCGCCGTCGCGATCGACCTCTCGCTTGTCAAAGATCTTGATCCGCTCGGTGAGGCGATCGAGGCCGGGGTCGGCCTCTTCGTCGGCGCGGCGGCCACCGCCGGGCCGGCGCCGGACGGGAAGCGGGTGGCCGAGCGGGTGCGCAAGCTGTGGTCCCGGCTGGGGTTCCCGGCGTCCCGCCTGGGCGAACAGGTCGTGGTCACGCCGGCGTGCGGTCTGGCGGGAGCCTCCCCGGCGTACGTTCGGGCCGCGCTGACGGCGTGCCGGGAAGCCGGTCGGCGGCTCGCCGAGGTGTGACGCTGCACCCCTGAAAATGTCGTAGGTGGCGACTACCGTTCCTCCTAGCTCAAGCAGGAGGTTGCGGTGGCCGAGAAGCAGGATGACGTCGAGGAGATGGCCGCCGGCCGGCCGACCCCCGAGCAGGAGGCGGCCGCCGGCAAGGACCCGACGCCCTCGGCCAGCACTCGGCACGCCGAGCTGGCCGAGGAGCTGCGCGGCCACCAATACCGCTATTACGTTCTCGACTCGCCGACCATCTCCGACGCCGACTTCGACCGGATGCTGCGGGAGCTCTCCGCGCTGGAGGAGGAGTTCCCGGCGCTGCGCACCCCCGACTCACCCACCCAGAATGTCGGCGGCACGTTCTCCACGCTGTTCACCCCGGTCGAGCACGCCGAGCGCATGCTCTCGCTCGACAACGTCTTCGACGACGACGAACTGGCCGCCTGGACCGAGCGCACGATCCGCGACGCGGGCGGCCCCACGCCGTTCATCTGCGAGCTCAAGGTCGACGGCCTGGCGATCAACCTGACCTACGAAAAGGGCAAGCTGGTCCGCGGTGCGACCCGCGGCGACGGGCGCACCGGTGAGGACGTCACGTCCAACGTGCGCACCATCCGCGAGATCCCCGAGCGGCTGGCCGGCGACAACCCGCCCGACCTGCTCGAGGTGCGCGGCGAGATCTACTTCCCGGTGTCCGCGTTCGCCGACCTCAACGCGTCGCTGGTCGAGCAGGGCAAGGCGCCGTTCGCCAATCCGCGCAACGCCGCGGCCGGCAGCCTCCGGCAGAAAGACCCGCGGGTCACGGCGTCGCGCGGCCTGCGCATGGTGGTGCACGGCATCGGCGCGCGGGTCGGCTTCACCCCGACGTCCCAGTCGCACGCCTACGAGGCCTTGAAGGCGTGGGGCCTGCCGACGAGCGAGCGGTGGAAGCTGGTCGACGACCTGGCCGGCGTCCGCGACTACATCGCCTACTACGGCGAGCACCGCCACGCCGTCGAGCACGAGATCGACGGCGTGGTCATCAAGATCGACGCGGTGTCGATCCAGGGCCGGCTCGGCTCCACGTCGAGGGCGCCACGCTGGGCCATCGCCTACAAATACCCGCCCGAGGAAGTCACCACCAAGCTGCTCGACATCGCGGTCAATGTCGGGCGCACCGGCCGGGTCACCCCGTTCGCGATTCTCGAGCCGGTGAAGGTGGCCGGTTCCACGGTCGCCCAGGCCACCCTGCACAACGCCCGCGAGGTCGAGCGCAAGGGCGTCCTGATCGGCGACACGATCGTGCTGCGCAAGGCCGGCGACGTGATCCCCGAGGTGCTCGGCCCGGTGATCGACCTGCGCCCCGACGACGCCCGTGCGTTCGTGATGCCCACGCACTGTCCCTCCTGCGGCACCAGGCTGGCGCCGGCCAAGGAGAGCGACATCGACATCCGCTGCCCCAACACCCGCTCCTGCCCGTCCCAGCTGCGCGAGCGCGTGTTCCACCTGTCCAGCCGGGAGGCGCTCGACATCGAGGGCCTCGGCTACAAGGCCGGCCAGGCCCTCCTCGAATCCAAGGTGATCACCGACGAGGGCGACCTGTTCGCCCTGACCGAGGAGCAGCTGCGCCAGTCACCGTTCTTCGTCAACCAGGACGGCAGCCTGGGCAGCAACGCGGTGCGTCTGCTGGAAAACCTGGAGAAGGCCAAGGAACAGCCGCTGTGGCGAGTCCTGGTCGCACTGTCCATTCGCCACGTCGGCCCCACCGCGGCCCAGGCGCTGGCGCGAGAGTTCAGCGCGATGGAAGCCATCGAGCAGATCGTCCAGACCGCCCCGCCGGCAGCGCAGCCTCCCGCCACCGAGACCTCAGCAGAAGGGCTCACCCCTGCGGACGGGCCGATTTCTGAGGAGGCGCCCGCCGGGAAGGGTGCCGTCGCCGGACTCCCGCCCGAGGACGCGTCACTCGAAGAGCCTTCGTCCGGGGCCGCGGTGGTCGGCGTGGCCGGCTCTCCGGATGTTCCGGCCGGCGAGCCTGGTGGCGAAGGGGTTTCGGCCGGCGAAGCCTCGGCCAAGCCGGCGGCTGCGAAGCGTAAGCCGAAGGCCGAGCCCGACCCGCTCTCCTCGGTCGAGGGCGTCGGTCCGACGATCGCCGAGAGCCTGCGCGAGTGGTTCACCGTCGACTGGCATCGCGACATCGTGCGCAAGTGGCACGAGGCCGGCGTGCGGATGGCCGACGAGCGCGTCGACACCGGCCCGCGCCCGCTGGAGGGCATGACGCTCGTGGTCACCGGCACCCTGTCCACCCACTCCCGCGACCAGGCCACCGAGGCGGTGACCTCCCGCGGCGGCAAGGTGAGCGGCTCGGTCTCGAAGAAGACCGCCTTCGTGGTGGTCGGCGAGAACCCCGGCAGCAAATACGACAAGGCCCTGCAACTGAAGGTCCCGGTCCTCGACGAGCAGGGTTTCGCCGTCCTGCTGTCCGACGGCCCGGAGGCCGCCCGCGCGGTGGCGGAGCTGGCACCGGAGCCGACCCCCGAGAGCTGACGCCCACCGCCAAGGCCGAGGCGGCTGGTCCGCCGGCTCGCCGCTTCGGCCGCCGGCATGACCACTGGCGCCCGGCCTTCGATCCGGGGTGCCCGCTCTTTGGCGCCGGATTCTCCGCGCGGGACTTCTGGCTGGTTCGGTTTCGCGCGGGCACCCAGCTCTTTCGCACCGGATCCCCGCGTGGACTTTTGGCTGCTTTCCGCGGTGACTCTTCGGGGGGCCTTGTGTGGCTCTTCCGTGCTTGATATTCCGCGCGGTTGGGCGGAGGGCTGCTGCCGGATTTCCGCTTTCTGGATTGGTGGGGATTTCGGCGGCGATCGGGGGTCGTTTCGGCTTTTGTGCGCCAGCGCGGCCGGGATTGTGGGCGGAATTGTGGGGAATTTTGGGTCACTCGGGAGAGGTAATTTTTGGAGAATGAGCGTTTGGAGTCTTATGCCGATTTGATAACGCCCTAGCCGTTTCGCGGTCAGCGGTCAAAGCGGATCTAGGGTGAAAACCATCGGTTGATCCCGCCAATGTGGAGGTCGCATGGACGACGCACGCGGTCGCGGTCGCGTTGCGGGCGGGCGCGCCGAGAGCGGGCCCACGTCCGTCGGGCGGCGGCGGGCGCTTCTGGTCACCGTGGTGCTTACGGTGGTGGTCGATCTGGTGCTCTGGGGCTGTGCGCCGGGGACCTTCGCGGCGCTGCCGGGGGCCTTCTGGCTCATGGCCGCGCTGGCCGTCGTCGTCGACGCGCGGCCCTATGTGCTGGCTGATCGGCGGTCCAGCTCGGTCATCCTTCCCTCGATCTGCTTCACCTTTGCCATCGCGCTGGCCTGGGGAATCGTCCCGGCGCTGGCGGTGCAGCTGGCCGCCGTCACCGTCGCGGGGGTTCGGATGCGGCAGCCGGCCCGGCGCACGCTGCACCTCGCCGTGCAGCACTCGGTGGCGATCGGCGCGGCGGCGGTGGTCGCGGCCGTCGTGTCGCTGCGGATCGGGCCGCGTCCCGACTGGGACGACGCATTGCTCACCGTGGCCGCGGCCGCGGCCTGGATTCTGGCCCGCTACGGGCTGGCGGCCCTCGTCGCGCGGGCCGGGTCGCACCGGCGGCGCCGGCAGGCCCGCAAGCAGGGCGTCGAAGTGCTGGCCACCGGTGCGCTGCTGCTGCTCGGGCCGGTTGTGCTGGCCACCGCGCAGGTCGGGCTGGCGTTCGTGCCGCTGGTTCTGCTCGCCCTGCACGCGGTGCACCGGATGGTGCGCTCGGCGGGGGAGTCGGAGCGGGCCGCCCGGGTGGATGCGCTGACCGGGCTGCCCAACCGGCGGGCGTTGCAGTCGTCGGTCGGTGAAGGCGGGCGGGAGCGGGCGCTGCTGCTGCTCGATCTCGATCGGTTCCGGGCCGTCAACGACGCTCTCGGGCATCGGGTCGGGGACCGGCTGCTCGTCGAGGTGGGGCGACGGCTGTCCGACGTGGTGCCCGCCCACGACCTGGTGGTGCGGCTGGGCGGCGACGAGTTCGCGGTCCTCGCCAACCGGGTGGACGGAGCGCCCGAGGCCCGGCGGATCGCCTATCACCTGGCCGAGGCGCTGAACCGGCCGTTCGCGCTGGACGGGCTGCCGATCGACGTGACCGCCTCGATCGGCATCGCGCTGCAGAACGCCCCCGACGACGACTGCGCCACCCTGCTGCGTGAGGCCGAAGTGGCGATGTACGACGCCAAGCAGCGCGGCGACCAGGTCGCCGTCTACGGCCCGGATGCCGCCCATCACTCCCCGGACCGGCTGGCCCTGCTGGCCGACCTGCGCCGGGCGCTGCGCGAGGACTCGCCCGACGACGGGATCATGATCTTCTACCAGCCCCAGATCGCCATCGCGACCGGCGAGGTGGTCGGCGTGGAGGCACTGCTGCGCTGGCACCATCCCGAGCGCGGCCTGGTCGGCCCGGAGGAGCTGATCCGGGTGGCCGAGCCCACCCCGGTGATGCGCCTGCTGACCGGGCGGGTGCTGCAGAACGTGGTGGCCCAGCTGGCCACCTGGCGCGAGGCCGGCACCCCGCTGCGGGCGGCGGTCAACGTGAGCGCCCGCGACCTGCACGCCGGCGGCATCGCCGACCGGGTCGACGAGCTGCTGAACAAGTACGACGTCCCCGCCGACCTGCTCCAGCTGGAAATCACCGAGAGCGCCCTGATGGCCGACCCGCACCGGGTGCTCAACACGATCACCCGCCTGGACCGGATGGGCATCGCCATCTCCCTGGACGACTTCGGCACCGGCTACTCATCCCTGCAGCACCTGCGTCGCCTGCCGCTGGCCGAGGTCAAGATCGACCGCTCGTTCGTCCTGGGCATGGCAACCGACCGCGGCGACGCGGCGATCGTCCGCTCGGTGATCGACCTGGCCGAGGCCCTGGGCCTGCGAGCGGTGGCCGAGGGCGTGGAGGACGAACGCACCTGGCGCCTGTTGGCCGCGGCCGGCTGCCACGCCGCCCAGGGTTGGTTCCACGCCCGCCCGATGCCCCCGGCCGACCTGGCCAACTGGCTGGCTCGCTATCGCCCCATCCGCCCCGGCCCGCCCCCGTTGGCCTTGCCCAGCCCGACCCCGTGATCCGCCGAGCCCCACGGGCGGGAGTGGCGGTCGGTGCATGGCGCTGGGGTCCGGCATTCTGGTGTTGATCTTGAAGTTGGGGGGTGCCTGGGGGTGATGTCGCTGTCCCGGCGGGAGGGTGCGGCGGCGGGCGAAATAGACTCGCTCGGTCAGCTTCGGACTCCAGAAAGCAGGGGCATGATGGCCGCCATCTCCCGCGAAGAGGTTGCGCATCTCGCGCGCCTGTCGCGGCTCGCCGTGACCGAGCAGGAACTGGATCAGTTTGCGGGGCAGCTCGACGTGATCCTGCAGTCGGTCGCGCGGGTCGGCGAGGTGGCTGCGGATGACATTCCGCCCACCTCGCACTCGGTGCCGCTGACCAACGTGTACCGCGATGACGTTCCGGTGCCGTCGCTCACGCAGGAGGAGGCGCTGTCCGGCGCTCCCGACGCGTTCGAGGGGCGCTTCCGGGTGCCGCGGATCCTGGACGAGGAGGCCTGAGCATGTCCGATCTGACCAGGATGTCGGCGGTCGAGCTGGCCGGGCGCATCAAGAGCAAGGAAGTTTCGGCGGTTGAGGTGGCTCAGGCTCACCTCGATCGGATCTCTGCCGTCGATGAGCGCGTGCATGCGTTCCTGCACGTCGACGCCGAGGGGGCGCTGGCCGCCGCGGCGCGTGTCGACAAGGGCGAGGTCACCGGGCCGCTGGCCGGCGTGCCGGTTGCGGTCAAGGACGTGATCGCGACCAAGGGCGTGCCCACCACCGCCGCCTCCAAGATCCTTGAGGGATGGCGTCCGCCCTACAACGCGACGATCGTGGACCGGCTGCAGGCGGCCGGCACCGTGATGCTCGGCAAGACCAACATGGACGAGTTCGCCATGGGGTCGTCGACCGAATACTCGGCCTATGGGCCAACCAACAATCCGTGGGATCTCGGGCGCATCCCGGGCGGATCGGGCGGTGGCTCGGCCGCCGCGCTCGCCGCCTACGAGGCTCCGCTGGCGATCGGCACCGACACCGGTGGGTCGATCCGGCAGCCGGGCGCCGTCACCGGCACCGTGGGGGCCAAGCCGACCTACGGCGGCACCTCGCGTTACGGCCTGATCGCCTTCTCGTCGTCGCTGGACACGCCGGGTCCGTGCGCGCGCACCGTCGAGGACGCGGCCCTGCTGCACTCGGTGATCGCCGGGCACGATCCGCGGGACTCGACGTCCATCCCGCAGCCGGTGCCGGACGTGGTGGCCGCGGCCCGGCTCGGCGCCTCCGGCGACCTGACCGGGGTCAAGCTGGGCCTGGTCAAGGAGTTCGCCGGGGACGGCTCCGAGGCGGGCGTCACCGCGGCCTTCCGGGAGTCGCTCGAGGCGCTGGTCAAGCTCGGTGCCGAGGTCGTCGAGGTGTCGTGCCCGAACTTCGAGTACGCGCTGCCGGCCTACTACCTGATCGCGCCGTCCGAGTGCTCGTCCAACCTCGCGCGCTTCGACGGTGTCCGCTACGGGCAGCGGGTCGGCGACGACGGCAACCGGTCGCTCGAGGAGGTCATGTCGCTCACCCGCGACGCCGGCTTCGGGCCGGAGGTCAAGCGGCGCATCATCCTCGGGACGTACGCGCTGTCCAGCGGCTACTACGACGCCTACTACGGGCAGGCACAGAAGGTCCGCACGCTGATCACGCGGGACTTCCAGAAGTCGTTCGAGCAGGTCGACGTGCTGGTCTCGCCGACCACGCCGTTCGTGGCCTTCCCGTTCGGGTCGCGCACCTCCGACCCCTACCAGATGTATCTGGCCGACCTGTTCACCATCCCGACCAACCTCTACGGCGGGCCGGCGATCTCGGTGCCGTGCGGGCTGTCCGAGGGGCTGCCGGTCGGCTTCCAGATCATGGCGCCGACCATGGCCGACGACCGGATGTACCGGGTGGGGGCGGCGCTCGAGTCCGCGGTCGGGACTTTCTCGCCGCCTGCCCTCTGACGTATTGAAACAGGACGACGCCGGGGCCGTTATGGCTTCGGCGTCGTCTTGCTGTCCAGCCAGGTGTTGATCAGCTTGGTGAAGTCTTTGCCGGTCTGCTTGTTGACGAACGCGGTGAACGACGCCCGGGTCTGCTGGCTGCCCTTCTGCGTCTGCACCCAGGCCTTGGCCAGGGCGAAGAACTTGGCGTCACCGAGCGCGTCGTTGAGCTCCTTGAGCATCGCGGCCGGGCACATGTAGACGTTGCTCTCGGCGAAGTTGGCCGCCTTGGGATGGGCCGGCGGGCCGAGCGTCTTGCGGTATTTCGCGTCGTACCTACGTAGGTAGTCCTCGAGGGCCTGGTCGCTGAGGTGGTAGAGCTCCTGGTCCCAGAGGAACTGCGCGTAGGTTGCCCAGCCCTCGTTGAGCCACAGATCGTTCCAGTCGGTCGGCGTCACCGCGTCGCCGAACCACTGGTGGGCGTACTCGTGGAGCAGGTCTTCCTCGAAGGCCGCGGCGTCGAACTTGGTGACCTCCCGGCCCATCGTGATCATCTGCTGGGTCTCCATGCCGGAGGGCGAGTCGACCAGCACGATGCCGCCGGAGGGGAACGGGAACGGTCCGAATCGCTTCTCCAGGAAGGTCAGGAACTTCGGCGACTTCTTCAGCGAGGGCAGCATCCTGGCGTCGGTCTTGTCGCGGTACCAATACGTCAGCGGGATGCCGCGCGGGCCCGTCGCGGTCGCCTTCTTGTATTTTCCGACGGCCAGGGTCTGCAGGTAGGACGCCATCGGGTCGGCGCTGTGGTAGCTGAACGTGGTGCCCTGCTGGGTGGCGGGCGTGCCGGCGGCGATCGCCGACCAGCCGGCCGGGACGGTCACCGCGATGTCGTAGAGCGCCTTGTCGGAGGGCTGATCGTTCGCCGGGTACCACGTGAAGGCGCCGAACGGCTCCTGCATCGTGTAGAGGCCGCCCTCCTTGGTGATGGTCAGGCCGAGCGGCTCGGCGTCGCTGCGGTGCGACGGCATCGGCGTGGTGGCCGGCTTGCCGTGGTAGCCGACGGTGAGCGTGACCGGATTGTCCTTAGTCACCGGGACCGGCACAACGAGACGCTCGGCGGTCACCTTGGCGTCCGGCACGGCGGTGCCGTCGACCGCGACCTTGTCCAGCGTGAACGGCTTGAAGTCGAGATCGATCGAGGCGGCGTCGGCGGCCGGGCGGATCTGCAGCGTGGCCTCGCCGGTGAGGATCTTCGTGCTCGGGGCCCAGGAGAGCTTGAGGTCGTAGTGCAGCACGTCGAGGGCGGCGTTGCCGTGTGCCGGATAGAGCGGGTCCTTCACCGGGGTGGAGGTGCCCTTCGTCCAGGCGGCGTAGTCGATCTTCGGCTTCTCGGCCGCCGACGCTGCGGACGGCGCCGGGGTGCTGGTCGCGGCCGGCTTGTCGCTGCAGCCGGCGACCAGGACGGCCGCGGCCAGGGCTGCGGCCAGGAGCGGGGTGCGGTGCATGGGCCGGACGCTACCCAAATGATCACTCGCTGTGGGGGCAGCCCGAGGTCGGCGAAAATTCTGTCGGTGGGGGCCACTAGGCTTGAGCCCAGAAAGTCACCGGACCAGTCTGGGAGCTCACCGCATGACCACGATCGCCCTGCCGACGTATGAGGACGCCATCGCGCGCTACGAGCCGGTCATCGGCTTGGAGACGCACGTCGAGCTGGGCACACAGACCAAGATGTTCTGCGGCTGCCGCACCGAGTTCGGCGCGGAGCCCAACACCCAGGTCTGTCCGGTCTGCCTGGGCCTGCCCGGCGCGCTGCCGGTGGCCAACCGGGCCGGCATCGAGGCCACCATCCGCATCGGTCTCGCGCTCAACTGCGACATCGCCGCCTGGTGCCGGATGGCCCGGAAGAACTACTTCTACCCGGACATGCCGAAAAACTTCCAGACCTCGCAGTACGACGAGCCGCTGTGCGTCGAGGGCTACGTGGACGTGCAGGTCGACGGCAAGCCCTACCGGATCGGCATCGAGCGGGTCCACCTCGAGGAGGACACCGGCAAGTCGCTGCACGTCGGCGGCGCCACCGGCCGGATCCAGGGCGCGACCGAGTCGCTCGTCGACTACAACCGGGCCGGCATCCCGCTCGTCGAGATCGTCACCAAGCCGGTGCCCGGGCTGGGCGAGCTCGCCCCCGAGGTGGCCAAGGCCTACGTGACCGAGCTGCGCGACATCATCCGCTCGCTCGGCGTCTCCGACGTGCGGATGGAGCAGGGCTCGCTGCGCTGCGACGTCAACACCTCGCTCAACAAGGCGGGCGAGGAGTGGGGCACCCGCACCGAGACGAAGAACGTGAACTCGCTGCGCTCGGTCGAGCGCGCGGTCCGTTCCGAGATCATCCGGCAGGCCGGCCTGCTCGACGTGGGCACCCGCATCATCCAGGAGACCCGGCACTTCCACGAGGACCGCGGCGACACCAGCGCCGGCCGCTCGAAGGAGGAGGCGACCGACTACCGCTACTTCCCCGAGCCCGACCTGGTGCCGATCGCGCCCGACCCGGCGTGGGTGGCCGAGCTCAAGGCGTCCCTGCCGGAGCGGCCGAGCAGCAAGCGGGCCCGGCTGCGTGAGGAGTGGGGGATCAGCGAGACCGACATGCAGTCCGTGGCCAACGCGGGCGCCGTCGAGCTGATCGAGGAGACCATCGCGGCCGGTGCCTCGGCGGCCGGTGCGCGTAAGTGGTGGATGGGCGAGCTGGCCCGCCGCGCCAACGAGACCGGCACCGAGCTCTCGGCCATCGGCGCGACCCCGGCGCAGGTCGCCCAGCTGCAGAAACTGGTCGACGCCGGCAAGATCAACGACAAGCTGGCCCGGCAGGTGCTCGAGGGCGTGGTGGCCGGCGAGGGTGACCCGGCGACGGTCATGGCGGCGCGCGGCCTCGAGGTGGTCAACGACGAGGGTGCGCTGACCGCGGCCGTCGACGAGGCCATCGCGGCCAACCCCGAGATCGCCGCGAAGATCCGCGAGGGCAAGGTGGCGGCGGCGGGTGCGCTGGTCGGCGCGGTCATGAAGACCACGCGAGGCCAGGCGGATGCCAAGGCCGTCCGCGACCTGATCTTGGCGCGCCTTTCCTGACGCAGGGGGCGACGGCTAGCGGCTGGGCTCGGCTGCGGCCGGCGTTGACGGGGTTTCGATGACCTCCGGCTTGGCGCCGACCACGTTTCGCTGCATCTCCACGTTGGATTGGCCGGTGCCGCCCAGCTGGATGTCGTCGTACGCCTTGAGCTGATGATTCTCGTCGAAGTAGAGGACCGACAGGCTCAGCGGCGTCGGATCCTCCTTCTGCAGCCCGCGCAGCCCGGCACCGCCGGTCGAACCCTCCACCATGAGCCGGGTCTGGATCGGTGCCTGGACCGCGGACTGCCCGACCGGCACCGACGGCGACGGGGTCGGTGAGGCCGACGTCTCCGGCTCCGGGGTCGGCTCGGGCAGCAGGCTCACCTCGCGCTTGTGCAGGTGCCCGGCCAGCACCAGCGGCACCACCCCGGACAGCGGCTGCGCCATCGCCGGGTCGTGCACCATCGCGATGTCCACCGGCTTGCCGTGCTGCTCGATCGTGCCGGCCAGCTGATCGCCGGCCATCAGCAGCGGGCTGGTGCTCGGATTCTCGCCGTCTTGCGCGGCCGGGGTCTCGCTCTTGTCCGGGGTGAACTCGGGGTCGCCGATCCCGGCGATGGTCAGCCCTTCGACGGTGATGACCTTGTTGTCCAGGACGATGGCGTTCTTCTGCCGGGCGACCGCGTCCTGGATGGCGGTCGAGTCGTGGTTGCCGCGCACGTAGATGTAGGGCACCCCGACCGACGGGATCGAACTGACGTATCCGGTCTCGGCGCTGCTGCCCCAGTCGACCATGTCGCCGGTGTCGACCACCGCGTCGATTTCGAAGGTCTGCACCACGGTGCGGATCAGGCCCCACGACGACGGGTTGAGGTGCAGATCGCTGACGTGCAGGATGCGGGTGGTGTTGCCGGCCGGCTCGTAGACCGGCAGCGTCGACACCGTGGTGTAGAGGCGGCTCACGTTGCTGACGATCTGTTGCAGCTGGTCCGCGTACCGTCCGTAGTTGTCGGCGATCCGGCGGGCGTCACCGACCACGGCCGGCGCGTTGACCAGCAGGCCTTCGTATCGGGGCTCGGCGATCGAGTCGGGCCGCAGGGTGCCGGCCGCCAGGCCGAGGCTGCCGAGGGTGACGCCGAGCGCGGTCAGCATGGCGCCGGCGACGCGGCGGACGTTCCGGAAGATCAGCGCGGACAGGATCATCGCGCTGAGCACGGCGATGCCCAGCGAGCGCAGGCCGAGCCGCAGGACGCCGCTGCGGACGTCGTCGACCGCATTTTCGCCGGCCGAGCTGATCGCGGCCGGGTCGTCGATCAGGGCTTCGGTGCGGTTCTGGTCGAGCGAGGCCAGGTTGACCTTGAGGTGGATCGGGCCGTCGTGGCTGTCCAGATGCAGCGAGCCGAGCGGTGGGATGTCCACCTCGGTGCCGCCGAAGATCGAGGGGCTGATCGACATCTCGGCCCGGAACGGCCCGACGGCGAGGTCGGCGTGCCCGAACAGCATCGTCCCGATGATCACGCCGCCGATGCTGACCAGGCCGACCGAGGACGCGATGCGCACCCGGGTGGTCCAGCGATGGCGGTAGAAGCGACCGGTGGCCGCGGCGGCGGTGCTCGTGCGCCGACGGACGGTGGACCAGCCGTCGTGGAGACGGCGCGTCCACTGGTGATCGGTCATCGGTGGATCACCTGCCCCATCCCGGCATTCATCAAACGGCTCCGACGTCTCAGCTGCGGCCGGCGCCGCCGGCCGAGAAGACCAGCCGGATGATGCGGTCGTCGTCCGGCCCCGGCTCGCCCCCGTCCTCCTTGTTCGACGTGCTCGCCCACAGCGAGCCGTCCGGAGCCAGGACCAGCGCGCGCAGCCGGCCGTACTCGCCGGCCAGCAGGGACTGCGGGGTGCCCAGGACGGTGCCGTTGGCGGTGACGTTGAGCAGCCAGAGCCGGCGGCCGAGCAGGCAGGCGGTGGCCACCGACTGCTCGACCGGCGCCACGCCCGCGCAGTACGAGTCGGGGATCGGCCAGGTCTGCAGCGGGTTGGTGAACTTCGGGTCGGTGCCGGCCCCGTCGACCTTGGCCCAGCCGTAGTTCTTGCCCTTTTCGATCACGTTGAGCTCGCCGAACTTCGGTTGGCCGTTGTCCGACGCGTACATCCGCTTGGCGCTGTTCCACATCATGCCCTGCACGTTGCGGAACCCGGAGGCCCAGACCAGGGAGTCCTTCACCGGATTGTCCGGGACGGCCTTGCCGGCCGTGGTCATCCGCAGGATCTTGCCGCCCAGGCTCTTCGGATTTTGCGCGAGCGTGCCGTTGGTGGCGTCGCCGGTGCCGGCGTAGAGGTAGCCGTCCGGACCGAAGGCCAGCGCGCCGCCGTTGTCGTCGCGGGAGCGCGGGATGCCGGTCACGATCGGCGTCAGCGCGCCCTTGAGCACCAGCTTGCCGATCCGGTTGTCCTTCGCGGTCGAGTAATACACGAAGACGGTCTTGTCGGTGTCGTATTTCGGGGAGACGGCGATGCCGAGCAGTCCGCCGTCGCCGGACGGCTGCACCTCGGCCAGCTTCTGCACCTCGGTGACGGCCGGGCCGTTCGCGTCGGTCGTCGGGCCGACCTGCAGGATCCGGCCGGTGTCCCGCTCGGTGACCAGGGCGCCGCCGCCGGGCAGGAACGCCATGCCCCACGGGATCGCCAGGCCCTTCGCGATCACGGTGACCGCGACCTCCTGATCGCCCTCGCTCTGGCTCGGGAACGACAGCGACGGGGTCGGCAGGTTGGGCGGGCTGCCCTGCTGGTCGGGATCGGGCGGTCCGAAGCTGCACGCCGTGGTGAGCGCCAGCACGGCACCGAGCGACACGGCCATGGCCCGGGCCCGGCGGGAACGCACGATCACGCGACCTCCTCGTTCTGACGCCCCCAGGGTAGCGGCGCTACCTGGAAACCCTCGGGAGATCACTCCGGGTTGGTGATCTCCTGTTTTCCGGCGGCGAGGACGCGCGGGAGATTGGCCTTGGTCACGCCGGTCAGCCGGATCATGTTGCCGTTGTCGAGCAGCGCCGAGACCTGCCCGGACGGGTCGGGCGCCAGCTCGGAGATCCGCTGCCAGGGCACCCGGGTGCTGCCGACCAGAGCCTTGACCCGCAGCTCGTCGGCGTAGACGTCGGTGCCGGCCCGCCACGCCCAGACGAACGCGGCGGTCGGCAGCAGCAGGACCGGGGTCCACTCCCACCCGGCGCCGGCGAGCGGAACCGTGCCGACGAACGCGATCACGGCGGCGACCAGGAGTGCGCCGGTCTTGCGGACGCGAAGGAGGGGCTTGTTACTCACCCGGGCATTGTCCCATCCATGCTCTGAGCGGCCGGGGCAGGTAACGGTTGTCCACAGGCGACGATCTGTTCGTGCAGCGGCACCGGCCCGGCCGTAACCTGTTCGAGGGACGGTCGTTGATCCGAGGCAACACTCCCTGTTCAGCTGTTCACCCCTGTCCGAATGGCTCAAAGGATCCGTCGACGTGGCTGTGCAACCCCCCGTGCACGCCCGGCCCACCGACCGGGCAACCTTTCTCGGCGTCCCCGCGGTCGCGGTGGTCGTGCTGCTCGCGGGCGTCCTCGGCTGGACCCCGCCGGCGGTCGCGCTGGCCATCGGCATCGGCGGCACCGGCCTGTGGGCCGGCATCCACCTGATTCGCGCCGCCTACGAGATCCACCACCACGACGGCACGGTCGTCGCCTGCCGCGGCGCCGGGTTCGTCGGCCTCGGCTCGCTGGCCACCGCCCTCACCGCGATGGTCCCGCTCTGGGGCCCGCCGTCGATGGGCGTCTGGGCCACATCGGCGTACGCCGTGGTGGTCGTCCTCTTCTCCGCGGGCGTGCTGTTCCTCCCCGGCCGGCCCGACAAGTGGCAGGTGCGCATCCGGCGGGCCTTCGACGGCGCCGGCCTGGGCGTGAGCCTGGCCTTCGCGGGCTACCTGATCCCGGTCGTCAGCCACCCGCACCTGGTCATCCTGCCGGCCATCCTGGTCGGTGCGGTCGGCATCTCGATCACCGTGGTGGCGGTGCTGCGCGGCCGCCCGCATCGGCTGCCCTCGGTGCGCTGCGGGGTCGGCGTGGTGATCGCGCTGCTGGCCCTCGGGGTGATCGTCGCGATGGCCACGCTCGGCGCGGGCGGCACCGCGCTGCCGGTGATCGGCCTGCCGATCGTGGCCGGGCTGACCGCGATGGCCGACGGCGGCAGCCGCCGTGGCCTGCCGCCGGCCCCGGCCGAGCCGCGTAACCCCGACCAATATCTCGCGAGCTACCCGCTGCTGGCCGTCCCGGCCGGGGTGGGCGTGGTGGCCGCGCTCTGGCACCTGATCACCGTGCGCGCCTTCGACACCACCGGCGTCATCCTCGGCATCGGCATGGTCGCCGTGCTGGTCATGCGCGAGCTGCTGGTGGTCCGGGACATCCGGCGCTACGCGGGCCAGCTGCAGACCGCCGAGGCGCACTTCCGCTCGCTGGTGGCCGGCGCGACCGACCTGACCCTGGTGCTCGACGAACGGCTGCGCATCCGCTGGCAGTCGCCGGCCGCGTCCCGGCTGTTCGGCCTCACCGACGACGAGGTGGTGGGCCGGGCGTTCCGCGACCTCATCCACCCCGACGACGTGGCCGACGCCCAGGCGACGATCGACTCGGTGCTGGCCGGCGAGCACGGGGCCGGCGAGCACGGGGCCGGCGAGCACGGGGCCGGCGATCCTGCGGCCGGCGAGCATGCGGTCGGGCCGCCCGCGCTGATCAGCGCCCGGTTGCGGGACGGCGCCGAGCTGTGGCGCGACACCGAGTCGACGATCTCCGACCAGCGCTCGGTGCCCGAGGTGGCGGCGCTGGTGGTGCACGTGCGCGACGTCGGCGAGCGCCGGCATCTGGAGCGCGCGCTGCACAAGTTGTCGTACACGGATCAGCTCACCGGCCTGGCCAACCGGCGGGCGCTGATGCGTGACCTGCTGGCCCACCGGCGCCGGGCCGGCCAGCAGGGCACCCTGCTGGTGATCGACCTGCACGGGCTGGCCGAGATCAACGACAGCCGCGGCCGGGAGGTCGGCGACACGGTGCTGGTCGAGGTGGGCCGCCGGATCAAGACCCTGCTGCGGGACGAGGATGTGGCGGCCCGGCTGGGCGGCGACGAGTTCGCGGTCCTGACCGCGGACGGCGCGGTGCAGGCCTATGCGATGGCCATCCGGATCGCCGGGTCGATCGCCGAGCCGCACCAACTGCCGGGCGCGATCGTCGAGGTGCACACCAGCATCGGGCTGGCCGAGCTGGCCGGCGGGGGCGACTCGGACGAGGTGCTGCGGCACGCCGACCTGGCCCGTAAGCGGGCCCGCCAGCTGGGCCTCGACCGGGTGGAGTGGTACGACCCGGATGTCGAGATGAAGCTCAACCGCCGGATGGAGCTGGAGCAGCAGCTGCTCGGCGCGATCGAGCGCGGCGAGCTCGACCTGGTCTTCCAGCCGGTGGTCGACCTGCGCGACGACCAGCCGGTCGGGGTCGAGGCGCTGCTGCGCTGGCGGCACCCCGATCTCGGCACGATACTGCCGGCCGAGCTGCTGCCGATCGCCCGCGCGGTGGGCATCACCGCCGAGATCGACGAGTGGGTGCTCGATGCCGCGTGCAAGCACCTGACCGCCTGGTCGACCGGGGAGAACGGCTTCTGGCTGTCGGTCAACGTGTCGCCGCGCGAGCTGCTCACGGCCCGTTTCCCGGACCGGGTGGCGGCGGCCCTGCGGCGGTATGGTCTGGCGCCGGAGCGGCTGGTGGTCGAGGTGGCCGAGGACTGGATCGCCGAGGACGTGCCGGCGATCGTGGCGTCGCTGTCCGGGCTGCGCAAGCTGGGGGTGCGGGCCGCGCTCGACGACTTCGGCGCCGGCCAGGCGTCGCTGTCCCACCTGCGCCGTCTGCCGGTCGACATGCTCAAGCTGGACGCCTCCCTGGTCAACACGTCGTCGGAGGCATCGGCCGGCGGTCCCGCGATCATCGACGTGGTGGTCAGCCTGGGCCGGCGCCTCGGGTTGGAGATCGTCGCCAAGGGCCTGGAGTCGCGGGAGCAGTGCCACCGGGCCGCGAAGGCGGGCTGCCTCTACGGCCAGGGTTTCGCGCTGGGCCGCCCGGCGCCGGCCGAGCGCATCGAGGCCTATCTGGAGAGCCACCGCGCCTGACTGTGCGTGACGACCGATGAGCCTGATTACCGAACGTCAGCGCGGTGGGGCGGTGCTTCCGCGGGGTGTCAGGTGGGCGGTGCCGGCCTCGACGTTGGTGACCTGCTTGCCGTCGATGGAGGCGAGCAGCTCGCGGGCGGCGTGCGCGCCGTATTCCGCGATGTCGCGGGTCAGGGCGGTCAGCGGCGGGTGCACGAGACTGCACAGCGGTGAGTCGTCCCAGGCCACGATGGACAGATCGCCCGGCACGGCCAGGCCCATCTCCTGCGCAACGGCCAGACCGGCCACCGCCATCACGTCGTTGTCGTAGATGATCGCGGTCGGCCGGGCGGTGTCGATGAGCAGCCGGCGGGTGGCCCGGCTGCCCTCCTCGCCGGTGTAGTCGGACGGGATGGTGACCGCCTCGAGCCCGAGCGAGTCGCAGATGTCGTTGAACGCCCGGGTGCGGGTCTGGGTGTGCAGCAGGCCGGGCAGGCCACTGACCCGGGCGATCCGCCGGTGACCGAGCGCAACCAGATAGCGCACCGCCTCGGTGATCGCGCCGGCGTCGTCGGACCAGATCTGGGCGATGTCGCCGGTCTCGCCGGGGCCGCCGATCACCACCGCGGGCAGCTGCAGCTGTTGCAGGACCGGGATGCGGATGTCGTTTTCCCGGAGGTCGGTGACGATCACGCCGTCGATCCGGCGCTCGCCCCACCACCGGCGGTAGACCTCCACCTCGAGCTCGGGGGTGGCCACCACCTGCAGGGTCAACGCGTACGACCGGGCCGAGAGCTCGGCCTCGAAACCGCTGATCAGGCCCATGAACCAGGGCTCGATGCCGAGGATGCGGGCCGGCCGGCACAGGGTGAGCCCGACGGCTCGTGCACTGGCACCGGACAGCGCCCGAGCAGCACTGTTCGGGTTGAATCCGATTTCCTGGGCGATGGCAACGATGCGCTGCCGCGTCGCTTCGGAGACTCCGGGCTGTCCGTTCAGCGCGTACGAGACGGCGCCCTTGGACACGCCCGCCCGCCGCGCGATGTCGGCGATCGTGGGCCGCTTCACTCGGTCTCCCTCTGACTTTCCGGCTGAAGCTTACCGGCCGACCAAATCGGTAGAGCGCTCTCACACAGCCGCGCCGCGAACTGAACAAGCGTCGATGGGGTGGCTTGATCGGTTAAGTGTTACGGGACACATGGCAGTTTGTAAACGCCGATCGCCATCAAAGTCCGATTCGTCCTACTTAACGGTCACTGACAACGTTGGGAAATCAACCCTGTAACACGCTATTGACAGTCATCGAGGTGGGGCTTAGCGTCACCACAACTTACCCGGTTCAGTAAATTCTCTCCTCTGTGGAGGCGTCATGAAAAACCTTGCCAAGGGCGGCCTGGCGGCAGCGGCCGCGGCAGCGCTGCTCGTCAGCGGCTGTAGCGGACAGAGCCTGGAGGGCGGCGGCGACAAGGGCGCGTCGGCCGGCACCGTGACCCTGAAGATCGCGTTCTGGGGCGACATGGGCCTGGACAAGCTCAAGACCCAGTACGAGGCGGCGCATCCCAACGTCAAGATCGTGCTCAACTCGGGCGAGTACAACGCTCAGCACGAGGACCTGCAGAAGAAGCTGGTGGCCGGCTCCGGCGCCCCGGACATCTCGGCCATCGACGAGGGCTTCATCGTTCAGTTCCGCAGCCAGGCCGACAAGTTTGTCAACCTCCTCGACAAGGGTGGCGCGGAGTACGAGTCGAAGTACCTGCCCTGGAAGTGGAAGCAGTCGATGTCCGCCGACGGCAAGCAGATCGGCCTCGGCACCGACGTCGGCGGCCTGGCCATGTGCTACCGCACCGACCTGTTCCAGAAGGCCGGCCTGCCCACCGACCCCGCCGCGGTCAGCAAGCTCTGGCCCGACTGGAACTCGTTCATCGACGTCGGCAAGCAGTACGTCGCCAAGAGCGGCGGCAAGAAGTTCGTCGACTCCGGCACGAACCTGTTCAACCCGGTGATCGCCCAGCAGCCGGTCGGCTTCTACGACGAGTCCGAGAAGCTGCAGATGGACGGCGGCCCCAAGGTCGCGTTTGACGTCGCGACCAAGGCGATCGACGCCGGCCTCTCCGCCAACCTGGCCAGCTTCCAGCCGAACTGGGACCAGGGCTTCAAGAAGGACCAGTTCGCGGTCCTGGCCTGCCCGGCGTGGATGCTCGGCCACATCCAGGACACCGCGCCCGAGCAGAAGGGCAAGTGGAACATCGCGGCCATCCCCGGCGGCGGCGGTAACTGGGGCGGTTCGTGGTGGACCATCCCGTCGCAGGGCAAGAACGTCGACGCCGCG
Source organism: Paractinoplanes durhamensis (assembly GCF_016862175.1). Taxonomy (GTDB): domain Bacteria; phylum Actinomycetota; class Actinomycetes; order Mycobacteriales; family Micromonosporaceae; genus Actinoplanes; species Actinoplanes durhamensis. Next base: position 4,933 of record NZ_BOML01000005.1, on the reverse strand, counting down.
GCCGACTTCGTGAAGTGGCTGGTCGCGCCGGAGCAGCAGATCGAGGTCTTCAAGACCGTCGGCAACCTGCCGTCGCAGCCGGCCCTCTACAAGGACCCGGCGGTGCTGGACTACAAGAAGGAGTTCTTCACCAACGCGCCGACCGGTCAGATCTTCGCGGCCACCGCGGAGAGCCTGAAGCCGCAGTACCTCGGCAAGAAGGCCGGCCCGACCCGCGTCGCGGTGGAGAGCGTGATCACCCAGGTTCAGCAGGGCAAGCTGAAGTCCGCCGACGCCTGGGCGGCAGCGGTCAAGGAAGCCGAGAAGGCTGCCAACTCCTAATTTTCCGAACGCATGACGGCGGGGCGGCGTATGCCGCCCCGCCCTTCCACCGTAGGAGTGGCCGTGTCCCTCACCCAGCTCAGGCCGCCGCCGCAGCACGCGGCGCCGTCGCCCAAACCGAGCCGGGCCAAGCTGTGGCTCTACCGGTTCGACACGAAGGCAACCCCGTACGTTTTCATCGCGCCGTTCTTCATCATCTTCACGATCTTCGGGCTGTTCCCGATCGTCTACAACGGCGTCGTCTCGCTGCGGACCTGGCGGCTGACCGAGCCGGACAAGGACGGCTGGGCCGGCTTCGCGAACTTCAGCCGGCTGTTCAGTGACTCCGACTTCTGGAACGCGCTCTACAACACGTTCGGCATCTTCGTCCTGTCGACCGTGCCGCAGCTGCTCGCGGCGCTGATCATCGCCAACCTGCTGAACCGCAAACTGCGCGGGCAGGCGTTCTGGCGGATCGGCATCCTGCTGCCGTACCTGACCCCGGTGGTTGCCTCGACGCTGGTGTTCGCGGTGTTCTTCTCTCGGGACAGCGGCATGGCCAACTGGTTCCTCTCGCTGGTCGGTTTCGGTCAGGAGCAGCCGCTCGACTGGCGCGCGGCGAAGTGGAGCAGCTGGATCGCCATCGCCACCATGGTCAACTGGAAGTGGATCGGCTACAACGCGCTGCTCTACCTGTCCGCGATGCAGTCGATCCCGAAGGACATCTACGAGGCGGCGTCGGTCGACGGCGCCGGGCCGTGGCGTCAGCTCTGGCGGATCACCGTGCCGATGATCCAGCCGGTCGTGGTGTTCACCGTGATCCTGTCGACCATCGGCGGGCTACAGCTGTTCAACGAGCCGATGATGTTCGACGAGAACCCGCAGTCGGCCGGTGGCGGCTCCGCACACCAGTTTCAGACCATCGCCCAGCTGATCTACAAGGTCGGCTGGAAGGACCTCAACCTCGGGTACGCCGCCGCGATGTCCTGGGCCCTGTTCCTGATCATTCTGATCGTCGCCGGCATCAACGCCCTGCTCACCAAGCGCATCGGAGGGGACCGGTGACCACGTTCGTGAACCGGGCGCCACAGGACACCCGTGGCAACTGGAAGACGTACCTCGGCCTCTCGCTGGTTTTGATCTTCTCGGCGTTCCCGGTCTACTGGATGTTCGTCATCGCGACGAGTACCGATGCGGCCGTCACGCAGATCCCGCCGTCGGTGATCCCCGGCGGCGAGCTGTTGAACAACCTGAACGAAGTCTTCACCATGAATGACGTCTACTTCACGGCGTCGCTGATCAACAGCTTCGTCGTGTCCTCGGTGATCACCGCGTCGACGCTGTTCTTCTGCTCGCTGGCCGGCTTCGCCTTCGCGAAGCTGCGCTTCCCGGCCCGCAACGCGCTGATGTTCGTGGTGATCCTGACCCTCACCGTGCCCAACCAGCTCGGCGTGGTCGCCCTCTACATCCTGATGGGCAAGATCGGCTGGAACGGCACCCTGCTCGCGGTCATCGCCCCCGGCCTGGTCAGCGCGTTCGGCGTCTTCTACATGCGGCAGTTCATCGGGCACGCGGTGCCGGACGAGCTGGTCGAGTCGGCCCGGATCGACGGCGCGATGACCCTGCGGGTCTACTGGAGCATCGTGCTGCCGGCGATCCGCCCGGCCCTCGCGGTGCTCGGCCTGCTCACCTTCGTGATGGCCTGGAACGACTTCCAGTGGCCGTTGATCACGCTGAACGGCACCGATTTCCCGACATCGATGGTCGCGCTGAGTGACCTGGCCAGCGGCAACTATGTGATCTACCGCCGAGTGCTGGCCGGCGCCTTTGTGGCTACCGTTCCCTTGATCGTTCTGCTGCTCATCGGCGGCCGGCAGATCGTCCGAGGGATCATGGAAGGCGCAGTCAAGTCCTGATTTTCCGTTTTTAAGGGAGCAAAGTGAACCACCTGCACAACGGCTGGACCATCTCCGGCGGCGATGTCAGCGACCTGCCGGCGAACGTGCCCGGGTGTGTGCACACCGCCCTGCTCGCGGCCGGCCGGATCGAAGATCCGTACCTGGACGAGAACGAGACGAAGCTGGCCTGGATCGGGCGCACGTCGTGGGAGTACGCGACGACGTTCACGCCCGAGCTCGGCGCGCCGCGGATCGACCTCGTCTGCGCCGGCCTCGACACGGTCGCCACGATCGAGCTGAACGGCCGGGAAGTCGGCCGCACCGCCAACATGCACCGCGGCTACCGCTTCGACGTGCGCCCGTTCCTCACCGAGGGCACCAACTCCCTGAAGATCAAATTCGACAGTCCTTATGTGTACGCCGAGGACGTGCGCTCCCACCTGGGTGACCGGCCGAACGCGTACGCCGAGCCGTTCAACTTCATCCGGAAGCAGGCCTGCAACTTCGGCTGGGACTGGGGTCCGACCCTGGTCACGTCCGGGATCTGGCAGCCGATCGGCCTGCACTCGTGGTCGGTGGCCCGGCTGGCCGAGGTCCGCCCCCAGGCGACGGTGGCGGCCGACGGGACCGGCCGGGTCGAGGTGCGGGTGCGACTCGAGCGGGCGGCCGAGGAACCGGTGACCATCACCGCCTCGGTCGCCGGTCGGCGCGCCCAGGCCACCGTCGACGGCATCGAGGCCCTGCTCATCCTCACCGTCGACGACCCGGAACTGTGGTGGCCGCGCGGCTTCGGCGACGCGGTGCTGCACGACCTCGACGTGGCGGTGTCCACGGCCGGCGGCGAGCAGCTCGACTCGTGGCACCGGCGGATCGGGTTCCGCAAGGTGCGGGTCGACACCGCCGGCGACGCGTTCACCCTGTTCGTCAACGACGTGCCGATCTTCGTGCGCGGGGTCAACTGGATCCCCGACGACGTCTTCGCCGACCGGATCACCCGCGCCCGCCTGCACGACCGTTTCGTCCAGGCGGCCGACGCCAACGTCAACTTCCTCCGGGTGTGGGGCGGTGGCCGCTACGAATCCGAGGACTTCTACGAGCTCGCCGACGAGATGGGCTTCCTGGTCGGGCAGGACTTCCTGTTCGCCTGCGCGGCCTACCCGGAAGAGGAGCCACTGGCCGCCGAGGTCGAGGCCGAGGCCCGGGAGAACGTGGTCCGGCTCAGCTCGCACCCGAGCCTGGTGCTGTGGACCGGCAACAACGAGAACATCTGGGGTCACGAGGACTGGGACTGGAAGGCGCCGCTGGCCGGCCGCACCTGGGGTGCCGGTTACTACTTCGACCTGCTGCCCCGGATCGTCGCCGAGCTCGACCCGTCCCGTCCGTACTGGCCGGGCAGCCCGTACTCCGGTGACCAGAACCGGCACCCGAACGACCCGGCCGCCGGGACGACCCACATCTGGGACGTGTGGAACACCGACGACTACACGAAGTACGCCGCGTACCGGCCGCGGTTCGTCGCCGAGTTCGGCTTCCAGGCCCCACCGGCGTACGCGACATTGAAGCGCGCCCTCTCCGACCACCCGCTCGCCCCCGACTCACCCGGGATGGCGCACCACCAGAAGGCGATCGGCGGCGACCAGAAACTCGAACGCGGTCTCGCCAACCACCTGCCGGCCCCCGGCGACTTCGACGACTGGCACTACCTGACCCAGCTCAACCAGGCGCGCGCGGTCGCGTTCGGCATCGAGCACTTCCGGTCGCTGCGTCCACTGTGCATGGGCAGCATCATGTGGCAGCTGAACGACTGCTGGCCGGTCACGTCGTGGGCGGCGGTCGACGGCGACGCGCGCAAGAAGCCGCTGTGGTACGCCATGCGCGACGCGTACGCGGATCGCCTGCTGACCCTGCAGCCCCGCGCCGCCGCCGCGCCGGTCGCCGGCGGCCCCGACCCGGTCGACCAGGGCGAGATCTTCACCGCGCCCGGCGCCCCGGCCCTGATCGCGGTCAACGACGGCCGCACGCCGTGGGCCGTCGACGCGACCGTGACCCGCCGCAACCTGAACGGCGACGTCCTGGCCGCGTCGTTCCTGACCGCCACGGTCGCCCCGGGCAGCGCGGTGACCATCCCGCTCCCCACCGACCTGACCACCCCCGGCGACCCGGCGACCGAGCTGGTGGTGGCCGAGTCCGGCGACGACCGCACGTGGTGGTTCTTCGCCGAGGACAAGGACATCGCCTGGCCGGCCCCGGCCTTCACCACCGAGGTGACCGAGGAGGACGGGTCCACCAAGGTCGCGGTGACGGCCACGTCGATCCTGCGCGCGCTGACCCTCTACCCGGACCGCCTCGACCCGTCGGCCGAGACGGACCGGGCCGGCGTGACACTGCTGCCGGGCGACACGGTGACCTTCACCGTGACGTCCGACCGCCCGCTCGACGAGAAGGCCCTGACCACCCGGCCGGTGCTGCGCTGCGTCAACGACATCACGAATTGACCAACCCGTCCGCCTGTCCCGCCCGCCTTGTCCCGTCCGCCTGTCCCGTCCGCAACGGCTCCACCCCGCGCTCGGTCGCAAGAGCCGCCCAATTTCCAGAGAGCCGGGCACTCCGACGATCTCGGAAGCCCCGCATTTCTTGAAATTGGGCCAGCACGGCCGGCCTGGGCCAGCACGGCCGGCCTGGGCCAGCACGGCCGGCCTGGGCCAGCACGGCCGGCCTGGGCCAGCACGGCCGGC
>NZ_BOML01000004.1 GCF_016862175.1 Paractinoplanes durhamensis | reverse complement strand
GCACGGCCGGCCTGGGCCAGCACGGCCGGCCTGGGCCAGCACGGCCGGCCTGGGCCAGCACGGCCGGCCTGGGCCAGCACGGCCGGCCTGGGCCCGACCCGTCAGGCTTGGGGCACCGCGCCGGCGTACGCGGGCGGGGTGCCCAGCACGATGTCGTGGTCGGTGTGCTCGCCGATCAGCTGGACCCGGCCGGCCACCGGTGCGTGGCCGCTCGCCGCGACCGTGTAGACGCCGGGTGGGAGGTCGCGCATCTCGTAGCGGCCCTCGCCGTCGGTGGTGGTGGAACCGGCGACCTCGCCCAGCTCGTCGACCGCGACCACCGAGGCCTCGGGGATCGGGCGGCCGGAGACGGCCGCCCGGACCACGCCGGTCAGGGTGCCGCCGATGGTCAGGACCAGGTCGGCCTGGCGGGTCCGGGCGGGGGAGATCAGCCGGGTGGCCGGGCGGGCGTGCTCGGCCGTGGCGGACAGCATGTAGTCGGTGTCGTCCAGGCCGGACAGCCGGTAGCGGCCCTCGGCGTCGGTGCTCGCGGTGGCGACCACCGCGCCGGACAGGTCGGTCAGGGTGACCGTGGCGCCACCGACCGGGCGGTTGCGGCGGTCGGAGATGCGGCCCTCGACGTGGCTCGCGCCGGCCAGCGACAGCACCCGGCGGATCTCGCCGGAACCGGCGTTGACCAGCACCGCGGCCGGCTGGTGGTCGTCGGCCGCGCAGATCAGCATGAACGTGCCCCCGTGCGGGAGCACGAGCCGGAACTCACCGTCGGCACCGGTGGTGGCGTGAGCGACGTGCCCACCCTCGAAGTCGGCGACCGTGACGGTGGCTCTCGGCAACACCGCGCCGTCCGGACCGTCGATCCGGCCGCTGATCACCGGGCCGGGAGCGACGCGATGCTCGGCGTGGGTCGGCATGACAACCGGCTCGGCCGCAGGCGTTTCCATCATCTCCACTGGCTTTTCCACCGGAGGGGGAGCCGGGGCCGCGGCAGGCGGGGGAGTCGGTGCGGGCGGAGGAGCGGGGGCTGTTTCCGGGGCGGGGCCGGCCTTGTCGCGCAGTTGCACCTGCGGCAGGAGCAGGAACAGTAAGAAGGCCACCACCAGGATCGCGGCGGCCAAAAGGAAGATGTGGTCCATCGCGGTGGAGAACCCCGACTGGAACGGCCGGGCCAGCGCCGGCGACGCCTTGGCCAGAAAAGAGGTGTCGTCGAGCGTGGTGTGCCCGCCACCCTGCAGGGCGGCCAGCAGCGGTTTGTTGGCCGGCATCGCGGCCAGCGCCGGATCACCCACCGCCCGCCGAGCGGCATCGGTGCCAAAGGCCTCGGAGATCCGGTCACCCACGGTGCCGAACAGGATGGAGAGGAACACCGCGGTCCCGGCGGTAGCCCCCATCTGCCGGAAGAAGGTGGCCGAAGCGGTGGCCACTCCGATCTCGGACGGCGCCATCGCGTTCTGCACGGCCAGCGTGATCGGCTGCAGCACGAACCCGAGCCCGAGCCCGAACACCCCCATGAACACCCCGGTCCGCCAGAACGGCGTGTCCACCCCCAGGGTGGCGAGAAGCAAAAGCCCGGCAACCATCAGAAGAGCACCAAGGATCGGGTACGGCTGGTAGCGCCCGATCCGGCTGATGAGCTGCCCGGAGATCAACGACCCGACCATGATTCCGGCGGTGAGCGGCAGCAGCTGAAGGCCCGACTCGGTGGGCGACGCACCCCGGACGATCTGCAGATAGAGCGGAAGCAGCGCGAGCCCGCCGAACATCCCCATGCCGATCACGAACCCGCCCGCCGAGGTCAGGGCAAATGTCCGGTTGGTGAAGAAGCGTAGCGGAATGAGCGCCGCCTCCTTCATGTGCGCTTCGGCGACCAGGAAGGCGAGCAGCCCGACCCCGCCGACGGCGAAGCAGGCGAGCGACCGCAGATCGGTCCAGCCCCAGGTCCGGCCCTGCTCGGCCACGGTGAGCAGCGGCACCAGGCAGACGCAGATGGTGGCCGCACCCCACCAGTCGATGCGGTGGTCGCGACGGTGGTGCGGCAGCCGCAGGACGCGCGCGACGACCAGCAGCGCGACGATCCCGATCGGCACGTTGACCAGGAAGACCCAGCGCCAGCCGGCGATGCCGAGGATCTCGTCGGCGCCCGCGAAGAAGCCGCCGATCACCGGGCCGAGAACGCTGGACATGCCGAAGACGCCGAGGAAGTAGCCCTGGTAGCGGGGCCGGTCCCGGGCCGGCGCGACGTCCGCGATGATCGCCAGGGCGAGCGAGAACAGGCCGCCGGCGCCCAGGCCCTGCAGCGCCCGGCAGCCCGCCAGCATGTACATCGAGGTGGCGAACGAGCAGGCGGCCGAGCCGAGCACGAAGATCGTGATGGCGGCCAGGAAGAACCGCTTCCGGCCGTAGATGTCGGAGAGCTTGCCGTAGAGCGGGGTGGAGATGGTCGCGGTGATGAGGTAGGCCGTGGTGACCCACGCTTGCATCGACAGCCCATGCAGGTCGTCGCCGATGGTGCGGATGGCCGACGCCACGATCGTCTGGTCGAGGGCCGCGAGGAACATGCCGAGCATCAGCCCGGCGAGCACCTCGAGGATCTGGCGATGACTGAGTTGGGCCGGCTCGTTGGTTGCTCCCACTCACGGCGCAACGATGCATCGTGCCGTGAGGTTTCAGCGGAGACTCAGCGGAACATCAGGCACGCCCGTCAGGGTCGCCGTCCGGAATCGTGCCGGACGGAATGGGGTGTCCTATGCGGAGAACAGCCGCCGCGGTACTGGCGGGCGTGGTAGGTGCGGCGGTGCTGGCCGGTGGGGCAGCGGCAGTCGTCGTCACCCCGGCAGCACCGAGGGCCGGAAAGCTGGTGCAGGTCGGCCCGATCGCCGAGCACGGCTTCCCGTCGTGGTTTCGGGACAGCAACGACGTACGCCTGGAGGCGTGCGTGACGCTGGACGATCCGCTCTGCCCGGCGCTGGCCGACGAGGTGCCCGACCCGGAACAGCCGGTGTCGTTCCCGGACAACTTCCCGGGCGAGTTCTTCTACCAGCTCGACGACGCCACCCTGACCCTGACCTCGGGCGCCCGGGTGGTGATCGGGATGAATCTGGAGGGCGCGTTCGCCAATGACCAGGTGGTGGACGGCGACCAGATGGTGTTCGGCCGGATCCGGATCCGCTTCGATGCCCCGGCCGGTGAGCGCTACCGGATCACCCACCCGTACGGCATCGACGACCTGGTGGCGACCGACACGAAGGGCGTCAACATGACCGAGGACATCGGCGCGGTCGCCGGTGCCTTCGGCCAGGCCCTGAACAGCCGGATCGGCCCGTTCCTGAAGTGGGATCCGGCGGTCGCCCCGGCCGCGCCGGCCGGTTACGTCGGCGATCCGGGCGTCGCGCACAAGGTGGTGGGCAGCCCGTACAACACGAACTTCATCCGGATCGAACGGCTCGACCCGGTCACCGGCGCGGTGCTGGCCCAGGTCGGTTTCACCGACACGTTCACCATCCAGGGCCGCTACGCCACCAACGCCGGCGTCGATGTCGACCAGGCGACGTACTCGGTCGACGGCAACGGCAGCGGCGCGCTCGAGGTGTTCGCGTCCAGCGAGCCCGGCCAGGCGATCGAGGTCACCGGCGTCCCGGCGCTCGGCTTCCGCACCACCCGGCTGCGCGGCGGCAGCAACGGCCGCTACTACGGCCGGTTCCCGATCACCGGCCCGGTTCCGCCGGGCACGAAGATCGAGGTGGTGAACGCGGGCGACCGCCCGGTCGCGAAGAAGACCAAAGCGGTCGTCGACGTGGTGCGGATCAACCGGATCGAGTACGACGCGGACGCCGGCACCCTCAGCGTGGAGGCCACGTCGAGCGGAACCGGCGTGCTGAGCGTGACCGGTTTCGGCCCGATCACCGGTTCCCCGTTCACCGGGGTGCTCGCGCCGCCGCCGACGATCACGGTCACCTCGACCGCGGGTGGCTCGGCGACCACGGCGGTGTCCGGCACCGGCGGCACGTTCCACCCGGCCGCCCCGGTGGCCGCCGCGACCGCCGACTCCCCGGCGATCGTCGGCCAGACCGTCCGGCTCAACGGCTCCGGCTCGGCGGGCGAGATCGACACGTACGCCTGGACCCAGACCGACGGCCCGCCGGTGGCCATCACCGGCGCGGACACCGCGTCTGCCGCGTTCGTCCCGGCCCAGCCCGGCACCTACACGTTCGCGCTGGCGGTGGCCGGTCCGGGCGGTTCCGCGGCGCCGGCGGCGGTGACCGTCACGGTGGTCGCGGCAGCCCTGCCGAAGTCGATCCCCGGCGCCGAGCAGACCGTGGTCCGCGGCCGCGTCGTGACTCTGGACGGCAGCCGGTCGACCGGTGCCGAGACGTACTCGTGGCGGCAGGTCTCCGGCCCGGCGGTGACGCTGACCGGCGCCACCACCGCGAAGCCGTCGTTCACCTTCCCGGCGCAGGCGTTGCCGGCGTCGCCGGGCCCGAACGCCGCGTTCGTCCTCGACAACAACCCGGTGGTGCTGGAGTTGACGGTGCGCAATCCGGCCGGGGTCGACGTGGCCACCACGACGGTCCGGCCGGCCGCCGAGCAGTTCACCGGCCTGGCGGTGCGCTACCGCACCGGCAACAACGAATGGCGGATCAGCGGCACCAGCACGCTGATCACCGGCCAGCGGATCACCGCGGTGCTCGGCGCCAACCTCACCGGCCGGGTGATCGGCACGCCGGTGGCGGTGGACGCGACCGGCGCGTTCAGCATCCGGGTGACCGGCCCGGTGCCGGGCCCGATCGTGCAGATCAGCCTGGTCACCACGACCGGCGGCAGTCAGCCGGCGATCCCGGTGAACATCACGAATTAGCCGAGAGCAGGCCGCGCAGGTAGCGGCCGGCCGCGCCGGACACCTGACCGGCCACGGCGTCACGGATCAACGTGGCGCGGTGGCCGGTCAGTCCGTCTCCGCGCTCGTCGAGCAGGTGGGCGTGGGTCAGGTGGTCGACCGCGCCCAGCACCTCGGCGGGCGGGTAGCCGGTGAGCCGGACCAGCTCGTCGGTGGTGAGGTCGCCGAGCACCGCGCCGAATCGCAGGATGTCCCAGGCCGGGTCGGGCATCCAGCGGGTGCGGGCCCGGGCGGTCTGCATGGCCACCCCGAGGGCCACCTCGCGGGAGCGGTTCGCGACCGCGACCAGGGCCGGGATGCCGCCGGTGCGGGCGATCAGGGTGTCGTCGCCGAGCGGCGCCAGCTCGCCGGCGGTGAGCGGCTCCAGCCGCAGGACGACCGGCGTGCCGAGCCCGGCCACCGGGCGCCGGACGATCTGCGACGGGTACTGGTAGGTCAGCACGAGGTGCAGGCCGGGGCAGTTCGCGGTGAGCCAGGCCAGCTCGGCGACGCTGGCCTCGTCGAGGTCGGCGGCGTCGTCGACGGCCAGCACGACCGGTTCCGGGCCGGTCAGCGCGGCGGCGATGCGGTCCAGCCGGGTGCGGTCCAGCGGTTCGCCGGGTTCGGCCGCGTCCACCACGGCCAGGGCGTCCGGCTCGGCGCCCAGCTGCTGAAGCGCGGAGCGCAGCCAGCCCAGCCGCTGCACCCGCACCGACAGCCCGGCCACCCCGATGCCGACCCGGCCGACCAGGTGCCGGGACAGCTCGGCGAGGTAGGCCGACTTACCGGCGCCGTGCGGGCCGACGATGTGCATGACCTTCGGTTGCTGCGGCTCGACGAGAACGCGCAGCTCGGCGACCCGGCCGAGGAACTCACTTGGGTTCGGCCGCCGGCGCGGCGACGCCGGGGCCGGTTCCGGCGGTGGCATCCGGTCGGTGAGCAGCTTGCGGTGCAGCTGCATGATTTCGGCCGAGGGGTGTACGCCCAACTCGTCGCTGAGCACCCGCCGGCACCGTTCGAAGAACCGCAGCGCGTCGTCGCGCCGATCCAGCGCGATCGCCGCCTCCATCGCCATCCGGTACGCCCGTTCCAGGAACGGGTTGAGCTCGATCGCCTCCTGGGAGAGCCGCAGCGACCGGTTGGCGTCCCGCTCGAGGCAGGCGGTGGCCAGCTCGAGCCGGGCACCGACCGCGGCGATCTGCACCTCGGTGCGGGCCGAGTCGGCCCAGTCGGCGTACGGGTCCTCGGGGAACGGCAGCTCCCGGGTCAGCTCGAGGATCTCCTCCTGCCGGGAGAGCCGTTCCGGCCCGCCCTGCGGCAGCGCGTCCAGGTCGCGGACCCGCTGGCGCAGGTCGGCCAGGTCGAGCTCGGCCCGGGCGGTGTCGAAGTAGTAGCCGCCACCGTGGGTGACGATGAAGCAGGCCGAGGCGGGGTCGCTCGGCTGCAGGCGGCGGCGGATCACCGAGACGTAGTGCTCCAGCGCGGCCACGTGGTTGCCGGGCAGCTCGTCGCCCCACACCGCGTCGGCGAGCGCGTCCTTGGACTGGATGCGGCCGTGCCGGGCGGCGAGGACGGCCAGCACCTGCCGGGCCCGTCTGGGCAGCTCACCGGCGGGCAACAACGTTCCGTCGCCGTCGGTCACCGCCAGCTGTCCGAGCACTCTGACCCGCATGTCTGACCGATCGGCAATCCGACAGCGGTTCTCAGGTTTTATTCAGCCCGGATCTGATTCTCAGCTTTTACTCAGGTGGACTTCAGAACGTGTTCCTAGCGTCTGCCGCCCCTGGGCACCTGAGAGGCGGGAGGGCGCATGACACCTGGACGGGTTAGCCGGCGCGATCTGTTGCGCGGAGCGCTGGCGGTGGGCGGCGGCGGACTGATCGTGGCGGCCGGCGGTGGCGAGGTACTGGCCGCATCGAGCAAGCTGGCCTCGAAGAACACTCCCACCCCGTACACAAATATGTTCCGGCGTCCGCCGGTGTTGATGCCGTTCGAGGAGGGCGTCGACGACAAGGGGCCGTTCCAGCGGTACCGGCTGACCCAGAAGCTCGGCTCGGCCTCGATCGTGCCCGGCCTGACCACCACGGTGGCCGGCTACAACGGGATCTTCCCGGGCCCGACCATCAAGGTGAACCAGGGCACCCGCACCGAGGTGCGGATCGCCAACAAGCTCACCGTGAACCGGATCAACGGCCTGCCGTTCTCCACGGTCACCCACCTGCACGGGTCGGCGTCGCTGCCGCAGTACGACGGGTACGCCAACGACCAGACCGCGCCCGGGCACTGCAAGACCTACCACTACCCGAACTGGCAGCAGGCGCGCACGCTCTGGTACCACGACCACAACCACCGGGACACCGCGCAGAACGTGTTCTCCGGCCTGGCCGCGCAGTACCACCTCAGCGATCAGTACGAACGGGCCCAGTTGCCGCAGGGCGAGTACGACGTACCGCTCGTGGTCAGCGACATGGCGTTCAACGCGGACGGCTCGGTGGCCTTCGACGACTCGGGAAACGCCGGCTTCATGGGCGACGTCATCCTGGTCAACGGCGTGCCGTGGCCGACCATGAAGGTCAAGCCCCGGGTCTACCGCTTCCGGGTGCTCGCGGCCGGCATCTCCCGCTCGTTCCGGTTCACCCTCTCGACCGGCGACCCGGTCTACGTGGTGGGCACCGACGCCGGCATGACCCCCAAGGTGGCCGCGGTGTCGTCCTGGCGGCACGGCGTCGCCGAGCGCTACGAGATCCTGATCGACTTCCGGAAGTACAAGGCCGGCACCAAGGTCGAGCTCAAGAACCTCAGCAACAAGAACAACACCGACTTCGCGAACACCGGCAAGGTGATGCAGTTCCAGGTGGTCGAGGAGACCGGCGCGAAGGACACGTACGTCATCCCCACCACCCTCGACCTCGGCCCGCAGCCGTACGCGAACCGGGGTGCGATCGAGGTCAACAAGCTCACCGCGGACATGGCCGTCGCGCGTCGCCGGCTCCGGGTCGAGCGCAAGCACGGGCTCTGGACGGTCAACGGCGAGACCTGGGAGGACGTCGAGGACTCCGGCTTCACCCGGGTGCTGGGCAATCCCAAGCCGTACGACGTGGAGATCTGGGAGTTGGTCAACGAGTCCGGTGGATGGTTCCACCCGTTGCACATCCACCTGATCGACGCCCAGATCATCGGCCGCAACACCACCGCCGACGGCAAGGCGCACCCGTGGGAGCGCGGCGGCAAGGACGTCTTCTACCTCGGCGAGAACGAGACCGTGACGGCGCTGATGCAGTTCACCACCGGCGACGGCAACGAGGGCGGGCGGTACATGACGCACTGCCACAACCTCGTGCACGAGGACAACGACATGATGATCCAGTTCGCGGTCGGCGACGCCAAGGTCAACGACCCGGTCTCGTCGGACAAGCCGGTCCCGGACAGCGACGACGAGATGCCGTCGACCTACGGCGCCTCCTACCCGCTGGGTACGTGATGCGCCGCCACCACCTGCTCGCCGCCGCCGCGGTGGCGGTCCTGATCCTGATCGGCGTGTGGAGCGCGCCGACCAGACCGTCCGCGTCGTCCCCATCGATTTCCGCCATAGGTGGGGACGACGCGGGCGACGCCCGGGCGACGACGACGTACGACGGGGCGATGGTGCGCAAGCGGGCCGCCATCGCCGTGCACCCGGTGGCCGGCGCGGACCGGGCGAAGATCCGGTCCGAGCTGGCCGCGGCGGCGAAGAAGGCCGACGTCGGGGCGCTGACCGAGGCGACCTTCGCGGTGTTCAGCGAGGAGATGCTGAACTACCTGGTGCCGGAGATGACATTCGTGCTGCCGGAGGGCGTCCCGGTGACCCGGGGCGAGGCGTTCATGCGTGACCACCAGCCCGCCGACGTGGCGTTCTACCTGGTCGAGCCGGTGCTCCTGCACGACCTGACGTTCGCCGTGGTGCCGGCGGCCGGGGTCACCCCCACCGCGGTCCGGGACGCCGAGGACAGCGAGGGCATCCTCGCCGACACCCTGAACCACTACGAGACCGCGGTGCAGTCGGCCGGGGTGACCGTGCGGTATTTCGGCGCGATCCTGAGCGACCCGGCCATCGCCGCGGTGCGCGACGCGATGGCCCGGGCCGCCCAGGTGCCGGCCGACCGGGTGCAGGTGACCGCGAACGAGCCCGGCCCCGGCATCGACCTCTCCAACGGGGGACCGCTGCTGGACGACGAGTCACCCCACCACCACTAAGGGCCGGTCAGCTGGTGTAGCTGCCGGCGTCGAGGTCGGCGATCAGGCCCGGCCCGGTCGGCTTCCAGTCGAACGTCTGCCGGGTCAGCTCGCTGCTGACCGGCGCGTCCATCGCGAAGAACATGGCCAGCCACTCGAAGTGCTCGGCCGGGACCGACTTGACCGGCAGGTCGAGCGCCCGGCCGATCGCCTCGGCGATGTCCTTGGTGGTGACGCCCTCCTCGGCGACGGCGTGCCAGGAGGTGCCGGCCGGCGCCTGCTCGGCGACGAGCCGCACCAGCGCGGCGGCGTCGGTCACGTGCACGGCGGGCCAGCGGTTCGCGCCGTCGGCCGGGTAACCGCTGACGCCGGCGCGGCGAGCGATGTCGACAAGAGCGGCCATGAAGCCGTAGTCGCCCTTGCCGTGCACGGTCGGCGCGAACCGGACGACGGCGGCCCGTACGCCGCGGTCGGCGTAGGCGAGCGTGGCGGCCGCGTTGGCCGACCGCGGGTGGGCGGCCGGATTCGGCTGGTCCTCCTCGGTGGCGAACCGGCCCTGAGCGAGGCCGACCACGCCCGAGGCGATCACGAACGGTTTGCCGGTGCCCTCGAGGGCGTCGCCGATCGTGGTGATCGCGACGCCGTCGGCCCGGGCGCCCTCGGCCATGCCGGCCGGGGTGAAGTCGTGCTTGTAGCCGAGGTGGATCACGCCGTCCGAGTCGGCGGCCGCGGCCCGCAGGCCGTCGAGGTCGTCGAGGTCGCCGCGGCGGACCTCGGCGCCCAGGGCTGCGAGCTTGGCGGCGGACTTGTCCGAGCGGGCCAGGCCGACGACCTGATGTCCGGCGGAGCGGAGTTCGGCGGTGGTGGCGGAGCCGATCCAGCCGGATGCGCCGGTCACGAAGATGCGCATGGGAAACCTCCAGTGATGTCACGTGATGACATCACCGACGCTAGCACGAGTGATGTCATCGCGTGACATGACTAGAATCATGCCGTGGCGAGATGGCAGGAAGGTGCGGCGGGCCGGCTCGCCGAGGCGGCGATGCGGCTGTACGTCGAGCGTGGCTACGAGCAGACGACCGTGGCGGACATCGCGAGCGAGGCCGGCCTGACCGCGCGCACGTTCTTCCGGCACTTCGCCGACAAGCGCGAGGTGCTCTTCGCCGGCTCGGAGTTCCTGCGCGACGCCGTGGTCAAGAGCCTGGCCGGGGTGCCCGCGACGGCCGAGCCGATGCAGGCGGTGGCGGTCGCGCTGGACGCCACCGCCGAGCTGCTCGGCCGCGACCATCGGCACTCCCGGCTCCGGCAGTCGGTGATCATGGCGACCGCCGAGCTGCGCGAGCGGGAGCTCATCAAGATGGCCACGATGGCCGCGCTGATGGCCGAGGGCCTGCGCGAGCGCGGGGTGCCGGCGCGGGACGCCGCGCTGGCCGCGGAGAGCGGTGCCGTCGTGCTGCGGGTGGCGTTCGAGCAGTGGGTCGAGGGCCCGGCCGATGCCGACCTGCGCGCCGTCATGCGCGACACCCTTGCCCGCCTGACGGCGGTGACCGGAGCGGGCTTCAGCTAACACACAGCTCGACGAAAGGCATTTATCCGAATATCACCGGAAATTTCGGTGGTCTCGGAGAGGTGCCCATGCGACTTCGGTCCTGGCTTGCGCTCGGTTCCCTGCTCACGTCGATCCTGGTCGGCACACCGGCGCAGGCATACGCCCCGATCGGGCAGGGTTTCACCATCACCCCGGCCGATCTGGCGTACATCCTCAAACAGATCAAGATCGCCGAAGCCCACGTGGCGAACACCAACAGCGTCACCGGCCCGTGCGGCGCGCTGCTCGGCACCGGCCCCGACCAGCTGGCCAGCCCGCTGCTCTCCCGCGGCCTGCGCACCGTCGACGGCACCTGCAACAACCTGATCGCCGGCCAGAACAGCTACGGCGCGGCCGACCAGCTCTTCCCGCGGCTCGGCGGCACCGACTTCCGCACCGCCGAGAGCGGCACCAGCTACGCCGACAAGAGCGCGAACAACCTGGTCATGGATTCGCAGCCGCGGCTGATCAGCAACCTGATCGCCGACCAGACCGCGAACAACCCGGCCGCGGTCGCCGCCGCCGGCCGTCCGGTGCGCAGCCAGACCGGTGCCGCCGAGGTGACCGCGAACGACGGCACGCTGTCCATCCCGAACGTGACCACCGACGTCGGCCTGTCCGCGCCGTACAACTCGTGGTTCACGCTCTTCGGTCAGTTCTTCGACCACGGCGTCGACCAGACCGCCAAGGGTGGCGGCACGGTGATCGTCCCGCTGCGCGCCGACGACCCGCTGATCGCCGGCCCGGACCGGATCACCGGCACCGCCGACGACCCGAAGCCGGGCGACGCCCGCTACGTCGCGCCGGCGCTGCGGTTCATGGTGCTGACCAGGGCCGCGACCCAACCCGGCCCGGACGGCAAGCTCGGCACCGCCGACGACGTGCAGGAGGCCGAGAACACCGACACCCCGTTCGTCGACAACTCGCAGACGTACACGTCGCACGCCGCCCACCAGGTCTTCCTCCGCGAATACCGGGCGAACGCCACCGTCACCGGCCGGCTCCTGGAAGGCGCCGCGGGCGGCCTGCCCACCTGGGCCGACGTGAAGCGCCAGGCCCGGGAGGTGCTCGGTCTCGCGCTGACCGACGCCGACGTGCTCGCCGTCCCGCAGCTGCTCACCGACGCGTACGGCAAGTTCGTGCCCGGCCCGGCCCGCGGCCTCCCGCAGTACGTCACCGCCACCGGCCTGGTCGAGGGCGACACCGCCAACCCGGTCGCCGTCCCGGCCAGGGTGCTGCGGGTGGACGCGCCGTTCCTCGCCGACATCGCGCACAACGCCGACCCGTCCCCGGTGGACACCGACCACAACCCGGCCACCCCGGCGGTCGCCCCGCGCCCGGACGACGACACCGTGGCCTCGGTGGGAGCGGCCCAACCGGCCGGCACCTACGACGACGAGCTGCTCGACGCGCACTTCATCGCGGGCGACGGCCGGGTCAACGAGAACCTCGGCCTCACCGCCGTGCACCAGGTCTTCCACTCCGAGCACAACCGCCTGGTCACCGACATCGAGCGGGTGCTGTCCGAGGACGGCCACGCGCTCGCCGAGTGGCAGGCCTTCGACGGCACCTGGAACGGCGAACGGATCTTCCAGGCCGCCCGGTTCGTCACCGAGATGGAGTACCAGCACCTGGTCTTCGAGGAGTTCGCCCGCAAGATCCAGCCGTCGATCAACCCGTTCCAGCCGTTCGCGTTCCCGCAGACCGACCTCAATCCCGCCATCTACGCCGAGTTCGCGCACGCCGTCTACCGCTTCGGGCACTCGATGCTGACCGAGACCATCGCCCGCACCCGGGCCGACGGCACCGACGACTCGGTCTCCCTGCTCGACGGATTCCTCAACCCGATCGCCTACACCGACTCGGGCACGCTGAGCCCCGAGGAGGCGGCGGCCGAGGTGGTCCGTGGCATGTCCGGCCAGGTCGGCAACGAGCTGGACGAGTTCCTGACCGACACGCTGCGCAACAACCTGCTCGGCCTGCCGATGGACCTGGCCGCGGTGAACATCGCCCGCGGCCGCTCCGAGGGCGTGCCCCCGCTCAACCGTTTCCGGCGCACCCTGTACGCGAAGACCGGCGACGCCCGGCTCAAGCCCTACACGAGCTGGATCGACTTCGGTGAGCACCTCAAGCACCCCGAGTCGCTGGTCAACTTCGTGGCCGCCTACGGCACCCACCCCACCATCACCGCCGCCACCACGGTCGCGGCGAAGCGGGCCGCGGCCCGGGCGATCGTCGACCCGCAGCCCGGCGACGTCATCCCCGCCGACGCTGCCACCTTCCTCAACGCGCCGGCCGGCACCGGCCTGGACGATGTGGACCTGTGGATCGGCGGCCTCGCCGAGGTCACCGACCCGTTCGGCGGCCTGCTCGGCAGCACGTTCGGCTACGTCTTCGAGAACCAGCTGACCCGCCTGCAGGACGGGGACCGGCTCTACTACCTGGCCCGTACGCCCGGCATGAACCTGCGCACCCAGCTGGAGGGCAACTCGTTCGCCGAGCTGATCGGCCGCAACACCGGCGCCGGTTTCCTGCGCGCCGACGCGTTCGCCACCAGCGACTGCGCCTTCGACCTGGCCCACCTCAACGGCACGGTGGCCGGCTACCAGCAGGACGGCAACCGGGTCACCGACGACCCGGCCACCGCCTGCGACGAGCACGCGCTACTGATCCGGATGCCGGACGGCACCATCCAGTACCGCGCCCGCAACACCGTCGACAAACCCGGCCTGAATGCCCAGTCGGTCTACCGCGGCACCGACGACCCGGACCGGGTGGGGGCAGGCAACGACAACGACACCATCTGGGGCGGCGAGGGCGACGACGTGCTCGAGGGCGGCGCCGGCAACGACGTGGCGCTGGGCGGCGAGGGCGACGACATCATCACCGACCTGGGCGGCGACGACATCCCGAAGGGCGGCCCCGGCAACGACGCGATCGCGGCCGGCCCCGGCCTGGACATCGTCAACGCGGGCACCGGCAACGACTTCGCCGACGGCGGCGCCAACACCGACACGATCTTCGCCGGCGAGGGCGACGACCTGGTGATGGCGAGCGACGGCGAGGACGAGGTGTTCGGCGACTCCGGCGACGACTGGGCGGAGGGCGGCGACGGCGCCGACCTGCTGCAGGGCGACAGCGGAAACCTGTTCTTCCTGGACGACTCGAACAAGCCCGGCAACGACGTGCTGATCGGCCAGGGCGGCGACGACGACTACGACATGGAGGGCGGCGACGACATCGGCGTCCAGGGCCCCGGCATCGAGAAGAACGCGGGCGGCTCCGGCTACGACTGGTCCATCGCGGCGGCGGCCGACCAGGGCGGCGACAACGTCCCGATGGACTCCGACCTGGCCCTCCCGCTGACCCCGCTGGGCATCCCCGCGGTAGGAGTGCGAGACCGCTACAACGAGGTGGAAGCCCTGTCCGGCGGCACCGGCGACGACACGCTGAACGGCGACGACCTGGTCCCGGCCGACGTGGGCGGCGGCGGCTTCATCGGCTGCGACGCCCTGGACGCCACCGGAATAGCCCGAATCAACGGCCTCGACCAGGTGGTGACAACGCTGCCCACCCCGGCGACGGCGGTAGGAAACGCGTCAGGCCGTACCTGCGACCTGCACGGCAACGTCTGGGGAGCCGGCAACATCCTCCTGGGCGGCCCCGGCAACGACACCCTGCAGGGCCGGGGAGCCGACGACATCCTCGACGGCGACCGCTACGTGACGGTCCGCCTGTCGGTCCGAGACGAAACAGGAGCCGAAACCCGAACCGCCAGGAGCCTGGCCGACCTGCGAGCCGACGTCCTGGCCGGAAAGATCAACCCCAAGAACATCGTCGCCGTACGCGAGATCCAGACGTCCCCGACCGCAGACCACGACGTGGCCGTCTTCGCAGGCCCACGCGCGTCCTACACGATCACCCCGATCCCCGGCGGCGTGCTGGTGTCCGGCCCCGACGGCAACGACACGGTACGCAACGTGGAGACCTTGGAGTTCGACGACGAGTCGGTAGACGCCACCGGTTTCGTGGCAACAACCGCGGTAACCGCGTTCGCCGGCAACGCCTCCGCCACGGTCCTGCTGACCGTCCCGGCCGGCATCGCCGCCACCAGCCTCACCCTGCGCCGCACGGCCGGCACGACGATCGTGGACACCGAGTTGGACCCGGCCATCCGCACGGTCGACGTGACCGGCCTGACCAACGGCGTCCCGGTCACGTTCCAGCTGCGGATCAACACAGCGGCCGGCCCCGGCCAGTTCTCGGCCGCGTCCGACCCGGTGACGCCCACAGCCGCCACGGCTCCCACCAACTCCGCCCCCGGCACCCCGACGATCGGCACCGCAACAGCCGGCGACGAGGCAGCAGTGGTCCGATGGACCCCACCGACGTCAGACGGCGGCTTCCAGATCTACGGCTACGAGATCCAGGCGCTGGACCCCGAAACCGAGACAGCGGTGGCAGTGGACGCCGCGGCAGGCGACGCAACGTCCCTGACCATGTACGGCCTGACCAACGGCACCCACTACGCCTTCCGGGTCCGAGCCGTGAACGCCACCGGAGCCAGCGAGTTCTCCACCCTGTCCAACGTCGTAACGCCGTCAGCCGCCCCAGCCCCCACCACCCAGCCGACCCCAACCCCGACAACCCCACCCACGACCGCCCCGACGACCCAGCCCACCACCGCCCCCACGACGACAACCCCCACGACGGCGCCGACAACCATCAAGCCCCCGTCGCCAACGACCGACCCGACCACCCAGCCCACGGTGGCGCCGCCGGCGGCCAGCCCACCCGGAGCCCCTAGCCTGAGCGCGCTGACCAGCGGAAACGGCCAGGTGTCAGTGCGCTGGACCGGGCCGGCCACCAACGGCAGCTCAGCGTTGATCAGATACGAGGTAGAGGCCCTGTCGGCGAAAACCGGCACGCGAGTGGGAGCGATCCGAAGCACACCGGCGACCGCCTCGCAGCTGACCGTGACCGGCTTGACCAACGGAACCGGCTACCGCTTCCGGGTGCGAGCAGTGAACGCCACCGGCCCGGGCACCTGGTCGACAACATCGGCAACAACCACACCACGAACAGTTCCCGGCACCCCGACAAAGGTCGCAGCCAAGCCAGGCCCGACCGGCGGCCCCCGCACCGCAACGCTCACGTGGTCGCCCCCCACAACCACAGGCGGAGCCGCAGTAACGGGTTACCGAATCACGTGGCAGCGCTTGACCGCCCAGGGCGCAGCCACCGGAACCCCGGTGATCGTGACCCGCCCGACAACAGCAAGATCAGCAACCCTGACCGCCCAGGGATCAACGCGCTACCGAGTGACGATCCAGGCAACAAACCAGGCAGGCGCAGGCCGCCCAGCAACCCTCTACATCCAGCCTCGCTGAAAACCTCTACCGGCCGAGCCCAAAGCCCCCAACGGCGGGCTCGGTCGGTAGTCGGGTCACCCCGCCCCTGACCGTCCACCGCAAGAAAATGCCAAAAACCAAAGCCGGAAGCGGCAAACGGCAGTGGCCACGCACCCAGAAGGTGCGTGGCCACGGTTCAGTCCGAGTGCGTTTGGCATGCGGTCATGCCCGTACTATTCAGGAACCTTGCGGTAGGCCCCGTCGCTGGCGCTGGTCGCCATCGAGGCATAAGCGCGCAGCGCAGCCGAGACCGGCCGTTCCCGAGAAACCGGCGTGTAGGGCTTGGGCCGCCGCTCCTGCTCGTGCCGCCGCTGAGCCAGCGTCTCGTCGTCGACGTGCAGCGAGATGCTGCGCCCGGGGATGTCGATGGTGATCTCGTCCCCCGTCTCGACGAGGGCGATGAGCCCGCCGCCGGCCGCTTCCGGGGAGACGTGGCCGATCGAGAGCCCGCTCGTGCCGCCGGAGAAACGTCCGTCAGTGATCAGCGCGCAGGCCTTGCCGAGACCGCGACCCTTCAGGAAGGAGGTCGGGTAGAGCATCTCCTGCATGCCCGGCCCGCCGCGCGGCCCTTCGTAGCGGATGACCACGACGTCGCCTTCGACGACCTCCTTGCCGAGGATGCCGGTGACCGCGTCGTCCTGGGATTCGTAGACCCGGGCGGGCCCGGTGAACTTCCAGATCGACTCGTCCACGCCGGCCGTCTTGACCACGCAGCCGTCGGGGGCGAGGTTGCCGAAGAGGATGGCCAGGCCGCCGTCGACGGTGTAGGCGTGCTCGACCGAGCGGATGCAGCCCTCGACCGCGTCGGTGTCCAGTTTTGCCCAGCGGTTCTCGGTGCTGAACGGCTGTGTCGTGCGCACCCCGCCCGGCGCCGCGTGGAAGAGCTCCAGCGCCTCGGCCGAGGCCGACCCGCCCCGAATGTCCCACTTGTCGAGCCAGGACGTCAGGTCGGGCGAGTGCACCGCGCGGACGTCGGTCTTCAGCGACCCGCCCCGGTGGAGTTCACCCAGCAGGGCCGGGATGCCGCCGGCCCGGTGCACGTCCTCCATGTGGTACTTCGGGCTGTTCGGTGCAACCTTGGCCAAACAAGGCACCCGCCGGGAGACCGCGTCGATGTCCGACACGCTGAAGTCGAGCCCGGCCTCGCGTGCCGCCGCCAGCAGGTGCAGCACGGTGTTGGTGGAGCCGCCCATGGCCACGTCGAGGGCCACCGCGTTTTCAAAAGCGTCGCGGCTGGCGATCGAGCGCGGCAGGACCGACTCGTCGTCCTTCTCGTAGTACTCCTTGGCGATCTTGACGATCAGCCGGCCGGCCTCCTCGAACAGCGCCTTGCGGGAGGCGTGCGTGGCCAGCGTCGAGCCGTTGCCGGGCAGCGACAGGCCGATCGCCTCGGTCAGGCAGTTCATCGAGTTGGCGGTGAACATGCCGGAGCAGGAACCGCAGGTCGGGCAGGCCGACCGCTCGATCGTGTCGAGCTGGGCGTCGGTGACGTTGTCGTTCGCGCTGGCGCTCATCGCGTCGACCAGGTCGAGCTTCTCGTGCACGATGCCCTCGATCGCGACCGTCTTGCCGGCCTCCATCGGGCCGCCGGAGACGAAGACCGTCGGGATGTTGAGCCGCAGGGCGGCGATCAGCATGCCGGGGGTGATCTTGTCGCAGTTCGAGATGCAGACCAGGGCGTCGGCGCAGTGCGCGTTCACCATGTACTCCACCGCGTCGGCGATCAGCTCGCGGCTGGGCAGCGAGTAGAGCATGCCGCCGTGGCCCATCGCGATGCCGTCGTCGACGGCGATCGTGTTGAACTCGCGGCCGACACCGCCGGCCTCGGCGATGGAGTCGGCGACGAGGCCGCCGAGGTCCTTGAGGTGCACATGACCCGGTACGAACTGGGTGTAGCTGTTGGCAATCGCCACGATGGGCTTGCCGAAGTCGTCGTCGGTCATCCCGGTGGCGCGCCAGAGGGCACGCGCGCCGGCCATGGTCCGACCGTGGGTCGAGGTCCGGGAACGCAGGTCAGGCATCCCCTCAGTGTGCCACCGTCGCGTCCGCCACATGGCCGCCGCGTCCACAGCTCGGGATTTCGGGGCTCCCTATTCGGAGCGAGATCGGGCACAGTGTTCCCGTGCAATCACCGTCCGGCGTGGAGCTGGCCGGGCTCGCCGGTCTCCTGATCGCGGTCCCGGCTGTCGCCCTGCTGGGCAACTCGGGCCGCCGGCACACCGGTGCGGCCCGCCGTGCGCACCTCATCCTGGCCGCGGGCGGAGCACTGGCCACCGCGGCGGCTCTCGCGGGCGTGCTGAGCGCGCTGCTCACCGACGCGCCGGTGCCCCGGGTCAGCCTCGGCTCGGCGGTGGCGCTGGGCACCGCGATCGGCACGCTCACCCTGCTGGTCGGCACGGCCGTGCTGCCCGGCGCCGCGGAGAGCCCGAGTGCGGCGCTGCGCCATCTGCTCGACGGCCTGGTGATCGCGGCCTCGTTCTGGTTCGTCGGCTGGGTGCTGCTCAGCGAGCCGACCCGCATTCTCGGCGACGCCACCCCGATTGCCTGCCCGTCGGTGCTGGTGCCGGCCGCGCTCGCGGTGATCTCGCTGGGCCTGACGATAGTGCTGGCCCTGCACGCGCACCGGCCCCGGCTGGTCACCGTGCGGGTGGCCGGCGGGGTGACCCTGGTCGCCGCGGCGGCGGTGGCGCTGGGCGGCGGCATCTGCCAGAACCGGGATGTCGACGTGCTGTGCGGCGCGGTCCTGCTGCCGGCCGGGCTGTTCGTGATCGCCCGAGCGGTGAAGGTGGCCGACCGCCCGGTCGAGGTGGTCGGCGACGTGAGCGAGCGCGGCACGGCGTACGCGGTGGTCCCGATGTTCGGCATGGTCGCCGCCCTCGGCTATCACCTGATCCGGGGCGGCGGCTTCGATCTGTACGGCTTCCTGGGCGCGAGCGTCGAGGGCTTCGCCCTGGTCGGCCGGCAGTACCTGGCGCTCGGCGACGTCCGGCGCTACACGTTGCGGCTGCGGCAGAGCGAGGCGCACTTCCGCGAGCTGGCGCACACCGACCCGCTCACCGGCCTGGCCAACCGCCGCGGCCTGCAGCGGGCGCTGAAGGAGTGCCAGGCGTCGGACGAGCCGCTGGTGCTGGTCGGCATCGACCTCGACGGGTTCAAGACGGTCAACGACATGCGCGGCCACGACGTGGGCGACGCGGTGCTGGTCGAGGTGGGCGAGCGGCTGCGGCGCAACCTGCTGGCCGGCGATGTGGCGGCCCGGCTCGGCGGCGACGAGTTCGCGATCCTCATGCACGGCACCGCCGACGAGGCGACGCTCACCGCGCACCGCCTGCTGGCCGTGCTCGGCCAGCCGTACGAAATACCCGGCGGCTCGGTCTTCCTGTCGGCGAGCCTCGGCGTGGCGGACAGCCCGGGCGTGGCCGACAGCGGCGAGCTGATCCGGGACGCCGACCTGGCCCTGCGCTACGCCAAGCAGCGGGGGAAGAACCGCGTCGAGCGCTACCAGGCCCGCTACGACGAGCTGCTGCGCCGGCGCGGCACGCTGGAGAGCGAGCTGCGGCACGCGATCGACCGGCAGCAGCTGCGCCTGGTCTTCCAGCCGGTGGTGGCGCTGCCGTCGATGCGGCCGGTCGGCGCCGAGGCGCTGCTGCGCTGGCACCACCCGACGCTGGGGGCGGTCCGGCCGGACGAGTTCATCCCGGTCGCCGAGGAGTCCGGCCTGATCAACCGGATCGGCTCGTGGGTGCTCGCCGAGGCCTGCAAGCAGCTCGCCGACTGGCTGGCCAAGGGGCACGACGTCTGGGTGTCGGTCAACCTGTCGCCCAAGGAGCTGCACGCGGCCGACTACGCCGGTCAGGTCGCCGACGTGCTGGCCGAGCACGGCGTGCCGGCCCAGCGGCTGGTGCTGGAGGTCACCGAGCATGCCGTCGCCACCGACATGGAGGAGCTGATCGGCCGGCTGACCGCGCTGCGCGCGACCGGGGTGCGGATCGCGCTCGACGACTTCGGGGCCGGCTACTCGTCGCTCAGTCACCTGCGCACCCTGCCGGTCGACATCCTCAAGATCGACCGGTTGCTGGTGGCCGAGCCGGAGTCGCGCACCGGCGAGGCGGCGCCGCTGGTCGACGTGGTGGTCCGGCTGGGTCACCGGCTCGGTCTGGAGGTGCTCGCCGAGGGCATCGGCACGCTGGCGCAGCGGGCCGCGGTCGAGGAGGCCGGCTGCCGGCTCGGGCAGGGCTCACTGTTCGGCTGGGGCGTGCCGGCCGAGCATCTGGAGGCCCAGTTGCACGGCCTGCGCAGCGGCACCCGGCCGGCCCCGCAGCCACGCAACGAGCCGCCGAAAGGCGCTGCTGCGCGCAGCCAGGTGGTCACCCTCGGACCGGGAATGAAGCAGCTCAGAGCCGTTTTGCCGACGGATCCCACGTTCGAGGCGGTGGCCAGTGATCAAAATATGGGATCAGTTGACTCGCCGAGTGAGATGGGGCAAGGTTAGGTCCATGTGCTTCGCGTCCCGAGTACTTAGTTGAGCGCACTCCTGCCGAGCTAACAACGGCGAGGGTGCGCTAGGTCCCGTGCTTAACAGCACGAGGGCCTTTTTTGTTGCTCAAAGTACGACTGGACGACCATCCCGAGAAGGTTCGAATAGCCATGACGAGACCCACTCCTGAGACCCTCGCCCACCGAGCCAATCCGGCCACTGTCGCGGCCGCCAACCCGGCCCCGGCCGTAGCCTCTCCGGTGCCCACCTCCGGGGCCGGCGCTCTTGTTCGGTCGCTCGAGGCGCTCGGCGTCGAGGTCGTCTTCGGCATTCCGGGCGGGGCGATCCTGCCGGCCTACGACCCGCTCTACGACTCGAAGGTCCGGCACATCCTGGTCCGCCACGAGCAGGGCGCCGGGCACGCCGCCACCGGCTACGCCCAGGCCACCGGCCGGGTCGGCGTCTGCATCGCGACCAGCGGGCCGGGCGCGACCAACCTGGTGACCCCGATCGCCGACGCCTACATGGACTCGGTGCCGATGGTCGCGATCACCGGCCAGGTGGCCCGCCCGTCGATCGGCACGGACGCCTTCCAGGAGGCGGACATCCAGGGCATCACGCTGCCGATCACCAAGCACAACTTCCTGGTGCAGACGCCGGAGGAGCTGCCGCGCATCCTGGCCGAGGCGTTCCACCTGGCCGCCACCGGCCGCCCCGGCCCGGTCCTGGTCGACATCCCCAAGGATGTCCTGCAGCTGCCGACCACGTTCACCTGGCCGCCGGTCCTGGACCTGCCCGGCTACCGGCCGACCCTGCACCCGCACGGCAAGCAGATCCGCGAGGCGGCCCGGCTGATCGCCGCGGCCAAGCGCCCGGTTCTCTACGTCGGCGGCGGCGTGCTCAAGGCCGGCGCCACCGACGGGCTGCGCAAGCTGGCCGAGCTGACCGGCATCCCGGTCGTGACCACGCTGATGGCGCTGGGTGCGTTCCCCGACTCGCACCCGCAGCACCTGGGCATGCCGGGCATGCACGGCACGGTCCCCGCGGTGTACGCGCTGCAGAAGTCCGACCTGCTGATCACCCTGGGCGCCCGCTTCGACGACCGGGTGACCGGCAAGCTCGACTCGTTCGCGCCGGACGCCAAGGTCGTGCACGCGGACATCGACCCGGCCGAGATCGGCAAGAACCGGCACGCCGACGTCCCGATCGTGGGCGACGCCCGGCACGTCATCGACGAGCTGATCGCGGCCGTGACCACCTCGGCCGGCGGCATCGCCCAGTACGAGTCGTGGTGGGCGGCCCTCAACGAGCTGCGCGAGCGTTACCCGCTGGGCTACGACGAGCCGACCGACGGCACGCTGGCCCCGCAGTACGTGATCGAGCGGATCGGCGAGTTGGTCGGCCCGGAGGCGATCTACGTGGCCGGCGTCGGCCAGCACCAGATGTGGGCGTCGCAGTTCATCAAGTACGAGCAGCCGGGCACCTGGCTCAACTCGGGCGGCGCGGGCACGATGGGCTACGCGGTCCCGGCCGCGATGGGCGCCAAGGTGGGCCGGCCGGACACGGCGGTCTGGGCGATCGACGGCGACGGCTGCTTCCAGATGACCAACCAGGAGCTGGCCACCTGCGCCCTGGAGGGCATCCCGGTCAAGATCGCCGTGATCAACAACGGCAACCTCGGCATGGTCCGGCAGTGGCAGACGCTCTTCTACGACGGCCGCTACTCGAACACCGAGCTGGGCACGCACAAGCACCGCATCCCCGACTTCGTGAAGCTGGCCGAGGCGCTCGGCTGCATCGGGCTGCGGTGTGAGTCCAAGGATGATGTCGACAAGATCATCAAGCAGGCCATGGAGATCAACGACGCCCCGGTGGTCATCGACTTCACCGTCGGCAAGGACGCCATGGTGTGGCCGATGGTCGCGGCCGGCACGAGCAACGACGAAATCATGTTCGCGCGGGACGTTCGTCCCAGCTTCGAAGAGGACGACCTCTAGGTCATGGCTGACTGCACCGAGCGAAGCGAGGGCCAGGAAGACATGACAAAGGAGATTCAGTGAACAAGCACACCCTCTCAGTGCTGGTCGAGAACAAGCCCGGTGTGCTCGCCCGGGTCAGTGGGCTCTTCTCCCGGCGCAGCTTCAACATCGACTCGCTGGCGGTGGGCGAGACGGAGAACCCGGACGTCTCCCGCATCACGATCGTGGTCAACGCCGACTCCTCACCCTTGGAGCAGGTGACCAAGCAGCTCAACAAGCTGGTGAACGTTCTGAAGATCGTCGAGCTGGACCCCCAGCAGTCGGTCCAGCGCGAGCTCCTGCTGGTCAAGGTGCGCGCCGACCGTGCGCAGCGAAGCCAGGTCCTCGAGACGGTGGAGCTGTTCCGGGCGAAGGTGATCGACGTCGCTCCGGACACCCTCACGATCGAGGCGACGGGTAACCCCGACAAACTGGACGCGTTGCTGCGCGACCTAGAGCCGTACGGCATCAAGGAGATGGTGCAGTCGGGCCTCGTGGCCATCGGCCGCGGCTCGCGCTCCATCACAACCGGCCCGGCGCTCCGCGCCGCCTGATATTCAAACGCAGGAGCCCGTCCCTGCCCCATCGCCGCCCCTAACACGACTAAAGACTCAAAGGATTCAAATGACCGCGGAAGTTTTCTACGACGACGACGCCGACCTGTCGATCATCCAGGGCAAGAAGGTCGCCGTGATCGGCTACGGCAGCCAGGGCCACGCGCACTCGCTGTCGCTGCGTGACTCGGGCGTCGAGGTGGTCGTCGGGCTGCAGGAGGGCTCGAAGAGCCGGGCCAAGGCCGAGGAGCAGGGCCTGACGGTCAAGACTCCGGCCGAGGCGTCGGCCTGGGCCGACGTGATCATGGTGCTGGCGCCGGACACCGCCCAGCGCAAGATCTACAACGAGTCGATCGCCCCGAACCTGACCGCCGGCAAGGCGCTGTTCTTCGGCCACGGCCTGAACATCCGGTTCGAGCTCATCAAGCCCCCGGCCGACGTCACCGTCGCGATGGTGGCCCCGAAGGGCCCCGGCCACCTGGTCCGCCGCCAGTACGTGGACGGCAAGGGCGTGCCGTGTCTGGTGGCCGTCGAGCAGGACCCGACCGGCGAGGGCCTCGCGCTCGCCCTCTCCTACGCGAAGGCGATCGGTGGTGCCCGCGCCGGCGTCATCAAGACCACCTTCAAGGAGGAGACGGAGACCGACCTCTTCGGCGAGCAGGCCGTGCTCTGCGGCGGCACCGCCGCCCTGGTGCAGACCGGCTTCGAGGTGCTCACCGAGGCGGGTTACGCCCCGGAGATCGCCTACTTCGAGTGCCTGCACGAGCTCAAGCTGATCGTCGACCTGATGTATGAGGGCGGCATCTCCCGGATGCGCTACAGCGTGTCGGACACCGCCGAGTTCGGTGACTACGTCAGCGGCCCGCGGGTCATCAACGCCGAGACCAAGGCGGAGATGAAGCGGATCCTCGCCGACATCCAGTCCGGCGAGTTCACCCGCCAGCTGATCGAGGACGACGACAACGGCGGCCCGCTGCTCAAGAAGTACCGCGAGCAGGGTGCCAACCACCCGATCGAGGTCACCGGTAAGAAGCTGCGGGACATGATGAGCTGGGTGGACCGGCCGATCACCGAGACCGCCTGAGCCACCTCTCGGCGCCCGCTTTTCCCCAGGAAAGGCGGGCGCCGACGCATATTCGAAACGTCTACGTTACGTCCCGCTAACCTGCTTGGCGGCGAAATAGAATTGTGCGCTGTTCAGGTACTTAGGAGTGCTCCGAGGCGGGTACATTCCCCGCATGCGACTGGCTGATTCTTTCCGGAGTGAGCGTTTCGGCGCGGTTCGGATCCACGAGCTGCAGCGGGTCATTGAGCTGGACTCGGGTCTGTCGGCCGGGGCCGGCAGTCGTATCGTCCCGGCGGATGCAGTG
Source organism: Paractinoplanes durhamensis (assembly GCF_016862175.1). GTDB lineage: Bacteria > Actinomycetota > Actinomycetes > Mycobacteriales > Micromonosporaceae > Actinoplanes > Actinoplanes durhamensis. The sequence goes on along the minus strand of NZ_BOML01000004.1, from coordinate 2,882 downwards.
CATGCCGTTGAATCGCAAATGGTAATCGTCGTGCCTTGCATGAATGAGACACGAAGCGTCATCGAGGGAGTGCTCTCCGGCATTCCGCACGACTGCCTGATCGTTCTCGTGTCGAACAGCGACCGGGCCCCGGTGGACCGGTACGAGATCGAGGCGCAGACCGTCGAGCAGTTCTGCCGGCTGGCCGGGCGCTCGGCGATCACCGTGCATCAGCGCGACCCGGGCGTGGCCGGAGCGTTCAAGGCGGCCGGCATGCCCGAGCTGATCGACGACGCCGGCCTGGTCCGCAACGGCAAGGGCGAGGCGATGCTGATCGGCATGGCGCTGGCCGCCACGACCGGTCGCCGATACATCGGCTACGTGGATGCGGACAACTACGTGCCCGGTTCGGTGCACGAATACTGCAAGGCCTACGCGGCCGGGCTCTATCTGGCCGAGTCGCCCTACGCGATGGTTCGCATCTCCTGGCACTCGAAGCCGAAGCTGCGCGACAACCGGCTCTTCTTCAGCCGGAAAGGACGCAGCTCGCAGATCACCAACGAGTGGCTGAACCGGTTCCTCGCCGAATACTCGGGCTTCGGCACCGAGGTGATCGCCACCGGCAATGCGGGCGAGCATGCGATGACCCTCGACCTCGGTCTCAAACTGCGGCTGGCCGGTGGTTTCGCGGTCGAACCGTACGAGTACATGGACCTGTTCGAGCAGTTCGGCGGCATCCTCGAGAGCACCAGTGCGGACGTCATGGCCAATTCGGTCCCGGTGCTGCAGATCGAGACCCGCAATCCGCACTTCCATGACAACAAGGGCGAGGAACACGTCCAGGGCATGCGGATGCAGGCGCTCAACGTGCTCTACCACTCGCCGGTCACGCTGCCCGCGGTCCGGCAGGCGATCCTCGAGTTCATGATCGAGCAGGGGGCGCTCGGCCCCGGCCAGGAGCCGCCGCGCGAGCGGGTCTACCCGCCGGTCGGCACGCTCGATCTCGACCTGCTCTACGACGCACTGGACGCCGAGGCGCTCAGTTTCCGGCAGCCGGACGGGCTGGCCTCGGCCGGTCTCACCCCAGCTCCGCCGGTGGATCGGGCGGCCATCCCGAGGCGGGTCGCCTAGTTTCCAGAATGTGACGCCGGTCACAAAAACGTGACGCGACGGCGGGAGTCAGCGGCACCATACGAGCGCGGCACGCGTCGCGACAACGTATGGAGGCGCCTTGACTCCCGTCGTTCTGATCGCCGAGGAACTCGCTCCGTCCGCCATCGACGTGCTCGCCTACGACTTCGACGTCCGCCATGTCGACGGCACCGACCGGGTCGCCCTGCTGGCCGCGGTCACCGAGGCCGACGCGCTGATCGTGCGCAGCGCCACCGCGGTCGACGCCGAGGTCTTCGCGGCCGCCGGGTCGCTGAAGGTGGTCGCCCGGGCCGGGGTCGGGCTCGACAACGTCGACGTGCCGTCCGCCACCGCCCGCGGCGTCATGGTGGTCAACGCCCCGACCAGCAACATCGTGTCGGCCGCCGAGCAGGCCATCGCGCTGCTGCTCGCGGTCGCCCGCAACACCGCCAGCGCCAGCCAGTCGCTCAAGCGCGGCGAGTGGAAGCGCGCCCGCTACACCGGCGTCGAGGTGCAGGGCAAGACCGTCGGCGTGGTCGGGCTCGGCCGGATCGGGGTGCTCTTCGCCCAGCGGATGGCGTCCTTCGGCACCCGGCTCATCGCCTACGACCCGTACATCCAGCCGGCCCGGGCCGCGCAGCTGGGCGTACGCCTGGTCGGGCTCGAGGAGCTGCTGCGGGAGAGCGACTTCATCTCGGTGCACCTGCCGCGTACACCGGAGACCTTCGGTTTGATCGGCGAGAAAGAGCTCGGCATGGTCAAGCCGGGTGTCCGCATCGTCAACGCGGCCCGCGGCGGGCTGATCGACGAGCAGGCGCTCGCGGTCGCCCTCGCCGAAGGCCGGGTGGCCGGCGCCGGGCTCGACGTGTTCCTCACCGAACCGACCACCGAGTCGCCGCTGTTCGCCTTCGAGAACGTCGTGGTCACCCCGCACCTGGGCGCGTCCACCGCCGAGGCGCAGGACAAGGCCGGCCTGTCGGTGGCCCGCAGCGTGAAGCTGGCGCTGCAGGGCGAGTTCGTCCCGGACGCGGTGAACGTGCAGGCCGGCGGAGTGGTGGACGAGGATGTACGCCCGCTGCTGTCGCTCGCCGAGAAGCTCGGCCGGGTCTTCACCGCGGTGGCCGGGGGCGTCGCCGCCAGCGTCACCGTGGAGGTCAGCGGCGAGATCGTCACGCACGACGTCGGCGTGCTGAAACTGGCGACCACCAAGGGCCTGTTCGCGTCGGTGGTGGATGAGCGGGTGACCTACGTGAACGCGCCGCAACTCGCCGCCGACCGGGGCGTCGACGTCGAGCTCACGATCAACGAAGAGCCTTGCGAACACCTCAACCTGGTTACCGTACGCGGCGCGCTGCCGGACGGGCGCAGGGTGAGCGTGGCCGGCACGCTGACCGTCACCAGCACCCGGGAGATCTGCAAGCTGACCGAGGTCGACGGCTTCGACATCGACCTGACCGCCGACGGGGTGCTGCTCTTCTTCCGCTACAGCGACCGGCCCGGCATGATCGGCACGATCGGCACGCTGCTGGGCGAGTCGGGGGTGAACATCGCGGCCATGCAGGTGGCCCGCCGGGAAGCCGGTGGTGAGGCGCTGATGACCCTCACCCTGGACTCCTCGATCGACGCCGACCTGCTCTCCGCGGTGGCCGACGGGATCGGCTCGGCCCGCGGCGCCCTGGTGGACCTACGAAGCGAGTGACCGGGCCTACGAAGCGAGTGACCGGGCCTACGAAGCGAGTGACCGGGCCTACGAAGCGAGTGACCGGGCCTAC
>NZ_BOML01000003.1 GCF_016862175.1 Paractinoplanes durhamensis | reverse complement strand
AGTGACCGGGCCTACGAAGCGAGTGACCGGGCCTACGAAGCGAGTGACCGGGCCTACGAAGCGAGTGACCGGGCCTACGAAGCGAGTGACCGGGTCGGCGGCGGGTAGACCGTGCCGTCCTGCAGGTCGAGCAGATCGAGATTGAGCTCGGCGGCCAGCCGCTCGATCGTCTCCAGCACCACATCCGGGCAGTCCTCGTTCAGCCGCATCTCGATGTGGTCGGCGGCGGCGTGCAGCGGAGCTACCGCCCACGGCGATCCGGCCACCGAGGCGCGTGGCCCCCGATCGGGATAATGGCTGGTCAGGGCGTCATAGAAGGCAACGACGCGGGGGTCGGCCGGGCGCTGTGGGTGCTCACCACGCGCACAGCGCGCATTGGCGTCCCGCACGGCGTCCGGTGGGTCCGTCTGGTCCATCGCCCACACCACTAGGTCGAAACTCACCGGCGCATGGTGCCATCACCGCGGGCGACTCGCCGGAACTACGCCGCCGACACGCGGGGGATGCGTCTTGCGCGTCATTAGTCCGCATCGCTAGCGTTGTCTTTGTCGTGCTGTCCGCCGGTGGGCTCGTCTTCGGGTGATGAGTCTGCCGCGCGCACCGCGCGACTGTGTATCCCGGCGGGACCGATCCACGCGTACTCGTCGCAACAGCCCCCGTGACCGTTTGCCGCGGTCCGGGGGCTGTTCTGTATCCCGGGGCTTGGGACCGAGTTACCGTAGATCGGGACAGCCGGACTAACCTGTGACCCAATCAGGGGCGACCAGAGGAGCGGAAAAGTGAGCGTGGCGCGGATCGCGGTGGTGGCCGGCGACGGCATCGGGACCGAGGTGACCGCGCAGGCCCGGAAGGTGATCGAGGCCGTGCTCCCCGGCACCGAGTTCGACGACTACGACCTCGGCGCTCGCTTCTACACCCGCACCGGTGAGGTGCTGCCCCAGGCCGTCGAGGACGAGCTGGCCCTGCACGACGCCATCCTGCTCGGCGCCATCGGCGACCCGAGCGTGCCGCCGGGCGTCCTCGAGCGCGGCCTGCTGCTGAAGCTCCGCTTCGACTTCGACCAGTATGTGAACCTGCGCCCGTCCAAGCTGTGGCCCGGCACCACCAGCCCGCTGGCCGGCGTGAAGCCCGGCGAGATCGACATGGTCGTGGTCCGCGAGGGCACCGAAGGCCTCTACGTCGGCGCCGGCGGCGTCCTGCACAAGGACACCCCCGCCGAGATCGCCACCGAGGAAAGCCTCAACACGCGGTACGGCGTCGAGCGGGTCATCCGGGACGCGTTCGCCCGCGCCCAGCGCCGCGACCGCCGCCATCTCACCCTGGTGCACAAGACCAACGTCCTGACCAAGGCCGGCAGCCTCTGGGCGCGCACGTTCGCCGCCGTCGCCGCCGAATACCCCGAGGTCACCACGGAATACCAGCACGTCGACGCGGCCAGCATGTTCATGGTCAGCAACCCGCAGCGGTTCGACGTGGTGGTTACCGACAACCTCTTCGGTGACATCATCACCGACATCGCCGCGGCCGTTACCGGCGGCATCGGCATGGCGGCCAGCGGGTCCGTCAACCCGGAGCGCAAGTACCCGTCGACCTTCGAGCCGGTGCACGGCTCCGCGCCGGACATCGCCGGCAAGGGCATCGCCGACCCGGCCGCCGCCATCCTCTCCGCGTCCCTGCTGCTCGAGCACCTCGGTCACCACGACGAGGCCCGCCGGGTCTCCGAGGCCGTTGCCGCCGAGGTCGCCTCCCGCGCCGCGGGTGCCACCCTGCGCACCGCCGAGGTCGGCGACCGGGTCGCGGCCGCGCTCTGACGCGCGTACCCCCTGCGACCGTTGTCTTAACGGCCGTTCGGGGTATCTTTCAGGAGCGCTGCGGGGTGAACGCATGCCCAATTCTTTTCCTCAGAAAGCAGGTCTCCTGGTCATGAGCGGTGGTGACAACCTCGATTTCGAGATCCGTCCGAACCCGGCACCCGTAGCCGAGTCCGAGCGCGAGGCACTGCTGGCCAACCCCGGCTTCGGCCGCGTCTTCACCGACCACATGGTGACGGTGCGCTACGCCGACGGTAAGGGCTGGTATGACGGCCGGGTCGAGGCCCGCGCGCCGATCTCGATCGACCCCGCTTCCGCGGTACTGCACTACGCGCAGGAGATCTTCGAGGGCCTCAAGGCGTACAAGATGGCCGACGGCGGCGTGGCGATGTTCCGCCCCGACGCCAACGCGGCCCGCTTCGCCCAGTCGGCCCAGCGAATGGCCATGCCACAGCTGCCGCAGGCCGCGTTCCTCCAGTCGCTCCGCGAGATCATCCGGATAGACGAGAATTGGATCCCGCAGAGCGAGGAGGGCAGCCTCTACCTGCGCCCCTTCGCATACGCCAGCGAGGTCTTCCTCGGCGTGCGCCCCGCCCTCGAATACCTCTACCTGGTCATCGCGTCCCCGGTCGGCGCCTACTTCTCCGGCGGCGTGAAGCCGGTCTCGGTGTGGGTAACCCCCGACTTCACCCGGGCGGCCCCCGGCGGCACCGGCGCGGCGAAGTGCGGCGGCAACTACGCGGCGGGCCTGTCAGCCCAGGCCGAGGCCATCGAGAACGGCTGCGACCAGGTCGTCTACCTCGACGCGGTCGAGCGGAAGTTCGTCGACGAGCTGGGCGGCATGAACGTGGTCTTCGTCCTCGACGACGGCAGCCTGGTCACCCCGCCTTTGACCGGCACGATCCTCCCGGGCATCACCCGAGACTCGGTCATCAAGCTGGCCCAGCGGGCCGGCCGCCGCGTCGAGGAGCGCCCGGTGAGCATCGACGAGTGGCGCGAGGGCGCGGCGTCGGGTCGTATCCGCGAGGCCTTCGCGTGCGGCACCGCCGCCGTGATCACGCCGATCGGCACCATCAAATCCCCGGACTTCGAGTTCACGGTGGCCGATGGTGGCTCCGGCTCGGTGACGATGGCCCTCCGCAAGGAGTTGGTTGACATCCAGCGTGGTCGCTCCGCTGATCCGTTCGGCTGGGTTCATCGGGTCCTTTGACCCCGGGCTCTCTCACTCTGGGACGGCTGAGGGCCGGGGGTGACCACGCTGGGCGGTAAAGCATCTATGCCCTGCGTGGTCACCCCCGGCCCTCAACCTCGCGTGGGAACAACTGGCGGCCAGGACTCGGTCACCCGCTGCTGATTGCACGGTCCGGCCGAGCGGTCCCCTGACGGCAACCGGTCGGGCTGCCGCGCTGTGGCACAGCCAGGAGACTCACTTACCCGGGCGGACCTGAGTGGTGGGTCAAGCGAACATTCAGCGCCGCCCACGGCCGAAGCAAGAAAAGGTCAAACCCGTGGTGGGTACAGGTGGGTAGTGGTGGAACCCCTTATAAAGCTTGCGCGCTCGCGCCATAGCCAGGTAACCAAACCAGGGGAAGACACCACGAAGCGCTCAAAGTCAACGTAAACAACGGCGGGGGCACGCAAGCTCTAAAAGCCCCCTCCAACCCCCCACCCGTACCCACCACGGGTTTGACCTTTGCTTTTCCGCGTGAGCGGCACTTCGCGCAGTAGACAGGTGACCAAACGAGGGGTGGACAGGACGAAGCGTTCAAAGTCGACTTGGACGACGGCGGGGGCACGCAAGCTCTAAAAAGCCCCCTCCAACCCCCACCCGTACCCACCACGGGTTTGACCTTTGCTTTTCCGCCGAAGCGTTCGAAGTCGACCTGGACTACGGCGGCCACACGCAAGCTCGTTAAGGCTCTTCCCTTCCCACAGTTCGGGGCAAACCCGTGGGGGGTACGGGTGAGGGCTTGGGCAACCCTTTTGAAGCTTGCGCGCTCGCGCCGTGGGCCAGTTACCTGGCTATGGGTGACGAAGCGTTCGCAGTCGACTTGGACAACGGTGTCCTCTCGCCGTTCGCATCTATGGCCGTGGGCGGCGCTGAATGTTCGCTTGACCCACCACGCAGGTCTGCCCGGGTGAGTGGAATGCCTGGCTGTGCCACCGCGCGGCAGCCAGACCGGTTGCCGTCAGGGGACCGCCTGCTGGGCCGTGCACTCGGCTGCGGGTGACCGGAGTCCTGGCCGTCAGGTGTTCCCACGCGAGGTTGAGGGCCGGGGGTGACCACGCAGGGCATAGATGCTTTACCGCCCAGCGTGGTTACCCCCGGCCCTCAGCCGTCCCAGCGCAAGAAAGCCTAGGAGAGCAGGTGCCCCCGCAGAGAGGAAATCTCTTTGCCGAGAAGCCCGATATCCCGGACATACTCCTCAACCGACCCGTGCATTTCCCGCAAATCAGACAGGAACATCAGCATGGCCCCCGGCGGGGAATCGAACATGTGCTCATTGCCGAGAACGGCCGAAGGATGGTTCTCCAGCAGGTAATCGGTGAGCCGCTTCATCGACGAGGTGGTCAAGGCGTAGTCGGCCGCGATGTCCTCGTCGGACACGCCAAGCAACGACAGAGTCAAGGCGCAGACCGTGCCGGTTCGGTCCTTGCCCGCCATGCAGTGCACGATCACCGGCGCCCGCGAAGGATCGGCGATGATTCGCAGCGAGGCGAGCAGTGCCTCCTGGCCGTCCTCCGCGAAGTTCAAATACCGATCGGCCAGCCAGCGCTCGTGGACTACGTCGTCCGGGTGGTCGATCTCCTCCCAGTCGACGTGCTGCAGGACCAGATTGCGGTAGTCCAGGCCGTAGCGCTCGGCCACTCGGCCGTACCGCTCGATCTCGAACGGCCGCCGCAGGTCGATCACTGTCCGTACGCCCAACGAGGCGAACGCGGCTGCGTCCTCTTCGCCGATCCGATGCAACGCGTCCGAGCGGAACAGTCGCCGCCACTGCACGGTGCGCCCGTCCAGCCCGGCGTAACCGCCCACGTCACGGAAGTTGTAGGTCTTCGAGAAACCAAGATTCCGGGGGTACGACTCGGTCACCACGCCCCCAACCTAGTCTCGAAAGGTGGAACAACGCTTCCCACGAAGGCCGAGAGTGGCATGCTTCATGTCGTGACCCACTCCGTGCTGATTATTGGCACCTAGCGCGCCGGCTGACTCTTCGCCGACGCGCAGACCTCCCGCATCCGCGGGGGGTCTTTTTGTTGGGCCCGCCAAACCATCCTCGGAAAGGGACTTCCCCCATGGACTACCAGGTCTTCGACACGACACTGCGCGATGGCGGGCAGCGTGAAGGGATCAGCTATTCGGTTGCCGACAAGCTCGCGGTGGCGAAGCTGCTGGACGAGTTCGGCGTGGGCTTCATCGAGGGCGGGTGGCCGGGCGCGATGCCCAAGGACACCGAGTTCTTCGAACGGGCGAAGACCGAGCTGGACCTGAAGCACGCGCTGCTGGTGGCGTTCGGCGCGACCCGCAAGGCCGGCGTGGCCGTCGAGGCGGACAAGCAGGTCAAGGCGCTGCTCGACGCCGAGACCCCGGTGGTCTGCGTGGTGGCGAAGTCGGACATCCGGCACGTCGAGCGGGCGTTGCGGACGACCGGCGACGAGAACCTGGCGATGGTCCGGGACACGGTCCGGTTCCTGAAGGCGAACGGTCGTCGCGTGTTCGTCGACTGCGAGCACTTCTTCGACGGCTTCCGCTTCGACCCGGCGTACACCGCGAGCGTCGTGGAGGCCGCGTTCGAGGCCGGCGCCGAGCGGGTCGTCATGTGTGACACGAACGGCGGCATGCTCCCGTCGATGATCACCAAGGCGGTGCAGGAGGTCGTCGAGCGGACCGGTGTGGGCGCCGACCAGCTCGGCATCCACTGCCAGAACGACACGTCCTGCGCGGTCGCCAACACGATCGCCGCCGTCGAGGCGGGCGTGAAGCACTTCCAGTGCACCGCGAACGGCTACGGCGAGCGCCCCGGCAACGCCGACCTGTTCGCCACGGTCAGCAATGTGCAACTCAAGCTCGGGATCACCGTTCTACCGGACGGCTGCCTCGAGAAGGCGACGCGGGTTTCCACCGCGCTCGCCGAGATCGCCAATATCGCCCCCGACACCCACCAGGCCTACGTCGGGGCCGCTGCTTTCGCTCACAAGGCGGGGCTGCACGCGAGCGCGATCAAGGTGGATCCGCTGCTCTACAACCACGTCGACCCGTCGGTGGTAGGCAATGACATGCGGATCCTGGTGACGGAGATGGCCGGCCGGGCCAGCATCGAGCTCAAGAGTCGCGAGCTCGGCCTGGATCTGGCCGGCCACCCGGATGCCGTCTCGGTGGTCACCCAGAAGGTGAAGGACCTGGAGGCGGGCGGCTGGTCGTTCGAGGCCGCGGACGCTTCCTTCGAGCTGCTGGTGCGGGCCGAGCTGCCGGGCGAGGGCTACGCCCGCCCGTTCACCCTGGAGTCGTACCGGGTGCTGGTCGAGCACCGTGAGGACGGCGCGGTGGTGTCCGAGGCGACCGTCAAGGTCCGGGTGCGCGGCGAGCGGGTGATCGCCACCGCCGAGGGCAACGGCCCGGTCAACGCGCTCGACGAGGCGCTGCGGGTAGCGCTGTCGCAGCACTACCCGCAGCTGAAGACGGTCGAGCTGACCGACTACAAGGTGCGCATCCTGGAGGGCAGCCACGGCACCAACGCGGTCACCCGGGTGCTGCTGGAGAGCGCCGACGGCAACCGCGACTGGACCACGGTCGGCGTGCACGAGAACATCGTCGAGGCCAGCTGGGTGGCGCTCGTCGACGCCCTCACCTACGGTCTCGCCCGCACCACCGCGGCGGCTTAGAGCGGCGGCCGGCCGGCGGCGGCGATCAGCGCGATCGCCTCCGCCGCCGGCATCGCCGGTAACTGACGTCCGTCGCGCAGGCGCAGGGCGATCAGGTTGTCGGCCACCTCCCGCTCGCCGACGATTCCTGCGTACGGGATTTTCCGGTCGACAACCGCAGCCCGGATGCGCGCGCCGAGCGAGCCCTCCTCGTGCACCTCGGCCCGCAACCCGGCCTCGATGGCAGCGGCGGCGAATCCGCGGGCCGCCTCGGCCTGGCCGGCACCGAGTGGCAGCACGTCGATCTGCACCGGCGCGTACCAGACCGGGAACGCCCCGCCGTGCACCTCGATGAGGTGGCCGAAGAGCCGTTCCATCGAGCCGATCAGGCTTTGATGCACCATGACCGGCCGTTCCCGCCCACCGTCGGCGGCCGCGTAGGACAGGTCGAACTGGGCCGGCTGGTGGAAGTCGATCTGGATGGTGGCGAGGGTCCAGTCGCGCCCGGCCGAGTCCTCGATCTGCACATCGATCTTCGGCCCGTAGAAGGCGGCCTCGCCCGGCACCTCGTCGAACGAGATGCCCGCGTCGACGAGCGCGGACCGCAGCAACACCTCGGCCCGCGCCCACATCGCGTCGTCCCCGGCGTACTTGCCGGAGTCGCCGCGCAGCGACAGCCGGACCGCGGACGGCGCGAATCCGAGCGCGTCGTGGGCCACCCGCATGAGGCGGAGAACCGACCCGACCTCGTCGCCGACCTGGTCGAGGGCGCAGAAGTTGTGCGCGTCGTCGAGCTGGATGGACCGCACCCGGGCCAGCCCGCCGAGCACCCCGGAGCGTTCGGCCCGGTACATCGGCCCGACCTCGGCGATCCGCAACGGCAGGTCACGGTAGGAGCGTTGCCGGGATTTGAAGATGAGCGCGTGGTGCGGGCACTGGCTGGGCCGCAGCACCAGCTCGTCACCGCCGAGCCGGATCGGCGGGAACATGTCGTCGGCGAAGTTCTGCCAGTGCCCCGACATCTCGTACATCTGGCGTTTGCCGAGGGCGGGGGAGTGCACGTGCCGGTAGCCGTTGCGGCGTTCCAGCTCGTGCAGATAGGACTCCACCTGGTGGCGCGCGGCGGCGCCGTCGGGCAGCCAGAACGGCAGGCCCGCACCGATCAGCGGGTCGGAGTCGAAGAGGTCGAGCTCACGCCCGAGCTTACGATGGTCGACAGACACAGGGGTCTCCTCGAAAAAGAGGGCGAGACCCCCGGCTCCGGGCATCTCGCCCGGAGCGGTCGCAGTTCAGCGATGATCGACACCGGGTGGAACCGGCGTCGTCGTCTCGAAGCTGCGCATCATGCGACCAGGCTAGGCCGCAACGTTCGGGGAGAGCATCCGAATTACGCTGGGCCGGTGACCACGCCCCGCTTGGAGATCGAGTACTGCACCCAGTGCCGCTGGCTGATGCGCGCCGCCTGGTATGCGCAGGAGGTGCTCACCACGTTCCCGCGCGACCTCGGCGAGGTGGCGCTGGTGCCCGGCATCGGCGGCGTCTTCGAGATCCGCCTCGACGGCGAGAGCCTGTGGTCCCGCAAGCAGCAGGGCGGTTTCCCCGAGCTGGCCGACCTGAAGCGACAGGTGCGCGACCGGGTCGCCCCCGACCGCGATCTGGGCCACACCGACCGATCCGCTCAGTCGTCGGAGAGCAGCTGAAACAGCACGTGGTCGCGCCACTCGCCGTCGATGTGCAGGTAGCGCGGTGCCAGCCCGTACCGCTGGAAGCCGTTGCGGTGCAGGACCCGCTGGGACGCCGCGTTGTGCGGTTGCACGCCCGCCTCGACCCGGTGGAGGCCGAGCTCGCCGAAGGCGAGGCGGCAGATGTGCGCGACCGCCGCCGACGCCCGGCCCTTCCCGTTCGCCTGCTCGGCCACCCAGTAGCCGAGGTCGGCGGAGAGGGACGGCCCGCGGACGATGCCGCTGAGGGTGATCCGGCCGCAGATCCGGCCGTCCTCGTCGAGGATCACGTGCGGCACCGCGGAGCCGGCCGCGGTCAGCCGCAGCACTTCTTCGAGGTAGGCGGCCTGCCCGTCCGGGGTGAAGAACTCCGCCGGGCGAAACGGTTCCCACGGCGCCAGGAAGTCGCGGTTCGCGACGAGCAGCGCGGCCAGCTCGGGTGCGTCGCCGACGGCGACGAGACGGGTGGTGGTCACGCCGATCATCATGCCGCCGGCACGGTGATGACCGCGATAAGGGCACGGTGGTCGGTGTTGGGGATCCGGTGCGCGCTCATTTGGCGTACGCCGATCCGCCGGTCGACGAGCACGTGGTCGATGGTCACCTTCGGAACTCCGCGGTGCTCCATGTACGGCCAGGTGGTGACCAGCCCGGTGCCGGTGGCGTCGCCGGCGTCCCGGTAGCCGGCGTCGACCAGCTTGCGCATCGAGCGGTGGTCGAGCGTCGCGTTGAAGTCGCCGAGCAGCACGCGCGGCGGCCCGTCCGCCTCCGGCTGCGGCTCCTCGGCGAGGTCGGCCTGCCAGAGCCGGTTCTCGGGCAGCGTGACCGGCGCCCGCGGATGCACGGACTCGAACAGCACCGGCCCGGCCCCGAGCGGCTGAATCGTCCCGTACGCCTGCCGGAAGCCACCGCCGTACCGCCGATCGCCGGCCCCGGTGAGCGGAAAGCGTGAGTAGATCCCGGAGCCGGACGCGCCGGGTTCGTCGCCGAGCGACGAGTACGGCAGCAGTTCGAGAAGCCCGTTCTTCTCCAGCCCGCGCCGCCCGCTCGGGCTGAACTCCTGCAGCGCGAGCACGTCGACCTTGTTCTCCCGGACCAGCCGCACGATGGTCGCCGGGTCGGCTCCGCCGATCCGCATGTTGCTGGTCATCACGTGCAGCTCGACCCCCTGCGACGGCCCCTGGTCGCTGGTCCGGGCCCGCGGCATCACCAGCACGGCGAAGGCCAGGACGATGGCGAACGCGACCGCCGCGGTGGGCCAGCGCCGGAAGCCGACGGCCAGCACGGTGGGCACGAGGCTCCAGAGGGCGACGTACGGCGTGAAGGCCATCAACTGCACGAGCAGCCCGCGCTCCCAGCCACCCACCCGCAGAACGAGCCAGACGAGGGCCGGAACCACCAGAAGCCACAGCAGCACGCTGACCACCTTGCGTTGCTCTTTCGGTACGTGGACCGGCCGGACCACCGCAGCCGTGCTGATGATCTTCATGTGGCCGAGGCTAGCGGCGTGACACCCACTTCCAGGCCGTCATCACGAGGTCTCCACAACCCCTTCACCCGGCTCACTCCGTGAACGACTCCGGCCCGACCACCCGCAGCAGTTCGAGGCTCGCCGCGGTGGACGTCCCGGCCGGGGCGGTGAGCAGCACGAGCCGCTGGTCGTCGGCCGGGGTGAGCAGGACCTCGGAGTCGAGTTCGAGCAGGCCTACGGACGGGTGCTGCAGGCGCAGCCGGGTGGTCCGGTTGACCGCGACCTGCGAGAGCTGGGTGCGCTGCCGACAACGTACGGCGAGGGCCTGATCGCCCGGGTCGAGGCGCTGGCGCCGCAGGGCGTGGACGCCGTCTTCGACGCCGCCGGCCAGGGCGCTCTGCCGGATTCGATCACCCTGCGCGGCGGCACCACGGACCGGATCATCACGATCGCCGACCCGACGGCCGCGGACCACGGCGTGACGTTCTCGTCCTCCGGCACCCCGACCCCCGAGGCCTTGGCCGAGCTGGCCCGCCGAGCAACCATCGGCGAGCTGCGGATAACGGTCGCCGAGACCTACCCCTTGACCGAGGCGGCCCAGGCCCAGACCCGGAGCGCAACCGGCCACACCCGAGGCAAACTGATCCTGCTCCCGTAGCTCAGGCCATTTGTGTTTTTAGCGTTTACGGCCTACGGTTTGAGTGTGGGTGAGCTCCTGACTACCGGCGAGGCGGCCGACCTGCTGGGGGTTTCCCGCCAGCAGGTCGTCAACCTTTGCGAGCGCGGCGACCTGCCATTCGTCAAGGTCGGCAAACATCGGCGAGTCGAGCGCAGCGGCGTGGAAGCGTTGTTGCGACCCAAGCCGAAGCTGACCCGCGACCAGGTGAAATCACTCTGGTTGCATCAGGCGGTCGCCGGTGCGCTGGTCTCCGACCCCGACCCGGTGCTGGCAAAGGCCCGACAGAACCTGGAGCGGCTGCGCCGCCAGCACCGGGACACGATGGCCGAGATCTGGCTCGCGCGCTGGCAGGAACGGATCGACGAGGGTCCCAGCGCCGTCCTCCGGGCGCTGACCTCGGAAGACCCGGAATCCATCGAGCTCCGGCAGAATTCGCCGTTCGCCGGCGTGCTCCCACAGGATTTGCGCCGCAGGGTCCTCGACGCCTTCACCCGCAGCGGATGGGACCGGGCGGCCGACTGACGAGCCGCCGGGCTGTTTAGGTGGCCGGGACGGTCAGGGCTGCTATTACGGCTCGGTGGTCGCTGCCGGGGACGTTGTGTACGGATAGCTCGCGTACGCCGATGCGGGTGTCGGCCAGGACGTGGTCGAGGGTTACCGGGGGGAGGTGCTCGCCGCCGTACGGGCCCCACGTCGGGATCAAGCCCTTGCCGAGCGTGTCGGCGGCGTCTCGGTAACCCTCGCGGATCAGCTTGCGGACCGGGGCGTGGTCGAGGGTCGAGTTGAAGTCGCCGAGCAGGATGCCGGGGTTGCCGTTCGGGTCGGGGGTCGGCTCGTCGGCCAGGTCGGTGCGCCAGTCGCCGAGCACCGAGACGGCGTACGGGGCGATCGGGTGGGCCGACTCCACGTTCAGGGCTTTGGCGCCGGGGGGCTGGATCGTCGCGTACGCCTGGAAGTTTCCGCCCTTGCCGAAGATCGAACCCGGGTCGGTGATCGGGAAGCGGGAGTAGAGGCCGGAGCCGGTGGTGCCGTAGATGTCGGCGAGCGAGTGGTACGGCAGCAGCTTGTCGAGGCCGGCGTCGAGGAGTCCCCACTTCGTGTCGGGGGTGAACTCCTGCAGGGCCAGGATGGCCACGTCGTTGTCCTGGACCAGTTTGACCAGCGCGGCCGGGTCGGCCCGCCCGAAGTAGACGTTGGCCGTCATCACGGTCAGGCGGACGCCGGTGGCCGGGCCGCGGTCGGTGTCCGGCAGCGCGCGTGGCAGCACGCACACCGCCATCAGCGCGGCGGCGAGCAGGGCGGCCGCCGCGACCAGCCATTTCCGGGTGAGCAGCGCGATCACCATCGGGATCAGGGTCCAGGCCGCGGCGTACGGGGTGAAGGCGAACAACTGCACCAGCGGGCCGCGTTCCCAGCCGAGCACCCGGATGACCGCCCAGGCCAGGCCGGGCAGCACGAGCAGGGCGAGCAGCGCGGTGCGGAGCGCCCGCCGGGCCGGTCGGACGTCGGTCGGCGTGCTGGTGAGCGTCACGGGGCCGACGGTATCGGCCCGGCGGTTCCGATCATGGTTATTGTGATTCGGGTGACCGAAATCAAACCCGGACGGTTCAACAGCATCACCGATGTGGCTGGAATCCGGGTCGGTCATCACGAGCGGATCGGCGACGGATGGCTCACCGGCACGACGGTGGTGCTGGCCCCGCCGGAGGGTGCGGTCGGCGGCGTCGACGTGCGCGGCGGCGGCCCGGGCACCCGGGAGACCGACCTGCTCGACCCGCGCAATCTGGTCGAGCGGGTGCACGCGGTGATGCTGGGCGGCGGCAGTGCGTTCGGGCTGGATGCCGCGACCGGGGTGATGCGGCGGCTCGCCGACGCGGGGATCGGGTTCCCGATCGGTGTCGAGCCGGGCCAGGTGGTGCCGATCGTGCCGGCGGCGGTGCTGTTCGATCTCGGCCGGGGCGGCGGCTGGCGAAACACGCCGGATGCGTCGTTCGGGACCGCCGCTTACGACGCGGCGAGCGACGGGCCGGTGGCGATGGGCACGGTCGGTGCCGGCACGGGCGCGAAGGCCGGTGGTTTGAAGGGCGGGATCGGATCGGCGAGCTCGGTGGCCGGCGGCCTCACGTTGGGGGCGATCGCTGCGGTGAATGCGGTCGGTTCGTGCGTTGACCCGGCGACGGGCGTCCTTTACGGGCTGCCCTACGGCTTAGAAGACGAATTCCCGGACATTTCGCCGCGGAAGGAAAGCCCGGCGACCGAACCGGGCCTCAACACCACGATCGGCGTCGTCGCCACCGACGCGAGCCTCACCAAGGCCCAGTGCCAGAAACTCGCCGGCGTCGCCCACGACGGCCTGGCCCGAGCGATCCGGCCGGCCCACTCCATGCTCGACGGTGACACCATCTTCGCCCTGGCCACCGGCGTCGGACCGACCCTGGGGATCGCGGAGTTCAACGCGCTGCTCACCGTCGCCGCCGACACGTTCAGCCGGGCGATCGTGCACGGCATGCTGGCCGCGACCGGGGCCGGTGACTTCCGGGGCTACCTGGAGGGGTAGCCCCGGAAGAAGGCCGATCAGAACGAGGCGTCGACCACGTCGCCGATCTTCGCCGCCACCAGCTCGTCCCGGATCACCGCGGCGTCGCCCTCCACCACCAGGGTCAGGCCCTTCGGGTGCAGCTGGGCCGCCGCGGCCGCCGACACCTGCTCGACGGTCGCTTCCAGGTACTGCGTGCGCAGCGACGGGTAGTAGTCGTCCGGCAGGCCGTGCAGGACCAGGGTGCTCAGCGCACCCACGATCGCGCCCGGCGTCTGCATCTCCACCGACAGCTGGCCGGCCCGCCACGAGCGGGCCACCGACAGCTCGTCCTCGGTCACCCCGTCCAGCTGGGTGCGGTCGATCTCGCCGAGCGTGTCGACGATGGCCGGCACGGTCACCGCGGTCTGCACGCCCGCGGCCACCTCGAACCGGCCGAAGCGCCGGGACATCGCGTAACTGCCGCGGATCCCGTACGTGTAGCCCTTCACCTCGCGGATCAGGTGGTTGAGGCGGGACGTGAAGGCGCCGCCGAGCACCGTGGCCGCGAGCGTCATCGGCACGTAGTCGGGGGTGGCCCGCTCCGGCGACCGGTGGCCGAGGCGCAGCGTCGACTGCACCGAGCCGGGCCGGTCGACCAGGATCACCGTGCGCTGGTCGCGCGGCGTCCAGGCCAGCGGGCCCTCCGGCGCGCGGGCCGAGCCGGTGGTGCCGGCGAACGCGGCCTCGCCGAGGGCGGCCAGGTCGAGGGTGTCCAGGTCGCCGGCGACGAGCAGGACCCCCGGGCGCAGCAGCCCGGACTGGTGGAACGCGAGCACGTCGTCGACCGTGACGGCGGCCACCGACGTCGGGTCGCCGTGCAGCGGACGGCCGTAGCGGCCGGTGCCGAACAGGTCGGCGCGCAGGGTGGCGTCGGCGCGGGGGCCGGGCTGCGCCCAGTCCATCCGCAGCGCGGTCACCTCGTCGTCGCGGACCCGCAGCACGTCGGCCGGGTCGAGCCGCGGGGTGCGGATCGCCTCGGCGGCCAGCCGCACGGTGGCGAGCAGCAGCGGGACCGGCGCGGAGACGCCGACCCGGAACGAGTCCCAGTCGACCGACGGGGACAGCTCGGCGCCGAGGCCCTCGAGGGCGAGCGCGTAGGCGGCCGAGTCGCGCGTCCTGGTGCCCTCCTCGAGCGACTTGGCCAGCACCGTCGCGGTGCCCTCGCGGCCGTCCGACTCGTGCGCGGCGCCGGCGTCGAGCAACAGCATGGCGCTGGCCAGCAGCTGACCGGGCAGGTGCGCGGCGATCACGGTGCCGCCGCCCACGGTGACCCGGCGGATCTCCGGGAAGGTGTAGGGCCGGGCCTCGCCCGTCCCCGGCCTGGTGGCGACGAGGGTCATGCCTTCTCCTCCGGCAGGTAGGTCAGCGTCACCCGGGACTCGGGCTTGAGGGCGTACGCGGCGGCCTCGGTCACGTCGTCGGCGGTGACCGCGAGCCACTGCGGCAGCCGGTAGGCGACCGTGGCCGGGTCGCCGAACTGCGTCGCATACCGCCCGAGGGTGTCGGCCCGGCCGCCCACCGTGGACAGCGACCGCCACCACGCGGTGGTCAGCAGCGCCTTGGCCCGGGACAGCTCCTCGTCGGTGACCGGCTCGGTGACCAGGCCGGCGATGACCTCGGACAGGCCGTCCTCCAGCTCGGCCACGTCGACGCCGTCCTTCGCCGTCGCCGTGATGATCAGCGGGGCGGGGGCGTGCGCGAGGTCGACCCCGTACGAGCCGATGTAGTCGGGCTGGGCGATCCGCTTGCCGTCGGCGAGCCGCTGATAGAGCCGGCTGCCCCGGCCGTTGCCGAGGACCGTGGCGAGCACGGTGATCGCGTCGTAGCCGGCGGTGCCGAACGGATGCGTACGGTGCGAAAGGTAGATCCGCGGAGCCGGTACCGCCGCACTCACCGTTTCCCGCGCCGGGGTGGTCGCCGGACCGGTCAGGTGCGCGGAGGGTGCCGCCGGGATGCCCGCCACCGGGGCGAGCTGCCCGAAATACTTCTCGGCGAGCGCGAACACCTCGGCCGGCGACGCGTCCCCGGCCACCGTCAGCACGCAGTTGTTGGGCACGTAATACTGCTGGTGGAAGGCCTTGAAGGTGTCCAGGCCGGCCGCGTTCAGGTCTTCCATCGACCCGATCGTGGGGTGATGGTAGGGGTGGCCGGGCGGGTAGAGCAGCTCCAGCAGCCGCAGCCAGGCGTCGCCGTAGGGGACGTTCTCGTACCGCTGGCGGCGCTCGTTCTTCACCACCTCGCGCTGGTTGTCCAGGGTTTCCTGGGTGAGCGCGGGCACCAGCCCGCCCATCCGGTCGGCCTCCAGCCACAGGGCCAGCTCGAGGTGCTCGGACGGCATGGTCTCGAAGTAGTTGGTGCGGTCCGGGTTGGTGGTCGCGTTGAGCGAGCCGCCGTTGCCCTGCACCAGGCGCATGTGCTCGGTCTTCTTGACGTGCACCGAGCCCTCGAACATCAGATGCTCGAAGAGGTGCGCGAAGCCGGTCTGCCCGGCCGGTTCGTGCCGCGAGCCCACGTCATACCAAAGGTTGACGCAGACGACCGGCGAGCTCCGGTCCTCACTGACCACAACCCGAAGGCCGTTGTCCAGTCGCGTGGTTTCAATAGGCCACGGATAGCCGGTGGTGACAACCGGCGCACTTGGGGACGTCACCTCCCCATACTGCCTCGTGGGTCAACGCCTGCCTGCCCTTGATCGATAACTGCGTGGCGGTCGCGCCGAGCGGGGTGCCATGCTGGCAGGCGTGCTTGAGGATGTCCGGGTCAACGACCGTCTGACGATTCCGGCGGCCGAGCTCTCCTGGCGCTTCTCGCGCGCGAGCGGCCCGGGCGGCCAGGGCGTCAATACCACCGACTCGCGGGTCGAGCTGTCCTGGGACGTGGCCGGCTCGCCGCTGCTGCCGACCGCGCTGCGCGAGCGGGCGCTGGCCCGGCTCGAGGCGCGGCTGGTGCAGGGCGTGCTGACCGTGGTCGCCTCCGAGCACCGCTCCCAGCTGCGCAATCGTGAGGCCGCGGCCGCCCGGCTGGCCGGCCTGGTCGCCGCCGCGGTCGCCGCGCCGCCGCGGGCCCGGCGCGCCACCCGCCCGTCGAAGGGCTCGGTCGAGCGCCGGATCGCCGAGAAGAAGCGCCGCGGCGAGACGAAGAAGAACCGCCGGTCCTACCCGAACGATTAGCGCCGGTTGAAGGGCGCGACGGCCTCGCGGTTGCGGGCGGCGCCCTCCGGGCCCATCAGCTCTTCGCACACTCGGATCAGCCGGGCACGTAGCGCGGCGGCCCGGCGGGCGAACTCGCGCTGCCTGGCCACGTACTCGGCTTTGCCCTCCGGGGTTTCGATTTTCACCGGATCGTGGCCGTAGGAGGTCAGATCGTACGGGCTGGCCTGCATGTCGAGCAGCCGGATGTCGCCGGCCAGGGCGAAGCAGTCGAGCGCGAGGGCACCCGGCACGGCGGGGCCCAGCTTCTGCGCCCACTTGTGCACATCCATCGCGGCGTGCAGGCAACCCGGCTGGTCGAGGTCGACCTGGGTGGCCCGGGTGGGCTGCAGGCGGTTGAGCCCGACGGCCTCCGGGGTGAAGAAGCGGAACGCATCGAAATGCGTACACCGAATCGGGTGTTGCTCGACGACCTTGTCGGTCTCCGCCTGGCCGAGCCGCAGCGGCAGTTGATGCCGGTGGTCGCGGTCGCGGTAGACCATCGCCCACTCGTGCAGGCCGAAGCAGCCGGAGAAGACCGGGCGGGACGCGGTCGCGGTGAGGAGACCGTGGATGTAGCGCACGCTCTCGCCGCGGGCCTGCATGAACGCGTCCTGGTCGAGGGTGACCACGCCGTCCGGAAATTTCATGTAGAACTTCCAAGTGGCCTGCTCGGCCAGGCCGTCGGGGGCCGGGGCGAGGCCGGCACCGACGCCGGGATGCCAGCGCCGCATCTGCGCGGGCCGGGTGCCGTAGTAGTCGTAGAGGAAGTCCTCGATCGCGTGTTTCTCGCCGGTGGCCCGCCGGGCACGGTGGCCCGCGGTCATCTCGTCGGCGCGCTCGGCGTGGGCCCGGGCAAGGGGAATCCAGGTGACCGAGGGCAGCGTCGTGGTGAGTGCCCTCACCTGCTTGATCCCCATCGCATCAGCGTATCCAGCCGAGGCGATCAACACGATCACCGTTAGGCGCGAATGAGCTCCGCCACGGCCGCCGGGTCACCCAAGTCCGGGGCGTTATGGTCGAATTCGGGCGTCACGATCAACTTGGCGTTCGGGATTGTCGCCAAGATCAAAGGCATTCCCTCCTTGATGTACGCCGGGGAGCGCCCCCCACCGAGCAGGAGAACCGGCGAGGTGATCGTGGCGTAGCGCCCGCCGTCCGATTCCATCTCGCGCGCCACGATCAGCTCGCGCACGACCGTGGGCAGCACCTCCCGGATCGCCCGGCCCTCGGCGGTGAACCGCTGCATCGCCCAGACCGCTGCGGTGACCACCGGCCCGCTCGGCATGAAGCCGAGCGCGTGCAGGTAGTAGACCATCGCCCGCGCGTCCCGGCCCTCGGCGAGCAGTTGCTCGTAGCGGGGCAGCCAGGCCGTCGGCAGCGAGCCGTCGATGCTGACCGCCGGCTCGTAGGCGATCACCCGGTCGAGGTCGGTCCGCAGCGCGACGTGCAGCGCGACCAGCCCGCCGTAGCTGTGCCCGAAGATCTGCCGCGACCCGGTCTCGGTGAGCACGTCGAGCGCGTCGGTCACTTCTTGATCGAGGCCGTAGTCGGGACTCTGGGCCGGGCTGCGCCCCCGGCCGCGGCGCTCGACGACGTGCACCGTGTACGAATCGGACAGCGCGTCGGCCAGGGCGGCGTAGTGCCGGGCCCGGCGGGTGGTGCCGGGCACGACGATCAGACCGGGGCCTTGACCTACCGTCGTCACATCGACAGAAGACATGTTCTGGAATGTAGTACACCTACTACATTCTTGATAGTGTGCTGGACATGGGAGGAATGACTTTGACGGGGGAGCTCGACACCGGCACCGAGGTGCCGGCCGGCGAGCGGGTCATCGACGTCCGTGACCTGCGGATGCGTTACGGCACGACGGATGTGCTGGCCGGGGTGAGCTTCACCGCTCGCCGCGGCGAGGTGCTGGCCCTGCTCGGGCCGAACGGCGCGGGGAAGACCACGACCATCGAGATCCTCGAGGGTTTCCGGATGCGGTCGGCCGGCGAGGTGCGGGTCCTCGGCGCCGACCCGGCGTCGGCCGGCGAGCACTGGCGCGCCCGGGTCGGCGTGGTGTTGCAGTCCTGGCGCGACCACGGCAAGTGGCGGGTACGGGAGCTGTTGAAACACCTGGGGACGTATTACGCGGCCTACTCCACGCCGGAGATCAGCCGCCCGTGGCCGGTCGACGACCTGCTCGACGCGGTCGGCCTCACCGCGCACGCCGGCCAGCGGGTGATGCGGCTCTCCGGTGGCCAGCGCCGCCGGCTCGACGTGGCGATCGGCATCGTCGGCCGCCCCGAGCTGCTCTTTCTCGACGAGCCGACGACCGGTTTCGACCCGGCCGCCCGCCGCGAGTTCCACGACCTGGTGCACCGGCTGACCGATGTGGACGACACCACCATCCTGCTGACCACCCACGACCTCGACGAGGCCGAGAAGCTGGCCGACCGGATCGTGATCCTCGCCGGCGGCCGGATCATCGCGGACGGTTCGGCCGACGAGCTGTCCCGGCAGGTGGCCGGCCAGACCGAGATCCGCTGGACCAGGGACGGCCAGCGGTTCATCCACTCGGCGGCGGACGCGACGGCCTTCGTCCGGCAGCTGTTCTTGCAGTACGGCGAGGACATCGGCGACCTCGAGGTGCGCCGCGACAATCTCGAGGACACCTACATGAAGCTGGTGTTCGACGCCGAGGGAGGCGCGCGATGATGACGGTCCTGCGCACCGGGTTCGCCCGGGGCGGCATCGAGCTGCGGCAGACCCTGACCACGTTCGCCGACCTGTGGACCTACCTGTTCCCGGCCGCCATCCTGATCGGCACGGTCTTCTTCATGCGCGACGCACACGTGCCGGGCACGAGTTTCTCGCTCGGTGCGAGCACGCTGCCCGGCGTGTTCGGCATGGGCCTGGCCTTCGGCGGCCTGGTGACGGTGGCCCAGCTGCTGGTGGTCGAGCGGGAGGACGGCACGCTGCTGCGGGCCAAGGCGGCGCCGAACGGGATGGGCGGTTACCTGGTCGGCAAGGCGGTGGTGGTCGGCGGGATGACCGCGATCAGCCTTGCCCTCCAGCTGGTGCCGGGCCTGTTCCTGGTCGACGGCCTGCACGTGAGCCTGAGCGGCTGGCTCAACCTGCTCTGGCTGGTGCCGCTCGCGTTCGTGGCCACCATGCCGATCGGCGCGGTGATCGGCTCGACCTTCGAGAACCCGCGCAACCTGGGCCTGGTGATGCTGCCGGTCTTCGGGCTGGTCGCGATCTCCGGCATCTTCTACCCGATCACCGGCATGCCGGGCTGGTTGCAGGCCGTCGGGCAGGTCTTCCCGATCTACTGGCTAGGGTTGGGCATGCGCTCGGTGTTCCTGCCCGACTCGCTGGCGGTCGTCGAGCTGACCCATTCCTGGCGGCATCTCGAGACGTTCGGCGTGCTCGCGGTCTGGGCCGTGCTGGGTCTGTCGCTGGCGCCGTGGTTCCTGCGACAGATGGCGCGCCGCGAGTCGGGTTCCGCGGTCGCGGCCCGGCGTGAGCGCGCGATGGCCACCGTGGGTCGCTGAGGGGGCCGGGCAATTGGGTAACAGTGAAATCACCTACAACCGGATCGCGATGTTGCGGGCCGAGCGTGGGATCTCGCGGCGGGAGCTCGCCGACGCCCTGGGCGTCCACTATCAGACGGTGGGCTACCTGGAGCGCGGCGAGTTCAGCCCGAGCCTGCACCTGGCCCTGCGGATCTGTGCGTACTTCGAGGTGCCGACCGAGGTGGTGTTCTCCCTCGACCCGTTCCCCCGGCTGGGCGCGGAGTCCAGTGGCGCCGCCCGACCGGCGTAGATTTCCCGGGGAGAGCCTCGAGAGATAGGGAATTCTTCGTGCGTTTCGCCCGCTTTGTCCATGCTGGTGGAGTTTCGTTCGGTGTCGTCGAGGGCGCCGAGGGCGAAGGCCTGACCATCGCCGAGATCGACTCGCTGCCGTTCGCCAAGGTGAAGTTCACCGGCCAGCGCTGGGCCCTCGCCGACGTCCGGCTGCTCGCCCCGATCTTTGCGAGCAAGGTGATCGGCGTCGGCCGCAACTACGCCGACCACGCCGCCGAGCTCGGCAACGAGGTGCCCAAGGAGCCGCTGATCTTCCTCAAGCCGTCCACCTCGGTGATCGGCCCCAACGACGCGATCCGGCTGCCTCCGCAGTCGCAGCGGGTCGAGGAGGAGGCCGAGCTGGCCGTCGTGATCGGCGCGAGCGGCGCCCGCCGGGTCGACCGGGCCGGCGCCGAGGCAGCCATCTTCGGCTACACCATCGCCAACGACGTCACCGCCCGCGACCTGCAGCGCAGCGACCCGCAGTGGACCAGGGCCAAGGGCTTCGACTCGTTCTGCCCGATCGGCCCGTGGATCACCACCGGCCTCGACGTGAGCGACATCGAGATCCGCTGCGAGGTCGGCCGCAACCCGGACACCATGGAGGTGCGCCAGATCGGCCGCACCAAGGACATGGTCTTCGACATCCCCACCCTGGTGTCGTATGTGTCGCACGTCATGACGCTGCTGCCCGGCGACATCATCCTCACCGGCACCCCGGCCGGGGTCAGCGAGCTGACCACCGGCGACACCTGCTCGATCACCATCCAGGGCATCGGCGAGCTGCGAAACACCGTGGTCTCACTGGAGTAGCTCGACCGTCGCCGCCAGCGACAGGCCATTTGCCGTCCGGTACGCCCGGGCCACCTCCTCGGTGGTCAGGGCGGACCGGGCGGTTTTTTCGGCCTCGTCCCGGTCGCGGACCTCATCCGGGGTGAAGATCGCCGAGCCGAGCGCCGCCCGCTCCCGCTCGGCCACCGCCAGCAGCGTGAGCGCCCGCTCCGGCGGCTCGAGCTGGGCCAGCCCCTCGATCGCGTCCAGCTGGCCCTCGGTGATGCCCAGCTCGGTGTAGATGGCCAGCGACCGCCGCATGTAGTCGCCGGACATCGCGGCCGAGCCCCGGCGCCGGGCGACGATGCCCAGGTTGGTCAGCGCGGCCGCCTCGCCGCGCGCCTCGCCGATCGCCCGGAACGCGGTGAGCGCCCGCTCGAACAGCGGCCCGGCCTCGTCCAGCCGGTCCAGGCAGCGCAGCGTCCCGGCGGTGTTGTTCAGGCCGGCGGCGATCATCCGGGCGTCGCCGGCCGCCTCGGCCAGCTCCAGCGCTTCGAAGCCGTACGCCAGCGAATCCTGGTAGTCGCCCTGCCCCTGCGCGGTGATCAGCAGGTTGTTCAGCGCGGCCAGCACCCCGGCCCGGTCGTCCAGCAGCCGGAACGTCGCCAGGCCCTGCTCGCCGAGCCGGCGCGCCTCGGCCAGGTCACCGGAGTTGCGGGCCAGCGCGGCGGCCGCCCGCAACGCCCGGGCCCGGGCCGCGGACGGCTCGCTCGGCGCGGCGTCGAGCGCGCGCCGCAGGTGACCGCGGCCCTCGGCCATCTGCCCGCTGATCCACCAGAACCACCACATCGCGGCGGCCAGGGTCAGCCCGTCGGCCGGGTCGCCCGCGGTCAGCGACCAGTCGATCGCCGCCAGGACGCTCGGGTGGGCCGCGGCCATCGACGCCAGCCAGGCGGTGTGCGCCGGGCCGTCCGGCGGGGGCGGGGTGGCGAGCCGGTCGAGCCAGAGCGCCACGAACCGGGCCCGGGCCGGGTCGCCGGTGCTCAGGTGCTCGGCCGCGTACTCCCGGATCGTCTCGCTCATCCGGTAGTGGGTGCCGTCCCAGCCGACCATCGAGCGGTCGCGCAGCTGGGCCAGCGGATCGAGCGCGTCGGCGCCCTGCACCCGGCCGGCCGCGTCGGCGTCGAACGGGCCGGCGAAGAGGCTCAGCCGGGCCATCAGCGCCTGCTGGGTCTCATCGAGAAGGTCGTGTCCCCAGTCGATGGTCGCCCGCATGGTGCGGTGCCGGGCCAGCGGCGCGGTGCCGATCAGCTCATCGAGGCGGCCGGTCACCGCGGCCAGCGGCAGCGAGCGCAGCCGGGCCGCGGCCAGCTCCAGGGCGAGCGGCAGGCCGTCCAGGCGGCGGCACAGCTCGGCGGCCGGCGCGAGCTCGGCCGGCCGCAGCCCGGTGCCGCCGCGGGCGGCCGCGACCCGCTCGCCGAACAGCCGCACGGCGTCGGCCGGGGTCAGGCCGGGCAGCGGCCAGAGTGCCTCGCCGGGCACGCCCAGCGGCTCCCGGCTGGTGGCCAGCACCCGCAGCCCCGGCACCGCGCCGATCAGGTCGTCCACGGTCGCCGCCGCCTGCGCCCGGACGTGCTCGCAGTTGTCCACCACCAGCAGCGCCCGCCGGTTGC
This sequence comes from Paractinoplanes durhamensis, assembly GCF_016862175.1. GTDB lineage: Bacteria > Actinomycetota > Actinomycetes > Mycobacteriales > Micromonosporaceae > Actinoplanes > Actinoplanes durhamensis. Next base: position 104,628 of record NZ_BOML01000003.1, on the reverse strand, counting down.
CGAGGTGCCGGGACAGGGCCTCGATCGCGGTGACGCCCGGCTCGTCGCGCACCCCGGCCGCGGCGGCGAACCGGGTCGCGTCCGCGGTCGCGTAGCCGGCCAGCTCGACCAGAACCACCGTGTCGTACTCGGTGGCGACCTCGCGGGCCAGCTCGTACGCGAAGCGGGTCTTGCCGGAGCCACCCGGGCCGGTCACCGTGAGCAGCCGGGTCTCGCCGGCCAGCGCATGCGCCCGGTCCAGCTCGGCGCGCCGGCCGATGAAGCGGCTGCGCGATCCGGGCAGGCCGGGCGCCGGGCGATCCAGCGTCGGGTCCCGCCGGCGGATCCCCGCGGCGAGGGCGGTGAGACCCGGTCCGGCCTCGGTTTCGTACGACCGGAGCACCGCGACCGTGGCGTCGAAGACGTCCAGCGCATCCGCCGACCGCCCGGCCCGGTGCAGCTCCAGCATCAGGCGCTCGACCAGCGGTTCGGCCGCCGGTTCGGCGGCCACCCAGGCCCGCAGCTCGGCCAGCACCGGACGGCCCGCGGCCAGCTCCCGGTCGACCCAGTCGCGCCGGGTCGCCAGCAGCAGCTCGGTGAGCCGGGCCGCGGCCGCCTCGACGATCGGCCCGCCGCCCCCGCCCTCGTAGGCCGGCCCGCGCCACAACCCGAGATCACCGGTCGCCTCGAACTCGTCCGCGTCCAGCTCGCCGGCGTGCAACGCGTACCCGCCGGCGGTCGAGCTGAGCCGGTCACCGACCACTTTGCGCAGCGCCGACGCGTGCACCTGCAGGGCCGGCCCGGCCGTCGCCGGCGCCCCCTCCGGCCACAGCTCGGCGATCAGCCGCTCGGCCGAGACCAACTGCCCGGCCGACGCGATCAGGGCCGCCAGCAGCGCGCGCGGCCGTGGCGCGAGCGGCGCGACGGACCCGTCATCGGAACGCACCCGAACCGGGCCCAGCACCTCGAAGCGCATGAAACTCCGTCTTAAGCGTTTGTTTGGCCGCGGCGTTCACGCTAGCGGGCGCAACACATCGAGAGCAGGGGGCGAACAGATGAAGATCCTCGTCACCGGAGCCACCACCAACATCGGGCGGATGGTGGTCGACGAGCTGCTCGCGCTCGGTGCCGGCGACGTCCGGGCACTGACCGTCGACCCGGTGCGGGCCGCGCTGCCGGCCGGGGTCGAGGTCGCGCGCGGTTTTCTCGGCCGGCCGTCGACGCTGGCCGCCGCGTACGCCGGGGTGGATGTGCTCTACCTCGCGCCCTACCTGCCGACCGTGACCGAGGCATGCCGGCTGGCCGCCGAGGCCGGAATCGGGCGGATCGTCGACCTGGCCGGGCCGAAGGGCGAGCACTGGCAGGCGGTCGAGGACGCGGTCGAGGAGTGCGGCGTGCCGTTCACCCACCTCGAACCGGGCGAGTTCATGGCGAACGCCGCGATCTGGAGCCGGCAGATCCGGGCCGGTGACGAGGTGCGCGACGTGCACGGTGCCGCGGCCAACGCCCCGATCGCCCAGGAGGACATCGCGGCGGTCGCGGCCCGGGCCCTGCTCGACCGTTCCCTGGTCGGCCACTCGCTGGAGCTGACCGGTCCGGAGATGCTGTCGCGGCGGCGGAAGGTGGAGCTGATCGGGCAGGCGCTCGGGCGTGAGCTTCGTTACGTCGAGTTACCGCGCGATGAGGGCATCGCGGAGCTGGCGACGGACATGGGCGAGCACGCCGCCTGGTACGTCGACGGCCAGGCGATGTTGGTCGAGCACCCCCGGAAGGCGACCGCCACGGCCGTCGAAATCGCGGGCCGACCTGCGACGACGTTCCTTCAGTGGGCCCGCCGGAACGCGGATCTCTTCCAGGACTCGTAACCCGATTTGGTGGGCCAGGGGTGGTCGGGTAGAGTTTCTTCTCGGCGCGGGAAACCGGGCCAATGGGGTATGGGGTAATTGGCAGCCCGACTGGTTCTGGTCCAGTTAGTCTAGGTTCGAGTCCTGGTACCCCAGCGCTACCACTCCTGCAAAGAGTGGTGGAGCTGGACATCTGATAGTGTTCGGCCTCGCCGCTCAAGCGGTAGTTGAAGCAAAAAGCAAGTCCTGGCCCCGTCGTCTAGCGGCCTAGGACGCCGCCCTCTCAAGGCGGTAGCGAGGGTTCGAATCCCTTCGGGGCTACATTCGGTGATGAGTCTGCCAGCAAAAAGCGCTGGCAGGCTCATTTCGTATATCTACCTAGGGGCCGAGCCCCCAGACCCCCACGGTGCGGTGGTTGCGCATCTGCGCTCGCACATCGACCTACTTGAGGCTGTCTTCGGCATAATTACGCGATGGCAGACACCGTGGTCCGTCGAGTCGATCTCGGCTATTTCATTCGCCCCGCGCAGGAGACCGGCACGGGACACCCCCGCGTCGAGCCGACGCTCGGCTACCTGATCGAGCACCCGCTCGGCACCGTCCTCGTCGATACCGGCATGGGCAGCCACCCGGAGGTGGACGCCTGGTACCACCCGCGCCGGATCCCGCTCCGGACCGCGTTGCGGGCCTCCGGGGCGAAGATCGACGACATCGGGTACGTGGTGAACTGCCACCTGCACTTCGACCACTGCGGCGGCAACCCGGAGCTGGCCGGCCGCCCGGTCTTCGCGCAGCGCAGCGAGCTCGCGATGGCCCGGACGACCGAGGACTACACGCTGCCGCCGCTGATCGACTACCCGGGCGCCCAATACGAGGAGCTGTGCGGTGAGGCCGAGATCCTGCCCGGCGTGGTGATCCTGCCGACGCCCGGCCATACGGCCGGCCACCAGTCGGTGGTGGTGACCCGCCGCGACGGCACCGTCATCGTGGCCGGTCAGAGCCACGACAACGCCACCCTGTTCACCGGCGACGTGCTGGCCCAGCGGGCCGGTGTCGGCCACTATCCGGCCTGGCTGCACCGGATCCTGGCGCTCGACCCGAGACAGGTCGTCTTCGCTCACGACAACGCGGTCTGGACCCCCGGTTCGAGCCAGGTCAGCGCGTCCTGAGGGAATGCTGCCGAGATCTCGGCCCGGCCCTCGTGGAAGTGTGACCAGCCCTCGTAGTGCACCGGCACGATCCGCCGGGGCTTGACATGTGCGCAGAGCCGGACCGCGTCCCGCCCGGTCATCGTGAACCGGGCGGGCCCGGTCAGGCCGAACTGGACCTTGCCCAGGTGCAGGACGGCAACGTCCACATCGAAGCGGGACGCCACCTCCAGCACACCGGGGAAGACCACCGTGTCCCCGGAGATCCACACCACCGTCGACGAGCCGGCCGGCTTCAGCGCGAAGCCGGTGGTCGGCCCGACGATCGGCACCGCCCAGACCGGCCCGTGCCGGGACGGCGTCGCGGTGATCTCCAGGTCCTTGACCGCGGTGCTCGCCCACGGCCGGAGACCGGTCGCGTTGCCGCCCAGCCGCCGCGCCCCGGTCGCCGTGGTGATCACGGTGGGGACCGACGGCAGCAGCGCCCGCCCGGCGTCGTCGAGGTTGTCCGCGTGCTGATCGTGGGTGAGCAGCACGGCGTCCAGCCGCCCGAGATCCGCCGCCGGGACGGCCGGGCCGGTGGTCTTGCGGGACGACGTGCCCCAGCCGAACGAGTACCGCCGGCCGGGCGCGTCGAACGTCGGATCCACCAGCAACCGCACCCCGTCCAGCTCGATCAGCGTGGTCGGGCCACCGATGTGGGTGATGTTCATTGCGCGTGCGCCAGGGCCCATTCCAGGACCTCGTCGGCGATCTGCTCCCAGCCCTTCTGGGCCGGCAGCAGGTGGGCGTAACCCTCGTACTCGCGCCGCTCGGTCAGAGTGTGGGGGGCCTGGTAGTGCTTGAGGTTCGACTCCTGGATCGCCGGCGGCATGATGTGGTCCTCGGAGCCGGAGACGAACAGCAGCGGAGCCCGGTTGTCGTTGTGGTAATCGACCCAGGTGTCCTGGTGGCCCGGCTGGAAGTTGGCGAGCACCCCGCCCCACAGGATGCCCCCGCTGGCCGGGATGGCGTAGCGCTCCCAGAGCGCCCGCGCCTCGTCGTCGGCGAAGGTGTTGGTGAAGGCGTACTTCCATTCGTCGAAGGTGAGCCCGATCGCCTTGTGCCGGTTGGCCGGGGTCTTCAGCACCGGGAAGGTGGACTTCAGCTGGGACAGCGGCACCACCCGGACGCCCTCGGTGGGCGCCGAGTTCATCGCCACGCCGGCCGCGCCGAAACCGTGGTCGAGCAGGATCTGGGTGAACGCGCCGCCGGCCGAGTGCCCGATGATGATCGGTGACTCGGGCAGTCCCCGGATCGCCTCCTCGAAGTGGGCGATGATCTGCGGCACGGTGACGTCGATGATCGGCGTCGGGTCGGCGTTCAGCGCCTCCACCTCGACCTCGAAACCGGGGTAGGCCGGCGCGATCACCCGGTGGCCCTTGGCTTCGTAGTGTGCTTTCCAGTGTTCCCAGCTGCGCGGGGTGACCCAGAATCCGTGGACCAGAACGATCGGCTTCATACGTCGTACTCCTTCAGGAAGGCCAACAGGTCGGCGGAGAGCTGGTCTTTGTGGGTGTCGGTGATGCCGTGCGGTGCGCCCGGACAGACCGCCGGCCGCGCGTTCTTGAGCCGGCCGGCCGACGCCTGCCCGCCGACGGCGAACGGGACCACCTGGTCGTCGTCGCCGTGGATGACGAGTGCGGGCACGTCGACCGCGTCCAGGTCAGGCAGCCCGCCCGGGTTGTCCGGGGTGCGCAGCATGAACGGCGGCACCGCCGAGACCAGCACCAGCTGCACCACCGCGCCGTCCGCGGTGGTCACGAATCCCATGCCCCGATCCTGCGGGGAGCGTGTCCACCGGCGAATCCCGTGCGACGCGTAGTCAGTCGTGCAAACTCCCGCGTAGCTGTCGCCGCGACTGCACACTGAGCTTCCGGTACACCTTCCGCAGGTGGTAATCCACGGTGCTCGCGCTGAGATACAGGTTCGCCGCGATCTCCGCATTCGTTCCGCCGTCCCGAGCCAGGCGCGCAACGGCGGCCTCCTGCGGGGTCAAGGCCGTTTCGTCCGCCTTCGGTACGGGCATCGCGACGCTCCCGCCGAGGGCGCGCAGTTCCTTACGCGTACGTTCGGCAAACGGCTCCGCGCGCACCTCCTCGAACATCTCCAGTGCGATCGCCAGCTGCTCCCGCGCGTCCCGTCGGCGGCGCTGCCGGCGTAGCCACTCGCCGTAGAGCAGCCGGGCCCGGGCCAGGTCACCGTGGCCGAGCCCGCCGGTGAGGTGCTCGATCGCCCGGCGGTAGTACGGTTCCGCCTCGGTCGCGCCGGCCAGCAACGCCCGCGAGCGTTCGAGCAGGCCGGTGACGCGCGGAGTGCCGCAGGCGCCGGCCGCGAGCGCCAGGTCGGCGAGGGCGCGCTTGGCGGTGCGCCGGTCGCCGGCCCGCAGCGCGGCCTCGACCAGATCGGGCAGTCCCTCGGCGTAGCGTTGCGGCCGGCCCAGCGAGACCAGTTCGCACAGGATTTCGCGGGCCGAGGCGTACTGGCCCTCGGCGTTGTCCAGCACCGCCAGGCTCAGCCTCGTCCAGCTGTGCAGGCCGCCCAGCCCGAGCATCGCGAAGACGCCGAGCGCGGCCCCGGCCGACTCGCGGAGGCCCGGCCCGCCCCGCCACGCGGCCAGCTCCGGGTGACGCCACACCTGCGCCTGGTCGGCGGTCATGCCGAGTGCGGTGCGCAACCGCTGGCCGGCCTCGTCGTGCCGGTCGGCTTCGTCCAGCCGGCCGAGCAACGTGAAGGTCATCGTGCCGAGGTAGTGCACCAGGTCGAGGAAGTGCAGCGCACCGGTCCGGCGGGCGGCTGCCTCGGCCCGGCGCAGCAGCCGGTCCTTGACCGCGTCCTCCCAGAGGAGTTCGCAGAGGTTGACGCCGACCACGAGGCGGGCGAGCAGAGCCTCGTCGGGCAGGCCGGGGTCGGCGATCGCGTCGATCGCCCGGCGGACGGCCGGGATGCCCTGCTCGTAGCCGCCGACCGTGAAGTCGGCATAGCCGGCCAGGATCAGCTCGTCCAGGCTTTCCGGGTCGCGGCCGACCAGGCGGGCGGCGGCGGCGATCTCCGGCTCGCTCACGGTGGCGAACTGCTCGGCGCTGCGCATCAGCTCGGTCGCCTGCACGAGGGCACGCCGGGCCCGATCGGGGTCGGCGCCGAACGCCTCGGCCGCGGCCAGGCAGCGGGCCGGCCCGAGCCGCTGCCCGTCCGGCATGCCGAGGTTGACCTCGGCCAGCGACCGGGTCAGCAGGGCGCTGCCCCGGGCCGGCCCGGGCAACTCGCTCTCGTCCACCGCGTCGAGCAGCAGCACGGCCCGCGCGTAGGCACCGGCCGCGAGCGCCGCCTCGGCCGCTCGCACCTGGCGCAGGGCCTGGCCGGCCCGGTCCGGGGTGAGCTCGGCCGCCCGGGTCAGGAAGGTGGCCCGGGCACTGTGCCCGCCGCGGGCGGCGGCCCGGTCCGCGCGGCGCTCCAGCTCGGCCGCGACCACCTCGTCCGGGCCGTCCGCGGCCGCCGCCAGGTGCCACGCGCGCCGGTCGGCGTCGCCGCCGCCGGTGGTCACCTCGGCCAGCGCGCGGTGCACGGCCCGGCGCTGGGCCGGCGTCGCGCCGCCGTAGACGGCCGAGCGCACCAGCGGATGCCGGAACGTCATCGCCGGCGAGCCGGTGACCAGCCGATCGGCCTCGGCCGGGCCGGCGTCGGCGGGCCGCACCCCGAGCAGCCGGGCCGCCGCGGCCAGGCGCACCGGGTCGCCGCCCGCGCCGGCCGCGGCCAGCAGCAGCCAGACGCGGGTGGCCGGGGGATATTCGTCGATCCGGGCGGTGTAGTGCGCCTCCAGCCGGCTGCCGATCGGCGGCGGTTCGGGCAGTGGTGCGCTGCCGGCGAGCTGCTCGGCGGTCAGCTCGCGGCCGAGGTCGACCAGGGCGAGCGGGTTGCCGCCGGTGGCCCGCGCGACGTGCGCGGCCAGGGTCGGGTCGACCGGGGTGTCCACCACGTCGACGAGCAGCGCGGTCGCCGCCGCCGCGGCCAGGCCGGTGATCTCCCGCGCCTCGACGCCGGCGAGCAGGCCGGGATCGTCGTCGTCGGCGCGCAGGCCGAACAGCAGGACCACGCCCTCGGCGTGCAGCCGGCGGGCCACGAAGGCAAGCGCTCGCAACGATTCCCGGTCGAGCCACTGGGCGTCGTCGACGATGCAGACCCGCGGCCGTTCGGCGAGCATCGTGAGGGTGGCCAGGCTGACCAGGTAGAGATCGGGTGGCGGGCCCTCGGCCAGGCCGCAGGCCACCTCCAGGGCCGCGCGCTGCCCGGCCGGCAGCCGGTCCCGGCCGTCCAGCAGCGGGATCAGCAGCCGGTGCAGCGCCGCGTACGGAAAGTCGGCCTCGGCCTCGACCCCACTGATCGACAGTGCCTCGGCCGCGCCGTCCGCGGCGTACGCAAGCAATGCGGTCTTGCCGACGCCGGCCTCGCCCCGCAGCACCAAGCTCGCGCTGCGCCCGCCTCGCGCTCCGGTCAGGAGGGTGTCCAGCGCGGCGCATTCCGCTGCCCGCCCGAGGAGTCGCACGGGCGCACTGTATCGAGCTGTTGTTACGCGGTTACAGGCCCGAGAGGCGCTGGCCCGCGCGGACCACCGCCATCGCGTGCCGCTCGCCGGGACGACGACCCAGCCGTTCGATCGGACCGCTTATGGAAATCGAGGCGATCACCCGCCCGGTGCGGTCGCGGATCGGCGCCGAGACACTCGCCACACCGGGCTCACGCTCGGCGACGCTCTGCGCCCAGCCGCGGCGGCGCACCTCGGCCAGCGTGCGGCCGGTGAACTTGCAGCGGGGCAGCAACGGCATGACCGCCTCCGGCGGCTCCCAGGCGAGCAGGATCTGGGCGGCCGAACCGGCGGTCATCGGCAGCACCGAACCGACCGGAACGGTGTCCCGCAAACCGCTCGCGCGTTCGGCGGCGGCCACACAGATCCGTTCGTCGGCACGGCGGAGGTAGAGTTGTGCGCTCTCCCCGGTCGCGTCCCGCAATGCGGAAAGCAGGGGTTCGGCCGCGGTCAGCAGAACGTCCGGGGCGGCGTTCGCCAGCTCGCCCAGACGGGGGCCCGGACGCCATCGTCCCTGGGTGTCCCGGACCAGCATCCGGTGGATCTCCAGGGCCTGGGCCAGGCGATGTGCGGTCGCCCGGGGCAGCTTCGTACGGTCTACCAACTCGGCCAGGCTGGCGCCGTCGACACATGCGGCGAGGATGACAACCGCCTTGTCGAGAACGCCGACACCGCTCATACTGTGTCCCACAAGCCGAAACATACCTCCCAGACTTTAGGATGTCCAGATGGTGGGAGTCACTCCGAAGCCGAGGACTTTGGCGGAGAAAGTGTGGGACGACCACGTTGTCCGCTCCGCCGACGGCGAGCCTGATCTGCTCTACATCGACCTGCACCTGCTGCACGAGGTGACCAGCCCGCAGGCCTTCGACGGTCTGCGTCAGGCCGGCCGGCCCGTGCGCCGCACCGATCTCACCTTGGCGACCGAGGACCACAACACCCCTACGGGCTATGCGGATCCGGCGTTCAACACCAAGCGTGGTGAGCTTTTCACGATCGCCGACACGGTGTCCCGCACGCAGATCGAGACGCTGCGGAAGAATTGCGCCGAGTTCGGCGTGCAGATCCGCCCGCTCGGCGACGTCAACCAGGGCATCGTGCACGTGATCGGGCCGCAGCTCGGCCTGACCCAGCCCGGCCTCACGATCGTCTGCGGTGACTCGCACACCGCCACCCACGGCGCCTTCGGTGCGCTGGCCTTCGGCATCGGCACCAGTGAGGTCGAGCACGTGCTCGCCACCCAGACGCTGCCGCAGGCCAAGCCGAAGACGATGGCCGTGACCGTGGTCGGCGAGCTGCAGCCCGGCGTCTCCGCGAAGGACCTGATCCTCGCGCTCATCACGCAGACCGGCACCGGCGGCGGCAACGGCCACATCGTGGAGTACCGCGGCGAGGCCATCCGCAAGCTCTCCATGGAGGGCCGGATGACCATCTGCAACATGAGCATCGAGTGGGGCGCCAAGGCCGGCATGATCGCGCCGGACGAGACCACCTTCGCCTACCTGGAGGGCCGCGAGCACGCGCCCAAGGGTGCGCAGTGGGACGAGGCGGTGGCCTACTGGACGACCCTCGCCACCGACGAGGACGCCGAGTTCGACACCGAGATCATCCTGGACGCCACCGCGGTCAGCCCGTTCATCACCTGGGGCACCAACCCCGGCCAGGGTGCGGCCCTCGACAGCGTGGTGCCCGACCCGGACGAGTTCATCGAGGAGACCGACCGCAACGCGGCCCGGCGCGCCCTGGAATACATGGCGCTCACGCCCGGCACCCCGTTCCGCGAGGTCCCGGTCGACGTGGTCTTCGTCGGCTCCTGCACCAACGGCCGGCTGGAAGACCTCCGCGCCGCCGCCGACGTGCTGCGCGGCCACCGGGTGCACGACGACGTCCGGATGATGATCGTGCCCGGCTCCTACCAGGTGCGCGAGGCCGCCGAGGCCGAGGGCCTCGACAAGGTCTTCACCGAGGCCGGCGCCGAGTGGCGCTTCGCGGGCTGCTCGATGTGCCTGGGCATGAACCCGGACACGCTGAGCCCCGGCCAGCGTGCCGCCTCCACGTCGAACCGCAACTTCGAGGGCCGGCAGGGCAAGGGTGGGCGTACCCACCTGGTCTCCCCGCAGGTCGCCGCCGCTACCGCCGTGGTGGGTCGCCTGGCCGCGCCCGCCGATCTGTCCTCTGCCGGCCTGTGACGGGAGTTTCACGATGGACAAGTTTGTGACCCACAGTGGCAAGGTCATGCCGCTACGCCGCTCCGATGTGGACACCGACCAGATCATCCCCGCCGTCTACCTGAAGCGGGTCACCCGGACCGGCTTCGAGGACGGCCTGTTCAGCGCCTGGCGCGAGGACCCGGGCTTCGTGCTGCACAACCCGGCCCACGCCGGGGCCACGATCCTGGTGGCCGGCCCCAACTTCGGCACCGGGTCGTCCCGGCAGCACGCCGTCTGGGCACTGCGTGACTGGGGCTTCAAGGTGGTCATCGCCTCCCGGTTCGGCGACATCTTCCGGGGCAACGCCCTCAAGGAGGGTCTGCTGCCGGTCCAGCTCGACCAGAAGGCCATCGAGGCCCTTTGGGACATGGCCGACAGCGAGCCGGAAAAGCAGATCACCGTGGACCTCGGCGCCCGTCAGGTGCGCGTGGACGACGCTTCATGGTCGTTCCCGATCGACGATTTCAGTCGCTGGCGCCTCATGGAAGGCCTCGACGACATCGGACTGACGCTTCGCCACGAAGAATCGATCACCGAGTACGAGAAGAGCCGCCCCGCTATCAAGCCGGTCACCATCTGACTTGCAAAACGGTGTTAGCACAACGATTCACGCCCCCATCGGGTCCCCGGTGGGGGCGAATTCGTTGCAACACAAGGGTTTTTTTGCCACGAATGTTTGTGTCTGCTGGTCAGAGGGCATACCGTGCGCGCAGAATGGCTCGCATTGGGCCAGTTCTCACTTTCGGGAGGAAACCGTGAACAAGGCCGAGCTCATCGAGGCGCTCGCCGCCCGACTTGGAGACCGGAAGACGGCGACGGCTGCACTTGATGCGGTCATCAGTGAGGTGGAGAACGCCGTCACCAAGGGCGACAAGGTCGCGATCACCGGCTTCGGCTCCTTCGAGAAGCGGGTTCGCAATGCGCGTACGGCGCGTAATCCGAGGACCGGCGAAGCGGTGAAAGTGAAGAAGACTTCGGTCCCCGCTTTCCGGCCCGGCACCGCTTTCCGGGAGATGGTCGCGAGCGGAAAGGTCGCCAAGGCGGCCGCCCCCGCCAAGAAGGCGGCCGCTGCCACCAAGACGGCGACCGCCACCAAGTCGACCGCCGCGGCGACCAAGTCGACGGCTACCAAGTCGGCGCCGGCCAAGAAGGTCGCGGCCACCAAGACGGTCGCTACCAAGGCTGCGCCGGCCAAGAAGGTCGCGGCTACCAAGACGGCGACCGCGACCAAGGCTGCGCCGGCCAAGAAGGTCGCGGCCACCAAGACGGCGACCGCCACCAAGACGGCGCCGGCCAAGAAGGCGACCGCCACCAAGACGGCGCCCGCCAAGAAGGCCACCGCCACCAAGACCGCCCCGGCCAAGAAGACCGCGGCGGCGACCAAGGCGGCTCCGGCCAAGAAGGCGGCGACCGCGACCAAGACGGCCGCGGCCAAGAAGACCACCGCCGGTAAGACCACGTCGGCGGCGGCCAGCACGCCGGCCCGTTCGCGAGCCACCAGCTCGACGACGCGCAAGACCCGCTGACCGCGCCCTAGAACGCGCGACGGGCGTCCACTCGTACGGTGGACGCCTTTCGTGTGTCCCGGCGCGGCCGCACCCGCTGTGCCTACCGTCCGGGCATGGAGCACAGAGCGAGGCCGCGGGGACTCACCAGCCGGTCGCTGATCGCCGCCGTGCTGTTCGCGGTGGCGGTGGTGCCGGGCTGGACGCTCGGCGACCTCGCCGAGGACTGGACCGGTAACGGTCTGCTCGATTGGCTGGTCACCTGCGCCTGGTGCGGCCTGGCCGTGCGCGTACTCGCGCCGGCCGGGTCCTACCGGGCGCGGGACGGCTGGCTCGGTGCGGTGCCGTTGTACGGCTTCTACCTCACCTGCGTGCTCTGCTGGCGGGTGGCGTACCTGCCGTTCCGCGACTGGGAACCGCGCCCGGACGAGTTGTCCCGGGCCCGCTGGCTCACCGGCGACCTGCTCGGCCTGTGGCGGGCGGACGTCATGCCCACCCGCCGCCCGCCGGTCACAACCGGGACGCGTCCAGCAGCCGGTCCCCGGACCAGGTGAGCAGCCAGGCGTCACCCTTCGGGGTCTTGTAGGGCTCCGGGTCGCTCTCGTCGCGCAGGGTGGCCAGCATCGTCGGCATCACCTTGCCCTGACCGCAGATCACCGGCACCGAACGGCCGTCGCGCAGCTCGAGCAGCCGATGGGCGCCCAGCTTCGCCTTGGCCGGTGCCTCGTCCGCGTCGGCCGGCTCGGCGAACGCGCTGTCCTGCACGATCGGCGTGCCACCGAGCAGCGCGGCCAGGGGTTCGAGGGTCTGCTTGCACCGCAGCGGGGTGGCGGCGATCAGCCGGCTCGGCCGCAGCAGGGCCAGCACCGCACCGATCCGCTCGGCCTCGGCCCGGCCGAGTTCGTCGACCGGGCGCAGCGCGTCGTTGCCCTTCCACTCCTTGCGCTCGCCGGCGTGCGCGTGCCGGACCAGGCCGACCACCGCGGTCACCGGCGGCAGCGCGGCCACCTGCTCGAGGATCCGGCGCTCGTCGGCGTAGCTGACCCGGGCCGCCGCCTCGGCCGGCGACAACCAGGCCACCTGGTCGACCTCGTCGGTGTCCTGCACCGGGCCGCCGGTCTCGGCCCGCATCAGCCAGTAGTCGACCGTCTTGGGCGTGCCGTCCGGCAGGTCGTAGGCGACGGTGGGCAGCCGCAACTCGGGCACGCCCGTCCAGCCGGTCTCCTCGGCCACCTCGCGGACCGCACCGGCCAGCGGGTGCTCGTCGCCGTCCAGCTTGCCCTTGGGCAGCGCCCAGTCGTCGTAGCGCGGACGATGCACCAGGCAGACCTCGGTCTGCCCGTCGTCGGTCGAGCGGTGGAGCACCCCGCCCGCGGCGCGAACCTGATCCGCCATCAGTGCGGCTTGCCGATGATGCGGCGCAGGAGGGCGTCCTGCAGGTGCCGGTGCGGCTCGGACGGGCCGAACGGGCGGCGGTGCCAGGTGCCGTCGCCGGCCAGGTCCCAGCCTTCGCTCTCGTCGCTCATCGACAGCTCGAGAACCCGGCTCAGGTCGCGCTGCGCCGACGGCAGCGTCACCCGGACCAGGGCCTCGACCCGGCGGTCCAGGTTGCGGTGCATCAGGTCGGCCGAGCCGATCCAGTATTCGGAGTCGTCGCCCGGGCCGAACCGGAACACCCGGGAGTGCTCCAGGAAGCGGCCGACGATCGAGCGGACCCGGATGTTGTCCGACAGGCCGGGCACGCCCGGGCGCAGCGCGCACATCCCCCGGATGATCAGGTCGACCTTCACGCCGTCCTGCGAGGCGCGGTAGAGCGCGTCGATCGTCTCCTCGTCGACCAGCGAGTTCACCTTGAACTGCACGAGGGACTCGCCACCCTCGCGGGCGATCTCGGCCTGCCGCTCGATCCGGTCGACCAGGCCGGTCCGGACGCCGTGCGGCGCCACCAGCAGCCGGCGGTAGGACCGCTGCCGGCTGTAGCCGGTGAGCACGTTGAACAGGTCGGTGACGTCCGCGCCGACCTCGGGGTCGGCGGTCAGCATGCCGAAGTCCTCGTACAGCCGGGCGGTCTTGGGGTGGTAGTTGCCCGTGCCGATGTGGCAGTACCGCCTGATCTGGTTGCCCTCCTGGCGTACCACCAAAGCGGTTTTGCAGTGGGTCTTGAGGCCGACCAGGCCGTAGACGACGTGGCAGCCGGCCCGCTCCAGGGTCCGCGCCCAGGCGATGTTGGCCACCTCGTCGAAGCGGGCCTTCACCTCGACCAGCACGACCACCTGTTTGCCGGCGGCGGCCGCGTCGACCAGCGCATCCACTATCGGCGAGTCGCCGCTCGTGCGATAGAGCGTCTGCTTGATGGCCAGCACGTTCGGGTCGGCGGCGGCCTGCTCGATGAAGCGCTGGACGCTCGTCGAGAACGAGTGGTACGGGTGGTGGACCAGGATGTCGCTCTCCCGCAGCCGGTTGAACACGCTGCGCGGCACCTCGCCGTCGGCGAGCTGCGGGTGGGTGGCCGGCACGAACGGCCGGTCCTTCAGATCGTCGCGGTCGCACTCGCCGAAGACCTGCCACAGCGACGACAGGTCGAGCAGGCCGGGCACCCGGAGCACGTCCTGGCTGGCCATGTCGAGCTCGCGGACCAGGGTGTCGAGCACGTGGTCGCTGATCGAGGCGGCCACCTCGAGTCGCACCGGCGGGCCGAAACGGCGCTGCGCCAGCTCGCGCTCCAGGGCCTGCAGGAGGTCCTCGTCGCGGTCCTCGTCGACCTCCAGCTCGGCGTTGCGGGTCACCCGGAACAGGTGCCACTCCTGGATCTGCATGCCGGAGAACAACTGGTCCAGGTGGACCGCGATGAGCTCCTCGACCGGCAGGAAGCGCACCCCACGGCTGTCGTTCTGCACCGTCACGAAGCGCGGCACGTTGTTCGGCACCTTGATCCGGGCGAACAGCTCCGAGGCACCGCCGTCCGGCTCCCGAAGGACAACAGCCAAATTCAACGAGCGGCTTGAGATGTACGGGAAGGGGTGCGCCGGGTCGACCGCGAGCGGGGTCAGCACCGGGAAGACCTGCTCCCGGAAGTAGGTCCGCAGTCGCTCCTTCTCGGCCGGGCCCAGCTCGCCCCAGCTGACCAGCTCGATCCCCTCGGCGGAGAGCTTGGGCCGGACCTCCTCGCCGAAGCAGGCCGCGTGCCGGGTGACCAGGTCGGTGGCGCGCTGGCTGATCATCTCCAGCTGGCCGCGCAGCGAGATGCGGTCACCGCCGCGCATCGGCAGGCCGGCGCTCAGCCGCCGCTTCAGCCCGGCCACCCGGACCATGTAGAACTCGTCCAGGTTGCTGGCGAAGATGGCCAGGAACTTGGCCCGTTCCAGCAGCGGGGTGCCCGGGTCCTCGGCGAGGGCGAGAACCCGCGCGTTGAAGTCGAGCCAGGACAGCTCGCGGTTGAGGAAACGGTCCTCGGGCAGCTCGGGGGCGCTGTCCGACTCGAAGGCCTCGTCCGCCGCCGATTCGGTTTCGGCCAGCTCTGTCACGATGTGCTCCAAGTCGGTAGGGCCGGGCGCCTCATCGTCGCTTCCGGGTTTCTCGCCCTGGATCTGGTCGCCCGGGATTTGGTCGGCCGGGATGTGGCCGGCCTGGATTTGGTCGCCTTGGGGAAGGAAGCGGCCGTTCGGGCCACGCCGACGGGTTTCGGGGATCCGGGGCGAGGTTTGCATCGCTCCATCATTGCGGTTCCGGGTGAAACGTGAAACGAACTAGAGCTTGATCAACTCAACCGATTCCGGGAATGGTGACCCGGCTCACGGCGCCGGAAGGCTCCGTGTCGATATTGACCCGCTGCCCCAAACGCAGCAGGCGCAACCCTGACCGGTCGAAGGCCGTCGCATCAAAGGCCAGCTCAGCGCCGGTGTCCAGGAGGAGAGTCCCGCTGCGGGTCTCGGGGTCGAAGGTCGCGATCGTGCCCTGCATGCCCTGACGCTACCGGTTTCAGGCGGCCGGGACGCAGCTCACCGTGAGTCCGAGATCACGCAACAGGTCACACGTGTGCCGGCCCGCGCCCTGGGTGAGCACCCGCCGCAGGTCGGCCGGGGTGTCGACGTCCTGGCGCAGGCCCGGCCAGTCACCCAGCAGCGGCTTCGCGCCGGAGGCCGCGTGCGCCGCCGCCGAGCCCAGCCCGAAGTGTGGATCGAGCGGCTCGCCCGGCCCGGCCGTCAGCAGGACCGTGCCGGTGCCCGCGGCGTCGGCCACGAAGCTGCGGGTACCGGCCTGGCTCAGCGCCTCGTCGAGATGTTCCGCCCGCAGCGCCGGCAAGTCCCCGGCGAGTACCGCACGGAACCGGTTGAGTCCGGCGATCTCGTCGGCGCCGAACCGCATCGCCGCGTTCAGATCGGCCGCCGGTGTGTCCGGCACCACCCGCGCGCCCAGCGCGCCCACCGCCGCCGCCGCGACCGGGTCGTCGGTCACCACCACCAGCTCGCCCACCGCCTCACCGGCCAGCACCGCCGACACCGTGTCGCACACCATGGCCAGCGCCAGATCGGCGTGCCGGGGCGCCGGCACGGCGCCACGCAGGCGGCTCTTCGCCGCGCTCAGCCGCTTGACGGGGATCACCGCCGTCCAGTCCCGCACCATGGGGGCAAGTCTGCCAGCGGTCACGGTAACGACCCCTGCCTGGTCCCGCGGCCCGCGAGCAGGCATGATTCGTCCGAGGTAAGGGGAACCGCGGTGGGGACACGCCGCGGGTTAGGCAGGAGGGGCCGTGGCTCCGCGCAAGCTGGGATTCTGGCGACGGTTCGCGGCGTATCTGTGCATCCCGGTGTTGAAGGTCTGGACGAAGCGGACCTGGACCGGGATGGCGAACATCCCGCCGACCGGCGGCGTCATCGTCGTGCCCAACCACGTGTCGCACTTCGACCCGCTGGTGGTGGCGCACTACATCTACGGCCTCGGCCGCTGGCCACGCTTCCTCGGCAAGGCGAGCCTGTGGCGGGTGCCGGTGATGGGCCCCTTCCTGCGCAAGGTGCAGCAGATCCCGGTCGAACGCGGCAGTGTGGAAGCGGTGAAGTCGCTCGACGTCCTGATCGACGCCATCCACCAGGGCGGCGTCGTGGTGATCTACCCGGAGGGCACCACCACCCGCGACCCGGACCTCTGGCCGATGCGCGGCAAGACCGGCGCGGCCCGGCTGGCCCTGGTCACCGGCGCGCCGGTGATCCCGGTGGCCAACTGGGGCGCGGAGCGGATCTTCGACCCGCGGACGAGCCGGCTGAGCCTCCGGCCGCGGACGCCGGTGACGGTCCACGCCGGTAAGCCGATCGACCTGTCCCGCTGGAACGGCGCTACCCCGAGCCGGGCCGTGCTCGAGCAGATGACCGAGCACATCATGCTCGAGATCCAGGATCTGGTGGGCGAATTGCGCAACGAACAACCACCGACCGGCCTCTACGAACGGCCCTCGCGGCGGGCCGGCGCGACGGGAGATGCGGGATGAGGCGTGCCACCGTTCTCGGCTCCGGAGCCTGGGGCACCGCGTTCGCCAAGATGCTGGCCGAGGCGGGCAGCGACGTGAGCATCTGGGCCCGGCGCGAGTCGGTCGCCACCGAGATCCGCGAGCGGCACGTCAACGAGGGCGCGCTGCCGTCGGTCACGCTGCCCAAGGAGATCACCGCCACCAGCGACCTGGCCGAGGCACTCGACGGCTCGTCGCTGATCGCCATCGCCGTGCCGTCCCAGACGCTGCGGGCCAACCTCGCCGAGTGGGCCGGCCACTTCGCGCCCGACTCGACCCTGATCTCGCTGATGAAGGGGATCGAGCTCGGCACCACCAAGCGGATGAGCCAGGTCATCGTCGAGACCGCCCGGGTCGACGCCGACCGGGTGGTGGTCGTCACCGGGCCCAACCTGGCTCCCGAGATCGCCGCCGAGCAGCCGGCCGCGACCGTGGTGGCGGGCACCGACCTCGCCCGCTGCCGGGCCGTCCAGCAGGCCATCGCGCTGCCCTACCTCCGGCCGTACACGAGCGAGGACGTGATCGGCTGCGAGATGGGCGGCGCCGTGAAGAACGTCATCGCCCTCGCCTACGGGATGACCATCGCGATGGGCCTGGGCGACAACACCCGGGCCTCGCTGATCACCCGCGGCCTGGCCGAGACCGCCCGGCTGGGGGTGGCCCTCGGCGCCGACCCGCTGACCTTCGCCGGCCTGGCCGGCCTCGGCGATCTGGTCGCCACCTGCTCGTCGCCGCTGTCGCGCAACCGCACCTTCGGCGAGCAGCTGGGCAAGGGCAAGACGCTCGAGGAGGCCCAGGTGGCCGCGCGGCAGACGGCCGAGGGCGTGAAGAGCTGCCTGGCGATCCGCGACCTGGCCCGGGCGGCCGGCGTCGAGATGCCGATCACCGAGCAGGTCGAGCGGGTCTGCCACGAGGGCGCCGACCCCCGCGTCGCGGTCCGCATGCTGATGGGACGGGAGATCAAGCCGGAATGAGTTATTCGGATGGCACCCGGGCGGTGCACGCCGGGCTGCCCGAGAAGCCGGCCGTCGGCGATCCGTTCCTGGCCGGGCCGGTCTTCGCGGCGCCGTTCCACCTCGACCCGGTCAGCGGTCCCGGCGAGACCAACTACGCCCGCACCGAGCACCCCACCCGCGGCGCGCTGGAGTCGGCGATCGCAGAGCTCGAGGGCGCGCCCACGCTGGTCTTCTCCAGCGGTCAGGCGGCGATCACCGCGCTGCTGCTCTCGGTGCTGCGCGCCGGCGACACGCTGGCCCTGCCCGCCGACGGCTACTTCACCGTCCGCGCGTTCGCCGAGGGAACCCTTCGGGAGCTGGGCGTGGCGTCGCTGCCGGTGCCGACCTCCGGGCCATATCCGGATTTCTCGGGCGTACGCCTGGTGCTGCTCGAAACCCCCGCCAATCCCGGCCTCGACGTGTGCGACATCACCGCCGTGTCGGCCGCGGCGCACGCGGCCGGGGCCCTGGTCGCGGTGGACAACACGGCCGCCACGCCGCTCGGCCAGAACCCGCTCGCCCTCGGCGCCGACGTCGTGGTCGCCTCCGGCACCAAGGCGCTGACCGGCCACTCCGACGTGCTGCTCGGCTATGTGTCCAGCGGCGACGGCGTGCTGCTCGACAAGGTGGAGACCTGGCGCCGGCAGACCGGCGCGGTGCCGGGCGCGTTCGACTGCTGGCTGGCGCACCGCTCGATCGCGACCCTCGACCTGCGGCTGGCCCGCCAGACCGAGAACGCGGCCGCGGTCGCGACCCTGCTCGCGGCCCGCCCGGACGTGACCGGCGTGCGCTGGCCGGGGCTCGAGTCCGACCCGTCCTATGCGGTGGCCCGGGCGCAGATGCGGCGGATCCCCGGCATCGTCTCGTTCGACCTGGGCTCGGCCGAGCGGGTGGCGCGCTTCCTGACCGCGGCCGAGCTGGTCTTCGCGGCCACCTCGTTCGGCGGGGTGCACACCACGGCCGACCGGCGGGCGCAGTTCGGCGACGACACCGCACCGGGATTCGTGCGGCTGTCCTGCGGCATCGAGGACCCGGCCGATCTGGTCGCGGATCTCACGGCGGCGCTCGACCGGGCCTGAGCCGCCGGGCGATACCGTGCCCGGATGGGTTGGGACAGCTTCTCCGGTGACGAGGTCGCGGCGCTGACGCAGGGCGAGAGCTTCTTCGCCGATCCGGGGGAGCGGGTGTGCCCGGCGTGCGGCGAGCGCCGTCTCCGGGCGTACGTGCAGAACCCGGAGAATGCCCGCCGCCCGACCCTGGTCAGTTATGTCTGGTGTGCCGGCTGCCGCAAGTTCGTCGGAACCCGGGCCAAGCACCCGGCCGGCCTGGTCTTCTCCGACCCGCTCGCCGTCCTGACCGGCCCCGAGCGCCGGGAGCTGGAGCGCAGCCTGGTCGGCTTCCTCGCGCATCTCGACCGGCTCTGGGACGACGGCGTGCTGCCGCAGTCCTTCGCCGCCTGACCCGTCCCCCTTGTCTCCGGTGGCGCGCTGGTTCTATGGTTCCTTACATGAGTAATGAACCGCAGAACTAGGGAGGCTCCGGTGTTCGACGACCGCAGCCCGATCTATCTGCAGATCGCCGACGGGATCAAGAACGACGTCCTGAGCGGAGCCCTCAAGGAGGACGAACAGATCATGTCCACCAATCAGTACGCGTCCTTCTACCAGATCAACCCGGCCACCGCGGCCAAGGGTTTCGCCCAGCTCGTCGAGGAGGGCGTGCTCTACAAGCGGCGCGGCATCGGCATGTTCGTCAGCCCCGACGCCCGGGAAAAGCTCCGGGCCGACCGGCGGGAGCGGTTCTTCGCCGAGGTGGTCGACCCGATGCTGGCCGAGGCGAAACGCATCGGCATCGGCGTCGACGAGATCGTCCGGCATCTCGGCGGTGCGCGATGATCGAGCTGCACGGTCTCACCGTGCGATACGGCTCGACGGTCGCCGTCGACGACGTGCACCTCGACCTGCCCACCGGCAAGATCTACGGCCTGCTCGGGCGCAACGGCTCGGGCAAGACCAGCCTGCTCAGCGCCCTCGCCTCCTATCGGCGCCCGGCGAGCGGCACGGTCCGCATCGACGGCGCCGACGCGTTCGAAAATCCGGCCGTGATGCGGCAGACCTGCTTCATCCGCGACACCCTCGACGTCAACGACTCCGAGCGGGTGCGCGCGGTGCTGTGCTTCGCCGGCTGGATGCGCCCGGGCTGGGATGCCGGCTACGCGGCCCGGTTGACCGACCTGTTCGAGCTCGACCCGCGCAAGCGCATCTCGGCCCTGTCCCGCGGCCAGCGATCCGCCCTCGGCGCGGTGCTCGGCCTCGCCGCCCGCGCCCCGCTGACCATCCTCGACGAGACCTACCTCGGGATGGACGCGGTCGCCCGCAGCCACTTCTACCGCGAGCTGCTCGCCGACTACCTGGCCCGGCCGCGCACGATCATCCTCTCCACCCACCTGATCGAGGAGGTCGCCGACATCCTCGAGCGGGTGATCATTCTGGACCGTGGCCGGGTGCTGCTGCACGAGGAGGCCGACGAGCTGCGCGGCCGCGGCGTCACCGTGACCGGGCCGGCCGAGGCGGTCGGCACGTTTGCCGGCGGTCATCCGGTGCTCGGCGAGCGGAGTCTCGGCGGGGTGCGGGAGGTCACGCTCGACTGGCGGCCCGAGCCGGCCGACGTGGCCCGCGGCGAGGCGGCCGGGCTCACCTTCGGCCCGGTCGGCATCCAGGACCTGTTCATCCACCTCACGTCAGCGTCGCAGCGGCTGGAGGCCGTCCGATGAGCGTCCACCACGCCCTGTTCCGCATCTACCGGCCGATCATCATCCCGTTCGCCGCCATCCTGATCACCGTCGACCTGGTCATCTCCGGTCTGGTCGTGTTCGGGGCCGGCCACCTCGACTTCAGCATGTGGCTCGTGCTCGCCGGCAACGCCGCGAAATACTGGCTGCTGGTCGTCGGCATCATGCTGGTCGTCATGCAGCTGCGCCAGTTCGTCGCGAACGGCGCGACCCGGCACGAGTTCCTGACCGGCGCCGCGATCTTCGGCCTGATCCTGACCGCCGCCTTCTCGGCGGTCGTGGTGCTCGGCCACGGCCTGGAGAGCGTGCTGCTCGGCGCGGCCGACCGGCGCGGCGGCGGTTACCCGGTGCTCTCCGCCACCGGCATGCTGAGCGAGTTCGGCCAGGTGTTCCCCGAGGCAGTCGGCTATATGACTTCCGGCGCGCTGATCGCGGCGGGCTTCTACCGCTGGCGCCCCCGGATCGGCCTGGCCGTCATGCTCGGCGGCGCGATCCCGGCCGGGGTGGCCGACGCCCTGCTCGGCGTCGACGAGTTCGGTGACATGACGGCGCTGCTGCCCTATGCGGCCGCGCTGGCCCTGTCGCTGGCGGCCACGGCCCTGGCTGCCTGGGCGTTCCATCGGGTGATCAGCGACGTCCCGATAAAACGAACAGCCGGCTAGCGCGGCCGGCCGCGACCTACCTCGGTCTGCTTCGACCACCTCGGTCTGCTCCGACCTACCTCGGTCTGCATCGGCCTGCATCAGCCGAAAGGCAGAGCCGGGCGGTGACATCCAGTCGAAGGACCTATGGTCCGTCCACATCGCTGACGCGCAGGATCGGCGGGCGTGGTCGTTGCACCGACACGCCATGCTGCTTCACAGGTGGGCGAAAGGAAACGCACAGATGTCGACGGAGCGGCTGTCCGAATCGGTGGCGGGGACGCAGGCGACCCCGGGCAGCCGGGACGACGAGGGGGAGGGGCTCACCCGTTGGGTGCGCCCGCCGTCGTCGCGGCGCACGGTGGCCCGGCTCGTGCAGTTCGTCGGCCTGATCGACGCCGTGATCTGTGTGCTGGCGCCCCGGCACCACCGTTTCGTGCTGCTCGCCGACATGGTGCCGACCGCCGGCATGCTCACCGCCCGGGTCGCCACCGGCGTGGTCGGCGTCCTGCTGCTCTACCTCGGCGCCGGTCTGCGCCGCGGCAAGCGCCGGGCCTGGCAGCTGGCCCTCGTGCTCTCCCTGGTCAGCATCGCCCTGCACCTGGTCAAGGGCGGCCCGGTGCCGACCGTCTTCGCGGGCGTGATCGTCGCGCTGCTGGTGGCCAAGCGCGACGAGTTCACCGCCGGCGGTGACCCGGGCAGCCGGTGGCGGGCGGCCAAGGCCTGCGCGACGTTCCTGGGCGCCGGCTTCGTGCTCGGCTTCGCCGAGATCGCCGTCCGGGTCAACCGCCTCGACGGTCGCCCGGGTGTGCTGAGCTGGGCCGCGCACGCCGCGCTCGGCCTGATCGGGGTGACCGGCCCGGTCCAGTTCCAATACCCTCTGGGCGCTTTGACCGTGGCGGTCACCACCGGCGCGTTCGGCCTGCTGGCCTTCGGCCTGGGCGGGTTCCTGCTGCTGCGGCCGAGCACCGGCCGGCGGGCCACCGACGCGGAGGCCCGCGCCCGCCTGCGCGAGATGCTCGACCGGCACGACGACGGCGACTCGCTGGGCTACTTCGCGCTGCGCGCCGACAAGCAACTCGTCTGGGCGCCGTCCGGCCGGGCCGCGGTGGCCTACCGCATGGTCAACGGCGTCGGCCTGGCCTCGGGCGACCCGATCGGCCTGCCCTCGGAGTGGCCGCGCGCGATCGGGAAATACCTGGCCGAGTGCGCCGAGCACGGCTGGACCCCGGCCGTGCTCGCCTGCGGCACCGCCGGCGGGCGGGCCTACCAGAAGGCCGGCCTCGACGTCATCGAGCTCGGCGACGAGGCGATCGTCGACGTGGCCGGCTTCGCCCTGCAGGGCCGGTCGATGCGCGGCGTCCGGCAGGCCGTCGGCCGGATGCGCCGATCCGGCTATTCCTGCACGGTGGTCCGGCAGCGCGACCTGGCACCCGAGGCCCTGGTCGAGGCGGTGGCCTGCGCCGACGTCCTGCGCGACGGCAAGGTCGAGCGCGGTTTCTCGATGGCGCTGTCCCGCCTGGGCGACCCGGCCGACGGCGACTGCCTGCTGGTGCTCTGCCGCGACGAGCACGGCGCCCTGCGCGGCCTGCTGCAGTTCGTGCCGTGGGGCCGGCGCGGCCTGTCCCTCGACCTGATGCGCGGCGACCGCACCGCCCCCAACGGCCTCACCGAGCTGATGGTCGTCTCGGCGATCGAGGCCGCCCCCGACGCCGGTGTAGACCGCATCTCCCTGAACTTCGCGGTCCTGCGCTCAGTCTTCGCCCGAGCCGAGGAGCTGGGCGCCGGCCCGGTGACCAGACTCTGGTGCCGAATCCTGCGATCAGCGTCCCGCCTGTGGCAGATCGAATCCCTGTACCGGGCAAACGCGAAATACCAGCCGTCCTGGCAGCCCCGCTTCCTGTGCTTCCCCTCAGCCCGAGACCTGCCCCGCATCGCGGTGGCCGCCCTGAGCGCCGAGTCCTTCCTCCCCGGCCGAAGCACCCACCAGGAGCTCACCGCCGCCCCCACCCTCGCGGAGCCGGTCGCCGCCCCCACCCCCACGGATCCTGCAGCCCGCCTTGCCCGCTCGACGCTTGCTGCCGACCCTGCCGACCCTGCCGGCCCCGAGCCTGGCCCTGCGCGGCGGAGGCCCGCGGCCGATGCTGCCCGCCCGGAGCTTGCCGCGGGCGCTGCGCTGCCGGGGCGTGGCGCCGACCCTGCCCGCCCGGAGCTTGCCGCCGACCCTGGCGGCCCTGAGTCTGTTGCCGCCCCTGCACGGCGGAGGCCCGCAGCCGGCGCTGCCCGCCCTGAGCTTGCCGCAGGTGCTGCCCGCCCGGAGTCTGCCGCCGGCCTTGCCGGTTCGGAGTCTGGCGCCGGCCATGCACTGCGGAAACCTGCGGCCGACTCTGCTCGGTCGAAGCCTGGCGCCGGGTCGGCGGCGTGAGTCTGGTCGGGCTGCCGCTGATTCTGCTGACCTGGGCGCTGGCGATCGGCGCGGTCGCCGCGACGGTGCGTGGGTGGCGGCTTGCCGGCCGGTGGCGGATGCCGGTGCGGATCGTCGGGCTGGTCGTGGTCGAAGCGCTGGTGGTGGCCGGCGCCGGCCTGATCGTCAACCGGCAGGACAGCTTCTACCCGTCCTGGCAGGCGCTCGGCGGCGCGGCGAGTGTCGTCACCGTTCCGTCCACGTCGGCCGGCCGGCTCGACGGCACGCTCGATTCACACGCCGCGGTCACCTGGTCGCCGCCGGAGGCCGCGGCCTGGCACCTGGCGGCCGCGCCGCAGTTGATCGCGCCGTCCGACTACGCCGCGACACCCGCCCGCACGTTCCCGGTCATCCTCGTGCTGACGACTACGACCGAGGCGGCGGAGATCCGCCCGGCCGCCGGAGCGTTGACCGTCGCCCTGGCACCGACCGCCGACACCACGGTGGCGGCCCTCGCCGACCTGTCCGGTCGCCTCGCCCGGGACGCCCGGGTCACCGACCGGTTGGTGATCCTCGCTGACGGGCCGTGGGCGAGCCTGGCCGCCGGCTGGCCCGGCCGCCCTCCGGTGATCGCCGGGCACACCGCGGCGGACTTCGAGCGGGCCACCCGCGACCTGCCGGCACCGCTGGCCGCTCCGGAAGAGCTGCCGTCATGAGGTTCGACCGGCCGTGGGTGATCGCGGTGAGCGTGCTGGTCGTGCTGGCTGCCCGGGAAGAGGTGCCGTCGTGAGGATCGACGGGCCGTGGACGGTCGCGGTGAGCCTGCTGGTCGTCCTGGCTGCCACCGCCGGGCTGGCCCTGTGGTGGGACCGTGCGCGTCTTCTCGGCCGGGCCGCGCTGATCGTCACGGTCGTGCTCGGCGTCGTGGCCGCGTCGGCGGTCGAGGTCAACCGCCTCACCGAGACCTACCCGAGTTGGAGCGCGCTTACCGGCGACGAACCGGAACCGCCGGCGCCGGAGCAGGCGACGCCCGAGACCACCGCGGAGCCGGGGAAGGGCCGGCTCGTGACCTATCAGGTGCCCGGGCCGGCCAGCGGCATGAACATGCCGATGACGGTCTACCTGCCCGCGGCCTATTTCACCCCGCCGGACCGCGACCTCGACTTCCCGGTGATCGAGGCGCTGCACGGCTATCCCGGCACGCCGCAGTCCTGGATCCGGCGGATCGACATCGCCGGGCGGCTCGACCGGGAGATCGCGGCCGGGCGGATGGCGCCCACCGTGGTGCTCCTGCCGTACCAGACACCCGACCGCCTGCTCGACACCGAATGCACGAACATGGTCGGCGGGCCGCAGTCCGAGACGTACCTGACCAAGGATGTTCCCGACTGGGCGCGCGCTCACCTGCATGTTCGCCGGGATCGCGCCGGCTGGGCGCTCACCGGCTACTCGGCGGGGGCGTTCTGTGCGATGAACCTGCTGCTCAAGCACCCGGACCAATACGCTGCCGCGGCAAGCCTGTCCGGTTACGCCGATCCGGGCATCAAGGTCGGTGACCACAGCGAGAAGACGACCAACAACATCGCCTGGCGGCTGAGCCACCTCCCGCGCCCATCGGTCGCCATGTGGGTCGGCTGGGCCGACGACGACGTCGACGCCCGGGACGGCTCGCGGCGCATCGTCGAGCTGGCGAAGCCGCCGCTCAGCGTGGTCAGCGCGGTCGTCCCGCACGGCGGCCACAGCCACGCGGTCTGGCGCCAGATGGACGGCCCGGCGTTCGACTGGCTGTCGGCCCACCTGGCCCGCCCGGCCCGGTGCACCGCCGACTCAAAGCGCTAGTCCCCGACGCGCCAGATCTGGGCAGCCCAGATCTGGGCAGCCCAGATCCGAACGCGCCAGATCCGAACGCGCCAGATCCGAACGCGCCAGATCCGAACGCGCCAGATCCGAACGCGCCAGATCTGGGCTGCCGGATCTGGGTAGCTAGATCTGGCTGGCCATCACGGCTAGATCTGGGCGGTGCGGTGGGCGGACAGCTCGTAGAGCCAGTCGCGGGTGACCGGCATCTCCGAGCCGCCGGTCACCCGGCGCAGGGCGTCGCCCGGAGCGATGCCCAGCAGCACGAGCGTCGTGCAGGCCAGCAGCGTGGACCGGCCGACGCCGCCGAAGCACTGCGTCGCCACGAACCGGCCGGCCCGCACGTGGGCGGCCAGCCGGCCGGCCAGGACGACGACCCGGGCCGCCTCCTCGCGGATGGCGCCGTCGGCGGCCGGGAACGAGACGAAGTCCAGCCCGAGGGCAGCGGCGGTGGCCGCGGTGCCGGCCAGTCCCATCCGCTGCTGCTCGACGGTGGTCAGCGCGGAGACCAGCACGGTCACGCCGGTGTCGGCCAGAGCGGTCAGTTCCTCCGCCTCCCAGCCGTCGCCGCGAGGGTGTGCGATCGTCGCCAATTGGCCGGAACCCAGCCCGGCGATCACGTGGAGTGATGCTCTCATGAACCCGTAGTTCCCTCGTCCCGTGGCGGCGGCCGGGTGATCCCGTGAGTGGCTTACGCAGAGTAGGGTCACCCCCGGCATGCCCGCTAGCGAGAGGCGCGAAGAAAAGTGACGACTCCCCGGAAGACCCGCGTCGCGATCGTTTTCGGTGGCCGAAGCACCGAGCACGCGATCTCGTGCGTGAGCGCCGGGAGCATCCTCCGCGCGCTCGACCCGGACCAGTTCGAGGTGGTTCCGGTCGGCATCACCCGGGACGGCGCCTGGGTGCTGGCCGGCGACGATCCGGCCAACCTGGCGATCACTGACCGGCGGCTGCCCGAGATCACCACGGCCAGCGGCAGCGCGGTGGTCCTCGCCGCCGACCCGACCGCGACCGAGCTGATCGTGCGTGACCCGGTCGACGGCGTCTCCTCGCTGGCCGGCGTCGATGTGGTCTTCCCGGTGCTGCACGGCGCCTTCGGCGAGGACGGCACCATCCAGGGCATGCTCGAGATGGCCGGCATCCCGTACGTCGGGGCCAACGTCTTCGCCTCGGCCGCCGCCATGGACAAGGAATTCACCAAGAAGCTGGCGATCGTCGAGGGCATCCCGGTCGGGCCGTACGCGGTGCTCCGGGCCGGTGCCGAGCTGTCCGAGGCCGACAAGGAGCGCCTGGGCCTGCCGGTCTTCGTGAAGCCGTCGCGGGCCGGCTCGTCGCACGGCATCACCAAGGTGACCGACTGGGCCGACCTCGATACGGCTATCGCCACCGCCCGGCAGATCGACCCGAAGGTGCTGGTCGAGGCCGCGATCGTGGGCCGCGAGATCGAGTGCGGGGTGCTGGAGGGCGAGGCCGGTGGCGCCCCCGAGTCGTCACTGCTCGCCGAGATCCACGTCGGCGACAACGACTGGTACGACTTCGAGACCAAATACCTCGAGGGCAGCCGCTACGACATCCCGGCCGATCTGCCCGATGAGGTAACCCGGCAGGTCCAGGAGTACGCGCGGCGCACCTTCACCGCCCTCGACTGCGCCGGCCTGGCCCGGGTCGACTTCTTCGTCACCGCCGACCACCAGATCTACCTCAACGAGATCAACACGATGCCGGGCATGACGCCGACCTCGATGTTCCCGCTGATGTGGGCCGCGACCGGGCTGGAATACCCGAAGGTCGTGGACCGCCTGATCCGCACCGCGCTTCGTCGCGGGACCGGCCTTCACTAAAAGCGGGGCCTTCACTAAAAGCGGGGCCTTCACTGACTGCAGCCGGAGGGCACGCCCTTCGTCGTCGACCTGATCGTCTTGACCACGGCGTCGGAGAACTCGTTCGCCCACTGTGCCGTCTGCTGATAGCTGCCCGGCACGGTCACCTGCACCGCGACCTCACGGTCCATCGTGGTGAACACGTCGGCGGCCGGGCCGTCCTCGCCCCACCAGCAGACGCCGTTCATCTTGTACATGGTGGCGTCCAGCGGCACGCAGCCGTCATGCCCGCCGTCCACCCGCTCGCACATGGTGGGCTGGGTGATCCCGCAGGCCACGGTGATCGGGGGTTCGCCGTAGGCGGCGTTCTGCTCGGGGCCGGCGCTCACCTTGCGGCCCGGCAGATCACGCACCGCCGTCGGCAGCTGCGAGGTCACCGCCAGGCAGACCTGCTTGGTGGAAGCGTCCAAACTGGGCGCGGCCATCCGCACCGCGGTGGTCGGAATGACCGCCGGCACGGTCGCCGACGGGTGGGCCTGGGCGTCCGCGTTCTCGTGCGGCGCCATCTTCCAGAAAACGAAGACACCCACGAGCAGGGTCACCGGAACGGCGATCGCGGTGGCCCAGATGGCGGCACCCCGCGTCGTCGTGTCCGGCGTCTTCCGCTCCGGCGGTGTCTCTACGTCGACCATGCTCAGAGGTTTATCACGGCTCAGAGGTTTACCACGGAGCAGGTCAGGGTCCGCATGATGCCCAAGACGTTCTGGACTTTGCTCACAATCAGCCCACCGAGGTCGTCCACGGTGTGCGCTTCGGCCAGCACGACCACGTCATACGGTCCGGTGACCGCGTCCACCCGGATGACCCCGGGGATTTTGCCTATCTCGGCGGCCACGTCATGGGCCTTTCCGACCTCTGTTTGGATCAGGATGTATGCCTGGACCACGATCCGCTCCCTATCCACCGCCAGCCGTAACTCGAACGTGAAACTACCGTAAGAATCCATACGGCTGCGGCTTGCCACCGGTACGGAAAGGCTGCACACAGTGAGCATTGCCGACATCGGCGAGTTCGGGCTCATCGCCCGGGTCGTCGCGCGGCTCGAAAACGGTCCGAAGGTGCTGCTCGGCCCCGGTGACGACGGTGCGGTAGTGGCCGCGCCCGACCGCCGGGTGGTGGCCTCCACCGACGTGCTGGTGGAGGGCCGGCACTTCCGCCGCGACTGGTGCACGGCCCTCGACATCGGGCATCGGGCCGCCGCCGCCAACCTGGCCGACATCGCCGCGATGGGTGCCGAGCCGACCGCGTTGCTGGTGGCGTTCTGCGCACCCGCCGACCTCGCCGCCGAGTGGGCGGAGGACCTGGCGTCCGGCCTGTCGGCCGAGGCCGCCCTGGTCGGGGCGAGCGTGGTGGGCGGCGACATGTCGTCGAGCCCGACCCTGACCATCGCGGTCACGGCGCTGGGCGATCTGGGCGGTCGGCCTCCGGTGGTGCGCGGCGGGGCTCAGCCGGGCGACATTCTTGCCCTTGCGGGGCGTACGGGTCACGCCGCGGCCGGTTACACGATCCTTTCCCGGGGATTCCGTACGCCGAAGGCGCTGGTCGAGGCATACCGGCGACCCGAGGTGCCGTACGCGGCGGGACCGCTGGCTGCGCAGCACGGCGCCACCTCGATGATCGACATCTCGGACGGCCTGCTGCAGGACGTCGGGCACATCGCCGCGGCCAGCCTGGTCGCCATCGACGTGCGCACCGACGCGTTCACCGTGCCCGGCCAGATGCGGGACGCGGCCACGGCGCTCGGCCTCGACCCGTTCCAGTGGCTGCTCGCCGGCGGCGAGGACCACGCCCTGGCGGCGACGTTCCCGGCCGGGGTGCCGCTGCCGGAGGGCTGGCAGGAGATCGGCCGGGTGTTCGACGGCGCCGGTGTCACGGTCGACCGCAAGCCGTGGTCGGGCGCGCCGGGCTGGGACCACTTCCGCTGAGGCCACCCTCACTCCGCGGGACCCGCCACTCCGCCGACCTGAAATTGGCTCACTAAAGTCGGATCGTGCAAGAGATCAAGATCAGGACGGCGGACTTCGGTGAGCCGGTGGTCCGCGCCCTGCTCGTCGACGTCCTGGACGAGCTTTCCGAGCGGTACGGCGGCAGCGGTGACGACACCCCGATCGGCGACGACGACTTCAGGCCGCCGAACGGGGTGTTCTTCGTCGCCGACGACGGGGAGAGGCTGATCGGCTGCGCCGGCTGGCGGCGGCACGGCGCCGACGCCGAGCTGAAGCGGATGTTCACCGCGCGGGCCGGTCGCGGGCGTGGCCTGGGCCGTCGCATGCTCGCCACGATCGAGGAGTCGGCCCGTCAGGCCGGGTGCGCCCGGCTGATCTTGGAGACCGGGGACCGGCAGCCCGAGGCGATCGCCCTGTACGAGTCGGCCGGCTACGTCCGCATCGAGGACTTCGGCTACTACCAGGGCGAGGAGGGCGTACTCTCGTACGCCAAAATGCTTTGACCTGAAGGCACACAAATAGCCGCCGGGTTTTTGGCCCGGCGGCTGATGTGTCTTATGCCCGAATCAGGCGCGGACGACCTTGCCGGCCTTGATGCACGAGGTGCAGACCTTCAACTTCTTGGTCGTGCCGCCACCGGCGGGGGTGCGCACCGACTGGATGTTCGGGTTCCAGCGGCGGTTGGTCCGCCGGTGCGAGTGGGACACGTTGTGGCCGAAGCCCGGTCCCTTGCCACAGACGTCGCACACGCTAGCCACGGGGTACTCCTGAAGTCATTAAAAGCGAACGAAGGGCCCTAGCGACACACAGCACATCGCCCGGGCAACCCGGCAAGGTTACCCGATGGTCCCCCCGGACAGCGAATCGCCCCCGCTCAGGGTGCGGCCCCCGGAGATTGTCAGGGGGCGTTAGTACGATTTTCGCGTGCTGGAGACCCTGGACGCCGCTGCGGTACGCCGCTGGTGCGGTGGTGGGCTGGAAGCGCTGCGCGCACACCAGCACGAGATCGATGAGCTGAACGTCTACCCGGTGCCCGACGGTGACACCGGCACCAACCTGGTTCTCACCCTCACCTCGGCCCAGCTGGAGCTCGAGGGCGCCGGCGAGATGCCCGCGACCTCGGCCACCGAGCGGGAGCCGAGCGGTGCCCTGCGCCGGATGGCCCGGGGTGCGCTGCTCGGCGCCCGGGGCAACTCCGGCGTGATCGTCTCGCAGATCCTGCGCGGCATGGCCGAGAGCCTGGCCACGTCGGTCGCGGTCCGCGGCGGCGAGCTGGCCCGGGCGCTGCGCTCGGCGTCCGAGGCGGCCTACGCGGCGGTGGCCCGCCCGGTCGAGGGCACCGTCCTGTCCGTGGTGGCGGCCGCGGCCGAGGGCGCGGGCCGGATCAAGTCCGACGACCTGGTCGCGGTGGCCCGCGCCGCCGCCGCGGCGGCTTCCGAAGCCCTGGCCCGCACCCCGCAGCAACTCCCGGTCCTGGCCCGCGCGGGCGTGGTCGATGCGGGCGGCCGCGGCCTGTGCCTCCTGCTGGACGCCCTGGTCGCCGCGCTGACGCCGACCGACGGCGCCGCCGCGGACGCGGACGCGGACGGAGCTTGCGCGGCCGGAACGCCCGGCGCGGGTGATGACGGCATGGCCGGCGTGAGCGCGGCGTGGCATACCGAAGCCGTCGACGACGGCCGCGCGGTGGCAGCGCTGGCGACCGAGGCAGCGCTGGCGACCGAGGCCGCGCCGGCGCCCGACGCCGCACCGGCACAGGCACCGGGTGACGGAGTCGCGCCCGATGAGTATGAAGTGCAATACCTTCTGGACGCGCCCGATGCCGCCGTCGGCGCGCTGCGGCGGGAGCTCGACGCGATGGGTGACTCGCTGGTCGTGGTCGGCTCCGGCGACGGCATCTGGAATGTCCACGTGCACGTGCCGGCCGAGCGGATCGGCCCGGCCCTGGAAGCGGGCGTGGCCGCCGGCCGCCCGCACCGGATCACGGTCACCCCGCTGACGCCCGGCCGCACCCACGGCCTGGCCGCCGCGGAGCGTCCGATACCGCGGCGGCGCGGAGCCGTGGTGGTCGCGGCCGGCGACGGGCTGACCGCGCTGTTCGAGGCCGAGGGTGCCACCGTCGTCGACCGCAACCCGTCGATCCGGGAGATGATCGGGGCGATCGCGGCCACCCGGGCCGGGTGCGTGGTGCTGCTGCCCAACGACGCCAACACCCACGCCGTGGCGATCGCGGCCGCTCGCGAGGCCGAGGGTTCGGGCGTGCGGGTCAGCGTGGTGCCGACCCGCTCGCCGGTGCAGGCCCTCGCGGCGCTCGCGGTGCGGGACACCGGGCGCCCGTTCAGCGACGACGTCATCGCGATGGCCGAGGCGGCCGGCGCCTGCCGTTACGGCGAGGTCTGCACCGCCCAGCGCGACTCGCTCACGGTGGCCGGCCCGTGCCGGGCCGGCGACCTGCTCGGTCTGGTCGACGGCGAGGTGCACGTGATCGGCGCCGACCTGGCCGAGGTGAGCCGCCGCCTGCTCGACCGGATGCTCGGCGGTGGCGGCGAGCTGGCCACCCTGGTCCTCGGCGCGGACGCCCCGATCGCCCTGGAGGCCACCCTGCGCGACCACGTCACGCAGGCATGGCCGTTCGCCGAACTGCAGTGTTACGCCGGCGGGCAGCCCCGCTACCACCTTCTAGTAGGAGTGGAATGAGCGAGCCGATCACCACCCCGACCACCCCGACGCCGCCCACGACGACGGTGACCCCGCTGCGCGCGGTGCTGGGGGAGAAGACCGCGAAGGCGCTCGCCACCCACCTGGAGCTGGAGACCGCCGGCGACCTGATCTATCACTTCCCGCGCCGCTACGACGAGCGCGGCGAGCACACCGACATGCGTGACCTGCAGATCGGCGAGCAGGTCACGCTGCTCGCCCAGGTGCAGTCGATGAGCGTGAAGCCGATGCGGGCCCGCAAGGGCAACATGCTGGAGATCACCATCGGCGACGGTTCGGGTGCGACGCTGACCTGCACGTTCTTCAACCAGGCGTGGCGCGAGCGGGAGCTGCGGCGCGGCCGGTGGGGCCTGTTCGCCGGCAAGATCACCGACTTCCGGGGGAAGCGCCAGCTGAACGGCCCGGCCTACCAGTTGCTGAGCGCCGACGCGACCCAGGACGAGGCGGCCGAGGAGATCGAGGAGTTCGCGGGCGCGCTGATCCCGGTCTACCCGGCCGCGCAGGCGGTGCCGACCTGGGTGATCGCCAAGTGTGTGCGCACGGTTCTGGACACGTTCCGGCCGCCGGACGATCCGCTGCCCGGCACGGTCCGGGCCAACCGCCACCTGGTCGGCATCGGCACCGCCCTGCGCGAGATCCACCGCCCGTCCTCGAAGGAGGCGCTGTATTCCGCGAAATACCGGCTGAAGTGGGACGAGGCCTTCGCCGTCCAGCTCACGCTGGCGCAGCGCCGGGCCCGTGCGGCCGGCACGCCGGGCCACGCGCGGCCGCGGATCGAGGGCGGCATCCTGGCGAAGTTCGACGCCGGCCTGCCGTACGAGTTGACCGAGGGCCAGCAGTCGGTCGGCGAGGAGATCGCGGCCGACATGGCGAAGCCGCACCCGATGCACCGCCTGTTGCAGGGCGAGGTCGGCTCGGGCAAGACCCTGGTGTCGGTGCGCGCCATGCTCCAGGTGGTCGACTCGGGCGGCCAGTCGGCCCTGCTCGCGCCGACCGAGGTGCTGGCCACCCAGCATTTCCGGGGCATCGGCGAGCAGCTCGGCGCGCTCGGCCGGGCCGGTGAGATCGACGGCGACCCGGGCGGCACCCAGCTCACCCTGGTCACCGGTTCGCTCGGCGCGGCGGCCCGGCGGGCCGCGCTGGCCAAGGTCAAGGACGGCACGGCCGGCATCGTGGTGGGCACGCACGCCTTGCTGTACGAGGGGGTCGACTTCCACGATCTGGGCCTGGTGGTGGTCGACGAGCAGCACCGGTTCGGGGTGGAGCAGCGGGACGCGTTGCGGGCCAAGGCGGCCGTCCCGCCGCACGTGCTGGTGATGACGGCGACGCCGATCCCGCGCACGGTCGCGATGACCGTCTACGGCGACCTGGAGACGTCCACCCTGTCGCAGCTGCCCAAGGGCCGGTCGCCGATCGCGTCGCACGTGGTCCCGCCGGAGCGCCCGGCCTTCCTCGACCGGGCCTGGCAGCGGGTGCGCGAGGAGGTGAAGGCCGGCCACCAGGCGTACATCGTCTGTCCCCGGATCGGTGCCGCCGAGAGCGAGGAAGGGGAGGAGGAGCCGCCCGGCGACAACGAACCGACCCGCCGCCCGCCGCTGGCGGTCACCGAGGTCGCGCCGCTGCTGGCCGAGGGCCCGCTGCGGGGCCTGCGGATCGCGGTGCTGCACGGCAAGCTGCCGGCCGACGAGAAGGACGCGGTGATGCGCTCCTTCGCGAAGGGCGACGTGGACGTGCTGGTCGCGACGACGGTGATCGAGGTCGGGGTGGACGTGCCCAACTCCACCGTGATGATCATCATGGACGCCGACCGGTTCGGCGTCTCTCAGCTGCACCAGCTGCGCGGCCGGGTGGGCCGGGGCTCGGCCCCCGGCATCTGCCTGCTGGTCACCGAGTCGGTGGAGGGAACGGCCGCCCGGGAACGACTGGACGCGGTGGCCTCCACGACGGACGGTTTCCGCCTCTCCGAGATCGACCTGGAGCAGCGCCGCGAGGGTGACGTGCTGGGTGCGTCGCAGTCCGGCCGGCACTCGCACCTGCGCCTGCTGTCGCTGCTACAGGACAGCAAGCTGATCACCGAGGCGCGAGCCGAGGCCACCGAACTGATCGGCGACGACCCCGATCTGACGAAATATCCGGCGCTCGCCGCCTCGGTGGCGGCGCTGGTCGACGAAGAACGCGCCGAGTATTTGGAGAAGGGATGATCCTGCACATCTGCCCCCGGGCCACCTGGGAGGACGCACTCACCAAGGGCGTCTACGAGGGCGACACGCTCGCCACCCAGGGCTATATCCACTGCTCCACGGCCGAGCAGGTGAGCGGGCCGGCGACGGCGCTCTTCCGCGGCCGGCCCGACCTGCTCCTGCTGCACATCGACGAGTCCCGCCTGCCGGTCGAGGTGACCTGGGAGGAGGGCGACCCGCCGCACCCCGACGGCAATCTCTTCCCGCACATCTACGCCGCGCTGCCGCTCGACGCGGTGGTGGCGGTGACCGAGTACCACCCGGACGCGGACGGCACGTTTTCGAGGCCGACCGGCCTCTAGCAAAGACAGTCGACCGGCCTCTAGCAACGACAGTCGACCGGCCTCTAGCAAAGACAGTCGACCGGCCGTCAGCAAAGCAAACGTCCGCGCCGGCCGTCAGCAACAGAAAGGGCGCGCTGATCCAGGATCAGCGCGCCCTTCTCGGTCAGCTGCAGCGTCAGGCGGTGAACTTCACCTTGCGGCGACGGGCCATGAAGAACAGGCCACCACCGACGGCCAGCAGGGCCGCGGCGCCACCGGCGATGCCACCCGCGGCGGCACCGGTGACGGGCAGGCCGCCACCGCCACCGTTGGAGTCACAGTCCGCCGGGGTCTCGTACGCGATGCTCGCGGCCTCGTCCTCGTAGCCCTTCGGGGTGGCCGTGACGGTCAGCCCCTCGGACGCCGGGAACTCGACCGTGCCGGTCGCGCCGGGCTTGACCGTGATGGTCTTCGAGTCGCCCGTGGACGGCTTGAAGGTCACCGTGATCGACTCGGGCCAGTCCTTCGGCACCTCGAGGCCCACCGTGAACGTGTCACAGGTGTTGTCGTAGATGAACTGCGGCTCCTTCGCCGGGCTCGGCGTCTCGGAGCCACCCGACGGCGTGGCGGTGACCGACGGCGTGGTGGTCGGCGCCGTCGTGGGCGGCGTGGTCGGACCGGTCGTCGTCGCCGTGGTCGGCGGAGTCGTCGGCCCGGTCGTCGGGTTGGTGGTCGGCTTGGTCGGCGGGTTCGTGGTCGGCCCGGTGGGCGGCGTGGTCGGCCCCTCCGGCTTGCACAGGTTGTGCGGCTTGCGGACCGAGTTGTCGCTCCAGCTCACGTAGCCGCCGCCGTTCCACTCCCAGGTGCCCTGGAGTGCGATGCGGGCGCTCTCGGCGTCGGCCGGCAGCTTCTGGGTGCCGGTCAGGACGCCGTCCTTCTCCTTCGGCAGGAAGGAACCGACCTCGATGCCGGTCAGCGTCGACGAGGACGGCTGCAGCTTGACCTCAGTGATCTTGCCGGCGATGTCCCACTCGCTGTTCTTGACCTGCCACTCGACGACCCAGGAGCCGTCGGCGTTCGCGCACTTGCTGATGGGAGTGATTTCGGTTTCGCAGGCCAGCGCGGGCGCGGCGAAGGCCGCGACGCCGGCGAGACCCAGGAACGCTCCGCCGATGACCGTCGCGGAGCGCCGAAGCTTGGATTTAAGCAGGTTCACGCCTACTCCTGTGTTGGGGATCAGGGGGCGGCGAGGAAGCGAAGGGCCGACGCCAGGACGGAGGCGAGGCCGCCGACGACGCCTCCCCACGTCGTCGTCGACACGGTGCCGTAACTACCGTGCAACGGGGGATGACGATAGCTACTTACGTCTATCTACGAAACGCCTCAGCGGACGTTAAGCCTGTTGATACTGATCCGTGATCTTCCATCTACCGAGCGACGTTTCTCCGCTGCTGAGCGTGTCCGTCGTCTGGGGATTTGTTCACACGCCGATTGCCCTGTGTGAGTGGTGCAGTAGCGTCGAGCGGTGCTACCCAACGACCCCGGAGGGGCCGCATGACCAGGATCATTGCCGGTGTGCACGGTGGCCGCCGGCTCGCCGCTCCGGCCGGTGCCGGCACCCGGCCCACTTCGGACCGTGTTCGTGAAGCGTTGTTCAGCGCCCTCGAGTCGATGATCGACCTGGAGGGGGCGCGATTCGTGGATCTTTATGCCGGTTCGGGCGCCGCCGGTCTGGAGGCTCTGTCCCGGGGAGCTTCCTACACGCTTCTGGTCGAATCGGACGCTCGCGCCGCCCGCACGATTCGCGACAACATCGCGACGCTGAAGGTCGGTTCCGCGGCCCGGCTCGTCACCGGCAAGGTGGCCCAGGTTCTCGACAGCCCGCCCGAGGGTGGCCCGTTCGACGTCATCTTCGCCGACCCGCCGTACGCGGTGACCGCCGACGAGATCCTCGAGTTGCAACAGGATCTGGTGGCGAACGACTGGCTCACCAAGGACGCCGTGATCGCGATCGAGCGGCCCCGCCGGGGTGGCCCGATGAATTGGGTGGAAGGCGTCACTGCCGACCGCAGTAGGCGTTACGGCGAGACTACTCTTTGGTACGGTCGCCGATCATGAGACGAGCGGTGTGTCCCGGCTCCTTCGACCCGGTCACCAACGGTCACCTCGACATCGTCGGGCGGGCCAGCCGGCTGTTCGACGAAGTGATCATCGGCGTTCTGATCAACCAGTCGAAGACCGGCCTGTTCGCCATCGAGGAGCGCATCGAGATGCTCCGCGAGGCAACCGCGGAGTACGAGAACGTGCGGGTCGCGTCGTTCCACGGCCTCCTGGTGGACTTCTGCAAGTCCCAGGGTGCGGCCGTGGTGATCAAGGGTCTGCGGGCGGTCAGCGACTTCGATTACGAGTTGCAGATGGCGCAGATGAACATCGGCCTGTCCGGCGTGGAGACGCTGTTCATGCCGACGAATCCGCTTTACTCCTTCCTGTCTTCCAGTCTTGTCAAAGACGTGGTCAAGTGGGGTGGCGACGCGTCGGCGTACGTCCCGGACTTCGTCGGCGAGCGGCTGGTCGCGCGTCTCAAGCAGAACTGACCGCTCCCGGCGCGCCGGAAACGGC
Organism: Paractinoplanes durhamensis; assembly: GCF_016862175.1. GTDB lineage: Bacteria > Actinomycetota > Actinomycetes > Mycobacteriales > Micromonosporaceae > Actinoplanes > Actinoplanes durhamensis. The sequence continues at coordinate 67,470 of NZ_BOML01000003.1, read as the reverse complement.
TGCGACGGTCGCGCAGTAACGTGATCGCACCACGCTCCGTGGGTGCTAGATGACGGGAGTGAGAGACCGGTGGATCCGCTCGACAGCATCGACGAGATCATCGAACGCGTCCAGGATGCGCGATCCGTCCCGATGTCGCGGCCGAACTTCATGTACGACCGGGCCGAGATGATCGATCTTCTCGACGCGCTCCGGTCGGGCCTGCCGTCCGAGATCCGCAAGGCCGCCGCCGTGCTCGACGAGCGCGACCGGATCATCGAGGCCGGCCGCCGCGAGGCCGACCGGATCATCAGCGAGGGTGAGACGGAACACGCTCGGCTCGTCTCGGTCAACGAGATCACCGTCTCCGCCGAGCACGAGGGCGCCCGGATCATCGCCGAGGCCCGCGGTGAGGCCCAGCGCCTGCGTGAGGAGGTCGACGACTACGTCGACACCGCGCTGGCCAACTTCGAGCAGTTCCTGACTCGGGCGCTCGCGTCGATAGAGCGCGGCCGAGATAAGATGCATGCGCTACGCGAGATCGGGACTTTCCAGGGCGAGGACAGTGAACGTCCCCTCCCGTTCTGAACACCCGATTCGACGCTGCACCAGCAGCCCAGGTATTCTTTTCCGTCGGCCTACCTTCGGCTGAGGATCTCAACACCATGCCAAAGTCACCAAAGAGTCACCTGAATCCCAGGCAGCCGCTTGTCGTCGATACGACCAAGCTTCCGCGGCAGCCTGGTGCGACGCGTGCCCTCGAACGGGTGATCCCGGCACCGGCGGACCTCAGCCTGGAGATGATCTCGGTCCTCGAGGGGTCGGACGTCGAGCTCGATCTCGTGCTCACGTCGGTCTCCGAGGGGGTCTACATCAGTGGCAGCGTCCGTGGCTCGCTCTCGGGCGAGTGCGGCCGCTGCCTCAACGAGATCAACCAGTCCTTCGACGTCTCGATCGCGGAGCTGTTCGCCTACGAGGACAGCACTACCGAGGAGACGACCGACGAGGACGAGGTCGGCCGGATGCAGGGCGACCTGATCGACCTGGAGCCGGCGGTCCGGGACGCGGTGGTGCTCGCACTGCCGAACACCCCGCTCTGCCGGCCGGACTGCCCAGGCTTGTGCCCCGAGTGCGGGGTGCATTTCGACGACCTTCCGGCTGATCACAGCCACGAGGAAGTCGATTCCCGCTGGGCCGCTTTGCGCAACCTTCAAGGATCTGAGGAGTAGGAACCGTGGCCGTCCCGAAGCGCAAGATGTCGCGCAGCAACACCCGGTCCCGCCGGGCGAACTGGAAGGCGACCGCGGTTGCGACCGTGGCCTGCCCCCAGTGCAAGTCGCCGAAGCTGCCGCACACCGCTTGCTCGGTCTGCGGCACCTACAACGGCCGCCAGGTCCTCGAGGTCTGAGACCACGAGGAGTGACGCGCCCGATCGTCGGGCGGGTCGCACCTGGGTTACGGCGAACCACCGGCACGCCGGCTCCGGATTCGGAGTCGGCGACCGCGCGGATCGCCGTCGACCTCCTCGGCGGGGACCACGCTCCCGCCGTCGTGGTTGACGGCGCTCTGCGTGCCTTCCAGGCCGATCCGTCCCTTCATCTGTTGCTGGTCGGCCCGCCCGAGGCTGCCGACCGGATTCGTGCTGCCGTGGATCCGGCGCACCACGCTCGCCTGAGCGTGCTGACCATCGAAATCACGGCGGGCGAGCACGGCGCGGACGCGCCGGCTCCGACGGCCCAAGACCTTGCCGATGCTTGCGTACGCGCTGCCGTCGGCGCCGTGGCCGACGGCCTGGCCGATGCCGTCGTCTCGGCCGGCAACACCGCCGTGATCGTCGTGTCGGCCGCCCGGGTGCTCGGCCGCTGGCCCGGCGTGCGCCGCCCACCCCTGACCGCCGTGCTGCCCAGCGCCGCCGGCCGTCTCGTCCTGCTCGACGTGGGTTCCGCCGTCGACCCGGACAAAGAGTTCGTCGTCATGCACGCGCGCCTGGGCGCCGCCTTCGCCGCCGTGGTGCACGAGATCGCCGCACCCCGGGTCGGTCTGCTCACCATCGGTACCGAACAGGGCAAGGGCGACCGCCTGCGCCGCGCCCTCCCGCCGCTGCTGGAGGCCGCCGACCTGCCGGCCGGCGCCCGCTACGTGGGCCTGATCGAGGGCAACGACGTCGTGACCGGCGACGTGGCCGACGTCGTGGTGACCGACGGCTTCACCGGAAACATCCTGCTCAAGGGCCTGGAGACGGCGTACGCCCGGCTCGGCCCGCCCGGCGACCCGGACGCCGTCCCGCCCCGCGCCGCCATGCTGCTCGGCGTCGGCGGCACCGTTGTCGTCTGCCACGGCGCCGCATCCGGCCCCGACCTCGCGGCCGGCCTCGCGCTCGCCGCCCACCTGCACCGACGCGCCGCGGTAACGGCGATGGTCGATCACGTCGTTAACGACAAGCAGATCCCGCACAACGAGGTGTCCCATGATGGATAAGCGCCGCCGGCCCCCCACCCTCCCGCTGGAGGAGGCGTTCGGAGTCCCCTTCGAACCCCCGCTGCTGGAACGAGCCCTCACCCACCGCTCGTACGCGTACGAGAACGGCGGTCTGCCGACCAACGAGCGGCTGGAGTTCCTGGGCGACTCGGTGCTCGGTGTGGTGATCACGTCCGCGCTCTACCACAATCACCCGGACCTGCCCGAGGGTCAGCTCGCCAAGCTGCGGGCCAGCGTGGTCAACATGCACGCGCTCGCCGACGTGGCCCGCAGCCTGGGCCCGCACGGCCTCGGCCCGCACCTGCTGCTCGGCAAGGGCGAGGAGACCACCGGCGGCCGGGACAAGGCGAGCATCCTGGCCGACACCCTCGAGGCGCTGCTCGGCGCGATCTACCTGGAGCACGGCCTGGACACCGCGGGCGAGGTGATCCACCGGCTGTTCGACCCGCTGATGGCCGAGTCGGCCGGCCGCGGCGCGGCGCTCGACTGGAAGACCAGCCTGCAGGAGCTCACCGCGGCGCTCGGCCTGGGCGTGCCGGACTACGTGATCGAGGACTCCGGCCCCGACCACGCCAAGACCTTCACCGCCTGGGTGGTGGTGGCCGGCGAGCGGTACGGCGGCTCCGAGGGGCGCAGCAAGAAGCAGGCGGAGCAGCGGGCCGCCGCGGCCGCGTGGCGCACCCTGAACGACCGGGGCAACGAGGCCCCGGACGAGGCCGAGACCCTGGACGACCAGAAGCGGGATGACGACCAGAAGCGGGATGACGACCAGAAGCGGGATGACGACCAGAAGCAGGACGACGATCAGAAGTGAGCGTCGCGGTGACGGAGCAGCCGGAGGCCGGTCGGCCGGGCGCCGAGCAGGTCGAGGAGCGCCGGCCGAGCCTGTGGACCGCGGCCGGCGCCTGGCGGGGCGTACTCATCGCGGTCGGGATCTTCGCCCTGACCCGGGTGGCCCAACTGCTCATCCTGGTCTGGCTGGGCAGCGCCGCCGCCGACGGGACGAGCCTGCGCGGGCGGCTGCTGGTGTGGGACGCGGGCTGGTTCCTGCGGGTGGCGGTGGACGGCTACCCCCACTCGTACACCTATGACACCCAGCATGTGTTGCAGGGCAATGAGCTGGCGTTCTTCCCGTTGTACCCGATGCTCATCCGCGGCTTCGCCGCGATCGGTCTCTCCGCGCAGAGCGCGGCGCTGCTGGTGAGCTGGACGGCGTCGATCGCCGCGGCGGTGGCGTTGCACCTGCTCGGCACCACGCTGTACGGCAAGCGCACCGGCTGGGCGCTCGTCGCGATCTGCTGCAGCGCGCCGGTGTCGGTGGTGCTGTCCATGGCGTACTCGGAAGCGCTCTTTCTTGCCCTTGTCGCCGGGATGCTCGTCGCCGCGCACCGGCAGGTGTGGTGGGCGGCCGGCCTGCTCGGGCTCGGCGCCGCCCTGACCCGCCCGACCGGTGCCGCCGCCGCGCTCGCCCTCGCCGTCGCCGCGCTGATGGCGGTCCGCCGGAACCCGCGCAAGCCCTGGCCGCCGCTGCTGGCCGCCGCGGTCGCGATGGCCGGCGTGCCGCTGTTCCTGGCCTGGGTGGGCTGGCGGGTCGGCGACTGGAGTGCCTGGTTCCGCATCCAGACCGCCGGCTGGGGCACCTCGTTCGACTACGGGCGGAGCACCTGGCTCTTCCTGAGCGACACGCTGAGCCGCGGCGACGGCTGGATCCCGATGAGCGTGGCGCTGATCCTGCTGGCCGCCCTGGCCGCGGCCGGCGTGGCCCTGGCCGGGAGACCGTGGCCACCACTGGCCGTTTATGGGGTCGTGGCGATGGTGCTCGTCTATGGGCAGGCCGGTTTCTACCACTCGAAGCCGCGACTGCTGCTGCCCGTACTGTTGACGCTGCTGCCGGCGGCCGTCGCCGCCGCCCGCGCCCGCCCCCGGGTGGCGGTGCTGGCGATCACGGCGTGGGCGGCGTTCGGTCTCTGGTACGGCGCCTACCTGATCACGATCTGGCCGTACACGTTGTAGCCAGGCTTTTCTCCCTTGCTTTTCGCTTAAGGAGGGCCCGAGTTGCCCGAGTTGCCAGAGGTCGAGACCGTTCGGCAGGGCCTGGCCACATGGGTGGCCGGCCGGACCATCGCGACCGTCGAGGTGCATCACCCGCGCGCGATCCGGCGGCACCTGCCCGGCGACGCGCACTTCATCGCGATGCTGACCGGCCGCACGATCGTCGGGGTGTCCCGGCGCGGCAAATACCTGTGGCTGCCGCTCGACTCCGGTGACGCGATCGTCGGCCACCTCGGCATGAGCGGCCAGCTGCTGATGCAGCCGGCCGAGGCCGAGGACGAGAAACACCTGCGGATCCGGTTCACGTTCACCGACGGCGGGCCGCAGCTGCGCTTCGTCGACCAGCGCACGTTCGGCGGCCTGGCGGTCTCCGAGGACGGTGCGGAACTGCCCGGCGAGATCGCGCACATCGCCCGCGACCCGATGGACCCGCTCTTCGACGACGAGGTGTTCGTGGCCCGGCTGCGCGGCAAGCACACCGAGGTCAAGCGGGCACTGCTCGACCAGACGCTGATCAGCGGGGTCGGCAACATCTACGCCGACGAGGCACTGTGGCGGGCGCAGTTGCACGGCGCCCGCCCCACCGACCAGTTGACCCGGCCGGCCGCGCGCCGGCTGCTCGCCGACGTGCGGGACGTGCTGGGCGAGGCGATCAAGGCCGGCGGGACCAGCTTCGACGAGCTGTACGTCAACGTGAACGGGGAGAGCGGCTACTTCGACCGGTCGCTCAACGCCTACGGCCGGGAGGGCGAACCGTGCCACCGCTGCGGCACCCCGATCCGGCGCGAGCAGTTCATGAACCGCTCGTCGTTCAGTTGTCCCCGCTGCCAGCCCCGCCCACGCCCCCCGCGTACGCATTGAGGTACGGGCTGGCGTCGGTGGCCAGCCCGAAACCCGCGCCCCGCCGTCCCATCAGCCGGCGGGCCGCGGTGAGCAGCGCCGGCGGCACCCCGTGCACGATGTGCCCGTCACCCGGCCGCACCCCGTCGCCGTCCCAGCTCTGATAGGCCGACCAGGGCCCCTCGAAGGAGCAGATCCGGGTGCCCAGGTCGCGGTAGAGCGGGTGGGTGGGCACTCCCGGGTTGAGCACGACCCGGTGCAGCCCGCGCCGCGCGGCCAGCCGGACGGTCAGCGCCACCGGCCCGACCCCGCCCGACCCGGCCGGCGCCCGATCGAGGAACAGCCCCTCGACACCGTCCTCGCGCCAGGCGTCCACATCGGCCAGCACGTCGGCGAGCGAGCGGCTGCCCCAGTCGAGGTCGATCCGGCCGAGCGACTGGTGCAGGCTGCGGCGTTCGCCGGGCAGGTCCCGGATGATCCAGGTCTCGGCGTCCAGGGCCAGCTCGGGTGACGGGTGGGCGTACGGCGGGAACAGTGTCTTCACGAGTCTCTCCGGTGGTCGGCGGCGGTGAGGGCGACGACGAGCAGGCCGGCCGCGTGGGTGACGGCGAGCGCGCCGACGGCGTTCGGCAGGGCGCCGGCGGCCGGTACGGGCAGAAGCTTCAGAACGATGACGACCAGGGGCGGGGCGGCCGCGATGGTGGCGGCGATCCCGGTGCGGCCCCGGGCGGCGAGCAGGAACGTGATGGCGAAGACGCCGCCGAGCAGGGTGCCGCCGGCCAGTGGAAGCACGCCCGCCGCCTCGATGGCCCCGGGGAGCTGAGTCCCGGTGAACCCGGCCACCGCCAGCGCGCAGCCGAGGGTCAGCGGCGGCAGCAGTCCGGCCAGCGTGCCCAGGGTGACCCCGCGCGGCTTCGTCCCGGCCTCGCCGATGTTCCAGGCGATGAGCGCCTCGAGGATCGGCACGGCCAGCAGCAGCGGCAGCCAGAACGGCACGGTCGAACCGGACGGTCCGCCCCGCCAGAGCACCACCACGCAGATCGCCTGGGACAGCCCGATCACCAGGTAGCCGCCGGCCTGGCGCAACTCGGTCCGGCTCAGCGCGAACCGCCGCCGCGGCGTACCGGGCAGCATGGCCGGCCGGAACGACCGCACCAGCACCAGCACGATCGCGGCCGGCAGCAGGGTGCCCACCGGCAGCCACGGCACCGGCTTGCCGGCGATCTCGACGAGCGTCGCGGCGGCCAGCACCCAGCACGGCAGACTCCACCGCACCACCGCCGCCTCGGCCCGGGTGACCAGCGCCGCGGTCACCGTGGCCAGGGTGGCGAGCCCGCCCAGCCCGACCACGAGGGCCATGCCGCGATGCGGTCCGAGCAGGTGATCCGGCGCGATCCAGACCAGCGCACACCACAGCCCGGTCACGGCCGCGAAACCGGCGCCGACCAGACGGCACGCGGCCGCCGGTCCGGCCCGCCGCGCCATCGCCGCACCCGCGCAGGTCAGGGCCTGCGCGGCGGTCCAGCCGAGCAGCAGGGTGACCAGCGGAACCGGCCATGCGACCTGCCGCAGCGACGCACCCCCGGCCACTCCGACGCTGATCGGCGCGAGGTAGAGGACACAGCGCAGCAGCGCAGCGTTCAGGTAGGCGCGAAGGGCGCCGGGCCGCCGATGGGTCCGGGGGAGCGCGGGCAGGGTGGTCGGGAGCGGCGCCGGCGCGAGCGCCGGGTCCGCCGCATGCTTCGGGTGTACGCCGAGGGGCGGCCGGCCGACCGCACGGCGCCGGTTACGGCCTCGGGGCGTACGCGTCGGGGACGCCCCTCGCTGGGGTGTGATCGTCATCGGTCCTCCCGGATCAGCCAGCGCAACGTCGCGGGCGGTGAGGTCCGCGGTGCGGGGATGGTGAGCGCCAGCTCGAAGGCGGACGCGGGGGCCGGCGGCGGCCCGGTCAGGTCGGCATAGAGAGCGCCGTAGACCCGGACCACCCGGTCGGTGGTGAAGTGGGTGAGCGCCCGCCGCCGGGCCGCGTCACCGAGCTGCCGGCGGCGGGTCGGCGCCCGCAGCAGGTCGACGATCGCGATCGCCAGTTCGGCCGGGTCGTCCGGCTGGACCAGCACGCCCGCGTCGCCCAGCGTCTCGGCGGCCGGCCCGACGTCGACCCCGACCACGGCCCGGCCGGACATCATCGCCTCGATCAGCCGGTACGGCGGATCGGCCGGCCCGGGAACGTGCGCGACCACGTGCCCGACGGTGTAGCGGTCACGCGGGTCGGCCGGGAGCGGATGCAGGCGTACGGCCCGGCCCAGCCCGGTCCGCTCGATCTGCTCGGCGCAGTGGTCCTCGTGCGCCGGGGTGACCCCGACCAGGTGCAGCACCGTCCCCGGCTGGGCCGCCGCGACCTGCTCGAACGCCGCCAGCAGCTGGGTCAGCCCGCTGTCCGGCCCACCGCTGCCGGCCCAGACCACGGCCGGGTGGCCGGCGCCCGGTTCGGCGGTGACCGGATATTCCGACGGGTCCACCCCGGCCGGCACCTGCACCAGCCGGGCCGCGGCGGCGCCGTGCCGCAGCGCCCACCCGTGGTGGTAGGCGCTGAGCGGGGCGATCAGGCCGGCCTCGGCGTACCCGGTGCGGGCGACCGCGGCCCGGAACCGGCGCAGCACCGCGCGCACCGCCGGCGACAGCCGCTCCTCGGCCGGCCGCTGCCGGGCGACCGGGGCCCGCGCCTCGGTGAGCAGCAGCGGGATGCCCGACTGCCAGCGCCCGGCCAGCGCGGTGAGCAGCGGGGTCGTCCCGCCGATGCAGTGCACCAGGTCGGACTTCGGCAACGGCACGGCCAGCGCGCCGAGTGCGTGTTTGAGCAGGGTGGCCGCGGTGCGGGCGTCGCGGGTGCTCAGCCGGGGCAGTGGCGGCTCGTCGTCGGACGGGCTGCCGTCGCGCCAGGCGTCCGCCAGCAGGTCGGCCAGCGGAACGTTGGTCAGCGGGTCGGGTCGTTCGGTGGCCAGCTCGGCGAGACCGCGCAGCCCGATGGCGAACCGGCTCTGCTCGACGAGCCCCCGGCAGAGCAGGTGGGCGGCGCCGCGACCAGTCTCGTTGGAGTTGCCGCGGCGGCGCTCCCGGCCCAGGGCCCGGCCGATCTGGGCCCGGCCGATCTGCAGAGCGTCGGCCGAGGTGACGTTGAAGGGCAGCGGGTACGCGGGCAGGACCGGCGGTTCCCGGTCCGTCACGGTCAGCAGGTCGAAGCGGAATCGGCGCAGGCCCTCCACCAGGGTGCGGCACCACCCGCTCAGCGCGTCCCGTCGGAACGGGTACCCGCCGCCGGTGAGCAAGCACACGCGCTCGTGCGACGGGGTCGTTTTCACGAAGGAGGCAACGAGACAGCCCGGGAAAGTTACGAGAGCCTGTCGGGTAGGCGACACAATTACGCGACTTTTATCCGATTTGCCGCCCGACTTGTCCGAAATGTCGCGAAATCCTGGGAGGGTTCGCGATATAGGTGCGGCGTCCCTGCGGCGTCCTCACGCCGTCGCCGGCACCGGATGCCCCGCCACCGGCACCCGGTGCCGAGCCGACGTCGATCGCCACCCGAGATCGCTTCGCTGATCGTTCCGCGGATCACTCCGCGCGACGCGTGATCGCGCTGCTTGATCATCTTGCTTGATCGTGTTGCTTGATCATTGCGCGGTTGCTTGATCATCGCGCGCACGGTGGGTGGGTGCGGCCGCCGCAGACCGTAAGCACCCACGCAAGCCGTGGACAAACCGGCAAAGGAAAACATAAGCCCAGGTAAAGAACGGCAGCGTGGCATGATTCACTGACCTCAGGGCCGGGTCCGCGGTCGCACCGCTTGACGGAGCGTGGGTATGGGCGGACTATGGAGGTGTCGCCAGTCGCGCCCACTCATGCCCGGTTCCACTTCAGGCATGGGACATCTGCACCTAAGAAGCACGTTCTTTGGGTGCATGAGTCTGTGCTCACGCGTGCCCGTGTGCATAGAAGTGTGGCGCAAACTGGGCGCGCGCTACAAGCGCGTGGTTCTCAACACCACCCAAGAAGAAGCAATGCTTCTCAAGGAGTCACCATGGCGAAGGCCCTCTTCGGCCACGTAGGCGCGGCGCCCGATCGGCGCCTGCTCGACGAGGTCACCCGACTGCGTTCCAGGGTGCAGGCCCTGGAGTTCGAGGTCACCCGTCTCCGGGCGGAAAATGACCGACTGGCGGCCGCTGCCGCCGAAGCAGACGACATCCTGCGGCTGACCGAGCCGGCGCTGACCTGAGTTGTTCATGGCCCGATCTCTGATCGGGCCTGAGTTGTTTCCAACCGCGGTTGTTTCTGGCTGCAGTTGTCCCGGCCGCCGGAAATCGGCGGTCGATCCCCCCAGTGCCGGCTTGATGCACTCCTGACAGCGCGCCTCCACCCTGTGGCGGCGCGCATCTTTTTGTCTGCTTTGGGGGCCTATGTCCGTACTGAGCGCGGCGTGACAGGCCGCTGGAGCTCGGTGCGGGTACCCTGCTTGCCAAGCATCCTCCTGTTGACAACCTTGGCGACCCTCGGAGATCCGTGCACCTCAAGAGCCTGACGGTCAAGGGCTTCAAGTCCTTCGCCTCCGCCACGACGCTGCGCCTGGAGCCGGGCATCACCTGTGTGGTGGGCCCCAACGGCTCCGGCAAGTCCAACGTCGTCGACGCCATCGCCTGGGTCCTCGGCGAGCAGGGCGCCAAGGCACTGCGCGGCGGCAAGATGGAGGACGTCATCTTCGCCGGCACCTCCGGCCGGGCGCCGCTGGGCCGCGCCGAGGTGACGCTGACGATCGACAACAACGACGGTGCGCTGCCGATCGAGTACACCGAGGTCTCGATCACCCGGCGCATGTTCCGCGACGGCGCCAGCGAGTACGAGATCAACGGCAACGCCTGCCGGCTGCTCGACATCCAGGAGCTGCTCAGCGACTCCGGCATCGGCCGTGAGATGCACATCATCGTCGGCCAGGGCCGGCTCGACGCGATGCTGCACGCCAAACCCGAGGACCGCCGCTCCTTCATCGAGGAGGCCGCCGGCGTACTCAAGCATCGCAAGCGCAAGGAAAAGGCGATCCGCAAGCTCGACGCGATGCAGGTCAACCTCAACCGGTTGACCGACCTCACCGCCGAGCTCCGCCGTCAGCTCAAGCCGCTCGGCAAGCAGGCCGAGGTGGCGCGCCGCGCCGCCGGCATCCAGGCCGACCTGCGCGACGCCCGGCTCCGGCTGCTCGCCGACGACCTGCACACGCTGCGCGGCACGCTGGACAAGGAGATCGCCGACGAATCGGCGATGCGGGACCGGCGGCAGCAGGTCGAGGAAGAGAACCGTGAGGTTCAGCGCTGGCTCGCCGACCTCGAACGCGCACACGCCGAGGACGCGCCACTGCTGCAGGCCGCCCAGGACACCTGGTACAAACTGGCCGCCCTCCAGGAACGCTTCCGCTCCACCGAGCAGCTCGCCACCGAGCGGCTGCGCCACCTCGCCGCCACCCCGGACGAGGAGCGGCCCGGCCGCGACCCCGACCAGCTGGTCGCCGAGGCCGAGCGGGTGCGCGAGCAGGAAGAAGAGCTGCGCGAGGCGCTCACCGACGACCAGATGCGGCTGGCCGAGGCGGTCGAGAACCGGCAGGAACTGGAACGGCAACTGGCCGCGGCCGAGGGCGCACTGCGCACCGCCGCGAAGGCCATCGCCGATCGCCGCGAAGGCCTGGCCAAGCTGACCGGCAACGTGAACGCGGCCAAGGCGCGCACCGGAAGCGCGGCCGAGGAGATCGAGCGGCTCGCCGCCGCGCACACCGACGCCCTCACCCGCGCCGAGGCCGCCCAGTCCGACGTCGACGCGGTCGCCGCGGAGTCCACCGAGGCCGATCGGGACAACGTCGAGCTGGACGAGCGGCACGCCGAGGTTCAGGCGGGTCACGATCGTGCCGCGGCCGTCGTGCGCGAGCTCTCCGACGCCGAACGGGCCGCCGAGAAGGACGCGGCCAGCTGGAAGGCGCGCGAGGAAGCTCTTGCTCTCGGCCTGCAGCGCAAGGACGGCGCCGGGGCCCTGCTGGCCAAGCGCGACCAGGTGCCCGGCCTGCTCGGCAGCCTCGCCTCGATGCTCACCGTCCGGTCCGGTCACGAGGCGGCCATCGCCGCCGCGCTGGGCACGTTCGCGGACGCGGTCGCACTCTCCGGCGTGGACGAGGCGATCGAGGCGATGCGTACCCTCAAGATCGCTGATGCCGGACGCGCCGCGCTGGTCGTCGCCTCGCCCGCCGGGCCCGGCATGCGCGGCTCGCTCGAGTCGCTGCGCCCGCAGCTGCCGGAAGGCGGCGTCTGGGCGCCGGAGGTGGTCGACTGCCCCGAGCAGGTCCGGCCGGCTATCAACCGGGCACTGCGCGACGTCGTCCTCGTTCCCGACCTCGCCGTCGCGGCCCGCACCGTCGCCGACAACCCCGAACTACGGGCCGTCACCCCCGACGGCGACGTGCTCGGCGCGTTCGCCGCGGCCGGCGGATCCGGCAAGGCCACCAGCTACATCGAGGTGCAGGCCGCGGTCGACGAGGCCAAGGCCAAGCGGACCGCGGCCGAGGAAGCGATCAGCGAGCTCAAGGGGCAACTGATCGACGCCCGCGCCGACGTCGCCGAGCGCAAGGAAGCCGTGAACGTGGCTGCCGCCGCCAAGCGTGCGGCCGAGGGCGAGCGCAACGCCGCCGCCCGCCGGCTCGCCGAGCTCGGCGCCGCCGCCCGGTCGGCCAAGGCCGAGAGCGAGCGACTCGGCGCGGCCCGGCAGAAGGCCGAGGCGGCCCGGGAGGACGACCTGATGCGCCTCGCCGAGCTGGAAGAACGGCTCAATCTGGCCGAGTCCACCCCGATCGACGAGGAACCGTCCACCGAGGAGCGGGACACGCTCGCCGCCCTCGTACCCCAGGCCCGGCAGAACGAGATGGAGGTACGCCTCGCCGTGCGTACCGCCGAGGAGCGCGTCTCCTCCATCGCCGGCCGGGCCGACTCCCTGATGCGCCAGGCCAACGCCGAACGGCAGGCCCGGGAACGGGCCGCGGCCCGGCGGGCCGCCCGGGCCCGCGGCGCCGAGATCGCCAAGGCGGTCGCACTAGGCGCGGCCACCGCCCTCCTCCGGGTCGAGCTGTCCCTCGCCGCGGCTGTCGACTCCCGCGACCAGCTGGCCCAGGCGCGCACCGCGCGCGAGGCCGAGCTGCAGGAAGTGCGCGCCACCGCCAAGCGGCTGCTCGCCGAGCTGGAACGGCTCACCAGCGAGGTGCACCGCGACGAGATGGCCCGCGCCGAACAGCGGATGCGCATCGAGCAGCTCGAGGCCAAGGCGGCCGAGGACTTCTCGCTCGACGTGGACACGCTGATCACCGAATACGGGCCGGAGCAGCTCGTGCCGCCGAGCGCCGCCGAGACCGCCCAGGCCGAGAAGGACGACAAGCCGGTTCCTGAGCCGGCGCCGTTCCACCGGCCCACCCAGGAGAAGCGGGCCAACAAGGCCGAGCGCGACCTGCAGCTGCTCGGCAAGGTCAACCCGCTGGCGCTGGAGGAGTTCGCGGCGCTCGAGGAACGCTTCAAGTTCCTCTCCGACCAGTTGGAAGACCTCAAGGCCACCCGCAAGGACCTGCTCACCGTGGTCAAGGACGTCGACGATCGCATCCTGGAGGTGTTCGCGTCGGCGTTCGAGGACACCGCGCGCGAGTTCCAGACCGTCTTCCAGGTGCTGTTCCCGGGTGGTGAGGGCCGGCTCGTGCTCACCGACCCCGAGGACATGCTGTCCACCGGTGTCGAGGTCGAGGCCCGGCCGCCGGGTAAGAAGATCAAGCGGCTGTCGCTGCTCTCCGGTGGTGAGCGCTCGCTCACCGCGGTGGCGATGCTGTGCGCCATCTTCCGGGCCCGGCCCTCGCCCTTCTACATCATGGACGAGGTCGAGGCCGCCCTCGACGACGTCAACCTCGGCCGCCTGATTACGCTCTTCGAGCAGTTGCGGGAAAAGAGCCAGCTGCTGATCATCACGCACCAGAAGCGCACGATGGAGGTCGCGGACGCGCTGTACGGCGTGACCATGCGCGCCGGTGTGACCCAGGTGATCAGCCAACGGCTCAAGAAGGAAGAAGAGGACTAGCCAGCATGTCGCCGCGCGAACGCGCCCAGGCCCTGCTCATCGACCTGGACGGCGTTCTGCGCCGCTGGGATCCGGCCCCGATGATCGCGGTGGAGGTCGAGTACGGCCTGAAGCCGGCCGCTCTGCTCGAGACGTCGATGTCCTGGGACATCTACCGGCCCGCGGTGGTCGGCGAGATCACCGACGCGGAGTGGATGCGCCTGGTCGCCGAGCGGCTGCCGATCGAGCCTGAGCGCGCGGCCGAGGCGGTGGCGCGGTGGCAGTCCTACCGCGGCGAGCCCGACCCGGACGCGCTCGCCTTCATCCGCGAGGTGCGGGCCGGCGGCCGCAAGGTCGGCCTGGCCACCAACGCCACCGACCGGCTGCGCCCCGATCTGGAGGCGCTGGGCCTGGCCGGCGAGGTCGATGTGGTGATCAGCTCCTGGGAGCAGAAGGTCCACAAGCCGGCCCCGGAGTTCTACCAGCGGGCCTGCGAGCTGATCGGCTTCGCGCCCAAGCACGTCCTCTTCGTGGACGACGACGACCGCGCGGTGCGCGGCGCCCGGGCCGCGAGCCTGCCGGCATACCGGTGGAGCGGGCCGGAGCATGTCGCCTACCTGCGTAAGGCGCTAGATCTGAGCTGACCGTGCTCGTCCTGCCGTGACCGTGCTCGTCCTGCCATGACCGTTCTCGATCTGCCGCTCCCGGGCTGGCGAGACCGGTTCTGAGCCGACGTGACCTCGCTGTGCGTTCTGCGCCGGCCTACCTCCGTAGGTGGTATGCGTTGCGGCGGGGGCGGCGCTGTGGGTCCAGCGTTGGCGGCGGGAGGAATTCGGGGTGGCCGTCGGGGTTGAGGCGGACCTGCCAATCTGTGTTGTGGATGGCGCGGTGATGGTGGCGGCAGAGCAGGCACGCGTTGGACAACGCGGTCGCGCCACCGTCGGCCCACGGGATGATGTGGTGAGCTTCTGACCAACTCGGTGGTCGATCACAGCCGGGGAAACAGCATCCTCGGTCGCGGAGGATCAGTGCGCGCCGGATCGGCCCGGTGAACAGGCGACGGGCACGGCCCACGTCGAGAACCTGGCCAGCGGTGCCGAGGACGGCGGGGATGATCCGGGCATCGCAGGCCAGCAGGCGCGCCTCGGCGGGGCTGATCGGCGTCCCGTTGTCCAGCATCCCGGAGCCGCTGTCCCGGCTGCGCTTGCGATCGGCCGGGCGGCTGTCGGCGGGCGCGGTGCCTGCGGCGGCTGCTCGGGCGGGTGTGTTGCGGGTGGGTGTGTTGCGGGTGGGTGTGCTGCGGGTGGGCGCCGAGTGGCTGCGATCTGCTCCAGGGCCGCGGCTGGGCGGTCGGTGACCGGTGCGAGGGCCGGGGGCAACCGGTGGGCGGTCAGATTGCGGGCGGTCGGGCTGCGGGCGGTCGGGCTGCGGGTGGTCTTGCTGTGGGTGGCTTTCGGTGGGGGCGCCGGGGGTGGTCTGCAGCGTGGTGATCGGGACGGTGACGACCATGTGGGTTGATTCGCCGCCGCCGGTTGGCTGTCCGTCGTTTCGCAGGACTCGGGCGCACACGTCGACCAGGGCATCCGCGCGTCGCTGTGTCGGGGTCCGGGCCAGGTCGGTGTCGGTGGCGGCGTCCTGGGACGGGCGGCACAGCGGCTCCAGGGCCGCGGTCACGGTCGCGGCGCCGCTGCTGTCGAGCCAGCCGGACAGCCGGACCCGGCCGTCGCCGAACGGGCTCATGGTGAATCCGCGGCCGCGGCGGGCTCGCTCCTCCTGGCGCTTCAGCAGGGCTTCGTCGTGGCGGTCGGCTGCCTCCGGGTCGACGTGCGCGAGGATGCGGGTGCCGAGCCGGCTCAGCGTGATCGGGTCGAACTCCGATGCGTAGCCGATCAGTGCCGTCTCCGCCTGCGCGGTGAGGTCGATCCCGGCCTCGTCGGGCAGATCGGCGATGGCGGAGCCGATCACCCGTGCCTGTTCGGCCGAGACGGTGCCGGCGGCCACGGCGGCATCCAGCGCGGGCGACGCGTCGAGGACCTCGGCGAGCCGCACGAGCCGCTGCGCCTCCGCCGGGCTCGTGTGCAGCCGCTGGCGTAACCACACCACGGTGCTGGAGGCCGCCTCGGCCCGCGGCAGGCCGCGCACCTCGGCCTGGCGGATCAGGCGTGCGGCGACCCCGGTCAGCTGCTGCACGCCGATCCACGCCTGCTCCAGGGAGGCGAGCAGGTCGGCGTCGGACAGCGCCCACACCGAAGCATCCGCGCACTCGGCGAGTGCGGTGCGGCTCCGGGTCAGTCGGTCCAACATGGCCACAGATTAGAACATGCGTACGACATTTTTCCGTACGCCCAGTTCAGGGGGCCGAGCGAGCCGGGTCAGTCGCCGGTGACGCCGTCGATGCGTTCGCGCAGGAGGTCGGCGTGGCCGTTGTGGCGGGCGTACTCCTCGATCATGTGGAGGTAGACCCAGCGGAGGCTCAGCGTGTTTTCGCGGAGGGTGAACTCGTGGTCGAGCGACAGGTCGGCCACGGCCTCGTCGGCGGCGGTGAGCTCGGCGTGGAAGGCGGCCAGGTTGGCCTCCGGGTCGGCGTCGGCCACGTCGTCGAAGTCGCCGTCGCGGTTGGCCTCGGAGCTGTAGTGCGCGCCGGGGTTGGGGTGGCCGGCCGCGCGCACCACGAACCAGCTGCGCTCCACCTCGGTCATGTGGCGGACCAGGCCGAGCAGGGTGAGATTGGAGGGCTCGACGCTCGCCGTCCTCAGCTGCTCGGCGGTCAGGCCGGCGCACTTGGACAGCAGGGTCTGGCGCTGCCAGTCGAGCCAGCCCTGCAGCATCGCCCGTTCGGGGCCGGTGAACGGTTCGCTCTCGCGCTTCGCCTCGGGGGCGGTCCAGGTCGTCATTCGGGTCATCCTGCCGCCCGCCCGGCGATCGGCGCAGCCCTGTTTCTAGCGGCGCAGCCCTGTTTCTAACGGCGCAGCCTATTTCGATGGGCCGTAGCCGACCTCGGCCACGTTGAACAGGTTGCCGTCCTTGTCGGTGCCCTCGACGGTGACGGTGGCGTCCCGGCCGGTCAGGTGCAGGGTGCTGACCGCGTTGCCGAAGTACGGGCCGGCCTCGCGCTTCCAGGTCCAGGCGGGGCGGCGGACGCCGGCCGAGCGGGCCAGGCCGCGCACGCCCCGGGCGGCGGCCCGTGACCAGCTGAAGCGCATCAGCGGGCGCATGAACGCGGGGACCTGGTTGTGCACCGGCGAGCAGGTCAGCTGCATGACCGGGGTCCGCATGCTCTCGCCGAGGTCGGCCCGGGCCACGTACGAGTGGTGGACGTCGCCGGAGAGCACCGAGATCGTCGCGGGGGCGGCGTACGCTCCGCCTGCTCCCACCCGGTGGGGTGGGGCGCCGTCACCGCCCTCACCCAGCCGGCGGAAGAGCTCGCCCAGCGCAGCGAAGGATCGGCTGAAAGCCGCCCAGTGCTCCAGGTCGAAGGCCCGGCGGATCTTCTCCGCGTAGGCCGCCACCCGCGGGTTGGCGGAGTCGGCGGTGCGTTCGTTCCACGCCTCCAGGTGGTGGATCGCCGGCGGCATCAGCCAGGGCAGGGAGGAACCGACCACCAGGTGGTCGTAGTCGCCGTGGGCCTGGTCGACGAACCACGCCCATTCGCGGGCCGGCAGCATCTCGCGGGCGCCGGGGGTGAGGACGCGGTTGCAGCGGTTGTCGAGCATCACCAGCCGGGTGCGGCCCAGATCGAGGGAGTAGGACCACTGGTAGCGGGTGGTTTCGCCGTCCAGCGCGCTGTCCACCGAGCGGCCGAAGTCGTGCAGCAGGACGGTGGCGTCGCCGGCCGCGGCCACCTTCTCGAACAGCGGGTCGGCGGCCAGCTCGTCGGGGCTGAGGTTGCCCAGGTGCTGGTAGACCCAGTAGGAGGCGAGGCCGCCGGTGATCCGCTCGATCCACCACGACTCGGCGGCCATGTCGCGGCGCCAGGACTCGGAGGTGTTCCAGTCGTCGATCAGCTCGTGGTCGTCGAAGATCATCACGCTGGGGACGGTGGAGAGCAGCCAGCGGATCTCCGGGTCGCGCCACGACTCCAGGTACAGCTTCGTGTACTCGTCGAACGTCACCACCTGGTCCTGGGGGCCCTGGTGACCGGCCGCCCGGCGGCGCCGCAGGAAGCGCTTGACCTTGGCCGAGGTGTTGTCCGCGTAGACCTGGTCGCCGAGCAGGACGATCAGGTCGGGGCGCAGGTCGGGGTTCTTCGGGTCGGTCATCAGGCGGCGGGCGTAGGCGTCCAGCGCGTCCGGCGGCAGGTGGCGGGAGCTGGAGTGCGGCGTCGCCTCGCGGCACGAGCCGAAGATCAGGCGGACCGGGGCCTCGGCCTCCGGAATTTCGGCGTCCGGCGCCGGGCGGGTGCGGATCAACGACGGGGGGTACGTCGAATCGGGCGCCGGCCAGACCTGGCGGTCGTCCAGGTGCACCTGGTAGGTGCTGTCCGCGCCGAGGGTGAGGCCCTCGACGACCACGAGCGCGTAATGATGCCCGTACGCCGCAAAGGTGGACGCGGAGCCGGCGCCGCCGCCGTCCGCCTCGACCCGCACGGTGGCCGGCTCGGTGGTTTCCACCCAGATGGTGGCGCGGTCGCCGACCACGCGACGCAGGACGGGACCGATGAGCAGATGAGCGGTCACTGAGCCGCCATCCGGTTGGGGCGCATGGGGAGAGCCTTCCACGCAGAGCTTCCGGGGGCGTCCCATCCTCCGTCAGAGGTGGCGAAGTCGCCACTCGTCCGGCCGACGCCACGCGCCGACGGCTCATCTGTCAGGATTTCAGCCATGGAATACGTGGTCGCCGCAGTCATCCTGCTCGTCGTCCTGGTGGCCGGTGGTGTCGGCCTCATGGTGCCGCGGATGCGCCGCCGTGAGCTGCCGCCGTCTCAGGGTGGGTCGCAGGGAGGCACGGGGACCGCCACCCTCGAGCGCCCGGCCGAGGAGGAACCACCGTCGCTGGTGGTTCCGGCCGAGGCCGACGAAGGGCTGCCGCCGCTGATCGAGGAGCCGCCGGCGGCGGTGGTCGAGGAGGCGAAGCCGCAGCTGGAGGCGCCGGAGCCGACCGCCGGCCGACTGGTTCGGCTGCGTGCCCGGCTGGCCCGTTCGCAGAGCGTGCTCGGCCGCGGCCTGCTCAGCGTCCTGTCCCGTGATCACCTGGACGAGGACGCCTGGGAGGAGATCGAGGACAGCCTGATCAGTGCGGATGTCGGCGTGGAGGCCACCCAGGCGCTCGTCGAGCGGCTGCGGGAGCGGGTCCGGGTGCTCGGCACCCGCACGGTCGCCGAGGTGCGCGCCCAGCTGGCCGAGGAGCTGACCGCGGCGCTGGAGCCCGAGATGGACCGCTCGCTGAAGACCGCCCCGCACGACGGCCGCCCGGCGGTGCTGCTGGTGGTCGGGGTCAACGGCGCCGGCAAGACCACCACCTGCGGGAAGATCGGCCGGGTGCTGATCGCCGACGGGCGGACCGTGCTGTTCGGCGCGGCCGACACCTTCCGGGCCGCGGCCGCCGAGCAGCTGGCCACCTGGGGTGAGCGGGTCGGTGCCGAGACCGTGCGCGGGCCGGAGGGCGGTGACCCGGCCAGCGTGGCGTTCGACGCGGTCAAGCGGGGCATCGACACCGGTATCGACACGGTCCTGATCGACACGGCCGGCCGGCTGCAGAACAAGGTCGGTCTCATGGACGAGCTGGGCAAGGTCAAGCGGGTCGTGGAGAAGCACGGGCCGGTCGACGAGACGCTGCTGATTCTGGACGCCACGACCGGACAGAACGGGCTCGAGCAGGCCCGCGTGTTCACGGAAGTGGTGGATGTGACGGGTGTCGTGCTGACCAAACTCGACGGCACCGCGAAGGGCGGCATCGTCATCGCCGTGCAGCGCAAGCTGGGTATTCCCGTCAAGCTGGTGGGTCTCGGCGAGGGTCCGGACGACCTGGCCCCGTTCGAGCCGGCCGCGTTCGTCGAGGCGTTGCTTGGTTCCGACGGTTAGTCTCGAAGCTTCAGGACAGATACGGGGAGGCCGTTGGTGACGCAGGAGCCGGTGCGGGAGATTCCGCTCCACGGCGGCAACGTCAGCACGGTCTCGCGCGTCGGCGACACCGTCCGGCGTAACACCGGTCCGTGGACGCCGGCCGTGCACGGCCTGCTCAACCACCTTGAGCGGGTCGGTTTCACCGGGTCGCCGCATGCCCTGGGGATAGACGAGAAGGGCCGGGAGGTCCTCTCCTACCTCGACGGCGAGTGCGGTGAATACCCGTTGGCGCCGCACTGGGTGACCGAGGAAGCGCTGGTCACGGTCGCGACGATGCTGCGGATGTTCCACGACGCGCAATATGGCTTCGTGCCGCCGCCGGGCGCGGTGTGGCGGTCGTTCGGGCCGCCGCCGCCGGACACCGAGGTGATCTGCCACCACGACGCCGCGCCGCACAACGTGGTCTGGCGGCCGGACGGCACGCTTGCCCTGATCGACTTCGACCTGGCCTCGCCGGGGGCGCGCATCTACGACGTGGCCTATGCGGCGTGGACCTGGGTGCCGCTGTTCAGCGACCGGGACTCGTACACGCTGGGCTGGAAGCGGCCCAACCGGCCGCGGCGGCTGCGGCTCTTCGCGGACGCGTACGGGTTGATCCCGCGCGACCGGCACCGCCTGGTGCGGACGATCCGGAAGCGGATCGTGGACCACGTCGAGGGCATCCGGCGGATGGCCGCGGCCGGTGATCCGGCCTTCGTGCGCATTGTGCACAAGGGGCATCTGCGGCGTCCGATGCGCGATTTGCGGCTGCTCGATTACGAGCGTCATACCCTGGAATACGCCCTCCGTTGATCGGCTGTTGACAATCTTTCGGTTAGACGGTTGTCGAAATTCCGAGGCTATTGTCCCAGTTCAGGGTGTTTCGCCGGTGAGGCTGTGAGAGTTTCTTCACACGTACGAAACAACCCGTCACGCGCCGGAAATCGCGCGTAGACCGTGCGTGAAACAGCTGACCGGAAACCTTTGCGCCGAACCGGCCGACTGGCGACGCCGCCGCGTGGGTCGTGTGTGAGGACACCTCAAAATTTCGGGAGGAGGCAGCGTGGAGATCGACACTGGCAATACCGCCTGGTTGCTCCTGTCGTCTGCGCTCGTTTTGCTCATGACCCCGGGTCTGGCGCTGTTCTACGGTGGCCTCAACCGGAACAAGGGCATGTTGAACATGATGATGATGAGCTTCTCGAGTATCGGGCTCATCTCCATCCTCTGGGCCCTTTACGGTTTCACCATCGCGTTCGGTGCCAACGACAACACCAACGTCAACTACTTCTTGGGTAGCTTCACCAAGTACTTCGGCTCGGGCACCAGCTGGGGCACCGAGATGTGGGGTACGACGGGCATCCCGACGTACGTCTTCATGGCGTTCCAGATGATGTTCGCCATCATCACCGTCGCCCTGATCAGCGGCTCGCTGTCCGACCGCCTGAAGTTCGGCGGCTGGCTGCTCTTCGCCTTCGGCTGGTTCACCATCGTCTACGTGCCGGTCGCGCACTGGGTGTGGGGCGGCGGCTGGATCGGTGGCTGGCTCCACGCGCTCGACTTCGCCGGTGGTACCGCGGTGCACATCAACGCCGGTGCGGCTGCACTCGGTGTGATCGTGGTCCTCGGTAAGCGGATCGGCTGGCCGCGGGACAACATGCGCCCGCACAACGTGCCGTTCGTCGCCCTCGGCGCCGGCCTGCTGTGGTTCGGCTGGTTCGGCTTCAACGCCGGCTCCGAGCTGACCGTCGACGGCACCACCGCGTTCGCCTTCGTGAACACTCAGCTCGCCACGGCCGCTGCGCTCCTCGGCTGGGTCATCGTGGAGTGGCTGCGCGACGGCAAGCCGACCCTGGTCGGCGCTTCCTCCGGTGCGGTTGCCGGTCTGGTCGCCATCACCCCGGCCTGTGGCTTCGTCGCCCCGCTGCCGGCCGCCCTCATCGGCATCATCGCCGGTGCCGTCTGTGCTCTGGCCGTCGGCCTGAAGTACAAGCTGGGCTACGACGACTCGCTCGACGTCGTCGGCGTCCACTTCGTCGGTGGATGGATCGGCTCCCTCTCCATCGGCTTCTTCGCCACCACGCAGGTCAACGGTGCGATCACCGACGTGCTCGGCGCGGACAACGGTCTGTTCTACGGCGGTGGCCTCAGCCAGCTGGGCCGCCAGTTCGTCGGCAGCGCCGCGGTCACCGTCTTCTCGTTCGGCGTCGCGGTCATCCTCTCGCTCGTCCTCAAGGCCGTCGGCCTGTTCCGGGTCAGCGAAGAGGCCGAGATCGGCGGCATCGACATCGCCGACCACGGCGAGTCGGCCTACGACTTCACCCCGGCCGGTGGCTCGGGCGGTGGCAGTGCGTTCGCGATGGCCGGTCTCAAGACCGGTGTCGACGCGGACGGCAAGGCTGATGTCAGCCAGAAGGTTGCCGGTTAGATTCCCGTATGACTGCTCCGAAAGAGGGACTGAGCATGAAGCTGGTGACCGCGGTCATCAAGCCGTACCAGCTCGACGCGGTGAAGGAAGCGCTGCACGCGCTGGGCGTGACCGGCTTGACCGTGAGCGAGGTACAGGGCTACGGACGGCAGAAGGGCCACACCGAGGTGTACCGGGGAGCCGAGTACACGGTGGAGTTCCTGCCGAAGATCAAGGTCGAGGTGGTTACCGACGAGATCGACGTGGAGAAGATCGTCGACGCCGTCGTCACCTCGGCACGGACCGGCAAGATCGGTGACGGGAAGGTCTGGGTGACCGCTGTGGAAGAGGTCGTCCGGGTCCGTACCGGCGAGCGCGGCCTCGACGCGCTCTGATCTGACGCCCTGAATGAACAACATGTCCAGTGAGCCGCCGGCCCCGCCCGTGGTGCCGGTCGGCGGCTCGCTCGACAACGAGAAGCTCAAGCTGCACATCGGCGCCGCGGCCCGGATCGATCGGGCTGCGGCGCTCGATGCTTGGCTGACCGCTATCTTCCCCGGGCACCTGCCCGGCGTCAGCCTGCTGGCAGTCGGCGGGCTCGGCCGGCGTGACTGCGCTCCCTACAGCGACCTCGACCTGGTGCTGCTGCACAACGGCACGGCCGGGATCGACCGGATCGCCTCCGCACTCTGGTACCCGATCTGGGACGCCCGGCTCGGCCTCGACCACTCCGTGCGCACCTTGCCGGA
Source organism: Paractinoplanes durhamensis (assembly GCF_016862175.1). GTDB lineage: Bacteria > Actinomycetota > Actinomycetes > Mycobacteriales > Micromonosporaceae > Actinoplanes > Actinoplanes durhamensis. The sequence goes on along the minus strand of NZ_BOML01000003.1, from coordinate 44,806 downwards.
GGCGCTGTCGGTCGCGCACGACGACGTCAAGGTCGCCCTCGGCCTGCTCGACGCCCGGCACGTGGCCGGCGACGCGGCCCTCTCCGGTGAGCTCATCGCGGCCGCCGGCGATCAGTGGCGGCGCACCGCCGTCCGGCTCATGCCGCAGCTCAAGGAGATCACCACCACCCGCTGGGCGAGCCACGGCGAGCTGGCCTTCCTGCTCGAGGGCGACCTCAAGGAGGCGGCCGGCGGGCTGCGCGACGTGACCATCCTGCGCGGCATCGGCCGGGCCGGGGTGGCCGACACCATGCGCCCCGCGGTCCGCGCCGCCGGGCTGCGCCTGCTCGATACCCGCGACGCCCTGCACCTGGCCGTCGGCCGCCGGGTGGACCGGCTGGTCGCCCAGGAGCGCGGCGCGGTCGCCGAACTGCTCGACCTCGACGACGGCGACACGCTGCTCCGCCGGGTCGCCGGGGACGCCCGGACCATCGCGCACGCGGTCGACGACGCCTGGCGGGCCGCCGACCGGCTCCGCGCCGGGCGCCGCCGTGGCCACACCCCCGGAACTCCCACCCGCCGGCCGGTCGCCCGGGACGTGGTCGAGCAGGACGGCGAGCTGGTGCTCGCGCGTACTGCCATCGGCCCGATCCCGGACCCGAGCCTGTCGCTGCGGGTGGCCGCCGCTGCCGCCACCGTGCGGCTGCCGATCGCCCGCGCCACCAGCGAGTGGCTCGCGGCCTTCTGCCCGCCGCTGCCGACCCCGTGGCCGCCCGCCGCCCGCGCCGCTCTGGTCTCGCTGCTCGGCTCCGGCCCGGGCCTGCTGCCCGCCTGGGAAACCTGCGACCGGTACGGGCTGATCGACGCCTGGCTGCCCGAGTGGGCCCGGATGCGCAGCCTGCCGCAGCACCACCCGGTACACCGCTTCACTCTCGACCGGCACCTGGTGCAGGCCGCCTACGAGGCCACCGCGTACGCCCGTGAGGTGGACCGCCCCGACCTGCTGCTGATCGGCGCGTTCCTGCACGACGTCGGCAAGGGCCTGCCCGGCGACCACAGCACCGTGGGCGCGCCGATCGCCGCCGACATCGCTACCCGGATCGGCCTGCCGTCGGCCGACGTGGCCACCATCGAGAAGCTGGTCCGGCTGCACCTGCTGCTGCCGGACGTGGCCACCCGCCGCGACCTGAGCGACCCGGTGACCATTTCCACCGTGGCCGAGAAGGTCGGCGACACCGCCACCCTCGACCTGCTGCACGCGCTGGCCCTGGCCGACTCGCACGCCACCGGCCCGGCCGCCTGGTCGGATTGGAAGGGCCGGTTGATGGCCGAGCTGGTCCGCCGGGTGCACACCGCGCTGGACACCGGCGAGCTGCCTGAACCGCCGGCCCCCGACCCGGAGCTACTCGAGGGCGACCTGCCGGCCGTGCACCTGGACGGCGACCGGGTCGCGGTGGCCGCCGCCGACCGGCGTGGCCTGCTCGGGGCGGTCGCCGCCTGCCTGGCCATGCACCGGCTCGACGTGGTCGGCGCGAACGCGTCCACCGTCGACGGCCGGGCCATCGTCGAGTTCTTCACCCAGCCGCGCTACGGCTCGCCGTACGACCCGGTGGCGCTCGCCGCCGACCTGCGCCGGGTCGCGGCCGGGGACGTGTCGGTGACCCAGCGGGTGCGGGCCCGGGCGATGAGCGCCCGCGGCGGCACCGCCCAGCCCCGGGTGGTGTGGCAGCGGGACGCGGCCACCGACGCGGCCGTGCTGGAGCTGCGCGCGGCCGACTCGGCCGGGTTGCTCTATCGGGTGGCGACGGCGCTGGACGAGGCCGGTGCGGTGGTCCGCGCGGCCCGCATCTCCACCCTCGGCGGCGACGTGGTGGACGCGTTCTACCTGGTCGGTTCGTGGACCGAGCAGGCCGAGCGGGACCGGGTGCAGGCGGCGGTGCTCGGCGCGGTCTGAAATCGACCGCGTCACCTGCTCGTCCCGGGCGCGTTGGTCGTGGCATGCGGGAGCCACATCCATCCGGTCTGCTCGATGATCACATTCGCGCGATCGGTCCGCGGCTGCGGCTGGCGCTGACCGCCACCGCCTCCCGCAACCGGACGCCTGACTCCCGGGTGCTGATGGCGCGGGCCGCGCTCGGCGATTCAGGAAACCTCGACGATCTGCTCGCGGCGGCCCGGCGCGGCGATCGCCGCTGGCTGCGCCGCCGCCGGCGGACCGCCGATGTCGGCCTGGTGTCGGCGGTGGCCCAGATCATCGCGCTGCAGGAGCTGCTGCCCGGCGACCGGGAGGACGCGCTCGCGCTGTACGAGCTGATCCGCCGGGCCTACGGGGCGGCCGCGGTGTCCCCGGCCAACCAGGCGCTGCACACCCAGATGGCGCTCGCCCATCAGGGCCCGGAACAGGCGAAACGACTGCTGTCCGGCTATCGGCGGATGAACCCGGTGACCCGCGGCGCGCTGCGGGTCGACCTGCTCAACCCGTTCGTCGCGCAGCGGCCGGTCGAGCCGTGGCTGCGTGACTTTCAGGCCCTGCTGCCCGCGCCCGCCCCGGTGGTCGGCGACGGTGCCGGCGTGCCGTTCGACCGGCTGGCCACGCCGGCCGCCGAGCGGGTCGAGACCCCGCACCGGGTCTCGGTGGTGGTGACCGCGTTCCGTCCCGATCGCGGGCTGCTCACCGCGGTGCGGTCGATCCTCGCCCAGAGCTGGGCCAACGTCGAGATCATCATCGTCGACGACGCGTCCCCGCCGGAGTACGACGAGGTGCTGCGGGCGGCGACCGCGCTCGGCGACCGGATCCGGCTGGTGAAGCTGGCCGTCAACGCCGGCACCTACGCGGCCCGCAACGCCGGGCTGGACGCGGCCGGCGGCGAGTTCGCCGCGTTCCAGGACTCCGACGACTGGTCCCACCCGCGCCGGCTGGAGCTGCAGGTCACGCCGATGCTCGAGGACCGGCGGCTGGTCGCCACCACCTCGGACGGGCTGGCCGTCACCGACCATCTGCTGCTCAACCGGCCGGGGGTGCGCAGCGGCCGGTTCAACCCGTCGTCGCTGCTGATCCGGCGCAACGCGGTGCTGTCCCGGGTCGGCTACTTCGACCGGGTGCGCAAGGCCGCCGACAGCGAGTACATCGGGCGGATCCAGGCCGCGTTCGGGGTGCGCCGGGTGCGGCACCTCGACTCGCTGCCGCTCGCGCTGATCCGGCTGTCGGCCGGGTCGCTGTCCCGCTCGGAGATCAAGCCGCACTGGATGCATCCGGCGCGGACCGCGTACAGCTCCGCCTACCTGCGCTATCACCAGCAGATCCTGGCCGGGGTGGCGGCGGCGGCCCGGCCGGCCGACGGCTCGGACCGGCCGTTCGCGGCGCCCGGGCATCTGCTCGGCGCCGATCCGGAGCAGGTCGCCGAGTACGACGTGCTGATGGTGGCCGACTGGCGGTTCCTGGAGAGTGCGCAGCGGACCGCGCTGGACGAGATCGGTGCGCTGCGGGCGGCCGGGATGCGGGTGGCGCTGCTGCACCTCGAGTCGCCCCGCGGGGTGTATCTCAAGCGGCAGCCGCTCAGCGCGCCGGTGCAGGACCTGATCAATCAGGGGGAGGTCGACCGGGTCGCGCCCGGCGAGCTGGTCGACGCCGCGCTGGTGCTGGTGCGGCAGGCGGCGGTGCTGCAGTTCGCGCCGTCCGGCTGCCGGATCACCGGGCGGCGGGTGGTCGTGGTGGCCGACCGGGCGCCGGTCCGCAGCGACGGCACCGATCATCGCTATGCGCCGGCGACCTGCACCGCGACGGCACGGCGGCTCTTCGGGACAGACCCCGTCTGGGTTCCGCAGGATGCCGGGGTGCGGCTTTCCTTGCGTACGCAAGAAGGTGTGACCCTCGCCGACCGCGACTTCCCCACCGCGCTCGCCGCGCCCGGCTGGGTTTCCGAACGGTCCGGCGCCGCACCGGGCCCGGCGGTCGCCGGCACCGACCTCTGCGATGCCGCCAGTTGGCCGCCGGACATCGCCGCCACCCTCGCGGCCTGTCGCCGGCTTCCGGAGGCGGATGTGCGGATCCGGCTGCCCGACCGGCCCCGCACCGAGCCGGACATCCCGTTGCCGCGGGCCTGGCTCGGTTACTCCGCGGCCGACCTCGACCCCCGGCCCTTCCTCCATCAGCTCGACTTCTACCTGCACTTTCCCTCACCGGAGAGCGCCGAGTGGTACTCCCGGCCGGCCCTCGAGGCAGCGGCGATGGGCTGCGTGGTGGTGATGCCGGAGCGCTACGCGGGCCTCTACGGCGACGCGGCCGTCTACTGCGGCCGGTCCGAGGTGGGGCCGCTGATCGACCGCTACCGGGCCGATCGGGCGTTGTACGCCGAGCAGAGCCGGCGAGCTCGCGAGGTGGTGGCCCGGGCCCACGACCCGGCCCTTTTCGTCGAACGGATCATGGAGTTGCTCCCCGTAACGGCGGCTGCGACGAGGGCGTTACCGATGATGTGAAAGCGAAGCTCAAGAAGCTGGCCAAGGCGCTCTCCGCGCGCCAGATCGCCGGTCTCGGGATCATGGCAGCGGTCGGTGCCGGGGTGGTCGTCGCGTCCGCCGCGGGGCGGGCCGCGCTCGCCACCAGCCTGCTCGCCCTGCTGCTGGTGGCGGTGACGGCCGGGGTGATCCACCTGTCCCGGCGGATCGGCGGGGCCACCCGGACCACCCAGGACGCCGTCCGGGACCTGCGGGTCGTCGTCGAGCAGCTGCAGCGCCGGGTGATCGCCTCGGTGGAGAAGGAACGGCTCGCGGCCGGCGACCGCCACCAGGAACTGACCGAGGCGCTGGCCCGCACCGAACGGCTCACCGGCCGCGGTGCCGAGCTCCTGCTGCGCGAGCAGAACCAGGAGATCGAGGCGCTGTTCCAGCTGTTCCAGCAGGTCAAACCGCGGGCGCCGATGCCGGCCGGCGGCGCGCTCAACCCGACCGACCTGCTCGGCCTGATCACCATCGCGGCGGCCCGGCAGCCCGGCCTGACCGTGGCGCTCGGCGGCGGGCCGGCGACGATCTGGCTCGGCTACGCGCTGGAGGCCACCGGCGGCCGGCTGGTCGCGGTCGACCATGACCGCAAGCGGGCCGAGGTGACCCGGCAGATGCTGCGCGAGCACGGCCTGGCCGAGGTCGAGGTGCGGCACGCCGGACCGGCCGAGCTGACCGTGGAGGGGCGGACAGTCGACTGGTACGACGTCGACGCGCTGGACGGCCTCACCGATATCGACCTGCTCGTGGTGGACGGCACCGCGGCACCCGGCGCCGAGGCGGTGGCGCCCGCCCTGCACGTGCTGGGCCGCCGGCTCGCCGATTCGGGGGCGGTGGTGGTCGACGAGGTGCCCGGGCGGGTCGCGCCGCGGCAGGGCGGCTTCGGGCTGACCGAGCAGCGCCGCTTCGCGGGCCGCTGGACCACGCTGGCGCAGCCGCAGCCGACGGCCGCGGCCACCAAGAAGTAAGCGCGACCCCGCCGCGGGGGACGGCGGGGTCGCGGGCCGCGGGAGGCAGGGGAATCTCCCGCGGCTAGCCGGTCGGGGGACCGGCTGTCTGTGTCTTACGCCCCGAAGAATCGGTTGCCGGGCCGCCCGCTTTACGAGCGCGTCGGTTGCCCTTGGGTTGCCAACAGAGCGGCGCGTTCGGCGTACAGCTCGTGCCCGTGGTGCCGGCGGACGAATTCCGGGCCCCGGGCCGCCTGAACGCGCAGCGCCTGCTGGTTCTCGTGCAGTGCCCGGACCGTCTCCGGCACCTCGGCCGGCTCGCAGTAGACGGCCGCGTCGCCGAAGGTGGCCGCGTACCGGTAGGGGAGCAGCAGCACGCAGCCGGCCGCGAGCGCGGCGAGCAGATCCGGGTCCGGGTCGGCCGGCGCCTCCGGCCGGGGCAGGTGCAGGTAGAAGTCGACCTGGTAGAGGAAGCTGCGCAGGCTGACCTCCTCGCGGCCGTAGACCAGCCAGGCCCGCGGGGTGCCGACTCGGCCGAACGCCCGCCCGGCCGAATCGTCGTCGTCGAGCAGCCGCACGTCCACCCGGCTCGAGTCGGGCAGCTCGTCGCGCAGCCGCCGCCACTCGGCCCGGCCGCCCCGGCAGCGGCGGCCGACCACCGGCCGGTCCGCGCGCGGTCCGCGCCGGTCGAGCCGCCAGTGCCCGGCGTCCACGGTTCCGGGCAGGTCGACCGCGGTGAGCAGGTCGCCGGGTGGGCCGGCGGCGAGCGGGTCCTCGGCGAGCGCGGCGGTGAGCAACCGGCGGCCGTCCGGGCCGGCCGGCGCCCAGAGCGGGCGGCGGCCGAACAGCCGGCGGGCGCCGGCCGCGGCCGACCGGGACACCGCGGCCGACTCGATCACCACGCGCTGCGCCCGGATGCCGCTGGCCAGGTCGGGCGCGTGCTGCAGCACGCGGGCGCAGCGGGCCACCACCAGCCGGGTCCGCACGTCGTCGGTGAGCTCGACCTGGGTGATGTCCCCCGTGTTGATCAGCTCCTGGACGTGCGGGTCGAGGTTGCGTGCCCCGTGGCGCAGGTTGGCCAGCTCGTCCAGGTGCAGCAGGGCGCCGCGCAGGCCGCGCTTGTCCAGCGCGCGCAGCTGCCCGATCCCGGCCGTGCCGGCCCCGCCGTCGGTGGTCCAGTCGCCGGCCAGCAGCACGTCGTAGGCGCGGGCGCCGGTCGTGCCGCGGATCCGGCGGGGGGCCACGAACGCCCGGGGTTCGCGGGGTGCGGCGGTGCCCGCCTTGATCCGCAGGTGCCAGGCCTGGAACGCGGAGAGGTAGGAGCGGCGGGCCGGGTGCATCCAGCCGACCCGGTAGTCGGCGCTGGACAGCGAGCCGGTGCTCAGCCGGATCAGGGCCAGCGGCGGGCCGGCCAGGTGCAGGGTGGCGGCCCGGCCGCCGAAGACGGCGCGGGCCCGCTCGACGTACTCGGCGTCGCCGCCCTTGCGGACGGCGTCGAGGTAGCCGACCCGGTCCAGCGCGAGCTGCCGGCGGAACATCAGCGAGGAGAGGTTGTACGACCGGGTCTGCTCGATGCCGGGCCGGGTCACCACCAGCTGGGGGGTGACCCGCATGCCGGTCGAGGTGGTCGAGAAGATCGCCTCGTCGGCGAGCAGTGGCGCCACCTGCTTCTCCAGCCGCATCGGGTGCGACCAGTCGTCGGAGTCCTGGAACGTGACGAAGTCGCCGGTGGCGGCGTCCAGACCGGCGTTGCGGGCCACGTAGGTGCCGCCGTTGGTGACCATCCGGATCACCCGGACCCGGGGGTCGATCGCGCCGGCCGCCCGCAGCACCGGGTCGGACTCGGGCGGCGAGCCGTCGTCGATCACCAGGATCTCGTGGTTGGTCCAGGTCTGCGCGACCAGCGACCGGACCGCGGTGAGCAGACCCTGGTCGGGTCGCCAGGTGGTGACGATGGTGGTGATCCGGGTGGCGTGGCCGGTGCGCTGGGCCGCGCCGGTGACCAGGCGGTCGATCGGGTCGCCGGGGCCGTCGCCGATCCGTACACCCGGGTGCGGCAGCAGCGCCGAGAAGCCCGCCTCCCACTTCTCGCCGGTGCCGTTGGCATGCGGGTTGGCCAGATCGAGCGTGACCGCGGCCCGGATCGGCTCGGCGACGGCGGGGTACTCGTCGAGCAGCGTGGCGGCCAGCGAGCGGTCGCCGTCGGAGTACGCGACCTGGACGTGCAGCCCTTGATGGTCCGGCGCGATGGTGCCGGCCCGCCGCAGCCGGGCCAGGATGGCGAGCGCGCCGGCCTGGTCGTCCGGGCGCAGATCCTGCAGCGCCATCACCCGGGCCAGCTCGCCGGCCAGCCACGGGTCGGCGGGTGCGCCGGTGACCAGTGCTTCGGCCGAGGGCGCCCCGGCCGCGCGGGCGAGCGGCCCGCGCGCGGCCACCGAACGGGCCTGCAGGGCCGCGACGGCGAGCGGATCCGGTCCGGGTGTCATGGCGTCTCCTCGTTTCTTGACTCGCAGTCCTTAACGAGCCAAGCCGCGAGGTGAATTGTCCGTATCGCCCGCTTAGTTCCTGTCGTTCTAGACACCGTGACCTTGTACGACGTCGCCATCCTGTCGGACCTCCGGTACCCAGGTGGCAATTCGGCGAGCATCGTCGCCGAGGTCCGCGCCCAGGCCGCCGCGGGACTGTCCACGGTGCTCATCCACGTCCCGTCGCCGCACCTGCGGCACGCCCGGCCGTTCCAGTCCCGGATCGTGGCCTGCCTGCGCGACGGCCTCGCCGACCTGGCCCACGACGACGGCACCGAGGTGGCCGCGCGGGTGCTGCTCATCCGCCAGCCGCGGATCTTCACCGAGGAGCCGGCCGTGGTGCCGGCGGTGCGGGCCGGGCATACCTTCGTGGTGCTCAACCAGCCGCCCGGCGACGAGCGGCAGGACCAGCGCTACTACGTCTTCGACGAGGTCCGCGAGCGGATCACCCGGCTGTTCGGCGACGACGTCGTCTGGGCGCCGATCAGCTCGCAGGTGCGCGAGAACGTGCACCGGGTGGCGCCGCGCACCACGCTCCCGGACACCGACTGGCACGAGATCATCGACATCGACGACTGGGCCGTCGCCCGCCGTCCGCCGGGCGACATCCCGGTCATCGGCCGGCACGGCCGGCCGGACGAGGTGAAATGGCCCCGCGAGCCGGGTGAGCTGCTGCAGGCTTACCCGGACTCGGCGGAGGTCAAGGTCCGCATCCTCGGCGGCGGTGACATCGGGGTACGCCGTCTCGGCCGGCAACCGGACAACTGGGACGTCGTCGAGTTCGGCGCCGAGTCGCCCCGGGATTTCCTGGCCGGTCTCGATTTCTTCGTCTACTTCCACGACCCGGACTGGAAAGAAGCGTTCGGCCGGACCATCCTCGAGGCGATGGCCAGCGGGGTGCCGGTCATCGTCGGCCCGCACTTCCGGGCCATCTTCGGCGACGCCGCCCTCTACACCGACCCGGCCGGGGTCCGCGACCTGGTCGCCCGGCTGCACGCCGACCGGCCCGCCTACGAGGCCCAGGTGGAGCGGGCCCGCCGGTACGTCACCGATCAGTTCGGCAGCGCCTCGCACATCGGCCGGCTCGCGTCGCTCGGCGTGATGCCGAAGGCCGATCGCCGGCCGTTCCGCCCGCCGCTGCGCCCGGAGCGGACGAGCCGGCGGGTGCTGCTGGTCGGCGACGACGTGGCCCGCTTCCGGGCGATCGCCCGGCGGCTGCCGTCCGGCCTGGAGGCGGTCGTGGTCGCCGGTTCGGCCGGCCTCGCCGACGCGCACGCGGCCGGCCTGCTCACCGAATACCTGCCCGGCGCGACCGAGCTGGGCGCGCCGCCGGCCCGCTGGGACGGCTTCGTGCGGACCCGGCTCGGGCATCTCGTCGAGCTCTACCGGCCGCGGGCCGTGCTGGTCGGCGGGCTGCCGCACGACGGGATCGTCGAGGCGGCCGCGGAGAACCCCCGGCCGCGCTGGCTCTGGCTGCGCCCGGCGATGTGGCGGCGCGGCACCGGCGGCGAATGGGCCGGCCGCGGCGCGGCCTTCGACGGCATCCTCGAACCGGGGGAGTTCGCGGCGACCGGCGACGAGGGCTGGACCACGACCGCCCGGTCCGGGGTCTCCACCGTGGACCCGATCACCGACCTGCCCGACCGGCTCGCCCGTCGCGAGGGCGACCACACGCTGCTCTGCCGGGGCGTGGAGGCGGCGCTGCCCGGCTTCCGCACGATCGAGGCGGCCGCCGCCGACCTGGGCGAGGTGACGGTGGCGGTGTCCCGGGCCGACTACACCAACTTCCACGAGTTGCTCGGTGCCCGGGTGCCGACCGTCTTCGTGCCCGACCCGGACGCCTGCGACGACGAGCTGGCCCGGGCCCGCTTCGCCGCCGCGGCCGGGGTGGCCCTGTGCGCCACCGACGACGAGTCGGCCGGGACCGAGCTGGCGAAGCTCGCCGACCCGGCGGTCCGGAACGCGCTGATCCGGCGCTGTGCCGAGCTGTCCTTCGGCAACGGCGCCGAGGACGCGGCGACCTGGCTCGCCGGGCAATGCCGGGAGGTGAACCGTGCCGCCAATTCCTGAGCAGAACTGTGACGATCTGTCGCTGGCCCGGTGGGAGGTGGCCACGCTCACCGGCCGGCTGCGCTCGGTCGAGGCCGAGCGGGACGCCGCGGTCCGCGAGCGGGACCGCACCCAGGACCTGGTGGGGGAGTTGCGGCGCAGCCGGTCGTACCGGGTCGGGCGGGTCCTCGTCGGACTGTCCCGCGATCCGATGCGGACCGCCCGCCGCCTGCTGCGCCGCCGCTACACCGCGATCCCGGCCCGCGCCAAGACCGTGCCCGGGCCGGTTCCGGCCCGGGTCTACGTCGCGGTCGGGCTCGACCGGGACGCCTCGCACGGCCTGATCCGGGCGCTGCGGCAACGGATCCTGGTGGACGGCGACCATCTGCCGGTGGTGGTCACCGATCAGCCCGCGCTGCGCGGCCTGCAGGTGCCCGGCGTGATCCTGGAATACCTGCCCGACCCGGTCACCTGGTCGCAGCACGAGAGCGGCGAGTGGGAGGGGCTGCTGGCCGGTCGGGTGGCCCAGCTGTGCCGTGACCATCGGGCGGCCCGGGCGGTGGTGGTGGATCCGCGCGACCCGCCTACCCTGGCCAAACTGCTCGAACCATCGCGTTACTGACACGATCGCGGACTCGTTTGCACTTCGTGACCGCGTCAGTGCTGGAAGCCGAGGCCCCGAGGGTCGCGATGCGCCTCGTCGTCGAGGGACCGCCGGTCGGTGCCCTCTGGCGGCGGGCGTTGCTGCGGGCGGCCGTCGCGCCGCTGGTCGTGCTGGCGCCGTTGGTGGCGATGGCACCGACCGCCGACCACCGATTCAACATCTACTGGCACGGCGGCCTGTTCCGCGACGACCCGCTGCGGATCGTCCCGCACACGCTCGACTCGCTGCCCAGCTACCTGCGGATGGGCAACTTCCGGCCGCTCGGGCGGATGCTGGAGAAGCTGCTCGACCTGTTCGCGTACGTGCTCGGCGACGTCCTGGGCATCCCGGCCAACATCGGGTTCCGGCTGGTGTCGTTCGCGGCCGCGGCCCTGCTCGGCGTGGTGGCGATGCTGCTGGCCGAGAGCGTCGTGGCGCGCGGCCGGATGTTCCGGCGGCCACCGTCCACGCTGGCCGCCGTGGTGCCGTTCGCGGTGGCCGGCGGGCTGGTCGCGGCCGGCCGGGCCAGCCCGGTCGTGCTCTTCGCCGGCCTCTACCTCACCTCGGCCGCCCTGGTCCTGGCCGTCCCGGCGATGCTGTGCCGGATCCACCCGCAACGCCCGATCCGGCTGTGGTGGATCCTGCCGCTGATCGTCGCCGGTGCCGCCCTCGCCTCGTTCAACGAGGTCGCCTACCTCGCGCTGCCGCTGGCCACCGTGGCCGTGCTCGCCCGCGGCCGGTGGGTGCTGGCGCTGACCGGCCGTAGGTTCTGGTTCGCCGCGCCGATGCGGGTGCTCGGGCTGCTCTGGCTCGGCTTCCTGCCGGTCTTCCTGGCCGTCCGGATGGTCATCAACCACTACTGCTCGATCCAGGCCTGCTACAGCGGCTCGGACGTGTCGGCCGGCCCCGAGGTGTTCGCCGCCCTGCCGAGCCGGGCGCTCGGCTGGTTCCCGCCGCTGATGTGGCAGTCCGCCACGGCCGGCGGCAGCCACCAGCCCTGGTTCTCCGGGGTGGTGCTCGTCGTCGCCGCGGTCACGCTCCTCGTCCTGGCCGTGCTCGCGCTGCGCGACCTGGGCCGGCTGTCCGCCGTGGACCGGCCGGCCGGCGCGGTGCTGCTGGCGGTCGCGGCCGTCGCCGTACTGCTCGGCGCGACCATGGGCGCGCTGAACTCCGAGATCCAGCGGGCGGCCGCGGCCGGCAACTGGGGATTCGGCTGGCGCGACTCGGCGGTCACCATGCCGGCCGGCGCGCTGCTGCTGGCCGCGCTCGGGCACCTGATCCGGCCCGGCCGCCGGGCACTCATCGCCGGCCTGGTGCTGCTGTTCGCGGCGATGGCCACCGTCTCGGCCACCGCCAACAAACGGTTCCGGGACGAGGTGATGGACACCCCGGCCGCCCGGCTCGACGACCGGCTCGCCCAGGCGATGGCCGACTTCGACCCGACGCCGGCGGGCCAGGACCGGCGCTGCGCGCTGCGCGCCGAGTTCTTCACGCTCTTCGCCGACGTGCCGTTCTCGCAGTACCGCTTCGACCAGTCGTTCGACGTCGCGGCCCAGCAGGAGGCCGGCGTGCCGTTCTGCCCGCACGGCCCGACGTCCGCGACAAAACCCGCTTCGGGAGGAAACTGATGAGCCGGCTTCGGAAGATCACTCGCCGTCAGGCCGTCCTGCTCGCCGCCGCGGCCCTTCTCGGCGCGGCGATCGGCGGCAGTGCGCTCACCGGCCACATCGGGGTGGCGCTGGCCGTCCTCGCCGTGGTCATGGTCGCGCTCACCGCCGGGCTGATCCTGGTGCTGCACCGGCTGGCCACGCTCGGCCGGGAGGCCCGTCGCTCGCAGCGCGAGCAGCGTGCCGTGCTCGACCAGACCCAGCGCCGGCTGCTCGGGGCGGTCGAGCAGATGCTGCTCCTGGCCGGCGACCGGCACCGGGAGCTGACCGAGTTGCTCGCCAACTCCCAGAAGCTGACCGCGAACGGCACCGACCGGCTGCTGCGGGCACAGACCGGCGAGGTGGAGGCGCTGATCCAGATGTTCCAGGGCTTCTCGCCGCGGGCGCCGATGCCGACCTCGGGCGGGTTCGCGCTCAACCCCACCGACCTGCTCGCCCTGCTGCACATCATCCACACCCGGCGGCCCAAACTGGTGCTGGAGCTGGGCAGCGGCACGTCGACGGTCTGGATCGCGTACGCCCTGGAGAAGGCGGGTGGCAAGCTCATCTCGCTCGACCACGACGCCGCGTACGCCGAGAAGACCCGGATCGCGCTGGCCGCGCACGGCCTCACCGCGGTGGCCGAGGTCCGCGACGCCCCGCTGTGCCCGGTCGTCCTCGACGGCCGCACCTTCCCCTGGTACGACACCGAGGCGGTGGCCGACCTGAACGAGGTGGACCTGCTGCTGATCGACGGGCCGCCGGAGAAGACCGGCAAGGACGCCCGCTACCCGGCCATGCGGGTGCTCGAGGACCGGCTGGCCGACACGGCCACGGTGGTCTTCGACGACGCGCACCGGCAGGACGAGGCGGAGGCGCTGCGACGCTGGGTGGAAATGATCGAGGGCCTCACCCAGGAAGGTGAGGCCCTCGGACGGCATGCCGTGTTGTCGTACCGCCGGGTGGTTCGTCAGTTCACGCCGAGCAACTAAAAAAGAAGAGGCTCAGTAACCGAAGTCCTGGGTGTAGTACGGGGTGCCGTTGGCGGCGTAGACCGCGCCGACGCCGACCCGGGTCGACGCGCAGTTGAGGATGTTGGTGCGGTGACCCGGGCTGGCCATCCAGCCCTTCACGACCTCGGCGGCGCTGCGGTAGCCGTACGCGATGTTCTCGGCCGACGGCTTCGAGTAGCCCGCGGTCTTGATGCGGTAGTCGAACGTCGAGGCGCCGCGGCCGGTGTGGCTGAAGGTGCCGGTCTGGGCCATGTAGGCGCTGTGCGCGCGGGCCGCGGTCAGCAGGTGGGCGTCGACCGTGAGCGCCTTGCAGCCGTGCGCCGCGCGCTCCTGGTTGATCAGGGTGTTGATGCCGTTCTGGAGGTTCACCACGCTGGTCGCGGCGGCCTCGGCCGGTGCGGCGGCGAGCAGGACCATGCCGAGCAGGGTGGCGGGGATCATCGCGATCAGGGCCAGACGCTTGGTGATGGTACGCATCGAGTCGAACTGCCTTTCGCCGTGTGGGCCCGGCTGCTACCGCCGGGTTCACCGACATAGTTCGGCGCTGCTGGAGCCCCGATGAAGGCCCGGGGGTTGCCTTGCCGGGGCACGTGGGTTGCGGCCCGGTTGACTGCCACGGTTCGGTTGCCGTCACGGTGCGTACCGGTAATTCGTTGGTGGTAAGGGACCTTGCCGTTCCGACCGAGGGAGATCAGCACAGTGCCCGGGACCACCTTTGACGTGGCGATCCTTTCGGACTTCCGATATCCGGGGGGAACCTCGGCCAGCATCGCCGCCGAGGTGCACGCGCAGGCCGAGGCCGCGCTCTCCACCGTTCTCGTGCACGTGCCGTCACCCCACCAGCCGCGCGTGCTGCCGTTCAGCCCACGGATCAGTGAGCTGCTCCGCGACGGCGTGGCCACGCTGGCCCGCGACGACGAGCCGGTCTCCTGCAAGCTGCTGCTGGTGCGCCAGCCGCGGATCTTCACCGAGGACCTGGCCACGCTGCCGCGGATCACCGCCGAGCGCACCGTCATGGTGATCAACCAGGCGCCCGGCGACGTCGGCAACCCGTTCCGCTACTACGACTTCGCGGCCGTCCGGGATCGGGTGCACCGCTACTTCGGCGACACCGTGGAGTGGGCGCCGATCAGCTCCCAGGTCCGTGACCAGGTGCGTCAGGTCGTCCCGGACGCCCGGCTCGCGCCGGACGACTGGCACGAGATCATCGACGTCGCGCACTGGTGGCGGGACCGGGACGGCTTCGTCGGCGACGTTCCGGTGATCGGCCGGCACGGCCGCGGCGACCCGGTGAAGTGGCCGATCGACCCGGCGGAGATCCGGCAGGCCTACCCGGTGACCGGCGACGTGCGGGTGCGGGTGCTGGGCGGCGGCGAGATCGCGGTGGAGCGGCTCGGCGAGAAACCGGACAACTGGGACGTCGTACGCTTCGGGGCCGAGGAGCCCGAGGAGTTCCTGCGGACCATCGACTTCTTCGTCTACTTCCACGACCCCGACCTGGTCGAGGCGTTCGGCCGGACCATCCTCGAGGCGATGGCCAGCGGCGTCCCGGTGATCATCGGCGAGCACTTCCGGCCGACGTTCGCCGACGCCGCGCTCTACGGCACCCCGGCCGACGTGCCGCGCCTGGTCGCCGAGCTGTATGCCGATCCGGCCCGCTACCGGGCGGTGGTGAGCCGGGCCCGGGAGTTCGCCGAGCGCCGCTACGGCCACCAGTCGCACCTGGCCCGGCTGGCCGACTTCGGCATCCGCTCGCGGATCTCACCGGCCGCACCCGCGGTGCCGGGGAGCCTCAAGCAGCGGCGGGTCCTCATGGTCAGCGACAACGGCGCCGGCATGGGCCACATCTCCCGGCTGATGGCCATCGGCCGGCGACTGCCGGGCGACATGTCGGCGGTGATCGCCACCCAGTCGTACGGTGCCTCGGTCGCCCACCAGGAGGGCTTCCTCACCGAGTACATCCCGTCCCGGAAGGTGCTCGACGCCGGCCTGGCCCGCTGGACCGCGGTGCTGCGGGCCCGCCTGGCCCACCTGATCGAGCTGCACGAGCCGTCCGTGGTGGCGGTCGACTGCCTGCCGCACCCCGGCATCGTCGAGGCGGTCCGGGACCACCCGGAGATCGTCTGGGTCTGGGTGCGCAGGGCGATGTGGCAGCGCGGGGTCGGCGCCGACTGGATCACCGAGGGCAAGGTCTTCGACCACGTGCTGGAGCCGGGCGAGTTCGCCGCGATCGCCGACGAGGGCCCGACCGTCGCCGACCGGGCGAGCGCGTTCCAGGTCGCCCCGATCACCTTCCTCGACGAGAGCGAACTGCTCGATCGGGAGGCGGCGAAGAGGGAACTGGACCTGGACGACCGGCCGGCCGTGCTGCTGCAGCTCGGCGCCGGGAACATCAACGACATCGCGTCGCCGATCGCGCGGATCTGCACGCACCTGTCCGGCCACGGTTTCCAGCTGGTGCTGGCCGAGTCGACGATCGCCACCCGGCCGATGCCGCGGGTGCCCGGGGCCAAGGTCGTCAAGATCTACCCGGTGAGCCGCTACCTGCGGGCGTTCGACCTCACGATCAGCGCGGCCGGCTACAACTCGTTCCACGAGCAGATCGGCTTCGCGATCCCCACGGTGTTCCTGCCGAACACCGCGACCCGCCTCGACGACCAGCGCGGCCGGGCCCGGTTCGCCGCGGCCACCGGGGTCGCGCTGACCGTCGAGGACCCGGCCTCGGCCGAGCTGGAAGAGGCGCTGGACCAGGCAGTGCGGCCGGAGGTGCGGGCCGGGCTGGCCCACCGGTGCCGCGAGCTGGGCTTCGGCAACGGTGGTGCCGCGGCGGCCGGATGGCTGAGCGGGTTGCCCGCGAACACGTGGAGGATGGCGTGACGGAACGCGTGAAGATCCCGGCCCGCCGGGTCGTGCTGGAGGCGCCGGAGCGGGCCCGCTGGGAGCTGGCCGCGATGGCCGGCCGGCTGCGCTCGCTCGAGGTGAAGCTGGCCGAGGAACAGGCGAACGCGGAGGAGATGCGGCGCGAGCGCGACCGCGAACGCCGCCGCCTGGAGCGGCTGCAGCACAGCGAGTCCTACCGGCTGGGGTACGGGCTGGTGTCGCTGGTCAAGGACCCGGTGCACACGGTACCGCGGATCGCCCGTGCGGTGCTGCGCCGGTTGCGCGGCCGGCATGCCGCCGGCGTTGCGGGCGTACGCAAGGTGCCGGTCGCCGCCCAGCGTCCGCCCGCCCACCTCTACGTGGCGATCGGGCTGGACACCGTGGCCGTCCGCGAGTTCGTGCTGACCCTTCAGCAGCGGCTGCTGGTCAACCCGGACCACCGGCCGATCGTGGTGACCGACTGCCCGTCCTTCGCGCTGCTGCGCGACCTGGGCGTGCTGCTCGAATACCTGCCGGACCGGGCGACCTGGGAGAAGCACCGCCCGGACCGGCCCTGGGACGACCTGCTGTCGCAGCGGCTGACCCGGCTGTACCGCGACCACGACACGGCTCGGACGATCATGGTGGACCGGGCCCAGCTGCCGACCCTGGCTGACCTGCTCCGCTGACTAACCGGGCAGCCTGGCCGCCAGCAGCGGGGCCAGGGCGGCCGAGTAGGTGGTCGTCATGTGGTTGGAGTCGCGGTAGACCAGCAGGTTGCCGACCACGGCCGGGCACACGTCGGTGCAGAACCAGGTGATCGGGTTGATCACGGTGGTGCGCGGCCTCCCGGCGTACGCAAGGAAGACCTCGCGTTGCTCCGGACCGCGCAGCGCCGAACGCAGGCTGCGGGTGCAGTTGCCCGCGTGGCCGGCGTTGGCCGGATCGGCCAGACATTCCGGAACCGGACCGCCCATGTACGGGGTGTCGGCGATCGCCGCCACCCGGGCGCCGGTCGCCTCCAGCGCGCCGAACGTGCGGTCCCAGGCCGCCCGCCACTGCCCGCCGAGATCCGTGGCCGGTTGGGCCGGCGCGTAGTTGAAGCTGGACCCGATCACCACCAGCGACGGGTGCTCCCGGGTGATCCGGGCGAGCGCCGAGGCATGAAAGGCCAGACATTCGGTGTACGCCCGTTTCAGCGTGTCGTGCCGGACGGCGAGATCGGCGGCCGTGCACGAGCTCTTGGTCAGGTCGACGAGCCGCCAGTGCCGTTCGGTGGCGATCTTCTCCATCGCCGGGAACCACTGCGCCGCGTGCGAGTCGCCGTAGAGCACGACCGTCTCCCGGCCGTTCGGGTCGCCGAAGACGCAGCCGGTGGGCGCGACGGTGACCGGGGTGTCGGCGTGACAGCCGATGTCCCACACCCGGGGCCGGTCGCGGGCCGCCTTCTTGAGCTTCGGGGTGAGGTTGACCGGCAGCGGGCCCATCGCGCGGCTCGCCTCGATCGTGCGGGCCAGCTCGGCCGCCGGGTCCTTCGCGGTGGCCAGGGTCTTGCTGAGGTCGGCGCGGCGCCCGGCCGACTCCACCCCGTGCGGCAGCAGCACCAGCAGCACCGCGGCCGCCGCCACCGTGCCGGAGAACGCCGCCCCGAGGCCGAGACTGAGCCAGACCGGGCGCCGCCGACGTCGCAGCGGGTTCTCCACGAGGTGGTAGGTGACCCAGGCCAGGCCGAGCGCACCCACCGCGAGCAGCGCTTTCTGCCACACGGCATGGGCCGGGACGATCAGCAGGACCGGCCAGTGCCACAGGTACCAGCCGTAGGAGAGACGGCCGACCGCCTGCAACGGCGCGATGCCGAGCGGCCGGCCCGGGCCCGCCCCGGCCGACGCGATCAGCGCGACGGCGCCGGCCACCGGGAGAAGAGCACGCCAGCCCGGGTACGCCGTTGCGTCGTCGTAGAGCACCGCCGCGGCGACGATCGCGGCCAGCCCCGCCCAGCCGAGCACCGCGCTCTTGCGGATCCGGCCGGCCGCCAGGGCCAGCAGCGCGCCCGCGCCCAGCTCCCAGGCCCGGGTGTGCGGCCCGAAGTAGGCCCACGGCGCCGAGCGGACCGTCTCGGTCACGCTCAGCGCGAACGACGCCACGACCAGGACGGCGAGGACGGCGGCGAGCGGGCGGCGACGCTTCCAGAGGTACGCGCTGGCCAGGATCAGCAGCGGCCAGACCAGGTAGAACTGCTCCTCGACGGCGAGCGACCAGAAGTGCTGGAACGGCGACGGCGACTGGTCGGCGCGCAGGTAGTCGGTGCCGGCCTCGGCGAACCGCAGATTGGCGACGTACCCGGTGGCGGCCAGCGCGTCCTTGGCGAACTCGCCGAGCCGGGTCAGCGGCAGCAGCAGCCGGGCCGCGACCAGCGTCGCGACCAGCACCACCGCGGCGGCCGGCAACAACCGCATCGCCCGCCGGGCGTAGAACCGCGGCACCGAGATCCGGCCGGTGCTCTCCGCCTCGCGCAGCAGCAGCGAGGTGATCAGGAAGCCGGAGATGACGAAGAAGACGTCCACCCCGACATAGCCGCCGGCCAGCCCCGGGATGCCCGCGTGCGCGGCCACCACCAGCAGCACCGCGACGGCCCGCAGGCCCTCGATGTCGGGGCGGAACCTGTCCCCCGGCAGGACCGAGACCGGCAGCGAGTCGCGCTGGCCGGGCAGCGGGCGGGGCCGGCCATCCAGAGTTGCGGGCAGGGCTACGTTGCGCACCTGATCCCAACGCGTACGACCGTGGCCAGGACGCGTTTGTCGCAACTTCGGGTAGTTCGCGGTCGTTGCTCATTCGTGACCGCCGAGATCGTCAACGTCCCGCCACCACGGGTGGAGGCCGACCCGTCGGCGCTGTCCACACCCCCTCCACCGGCGGTCGAACGGCCCTGGCGGGCGCTGCTGCTGCGGTGCGTCCTGGTGCCGCTGATCGTGCTCGCGCCGCTGGTCACGCTCACCCCGTCGGCCGACCACCGATTCAACGTGTACGCCAACGGCGGCCTCTACGCCGGTAACCCGTGGCTGCTGGTCCGCAACGCGTTCAGCACCGTGCCGACCTTCCTCGACCTGGGCAACTTCCGGCCGCTGGGCCGGATCGTCGAATGGTCCCTGGACGTGGTCGTCTTCGCGCTCACCGCGCTGTTCGGCCTGCCCGCCAACATCGGGCTGCGGCTGGTGTCGTTCGTCTCGGCGATCCTGCTGACCGTCGCGGCCGTGGTCTTCGCCGCGGCGGTGACCTCCCGGCGCGAGCGGCTGTTCAGCGCGCCGCCGCCGGTGCCGGTGGCGCTGCTGCCGTTCGCCGTCGGCACCGGCCTGGTCGCGGCCGGCTGGTCCAGCACGACCGTCCTGTTCGGCGCGCTCTACCTGGCCACCAGCGCCCTGGTGCTGGCCGTCGCCGCCTGGGCCTGCCGCAGCCGGCGGCCGGGCGTGCTGGTGGTGCTGGCCGGGGCCGGCATCGCCGCGTTCAACGAACTGGCCCTGCTCGCCGTCCCGCTGGCCACCGCGGCCGTGCTGATCCGTGGCCGGGTCGTGCTCGGGCGCTCACCGTTCCGCGGCCCGTCGGCCCGGTTCCTGGTGCTGCTGTGGGCCGGCTTCCTGCCGGTGATCCTGCCGGTCCGGGCGATCATCTACCTGCGCTGCGCGGACGGCGGCTGCTACAGCGGCTCCGACCTGGCGCCGGTCGGGGCGCCCGCGGCCCTGCCCGGCCGGATGCTGGCCTGGCTGCCGCCACTGATGTGGCCGCAGGCCGCGCACGGCTTCCCGCGGGTGACCGCCGCGATCCCGCTGCTCGCCCTGGTCGCGCTGGCCGTGCTCGCCTGGCGGGCCGTCCGCGGCCTGCGCCGCCTGCCCACGCTGGACCAGGGTCAGACGTACGGTCTCGCCGCCGTCGCCCTGGTGCTCCTGATCCTGGGCGCCTCGATCGCCGCGCTCAACGCCGAGGTCCAGCGGTTCCACCTCGGCCTGGGCTGGCGGGACAGCGGGCTCACCACGGTGGCCGGAAGCATCCTGCTGCTCGTCTTCGTGCGCCGCCACCTGATGGTGGCGCTGGCCGTGCTGGTGCTCGCCGGCACCGTCTCCACCGCGGCCAACAAGGACTTCCGGGACCGGGCCGACCGCGGCCAGTGGCCCTTCCTGCACGACCGGATCGCGCAGGAGGTCGCCGACTTCGACCCGACGCCGGCCGGCGACGCCCGCCGCTGCGCCCTGCGCGCCGCGTTCCGGCAGACGTCCGCCCACAACAGCCGTAGTCAGACCGTCAACCAGCGAGAAGTGAGGCGCTTCGACGTGAGTCTCAACCGGGCCACGGTCCAGCTGGCCGGCCGCCGCTTCTGCAGCACGGCACCGCGATGAGCGCGCTCGTGTCGGTGGTCGCACCGATCTTCAACGAGGGGCCGGGCGTCGACCGGTTCGTGCGCCGGCTGTCCGACGTGCTCGGCGACGCCGGCCTGCGCTACGAGCTGGTCCTGGTCGACGACGGCTCGTCCGACGACTCCTGGGACCGGATCGTCCAGCACGCCCTCGCCGACGAGCGGGTGCGCGGCGTCCAGCTGTCCCGCAACTTCGGCAAGGAGCCGGCCGTCCTGGCCGGACTCGAGCACGCGGCCGGCGACGCGGTCGTGGTCATCGACTCCGACCTGCAGCATCCGCCGTCGGCCATCCCGGCCATGGTGCAGCGCTGGCGGGACGGCGCGCACGTGGTCGAGGCGGTCAAGCGCAACCGCACCGGCCAGGGCCTGATCGGGCGGCTCGGCGGCAAGCTGTTCAACCGGGCGTTCACCGGCCTCACCAAGGTCGACCTGGTCAACGCGACCGACTACCGGCTGCTCAGCCGCTCCGCGCTGGACGCGCTGCTGAAGATGCCCGAGCACTCGTCGTTCTTCCGCGGCACCAGCAGCTGGATCGGCTTCCGGCGCAGCATCATCGAGGTGGACATCGACCACCGCGAGGGTGGCGCGTCCCGCTGGACGTTCCGCTCGCTGTTCCGGCTGGCCGTCAACGGGCTCACCTCGTTCACCTCGGCGCCACTGCACCTGGTCACCCTGGTCGGCCTCGCGTTCGCCGCGTTCTCGGTGCTGCTCGGCGCGCAGACGCTGGTCCGCTGGCTGCGCGGCGGTTCGGTGGCCGGCTTCCCGACGGTCATCCTGCTGCTGCTGGTGATGGGGACGTTCATCCTGCTCGGGCTGGGCGTGATCGGGGAGTACCTGGCCCGGATCCACGAGGAGGTCCGCGGCCGGCCGCGCTACCTGGTGCAGGAGAAGTCGGCGCAGTCGGCCACGACGCCCGTTCCCGAGCAGCTGGTGCGGGTCGAGCATGCCGAGCGCTGATCTCGGCCGGTTGTTCCGGTACGCGCTCAGTGGCGGGGCCAGCGCGGCCACCCACTTCGGGGTGGGGCTGCTGCTCAACTCGGCGGGGGTCCGGCCCGTCGTGGCGTCGACGGCCGGGTTCGTGGCGAGCATCCTGGTCTCGTACGGCCTGCAACATGCCTGGGTCTTCCGGTCGGAGGCCGGCCATGCCGTGGCCGGCAGCAAATTCCTCACCGTGACCCTCGCGGCTTTCACGCTCAACACGGTGGTGCTCTGGCTCGGCACCGAGGTGCTGCACGCGCCGTTCGTGGCGGTCCAGGCGGTGACGCTGGTCGCCATCCCGGTCCTGAACTACACCCTCAACTCGCGCTGGACGTTCCGGACAACCTAACAGGGGGCCCGGACCGGGCCCCCTCGTGCCGATCGAACCTCAGAGGCGGTGGGCCTCGCGGACCGTGGTCACGCCGCGGGTGTCGAAGAAGCGCTTCGCCACGCCGGCCAGGTGGTCCGCGTCGTACTCCCGGTGGTGCTGCACCAGGATCACCAGGTCGGCGGACGCGGCGGCGCCCTCCAGATCGTCGATGCGGGACAGCTCGACGTCGCCCACGCGCCACGACGGCACGTGCGGGTCGTGGTAGAGCACGGTCGCGCCCAGCGACGCCAGCTGGCGGGCCAGCGGCGTGGCCGGCGACTCCCGCTGGTCGGCGATGTTCGCCTTGTAGGTGACCCCGAGCAGCAGGATCGTCGCGCCGTGCACCGCCTGCCCGTCGACGTTCAGCAGGTTCTGCGCCCGCCGGGCCACGTAGTCCGGCATCGTCGCGTTGATCTCCTGGGCCAGCTCGACGAAGCGGAACGGATAGCCCAGCTTGCTGCGTACGTTGTGCGACAGGTAGTTCGGGTCGATCGGGATGCAGTGGCCGCCGACGCCCGGGCCGGGGTAGAAGGCCTGGAACCCGAACGGCTTCGTCGCGGCCGCCTGGATCACGTCCCACAGATCGATGTCCAGCTCGTGGCAGAACCGGGCCATCTCGTTGACCAGTGCGATGTTCACGTGCCGGTAGGTGTTCTCCAGCAGCTTCGCGGTCTCCGCCTCCCGGGTGCCCTTGGTGCGCACCACGGTGTCGACGAACCGGCCGTAGAACGCGGTCACCCGGTCGGCGCACCCGGTGGTGTAGCCGCCGACCACCTTGGGGGTGTTGCGGGCGCCGAACCGCTCGTTGCCCGGGTCGATCCGCTCCGGGGAGAACGCCAGGTGGAAGTCGATGCCGGCGGTCAGCCCGGAGAGCTTCTCCAGCAGCGGCCGGACCACCTCGTCGGTGGTGCCCGGATAGGTGGTCGACTCGAGCACGACCAGCATGCCCGGGCGCAGGTTGCGGCCGATCGCCTCGGTCGCGCCGACGACCGCGCGCAGGTCGGGGCCGTCGCCCTCGGCGAGCGGGGTGGGCACGCAGATGACCGCGGTGTCCGCTCGGGCGATGAGGGTCTCGTCGGTGGTGGTGCGGAAGCCGCCGGCCAGCATCTCGGTCACGTCGGCGTCGCTGAGATCGTCGACGTGCGACCGGCCGGCGGCGAGCGAGTCGACGACACTTTGCTTGACGTCGAAGCCGAGCACGGTCATGCCGGCGCGGGTAGCTTGCTGGGCGAGCGGAAGCCCGACGTACCCGAGCCCGAGCACAACAACATCGTAAGTCACGAAATTTCCCCCTATCTGGGGCCGGCGTCAGCCAGCGGGTTTTGCGGTTGTGGTCTCAGGCGACGGAGGAATCCGACGCGGACGGCGGCGTGGGCTGGGCCGGCAGGGCGATGTCCGGGTGCGGCTGGACCATCTCGGGGGCTTGGGCCGCGCGCGAGGTCTGGCGGGCGACCACCGGCGTACGCGGCAACTCCAGCCGGGCCGTGGCCGCGCGCGGGGTGGCCAGCTCGTACGGCGACGGGAACGGCAGATAGGCCGGCAGGAACTCACCCAGCAGGGCGGCCTGCTCGGCCGCCGACTCGGCGGTCGAGTCCGTGTCGTTCAGGCAGAACGCGTCCAGGTGCCGGTCGTGCAGCACCCGGGCCAGCCGCATCGGTGTCCCCGCGTCGGCCAGGTCGGTGTACATGTACTTGATCTCGCCGGGGGCGGCCCGCCCGGTCAGGTAGCTGTAGTACTGCTGCAGCGACGACAGCAGCGAGACGTCCTCCGGGTGCCGGAACGGGTGCGCGGCGGTCGCCGTCACCTGCTCGGCGAAGCGCAGCTCGATCTCGGCCAGCACACTGCGCCGCGACGGGTGCGGGGTGTGCTTCATCTTCCGGGTCAGCACCCGGCCGAACGCCTGCTGGATCAGCCGCCGGTTGTTCTTCCCGGCCGAGTTGGCCGGCGGGTCGTCGTCCCGCCGCGGCGCCGAGTCGACAAGCGCCGTGGACGGGAAGAACCGGGTCAGCCCGCCCGGGGTGAAGAACATCTCCGGCGGCACCGGCCGGGCCAGGAAGACGTCGTCGTTCAGGTAGAGGAAGTGCTCGGCCAGCCCCGGGATGCGGTGCAGCCGGGACTCGATGGCCTGCGAGTTGAAGGTCGGCAGCCGGCCGGTGTCGCCGAAGATCTCCCGGTGGCTCACCACGGTCAGATCCGGCCGGGTGGTGTCCAGCCAGGCCGGCACCTGGTCGGCGGTGACCAGGAAGATGTGCCGGACCCACGGCGCGAACGCGTGCAGCGCGCGCAGCGAGTAGCGCAGTTCGTCGCGGGACGCGTACCGCGAGTCGTTGCAGGCCAGCCCGCTCACCTCGGCGACCCAGTCGTTCTCGCCGATCGCCCGGGCCTTGTTCTCCCGCCACTCCGGGTCGCCGCCGTCCACCCACGTGTAGACCACGTCGATCGGGAACGCGACCCGGTCCGGGCTGACCATCGTGAAGATCTCGCGGGTGCGGTAGGAGGCCGGGTCGCTCGGCGCGCTGAACGAGCCGTACACGTGCTCGCTGGCCTCGGCCACCGGCTCGTCGGCCGGCACCACGTCGGCGACCGGATTGCTGCGCGGCCCGACCAGGTTGCCGTTCACCTCGCGCCAGAACTCGATCTCGCAGCCGTACTCCGGCCCGAACACCAGGCTTCCGCCCGGGTCGGTCACCGGGCGGCTCAGCCTCAGCACGGTCGCCGTCCGGCGCCCACGCCGCCCGTACCGGCCCTTCGGCCCGACGACCTCCAACATCCCGGCGGCACTCGCGCTCAGCGTCTCGAGCAGGCTGATCACCCGGTTCCGGTCCTTTTCCGGTACGGCCACCGCCGACCCGGTCACCGAATGGACCGGGACCCGGAACCAGTCGATACCCGCCGTCTCGAGCGCGGTCACCACGCGGTCGAGGTTCTCCCGCCGTACGCCCGCCGGGGTGGCCCGTTCGGTGACTCGCGCCGCCACCCGCCGTCGCGCGGGCGCACCGGCCAGCGGAACCACCCGCCGGGCGGCGGCCAGGCGGCGCTCGGCCGGCACGTACTGCAGCAGCTTGTGCTGCACGCCGGCCAGCACCCGGCGCCGGACCGGCCAGGGCGTGTGTCGCAGGATCCGTCGTATAGGCACGCCGTCGTCCTTCCGCCGGGAGTCCGTCGATGCGACCGCCGGTGGATCCGGCCGTCGCGGTCACTGACCCTCAACGGCGGCCCCGGACTCCAGGTTGCGGTCGATATCGGTGCGGACACTTGTCCCGTTTCGCCATGGATGCACGGTTGTGGATTGCGCCGTGTGACGCCTGATATCGCCGGTATACGTGATTTGACTACTGTGGCGTGGCAAAACGGGTGGGACCGACCCTTACGGGTGCGCTCAGGGATACGGCCGATGGGCACACTTGCTTCATTGAGGCATCGTGGAGGCCGACGCTTCGACGAAAGGTCGTCGCTTCACCCGGGGGAGGACCCGATGGGCAAGGCAATCGCGTTTCTGCTCGCTCTGGTCGGAGCGGTGGTCGTGGTCGGCTGGGTGGTGCACGCCATCATCGGGCCGCTGTTCTACCTGATCCTGGTCGCGCTGGCCGTGGTGGGCGGCGTCTACCTCTACGGCAAGGCGAAGAAGTCGCTTGCGCCCGGCACGCGCACCCAGCAGCGCATCGAGGCGGCTCAGAAGACGTACCGGATGCGCAACCGGTAAGGCGGAACGCGGGCGGCTAGGCTTGCGGTCATCGCCTCACCTCTTCTGACCAACGGACAGAGTTGACCAAAGGAATGCCTTGCCGTGTTTGACACTCTCAGTGGCCGCCTGTCCGGAATCTTCGACAAGCTGCGGAGCAAGGGCCGGCTCACCGATGCCGACATCGACGCCACCGCGCGCGAGATCCGCCTCGCGCTGCTGGAGGCGGATGTCGCGCTGCCCGTGGTCAAGGCCTTCGTCTTCAACCTGAAGGAGCGGGCCCGCGGCGCCGAGGTCTCCCAGGCGCTCAACCCCGCCCAGCAGATCATCAAGATCGTCCACGAGGAGCTCATCAACGTCCTCGGCGGCGAGGGCCGGCGTCTGCAGTTCGCCAAGACGCCGCCCACCGTGATCATGCTGGCCGGCCTCCAGGGTTCCGGTAAGACCACGCTGGCCGGCAAGCTGTCCCGCTGGCTCAAGGGCCAGGGTCACCAGCCGCTGCTGGTCGCCGCCGACCTCCAGCGCCCCAACGCGGTCAACCAGCTGCAGGTTCTGGCCGGCCGGGCCGGGGTGGACGTCTACGCCCCGCAGCCCGGCAACGGCGTCGGCGACCCGGTCCAGGTCGCGAAGGACTCGATCGAGCACGCCAAGCGGACGGCGAAGGACATCGTCATCGTCGACACCGCCGGCCGCCTCGGCATCGACGCCGAGATGATGCAGCAGGCCCGCGACATCCGCGACGCGGTCGGCCCCGACGAGGTCATCTTCGTCATCGACGCGATGGTCGGCCAGGACGCGGTGCAGACCGCCGAGGCGTTCCGCGACGGCGTCGGCATCACCGGCGTGGTCCTCTCCAAGCTCGACGGCGACGCCCGCGGTGGTGCCGCCCTCTCCGTCCGGCACGTCACCGGCCAGCCGATCCTGTTCGCGTCCACCGGCGAGAAGCTGGAAGATTTCGACCTCTTCCACCCCGACCGGATGGCCAGCCGGATCCTCGGCATGGGCGACGTTCTGACCCTCATCGAGCAGGCCGAGCAGGCCTTCGACGAGGACCAGAAAGAGAAGATGACCTCCAAGCTGCTCGGTGGCGAGCAGTTCACCCTGGAGGACTTCCTCGACCAGCTGATCGCGGTCCGCAAGATGGGCCCGATCGCCAACATCCTCGGCATGATGCCCGGCATGGGCCAGATGAAGGCCCAGCTCGACGACCTCGACGACTCGCACTTCGACCGGGTCACCGCGATCATCCGCTCGATGACCCCGGGCGAGCGCACCAACCCGAAGATCCTCAACGGCTCCCGCCGCGCCCGCATCGCGAACGGCTCCGGCGTGACCGTGATGGACGTCAACCAGCTGCTCAACCGCTTCGCCGACGCGCAGAAGATGATGAAGCAGATGACCGGCATGATGGGCCTGCCCGGCGCGCGCCGAAAGGCCACGAAGAGCCCGAAGAACAAGCGCAAGGGCACGAAGGGCGGCAACACCCGCCCCCGCGCCGGCGGCGGCGCCCTGCCCCCCGGTTTTCCGGCCGGCATGCCCCAGCTCCCGCCGGGCCTCGACCCGAACACCCTGGGCGGCGGCGGCGGAGCCGGCGGCTTCAAGCTCCCCAACCTCGACTTCAACAAGCTGATGAAGCCCCCCAAGGACGACGACGACAAGAAATGAGCGGGGTGGCGAACCTAGTCGTAGGTAATGTAGTCTCGTGACATCCCCCGAGGAGGTCCCGATGACCGCGGCCCTACAGCTGCCGAGCCTGCTGGATGAAAAGCAGGACTGGACCGTCGACGACCTGGCGAGCCTTCCGAAGGATCTTCGTTACGAGTTGATCGACGGAAGGCTTGTCTTGCCGTCCCCGCCCGGAATCCACCAGATCCTGGGCGTCGAGCTCGTCTTGGCGCTGCGTCCCGGCTGCCCACCTGGGTATGCGCCGGTGCCTGACATGTCCTTGAGCGTCGACCGCCGCAGTGAGCTGCGGCCCGATGTCGTGGTCATCCCTGAGCGCGACCTGACCAAGAGCCCCGTCCCGATCAAGAGCGCGTTGCTCGCGATCGAGATCGTCTCGCCGACCTCGCATGCCCGTGACATGAAGGCGAAGGTCGAGACCTACGCCGCCGCGGGTGTGAAGAGCTACTGGGTCCTGAATCCCGGAGATGCCGACGGTGTCGTGCTCACCGAGTTTCGACCGGGCGAGGGCGGCGCTTATGACGTGGTCGCGACCGCCAGCAAGCTGTTCGCGACCGACGTCCCCTATCCGGTGACCATCGATCTGCCTGCGCTGACGCGCCTTCGCGACAGGTGTTCCGGAGACTAGTAGTCGTGAGTACAGTGGACTCATGACTGCTACTCAGGCGGATCTTCTGCTGACCGGCGGCTGGACTGTGGACCGTTGGAAAGAGCTCCCTGAATACCCCCGCTATGAGCTGATCGACGGCTGGCTGGCGCTTCTCGACCGCCCGGCCGTCTATCAGTTTCCCCTGGTGGACGTGTGTAAGGCGCTCGATGCGGAGTGCCCGCCGGACCTTCTTGCCGTGCATCGGATCTCGCTCGAGGTCGATGCCCGGAGTCGGCCATGTCCCGATGTGGTGGTTCTCAAGACGGACCACAGTGATCGCAGCCCGGTTCCTATCGCAGACGCGGTGCTCGTGTTCGAGGTGGTCCCGCCTGATTGGAACGTCCGGGACCTGTTCGTCAAAGAGACGGTCTATGGCCGCGCAGGCGTGCCCCACTATTGGCTCCTGGATCGTTCGGAGCCGGCTGGATTCACGCTGATGGTCCTGCGCCCGGATGGGAAGGGGCGCTTCGACGTGGTCGAGTCGACCCACGATGTGTTCACGACGACGGAGCCGTATCCGGTGACCATCGATCTTCCGGCATTGACAACCAGGTGGAGGAAACGTTGGGAACGGATCCGGCCCAGAGGCTGACGCTTTGATCGGGTAGGAAGTACTCATGGCGTTGCATGTGCGTGGGGCGGTTCTGCCTGAGGGTGACGTTCGGGATCTCTGGCTTGTGGGGGATCGGGTCACGTTCGAGTCTGTTGCTGAGGCTGAGACGATCAGTGACGGTGGGTTCGTCGTTCCGGGGCTTGTCGATGCGCACTGCCATCTTGGGATCGCCTATGGCGCCAAGGCGATCACCAGCGTTGATCAAGCTCGGGAGCTTGCGGTCACCGATCGGGACGCCGGGGTGCTGGCGCTTCGGGATGCCGGGTCGCCCTTTCCCTATCCCGAGCTCGATGACGAAGCCGGGATTCCGCGGCTCGTCCGGGCCGGGCGGCATGTGGCGCCGCCGCGGCGCTATCTGCGGGACATCGGGATCGAGGTCGCGGCCGAGGACGTTGCGGCCACCGTCACCGCGCAGGCCAAGGCCGGGACCGGGTGGGTCAAGCTCGTGGGGGACTGGATCGACCGGGCGGTCGGTGACCTCGCGCCCTCCTGGGATGCCGCGACCATGACCGCCGCCGTCGAGGCCGCGCATGCCGCCGGGGCCCGGGCTGCCGTGCACACCTTCTCCGAAGAGGGCGTGGAGATCATGGTCAAGGCGGGGGTGGACTCCGTCGAGCACGGGACGGGGCTGTCGCTCGACCTCATCGACGAGATGGCCCGGCGGGGGACCGCGCTCGTGCCGACGATGATCAACATTCGGACCTTCGGGACCATCGCCGATCAAGCCCGGGAGAAATTCGCCGGGTACGCCGATCACATGATCGCGCTGCGGGATCGGTTCCCGAGTGTGGTTCGGGCCGCTCACGACGCCGGGGTGCCGATCTACATCGGGACCGACGCCGGTGGCGGGATCCGGCACGGGCTGGCCGCCGAGGAGATGCTGATCATGGAGGAGGCCGGGATCCCGGCCGCCGACATCATCGCGTCCGCCTCCTGGAAAGCGCGCGAATGGCTGGGCTTTCCGGGGCTGGTCGAGGGCGGCCTCGCGGACCTGGTGGTCTACGAGGCCGACCCCCGAGTCGATCTCCGCGTGGTGCGGGCCCCGCAGCGGATCGTCCTACGCGGCCGAGTGATCAAGTAGCCGGCCCGATCTTCGGATGGGCTAGCCGACCGCCCAGATCCGCAGGCCGTCCTCGCCGGGGCAGGCCAGCCTCGAGCTCGTCGAGGCGCAGAAGCCGAGCATTTTGCCGGGCGGCGCCCCCAACGGCGTGATCTTGCGGTTGGCGATCGACCATCGGGACCATCGGCCGGTGCCGTCCGGCGCGTAGATGAGCAGCGTGCCGGCGTCCAGCCAGCCCGCCGACAGCGTGGCCGTGAGGATCTGGGTGCCGTCGGTGTCGTACAGGGCGGCCGGGCCGTCCGCCGCGTCCAGCCAGACCCGGCCGCGGGCCGACGAGATCTCGGAGCCGCCGAACTCGTCGGGGGCCTCCCAGAGCAGCTTGCGCTTGGCCGCGTCGAACGCGGTCAGCACCGTCGAGGAGTACCGCGGCTTGCGGGCGGTGACCACGCAGACCCGGTCCGGGCCGCAGCCCGCCATGCTGAGGAAGCGGTCCGGCACGGTGCCGAGGATCGCCGACCCGCCGACCCCGGTCAGATCGGTGGCCCGGATGTGGTGCGGCCCGCCGTTGTCGTCGGCCTCGTCGTGGCTGAACAGCCGGCCCTCGTAGGCGACCATGGTGTCGCCCGAGCCGACCGGCACCGACGCGGCCGCGCCCGCGGTGCCGGTGGCGGCGTCGAGTACCCGCACCTTCCCGGCCACCGTGATCACGACGACCCGGCCGTCGGTGAGGTCGGGACGCGCTCCGGCCCGGTCGATCCGCTCCTCGTCGGCGGCCGTCCGCATGCCGATCGTGCGGGCCGGCCGGTCGTCCTCCATCGGGACCACCCACCGGCGCTCACCGGTGCGCCAGTCGAGTCCCTCGACGGCGCCGTCCGAGCGGGACGACCGCACCAGCATCCGGTGGGTGAAGACGACCGAGTCGCCGGCCATCACGTAGCCGTTCCACAGCGGCACGCCGCCGGCCGGGTCGAACGCGTACAGGGCGCGCTCCGGGGTCGCTCCGCTGTGGGTCACCGTGACGACCAGGACCGCCTCCGGGACGACCACGATCTGCTCGATCGACCGGTCCGGGTCGGCGATCTCGTGGGCCGGCCAGGACTCGGCGCCGGAGGCGAGGTCGGCGGCGATCACCCATTGCTTGTTGTCGTCCTGGCTCACCCACGCCGCATACGCGCGCTCGCCGTCCTGGGCGGTCAGCCCGGTGGCGATATTGCGGGTGCCGAGCGACACCGTGCCGACGATCGGCACACCGGTGGTGAACACGGTGGGGGTCGGGGTGGACGCCGGGCGGGACGCGCGCGGGTGCGGGTCGCGCAGGGCGAAGCCGACGCCGGCCACGACCAGCACCACCGCGGCGGCCGCGGCCACCGCGGCCTGGGTCCAGGTGCGCTGCCGGCCGCGCCGTTTCGCGTCGGCCGCGCCGGCCAGGGGGAGCGCGTCGGCGCTGCGCCCGAGCGCGTCGAACAGGTCGTCGAGATCAGCGGGCACGGTCCGCTCCTTCCGGGACACCGGCGGGGGAGCCGAGCGCGGCCGCGAGACCCGCCCGGCCGCGGGACAGCCAGGACTTCACCGTTCCGGTGGATGCGCCGGTCTCGGCGGCGATCTCGGCCACCGACCGGTCCAGCAGGTAGTGCAGCGCGAGCGCCCGGCGATGCGCGGCCGGCAGCGTGCGCATGGCGGTGACCAGCAGCACGACGTCCTCGGACGGCGGGTCGATCGGCGCCGGCCGGTCCGCCGGACGGGACCGGCGCACCCCGAGACGCCGCCAATGATCGGTGGCCAGCCGGTTCACGACCAGGCGCAGCCAGGCCTCCGGCTCGTCGTAGTCGACCAGCCGCCGCCATCGCTGCCACGCCCGCGCGTACGCCTCCTGCACGAGGTCCTGCGCCTCGCCCGGATCCCCGGTCAGCCCGTACGCGTATCGCAGCAGGCGCCGGGAGGTGTCCCGGTAGAACGAGTCGAAGTCCATCCGTCACCGCCCCTTCGCCAATGGACACGGCCTGCCCACCGAACGGGTTGCAGGAAGGGCGCGACTAGGATGCACCCTCATGGCTCGCGTGCTCACACCTCGTGCGGAAGACTTCCCCCGCTGGTACCAGGACCTCATCGCCAAGGCTCAGCTGGCCGACAACGGCCCGGTGCGCGGCACGATGGTGATCC
Source organism: Paractinoplanes durhamensis (assembly GCF_016862175.1). Taxonomy (GTDB): domain Bacteria; phylum Actinomycetota; class Actinomycetes; order Mycobacteriales; family Micromonosporaceae; genus Actinoplanes; species Actinoplanes durhamensis. The sequence continues at coordinate 13,048 of NZ_BOML01000003.1, read as the reverse complement.
GCCCGGTCGGCTATGCGATCTGGGAGCACATGCAGGCCGACATGGACGCCCGGATCAAGGAAGCCGGCGTGCAGAACGCCTACTTCCCGCTGTTCATCCCGGAGAGCTACCTGCGCCGCGAGGCCGACCACGTGGACGGCTTCTCGCCCGAGCTGGCCGTGGTCACCCACGCCGGCGGCAAGCAGCTCGCCGAGCCGCTGGTGGTGCGCCCGACCAGCGAGACGGTCATCGGCGAGTTCATGGCCAAGTGGGTCGACTCCTACCGCGACCTGCCGCTGCTGCTCAACCAGTGGGCCAACGTCGTGCGCTGGGAGCTGCGCCCGCGCACGTTCCTGCGCACCACCGAGTTCCTCTGGCAGGAGGGGCACACCGCGCACGCCACCGAGGCCGACGCCCGCGAGCACGCCCGGGACATCCACAAGAACGTCTACCAGGCGTTCATGGAGGAGATCCTGGCCGTGCCGGTCATCCCGGGCCGCAAGACCAAGGGCGAGCGCTTCGCCGGCGCCACCAACACGATGACCGTCGAGGCCATGATGGGCGACGCCAAGGCACTGCAGATGGGCACGTCGCACGAGCTCGGGCAGAACTTCGCGAAGGCGTTCGACATCACCTACTCGTCGGCGTCCGGCACCGTCGAGCACGCCTGGACCACCTCCTGGGGCACGTCGACCCGGATGATGGGCGGCCTGATCATGGTGCACGGCGACGACAACGGCCTGCGGCTGCCGCCGCGGCTGGCGCCGATCCAGGTGCAGGTCATGGTGGTGAAGGCCGGCGAGGGCGTGGTGGAGGCCGCAGCGAAGCTGCGGGACGAGCTGAAGGCGGCCGGTGTACGGGTGAAGCTGGACGACCGCGCCGACATCCCGTTCGGCCGCCGGGCGGTCGACGCCGAGTTGCAGGGCATCCCGATCCGCATCGAGGTCGGCCCCCGTGACCTGGCGGTCGGCAACGTGACGATCGCCCGCCGGATCGACGGCAGCAAGACGCCGACCCCGCTGGGTGACATCGTGGGCGCCGTGACCAGCGCGCTGAAGGCCGACCAGCAGCGGCTCTACGACGACGCGCTGGCGTTCCGCGCCGAGCGCACGGTCGACGTGAAGACGCTGGGCGAGGCCATCGAGGTCGCGCAGACCGGGTGGGCCCGGGTGCCGTGGGCGGCGGTCGGCGACGGCGGCGAGAAGGAAGCGAACGGCAAGGCCGTCACGGTCCGCTGCCTGACCCGCGAGGACGGCGCGATGCCCGACTCCGACGACGAACCGAACTTGATCGCCTACCTGGCCCGCTCCTACTGAGGCAGACTTTACCGACGTGACGTTCGCCCCTGGCCGACTGATTCTGCATCGGGACACCCACCGGGGACGGATCGCCTTCGTGCATCCGTCCCGGGTGATCTCCGACGACGAGCGAGGCCTGCTCGTCTGGCTGGCCCGGGGTTCGACCATCGCGGTCGAGCGGTCCACCGACGGCCGCGGCCCCCGCGACATGCCGTTCGCCGAGTGGGCCACGCAGCAGTACGAGTTGCGCCCGGCCACCTGGCAGGGGCCCGGGGTGCTGCGGTTCTTCCCGGTCGGCGCGGACCATTCGGTCTGGTTCTTCCGCACCGACGAGGGCGACTTCAAGAACTACTACGTCAACCTCGAGGAGTCCGCGGTCCGCTGGGACGACGGCGACGTGGCCGGCATCGACGTGATCGACCAGGACCTCGACATCGTCGCCACCCCCGACCTGACCTGGGCCTGGAAGGACGAGGACGAGTTCGCCGAGCGGCTTGCCCTCCCCGATGACTACTGGGTGCCGGACGAGGCCGCGGTCTGGGCCGAGGGCCGGCAGGTGATCAAGCTGATCGAGGCGGCCGAGTTCCCGTTCGACGGGACGTGGACGGATTTCCAGCCGGACCCGTCCTGGCCGACCCCGGCCGATCTGCCCGCGGGCTGGGACCGGCCGCTGGCGGCGCGGTCGTAGGGGTTTCCCACGCACGCAGAATGAAAGGCCAGGGCCAGCTCTGCTGGGCCCCGGCCTGTCCTCGGCGGGAGCGACGGTCCGCACCCACCACCCAGGTGCGACATCTTGAAGTTTCGTTTTGTCCGGATCTTCCGCCCGGTTGGCCGTGAGCAACGGCGGTCTGGCAGAATGGGCGGCTGGTATTCGGCACGCGTGAGGCGCCCTCTAACTCTGAGCGCGTTGCCAGTCCCTGAGGCATCGGTCCCGCATCCCCACGTGGGCGCCGTCGGCTCAACCTCACGCACGCAGTCATTCAGGAGCGAAGAGAACCGTGGCCGTAAAGATCCGGCTCCTGCGGATGGGCAAGATCCGCAACCCGCAGTACCGCATCGTCGTCGCCGACTCGCGCACCAAGCGCGACGGCCGCGCCATCGAGTACGTCGGCATCTACCAGCCGAAGGAACACCCGTCGATCATCCAGGTGAAGTCGGAGCGCGTTCAGTATTGGCTCTCCGTCGGCGCGCAGCCGAGCGAGGCCGTGCAGCGCATCCTGGAGAAGACGGGCGACTGGCAGCAGTTCAAGGGCCTGCCGGCTCCGCCGCCGCTGCTGATGGCCGAGCCCAAGAAGTCCCGCACCGAGGTTTACGAGGCCGAGTCGAAGGCCGCCGCCGGTGTTGCCGACACCAAGCCGGCCACGCCGAAGAAGTCGGCCAAGGCCGAGCCGAAGGCTGAGAAGGCCGCCGAGCCGAAGGCTGAGGAGCCGAAGGCCGACGAGCCGAAGGCCGCCGCGGAGACCGCAGAGGACCCCGCCGGTGCCGGCGCTGCCCAGACTGAGGGAACGACCGTTGCCGGCGCCGGCGCGAACTGACGGGGCGCTCCGGCCTGCGCTGGAGCACCTCGTCAAGGGCATTGTCGAAAACCCGGACGACGTCCGGGTCCGGCTGGTCGACTCGCGCCGCGGCAAGCGGCTCGAGGTGCGCGTGCACCCCGAGGACCTGGGAACGGTCATCGGGCGCGGCGGGCGTACGGCCAAGGCCCTGCGGCAGGTCATCGGGTCGATCGGTGGGCGCGGCATCCGCGTCGACATCGTCGACGCCTACTGACCGATGCTGCTCGTAGTCGGCCAGATCGGTAAGCCGCACGGTGTCCGGGGCGAAGTCTCGGTGGCGGTGCGCACGGACGAGCCCGAAGAGCGTTTCGTCGCCGGTTCGGTGTTCACCACGGAGGTCCCCCGGGACCGCCGGGTGAGCAGCGGGCCGGCGACGGCTCCCGGGATCGCCTATCAGGTTCCGCCATCGCTCGCGGCCGAGTCCGTGCGGTGGCATCAGGGGCGTGCGATCGTCCAGTTCGAGGGCGTGCACGACCGGAACGTCGCCGAGGCGCTGCGCGGCGTGCTGTTGCAGGTCGACAGCTCGATGGTGTCGTCGCCGGCGGACCCGGACGAGTTCAACGACCACGAGTTGGTCGGGCTGCGGGTGGTCTCGGTCGCCGGCGAAGATCTCGGCGCGGTGGCCCGGATCGATCACGCGCCCGCGTCGGATCTCATCGTTCTCGACCGGTCGGGCGGCGGGACGGCGTTGATTCCGTTCGTCAGCCAGATGGTGCCGACCGTGGACGTGGCCGGCGGCAGGATCGTCGTCGACCTGCCCGAGGGTCTGCTGGACCTCTGAGCATGCGCGTCGACGTAATCACCATTTTTCCTGATTATTTCGGGCCGCTCGAGCTGTCGCTGATCGGCAAGGCTCGCGGCACCGGCATTCTCGATCTCGAAGTGCACGATCTGCGCACCTGGACCTCCGACGTGCACCGGACGGTGGACGACACGCCCTACGGTGGCGGGCCCGGCATGGTCATGCGGCCGGAGCCGTGGGGGCAGGCGCTCGACGCCGTCGGGGCCGGCACGCTGGTCGTGCCGTCGCCGGTGGGTAAGCCGTTCACCCAGGCCGACGCGCACGAGCTCGCCGCACTCGATCACCTGATCTTCGCCTGCGGGCGCTACGAGGGGATCGACCAGCGGGTCATCGACGATGCGGCGTCGCGGATGCCGGTGCGTGAGGTGTCGCTCGGCGACTACGTGCTGTTCGGCGGCGAGGTCGCGGTCATCGTGATCATGGAGGCCGTGACGCGGCTGCTGCCCGGGGTGCTCGGCAATGCGGACTCGCTCACCGAGGAGTCGCACGCGGCCGGCCTGCTGGAGGCACCGGTCTACACCAAGCCCGCCGCGTGGCGCGATCGCGAGGTCCCGGACATCCTCCGCTCCGGGGATCATGGGCGGATCGCTCGATGGCGGCGGGATCAGTCGCTGCTGCGAACCGCGGCCCGGCGGCCGGACATGATGGCCTCCTACCCGCCTTCTTCCCTGGACAAAGCGGACAGGAAAGCCCTCGACGACGGTGGATTTCAGATCACGCCGCCGGGTGTGGCAGAGTAGGGCGGTTGCCGTTTTCCTTCACGCCGTGCGGGAAGGCGAGGATCCTCCGAGTCAATGGGGGATCAGCATTACCCATCCGCGCATCGAGTTCCGATGCGCCTAGTACGACGAGGATGCAGCGATGAACACGCTGGACGCTCTCGACGCCCAGTCGCAGCGCACCGACCTTCCCGACTTCCGGGCCGGCGACACCGTCAAGGTGCACGCCCGAGTCGTCGAGGGTAACCGTTCCCGCGTCCAGGTCTTCCAGGGCGTGGTTATCGCCCGCCAGGGGGCCGGCCTCCGGGAGACCTTCAAGGTTCGGAAGATCAGCTTCGGCGTCGGTGTCGAGCGGACCTACCCGATCAACAGCCCGGCGATCGACCGTATTGAGGTCGTTACCCGTGGTGACGTGCGCCGCGCCAAGCTCTACTACCTGCGCGAGCTCCGTGGCAAGAAGGCCAAGATCAAGGAGCTTCGCGAGAAGCAGACCGTCTGATACTCATCGATTCGCTCATTGGCGAACTACGCTTGCGCCAGTGGCGGATGGGATCAGTGTGAACCCTTCCAGTACTACCGCCCGTAAGTCTCCGCGAGGGGATACTCGGGCGGTAGTGCTGTATCCGGGGCGGTTCGGCCGGTCGGCGGCGGGAGATGCGAAGCGTGGAACCGATGCAGGGCTATCGACCGTCAGCGCGACGGCGGGCGATGACACGGCGCAAGGAAATGCCGCTCTGGCAGGAGCTACCGCTCCTACTGGTGGTGGCGTTCTGTCTGGCCGTGCTCATTCGCACGTTCCTGGTGCAGGCGTTCTACATCCCCAGTGGGTCGATGGAGAAGACTCTGCTGGTCAAGGACCGTGTGCTGGTCAACAAGGTCATTTATGACATGCGGGACCCGGTGCGCGGCGAGATCGTGGTCTTCCGCGGCACCGACAACTGGGCGCCCGAGGTGTCCGAGCCGGTCAGCAACAGCTTCGCCGCCAAGCTCGGCCGCACCATCGGCGACCTCGTCGGCGTCAGCCGTCCGGGGGAACGTGACTTCATCAAACGAGTGATCGGGCTGCCGGGTGACAAGATCGCCTGCTGCGACGCCCAGGGCCGGATCACCGTCAACGGCGTGGGCATCGACGAGGCGTACATCGCCGACGGCTACAACAGCGACATCAACCAGCCGCCGAACCCGACCCAGTGCACCAGCCGGAAGTTCGCCGAGGTCACCATCCCAGCGGGTGAGATGTTCGTCATGGGCGACCATCGCGCGGTCTCGCAGGACGCCCGCTGCCAGGGGCCGGTGCCGATCAAGAACATCATCGGCCGGGCATTCGTCATCGTCTGGCCGAGCAGCCGGTTCACCAGCCTCTCGGTGCCGGACATCTGGAAGACGTATGCCGTCGATCATCCGACCGCTGCGGCCGAGGGTCAGGTGCCGGTTCGGCGGGAGACTCCGGCCACCGACGCGCTCATCGTCCCCTTTCTGTTAAGTGCCGGGCTATCCGCGCGTTCCGGACTGCCGTTTGCGACACGGCGTCGTAGGCTCCGTTCGTGATTGACGAGCAGACCGAAAAGCGCCGTGGTTCGTTCTGGCGCGAGCTTCCCATCCTGCTGGGTGTGGCGATCCTCGTCGCCGTCCTGGTGCGCGCGTTCGTCCTGCAGACCTTCTACATCCCGAGCCCGTCGATGGAGCACACGCTCAACGTGCTGGACCGGGTGCTGGTCAACAAGCTCGTCTACGACTTCCGCGATCCGCGTCGCGGGGAGATCATCGTCTTCAAGGCGCCCGCCGACTGGCAGTCCGGCGCCGAAGGGGAAGACTTCATCAAGCGGATCATCGGTACGCCCGGGGACCGCATCGTCTGCTGCGATTCCCAGGAGCGCCTGACGATCAACGGCAAGTCCCTGGACGAGCCGTACATCTACAAGGACTCCGACGGCAACCAGGACCCGGCCGCCGACCGCAAGTTCGACATCACCGTGCCGGCCGATCGCCTCTGGGTGATGGGTGACCACCGCTCCGCCTCCGGCGACTCCCTCGAGCACTACGAGGAGACCAACGACGTCACCGAGGCGACCATCCCCGAGGATTCCGTGGTCGGCCGCGCCTTCACGGTGTTCTGGCCGGTCAAGCGGGCCACCTGGCTTTCCGTGCCGAAGGGCTTCGACGGCATTCCGGCCGCTGCGGCCGCGAAGTAAACACCCGCTCGAAAGATCCATCCCGGGCGCAATAGGCTTGGTCGCGTGACCGTACTCGACCGCCGCGCCGCACGCGTGCTGCTCGTCGATGCCGCGGGCCGCACGCTGCTGCTGTACGGCGGCGATCCGGCCCGCCCCGGCGAGCGCTGGTGGTTCACCCCCGGCGGCGGGCTCGACGCCGGGGAGACGCCCGCCGAGGGCGCCGCCCGCGAGCTCGCCGAGGAGACCGGCCTGCGGGTCGAGCCGGCCCAGCTGGGCGAGCCGGTGTGGCACGAGGTGACCGAGTTCAGCTTCCGCCGGCAGGAGTACCGGCAGGATCAGGACTTCTTCCTGCTCCGGGTGAGCGAGTGGCAGGTCGACACGGCCGGCATGGACGCCAACGAGCAGCAGACCATCACCGAGCACCGGTGGTGGTCGGCTCTCGAGATCGAGGCCAGCCACGAGCAGATCTTCCCGGGCTCGCTGGCGACCCTGCTCCGCCGAGTGACGGAGGCGGGCCGCTGATGCTGGCACCCCCGCGCACCGTCGTCCGCCGCGAAGGCGGTCTCTACGCCCTCGAGCGGGCGCTGCAGCGCCGTGGCTTCCGTAACGTGGCCGGAGCCGACGAGGCCGGCCGTGGCGCCTGTGCGGGCCCGCTGGTGGCGGCCGCGGCCATCCTGCCCGAGGGCCGCCGCGGCGAGGTTCCCGGCCTGGCCGACTCCAAGCTGCTGACCCCGGCCGCCCGCGAACGCGTCTACGCCGAGGTCGTCGACCGGGCCCTCGCCTGGTCCGTCATGATCATCCCGGCCACCGAGGTCGATTCCCGCGGGCTGCACGTGTGCAATCTCGCGGCGATGCGCCGCGCGCTCGCGTCGCTGGACACCTCCCCGGAGTACGTGTTGACCGACGGCTTCCCGGTCGACGGCCTGGGCGTGCCCGGCCTCGCCGTGTGGAAGGGCGATCGGGTCGCCGCCTGCGTGGCTGCGGCCAGCGTGCTTGCCAAGGTCACCCGGGACCGGATCATGGTGGAGATGGAAGACCGATTCCCGGGGTACGGCTTCGCCGTGCATAAGGGATACATCACCGACGAGCACAGCGCCGCCCTGCTGCGGCACGGTCCGTGTGCCGAGCACCGCTTCTCGTACGTGAACGTGGCCGCCGCGTCCGGCCGGGGCAACCGGCCGCCCCGGGCCCGGCGTCCCGCGGTGCTGCCGGCCGCGACTCTTTTCGACGGGGTTGTGGACGGCGCTGTGGATAGCGCTTTTGACGGGGCTCAGCCGCTGCTGTTTGATGCATCAACAGCCGAGCTACCGGTGCTGAACGACGCTGCTGAGGGTACCGTCGGCGTGGCGTCGGGCGACCAGCCTCAGCCGTCGCCGATGGTGGGGGAAGATGAGGCCATGGAGGGCGAGAATCGATGAGCGCAGAGGATCTCGAGAAGTACGAGACCGAGATGGAGCTGCAGCTCTACCGGGAGTACCGCGACATCGTCCGCCAGTTTTCCTACGTGGTGGAGACGGAGCGCCGGTTCTACCTGGCCAACCAGGTCGACCTGCACGTGCGTAACTCGGACGGCGAGGTGTATTTCGAGGTCGAGATGCACGACGCCTGGGTGTGGGACATGTACCGTCCGGCCCGGTTCGTCAAGAACGTTCGGGTGATGACGTTCAAGGACGTGAACGTGGAGGAGCTGGAGAAGCCGGACATCTCGTTACCGGACGAGCCGGGCTTCGGCAGCTAGCAGATCAACCCCGTTCGGGGGAGTTATCCACAATGAGCCGCCGTCCACCGGGCCGGCGGCAAGGTTCCTGACGTTCCGCCAGGGTGTTGGCCATGCCCTTCACCCTTCTTTTCGTTGCTGTCCTGGGTCTTCTGCCCACGTTTCTCGAAGCTCCCGCTGCTGCGTTGCCGGCGCCGTTCGCGTGGCCGGTCACGCCGGCCCAGGTCACCCGGCGGTTCGACCTGCCACCCCAGCGGTGGCTGCCCGGGCACCGCGGTGTTGATCTCGGTGCGCCGCCGGGCGCGGTCGTCCGGTCGGCGGGTGCCGGGCGGGTCAGCTTCGTCGGGGTGGTGGCCGGGGTCGGGGTCGTCAGCGTTTCCCACGCCGGCGGGCTGCGGACCACCTACCAGCCGGTGGCCGCGAGCGTCGCGGTCGGCGATCAGGTCGCCACTGGTGATCAGCTAGGACTGCTGGATGGCGGCCATCCCGGCTGTTCCGAGACGGCCTGCCTGCACTGGGGTCTGCTGCGCGGCCGGGTCTATCTGGATCCGCTGGCGCTGCTGGGCCTCGGCCGGGTCCGCCTGCTGCCCCTCGACGGTGCTCAGCGTTCGGTTCAGCGTTGATAGCCGGCCAGCAGCGGCGGGAGGCGCTCGGCCAGGCGGTCGTACTCGTCCGGGCGGTTGTAGACCTGGGCGCTCAGCCGGAGCAGGCCGCGGCCGCCCCAGGCGTTCACCGCGGTCTCGGTGGCCAGCTTGTCGGAGATGTGCAGGCGCAGGGCGATCGCCTCCGGCGCGGTCGACGCCAGGCCGGACGGCAGCGGGATCACCCGCATCGCGACCTCCGGGTCGGCCGGCTGCGGCAGCTCGTCCGGCGCCACCCCGAGGGCGGCGCCGACCACCCGCTGACCGTAGGCGACCAGCGCCGCGTTGTGCGCCCGCACCGCCTCCCAGCCGAGCGTGCGCAGCGTGAACAGTCCGGCCGGGGCGGCCAGCCAGGGCGTGTAGTCGACCGTGCCGTGGTACTCCACCGACATCGGAAAGCCCTGCTCCTGCTCCCACGACACGATCAGCGGCTCGATCTTGCGGCGCCAGGCCGGCGCGACCGCGAGCAGGGCCGTGCCGCGCGGCGCGAACGCCCACTTGTGCAGGTTGCCCACCCAGAAATCGGCGCCGACGTCGGACACGTCGACCGGCAGCATGCCCGGCACGTGCGCGGCGTCGACCAGCACCGGGATCTCATGCTCGCGGGCGGCCGCGGCGATCTCGCGGACCGGAAAGATCGCCGCCGTGGCCGACGCGATCTGATCGATGATCAACAGCTTGGTCTTGCCCGGCCGCAAGGCCGCCCGCACCCGCCCGACCACCTCGCCGGCCGACGCCGACAGCGGCAGCGCGACGGTCCGCGCGGTCGCCCCCGCCCGCCGGCACTGACGCCGCGCCGCCAGCGCGACCGCGCCGTAACCATGATCGGTGAGCAGCACCTCGTCGGCCGACTCCAGCCGCACCGACTGCAGGACCGTGGAAACCGCGGCCGTCGTGTTCGGCACCAGGGCACTGCCGTCCGGGTCGGCACCGAGGAAGGAGGCGATGTGCCGTCGGGTGTGGATGACCCGGTCGAGCATGCCCTGGGTGTAGAACTTGTGCGGATTTGCCTCGATCTCGTCGCGCAGCCGCTGCTGGGCGCGCTGCACCCCGACCGGCACGGCGCCGAACGAGCCGTGGTTGAGATAGGACACGGCCGGGTCCAGCGAGAAGAGGAGCCGGGCACCCGGCAGGGGGGCGGGCGGATCTCCGGCGCTCACCCTTCGATCGTACGGGGTCACGCGCGGGGGTGGGCCTGTTTGAAGGCGGCCCGGAGCCGCTCGGTGGAGACGTGGGTGTAGATCTGGGTGCTCGACAGCGAGGCGTGCCCCAGCAGGTCCTGCACCGCGCGCAGATCGGCGCCGCCGTCCAGCAGGTGGGTGGCGGCCGAGTGGCGCAGGTCGTGCGGGCTGGTGTGCGGCAGTCCCGCGTTGCGGGCGGCGGCCAGCACGATCCGCCGGACCACGGTCGGCTGCAGCCGACCGCCCTTGATGCCCAGGAAGAGCGCTTCCCCGCTGTGCTCGCTCGCCTTCGCCAGGTCTGGGCGGCCGTGTCGCAGCCAGTCGTCCAGCGCCCGTTGGGCCGGCAGCCCATAAGGGACGGCCCGCTCCTTGGCGCCCTTGCCGAAGACCCGGACCACCCGGCGTGCGTCGTCCACGTCGGCACGGTCGAGACCGCAGAGCTCACTGACGCGTACGCCGGTCGCGTAGAGAAGTTCCAGGACGGCCCGATCGCGTACGCCCTCCGGGTCCTGCCGTTGATCGTTCTCCTGCTCGACCAGGCTCGCCGCCTGATCGGCGCGCAGCACCGTCGGCAGCCCACGGTGCGCGCGCGGGCTGGCCAGCTGGGTGCCCGGATCGCTCGGCGCGAGCTCGGTGCGGTGCGCCCAGGCCGTGAAGGTGCGGGCCGCGGCGGCCCGGCGGGCCTGCGACGTCCGGGCGGCACCCTGCCGCATCCGCGCGGCCAGCCAGCCGCGCAGCAGGGCGATGTCGAGATCCCTCGGCTGGGTGCAGCCGCTTGCGGCGGCGTGGTGCAGGAGCGAGACCACATCCCCGACGTACGCCCGGACGGTGTGCTCCGACCTGTTCTCCACGCGCGCCAGATGCCGCCCGAACTCGTCCACGGCGTCACGCAGACCGGCCGGCAGCTCTTCGTGCATCCTGCGGGTATCCATCACTTCGAAGGTCATCGTTCACGACCCGTCCCGTCAAGCCCCCGCGCCGCCCGTCCTGCCTCTTTCATCTCGCCTTGCCGGGCGCTTCTAAACTGCGGCTCACCATGGCATCGATCAGAGTGCTCGCCGCGCCGGCCCTGTGCGCCGTCCTGTCCGGTTGCGGTCTTGTCGGCGGCGGAGACCCGTCACCGACACCGTCCGCCCACGCCGGCTTCGGCGGCCCGCCCACCTCCGCCGCCGTTGTCACCGAGGTCGACGAGGCGATGTTCCGGACGCCGTCGAAGAACATCTTCTGTTCGCTGACTCCCTCGCAGGTCCGCTGCGACATCGGCCAGAAGAAGTGGAACCTGCCCACGAAGCCCGCCGACTGCGAGTTCGACTGGGGAAACGGCATCTACATCGCCGAGGGCAAAGTCGGTTTCACCTGCACCGGCGACACGTTGCTGGGCTCCGCAACCGAGACCTTGGAGTACGGGAGTGCGCTGCGCTCCGGCGATGTGCTCTGCAGCAGTGGAAGCAGCGGCTTGACCTGCAAGGACGAGAAGTCGGGCCGAGGCTTCACGATGGCGATCGCCCGCTACAGCTTCTTCTGAACGGCTGCCCGTTTCAGCTGCCCGGTTCGGCTGCCGGTTCGGCTGCCCGGTTCGGCTGCCGGTTCGGCTGCCGGTTCGGCTGCCGGTTCGGCTGCCGGTTCGGCTGCCGGGTTTTACTTCCACGCCCGGCTTTCGGCGTGGTTTTTCCGGGCGGAGCGTGGCCGCTGCGGGCGGCCGATTCTGTCGTACCCCCGCCCTAGGGTCGATGGCATGACCACTCAGCGTTCGGCCCGTCGGTGCTCCTCGCACCGCCCGCGGTCAGGGGCGGGTGAGCTGCACGCGGTCGGCGGGGTGGACGGTCTCGGTGCCGTCGGTGGCCGTCACGACCAGCACGGGCACGCCCTCGCCCAGCCGATATTTCCGGCGCTCGGCGTCGGTGGGCATGCGGGCGCCGGCCCGATCCCCACGCGCCAGCGTCACCAGCTCGGTCGGCTCCGGGATGCGGACGAATGTCCCTCGTGGCCGGTCGACCGTGACCAGGCCCTCGGTGCGCAGCTGGCCGATGGCCTGTCGCACGGTGGTGCGGCTGATGCCGTATTCCTGCGCCAGACGCAGCTCGCTGGGCAGCGGCTCCCCGGGCCCGAGCTCGCCCGACTCGATCTGATTGCGGAGCAGGTCAGCCAATTGGCGGAACACCGCGCGGTCCGCCGAAGGATCGATCATGTCACTCACTTTACGTGGCCACGATGCTCCATCGTGTTGTACGTATGAAGCCCTGTAGGTATGATACAACTGCCGCACCGAGAAGGCCCAGACTAGATCGGGCGGCAGGGCGGGCGGCGGTCATCGATCGCTCGTAGGGTCGCCAAAGCGCCTGGTGCGCGGTCCGACCGTCGCCCGTTCCACCGCAGATTGGGAGACCTGCGGTGACCGCCTCGAAGGGCGAAAGCTTCCCGAGCGCGGAGACCAGAAGCCCACTCAGATCACCACGTGTCCACTGTGCTCGCCGACGACAGCGCGTAACCGGTCCCACATGGACGGTGGGGCCGGCCAGCCGAAGGCGTCGTCGATCGCAGCTAAGCGTGCCGAGCCCAAGTGAGGAAGCGATCGTAGAGATCGGTCGGCATCGGTTCGCCGTGCGAAGTCAGGTCGCCCATGGCGTCATACATTTGGGCAGACAGATAGATGGTCAACACCGAGGGAAACTTGCGGAACTCCACCAGCAGGTTGGCCTTGGCGTTGGCGCACGGCCAAGGTTGCTGACAGGTCCGACAGTCCCAATCGGGGCGTCCGTGCAGGTGCTCAGTGCGGTCAACCATCGTTGTCATCGGTGTTCCCCAATCGCACGCCGGCCTCGGCGGCGGTGAAGTTGTCGGTAAAGCTGATGCCCCACACCCCAAAGCGCCTCCAGCCCCGCCTCGCCCGGCCCTCAGCGACCCGCCGGACCCGCCGGACCCGCCGGACCCGCCGGACCCGCCGGACCCGCCGGACCCGCCGGACCCGCCGGACCCGCCGG
>NZ_BOML01000002.1 GCF_016862175.1 Paractinoplanes durhamensis | reverse complement strand
CCGGACCCGCCGGACCCGCCGGACCCGCCGGACCCGCCGGACCCGCCGGACCCGCCGGACCCGCCGGACCCGCCGGACCCGCCCAGCAGGCCTCGCACTCCGGCCGCTCTCGCCGGCCGCGCATCCCTGCTCGCCCACCACGCCACCCACTCGTTAGCCCGCCGCCGTCCCCGCCCGCTCATTGACTGCCGCTCTGCCCAGTAGCTGACTGCTGCTCCGCTCCCTCGCTTTTCCTGCGCTCGCCTACTCGTTCTTCTGTGGACCAGCCCGCGTGCCAGTCGGCTAGGCCGGTCTCGCCGGCAGGTGCTGCCGGCCGGCCACGCCGCCTTGTCGGCTTCAACGTGTGCGCTGGTTGGGCCGGTCTTGCCGTGCCTGTCGAGGCGACCTACCTCGCCGGCTTGGGCCGGGTCGCCGGCTTGGGCCGGGTCGCCGGCTCGGCCCGGGTCGCCGGCTTTGCCATGCGCGTCGGCTGGGGCCTACGCCACCGGCTTGCCAAGCCGCAGTTGTGGCGCTCCGGGTCGGAGTGCCACGCATACCGATGCCGCCTGCCGTGCCGCGCATGCCGTGTCCGCCATCTCGACCCGCCTTGCCGCTCTGCCGTGTGGGCCGCTCTGCCGTGTGGGCCGCTCTGCCGTGTGGGCCGCTCTGCCGTGTGGGCCGCTCTGCCGTGTGGGCCGGCCTGCCGTGTCGGTCGCCCCGCCGTGCGGGCCGACCGAACGGCTTGGCCGGTGTTGTCGGCTTGCGGCGGGTGCCGGTTCGGCTTTGCGTCGTCGGCTTGCATTGCCTGGCGGCTTTTCTGCATCGCCGGCGTTGCCGCGCGTGCCGGTTCAGCCTGCGTCGCCAGCTTTGCCGTGCGCGCTGGCTCGGCCCGCGTCGTCGGCTTTGCCGTGCCTTCCGGCATGGCCGCCCCGCCTGTCTGCCGCCCCGCCTGTCTGCCGCCCCGCCTGTCTGCTGGCCCGCCTGTCTGCTGGCCCGATCGCGGCTCGGAGTCGCGCAACCCGCGTTACCGGCTGGCCGCGCCTATCGGCTCGGCTCCGCCGTGCGTGCTGGCTCGACCCGCCCTGCTGGCTTGGCGTGGGTTCTGGCTGGGCGTGGGTTCTGGCTGGGCGTGGGTTCTGGCTGGGTCGGTCTCGCGGTTTTGCCGCGCTTGCCGGGCATGACGGCTCGGTCGGTTGGTCCGGCGTGCGTTGTCGGCTGGCCTGGCTATGTCGCCGGCCGACTCAGCCCGGCATGTGTGGTCGGGCGGTCCCGCCGGCGCGGTTCGCTTTGGCTGGCTGCGCTGGTGGGGCACGTTTTGGCTTGTGGCCGCGCCCGGCGTTGTCGATGGGTCGTCACTCGGGAGGGAGAGGGGGTGGGCGGCGTCGGGTTCGTCGCTGCTCTTGGTCGTGGGTGGGGGACCGGGCCCCTGCGGGTCAGGTCATCGGCGGGTCAGGGTCGGGTGATGTGTGGTCGTTGGTGGGCGGGCCCGGGTGGTCGGTGGGCGATCGCGCCAGGCCCCGTCCGGATCGGTTCGCGACCCCCGCGTACCGATCCGGACGGCGCGCTCGCCGGTCTTCGTGTCTTCAGGAGCGGTGGTGCGGGAGGAACTCGTTTCGGGGGCGGCCCCGGACCTTTCGCCGGGGCTGAGGCCGGTGCCGGGGCCGCCCCTGGCGCCTTGCCGACCGGCAGGGACGGCAACAGCGCCGGGAGTGGGGATCTGGGGGACGGGTTGCTCGGGTGGCGGGGGTGTTTCGCCGGGGAAGGCTCGCATGGCAGCGAAGCCGCAATACGTCGGGAACGGGATGGTTGCCAAGTACTCGCTGTAGGTCGGGAGCAGGCGGTGGTCGGCAGTGGATGGTGTCGGCGGCGGAGGGTATGGACGGGGTTTCGGAGGGACCAATCGATCTATGCAAGGCGTGGTCAGACCGCAGATGCAACGGCGCCACAGGGTGCGCCAATCGCGTCTGTGTGTGGGGGCCAGGGGGACCGGACGAGCGGTCTGTCGGCGCCTAGTCATGCGGCGAGTATAGGTGACATGCGACTAGCTGTCTCCTATCAACTTGATGATTGACTAATAGTCTCACGCCTACGGTCGATCATGTGGCAGTGAAACCGATCCGGCTCATGGGCGCGCACGAGATCCGCATCCGCTTGGGTGGGGTCAGCCGGCAGCGTGCGTACCAGATCACCAGCCGAGCTGACTTCCCCAAACCGCTCGCCGACCTGGCGCAGGGCAAGGTGTGGTTGGCCGACGACGTCGAGGGGTGGATGAAAGTCCATCGCCGCGACCTGGACGATTCCGAGGACTAGTCCGAACATCGCGGGTGGCGCCCGGGGGCCGTACCGGCTCACCGGGTCGCCTCCCGTGCCGACGGATCGGGACGGGGATCGGTGCGGGGATCGGGGCGTGCCAGAGCGAACCCGTCGTCCCGGCGTTCCACCAGGCCGGCCAGCTCCAGCAGGGAGAGCCGGCGCAGCACGGTGCGCAACGCCAGGCCGGCTCGCGCGGCCAACTCCTCGGACGTGGCCGTGCCCTTGGCTGGAACCGCCTCCAGGACCAGGGCCGATTCCTCGTCGAGGGCGTCCCGGCGATGCTCGGGGCCGCGCGGTGCATCCGTGTAGTACTCGCCCATCCGACCGACCGTCTCCAGCACGTGCGGCAATCCGGTGACCAGGGTGGTCTCCGGGTGTGCGCGCAACAGCTCGTGGCAGCCGACCGACATGGCCGAGGTCACCGGGCCGGGGACCACCATCGCGGGGCGGCGTAGCGCCAGCACCCGGTTCATCGTCTGGATCGCGCCGCTGCGCGCGGCCGCCTCGACGACGACCGTTCCCACCGTGGCGGCCGCGATCACCCGGTTGCGGATCAGGAAGCGGTGCTTGAGCGGCTCGGCGTCCGGCGGCCATTCGCTGATCAGCAGGCCGGTCTCGGCGATCCGATCGAACATGGCCGCGTTGCCGGCCGGATAGGGCCGGTCGACACCGCAGGCCAGCACGGCCACGGTCAGGCCGCCGGCGGCGAGCGTGGCGCGATGGGCGGCCGCGTCGATGCCGAAAGCGCCGCCGGAAACCACGGTCCAGCCGTGCTCGGCCAGCCCGTACGCGATATCGCCGGTGACCTGTTTCCCGTAGCCGGTGGCCGCCCGCGCCCCGACCACCGCGACCGAGCGCTCCAGCGCCTGACCCAGTGGCCAGGCTCCGCGCACCCAGACGCACAGCGGCGGCCGTACGTCCCGGCCGAGCCGCCCGGGCTGGTCGAGCTCGAGGACGGACAGCGCGTCGACCCGGCTCGGCCACTCCTCGTCGGCGGGGACCACGATCCGCGCGCCGAGTTGCTCGGCCCGCCGCAGATTTGCGTCGGCCAGCCGTTCCGGGTCGAAGTCGGCCATCCGGGCCAGCACCGACGCCTGCAACGCCGCCTCCGGGCAGGCGCCACGCATCAGCCGGTCGAGCGTCTCCGGGGCGCCGTAGGACTGGACCATCGACCAGACCGTCCGGTTCCCGGGCTCGGCGAGCCAGGTGAGCGCCGTCCGAGCGGCGCGATCGGCATCACTGCCGGGAGGGGAGCTGCCGGGAGGGGAGCTGCCGGGAGGGGAGCTGCCGGGAGAGGCGCTGTCAGAAGGGGAAGGGTAGCTATTCGGCGTACTCATGGGACTCTCCCATCCGTAACTGGATCGCTTCGGTGACTTCCGCCCGGCCTGGGCGTTCGAGGCCGTCCAGGTCGGCGATCGTCCAGGCCAACCGCATCACTCGATCGAAGCCGCGCGCCGACAGCAGCCCACGGTCGAGCGCCGTCCGCAGGTCGGCCGTGTCGTCCGGCGGCAGGCGCCACCGCCCCTGGCGCAGGTCCTTGCCGGGCACCTCGGCGTTGAGCCGCCAGCCGCGGGCCGACCAGCGCGCGGTCGCGGCCTGGCGGGCCTGCACGACCCGGGCGGCCACCACGGCCGACGGCGGTGAGGGCGAGCCGACGGTCATCAGGTGGGCCGCGCGCAGCGGGTGCATGGTGATCCGGATGTCGATCCGGTCGAGCAGCGGGCCGGACAGTTTCGCCTGGTAGCGCCGTCGGACCGAGGGCGAGCAGGTGCAGGCCTGATCGCCGGCCGGGGAAGCGCAGGGGCAGGGGTTGGCCGCGACCACCAGCTGCACGCGGGCCGGGAACTCGGTGGTGCCGAGGGACCGGCCGAGCACCACCCGCCCGTTCTCCAGCGGCTGCCGTAACGCCTGCAGGGTCGCCCCGCGCATCTCGGCGACCTCGTCGAGGAACAGCACTCCGCGGTGGGCGAGGGAGATCGCGCCGGGGCGGGCGAGCCCGCTGCCGCCGCCGATGAGCGCGGCCATGCTCGCCGAATGGTGCGGAGCCTGGAACGGTGGCCGCCGGATCAGGCCACCCTCCGGCGGCAGCACCCCGGCGATCGACTGGAGGGCGGTCACTTCGAGGGCCTCGTCGTCGTCCAGCTCGGGCAGGATCGACGGCAGGCGTTCGGCGAGCATCGTCTTGCCGGCCCCCGGTGCGCCGAAGAGGGCCAGGTGGTGCCCACCGGCCGCGGCCACCTCGAGGCCGTAGCGCCCCAGCTCCTGACCGGCGACGTCGGCCAGATCGGGACCGCCCGGCGGTGGTGCCGGGGCCGGCGGTGGTGGGTCGAGCAGCGGGCCGGTGCCGCGAACGAAGTCGACGAGCCGGTGCAGCGAGTCGACCGCGCGGACGGTCACCCCGGGCACCACGGTGGCCTCGCGCGCGTTGGCCAGCGGCACGATGACCCCGGTGATGCCGGCCCGGACCGCGGCGGCGACCATCGGCAGCACGCCGCGGACCGGCCGGACCGCGCCGTCGAGGCCGAGTTCGCCGAGCACGACGACGCCCTCCAGCGGCGCCGACGGCAGCTCGCCGGAGCCGGCCAGGAGGGCGGCGGCGATGGCGAGATCGAAGCTGCTGCCGCGTTTGGGCAGGGCGGCGGGCAGGAGGTTGATGGTGATCCGGCGGTTCGGCCAGGTCTGACCCGAGTTCGTCACGGCCGCCCGCACCCGGTCCCGGGCCTCGTTGAGGGAAGCGTCGGGCAGGCCGGTCAGCGTGAAGATGGGCAGGCCGGTGGAGAGGTCGGCCTCCACCTCGACGAGGTGGCCGGTGACGCCGAGCAGGCCGACGCAGAGCACGCGGGCATAGCTCATCGGAAGGCCGCGCTCATCAGAAGGCCGCGCTGATGTGCTCGACCCGGGCGGGACCGCGCTGCTGGGGGAACACCTCGACCACGTCGAAGCGGATGTTTCGCGGGTGCAATCCGGTCTCGGCGAGCCAGTGGCCGGCAAGTTCGCGCAGTTTGCGCACCTTGCGGTAGCCGACGGCCTCGGCCGGGGTGCCGTAGGCGGTGCCGCGCCGCGTCTTCACCTCGCAAAAGACGATGTCGTCGCCGTCGCGCAGGACGAGGTCGACCTCGCCCGCCGAGCAGCGCCAGTTCCGGTAGAGGATCACGAGTCCCAAAGCCTGCAGGTGCTGCGCGGCGACCTGCTCGCCGTAGGCGCCGACCGCCCGTCGTTCCGTCGTCATGGACGCCAACCGTGGCCCGTTCGGGGCCGTCGCGCGCGGAAATCATGGCGGCCTGTGGACGGAGCGCGACTGTGGACAACCTCTGCGTAGCCGAGCTGATCTGTTATGGGTTCTGCAGTGGCGCACGTGACCGCGGTCACTTAACGTGCGAGATCGTGGAAGGACACCGCTACGCCGAGGACCAGCCGAGCTGGTATCCGGGACAGGCCAATCCCTACGACTCCGGAGTCCACGACGCCGCGCACGAACGCCCGAGTGGGGCGTTCCGCCTGCCCGAGCAGCGCCCGGCGGTCGCACCGCCGGCCGGGCCGTACGCCATGGCCGACCCGCTCACCACGACCGGCAGTCATGCCCGCCCGGTGCGTGGGCCGGAATATCCGACAATCCGCCCACCGGAGGAGCCGAGGCCGGCGGCGGCGGACCAGAAAGAACGACGCCCGGTTTCCGCGTTTCTAGTGGCAATAATCATGTTCGTCCTGTTCATCCCGGTCTTCCGCCTACTGATCGATCAGGCGTTCACCGGCGACCCGACCGCGGCCGGAATCGTCCCGGCCGTTCTGCTGACGCTCGGGTTCGCGCTCACCGGCATCGGCCTGTTCGCCCTCGCCCGGAACGGCGGCGCCACCACCCGCGACTCCTGGCTGACGCCGCCGGTGGCGTACGTGCCGGTCGGTTTGATCTTGCTGTTGGCGGCCGGATTGGCCGTAGCCTGAGGCACTCGGAGTAACGAAACGGCTTGGCGTATGCTTGTGCCCGGCGACCGCCCTGTGCGGTCGACCTCGCGTGCCCTCTGCCGGTTCCCCTGATTGGGGCCGGCGGCGACGGCCCTCCCTGGTCTCGATCTTTCGGGTCCGACTGTGGCCGACGACCGGGCGCCAGGACGCACACCGCCGGTGAGCGTGACAACCAGGGAAAACAGGGAGCAATCACCCATGGCCGTCGTGACCATGCGTCAGCTGCTGGAGAGCGGTGTCCACTTCGGGCACCAGACCCGCCGCTGGAACCCGAAGATGAAGCGCTTCATCTTCACCGAGCGTAACGGCATCTACATCATCGACCTGCGCCAGACGCTCGAGTACATCGAGAAGGCCTACGCGTACGTGCGGGACACCGTCGCCGAGGGTGGTCACATCCTCTTCGTCGGCACCAAGAAGCAGGCGCAGGAGGCCATCGCCGAGCAGGCGACCCGGGTCGGTCAGCCGTACGTGAACCACCGTTGGCTGGGCGGCATGCTCACCAACTTCCAGACCGTTTACAAGCGGCTGCAGCGGATGAAGGAGCTCGAGGCTCTGGGTGACCTGAGCGGCACCGCCGCCGGGTACACCAAGAAGGAGACCCTCCAGCTCTCCCGTGAGAAGACCAAGCTCACCAAGACCCTCGGCGGTCTGCGGGACATGACCAAGACGCCGTCGGCGATCTGGGTCGTGGACACCAAGAAGGAGCACATCGCCGTCGACGAGGCCCGCAAGCTGGGCATCCCGGTCATCGCGGTGCTCGACACCAACTGTGACCCGGACGAGGTCGACTTCCCGATCCCGGGCAACGACGACGCGATCCGCTCGGCCGAGCTGCTGACCCGGGTCATCGCCGCCGCCGTCGCGGATGGCCTCATCGCCCGCTCCGGCCGTAACCGGGGCAACGCCGACGAGAAGCCCGAGCCGGGCACCGTCGCCGCCGGCGAGCCGCTGCCCGAGTGGGAGCGCGACCTGTACGAGGGCGCCGAGAAGAAGGCCGCCGACACCGAGCCGGTCGCGGTTGCCGCCGAGGCTGCCCCGGTCACGGTCGAGACCGCCGAGGCGACCCCGGTCGTCGACGAGGTCGTCACCGGTTCCGCCGAGCTCCCCACGCCGGTAGCTGCCGAGTAAGAACGCCGCCAGACACGACATCGAGAGAGAGTCATGGCTAACTACACCGCCGCGGACGTCAAGAAGCTCCGCGACCTGACCGGTGCCGGCATGATGGACTGCAAGAAGGCGCTCGAGGAGTCCGAGGGCGACTTCGAGAAGTCGGTCGAGTTCCTTCGCATCAAGGGTGCGAAGGACGTCGGCAAGCGGGCCGGCCGCACCGCCGCCAACGGCATCGTCGCGCACACCGGCAACGCGCTGCTCGAGCTCAACTGCGAGACCGACTTCGTCGCCAAGACCACCGACTTCGTGGCCCTCGGCCAGCAGCTCGTCGAGCTGGGCGCGGCCAGCAACGTGGCCGACGCGGCCGCGCTGTCGGTGGCCACCCTGCCCGACGGCAAGTCGGTGGCGGACACGATCCAGGAATACTCGGCCAAGATCGGCGAGAAGATCGTCCTGAACCGTTTCGTCAACCTCGACGGCACCGTCGCGGTCTACCTGCACCGCAAGGCGCAGGACCTGCCGCCGCAGGTGGGCGTGCTGGTGCAGTACGAGGGCAAGAGCGACGAGGCCGCCGACGCCGACGCTCGTGGCGTCGGCATGCAGATCGCCGCCATGCGCCCGCGTTTCCTCTCCCGCGAGGAGGTGCCGTCCGAGGTCGTCGATTCGGAGCGCCGCATCGCCGAGGAGACCGCCAAGGAGGAGGGCAAGCCGGAGAAGGCTCTGCCCAAGATCGTCGAGGGCCGGGTGAACTCCTTCTTCAAGGACTACGTCCTCCTCGAGCAGTCCTCCGTGGTCGACAACAAGAAGACCGTGAAGCAGATCGCCGACGAGGCCGGGCTCACCATCACCCGGTTCGTCCGCTTCGAGGTCGGCCAGGAGTAAGAGCGAGCACAAGTGGTACGGGAGGTCGGGAACGCGATTCTGCGCCCGGCCTCCCCGTCACATAAGGTCTCTGCTGGGCTATGAAGGGAAGGCGGGTCTCATGACGATGGTGACCGAGCAAGCAGTTCCGGTTGACGATCCCACTCCGCCGTCCTTGCGGCCCCGTCGGGTCGTGCTGAAGCTCTCCGGCGAGGTGTTCGGCGGCGGCGCGGTCGGCGTCGACCCCGACGTCGTGCAGGGCATCGCCCGGCAGATCGCCACCGTCATCCGCCGCGGCATCCAGGTCGCCATCGTGGTCGGCGGCGGTAACTTCTTCCGCGGCGCCGAGCTGCAGAAACGCGGCATGGACCGGAACCGCGCCGACTACATGGGCATGCTCGGCACCGTGATGAACGCGCTCGCCCTGCAGGACTTCCTGGAGAAGGAAGGCATCGAGACGCGGGTGCAGACCGCGATCACGATGGCCCAGGTCGCTGAGCCGTATATCCCGTTGCGCGCCATCCGGCATCTCGAGAAGGGCCGCGCCGTGATCTTCGGCGCCGGCGCCGGCATGCCTTATTTCTCCACCGACACGGTCACCGCGCAGCGCGCGCTGGAGATCCACGCCGACATCGTGCTGATGAGCAAGAACGGCGTCGACGGTGTCTACTCCGCCGACCCCCGGGTCGACCCGGACGCACAGAAGATCGATACCGCCACCTACCAGGAGATCCTCCAGCGCGGACTGCGCGTGGCCGACCAGGCCGCGTTCAGCCTCTGCGAGGAGAACAACCTGCCCATGCTGGTCTTCGGCGCCGAGGGCGATGACACCATTGTCCGAGCCGTCAGTGGTGACAAGATCGGCACGCTGATCACGGCCTGAAGCCCAAACCGTCCCACTGAAACAGCAAGGAGGCGAGAAGAGCAGGTGATCGACGAGACCCTCTTCGAGGCCGAAGAGAAGATGGAAAGTGCCGTCGAGCACGCCAAGGAGGAGTTCGCCGCGATCCGCACCGGGCGGGCCACTCCGGCGATGTTCTCCAAGATCCTGGTGGACTACTACGGCGCGCCCACGCCGGTGACGCAGATGGCCTCGGTCGGCGTCCCGGAGCCGCGCATGGTCATCGTCAAGCCCTACGACGCGACCCAGCTCGGCCCGATCGAGCGGGCGATCCGCGACTCGGACCTCGGCGTCAACCCGAACAACGAGGGCACCCAGCTGCGGATCCACCTGCCGCAGATGACCGAGGAGCGTCGTCGCGACATGATCAAGGTCGCGCGTGGCAAGGCGGAGGAGGGCCGGGTGGCCATCCGCAACATCCGCCGCCGCGCCAAGGAGCAGCTGGACAAGCTGGTCAAGGACGGCGAGACCGGCGAGGACGACGGCCGTCGCGCCGAGAAGGAGCTCGACGACACGACGCACAAGTACGTTGCGATCGTCGACGAGCTCGTCAAGCACAAGGAAGCCGAGCTGCTCGAGGTCTGATGTCCTACCTCGATCCGCGTGCCGGGCAGAAATCCGGCAACGACACAGACGCGTCGGTGCCGCATGCCTGGCACGCGGACGAAGCGGCACGACCAGAGCATCTGGGAGATGTGACGGAGCCCGAGAAAAAAGGACCAGGCAAGCGGCGGGCGGGCAAGTCGAAGAGCCGCGCCGGCCGCAACCTGCCCGCCGCCATCGCTGTCGGCGTCAGCCTGGTCCTGCTGGTGCTCGCCTCGCTGGTGGTCTGGCCGCCGGCGTTCATCGGCGTGATCGTGGTGGCCGCCTGCGCCGGTGCCTGGGAGATGGCCAACGCGCTGCGCAAGACCGGCGCCAAGGCGCCGCTGATCCCACTGATGGCCGGCGCCGTGGTGATGACCGCCCTGGCCTACTACGACGGCGCCGACTCGCTGGTCATCGGCCTGGCGGTGACGATCCTCGCCGCCCTGGTGTGGCGGGTCGCCGACGGGTTCGGCTCGGTGCGCCGGGACTTCACCGCGATCCTGATGGTCGCGGTCTACGTGCCGTTCCTGCTCAGCTTCGCGATCCTCCTGCAGCAGCCGGACGCCGACGGCGACGGCCGCTGGCGGGTGCTCTGCACGCTGCTCGCCGTGGTGCTCTCGGACACCGGCGGCTACGCGTCCGGGGTCTTCCTCGGCCGGCACAAGATGGCCCCGTCGATCAGCCCGGGCAAGACGTGGGAGGGCTTCGCCGGCTCGATCTGCGCCTCGGCCATCGGCAGCGCGCTGCTCCTCTACTTCCTGCTCGACATCCCGTCCTACTGGGGCCTGCTCTTCGGTGCGGTCATCTCGGTGGTGGCGGTGGTCGGCGACCTGGCCGAGTCGATGTTGAAGCGCGACCTCGGCGTCAAGGACATGAGCAACCTGCTTCCCGGCCACGGCGGCGTGATGGACCGGCTCGATTCGATCCTGTTCGCGGTGCCGACCGCCTACCTGCTGTTCGCCGTCATCTCCGCGAACCTGCTATGACAGGCCTACTCGCGCGGCGTGGGACACTGGATACGCCATGACGATTCTTCCGGTCATCCCGATCAGCCCCGACCAGCCCGACGCGGTGCAAACCCGGCGTCGCCCGTCGATGCCCCCTCGCCATCTCGCCGACCTCGACCTCGCTGCGCGTAAGGCCGCGGTCACCGAGCTCGGTGAGCCCGCCTTCCGCGCCAAGCAGATCTCCACCCACTACTTCGGCCGGCTGGTGCGTGACGTCGAGGCGATGACCGATCTGCCCGCCGCTTCGCGGGCCCGGCTGACCGACGACCTGCTGCCCACGCTGCTGACCCCGGTCCGGGAGCTGGCCTGCGACGACGGCGCGACCCGCAAGACGCTGTGGCGGCTGCACGACGGCGCGCTGGTCGAGAGCGTGCTGATGGGCTACCCGGACAGGGTGACCGCCTGCGTCTCCAGCCAGGCCGGCTGCGGCATGGCCTGCCCGTTCTGCGCGACCGGCCAGCAGGGCCTGACCCGCAACCTCTCGATCGCCGAGATCGTCGACCAGGTGGTCTATCTGGCCGGGGTCGCCGCGAGCGGCAAGGTCACCGGTTCACCGCCGCGGCTGTCCCGCGTGGTGTTCATGGGCATGGGCGAGCCACTGGCCAATTACCCCCGGGTGATCGAGGCCGTCCGGCGGCTGACCGCCCCGGCGCCGGAAGGCCTCGGACTTTCGCAACGGCACATAACCGTCTCAACCGTGGGTCTCGTGCCCGCAATGCGCCGGTTGATCGCGGAAGAGCTTCACGTGACCCTTGCGCTGTCCCTGCATGCCCCCGATGATGATCTGCGCGATGAGCTAGTGCCCGTCAACCAGCGTTGGAAGGTGGCCGAGGTTCTCGATGCCGCGTTTGATTACGGGGCTCGGACCGGTCGCCGGATCTCAATCGAATATGCCCTGATCAGGGACGTGAACGACCAGCCCTGGCGTGCCGACCTCCTCGGTAGGCTGCTGCGCGGCAAGCTGGCGCATGTGAATCTCATCCCGCTGAACCCGACACCGGGCAGCAAGTGGGATGCGAGTCCGAAACCGGTCGAGCGCGAGTTCGTCCACCGGCTGCGCGAGGCCGGGGTGGCAACGACGGTCCGCGACACCCGGGGCCGGGAGATCGACGGCGCGTGCGGCCAGTTGGCTGCGGGCGAGCTCACGGAGGCAAGCGCAGGGGGCGCGGCCGACGCGGAGGTGGCACAGTGACTGGGCGCAGGTCCCAGCGAGCGGAGTGGGAGACGTTGTGACGAGTCAGGGGCAGCGTTTCCGGCGGCGTGCGCTGCGGCGCGGCTACAAGGTCGACGAGGTCGACAGCTTCCTGGACCGGGTCGAGGCCACGCTGGCCGGCGAGTCGGTCGGTGCGCCGGTCGGCGCCCAGGAGGTGCACGACGTCGTCTTCCGGGTGCGCTTCGGCGGCTACGACGAGTGGCAGGTCGACCTGCACCTCGACCGGGTCGAGCGCCAGCTGGCCGAGCTCGAGGACCGGGGCGGCCGTCCCGGCGCTCCGGACCCGATGCGTGACTCGCTCCGCGGTGGCCTCACCACCGGCAGCATCAACACCGGCGGCGGCATGGCCGGCCGCAGCGCCGCCATGGGCGGCGCCCCGTCCGGTGGGATGGGCGGTGGCATGGCGAGCCGGATGGCCCCGCCGACCGAGCGCCTGCCCGCCCCGCCGATCCGTGACGACCGGATGCAGCCGCAGCAGATGCAGCAGCGCCCGCAGATGCCGACCGGCGACCCCTACGGCCGCTACGAGGAGCCCGCGCAGTCGCCGTACGGCCAGCAGCAGCCTCAGCAGCAGCAGCTCCCGCAGCGTTCCGGCCCGCCGCCCGGCTACGACCCGAGCGGCTACGACACCGGCGGCTTCGACGGCTTCGAGGCCGGTCGGCACGGCAAGACCGACATGACCGCCGAGATCCGGATGCCGCAGCGGGAGGACCCGCGCGGCGGTTACGGCGAGCCCGACCCCCGTGGCGGCTACGGTGGCGCCCCGATGAGCGCTCCGCCGATGTCCGGTCCGCCGATGAGCGGTGCCCCGACGGGCAGCGGCTACGGTCAGCAGCCGCAGCTCCCGCCGCCGATGGGCGAGCCGGGTGGCGAGCTCTACCGGGTCGACCAGCTGCGCCGGACGTTCCAGGTGCGCCGGTTCGGCAGCGGCTACGACCCGATGCAGGTGGATCGCCTGTTCGAGGGGATTCTGCAGGCGATGACCGGTCGCGGCCCGATGCCGGTGCCGGAGAACGAACTGGACATGCTGCAGTTCGGCCTGGTGCCGGGCGGTTACTTCGAGGCCGAGGTGGACGCCGCCCTGCGCGAGGTCAAGGACATCCTGCTGCGGCACCGCTAGGAGCTACCGAAACTGAAAAAGGCCCGCGAAAGCGGGCCTTTTCCGTGCTGTCTACTGGTCGTTGGGCTTGAGCCCGTTGCGCCGCAGCAGGGCGTCGGCGATCACGATGCCGACCAGGCCAACCGCGAAGAGCAAGAGGTAGATGTTCTCGGTGTTGCCTTCGTGGTTGCCCCAGAAGAAGAGCAGCATCGCGGCGGCCGTGCCGAGGGCACCGCGCCGGGCCATCTTCCGGTTGCCCGGCTTGAGCTGGTCGGGAGCGTAGACCGGGTCTTGTTCCGCAGACACGCCGAAAGTCCTCCCTCGAAGGCGATCTCAACCCGTCAAGTCTCGCATGTCGGCTCCGCACGCAAGCCACCAACCCGGACCGGGTACCTTCGAGGCCGTCGGTCGACGACGAGGAGGAACTGAAAGTGCGGATCACGGGCACCGGCCACGCCAGCATGCGGATCGAAACGTCCGCCGGCAGCATTTTGTGCGACCCGTGGGTCAATCCCGCATATTTCGCCTCATGGTTTCCCTTTCCCGATAATTCGCTGCTGGACTGGAAGGAACTGGGCGACGTCGACTACCTCTACGTCTCCCACCTGCACCGGGACCACTTCGACGCGAAGAACCTGAAAGAGAACATCAGCAAGAAGGCGACCGTCCTGCTGCCGGAGTACCCGACCAGTCAGCTCGAGGACGAGCTGCGGGAGCTGGGCTTCACCAAGTTCTTCAAGACGAAGTCGAACGAGGTGCACGAGCTCGACGGCGGCCTCAAGGTGATGATCCAGGCGCTGATCAGCCCGACCGACGGCCCGATCGGCGACTCGTCGCTCTGGATCGAGCACGAGGGCATCCGGGTGCTCAACCAGAACGACGCCCGCCCCACCGACCTGGGCATCTTCGCCGAGCTGGGCCACGTGCACGCGCACATGCTGCAGTTCTCCGGCGCGATCTGGTACCCGATGGTCTACGAGCTGCCCGAGTCGGCCAAGACGGCGTTCGGCAAGCAGAAGCGCGACCGCCAGTTCGACCGCACCTGGCGCTACATCGACGACCTGAAGGCCGACCACGTCTTCCCGATCGCCGGCCCGCCCTGCTTCCTCGACGACGAGCTGTGGCAGTTCAACGACATCTTCGGCGACGAGGGCAACATCTTCCCCGACCAGGGCGTCTTCCTCGAGGAGTACGCCAAGGTCGGCGGCACGAACGGCATCGTCCTGCTGCCCGGCTCGGTGACCGAACTGTCGGAAAAAGAAGCGACCACGACGCACCCGACCGACCTCGCCGAGTTCTTCAAGAACAAGAAGCAGCACCTCGAGGAGATGCGGGAGCGCAAGGCCCCGATCATCGCGGCCGAGAAGGCAAGCTGGCGGCACCCCGAGATCGACGTGCTGGGCGAGCTCAAGAAGCGCATCGAGCCCCTGCTCGAAGAGTCGATCTACATGGCGCAGGGCGTCGGCGGCCCGGTCCGCTTCGACCTCACCGACAGCTTCGGCACGAGCGGCGAGGTGATCGAGAGCATCGTCGTCGACTTCCCCGGCAAGCAGGTGCGCCCCTACGCCGACGAGAAGGTCCGCTACCGCTTCAAGACCGGCCGCGCGCTGATCGAGCACCTGATCCACATCGACGAGGGCGACTGGGTCAACTCGCTGTTCCTGAGCTGCCGTTTCTCCGCCGCCCGCATCGGTCAGTACAACGAGTTCGTCTACGCCTTCTTCAAGTGCCTCTCCGAGGAGCGCCTGCAGTACGCCGAGGGCTGGTACGACGAGCACGAGAAGGCGGTCGAGTCCGAGGACACGCAACTCGGCGAGTGGACCGTCCAGCGCCGCTGCCCGCACCTCAAGGCCGACCTCAGCCGCTTCGGCATCGTCGACGGCAACACCCTGACCTGCCAGCTGCACGGCTGGAAGTTCGACCTGCCGAGCGGCCGCTGCCTCACCAGCGTGGGCCACAAGATCCGCGCCGAGAAGAACGCTTAAACCTTCAAGATCAAATGAATGCGGTCGTGCCCGGGTGGTGGGTACGGACCGTCGCTCCCGCCGGGACCCGGGCGGGCCGAGCAGGGCGCAGGGCGCCCAGAACGCTCGACCCACCCGGGCGACCTGCGTGAGTGGTTGCGCTGCAACCCAAAAAGCTACTTGCCCAGGTCGGCAAGGATGCGCTGGGCCACGTTGTGGCCCGCCGCGCCGATGACGCTGCCGGCCGGGTGAGTGCCCGCGGAGCCCGCGTAGAGGCCGTCCACGCCGGTGAAATAGGGCATCCGCTCGTCGAAGGCCACCGTGTTGTCGACGTGGTGGATGTGCCCGCCGGTGATGCCGAAGTGCTCCTCGATGCCCGGCGGGGTCAGCGGCATGACGTCCGCCACCAGGTCGGACGTGCCCGGCGCATAGCGATCGCAGATGGCCAGGAGCTGCTGGACGTAGCCCGGCAGCGCGTCCGCCCAGGTGGTGCCGGCCAGCTCGTAGGGCACCGACTGCACGAACAGCGCCGACGAGTGGTGGCCGGCCGGGTCCTGCAGCGACGGGTCGACCGTGGTGTGCACGTACCACTCGATGGTCGGCTCGGCCGGCAGCCGGCCCGCCTGGACCTCGCCCCACATGGCCCGCAGGGCCGCCATCGGCGACTCCCGGTCGTCGGTGGCGCCGGACAGCCCGGCCGACCCCGGCAGCAGGTGGATCGTCGAGCCGAACGGCGACGGTGACCCGGCCGGCAGGCAGGAGAAGGCGGGCAGGTCGCGCAGCGCCAGGTTGACCTTGAGCGTGGTGCCCGGCCGCCGGACCGACTCCATGTGCGTGGTCAGCGCGGCCGGCAGCACCCCGTCCGGGACCAGGCTCATCAGCTGGTAGGGGTCGCACGCACCGAGCACCACCCGGGCCTGCACCGAGCGGCCGTCGGCCAGCACGACGCCACTGGCGGCGCCGCCGTCGACGGTGACCGCCGCGACCCGGGCGTCGGTGAAGATCTGGGCGCCGGCCGCGCGGGCCGCGTCGGCGAACGTGCGCGACACCGTGCCCATCCCGCCCTGCGCGATCATCCAGGTGCCGTCCGCGCCGGGCAGCCGGCACATGTTGTGCACCAGGAAGTTGTGGCCGGTGCCCGGGTCGTCGGGGCCGGCGTTGAGGCCGGAGAGACCGTCGGTCACCGCGTACATGCTCTGCAGCAGCTCGCTCTTGAAGCCGAACCGGGCAAGGTAGTCGGCGACCGAGCCGCGCACCAGGTCGATGAACGTGCTCTGCAGCTGCGGCCGGATGTGCCGGTCGGCGATCGCCTCGACGCTGGACGGCTCCTCCAGCCAGGCCGGGGCCAGGTCGGAGCGCAGCGCGGCGATCTCGACCGCGAGCTGCTCGTCGGCGGCGATGTCGCGGGGCGAGAAGAACTTCTCCATCTGCGCCCGGGTGTCCGCGCGGTCGCGCCCGAACAGCAGGTAGGGCGAGCCGGCCGGACCTGGGGTGGGCAGGAAGTAGTGCGGGTCCCGGCGCAGCACCGGAATGTCCACATCGAGGGTGCGCAGCAGCTCCGGCGGCATGAGGCCGAGAAGGTAGGACCCGGTGGACTGGCCGAGACCGGGCACCTTGGCGAACGGGTGCTCGGTGCGGGTCGCCCCGCCCAGCACACCGGCCGACTCGAGCACGACGACGTCGAGCCCGGCCCGGGCCAGCAGAATCGCGGAGACGAGGCCGTTGTGACCGGAGCCGATGATCACGACGTCGGTCTGGGCGGGGAAGGGGGTCATGACGAGCGAGCGTAGCGCGGGTCGATGGGATGGCGCTTCAGCGTTTCGTATGCGAAAAGTAGCGCAGAGTTGTTCAGGCCCCGCGCGCGGCCGAACGGGAGGCGGAGAGCGAGCGGGTCGCGGCGTACCCGGCGAGCAGGATCACATGGAACAGGTAGAGCCACAGCCCGACCGCGACCGTGCCGCCGAT
This sequence comes from Paractinoplanes durhamensis, assembly GCF_016862175.1. Lineage (GTDB taxonomy): Bacteria > Actinomycetota > Actinomycetes > Mycobacteriales > Micromonosporaceae > Actinoplanes > Actinoplanes durhamensis. Next base: position 230,146 of record NZ_BOML01000002.1, on the reverse strand, counting down.
CTGGTCGAATCCGCCGAACGGCGTGCCCAGGTCCAGCGGCAGCGAGCAGAACAGCACGAAGCCGTGCAGGAAACCGGCCAGGTTGGCCGCGGTGAACGAGCCGACCAGCACGGTGACCAGCCGGTCCGGCCGGCCGGGGGCGACGTAGCGGAAGACCCAGATCACCACCGGGGTGAGCACCAGCCAGCAGCTGAGGAAGGACAGGACCACCGCGAGAACCGCGTGCCATCCACCGCGTACCCATAAGGAACTTGTCGTCGGGAGCGCGAGAAACATCGCCAGCAGCAGCGCCGGCGCCGCCGCCAGCAGCGGCAGCCAGAGCAACCGGCCCTTCCAGCCCACCGCGGCATCGCCGCGGTCCGGCTCGCGCAGCGAGACGAAGGCGCGCCGCACCCCCTCCCCGTAGAGCGTGGCCGGCAGCAGCCTGGCCAGCGCCATCAGCGGCGTGAGATGCAGGCCCGCGTCGATCAGCGCGGCCAGCGCCCGCGGCGCCCCGATCGCGTCCGGCAGCGCCGCGATGGTGTGCCCGGTCAGCCGCCGCACCCGCCCGGCCCCGGCGACCTGCCCGGTCACCCAGATCGCCAGCAGCGAGATCGGCACCACCGCGATGCCGGCATAGAAGGTCACCGCCGCCGCCCGCAACGCCAGATCCCGCCCCCGCAGGGGCCGGAAAATCACCATCAGCCGTCTCCACACAACCTGCACATACCCAGGAGCGCCACCGGATGCGCGCGTCCGCAAAGATGGGCGCATGCGCGACCTTGTTCTGCTCGGCTCGACCGGCTCCATCGGCACCCAGGCCATCGACATCGTGCGGCGCAACTCGGACCGCTTCCGGGTGGTGGCGCTCGGCGCCGGTGGTGGGAACGTCGAGCTGCTGGCCGCCCAGGCGCTGGAGCTGAGCGTCGACGTCGTCGGGGTGGCCCGGGCCAGCGTCGTGCAGGACCTGCAGCTCGCGTTCTACGCCGAGGCGCAGCGGCGCGGGTGGGCGACCGGTGACTTCAAGATCCCGAAGATCGTGGCCGGCCCGGACGCGATGACCGAGCTCGCCCGGGTGCCCTGCGACGTGGTGCTCAACGGCGTGGTCGGCAGCCTCGGGCTCGCCCCCACCCTGGCCGCGCTCGAGTCCGGCCGCGTCCTCGCCCTGGCCAACAAGGAGTCGCTGGTGGCCGGTGGGCCGCTGGTGCGCCGGATCGCCAAGCCGGGGCAGATCGTGCCGGTCGACTCCGAGCACTCGGCGCTCGCCCAGTGCCTGCGTGGCGGCTCGGCGGGCGAGGTGACGAAGCTCATCCTGACCGCGAGCGGCGGCGCCTTCCGCGGCCGGCGGCGCGCGGAGCTGGCCGACGTCACGGTCGAGGACGCGCTCAAGCACCCCACGTGGGACATGGGCCCGGTCGTCACGATCAACACGGCCACCATGGTCAACAAGGGCCTCGAAGTGATCGAGGCGCATGAGCTGTTCGAGGTCGCCTACGACGACATCGAGGTGATGGTGCATCCGCAGTCGGTCATCCACTCGATGGTGGAGTTCACCGACGGGTCGACGCTGGCCCAGGCCAGCCCGCCGGACATGCGGCTGCCGATCGCGCTCGCGCTGGCCTGGCCGGAGCGGGTGCCGGCCGCCGCGGCCGCGGTGAACTGGCGCGAGGCGCACCACTGGGAGTTCCGGCCGCTCGACGACGAGGCGTTCCCGGCGGTCCGGCTGGCCAAGGAGGCGGGCCGCACCGGGCGCTGCCGGCCGGCCATCTACAACGCCGCGAACGAAGAGTGTGTGGCCGCGTTCGTGGCCGGTCGGCTACCTTTCCTGGGCATCGTCGACACCCTGGAACGCGTCCTCGCCGCGGCCCCCGACTTCCCCGAACCGAGTACCGTCGGGGAAGTGCTTGCCGCGGAGGCATGGGCTCGCGCCCAGGCACAGCGGATGATCACTACTGTGGCTGAAGGAGCCTGATGCTGTACTGGCTGGGAGTGGCCGCCTTCGCGTTGACCATCCTGATCTCGGTTAGCCTGCACGAGTTCGGCCACCTGCTCACCGCCAAGTTCTTCGGCATGAAGGTCACGAAGTATTTCGTGGGCTTCGGCCCGACGATCTTCTCCTTCCAGCGCGGCGAGACGGAGTACGGCCTCAAGGGCATCCCGCTCGGCGGATTCTGCAAGATCGTCGGCATGACGCCGCAGGACGACGACGTCGCCCCGGAGGACCAGCCCCGCGCGATGTGGCGGTTCCCGGTCTGGAAGCGGACGATCGTGATGGCGGCCGGCTCGATCACCCACTTCATCCTGGCGCTCGCCGCCGCCTGGGTGGTCGCGTTCACGCTCGGCCTGCCCAACACCGCCTTCCCGCAGACCGAGGCCGACAAGGTCCCGGAGAAGCCGTACATCACGGTCTCCGAATGCACCTGGGTCAGCATCCCGACCGACGCCAACGCGGTCTGCACCCCGGGCACCGACGGCGCGGTGGCCGGCCCGGCCTACGCCGCCGGCCTGCGCAGCCACGACCTGGTCACCAAGGTCGGCACCACCGAGATCGCCAACTACGGCCAGCTCACCTCCACGATCCGCAGCCTGCCGGCCGGTCCGACGACGTTCGAGTACGTTCGCGACGGCGAGACCAAGACCGCCACGGTCAACCTGGTCATCGGCGACCGTAAGCCGGTCACCGACGACAACGGCGCGCTCGCCAAGGTGGCCGTCGCCGGCCTGGGCTGGGACCTGGACAGCGTCCCCAACATGATCAAGTACAACGCCGCGAGCGCGGTCCCGGCCACCTTCGAGTACGGCTGGTTCCTCGTGGAGAACACGTTCAAGGCGCTCGGCCGCATCCCGCAGAAGGTCCCGGCCCTGTGGCACTCGCTGACCGGCAGCGAGCGCGACCCGGACACCCCGATCAGCGTGGTCGGCGCGAGCCGGCTCGGCGGCGAGGCGATCGAGCACGGCGTGCCCGAGCTCTTCCTGAACATCTTCATCTCGCTGAACGTGTTCATCGGCATCTTCAACCTGCTGCCGCTGCTCCCGGTGGACGGCGGGCATATCGCGATCGCCTGGTTCGAGAGAGCCCGCTCCTGGCTGTACGGCAAGTTGCGGCGCCCCGATCCGGGACGTGTCGATTACTACAAGCTGATGCCGATCACATACGCGGTCATTCTGATCGGTGGGGCGTTTACCTTATTGACCATCACCGCCGACATCGTCAACCCGATCCAGATCTTCAACAGGTGAGGCTCAAGTGACCGCAGTCAGTCTCGGTATGCCGGCCGTGCCCCCGCCGCCGCTGGCTCCTCGTCGTAAGAGCCGCCAGATCATGGTGGGCAACGTTCCGGTGGGCGGTGGCGCCCCGGTCAGCGTGCAGTCGATGGCGACCACGCTCACCTCCGACGTCAACTCCACCCTGCAGCAGATCGCCGAGCTCACCGCGTCCGGCTGCCAGATCGTCCGGGTCGCGGTGCCGTCCCAGGACGACGTCGAGGCGCTGCCGGCGATCGCCAAGAAGTCGCAGATCCCGGTGATCGCCGACATCCACTTCCAGCCGAAGTACGTGTTCGCGGCGATCGACGCAGGCTGCGCGGCGGTCCGGGTCAACCCGGGCAACATCCGCCAGTTCGACGACAAGGTCAAGGAGATCGCGAAGGCCGCGGGCGACGCCGGCATCCCGATCCGGATCGGCGTCAACGCCGGCAGCCTCGACAAGCGGCTCCTGGAGAAATACGGCAAGGCCACCGCCGAGGCGCTGGTCGAGTCGGCGCTCTGGGAGTGCTCGCTGTTCGAGGAGCACGGCTTCCGGGACATCAAGATCTCGGTCAAGCACAACGACCCGGTCGTGATGGTCCGCGCCTACCGGCAGCTCGCCGAGCAGTGCGACTACCCGCTGCACCTGGGCGTCACCGAGGCCGGCCCGGCCTTCCAGGGCACGATCAAGAGCGCGGTGGCGTTCGGCGCCCTGCTGGCCGAGGGCATCGGCGACACCATCCGGGTGTCGCTGTCCGCGCCGCCGGTCGAGGAGATCAAGGTCGGCAACGCCATCCTTGAGTCGCTGGGCCTGCGCGAGCGCGGCCTGGAGATCGTCTCCTGCCCGTCCTGCGGCCGCGCCCAGGTCGACGTCTACACGCTCGCCGAGCAGGTCACGGCCGGGCTCGAGGGCCTGCCGGTGCCGCTGCGGGTCGCGGTCATGGGCTGTGTGGTGAACGGTCCCGGCGAGGCCCGCGAGGCCGACCTGGGCGTCGCGTCCGGTAACGGCAAGGGCCAGATCTTCGTCCGGGGCAAGGTCATCAAGACCGTGCCCGAGTCGATCATCGTGGAGACGCTGATCGAGGAGGCGCTCCGGCTGGCCGACGAGATGGGCGCCGACCTGCCCGAGGAGCTACGCGAGATGCTCCCCGGCGCGCAGGTGACCGTCCACTAAAGCTAGAAGAGCACGGTGGCGAACGAGCCCGCCGAGACGAAGCCGCACTTCGCATAGACGTGACGTGCGGCCACGTTGTAGTCGTTCACATAGAGGCTCACCGTGGGTGAGACGCGGCGCAGGGCGTCGCGCACCACGGTGGCCATCGCGGGCGCGGCCACGCCCCGCCCGCGGAACTCCGGGTCGACCCACACGCCCTGCACCTGCGTCGTGCTCCGGGTGACGATGGCCAGCTCGGCCTTGAAGATCACCCGATCGCCGACGAACCGCGCATAGGCCCGCTTGCCCTTGACCAGCTCGGCGATGCGCCGCTTGTAGCCGCGCCCGCCGTCGTCGAGAAGCGGCGAGACGCCGACCTCCTCGGTATACATCGACACCGCGGCCGGGAAGAGCGCATCCACCTCGTTGGGCCGCACCAGCCGCACCTCCGGATCGGAGGCGATGGCCGGATCCCGGTCGGCGACCAGCAGTGGCTGGTTGGTCCGCACGTCGCGGGCCCGGCCCCAGTGGCCGCCGAGACGGTCCCACAGGTCGAGGACGGCCTCGGACCGCCCGATGATCGACGAGCAGATGCGCGGCTCGGACCCGAGCATGTCGGCGAAGGCCGCGGTGGCCGCCGGCGTTGAGCAGACCGGCACCAGATGCGCGCCCGACCAGATGATCGAGTCGACGCGCCGGCCCGTCCCATACCCGAAGACGCGGCCGTCGGAGCGCCACCAGTTCAGCCCGTGCGCGGCAACCCGCTCGGCGATCTGGGCACCCGCATAGGGATCGCGGTCGAGGATCCGCTCGACCGCCGCGCGCTCGGACTCCCCGAGCTGGCGAATGGGCACCGTCAGCACAGGTATCACATTGCCAGATCCAAGCCTGCTGACACGTCCCGCAACCCGCTCTCTGCAAGAAACCCTTGCGGCCGACCTGTTGCCGATATATCGTCAAGCTATCGACAACAGAACGGAGATAGTCATGAGGTTCCACACTGAAGGTCACGAGGGTCACGGTCGCCGCATGCGCGGTGGCGGTTTCGGCTTCCCCGGCGGTTTCCCGTTCGGTCCCGGCGGTCCCGACTTCGGCCACGGGTTCGGTCCCGGCGGCGGCCCATTCGGCCCCGGCCAGCGAGGGCATCGACGCGGCGGCCGAGGGCGCGGCTTCAACGTCCGCCCGGCGGTCCTGGCGCTCCTGATCGAGCGCCCGATGCACGGCTACGAGATGATCCAGGAGCTGGACGCCCGCACCAACGGCATCTGGCGCCCGAGCCCCGGCTCGATCTACCCCACCCTCCAGCTCCTGGAGGACGAGGGCCTCATCGAGCCCGAGGCGTCCGGCGGCCGCAAGAGCTACCACCTGACCGACGCCGGTCGCCCCGAGGCCGAGACGGCCGCGCAGAACCCGCCGTGGGCCAGCATCGGCGACGACACGATGTCGCAGGTGCAGGACTTCCGCGACGCGGCGGTCGGCATCATGGGCGCCCTGCGCCAGGTCGGTTTCAACGGCACCCCCGAGCAGCGCCAGAAGGCGCTGGAGGTGCTCAACGAGACGAAGCGCAAGCTCTACGCGATCCTCGCCGACAGCGAGTAATCAGAAAAACCATCAGAAGGCGCACTCTCCGGAGTGCGCCTTCTTGGCGCCCAGCCTTTGATGGGTACGCGCCGAACCGTCCCCGACCGCACGATGACCGAACCCGCGGCAGCGCCCGGCCGGCTGCCACGAAAGGCCGTCGCGGCCTTCCGGCCGAGCGGGGTGAAAAGGTGGGGTCAGCCGCGGGCGCCCAGGTCGGTCAGGATCTTCAGCAGGGTGGGCAGGTCGCCGGAGTCCAGGGCCGGGGTGGGCAGCAGGGCCATCACCGGGACGGTGATGCCGGCCTCGGCGTAGGACTCGACCTTGGCGCGGCACTCCTCCGGGGAGCCGTGCACGATCAGCTCGTCCACCAGGGAATCCGGGATCGCGGCCAGGGCGCCCTTGCGGTCGCCGGCCGACCATGCCTGCCACATCGGGGTCAGCGTCTCGGTGCGGCCCAGCCAGCGGTGGAAAGCCGCGTAGGCCGGGACGGTCAGGTAGGCGGCGATCATGCGGCGGCCCACCGCGCGGGCGTGTGCCGCGTCGTCGGTCGGGCAGACGAAGATCCGGGCGGCCACCTCGAAGCCGGGGCCGGCCGCCTTCGTCTCGGCCAGCGCGGTCGACACGTCGGCGGGGGAGAGCCAGTTGAGGATGGTGCCGTCGGCCTCGGCGGCGGCCAGCCGGAGCATGCCGGGGCGCAGCGCGGCCAGCAGGATCTGCGGCGGGGTGGCCGGGGGCCGCTCCAGCCGGAAGCGGCGCAGCGCGAACGTGCCGTAGTCGTGGTCGACCACCTCGCCGGCCAGCGCCGCCTTCAGGAAGCGGAGCGTGTCGCGGCTGCGCAGGAACGGCTCGGTGAAGTCGGCGGCGTTCCAGTCGCCGACCACCACCGGGGACGACGCGCCGATGCCCAGCTGGAAACGGCCCGGTGCGGCCTCGGCCAGGGCGGCGGCGGTCATCGCCAGCAGGCCGGGGCCGCGGGTGAAGACCGGGGCGATCGCGGTGCCCAGTCGCAGCCGTGGTGCCCAGGCCGCGGCCAGCGTCAACGGCGTGAACGCGTCGGTGCCGTTCACCTCGGACGACCAGAGGTCGGTGAAGCCGGCGTCCTCCAGCGCCTGGTAGACGGCCTGGTGGCCGGACAGCGGAACTCCACCCAGCGGCACGGTCATGCCCCATCGCATCGACATGCGCTTGATCCTGCCTGCCCCGGCCAGTGAGGTCCACCACCGGGAGGTGGCATTGGCCATAGCGGCGGGTATCTTTTTGCACTGACCAGTCAGTTCAAAAAGGGAGTCCTGATGCCGGTGCTCACCGCCCGCGGTGCTGGCGTCCGTCAACGACGCCGCTGGCTCTTCCGCGACCTCGACGTCTCGGTCGAGGCGGGCGAGGTGGTCGCGGTTCTCGGCCCGCCCGGCAGCGGCCGGACCACGTTGCTGCTCACCCTGGCCCGGCGGTTCAAGCTCGCGGCCGGGCACGTCACGATCGACGGGCGGGCCGCCCTCGGGCACGTGCCCACGGTGACCGAGCCGGAACCGGTGTTCACCGTCACCGAGCACGTCCACGAGCAACTGGCCCTCTTCGGCCGGCGCCATCGTGAGGCGACCGGCGTGGACCTGCGCGGGCTCGACCCGGACAAGTTCGGCCGCGACCTCTCGCCGTACGAGAAGCAGGTCCTCGGTCTGGTGCTCGCCCGGCTGGAGAGTCCCGCGGTGATCGCCGTCGACGGCCTCGACGAGGGTCTCGACGACGGCGAGCGGGCCGCCCTGCTGCGGGAGCTGACCGAGATCGCGGCGACCGGCACCGCCGTGCTGTTCACCGCCCGCGAGATCGACCCGGCCGCGGTGACGACGGTGATCCGCCTCGGCGCCGACCACGCCATCCACCTGCCGGCGGAGGAGCCCGAGCCCGAGGTCAACGAGTCCGGCGACGAGGAAATCGACGGCTCGGCCGACGGGGACGTAGGCGTCGGGGACGAATCTTCTGCGGTGGTGGACGGTGCTGACGGCGTACGCACGGAAGAAGCCGCGGCAGACCGCTCAGCCGGCGGCGAAGATGAGGGGGAGCGGTGAAGTTCTCGACCGTGTCGCTGGCCTGGATGGAGCTGCGGCGATTTTTTCGCGGCCGTCTGACGGCGGCGGCTCTTGCGGTGCTTGCGGTGGTTCCGTTGCTGTACGGGGCCTTGTACCTCTATGCCTTCTGGGATCCCTATGGCCGGTTGAATCACATCCCGGCGGCTCTGGTGATCGAGGACAAAACGGCCACCGCGACCGACGGCACCAAGGTGCACGCCGGCCAGGATCTGGCCACCGAGCTGATCGACCGGAAGATCTTCGACTGGCACGTGGTGAACGAGAATGCCGCCCAGAAGGGCCTGAAGAGCGGGAAATACCAGATCATCCTGCGGATTCCGGCGGACTTCTCGGCCGACCTGGTCACCGGCCCGGACGACAAGGTGACCGCGCGCACCGCGCAGCTCACCGCGGTCAGCGACGACTCCACCAACTATCTGTCCGGGGTGTTCGCCCGGACCGCATTCGACGAGGTCCGGGCGGCCGCCGCGGCGAGCGTCTCGGCCGGCTACTACGACAAGATGCTGATCGGCTTCACCGACCTGAAGGCGCAGACCCAGGAGGCCGCCGACGGCGCCGCCAAGGTCGAGAACGGCACGAACGACGCCAAGAGCGGCTCGGACACGCTGGCCGGCGGCATCGACAAGGCGCACACCGGCGCCGGGAAGCTCGACGACGGACTCGGCACCGCCGCGTCCGGCATGGACACCCTGACCAAGGGCCTGGCCACGCTCAACGCCGGGGCGACGCAGCTGGCCACCGGCACCGCCCAGGCCGCCGACGGCGGCAAGCAGCTGGCCACCGTGGTGGACGGCGCGGCCGACCAGATCGTGCCGGTCCTGCGGGCCAACGCCGCGACCATCGAGCAGGCCGCGAACCTGGTGGCGACCGGCGCGGACACCCTGGCCGCCAACATCGGCGCCATCGACACCGCCGCCGGCCAGGCCGTCAAGAACGCGAACCAGCTCCAGGACTACCTCGACGGGCTGCCCGCCGACACGCCCGGCCTGGCCGACGCGAAGGCCCTCGCCGCCCAGCTGGTGACCGCGGCCGAGAAGGTGCAGCAGACCGTCGACCAGGCCGACCTGGCCGGGTTGCGTACCGAGCTCAAGCAGGTCGCCGCCACCGCCCGTCAGATCGCCGCGGCCGCCCCGCACATGGCCGACGACGTCCAGGCCGCGCGCACCAAGGTCGACCAGCTCGCCGCCGGGCTGTCCCAGCTCGCCACCGGCGCCAAGCAGCTGCAGACCGGCAGCGCGCAGCTGCACGACGGCGCGTCGGCGATCCGGGGCGGGATCTATCAGCTGTCCACCGGGGCGCAGCAGCTCGACGACGGCCTCGGCGAGCTGTCGACCGGCGGCCACCAGCTGGCCGACGGGCTCGGCCAGTTGCAGAGCGGGGCGACGAAGCTCGCGTCCGGCCTGGCCGACGGCGCCTCGCAGATCCCGGGCTACGGCGATGACCCGTCGGACCGCGCCGATGTGCTCGCCGACCCGGTCGGCCTGAATCGCAGCGTGCGCAACCCGGCCGGGACCTACGGCGTCGGCTTCGCGCCCTACTTCCTGGCCCTGGCCCTCTGGGTCGGCGCGATGATCACCTTCATGGTGTTGCGGCCGCTGAACCGGCGGTACCTGATGTCCGGCGCACCGCCGTTGCGGGTGGCGTTCGCCGGGCTGCTGCCGGCCGTGGCGATCGGGCTGGCCCAGGCCTCGCTGCTGTTCGCGGTGGTCCGGTTCGGGCTCGGCCTGAACCCGGTGCATCCGTGGCTGACCTACGGGCTGCTGCTGCTCACCGCGGGCGTGTTCGCGTCGGTCATGCAGATGGTCGGGGCCGCGTTCGGCGCGCCCGGCCGGATCGTGGCGCTCGCCCTGCTGATGCTGCAGCTGACCTCCTCCGGCGGCACCTATCCGGTGCAGACCACGCCGGACTTCTTCCAGGCGATCCACCCCCTGCTGCCGATGACGTACGTCGTGCAGGCGGTGCGGCACGCGATCGACGGCGGCACCGACTGGCCGGTGCGGGCCGGGGTGGTGGCGCTGCTCGCGTACGGCCTGGGATCGTTGCTGGTGACCGTGCTCGTGGCGGACCGCTCGCGGCGGCTCACGCCGTCGGGGTTGCACCCGGAGCTTGTGATCTGAGAGGAAGCGACTGATGGACGGCCGGACCCGGCGGCGGGCGGACACCAAGCAGCGGCTCTACGAGGCCGCCGTCGAGCTGATCGCCGAGCAGGGCTTCTCGGCCACCACCGTGGACGACATCGCGCTGCGGGCCAACGTCGCCAAGGGCACCGTCTACTACAACTTCAAGTCGAAGAACGAGCTGTTCGAGGAGCTGCTGCGGCACGGCGTCGAGCTGCTCACCGCCGGTTTCCGGGAGGCGGTCGAGGGGTTGCCGCCGCGCGAGGCGGTCGGCGCGCTGATCCGCACTCAGCTCGAATACATCCGCCGCTACCGGGCGTTCGCCCAGCTGCTGCTGTCCGAGATGTGGCGGACCAACCGGGAGTGGCACCAGACCCTGATCCTGCTGCGCGAGCAGGCGATCGGGGTGATCGCCGAGACGGTGCAGGCCGGCGTCGACTCCGGCGACCTGCCGGACGACCTGGACGTGCGGGTCGCCTCGGCGGCGCTGTTCGGGGTCGGCCTGGTCGTGGCGGTGGACTGGCTGGTGTTCCAGCCGGAACGGCCGATCGAGGACGTCGAGGAGTCGTTGAAGGCGATCGTCCGGCGGGTCGGCTGACTTCTCAGGCTTTTATGCCGCCGGTTCGCGGCGGGACGTCGTGGTGGGGCGCGAGGCGTCGTCTCCGGGGGCGATGACGCCGCCGAGTTCGAGGATGTGGCGGTGGGCCGCGGCGAGCCGGTCCTCGAGCGTGACGATCCGGCAGGCGGCGGCGAGCAGAAGGCCCTCGTCCAGCAGCTGCCGGACGCGAACGGCGAGTTGAAGCTGGTGGCGTGAGTAGCGGCGGTGGCCGCCGAGGGAGCGCTCGGGCTCGATCAGGCCCGCGGCGCCGAGGCTGCGCAGGAAGGCCGCGGTCACACCGATCATGTCGGCGGCGCGGCCCATCGTGTACGCCGGGTAGTCGGCGTCGTCGAAGGACGTGCTCATTTCCCTTCCGAGGGGGTCGTGTCCGGTGGGGGGACAGTCCAGGGCCCCGGCGGGTAACCGGGGCCCTGGCTTTTCAATTCTGGTGCCGACCGTCGTCGGCGCATGCGGTCGTCCGTCTGCGTGCCGCTAACGGACGGCCTGAGTGATAAGCATCGGCTGCGATCACCTCTTGTCGGGTCGGGGACGTTGCGATTTCGCGTTGCTGCGGTATCTCGTCCTCCTTAGCCAACTCAGGTTCAGTGCCAGTTCTCTGCCGGCTGTGCGTGGCCGACACAGGAAGACTATGCCCGACACGCGCCGATTTCTAGTATCGCGGCTGTAGATTTTTCGGACAAAACGTCAGACCGTCCCGAGGGGATCGATGGCGGTGAGCGGGAACGGGGCGGCGGTGCGGGGCGGGCGCCGGGCGCGGCAGAGCCGCGTCTGAGAGAGGTGACCGCGCCCCGCACCGCCGCGGGGCAGGGGCGACTGGACAGCCCCTGCGGGTTCCGCGATGCCTGCCGAGGGCTCGCGTGGTGCCCGTTGTGTCTATGAGTGTGGCGGTCCGGCGACCCCATGAGCAACGCAATTAACTTTGATCATTGACGCATGTAACAACCCGGCGAGATCATCACGGAACGCGGTGGCCCAGGTCACAGCGCCCCCTCGGTCAAGGGAGTCGCAATGAGCGTCAACCCCACACCCAGCACCGACGAAGAACGTCTCGCCCAGCTCGGCTACCAGCAGGAATTGCACCGCCGACTCTCCGGCTTCTCGAACTTCGCGGTCTCCTTCTCGATCATTTCCATCCTCGCCGGCGCGATCACGTCGTACGGCATTGCCATGACCGCCGGCGGACCGATCGCCATCACGCTCGGCTGGCTCTTCGTCGGCATCATGGTCACCGTGGTGGCCCTGGCCATGGCCGAGGTCTGCTCGGCCTACCCGACGGCGGGCGCCCTCTACTGGTGGGCGGCGGCGCTGGCCAAGAACAACAAGGCCGCGTGGGCCTGGTTCGTGGGGTGGTTCAACTTCCTCGGCGAGGTGGCGGTCACCGCGGCCATCGACTTCGGCGCGGCGATCACCACCGCCGCCTTCCTCAGCTTGACCTTCGACATGGAGGTCACGCCCGGGAAGACGTTCCTGATCTTCCTGGTCATCATCATCGTGCACGGCCTGCTCAACACGTTCGGCGTCAGCCTGGTCCGGCTCCTCTCCGACGTCAGCGCCTGGTGGCACCTGGTCGGCGTGGGCGTGATCGTGGTGCTGCTGGCGGTGATCCCGGACCAGCACAAGCCGATCTCCGAGGTCTTCACCGAGGTGCACAACGCCACCGGCTTCACCTTCGCCGGGGCCGGGGTCTACGCGGTGCTGATCGGCCTGCTCATGGCGCAGTACACCTACACCGGCTACGACGCCTCGGCGCACGTGGCCGAGGAGACCCACGACGCGTCCCGGGCCGCCCCGCGCGGCATCGTGCTGTCGGTGGTCGTCTCGGTGATCGCCGGCTTCGTGCTGCTCTTCGCGATCACCTGGTCCATCCAGGACTACGAGGCGGAACGGACCACGTCGCTCGGCCTGCCGCCCGCGCAGATCTTCATCGACGCGGTCGGCCACAACACCGGCACGTTCCTGCTGTTCATCTGCATGGTCGCGCAGTGGTTCTGCGGCATGGCCTCGGTCACCGCCAACTCGCGGATGTCGTACGCCTTCGCCCGGGACGGCGCGCTGCCCGGCTCGCGGATCTGGAAGCAGGTCAACCCGCGCACCGGCACGCCGACCAACTCGATCTGGCTGTGCGTGACCCTCTCGGTCATCCTGGTGCTGCCGTCGCTCTGGAACACGACCGCCTACCTGGCGGCCACCTCGATCGCGGTGATCGGCCTCTACATCGCGTACGTCGGCCCGGTGTTCCTCCGCCGGCGCAACCCGGAGTTCCAGCCCGGCCCGTGGAGCCTCGGCAAATGGAGCGCGCCGATCGGCTGGATCGCGATCGTCTGGGTACTCGTGATCTGTGTGCTGTTCGTCCTGCCGACGGCCGGGCCGATCACGGCGACCAACTTCAACTACACGATCGTCGCCGTGGCGGTCGTGGTCGGCGCCGCGACGATCTGGTGGTTCGCGAGCGCCAAGAACTGGTTCACCGGCCCCAAGCAGAACCTGATCGAAAAAGCAGCGCACGGCGAGCAGACCATGCCCACCGAGTGATCTAGTTGATCCGTGGGGGACGGGCCTTCAGCCCGTCCCCCGACCAACACTGCGTTAGGACTTCTGCCATGGACCTCGAGGAGCTCGACGTCGCCGTCGACAACGGCAGCATCGACACCGTGCTGCTGGCCCTGACCGACATGCAGGGCCGCTTGCAGGGCAAACGCCTGCACGGCCGGTATTTCATGGACGAGGTGGTCAGCGGCGGCAGCGAGGGGTGCAACTACCTGCTCGCGGTCGACGTCGACATGAACACGGTCGACGGCTACGAGATGTCGTCCTGGTCGAGCGGCTACGGCGACTTCGTGATGCGGCCCGACTTCAGCACCCTGCGTAAGGTGCCGTGGCAGCCGGGCACCGCGATGGTGCTGGCCGACCTGTTCACCACCGGCGGCGACCCGGTCTACGCCTCGCCCCGGCAGATCCTGGCCCGGCAGTTGGAGCGGCTGGCCGCGCACGGCCTGACCGCGTTCGCCGGCACCGAGCTGGAGTTCGTCCTCTACAAGGACAGCTACGAGCAGGCGTTCGAGAAGAACTACCGCGACCTTGTCCCGGCAAATCAATACAATGTGGACTATTCGCTGCTCGGGACCGCCCGGGTCGAGCCGCTGCTGCGCCGCATCCGCAACGACATGTACGGGGCCGGCCTCACCCCGGAGAGCGCCAAGGGCGAGTGCAACTTCGGCCAGCACGAGATCGCGTTCCGCTACGCCGACGCGCTGAAGGCCGCCGACAACCACGTGATCTACAAGAACGGCGCCAAGGAGATCGCGGCCCAGGAGGGCATGGCGCTCACCTTCATGGCCAAGCCGAACGCCCGCGAGGGCAACTCCTGCCACATCCACTTCTCGCTGCGCGGCGAGGACGACCGGTCGGCGATGCTCGGTGACGGGCCGGCCCACCTCAGCGTGATCGGGGAGCGGGCGATCGCCGGGCTGCTCGCCACGCTGCGCGAGTTCTGCCTGCTGTTCGCGCCCAACATCAACTCGTACAAGCGCTACCAGCCGGGCTCGTTCGCGCCGACCGCGCTGCGCTGGGGCGTCGACAACCGGACGTGCGCGCTGCGGATGGCCGGGCACGGCCAGGGCATGCGGATCGAGAACCGGGTGCCGGGCGGCGACGTGAACCCCTACCTGGCGATCGCCGCGCTGGTGGCCGGGGCGGTGCACGGCATCGAGAACGAGCTGGAGCTGGAGCCCGAGTTCGTCGGCAACGCCTACGACGACGCGGACGCCGGCCGGGTGCCGGCCACCCTGCGCGAGGCTCAGGAGCTCTGGGTCGGTAGCGACATCGCCCGCGCGGCGTTCGGCGCCGACGTGGTCGGCCACTACGCCAACATGGCCCACGTCGAGCTCGCGGCCTTCGACGCCGCGGTGACGGATTGGGAGCTCCGTCGCGGGTTCGAGCGGATGTGAAAGGTTCTTGTGTAAGGATCGCGCCAGGGAGGTATGCGTGACAACTGACGTGATCAACCCGTCCACCGGAACCGTATTGACCAGCGTCCCTTCGCTGGGCCTGGCGGAAACCGATGCGGCCATCGAGCGTGCTCGACGCGCGTTTCCGGGCTGGCGTGCGGTCGCGCCCGGCGAGCGGGCCCGGCTGCTGCGCCGCTTCGCGGCGGTGGTGGACGAGCACATCGACGAACTTGCGAATCTTGAGGTACGCAACGCGGGACACACCATCGGCAATGCGCGCTGGGAGGCGGGCAACGTCCGGGACGTCCTCAACTACTACGCCGGCGCGCCGGAGCGGCTGATCGGCAAGCAGATCCCGGTCGCGGGCGGGCTCGACGTCACCTTCCACGAGCCGCTCGGCGTGGTCGGCATCATCGTGCCGTGGAACTTCCCGATGCCGATCGCCGGTTGGGGGTTCGCCCCGGCGCTCGCGGCCGGCAACGTGGTCGTGCTCAAACCGGCCGAGCTGACCCCGCTCACCGCGATCCGGCTCGGCGAGCTGGCCCTCGAAGCGGGCTTGCCGGAGGGCGTCTTCCAGATCGTCCCGGGCAAGGGCTCGATCGTCGGCCAGCGGTTCGTCACCCACCCGGCGGTGCGCAAGGTCTGCTTCACCGGCTCCACCGACGTCGGCAAGTCGATCATGGCGGGCTGTGCCGACCAGGTGAAGCGGGTGACCCTGGAGCTGGGCGGCAAGAGCGCCAACGTCGTCTTCGCCGACGCCGACCTGGAGAAGGCGGCGGCGTCCGCGCCCTCGTCGGTCTTCGACAACGCCGGCCAGGACTGCTGCGCCCGTTCCCGGCTGCTGGTCCAGGAGTCGGTCTACGACAGGTTTCTGGCCCTGCTCGAACCGGCGGTCAAGTCCTTCCGGGTGTTCGACCCGGCCGACGCGACCGCCGAGATGGGCCCGCTGATCTCCGCGGGGCACCGGGACACCGTCGCCTCCTATGTGGACGGCGCCGACGTGGCCTTCCGGGGGAGCGCGCCCGAGGGCGACGGCTGGTGGTTCCCGCCGACCGTGCTGCTGGCCCACGGCGCCGCCGACCGGCACTGGCGCGAGGAGGTCTTCGGCCCGGTGCTGTCGGTGCTGCCGTTCAAGGACGAGGAGGACGCGGTCCGCCTCGCCAACGACACCGAGTACGGCCTGTCCGGCTCGATCTGGACCCGCGACCTGGGCCGGGCGCTGCGCGTCTCCCGGGCCGTGGAGACCGGCGCGCTCAGCGTCAACAGTCACTCGTCGGTGCGCTACTGGACGCCGTTCGGCGGCATGAAGCAGTCCGGCCTCGGCCGCGAGCTCGGCCCGGACGCGTTGCTCGGCTTCACCGACGTGAAGAACGTCTTCCTCTCGACAGATTCCTAGAAGGGCCGCTACGTGGAGCGTTTGCAGGACCGGGTCGCCGTGATCACCGGCGCCGGCAGTGGGATCGGGCTGGCCACCGCCCGGCGGTTCGCGGCCGAGGGCGCCAAGGTCATCGCCGTGGACATCTCGGCCGACGCCGGCAAGGCCGCCGCCGACGAGACCGGCGGCGAGTTCGTGGCCTGCGACGTCAGCGACGAGGAGCAGGTCAAGGCGTTGTTCGACGGGGTCGCCGAGCGGTACGGCCGGGTCGACATCGCCTTCAACAACGCCGGCATCTCGCCGCCCGACGACGACTCGATCCTGGTCACCGGCATCGACGCGTGGGAGCGGGTGCTCAGGGTCAACACGACGAGCGTCTTCTTCTGCTGCAAGTACGCGATCCCGCACATGCAGCGGCAGGGCAAGGGCTCGATCATCAACACCGCATCGTTCGTGGCCCTGCTCGGCGCGGCCACCTCGCAGATCGCCTACACGGCGAGCAAGGGCGGGGTGCTCGCGATGACCCGGGAGCTGGGCGTGCAGTTCGCCCGCGAAGGCATCCGGATCAACGCGCTCTGCCCCGGACCGGTGGCTACGCCGCTGCTCATGGAGCTTTTCGCGAAGGATCCGGAGCGGGCCGCCCGCCGGCTCGTGCACGTCCCGATGGGCCGGTTCGCCGAGCCCGATGAGATCGCGGCCGCGGTGGCGTTCCTGGCCAGCGACGACGCTTCGTTCATGACCGCATCGCAGTTCGTCGTCGACGGCGGCATCACGGGTGCGTACGTAACGCCGCTGTGATGTTTCAACCCGCCATTACCCGGGGAACGACCTGTGTTACGTCCGATTGATCCGGACGCAGGGGTCGAATCCCCGCCGGCGCAGGCACGGATCCCTGTGTAGGTGGGTCAGACGGACCCGGGCGCGGCGCCACCTCAGTCCGAGGTGACGCCGCGCACCCATCTCAGGCCGCCGGACTCCGGCGACGCGCCCGCCGCGCTAATTGAGTCCACGCTGAAACATGATCTGACTACGGTGGAGCGATGCGCCCGATCATCGGCATAACCTCGTACGTGGTGCCCGCCACGTGGGGCGTCTGGCACGAGGTGTCCACGGCGCTGATCCCGAACGACTACGTGGCCGCGGTCGAGCTGGCCGGCGGCCGCGCGGTGATCCTCCCGCCCGACGAGCGGGATGCCGACGTGCTCCGGGTGCTCGACGGCCTGCTGCTGGCGGGCGGCCCCGACATCGAGCCCGGCCGCTACGGCGCCGAGCCGGCCCCGCTCACCGAGTCCCGCCCCGAGCGGGATGCGGGTGAGTTCCTGCTGGTCCGCAAGGCCTTGGAGCTGGACCTGCCGGTCCTCGGCGTCTGCCGGGGCATGCAGGTGCTGGCGGTCGCGACCGGCGGCACCCTGCACCAGCATCTGCCCGATGTGCTCGGCCACGAGCAGCACCGCCCGGCGCCCGGCGTCTACGGCGAGCACGAGGCCCGGTTCGAGGGCGGCAGCCTGATCGCCAAGCTGATGGGCGACGACCTCGGCATCCACTGCTACCACCACCAGGGCGTGGCCGACCCGGGCACGCTGCGGGTCACCGGCCGCACCGAGGACGGGCTGGCCGAGGCGGTCGAGGCCCCGGACCGGCGGTTCGTGCTTGGCGTGCAGTGGCACCCTGAGGTCACCCGGGACCAGCGACTGTTCGGCGCGCTCGTGGAGGCGGCCGGCTAAGCGATACACCACCTTTGCCGAAGAACGGGACGAGGAGGAACCCAGCGAATGCGTAGGCCACTGATCGGCATGACCGCGTACGCCCAGCAGGTGCAGTACAGCAACAACGACCTGATGGCGGGAATGCTCCCGATGACCTATGTCCGGGCCGTGCATGCCACCGGCGGACGGGCCGTGCTGATCACCCCGGACGACCCGGACATCGACGTGCTGGATTCGCTGGACGGGATCGTCTTCTCCGGCGGCGGCGACGTCGACCCGGCGCACTGGGGAGCCGAGCGGCACCCGGCGACCGACACCGACGCGGCGCGCGACGCCTCCGAGATGATGCTGATGAAGGCCGCGCTCGACCGCGACCTGCCGATCCTCGGGGTGTGCCGCGGCATGCAGGTGATGGCGGTGGCCGGCGGCGGCACCCTGCATCAGCACCTGCCCGACCTGACCGGCAACGAGCTGCACCAGGCCGCGGCCGGCACCGACCCGCTCGCCGCCGACGCCGCCGCGTACGGCCGGCACGACGTGGTGATCGAGCCCGGTTCGCGGGCGCACGACCTGCTCGGCCCGCGCCTGGTGGTCAACTCCTTCCACCATCAGGCGGTCGACGACCCGGGCAAGTTCACCCCGGTCGGCTGGTGCCCGGACGACCGGATCGTGGAGATCATCGAGAGCGCGAACCACACGTTCGCCCTCGGCGTGCAGTGGCACCCCGAGCGGACCGCCGACCTGCGGGTCTTCACCGCGCTGGCGGAGGCCGCCGCGGAGCGCTCGGGCCTCGCCCGGCGCGAGTTCGCGCGCCGCTGAACCATTCGCCCGGCCGGTGGCCCGGGACGGCCGTGACCAGCGACGGCCCGGCCGCTGGGGCCGGGTTCGGCCATGGCTGCGGTGGGGGACGTCCCGACGCGTACCCCGAAAGAGGTTCCGGTGTTGTGGACGGTGTTACGGTGCAGAACCGTGACGGATGGCCGGGAGATGCCGCCGCAGTTGCGGACCGCGTTCGAGCGTGGCGGCCAGATGGGCCGGCGGATGCTGGAGCTGGACTGGTCGACCAGCCCGCTCGGACCGCCGGAGACCTGGCCCGACGAGTTGGTCACGTCGGTCGCGACGATGCTCGCGTCGCGGACCCAGATCATCATCTTCTTCGGGCCGGAGTATTGCGCTCTCTACAACGACGCCTACATCCCGGCGCTCGGCACCAAGCATCCCGGCAACGTGGGCCAGCCGTGCCGGAAGATGTGGAGCGAGACGTGGGCGGTGCTGGAGGAGCTGTTCGACGGGGTGTTCGCGCAGGACACCGCGTTCTTCGCGCCGGACCATCCGTTCTGGCTGGAGCGGCACGGCTTCCTCGAGGAGTCGTACTTCGACGTCTCCTACGATCCGATCCGGAGGGCCGACGGCGAGGTCCGCGGGCTGTTCTGCATCGTCACCGACACCACGTTCCGGGTGCTCGGTGAGCGCCGCACCCGCACGCTGAGCGCCCTCGGGTCCCGGCTGGCCGACTCGCTGGACGAGGCCGCCCTGGTCGCCGACCTGGCCGACGTGTTCCGCGACAATCCGGCGGATCTCCCGTTCGCCCGGCTGGTGCTCGACCCGGCCGAGATCCCGGCGGTCCCGGCCGACGGCCGGATCCCGCTGCGGGAGATCACCGACCCGCCGCCGACCGCGGCCGACGACGCGCTGGTGCTTCCGGTCGGCATCGGGGCCTCGAGGTACGGGGCGCTGATCGTCGGGGTGAGCCGGTTCATCGCGCTGGACCGCGGCTACCGGGACTTCCTGGAACTGACGGCCGCGCAGATCTCCCGGGCGGTGGCGAACGTGCGCGCCTACGAGCAGGAACGGGCCCGGGCCGCCGAGCTGGCCGCCATCGACCAGCTCAAGACCAACTTCTTCTCCAACGTGAGTCACGAGTTCCGCACCCCGCTGACCCTGATCCTCGGACCGCTGGAGGACCTGCTCGACGACCCGTCGCTGCCGGCCGCCGAGCGGGCCCGGCTGTTGCCGATGCAGCGCAACGGCCTGCGCCTGCTGAAGCTGGTCAACACGGTGCTGGACTTCTCCCAGCTGGAGTCGGGCCGGATGCGGGCTCGCTACCGTCCGACGGATCTGGCCGACTACACGGCGCGACTGGCGAGCACGTTCCGGTCGGCGGTCGAGCGGGCCGAACTGGAGCTGGTGGTGGACACCCCGGCGCTGCCGGAACCGGTGCACGTCGACCGGGAGATGTGGGAGAAGATCGTTCTCAACCTGCTCTCCAACGCGGTCAAGTTCACCCGGTCCGGCCGGATCGCGGTCGGCATGCACGCCGACGGCGGTCAGGCCGTGCTGACCGTGCGGGACACCGGGGCCGGCGTGCCGCCGGAGGAGCAGCCGCTGCTGTTCGACCGGTTCCACCGGGTGACCGGGGTCTGGTCGCGCACCCACGAGGGCACCGGCATCGGACTCGCCCTGGTGCGCGAGTTGGCCGAGCTACACGGCGGCTCGGTGAGTGCGGAGAGTGAGCTGGGCCGGGGGAGCGTCTTCACCGTCCGCATTCCACTGGGGACGGCGCACCTCCCCGAGGACCGGCTCGGCTCGGCGGGAGCGCTGGTGGTCACCGACGTCGCGCCCCGGCTGTTCCAGGAGGAGGCCTCGTCCTGGCTGCGCGACGACGAGCCGGCCGAGGCGACGGTGACCGACCGGCCCGGCCGCATCCTGCTCGTCGACGACAACGTCGACCTGCGCGACCACGTGGCCCGGCTGCTGCGCCCGCACTGGCACGTGACCACCGCGGTCGACGGCCGGGACGCCCTCGAGCTGGTCGAGCGCGAGTCGTTCGACCTGGTGCTGACCGACGTGATGATGCCCCGGCTGGACGGCTTCGGCCTGATCGCCGCGCTGCGCGCCGACGACCGCACCCGCAACGTGCCGATCGTGGTGCTCTCCGCCCGGGCCGGCGAGGAGGCGTCCGGCGAGGGCCTGGCCGCCGGCGCCGACGACTACCTGGTGAAGCCGTTCACGGCGCGGGACCTGACCGCCCGGGTGCGGGCCAACCTCGACCTCGGGCAGGCCCGCCGGCAGGTGATCAGCCGGCTGCGCGGCCTGGTCGACACGGCCACCGCGGTCAGCACCGTGCGCACCACCGCCGAGGTGCTCGACGTGGCCGCCCGGCACGTGCAGGCGATGACCGGCGCCGGCCGGGTGGTGGTGACCGCGGCCGGTGCGCGGGCCGAGGCGGACGGTGGCGGCGACCCGCTGGCCGGCCCGGACGTGCGGCTGGCCCTGCCGGACACCTCCGGCACGGCGGTCGGCGAGCTGCGGGTCTGGTCCTCCTCGGACGGTCCACCCGAGCCCGCCCTGCTCACCCAGCTGGCCCGGCTGATCGGCCTGCGGCTGGCGAACGCCCGGCTCTACGAGGCCGAGCACCGGATCGCCACCACCCTGCAGCACAGCCTGCTGCCGCCGTCGCTGCCCCGGGTGCCCGGCGCCATCGTGGCCAGCCGCTACCTGCCCGGCAGTAGCGAGGCCGAGGTCGGCGGCGACTGGTACGACGTGATCGCCGATCACCAGGACCGGCTGTTCCTGGTGATCGGCGACGTGGTCGGCAAGGGCGTACAGGCGGCGGCCGGGATGGGACAGCTGCGGAACGCACTGCGGGCGTACATCCTCGAGGGCTTCGACTGCGGTGAGGCGCTGACCAGGCTCAACCGGCTGGTCGACAACCTGGGCCGGCGGCAGTTCGCCACGGTCGTCTGCGTGCGCTTCGACCCGGCGATCGGCCAGCTGCACTACTCCTCGGCCGGGCACCCGCCGCCGGTGGTGGTCCGCCCCGGGCAGCCGGGCGAGTTCCTCTACCGCACCGCGCTGGGCCCGCCGATCGGCGCGCTCGCCGTCGCCGAATACCCCACCGTCGAGGCCGAGCTGCGCCCCGGCAGCCGGCTGTTGCTGTTCACCGACGGCCTGGTCGAGGACCGCCGGATCGGCATCGACACCGGCCTCGCCGAGTTGCTGACCGCCGCCGCGAAGCCGGCCGACCACGTCGAGGAGCTGCTCGACGCACTGCTGGCCAACGCGGCCCAGCGCCCGCGGCGCGACGACATCGCCCTGCTCGCGCTGCAGGCCACCGAGCCCCGCGAGTTCGTGATGCGGCTGCCGGCCGACCCGACCCGGCTCAGTGCACTGCGCCGCCGGCTGGAGGACTTCCTCACCGGTTACGGCGTGCCGGAGGCCGACGTGTTCGACCTGACGGTGGCGGTCTCCGAGGCCGCCGCCAACGCGATCGAGCACCCGGTCGAGCCGGCCGAGCCGCTGATCACGGTCGAGGCCTCGGTCGACGACGACGCGGTGGTGGTCACCGTGCGCGACTCGGGGCGGTGGCGACCGGCGTCGGCGGGCGGCTTCCGCGGGCGTGGCCTGGCCATGATCGGCGCGTTGACCGAACTCTCGGTGGCCCGCCGCGACAGCGGCACCGCGGTGACCCTGCGCCGTCCGATCAGTCGCTGAGCCAGGGCTGGCCGGCCAAGCCCGAGATCTCCAGCACCCGGCGGACCTGGGTCGACGGCAGCACGGTCAGCCCGCTGCCGAGCTGCTCGGCCAGCTGGAGCACCGCGTGGATGGCGGCCGAGTCGAAGAACGTGACCTGTCGCAGGTCGAGGGTCGCGGCGGGCGCGGCGTCCTTGGTGGCGGCACGAACCATCGCGTCGGCGGTCGACATGTCGACCTCGCCCGTCACGGTCACCGTGGCGATGCCGTCGGCCACGGCGGTGGTGGCCGAGAAGTTGGGGTCCGGACCGTCTTGATCCACGAACATACGATTTCACAGCCTCCCGGGGAGCAGCAAGAACCGGCCCGGCCGTCGCCGACGATAGGCTGGGTGAATGACCGTGCGCGCCCCACTGGTGCCGGGAAAGCAGTCGCCCTGGCGGGCGGTCCCGGCGCAGATAGTCCGTCCCGAGTACGTCGGCAAGAAGCGCCCGAAGGAATGGCGCGGCTCGCACGTGCAGACCCCCGAGACCATCGAGAAGATGCGGATCGCCGGGCGGATAGCGGCGCAGGCGACCCAGCTCGCCGGGGAGCACTGCAAGCCGGGCGTCACCACCGACGAGATCGACCGGGTGGTGCACGAGTTCATCCTCGACCACGGCGCCTACCCGTCGACGCTGGGCTACAAGGGTTTCCCGAAGTCGTGCTGCACGTCGCTCAATGAGGTGATCTGCCACGGCATCCCCGACTCGACCGTGCTCGAGGACGGCGACATCATCAACGTCGACGTCACCGCCTACCTCGACGGGGTGCACGGCGACACCGACGCCACGTTCTGCGTGGGCGAGGTCGGCGAGGAGGCGCGCCTGCTGGTCGAGCGCACCCACGAGGCGATGATGCGCGGCATCCGCGCGGTCGCCCCCGGCCGCCCGATCAACGTGATCGGCCGGGTCATCGAGGCGTACGCGCGCCGCTTCGGCTACGGCGTCGTCCGCGACTTCACCGGCCACGGCATCGGCGAGACGTTCCACTCCGGTCTCTACATCCCGCACTACGACAACCCGCGCCTCGACACGGTGATCGAGGAGGGGATGACCTTCACCATCGAGCCGATGATCACCCTCGGCACCCACGAGTACGACCTGTGGGGCGACGGCTGGACGGTGGTCACCAAGGACCGCCGGTGGACCGCCCAGTTCGAGCACACCCTGGTGGTGACCGAGGATGGCGCCGAGATCCTGACCCTCCCGTGACTGCCGTTGCGGAGCACCATGCCGACGTCTCCGGCGGCTGGCTGCGGGCGGCGACGTTCGGCGCGATGGACGGCCTGGTCACCAACATCGCGTTGATCGCCGGCGTGGGCGGCGGCGGGGTCGCGCATCGCACGCTGGTGCTGACCGGGGTGGCCGGGCTGGTGGCCGGCGCGATCTCGATGGGCCTGGGCGAATACACCAGCGTCCGCACCCAGAACGACCAGGTCGCCGCCGAGCTGGCCAAGGAACGGCACGAGCTCGAGGTCAATCCGGAGGGCGAGGCGGCCGAGCTGGTCGCCGCCTGGACCGCCCGCGGCCTGCCGGTGCACCTGGCCCAGATGGTCGCCGATGTGCTGCGCGACAACCCCGAGCTGGCGTTGCGGGTGCACGCGCAGGAGGAGCTGGGCGTGGTCCCGGACGAACTGCCCAGCCCGTGGACCGCGGCCGGTTCGTCGTTCGTCTGTTTCTCGATCGGTGCCCTGATTCCGCTGCTCAGCTACCTTCTCGGCAGCGACAGCCTGTGGCTCGCACTCGGCATCGGCGGCCTCGGTCTCTTCGGCGCCGGCGCCGTCGTCGCCCGCTTCACGGCCAACCGGTGGTGGTCCAGCGGCCTGCGCCAACTCGCCCTGGGCGGCTTCGCCGCCGCGATCACCTATGGCATCGGCACGTGGATCGGCGTCGGCATTTCTTGAGTACGCGGTCTCAGCGTCACCGCCGATTCGTGGCCGTCCCCGCCTCCCGCGTCCGTCGTGCCTGCGGTGGGCTTGCCCGGTTGCGCTGCTGCTCTTACTCGAACAGCGCGCCCAGGTTTCCGTCCACCGGCCGGCCCCGGGCCGCCAGCTCCTCGGCGTGCTCCTTCAGGATCGTGCTGAGCTCCTGCATGTCGGCGCCGGCCACCCCGGTGCGCTTCACCGCGTCGGCCGCGTTGCGGAAATAGGTCCGGGTCAGCAGGCCGGTGACCAGCGCGATGTGCAGCCGGGCCTCGGCGATCATCACGAGCGCGGCGTCCGTCTCATACCACTCGGCGAGCCGCACCGCGCGGGTGTGCGCCGCCGAGGCGAGCGCCCAGTTGTGCCGGGCCAGCGTGCTGAACTCGGGCGGCCGGGCCTCGGCCAGCCGGGTCAGGTGGGTGTCGCGCAGCCGGGCGAACCATCCGCGCGGATCGTGCAGCGGCCGGGTGGTCACGTAGCGGTCGGCGTCGAGCGGCCAGCGGGAGGTCAGCTCCCGCGCCCGCCGCAGCCCCTCGTCCCCGGTGACCACCTCGAGGTCGACCAGCGTGCCGTCGACCTTGCGCAGCGCCGGCTTCGGCCCGGCCCCCGCGCGGTACGTCACGACCAGCACGTTCACGTCGCTGCCGTCGCGGTCGTCGCCGTGCGCGAGCGACCCGTGCACCCCGATCGCCTGGACCTCGGCCGACCATCGCCGTTCGATCACGTCACGCAGGCGCACCGCCAGGTGCCCCCGCGGTGAAACGTCGATCTCCTCGAGCACACCGTCATTCTCTGCCCTCCATGTTTCTACGGAAGGTGACCGACGCGGAGCACGGAAACGGACGAATCGGGTTTAGCTTGCCCTCCCGGGGAACGCCATTGTCAGCGGCGTCACCGCGGCCAGCCGGCGCCACCGGACGGCGCGCACCGCCGAGTCGGTCAGGGCGGCCAGCGCGGTGCTCCGGTCGGCGTCCCGGGTCGCCCCGAGCACCGGCCGCCACGACTGGGCGACCCCGTCCTCGATGTGGATGGCCAGCTCCAGCGCGGTCGCCCGGTCGGCCACCGCGAACGGCAGCTCGTAGCCGGCCGGCGCCGGCCCCGGGGTCGCGCTGCTCTCGGCCAGCTTGCCGATCAGCCAGTCCCGCCGTTCCCGGTGTTCCTGTTCGGCGCCGCGGGCCTCGGCCACCTCGGCCTTGGCCGACAGCTTCACGCCGATCACCCCGTACGCGTAGATGGCCGCCTCCTCGGCGGCCAGCGCGCTCGCGACCTGGTCGCTCATCGCAACGCCTCGATGTGGGTGGCCCGGCAGGCGGCGATCGAACCGACCAGCCCGGCCCGCTCGGTGGTGGTCGCCTTGCACGCGCTCACCGCGTTGGTCATCGCCGTCTTCTCGGCGGCCCGGAAGCCGGCCAGGGTGCCGTCCCCGGTCGGCGCGGCCGCGGACGCGCTCGCCGCGGCGGTTCGCCCGATCACCGCGGCCAGCTCGGCGGCGTGCTCGCGATGGTCGGCGGCCAGCGGGGTGAACCGGGTGGCCAGCGCCGGGTCGGCGGCGGCCGCCCGGTCGTAGGCGGCGGCCAGCGCGAGCGCCTCGTCGGCCAGCGGCTGCAGCGGATCGGGCGCGGGCGGCAGCTCCGGATCGCCGTCGCCGAACAACCCGCAGCCGGCCAGGCCCGCGGTCGCCAGCCCGGCCGCACCCCCGCTCAGCACCCGCCGCCGGGTATGTCCCGTATCGCTGTTCCGCACGGCGCCCAGTCAACACCATCGGGTACTCGTGATGACCTGCGCATGGCGCGGAATCGGTGCGCCGGGGGACGCCTCTATCGCCCCGCGCGTTACGCTCTGCGTCAGCCGCGGGGCTTTTCGCCCGGCGGCAAATAGTGCTTTCCTTGGAAAACTAGTGAAAGGTCGAGCCCGATGACGCAGCGTGGTCGCGCCGGCGCCCGGCCTGGGAGCCGTCCCGGCGCCCGCCGAGCCCGGGACGACGAAGCGGAGCAGCGGACCCCCGCCGCCCCGCGGATCGATCTCGTGGCCGCGAAGGCCCGGGTCCGAGCGGTGATCGAGCCGGTGGTGGAGATCGCCGGATTCGACCTGGAAGACGTGCACCTGTCGCGGGCCGGTCGCCGGCACGTGGTGCGGGTCCTGATCGACACCGACGGCGGCATCAACCTCGACGACGTGGCCGTCGTCTCGCGCGAGATCTCCACCGCCCTCGACGAGGCCGAGGCGGCCGGTGGCGAGGTGCTCGCCGGGGAATACCAGCTGGAGGTCGGCTCGCCGGGCGTGGACCGGCCGCTGACCCTGCCGCGGCACTGGCGGCGCAACCGTGGCCGGCTGGTCGCGGTCAACGGACTGACCGGGCGCGTGACCGAGGTGGACGACGCGGGCATCGTTCTCGACGTCGACGGCAAGCCCCGGTCGCTGACCTTCACCGAGCTCGGGCCGGGCAAGGTCCAGATCGAGTTCAAGCGACTCGACGAGGCCGATTTCGGCGACGAAGACGTAGACGACGAAGAGGATGGGGAGGGCGAGGAGTGAATATCGATCTCGCGGCGCTGCGTGCGCTGGAGCGCGAGCGGGAGATCCCGTTCGACACGATCCTCGCGGCCATCGAGACCGCGCTGCTGACCGCCTATCGGCACACCGAGGGCGCGCAGAGCCACGCCCGGGTGGAGATCGACCGCAAGACCGGCGTCGCGTCGGTGCTCGCACAGGAGCTGGACGCGGACGGCACGATCGTGCGGGAGTGGGACGACACCCCGCACGACTTCGGCCGGATCGCCGCCATGACTGCCAAGCAGGTGATCCTGCAGCGCCTCCGGGAGGCGACCGACGAGCAGCACTTCGGCGAGTACGCCGGGCGCGACGGTGACCTGATCACCGGCATCGTGCAGGCCGACGCCGCGCGGGCCGAGAAGGGCATCGTGATCGTCGACCTCGGCAAGATCGAGGCGGTGCTCCCGCAGTCCGAGCAGGTCCCGGGCGAGTCCTACGACCACGGCTCGCGCATCCGGGCGATCGTCGTGCACGTGGCCAAGGGCTTCCGTGGCCCGCAGGTCACCCTGTCCCGCTCGCACCCGGCCCTGGTGAAGAAGCTGTTCGCCCTCGAGGTCCCGGAGATCGCCGACGGCACGGTGGAGATCGCCGCGATCGCGCGTGAGGCAGGTCACCGCACCAAGATCGCGGTGCACACGAAAGTGCAGGGCGTCAATGCGAAGGGCGCCTGCATCGGCCCGATGGGTCAGCGCGTCCGGGCCGTGATGAGCGAGCTGCACGGCGAGAAGATCGACATCATCGACTGGTCGGAGGATCCGGCCCAGTTCGTCGGCAACGCGCTCTCCCCGGCAAAAGCCCTGCGTGTCGAGGTGGTGGACGCTGCCACCCGGACGGCCAGGGTGACCGTGCCCGACTTCCAGCTGTCGCTGGCGATCGGGCGGGAAGGGCAGAACGCCCGGCTGGCGGCCCGGCTGACCGGCTGGCGGATCGACATCCGCCCGGACAACGAACCGGCCGCTCCCGCGGAGCGTCCGGCACAGGCGGATCGTGATGCGGCCGAGGCGGGAAGCTGACCGGATACGCGGCCGCCATCCGCGAGGGGTAGACTTTTCGGTGGTCGGCCCGACGCGCACCTGTGTCGGTTGCCGTGAGCGCGTGCCGGCCACCAAGTTAGTTCGGTTCGTTCTGGCCGGTGACGGGGTTGACCTCCGCTTCCAGCCCGATCCGAGCCGCCGACTGCCGGGTCGGGGAGCGCATCTGCATCCTGATCCGGCTTGCTTCGCGCTGGCGGAGCGGCGCCGGGCCTTCGGGCGGGCGCTGCGATTCACCGGAGTTGCTGACACCGGTCCGCTTGCCGAGCACATCCGTTCGGTCTCCATGCCGCGCGGAACGACCGATGATCCGGCCCCAGTGCCGGATCACGACCCAGCAAGGTAGGACGACCCAGATGAGCACACGATGAAGTCCCTGAAATGAACAGGCTTCTAGTGCACGAGTGAGGTCGTTGCGGGTGCGCTCGCACGACCTCGAAGTGAGGAGTGCAGTGCCAGGCAAGGCCCGCGTACACGAGCTCGCAAAGGAGCTCGGGGTCGACAGCAAGACCGTTCTCGCCAAGCTCAAAGAGATGGGCGAGTTCGTCAAATCCGCTTCCAGCACGGTCGAGGCCCCGGTGGCCCGGCGGTTGCGTGGTGCCCTCGAGGCAGGTTCCGCTCCGGCGGCCTCCGCCCCGTCCGCACCCGGCGCCTCCGCCTCCGTTCGACCGGGCCCACCCACCAGCGCGCGGCCGCAGCCGCCGCGCCGGCCCGCCGCACCCGCGACGGACGCGCCCAGTGCGCCTTCCATTTCCAACGCACCGACGTCCCCGGCCCCGGCGCCGGGCCCGTTCGTGCGTCCCAAGCCGCCGGTGGTCGCCGGCCGTCCGGGCCCCACGCCCGGTCCGGTCGCCAAGCCGGCGAGTGCCCACGACATCGAGGTGGCGGCCGCCGAGGCGCGCGCCTCGGCGCTGAAGGCCGAGCAGGAGGCCGCGGTCAAGGCCGCGCAGGAGGCCCGCACCCGCGACGCCGAGCGTCGCGCGCAGCAGCCGCCGGTCGACAGCCGGCCGACCGGTCCGGGCCCGCGCCCGGGTCCCGGCGCGGTTCCGCCGCGTCCGGGCTCACCGGCCGCCGGTCCGGCACGCACGGCCACTCCGGGTGCGCCCGGTGGTCCGCGTCCCGGCCCCGCCGGTGGCAGCCCGCGTCCGCCTGCGCGCGGTCCGGGTAACAACCCGTTCGGTGTCTCCGGCGGTGCGGCTGGACGGCCCACGCCGTCCGCGATGCCGCGTCCCAACCAGCCCGGCATGCCGCCGCGGCCGAGCCCGGCGTCGATGCCGCCGCGGCCCAGCCCCGCGTCCATGCCTTCGCAGCGTCCCGGTCGCCCGGCCGGCGGTCCCGGCGGTGGCGGCGCAGGTCGTCCCGGCGGTCCCGGTGGCGGTCGTGGCGGTCCCGGCGGTGGCGGTGGCGGTTTCCGTCCCGGTGGCGGCGGTGGCGGTGCCGGTGCCGGTGGCGGTTTCCGTCCCGGCGGCGGCGGCGGTGCCGGCGGCGGCGGTGGTTACCGCGGCGGTCCCGGTGGCGGTGCCGGCGGTGGCGGTGGCTACCGCGGTGGCCCCGGTGGTGGCGGCGGTGCTCCGGCCGGTGCCGGTGCTCCGGGTCGTCCCGGTGGTGGCGGTCGTGGTCGTGGCGGCGGTGCCGCGGGTGCCTTCGGGCGTCCGGGTGGCCGGCCGACCCGTGGCCGGAAGTCGAAGAAGCAGCGGCGTCAAGAGTTCGACAACCTGTCGGCGCCGCAGATGAGCTCGGGCGCTCCCCGGGGCCAGGGTCAAGAGATCCGGCTGTCCCGTGGCGCGTCGCTCTCCGACTTCGCCGACAAGATCAACGCGAACCCCGGCTCGCTGGTCCAGGAGATGTTCAACCTGGGCGAGATGGTGACGGCGACGCAGTCGTGTTCCGACGACACGTTGCTGCTGCTCGGCGAGCACCTGGGCTTCGACGTGCAGATCGTCAGCCCCGAGGACGAGGACCGCGCGCTGCTCGCGCA
Source organism: Paractinoplanes durhamensis (assembly GCF_016862175.1). Lineage (GTDB taxonomy): Bacteria > Actinomycetota > Actinomycetes > Mycobacteriales > Micromonosporaceae > Actinoplanes > Actinoplanes durhamensis. The sequence goes on along the minus strand of NZ_BOML01000002.1, from coordinate 200,341 downwards.
GTTCAACATCGACCTCGACGCCGAGGTGGCCGAGGACCGTCTGGTCACTCGTCCGCCGGTCGTGACCGTCATGGGTCACGTCGACCACGGTAAGACGAAGCTGCTCGACGCGATCCGCAAGACCAACGTGGTCGCCGGCGAGGCGGGTGGCATCACCCAGCACATCGGTGCCTACCAGGTCGTCGTCCCGCACCAGGGCGAAGAGCGGGCGATCACCTTCCTCGACACCCCGGGCCACGAGGCGTTCACCGCCATGCGTGCCCGTGGTGCCCAGGTGACCGACATCGTGATCCTGGTGGTCGCGGCGGACGACGGCGTCATGCCCCAGACGGTGGAGGCGTTGAACCACGCCAAGGCCGCCGAGGTGCCGATCGTGGTCGCGGTCAACAAGGTCGACAAGCCGGACGCCAACCCGGACAAGGTGCGCCAGCAGCTCACCGACTACGGCCTGCTCGCCGAGGAGTACGGCGGCGACACGATGTTCGTCAACGTCGCGGCCAAGCCGGGTACCGGCATCGACGAGCTGCTCGAGGCGGTCCTGCTGACCGCCGACGCGTCGCTGGAGCTGACCGCTCCGACCGACGGGCCGGCGCAGGGTGTCGTCGTCGAGTCGCACCTCGACAAGGGCCGTGGTGCCCTGGCGACGGTGCTGGTGCAGAAGGGCACGCTCCGGGCCGGCGACTCGATCGTGGCGGGTGGCGCGCACGGTCGCGTCCGCGCCATGCTCGACGAGAACGGCAAGGTCGTGGCCGAGGCCGAGCCGGCTCGTCCGGTCCTGGTCCTGGGTCTCACCTCGGTTCCGGGTGCCGGCGACACGTTCCTGGCGGCCGAGGACGACCGCACGGTGCGTCAGATCGCCGAGCAGCGGCAGGCACGCCGTCGTGCGGCGAGCTTCGCCAACTCGCGGAGCCGGGCCACTCTCGAGACGCTCATGGAGCAGCTCAAGGAGGGCGAGAAGACCTCGCTCACCCTGGTCATCAAGGGCGACTCGTCCGGTTCGGTCGAGGCCCTCGAGGACGCGCTGTTCAAGATCGAGATCCCGGACGAGATCCAGCTCAAGGTCATCCACCGCGGCGTCGGTGCGATCACCGAGAGCGACGTGAACCTGGCGTCGGCGTCCTCGGACGCTACCGCCACGATCATCGGGTTCAACGTCCGCGCCTCGAACAAGGTCAAGGACATGGCCGACCGGGCCAACGTGGAGATTCGCTACTACAGCGTCATCTACCAGGCCATCGAGGAGATCGAGGCAGCGCTCAAGGGCCTGCTCAAGCCGGAGTACGAGGAGGTCGAGCAGGGCACCGCGGAGATCCGCGAGGTCTTCCGCTCGTCCAAGATCGGCCTCATCGCCGGCTGTATGGTCCGCAGCGGTCTTCTCCGCCGCAACGCCAAGGCCCGCATCCTGCGGGAGGGCGTCGTGGTGGCCGAGAACGTCACGATCAGCTCGCTGCGCCGGTTCAAGGACGACGCCACCGAGGTCCGCGAGGGCTTCGAGTGTGGTCTGACGATGACCGGTTTCGGCAGCCCGCAGGTCGGCGACGTGATCGAGACCTTCGAGATGCGCGAGAAGCCGCGCGCCTGATCGCGTAGGTACGGCTGAACGGGACGGCCCCGGCGCTTCGGCGCCGGGGCCGTCCCTGCAAAATGGCACCCATGTCCCGGTACGCCCTGCTCCTCGCCCCGTACGCCAATCGTGTCTACGCCGATCAGGCGGCGCGGTTGTCCCTCGCCGAACTCGCCGCCTTCCGCCCCGCGCTCTCGTCCGCGATCTCCGACCTCGGGGTGGAGAGGCTGGGTGGGGTCGAGTACCTCGGCTTCACCGGCGAGCTGACCCCGCGGGACATCGCCTACCTGTCGAACCTGTCGGCCGCCTACGCGCTCTTCGAGCGGGCGGACGAGGACCTGCTGCGGCCGCTCGAGCTCACCCCGCTGGCCCGCTACGACAGCGACCTGATCACCATTCCGAAGTACGCGGGCAAGACCAACGAGCAGTTCACCAAGCTCGTCCTCAACCTCACGCTGCTCGCCTCGGCGTCCGCCGACCGGATCCTCGACGGGCACCTCACCGTCCTCGACCCGCTGTGCGGCCGCGGCACCACGCTCAACCAGGCGCTGATGTACGGCTACGACGGCATCGGGGTGGAGCTCGACGGCAAGGACGTCGAGGCGTACAAGCTGTTCCTGCAGACCTGGCTCAAACGCAAGCGGCTCAAGCACACCGCCGACCTCGTGCCGGTGCGCCGCCAGGGCCGGCGGGCCGCCCGCCGGCTCGAGGTGACGATGGCCGCCAGCAAGGACGACCACAAGGCCGGCGCGGTGCAGAAGATTACCGTCCTGCAGGCCGACACCACCCAGCTGGACGGCCTGCTGCGCGGCGGCGTGGCCGACGTCCTGGTGGCCGACCTGCCCTACGGCGTGGCCCACGGCAGCTACGACGACCAGGGCGGCATCACCCGCAGCCCGCTCGACCTGCTCGAACGCGCCATCCCCCACTGGCTGCCGCTGCTGCGCCCCGGCGCCGCGCTCGGTCTGTCCTGGAACCTCAAGGTCGCCAAGCGCGAGCTGGCCGAGGACATCCTGATCGCCAACGGCCTGGAGATCGTCGAGTACGAGCCGCTCGACCACCGCGTCGACCAGGGCATCGAGCGTGACGTCGTGGTGGCCCGGAAACCCGGCTGAAAACGTCACCCGGGGGCAGTAACCTGCTCGCTGATGTTTACCGAAACCGCAGCGTTCGACCTGCTCCTGCCGGGCGACTCGCGCACGCTCAAGCAAAAGCGTGCATATCTTCGCCCGATCATCGCGATGCTCAAGAAATTCGAGGTCAGCGTGGCCGAGGTGGGCTACCACGACCTCTACGGGCGGGCCCGGATCGGGGTCGCCGTGGTGGCGGCCGAGCCGGCCCAGGCCCGGGCCGTGATCGACACCTGTGAGAACCAGATGGCCGGCCGCCCCGAGATCGAGCTCCTCTCGGTGAAACGCCGCGTCCACGGTGAGGACGATTGACCAGCGCTGCCGGGACGTTCGGCGGCAACACGTCGTGGGTAGGCTTGCGCAGTTGGGCGGGGAGCAGGATGAACCCCGCGATAAATAATGTCGGAGGTGGGCGATATGTCGGACCCGGCCAAGACGCGTCGACACGCGGAGCGCGTCAAGGAACTGGTGGCGTCGCTGGTACGTGAGATCAAGGACCCCCGGCTCGGCATGGTGACGATCACGGACGCCCGGATCACCGGCGACCTGCGTGAGGCCACCGTCTACTACACGGTGCTCGGCGACCCGACCGAGCAGGCCGGCACGCAGGCAGCGCTGGAGAGCGCGAAGGGCATGCTGCGCACGAGGGTCGGGCACGCACTGGGCCTGCGGCACTCGCCGAGCCTGGCCTTCGTGCTGGACAACGTGCTCGACAACGTGAAGGAGATCGACGACCTGCTCGCCGAGGCGCGCCTGCGCGATGAGGAGGTCCAGCGGCTGGCCTCCGGCAAGCAGTACGCCGGCGACCCCGACCCGTACAAGTCGGAGGACGACGAGGACGACACCGAGCGGGTCGGCGCCCGCGAGGATCTCGGGTGACCACAACCTCGGGTGCGCCCGGGGGAGTGACCGAAGCGGAGTGGTCCGCGGCCGTCGAGGCGGTCCGCGGGCTCACTCCCGGCCCGGATGGTGACGAAGTCCAGCTGATCTGCCACGTGAACCCGGACGGGGACGCGCTGGGCAGCATGCTGGGCTTCGCCCTGGCCCTGCGCACACTGGGCATCACCCGGTTGCGGGCGACCTTCCCCGGCGATTTCGAGCTGCCCACCCCCTATCAGGATCTGCCCGGCACCGACCTGCTCGTGCCGGAGGAAGGCGCCTACCGCGCCCCGCAGCTGGTGATGACGTTCGACGTGGCCGCCGAGTCCCGGCTGGGCGACCTGGCCGCGCTGCTGCGGGCGCCGTGCGTGGTCGTGCTGGACCACCATGCCTCGAACACCCGGTTCGGCCAGGTCAACCTGGTGGCCCCGCGGGCGGCGGCGACGTCGGTCGTGGTCGAGGCCCTGCTGTCCCGCCTGGACGTCCCGCTGGACGCCGCGATCGCCGAGTGCCTCTACGTGGCGCTGGCCACCGACACCGGTTCGTTCAAGTTCGACATGACCACGCCCCAGGTTCACGAGCTGGCGGCCCGGCTGATCGCCACCGGCCTCAGTCCGGGCGACATCTCCCGGCGGATCTTCGACACCCGCCCCTTCGACGCGATGAAGCTGTCCGGCGACGTGCTGGAGCGGGCGCAGCTCGACCCGGAGGCGGCGGCCGGCAAGGGCATGGTCTGGACCTACGCCACCCAGGCCGACCTGGCCCGCCACCACCAGCGCCCGTACGTTCTGGACACCCTGATCGACCCGATCCGCAGCGTCGCCGAGGCCGACGTGGCCGTGGTCATCAAGGAAGCGCCGGACGGCTCCTGGGCGGTCTCGCTGCGCAGCAAGGGCGCGGTGGACGTGAGCCAGGTGGCGGTGGCGCTGGGCGGCGGTGGTCATCGCCTGGCCGCCGGGTTCACCGGGCACGGCACGCCGGCCGAGGTGGCCGCGACGGTGAAGGCCCTGCTGGACGCCCACCTGATCTGACCTCTTTCGGTTGACCCGGCCGCCCCGCGCTCGACGAGCTGCGGGGCGGTTTTCGTCGGATCAACCAACCTTCGTCCCGATGGTTGGGAAGCACGCTCCAACCCCCGGACCTGAACGATAGTTTGGTCCTTAACGGTGATTTGGTTTTGCGGCGGCCGTGACACCACCGCCCGCAGCGAAGCCTCGAGCCACCCGAGTCCACCGACTCGGGCTGCGTCATCTCACGCCAAGCGTCCGGCGACCCCGGACCGGCCACGTGACGCCCCGCTCGACCGCTCTGGGCGCGTGCCGCCGTGCCGCGCCCCACCCACCGTGGAGGAACCACGATCATGGCTGCCAAGCCGAAGCCCCAGCCCACCGACGAGGCCCGCGAGCAGGCCCGCCGCGCCCTGCAGACCTCGCTGGACACGCGCCAATAACAGGTCGGCAGCAGTTGGTAAGCACTCAACTGCATTGCATGCCTTACGGCCGGGCGGGCATCATGGTTGTCCATGAGCCCGCCTGCCCAGCCCGCAGCACGTCCTGAGCCCACCCGCGTCGGGGCTCGCGGGATCGCCCGGCTCGCCGCGCCCGCCCTCGTGGTGCTGGCGGCCGAGCCGCTCTACGTTCTCGTCGACACCGCCGTCGTCGGCCACCTCGGCCGGATCCCGCTCGCCGCCGTCGCGGTCAGCGGGACGGTCATGTCGCTGGCGGCCTGGTTCGGCAACCTCATGGCCTACGGCACGACCGGTCGTGCGGCCCGGCGCTTCGGGGCCGGCGAACGCGGTGCGGCCGTCGCCGAGGGTGTTCAGGCATCCTGGCTCGCGCTGTCCATGGGCGTACTCCTGATCGTGCTGGCCCAGGCCGGCGCCGAGCCGCTCTCGTCGCTCCTCGCCGGTGATCCGGCCATCGCCGACGCCGCGGCCGGCTGGCTGCGGGTCGCCTCGCTCGGCGCGCCCGGTCTCCTCCTCGCCGCCGCCGGCAACGGCTGGATGCGCGGGGTGCAGGACACCCGGCGGCCGCTGTTCTTCGTGCTGGGCGCCAACGTGCTCTCCGCGATCCTCTGCCCGGTGCTGGTCTACCCGGTCGGGTGGGGGCTGACCGGCTCCGCGGTCGCCAACGTGATCGCGCAGACGGTCTCCGGCGGCTGCTTCCTGGCCGCGCTGATTCGGGAGACCCGGGCGCTGCGGCCGCGGCCGCAGATCATCCTTCAGCAGCTGACCCTCGGGCGGGACCTGCTGATCCGCGGGGCCGCGTTCCAGGCGTGCTTCCTCTCCGCCACCGCGGTCGCGGCCCGCTTCGGGGTGGCCGCGGTCGGTGCCCACCAGATCGCCCTGCAGCTGTGGTTCTTCAGCGCGCTGGCGCTGGACGCGGTGGCGATCGCGGCGCAGTCGCTGGTCGGGGCGGCGCTGGGCGGCGGCGACGCGGCGGGCGCCCGGGACGTCGCGCGCCGGGTGACGATCGCCGGTGGCATCGCCGGGATCGGGTTCGCGGTGCTGGCGGTGGCGGGCGCCGGGGTGGTGCCGGGCTGGTTCACGCCGGACACGTCCGTGCACGAGCAGGCCGCGATCGTGTGGCCGTGGTTCGTCGGCCTGATGCCGTTCGCCGGGGTCGTCTACGCCCTCGACGGTGTGCTGATCGGCGCCGGGGACATCCGCTACCTGCGCAACCTCACGCTCGGGTCGGCGCTGCTCGGTTTCCTGCCGGCGATCTGGCTGGCCTACTGGCTCGACCTCGGCCTGGGCGGCGTGTGGGCCGGCCTCGGCCTGTTCATCCTGGTCCGCTTCGTGACCACGGTGTGGCGGTGGCGCTCCGGCGGTTGGGCGGTGCTCGGCGCCACCCGCTGACCGCGTCGACTCCGCGGGCAGGCTCGGCGGGCCGGCTCCGCGGGCCGGCTCCGCGGGCCGGCCGGGCGGCGGGGTGAGTCCCGGGCGGTTGATCGGTCGGCCCTAAGGTGGGCGGGTGAGTGCGGACGGGCTGATCGTGGTGGACAAACCGGCAGGCATGACGTCGCACGACGTCGTGGCGAGGATTCGGCGGCTGGCCAAGACCCGGCGGGTCGGGCACGGTGGCACGCTCGACCCGATGGCCACCGGGGTGCTGATCATCGGGGTCAACCGGGCCACCCGGCTGCTCACCTACGTGATCGGGGCGGGCAAGAGCTACGCCGCGACGATCCGGCTCGGGCAGACCACGATCACCGACGACGCCGAGGGCGACGTCACCGCGACCGTGCCGGCGGCCGGCGTCGGCGACGACGCGATCCACGCCGGGCTGGCGGCCCAGCGGGGCGAGATCGACCAGGTGCCGAGCGCGGTGAGTGCGATCAAGATCAACGGCGAGAGGGCTTACAAGCGGGTACGCGACGGGGAGACCGTCGACATCCCGGCCCGCCGGGTGACGATCTCACGCCTGGACGTCCTCGCGATCCGCCGGGACGGCGACCTGGTCGACGTGGACATCGACGTCGACTGCTCGTCCGGCACCTACATCCGGGCGATCGCCCGGGACCTGGGCACGGCGCTCGGCGTGGGCGGCCACCTGACCGCGCTGCGCCGGACCGCGGTGGGCCGCATGTCGCTGGCCGAGGCGCTGACCCTCGAACAGCTGGAGGAGCGGGCCCCCGACGTGGTCGGCCTGTCCATGACCGAGGCGGCCCGGCAGGCGTTCCCGGAGCGCGTGGCGACCGACGAGGAGGCCCGGGTGCTCAGCCACGGCGGCCCGCTCACCCCGGTCGGCATCGACGGCCCGTACGCGGTGTACGGCCCGGACGGCGACGTCCTGGCCATCGTGTCGGAGCGCGACGGCCGCGCCCGCGCCGAGATCGTCCTGGCCCCCGCCTGAGTCGCTAGGAGAGGTGCCGGGCGACCGTGGCGACCAGGTCGGCCGCCGCGTAGGGCTTGTCCAGGAAGTCGTCGCAGCCGGCCTCGATCGCGGCGGCCCGGTCCTGCGGCAGGACGCTGGCGGTCACCGCGACCACGGTCGGGCGGCGGCGGTCCGGCGGGAGCAGGCCGGCGGCCAGCTCGCGGGCCAGGTTGAGGCCGTTGCCGTCGGGCAGGTTCATGTCCAGCAGGATCAGGTCCACGTCGTCGGTGCGCAGGCGGTCGCGGGCGGCCGACAGGCTCGTCGCGTCCAGCACCGAGGCCGCGCGCACGGCCTCGACGCCGGCCCGGGACAGCACCGCCTTGACCAGGGTCCGGTTCAGTTCCTCATCCTCGACCAGCAGGATCGTGCTCATGGTCGGTTCCTTCCGGTCACTGTTTCGCGGGTCGCAGATTCGCGGGTCGTCGGGTGCGATGCGGGCAGGACGGTCTCGGCGGGCAGCCGGACGGTGAAGGTGCTGCCGACGTCGAGCTCCGAGTCGAGGGTGATCTCGCCGTCGTGGGCCTCGGCGAGGCGTTTGGTGAGGGCCAGCCCGAGACCGGTGCCGGCCCGCTGCCGATCGGGGTCGCCGACCTGCTGGAACTCCTCGAAGACCCGATTCTGGTCCGCCACGGCGATGCCCACCCCGGTATCGGCCACCGAGACGTACACCTGCTCGCCGGCCTGCCTGGCCGAGACCGTGACCGAACCGCCGGGCTCGGTGAATTTGATGGCGTTGGAGAGCAGGTTCTCCACGATCTGGCGGAAGCGCACCCGGTCGGCGAGCGCGGTCACGTCCGGCAGGTCGGTGTGCACGGTGATGTTCTTGGTGGTGAAGAGCGGGGACAGGCCGGTGAGCAGCTCGGTGATGGCGGTGTCGACCCGCAGCGGGATGAGGCGCAGCTCCAGCCGGCCGGCTTCGATCTTGGCGAGGTCGAGGATGTCGTTGATCAGGCCGAGGAGATGCCGGCCGCTGGTGTGGATGTGGTCTACCCATTCGGCGGGGACCCGGCGGCGGTCGCCCTCCGGTTCCTCGACCCGCATCAGGTCGCTGAACCCGATGATCGCGTTCAGCGGGGTGCGCAGCTCGTGGCTCATGTTCGCGAGGAACGCGCTCTTCGCCTGGTTGGCCGCGGTCAGCGCCTCGACCGACGCGCTCAGCTCGGTGGTGAGGCGGTGCTGCGCGTCCATCACGGCCTGCCGCTCGGCGAGGACGCCGGCCTGGCCGCCGAGCTCGGCCAGCAGCCGCAGGTCGTCGTCGCGGAACAGGGTGCGGTGCCGGTTGAACAGGAGCACGGCGCCGTCGACGTCCGGCGGGACCGGCATCGCCAGCACCGTGACGAAGTCGTCGCGCAGGTGGTCGCCGTAGTGCGCGACCAGGGCCGGTGCGCCCTCGCGCAGCCGGGCCGGGCGGCCGGCCCGGACCAGCGCGGTGACGTCGGCCGCGTCGACCTGGATGACGTCGGGCAGCGGCGGGCCGGCGTAGGCGCTCTGCGCGAGCTGGCCGTCCGGGCGGGGCAGGAGCACGGCGACCGCGTCGGCACCGGTCTGCTCGCGCATGATCTCGGCGTACGTCTGCCAGGCCTGGGCGGGTGACTGCACGGGGGCGTGCAGCAGTCGCTCGGAGACGTGCCAGGCCGCGCTGGTCGAGAACATCCGCCGCACCCAGCGCGAGGGCATGAAGGCGACCAGGTAGCCGAGGCCGCTGAGCAGGGCGAGGAGCCGGCTCGCGGCGGTCAGCTGGGCGCCGTGCAGGGCACCGAGGGCGACCAGGACGATCATGCCGGCGAAGGTGAGGGTGGCGGCGGCGGCGATGGTCAGCCGGGCCCGGTTGGCGCCGGACCGGGTGCGGGCCTTGCCCCAGAGCAGGGCGGCCGCGACCACCTCGCTCAGGCTGAAGCCGACCGTCATCGCGATCAGCGCGCTCGGGCTCAGCGGGCGCGGCGCCAGCAGCAGCGGAACGGCCAGGCCGACGTACGCGCAGAGCACCAGCCGGTCGAGCCAGCGCGGCACCCCGCGCAGCCGGGCCGCCAGCCGGACGGTGAGGTAGGGCTGGGCGAGCAGGATCGTGGTGGTGGCGATGCCGATGTACATCGGCAAAGTGCCGCCGTTGATCCGGCGGGCGATGTCCACCCCGAAGAACACCGTGCAGGGCAGGAAGACCAGCGTGACGTTGCCCTGCAGGGAGTCCCGGCGCAGGAGGTAGCCGCCCAGAGCGCGAAGGAAAAGCACCGTGAAGGTGAATTCCGCCGCGAGCAGGACCAGCACACTCCACTCAACGCGCATATCGCTGCTAATCGTAGCGTTTCGGGCGCTTGGTAAGACCGATACGCTGTGCCCCGGAAAAGGCGCCGGAAAAGGTGCCGGAACGACGGCCGGACGGAAGCGACATGCAGCGGTGGCGGGGCTACGAGTCGGTGCCCGGCGGGTGGGGCCGATCGGTGGTCACGATCGGCGTCTTCGACGGCGTGCACCGCGGCCACCAGTCGATCATCGGGCACACCGTGAAACGGGCCCGCGACCTCGGCCTGCAGTCGGTGGTGATGACCTTCGACCCGCACCCGGCCGAGGTGGTGCGCCCGGGCTCGCACCCGGCGGTGCTCACCGAGCCGGTGCGCAAGGCCGAGCTGATGGAACAGCTCGGCGTCGATGCGCTCTGCGTGGTGCCGTTCACCCCGGCCTTCTCGCACCTGTCGCCCGAGGCGTTCGTGCACGACGTGCTGGTCGAGGCGCTGCACGCGGCGGTCGTGGTGGTCGGCGACAACTTCCGGTTCGGGCACCGGGCGGCCGGCGACATCGGGCTGCTGGAGCGGCTCGGGCGGTCCTTCGGCTTCACGGTCGAGGACGCGGCCCTGGTCTCGGCGGACGGGCTGGTCTTCTCCTCGACGTACATCCGCAGTTGTGTCGACGCCGGGGACGTGCGCGCCGCCGCCGCCGCACTCGGCCGGCCGCACCGCCTGGCCGGCGTGGTGGTCCGCGGTGACCAGCGCGGCCGGGAGATCGGCTTCCCGACCGCCAACCTGATGACGCACCGCTACGCGGCGGTGCCGGCCGACGGGGTCTACGCGGCCTGGCTGATCCGCGGCGGCGAGCACGCGGGCCGGCACCCGGCCAGCGTGTCGATCGGCACCAATCCCACCTTCTCCGGCCGCGAACGCCGGGTCGAGGCCTACGTGCTGGACTTCGAGGGCGATCTCTACGGCGAGCGGGTCAGCCTCGATTTCGTCGCCCACCTGCGCGAACAGCGGGTCTACGACGGCATCGAACCGCTGGTGGCGCAGATCCGCCAGGACGTGGAAGAGACCCGCGCGCTGGTCCAATGACCCCCTGGTAGGGTTGACACGACGTTGGCTTTCCCAACGACCGGTTCCGCGTGCCTGCCCGACGCCGCGGGTGCGGACTACCGTTGATTACCGGCAACACAGAAGTTCGGAGAATATGGCGCTCGATCAAGAGACCAAGAACAAGATCATCGACGAGTACAAGGCGCAGGACGGCGACACCGGATCGCCCGAGGTGCAGGTCGCGATGCTGACCAAGCGGATCGCAGACCTCACCGAGCACCTGAAGGTGCACAAGCACGACCACCACAGCCGGCGTGGCCTGCTGCTGCTGGTCGGCCGCCGCCGCCGACTGCTCAACTACGTGCAGAAGAAGGACATCGCGCGCTACCGGACGCTCATCGAGCGTCTCGGCCTGCGCCGATAAGCCTGAGGGGGAGTGGCCACCGGGCCGCTCCCCCTAGCTTTACCCACGGACCCGCGCGGTTCGCAGGCCAAGACAGACACCGGTCCTCGGTAGTGGTTCCCAGGCTCTACATCCTGGGCACTTCGATCGAAGACCGGCCAGCCTGAACACCGCGCTGTGAAGACCGCCGGGTCCTCGACGAAGGAGTACCGCACCAACATGACAGAGCAAAACGCTCTCGGCACCGACTCGCGTACCGCCGTTATCGACAACGGCGCGTTCGGCACTCGCGAGATCACCTTCTCCACCGGCCGCCTGGCCAAGCAGGCCGCCGGCTCGGTCATCGTCCAGCTGGGCGAGACCGTTGTCCTCTCCGCGACCACCGCCAGCAAGGCGCCGAAGGAGCACTTCGACTTCTTCCCGCTGACGGTCGACGTCGAGGAGCGGATGTACGCGGCCGGCCGCATCCCCGGCTCGTTCTTCCGCCGCGAGGGCCGCCCCAGCGAGGACGCCATCCTCACCTGCCGCCTGATCGACCGGCCGCTGCGCCCGTCGTTCACCAAGGGCCTGCGCAACGAGGTCCAGGTCGTCGAGACCGTCCTCGCGCTCGACCCGCAGCACCCGTACGACGTGGTCGCCATGAACGGCGCCTCGATGTCGACCAAGCTTTCCGGCCTGCCGTTCAGCGGCCCGGTCGGCTCGACCCGGGTTGCCCACGTCGAGGGCCAGTGGGTCGCGTTCCCGACCCTTGAGGAGCTCGAGCGGGCCACCTTCGACATGGTGGTCGCCGGTCGCGTCCTCGCCGACGGCGACGTCGCGATCATGATGGTCGAGGCCGAGGCCACCCCGCACGCGATCAAGCTGATCCAGGCCGGCGCGGTCGCGCCGACCGAGGAGGTCGTCGCCAGCGGCCTCGAGGCCGCCAAGCCGGCCATCCGCGAGCTGTGCCGCGCGCAGAGCGAGCTGGCCGAGATCGCCGCCAAGCCGGTCGCCGACTACCCGGTCTTCCTGGACTACCAAGACGACGCCTTCACCGCCGTGGCCGACCTCGTCCGCGGGGAGACCGCCGAGGCGCTGACCATCTCCGGCAAGGCCGAGCGCGAGGAAGCCCTCGACCGCATCAAGGCCAAGGCGCACGAGACGCTCGACGCCCAGTTCGAGGGTCGCGAGAAGGAGATCAGCGCCGCGTTCCGGTCGCTGACCAAGTCCGAGGTCCGCAACCGCGTCCTGCGCGAGCAGATCCGCATCGACGGCCGCGGCCCGCGCGACATCCGCCCGCTGTCCGCCCAGGTCGGCGTGCTGCCGCGGGTGCACGGCTCGGCGCTGTTCGAGCGCGGCGAGACCCAGATCCTGGGTGTCACCACGCTGAACATGCTGCGCCTGGAGCAGTCGCTGGACACCCTGGCGCCGGAGAAGTCCAAGCGCTACATGCACAACTACAACTTCCCGCCGTACTCGACCGGTGAGACCGGCCGGGTCGGCTCGCCGAAGCGCCGCGAGATCGGCCACGGCGCGCTCGCCGAGCGGGCGCTCGTGCCGGTGCTGCCGTCGCGCGAGGAGTTCCCGTACGCGATCCGGCAGGTCTCCGAGGCGCTGAGCTCGAACGGCTCGACGTCGATGGGCTCGGTCTGTGCCTCGACGCTGGCCCTGCTCTCCGCCGGTGTGCCGCTGAAGGCGCCGGTCGCCGGCATCGCGATGGGCCTCATCTCCGACGAGGTCGACGGCAAGACGCAGTACGTCGCGCTGACCGACATCCTCGGCGCCGAGGACGCGTTCGGTGACATGGACTTCAAGGTCGCCGGCACCAGCGAGTTCGTCACCGCCCTGCAGCTGGACACCAAGCTCGACGGCATCCCGTCGGACGTGCTGGCCGGTGCTCTGCAGCAGGCGCACGAGGCCCGCGCCACGATCCTCGGGGTCATGGAGGCGGCGATCAACGCGCCGGCCGAGATGAGCGAGTACGCCCCGCGCGTCACCACGGTGAAGATCCCGGTCGACAAGATCGGCATGGTGATCGGCCCGAAGGGCCAGACCATCAACGCGATCCAGGACGAGACCGGCGCCGACATCTCCATCGAGGACGACGGCACGATCTACGTCGGCGCGACCAACGGCCCGTCGGCCGAGGCCGCGGTCGAGCGGATCAACGCCATCGCCAACCCGACGATGCCGAAGGCCGGCGACAAGTTCCTCGGCACCGTGGTGAAGACGGCCGCGTTCGGCGCGTTCATCTCGCTGCTGCCGGGCCGCGACGGCCTGCTGCACATCTCCAAGGTGGGCGACGGCAAGCGGGTCGACAAGGTCGAGGACTTCCTGAACGTCGGCGACAAGGTCGAGGTGCAGATCGCGGACATCGATGCCCGCGGCAAGATCTACCTCGACAAGGTCCGCCCGGAGGGCGAGGAGGCCCCGGCTCCGGCCGAGGGTGGTGCTCCCCGGGAGGCGCGCGCGCCGCGCGAGGACCGTGGCCCGCGCCGGGAGGGTGACGCCGGCGGCGAGCCGCGCCGTCGTCGCCAGCGGTCCAGCAATGACCGCGGCAGCGCCCCCCGCGAGTAAAAACACGTGACAGCGAGTTCGAGCGGGCCGGCCGAGAGGCCGGCCCGCGTCGTGACCAAGACCCTGCAGGACGGCGTCAAGCGCACCGTTCTGCCCAGCGGCCTGCGCATCGTCACCGAGGCGATCCCGAGCACCCGGAGCGCCTCGCTCGGCGTCTGGGTCGGGATCGGCTCCCGGGACGAGACGTCGGCCATGTCCGGTGCCTCGCACTTCCTCGAGCACCTGCTCTTCAAGGGCACTCACAAGCGCACCGCGCTGCAGATCTCGGCCGAGATCGAGGCCGTCGGCGGCGAGACCAACGCCTTCACCACGAAGGAATACACCTGCTACTACGCGCGGGTGCTGGACGAGGACCTGCCGCTCGCGGTGGACGTGCTCTGTGACGCGGTGGCCGACTCGATCCTCGAACCGGCCGACGTGGAGACCGAGCGCGGCGTGATCCTCGAAGAGATCGCCATGCACGAGGACGAGCCCGGCGACGAGGTGCACGACATCTTCACCGAGGCGATCTTCGGTGACCACCCGCTGGGCCGGCTCATCTCGGGGACCGAGGAGTCGATCACCCCGATGACCCGCAACCAGATCAACGGCTTCTACCGGCGCCGCTACACGGCGCCGCAGATCGTGATCGCGGCGGCGGGCAACCTGGACCACGCGACGGTGGTCCGGCTGGTGCGTAGGGCGCTGGCCGGCAGTGCGCTGGACAGTGCCCCGGCCGCGCCGGCCGCCCCGCGGGTCGGCAACAAGCGGGTCCGGCACCAGAAGCCGCACACGGTCGTCCGCAACCGGGACAGCGAGCAGGCGCACGTGGTGCTCGGCGGCGTCGGCATCGGTCGTAACGACGAGCGCCGGTTCGCCCTGGGCGTGCTCAACAACGTGCTCGGCGGCGGCATGTCCAGCCGCCTCTTCCAGGAGATCCGGGAGAAGCGCGGGCTCGCCTACTCGGTCTACTCCTACGCCAGCCAGTACGCCGACGCCGGCCTGTTCGGCGTCTACGCCGGCTGCGCGCCCGGCAAGGTCGAGGAGGTCCTCGACCTGACCCGCGCCGAGCTGGAGCGGGTGGCGAACGACGGCCTGACGGCCGAGGAGATCGCCCGGGGCAAGGGCATGGTCAAGGGAGCGTACGTGCTGGGGCTCGAGGACTCGGGTTCCCGGATGAGCCGGCTGGCCAAGTCGGAGCTGCTCTACGGCGACTGGATGAGCGTCGACGAGATGCTCGTCCGGGTCGACGCGGTCACCGCCGCCGAGGTCGACGCGATCGCCGCGGAGATCCTCGCTCAGCCGATGTCGCTGGCCATGGTGGGTCCGTTCGACGAGGCCCAGTTCCCCCAGCGATAGACGAGTGCGACCCGGCTAACCTTGGACCCCGTGACCATGCTGGAGACACCGCCCGAGACCGTTGTTCCACCCGACCTGCGCAAGCGCCGGATCCTCGGGATGACGGTCTGGGCGGTGGCCTTCGCCCTGTTCGTGGTGATCGTCGGGGTGCCGACCAGCGATCCGCTCACCGCCTTCGCCTGGCTGTGGCTGGCCACCATCGCGTGGCGCAACTACCTGCCGTGGCGGGACCACCTGCTGTTCGTGCGGGACTGGCTGCCGGTCATCCTGCTGCTGGTCTTCTACAACGTGTCCCGGGGCTCGGCCGACAAGCTCTTCGCCCCGCACGTCCACTTCATGATCCATTTCGATCAGGACGTGTTCGGCTGGCTCACCGGCGGCCGCATCCCGACCATCTGGCTGCAGCAGCACCTCTATCAGCCCGGCCACGTGCAGTGGTGGGAGATCGTGGTCACGCTGGTCTACGTCTCGCACTTCCTGACCGTGCCGACCGTGGCGGTGGTGCTGTGGCTGCGCAACCGGGAGATGTCCTACCGGTTCATGCGCCGGTGGATCGCGCTCAGCCTGGCCGGCCTGGTCACCTACTTCCTCTACCCGGCGGCGCCGCCGTGGTGGGCGTGGGAGCACGGCGCGCTCACCGAGCAGGTGCAGCGGATCTCGTCGAACGGCTTCACCGCGATCGGGCTGCACAGCGCCGGCAACACGCTGAACGCGCTGCAGGCCGATCAGTCCAACCCGGTTGCCGCGATGCCGTCACTGCACACGGCGTACGCCATGATGGCTGTTGCCTTCTTCCTGCCGATGATCCGCAAGCGCTGGTGGCCGCTGCTGCTGGCCTACCCGCTCGCGATGACCTTCACGCTGGTCTACACCGGCGAGCACTACGTCGCCGACGTGCTGGTCGGCTGGCTCTATGTCGGTGGCGTCTTCCTCGGAGTCGGGTGGGCCGAGCGCTGGTGGGCGGCCCGCAAAGGTAGGTTGTCCTCGTGACTGAGTCGGCTGAACCGATCCGTGTCGGAGTGCTGGGTGCCCGGGGGCGGATGGGCCTCGAGGTGTGCAAAGCGGTCGACGGAGCCCCCGATCTCGAGCTGGTCGCGATGATCGACCAGGGCGACGTGCTGTTCAGCGCCGAGGAAGGGCACGCCCAGGTCCTCGTCGACTTCACCTCGCCCGACGTGGTGATGGACAACCTGCGCTGGGCCATCGAGCACGGCATCAACGTGGTGGTCGGCACCACCGGCTTCACCGAGCAGCGCCTCGACCAGGTGCGCGGGTGGCTGGCGGCCAAGCCCGGGGTCGGCGTGCTGATCGCGCCCAACTTCGGGATCGCCGCGGTGCTGATGATGCAGTTCGCGGCCAAGGCGGCACGGTATTTCGAGTCGGCCGAGATCATCGAGCAGCACCACCCGCGCAAGTTCGACGCGCCCAGCGGCACCGCCACCCGTACCGCCCAGGTGATCGCGGCGGCCCGGGCCGAGGCGGGTCTCGGCCCGATGCCGGATGCGACGAAGGAAGAGGTCGAGGGCGCCCGCGGGGCGAACATCGACGGGGTGCGGGTGCACGCGGTGCGGTCGGCCGGCCTGCTCGCCCACCAGGAGGTGCTGTTCGGCACCGACGGCGAGATCCTCACCATCCGGCACGACTCGCTCGACCGGGTCTCCTTCATGCCGGGTGTGCTGCTCAGCGTCCGTAACGTGGGCAGGCTCCCGGGCCTGACGATCGGCATCGACTCACTGCTCGACTGACAGGCCCGCCGGCAGCCCGGTCAGGGTGGTGCCGTCGAAGCCGACCTCGTGGCCGGCGATCCGCAGGCCGGTCACCGACGGTGCGTCCGGCAGCGGGCGCAGGTGGATCACGCCGGCCGGCACGTCGGGGACGAGACCGATCCAGGCTTGCAGGAGCAGGACGGCGGCGGCGGCCGACCAGGCCTGCGGGTGGCAGGCGGCGGGGTAGGGCACCGGGCGGCTCAGTTCGGTGCGGGCGTCCCCGCCGTGCAGCTCCGGCAGCCGGAAGTCGAAGGTCTCGGCCGCGGTGAGCAGGCCGTCGACGAGGGCCAGGGCCTCGGTCGCGAAGCCGCCCCGGGCCAGGCCGGCGGCGACGATCGCGGTGTCGTGGGCCCAGACCGAGCCGCAGTGGTAGGAGAGCGGCGCGAAGCCTCGATCGTTCGACGACATCGTGCGCAGGCCGTAGCCGCCGGACATGTCGTCGCCGGCCAGCGCGGCGGCCACCGTCGCCTCCTCCTCGCCGGTCAGCAGGCCGGTGCCGAGAAGATGGCCGATGTTGCTGGTCAGGGCGTCGACCGGGCGCTTGTCGCGGTCGAGGGCGAGGGCCGGGTAGCCGTTCACCCAGAAGGCCTTGCGGAACCGGCCGGCCATCTCGGCCGCCCACGACCGCCAGCGGTCACCGCCCGGCCGGCCGAACGCGTCGAGCAGGGCGGCGCCGTCCAGGGCGGCCCGGTAGGCGTACCCCTGCACCTCGGCCAGCGCGATCGGCGGCTCGGCCCGGTGGCCGTCGTGGAAGCGGACCGCGTCGCCGGAGTCCTTCCAGCCCTGGTTGGCCAGGCCGATGCCGGTCTCGTCGAGGTATTCGAGGAAGCCGTCGCCGTCCGGGTCGGCATGCTCGGCCAGCCAGCCGAGGGCCGCTTCGAGCTGCGGCATCAGGGCCGCGATGTCGGCGACCGGGTGCCCCCAGCGCCAGGTGTCGTGCAGCAGGCTCACCCACAGCAGGGTGGCGTCGATGGTGCCGTAGTAGACGGCCGGCAGCGACGCGTCCACGTCGGTCCGGCGCAGCTCGTGCATGATCTTGCCGGGGGCCTCGCCGGTGGCCGGGTCGAGGCGGGTGCCCTGCCGGCGGCTGAGCACCCGCAGCGTGCCGATCGCCAGGTCGGTGCCGAGCGGCAGCATCATCCGCGCCGCCCACAGGCTGTCCCGGCCGAAGAGCGTCAGATACCACGGCACTCCCGCGCCCAGGAACGTGTCGCCGTCGTCGATCGCGGTGGTCAGGCGCAGCGCGGCCAGGTCGTCGAGGGATCGGCCGACGAGCCGGTCGAGGCGCCGGTCGCGGGCGCGAACCGACGGCCGGGACCACTCGCCGCGCGGGCCGGGGAACATCACCGCCCGCGGATCGTCGACCGACAGCGACCAGTGCAGGGTCGCCGACTGGCCGGGGGCGAGGGTGACCTGCCAGGTGCGACCCGGGTCGATGCGGACGGTGACGTCGAGCCGCGCGTCGGAGGTGCGACCCGAGCGGACCACCTCGAGCGGAGCCAGGTCGCTCGCCGTCTCGATGGTGACCGTGGTGGTCACCGGCACGGTGGCGGTGGAGGCGATCTCGATCTCCTCATCGACCGCGCCCGGTCGGACCCGGCGGGTGCGGATCACCCGGATCGTCGGGTCGGCGATCTGGTCGCCGAGCCAGCGGGCCACCGCGACGAACCGGGTCGCACCCGGGCCGGCCTCGGCGTAGCCGATCGGCTCCGGCTCCCGGTCGTCGAGGCGCAGCACGGCCGCGGACAGCACCCGGCCGTCGGCGTGGAAGACGCCCTGCACGCCGGCCGGTCTGATCTGGCCGTCGGCCCCGGAGAGCGCCACGGTCGGCGCCGCGATGGTCGGGACCAGGTCGTGCAGCAGGGGCTGAAGAGGCCTCACGCGATCTCCTCGGTCGTACGAAAGCAGCGCTTGACAGGGGTCCGGGGCGGTGCAAGGGTCGAAACAAATCCGAAACTTGATCGATCCAATAGTGCCAGACCAGAATTTGATCGTTCAAGAGTCAGATAAGGGAGATATCGGTGGAAAAGGTCACGATCGCCACGGTCGCCGAGCGGGCCGGTGTGTCCCGCCAGACCGTGTCCAACGTGATCAACACCCCCGAGGTGGTGCGCGCCGAGACCCGCGAGCGCGTCCGCGAGGCCATCACCTCCCTCGGCTACCGGGTCAACCAGGCCGCCCGGCAGATGCGCACCGGCCGGTCCCGGCTCATCGCGGTGCGCATCGAGCCGGGCAGCGACGGCATCAACGGCTCGGTCCTCGACCGCTTCCTGCACGGGCTCACCGACGCGGCCACCCTCGCCGGCTATCGGGTGATGCTCTACACGGCGGCCGACGACGACCACGAGATCGCCACCTACGACGACCTGCTCACCGCGCACGACCTCGACGGGTTCGTGCTGACCAGCACCCATCACGGCGACCCGCGCACCAGCTGGCTGGCCGCCCGTGACGTCCCGTTTGTCACCTTCGGCCGGCCGTGGGGCGCCCCGGACACCCATTCGTGGGTCGATGTGGACAACGCGGCCGGCACCGCGGCCGCCACCCGGCACCTGATCGAGGCCGGGCACCGGCGGATCGGCTTCCTCGGCTGGCCGGCCGGCTCGGGCGTGGGCGATTCCCGGCGTACCGGCTGGGAATCGACAATGACCGACGCCGGCCTGACCCTCTCCGCGGTGGCGGCCGTCGACGGAGTCGACGCCGGCGCGGACGCCGCCGCTCGCTTCGATTCGGCGATCACCGCGGTGGTCTGTGCGAGCGACTCGCTCGCGCTCGGCGCCCTGCGCGCCCGCCCCGACTGCGCGGTGATCGGCTTCGACGACACCGCGGTCGCCGCCGCGATCGGCCTCACCAGCGTGAGCCAGCCGCTCACCGAGGCCGCGGCCCGATGCATGGACATGCTCACCGAGTTGCTCGACGGCCGCGCGCCGGCCACCCCCACCCAGCTGTTGCTCCCCCCGTCCTTGGTGGTGCGCCCTCCCCGAAGGAGATAGGCATGACCCCCCTGCGTAAGGCGGCCCTCGCCGCCATCGCCTCGGCATCCCTCGTCGCCGCCGGTTGCGGCAGCGGCTTCGACGACAACGGCTCGAAGACCCAGCAGAGCAGTGGGCCGGCCAGCCTGCAGATCATGATCGCGTCGTCCGGCGACGCCGAGACCAAGGCGGCCAAGGACGCGGCCGCCGGCTGGGCGACGTCGAGCGGCAACACCGCCACCGTCACCCCGGCGCAGGACATCGTGCAGCAGCTCGGGCAGGCGCTCGCCGGCAGCACCCCGCCAGACGTGTTCTACGTGGACGCCGCGCGGTTCGCCGACTACGCGAGCGTGGGCGCGCTCGACGCGTACGCCAAGGGTGATGCCTTTCTTCCCCGGCTGAATGAGTCGTTCACCTACCAGGGCAAGCTCTACTGCGTTCCCAAGGACGCCTCCACCCTCGCTCTGGAGATCAACACCGACCTGTGGACGAAGGCCGGGCTCACCGACGCCGACTATCCGACCAGCTGGGACCAGCTCACCGCGGTGGCCCGCAAGCTCAAGGCGTCCGGCGTGACCCCGCTCGCAATCGGTGACACCCGGGACCGGATCGGCGCGTTCCTCGTGCAGGCCGGCGGCTGGTGGGTCAGCGCCGACGGCAAGCAGGCCACCGCCGACACTCCGCCGAACGAGCAGGCCCTCACCTACCTCCAGTCGCTGCTCAGGGACGGGCTGGCGAAATATCCCAAGGCGCTCGACGCCGGCTGGGCGGGCGAGGCCTTCGGCAAGGGCAAGGCCGCGATGACCATCGAGGGCAACTGGATCAAGGGCGCGCTCAGCTCTGACTTCCCGACTGTCAAGTACGTCGTGAAAGAGCTGCCCGCCGGTCCCAAGGGCAAGGGAACCCTCTCCTTCACCCAGTGCTGGGGGATCGCCGCCAAGAGCAAGTTCAAGGAGCAGGCGGCCGCGTTCGTCACCGCGATGACCACCGCCGACCAGCAGATGGCGTTCGCCAAGGGGTTCGGCGTGATGCCGTCCCGCACCGATGCGCAGGCCACCTACCAGCAGCAGTACCCGGACGACGCGGCCTTCATCGCCGGCGCGCAGTACGCCCAGGGGCCGGTCAACGCCCCCAAGATGGACAGCGTCCTCGCCGACCTGGACGCCGCGCTGCAGGGCCTCGCGACCGGCGACCCCAAGGCGATCCTGCAGCGCTTCGACAAGAACGCCAAGACGGCGCTCGGGGGCTGAGATGGCCGGCGGCATCCGCGGCAACGAGCGGAGCGCGGGGTGGCTGTTCGTCGCCCCCGCCCTGCTCCTCCTCGGGCTCTTCCTGGTGCTGCCGATCCTGATGGCGCTGTGGGTGAGCCTGACCAGGTGGAACGGGCAGGGCAGCCCGTTCACCGCCGGTGTGCCCTTCGCCGGCCTGGACAACTACACCGGTCTGATCGCCGACGACGGGCTGTCCCGCACCAACTTCATGACCAGCATCCGCAACAACGGCTACTACGTGCTCTTCGTGGTGCCGCTGCAGACCGCGCTGGCGCTCGGCCTGGCGCTGATCGTCAACAAGCGGCGCGGGTTCTTCCGGACCGCGTTCTACTTCCCGTCGGTGACCAGCTCGGTGGCGATCAGCGTGGTGTTCCTGTTCATGTTCGCCAACGGCGGCGCGATCAACGCCATCCTGTCCGCCCTCGGGGTGCACGGCCCGCAGTGGTTCTCCGACCCGCGCGGCGTCTTCCACCTGCTGCTCGGCGACTCGGCGCCGGCCGCCCTGGCCGACCACTCGGTGCTCGGGCTGAGCTGGTGGGACTGGATCTCCGGGCCGAGCGTGGCGATGTGCGCGATCATCGCGCTGGTCGTCTGGACCACGTCCGGCACGTTCATGCTGATGTTCCTGGCCGCCCTGCAGAACCTGCCGCGGCAGCTCGACGAGGCCGGCATGATCGACGGCGCGAACCGCTGGCAGCGGTTTCGCCGGATCACCCTGCCGCAGCTGCGGCCGACCATGTTCCTGGTGGTCACGCTCGGGCTGATCGGGTCCTGGCAGGTCTTCGACCAGATCTACGTGATGAGCCAGGGCAATCCGGCCAAGACCACGCTCACCCCGGCCTACCTGTCCTACCGGACGGCGTTCCGCGACTTCGACTACGGCTCCGGGGCGGCGATCTCGTTCGTCCTCTTCCTGATCATCGTGCTGCTCACCCTCGGGCAGCGCTGGGCGACGAGGGAGCGGAACCCCTGATGCGTACGCTGATCAGCCGTTTCCTCGGTTTTTCGATCCTGATCTTCGTCGCCCTGGTCTTCCTGTACCCGTTCGTCATCCAGATCGCGAACTCGTTCAAGACCGAGGCGGACGCCGCGGCCAACCCGCTGTCGGCGATCGCCCATCCGTTCACCACCGACGCCATGGAACGGATCTTCGCGGGCACCGCGTTTCCCACCTGGCTGGCCAACTCGGTGCTGGTCACCGTGGTCGTCACGATCGGCCGGGTGCTGATCGACTCGATGGCCGGCTACGCCCTGTCCCGGCTGCGGTTCCGCGGCCGGCGGGTGCTCTTCGCGGCGGTGCTCGGCGTCATGGCGGTGCCGCCGGTGGTGCTGCTGATCCCGAAGTTCCTGGTCCTCAACCAGCTGGGGATGTACAACAGCTATCCGGCCCTGATCGTGCCGCTGCTCGCCGACGCCGCCGGGATCTTCATCATGAAGCAGTTCTTCGACTCGGTGCCGGTCAGCGTCGAGGAGGCGGCCCGGATCGACGGCGCCGGCGTGTTCCGGACGTTCTGGTCGGTGGTGCTGCCGACCGCCCGGCCCGCCCTGATCACCCTGACCATCCTGGCCTTCCAGGGCTCGTGGAACGAGTTCCCGCACACCCTGGTCGCGGTCCAGGACCCCGCCCTGTTCACCCTGCCGCGCGGCCTGGCCGACCTGGTCAGCGGCTCGCTCGGGGCGGGCACCCAATATCCGCTCAAGCTGGGCGCCGCGCTGCTCGCCACCATTCCGGTCGCGATCATCTTCGTGGTCTTCCAGCGTTACTTCGTGCGCGACGCGAACGAGGGCGCAGAGCGGGGCTGACCTGGGTTTGATGCTGCCCGGTAGGTTGTCCTGCGATGAACGAGTTGAGCGTGCGCGGCCGGTCGATCCGGGTCGCGGCCACCGTGATCTGCGGGGTGCTGCTGCTCGGCGGCACGCTGTTCGGGGTGGATGACGACTTTCCGTTCGGGCCGTTCCGGATGTATTCCACCGCGCCCGACCCGAACGGCGACGCCAAGGACACCCGGGTGGAGGGCACCGACGTCCAGGGACGCACGGTGCAGATCACCGAGGGCAACAGCGGCATCCGCCGCGCCGAGATCGAAGGACAGGAGAAGGCGTACGTCGCGACCCCGGCCCGCCTGTCCGAGGTCGCCGCCGCGTACGCCGAGCATTCGCCGGGCGCCGAACCGCTGAAGTCGGTCCGGATCGTGGTGCGCTGGGTCGGCATCAAGCACGCCCGGCCGACCGGCACGTCCCGCGACGAGGTCATCGCCGAATGGACCCGGCCATGAGGTGGCTCTTCGCACCGGTGCCGCTGGGCCGGATCGCCGCGTTCCGCACGCTGGTCTACCTCTTCGTCGCTCTTGACCTGGTCGTCTTCACGCCGTGGGTGCGGTCGCACGCGAACACCCCGGCCGAGCTCTATCAACCCCTGCGGGTCGGGCGGCTGCTGCACCTGCCGACGCCGACCGCCCTGATCGTGCACACCGTGTTCTGGGTGCTGATCGCCGTCGCCCTGGCCGCCGCCACCGGGCGCGCGTCGCGGCTGCTCGGCTGGCTGGTCTTCGGGCTCTACTTCGAGTGGATGATCATCGCGATGAGCTACGGCAAGGTCGATCACGACCGGGTCGGGCTGCTGGTGGCGCTCGCGGTCCTGCCGACGATCGGGCGTGCCCGGCACGGTGACAGGACGCTCAGCGAGGGCGGTGGCTGGGCGCTGCGGGTCACCCAGATCGCGGTGATCTGCACGTACTTCCTGGCGGCGTGGGCCAAGCTGCGGTTCGGCGGGCCGGACTGGCCGACCAGCGCGGTGCTGGCCCAGGCGATCGTCCGGCGCGGCACCTGGCTGGCCGACCAGATCGCGGTGGTGCCCGGCCTGCTGCTCGCCGGGCAGTTCGGGATCATGGCGTTCGAGCTGCTCAGCCCGCTGATCTTCGTGGTGCCGCAGCGGTGGCGCGGCGCGGTCGTGGCGTTCTTCTACTCGTTCCACGTGATGACGTTCGCGACCATCACCATCTCGTTCGCCCCGCACCTGGTCGCGATGACCAGCTTCCTGCCGCTGGAGCGGGTCCGCCCGATCGTCTGGACCCGTCGCCTGCTGGGCCGCGCGCCTTCGGAGAGCCCGGCCATGCAGGACCGCCCGGCGGTGGCGCAGGGAGGGTGAGCTGCACCTCGGCGGGACCGAGAACGCCGGGACTTGTCCTCGGCGTACTCAAAAGGGGTTAATCGGTTTTTCCGAAGAGCAGGTCCCGCTGAGCCTGCGGCAGTGAGCAGGCCGCCGTGCCGCCGGGGAGCAGGTGGCGGTGGTCGGCGATCCAGCGGTAGGCCGGCCAGGCGGCCAGCCGGACCGGGCCCAACTGGAGAGCGCCGCCGGCCAGTTGCCATGCCCGGCCCGCGTCGTGCAGGAGCAGGGCGATGGCGTCCGGGCCCGAGGTGTGGACGCCATCCGCGACCCACTGGACCGCCTCTTCGCACTCCTCCTGGGAGAGGCCCAGGGTGTCGAGGTCGGCGAACTGCCACGGGATCACCCGGGCGCGGGTGGGGATGCGGCGTTCGATGAACTCGGCGCAGGTGGTGCAGAAAGCGCAGTCGCCGTCGTAGACGAAGGTCGGGGTCACGCTTCTATTCTGCGCTTTCCTCGATGCTGAGGTTCACGTGGTAGCGCAGCTGGGGGACGAGCATGTCGTCCACGTCGAGCGCGCGGCCGGCGCCGTCCGGCTCCCAGCCGGCCGTCGTCAGGAACTTCTGCATCGCCTGGTCCTGCTCGTAGGCCCAGGCGACGGCGTAGCCGAAGCCGTCCTCCCGCCACAGGTCGACCGCGGCCGCCAGCAGGCGACTCCCGTGCCCCCGGCGACCCCAGCGCGGCTCGATCAGGATGTCGGTGACCGCCGCGTAGCCGACCGGCAACGGTGGCTCCTCGGGGGCCAGCGCCTGCTCGTCGGCGGGGCCGGAGGCGGCGAAACCGACCACCTCGGAGGAGGACTCGCCCTGCTCCACCGCGATCAGCACGCGGTGCTGCGCTGATGGTGCGGACTGGATCGCCTCGTCCCAGCCGCGGGCCAGGTAGGCCTCGTCCAGGTTGGCCAGGATATGTGCGGGGAACATCCGACGATATGCCGTGCGCCAGGTCGAGAGCTGGATGCGGGCGATGTCGCCGGAGTCGTCGGGGCGCGCGGGGCGGACAAAGCCGAGAGCCATGACGCGCAGCCTACAGAGGGGTGGCGTACCGCAACTCGGGCAGCTCTGCCGTACTCCCACGCGGGGTGTACGTCTGGACCGCACCGTCCGGCGCGAGGTCCATCCGTTCGTAGAATTGTCGGCCGCGCACATTTTCGACAAGGACCCAGAGCCGCATTTCCGGGTAACCGCTTGCCTTGAGGGAATTCCGCGCCGCGGTCAGCAATTGCCGGCCGACGCCTCGTCCCCATTGCTCCGGAGTCACGTAGATGGCGTAGAGCTCGCCCGCGTTCCGGTCGATTACACCGTCCTGGCGGTAGGGGCCGAAGCTGGCGAACCCGACGATGCGCCCGTCCTCCTCCTCGGCCACCAGGGTCTGCGCGCCGTCCGGCCGCGGCTCGGTGCGGCGGCGCTCGGCGGCCACCGCCGGATCGAGGGCGGCGAGGTGGTCGGCCGGGACGATCCCGGCGTATCCCACCTGCCAGGAGCGCACGTGCACCTCGCCGACGGCGGTGTAGTCGGCCTCGACGATCGGACGGAGGAGAGTCATCGGTGAATTTTGTCGTACCCCTGCTCTAGCGTGCACGTCGATGGCACCCGAACAGCTTTCCCTGGCCCAGGCCCGCCGCGTCGCGCTGGCGGCCCAGGGTTTCGCCGACCCCAAGCCGGGTGGCGCCACCGACATGCGCCACCTGCGCCGTGTGCTGCGCCGGCTGCACCTGATCCAGATGGATTCGGTGAATGTGCTGCAGCGCGCCCACTTCATGCCGCTCTACAGCCGGCTCGGCCCCTATCCGGTCGACCTGCTGGAGCGGGCGGCCTACCGCAAACCCCGCGAGCTGTTCGAGTTCTGGGGGCACGAGGCCTCGCTGATCACCACCGACCTGCAGCCGCTGTTCCGATGGCGGATGGAGCGGGCCGCCGACTTCGCCTGGGGCGGCATGGTGCGCATCGTGCGCGAGCAGCCCGAGCTGGTGTCCTGGGTGCTCGACGAGGTGCGCGGCCGCGGGCCGATCACCGCCGCCGAGATCGAGCACGACGCACCCCGCAGCAAGGACAACTGGGGGTGGAACTGGTCGGTGGTCAAGCAGGCGATGGAGTGGCTGTTCTTCAGCGGCCAGGTGACCGCGGCCGAGCGCTCGACGTCGTTCGCCCGCCGCTACGACCTGCCCGAGCGGGTGCTGCCGGCCGCCGTGCTCAACGCGCCGACCCCGGCCTACCCGGATGCGATCCGCGCCCTGGTCGAGCTGTCCGCGCGGGCCCTGGGCGTGGCCGCCGAGCCCGACCTGCGCGACTACTTCCGGCTGCCGGTCGAGGGCTTCAAGCAGGCGGTCGCCGAGCTGATGGAGGACAGGGTGCTCACCCCGGTGACCGTGCCGGGCTGGAAACAACCGACCTACCTGCACCACGAGGCCAAGATGCCGCGCTGGGTCCGGGCCGCCACCCTGGTCAGCCCGTTCGACCCGCTGATCTGGTTCCGGCAGCGCACCGAGCGGCTGTTCGACCTCAACTACCGGATCGAGATCTACGTGCCGGCGCCGCAGCGGCTCTACGGCTACTACGTTCTGCCGTTCCTGCTCGGTGACCGGTTCGCGGCCCGGGTCGACCTCAAGGCCGACCGCAAGGCCGGCGTCCTGCGCATCCCGGCGGCCTGGCTGGAGCCCGCCGCCGAGCAGGACGAGACGGCCGCGGCGCTCGCGGTCGAGCTGCACCGGCTGGCCGGCTGGCTGGGTCTTTCCGCCGTGGAGGCCCCTGCCAAGGGCGACTTCGCGGGCCCGCTGGCCAGTGCCCTCGCCGGTGTAGCGTGACGGCCATGGACCTCGCCCACGAACCGGTGCAGGGCCCGGCACTGCCCCCGGAGTGGTATGCGCCGGCCCGCCCCGACCCGGTCACCCGCTTCGTGCAGCGGGTCTGGACGAAGTCGCCGATCTGGGCCGCCCCGGCCGCGATGCTGGTCTGCATGACCGGTGCGGTCGGCTACACGCTGGCCACCCATCCGGCCGGCGCCGGGGCCGGGGACGCCCCCACCTGCCTGCTGAAATACACCACCGGGTTCGTCTGTCCGGGCTGCGGCGGCACCCGAGCGGCGTGGTATCTGTTGCACGGCGACATCCCGGCCGCCGCCCGGCACCACCTGATCTTCACGTTCGCGGTGCCCTTCCTCCTCTATATGTATGTGGCGTGGGCCGGCCGCCGGTTGTTCAACTGGAAGCTCCCGCAGCTCACCGTCAGTCCGGGCGTGATGATTGCATTTGTGGCGGTTTGGGGCGTCTGGAGCGTCCTGCGTAACCTGCCGTGGGCCCCGTTCACCGCTTTCTACGTCTGACCGGAGCGTCCGATAGGTTGTGGGTATGACGCACGACCCGCGACCCTTCGGACGGCTGCTGACCGCCATGGTCACCCCGTTCGCCCCGGACGGCTCCCTCGACGTCGAGGGCGCGGCGAAACTGGCTACCTATCTCGTCGACGAGCAGCGCAACGACGCGCTCGTGATCAGCGGCACGACCGGCGAGTCGCCCACGACCTCCGACGCGGAGAAGGACACCCTCCTGCGCGCCGTGGTCGAGGCGGTCGGCGACCGGGCCCGGGTGGTGGCCGGCGTCGGCACCAACAACACAGCTCACACGGTGGAGCTGGCGCACGCCGCGGAGAAGGCGGGCGCGCACGGCCTGCTGGTGGTGACGCCTTACTACAACAAGCCCCCGCAGGAGGGGGTGGCGCGGCACTTCCTGACCGTCGCCGACGCGGTCGGGCTGCCGATCATCGTCTACGACATTCCGCACCGGGCCGGCACGGCGATCGCCACCGAGACCATGTGCCGGATCGCCGAGCACGACCGGATCGTGGCGGTCAAGGACGCGAAGGGCGACCTGATCGCCTCTTCGCAGGTGACCGCCCGCACCGACCTGGCCTATTACTCCGGTGACGACGCGGCCACGCTGCCGCTGTTGTCCATCGGCGGGGTCGGCCTGGTCGGCACCTCGACCCACTTCACCGGCCCGATCGCCAAGGACATGATCGAGGCGTACGAGCGGGGCGACACCGCCACCGCGCTGAGCCTGCACCGGACGGCGATGCCGCTGTTCACCGGCATCTTCCGGTCGCCCGGCACCATGCTGGTCAAGGCCGGCCTGCGTGCGAAGGGGCTGCCCGCGGGCCCGGTCCGGTTGCCGCTGGTCGATGCGAGCGACGAAGAATTGCACCAATTGCGCGAGGACGCCGCTGAAGCCGGAATTGTCCTCTGATAAGAGAAAGACGCGAATGAGCCAAGCGCACCAGGAGCTGGATCCGCCGCCGCCGCTGCCGGAGGGCGCACTGCGCGTCACTCCGCTCGGTGGGCTCGGCGCCATCGGCCGCAACATGACCGTGCTGGAGTTTGACGGCAAGCTGCTGGTCATCGACTGCGGGGTCCTCTTCCCCGACGTCGAGCAGCCGGGCGTCGACCTGATCCTGCCCGACTTCACACCCATCCTCAGCCGCCTGGACGACATCCAGGCGATCGTGCTGACCCACGGCCACGAGGACCACATCGGCGCCGTGCCCTACCTTCTCGCCCACAAGGCGGACATCCCGCTGGTGGGCTCCGAGTTCACCCTCGCGCTGGTCGAGGCCAAGCTGGCCGAGCGGCGCCTGGACCCCTACACGCTGACCGTCCGGGAGGGCGGCATCGAGCGGCTCGGGCCGTTCGAGTGCGAGTTCTTCGCGGTCAACCACTCCATCCCGGATGCGCTGGCGGTCGCCGTGCGTACCCCGGCCGGCCTGGTGCTGCACACCGGCGACTTCAAGATGGACCAGGTGCCGCTGGACGGGCGGATCACCGACCTGGCCGGCTTCGCCCGGCTCGGCGCCGAGGGCGTCGACCTGCTGCTGAGCGACTCGACAAACGCCGAGGTGCCCGGTTTCGTGGCCCCCGAGCGGGACATCGGCCCGGTGCTCAGCTCGATCTTCGGCAAGGCCCGCGGCCGGATCATCGTGGCCAGCTTCGCCTCCCACGTGCACCGCGTCCAGCAGGTCTTCGACGCCGCCTGGGAGTACGACCGCAAGGTCGCCCTGATCGGCCGATCGATGGTCCGCAACATGGGCATCGCCCGCGACCTCGGCCTGCTCAACGTGCCGGATGGCCTGCTGGTCGGCCTGGACGAGGCCACCAACATGCCGGCCGACGAGATCGTCTTCATGTCGACCGGATCGCAGGGCGAGCCGATGAGCGCGCTCGGCCGGATGGCCACCGGCGACCACCGGCACATCACGATCGAGACCGGCGACACGGTCGTGCTGGCCAGCTCGCTGGTGCCGGGCAACGAGACCTCGGTCTACCGGGTGATCAACCGGCTCTCCCGAGCCGGCGCCACGGTGATCCACAAGGAGACCGCCAAGGTGCACGTCTCCGGCCACGCGCCGGCCGGTGAGCTGCTGTTCCTGCTCAACGTGGTGCGCCCGAGCAACCTGATGCCGGTGCACGGCGAGTGGCGGCACCTGCGCGCGCACGCCCAGCTCGGCATCGAGTCGGGCGTCGCGGCCGACCGGGTGGTGCTCTGCGAGGACGGCGACGTGGTCGACCTGGTCGAGGGCCACGCGCGGCACGTGGGCCGGGTGGAGAACCGCTACGTGTACGTGGACGGCCTCGCGGTCGGCGACGTCAGCGAGTCGCTGCTGACCGAACGGCGAATTCTCGGCGACGGCGGCTTCATCTCGGCCACCGTGGTGATCGACTCGGTCACCGGCAAGGTGGTCGGCGAGCCGAGCATCTCGGCCAAGGGCTTCAGCGAGGACCCGGACGCGTTCAACCCGGTGATTCCGCTGCTCACCGCGGCACTGCACCGCTCGGCCGAGGACGGCATCACCGACACCCACCAGCTCCAGCAGGTGGTGCGGCGGACGGTGGGCCGCTGGGTCAACGACGCCTATCGCCGTCGCCCCATGATCGTGCCAACTGTCGTAGAAGTCTGATTCACAGGATTCTCTTTCAACCGTAGGAGTCTGAGGCCCGTATCTCAGGTCACGGTGCCGCCCCCACGGCACCCGTGGCGAGGGGAGTACCTCAGATGCAGCGCAGCAGGATCGCCGTGGCGGCGGCGGTCGTGGCGGCGGCCGGAGCGGCAGTGGCTTTCACCCTGCCCTCCATGGCCGGCACCGCGCCGACTGCCGGCAAGGCCGCGTCCACGAAGTCCGGCGTGGCTCCGCAGATCCTTGCGGCCATGGCCCGTGACCTCGGTCTGGACAGCGACCAGGCGACGGCCCGCCTCAAGCGTTCGCTGTGGGCGAGCGGGGTCTCGGCGCGTCTGGCGGCCGAGACCGGCGCCGACTTCGGTGGCGCCTGGCTGGCGGCCGACGGCACCACGCTGAAGATCGCGGTGACCGACCCGGACGCTGCGGCCGCCGTTCGCTCGGCCGGGGCGGTTCCCGTGCTGGTCAAGCGCAGCGAGCAGACGCTGGTGACGGCGAAGGAGAAGCTCGACGCGGCCCGCGCCGAGGCCACCGACATCACCAGCTGGTACGTCGATGTGACGACCAACAAGCTGGTCGTGGTGGCCAAGCCGGGGGCGGCGTCCGACGCCAAGGCCTTCGCCAAGGACGCCGGCGTCGCGAGCGACGCCGTCACGGTCACCACCAGCAAGACCTCGCCGAAGACGCTGGCCGACATCCGCGGCGGCGACGCGTACTTCATCGCCGTCGACGGCGGCGTGGCGCGCTGCTCGATCGGCTTCTCGGTGGAGGGCGGCTTCGTGACCGCCGGCCACTGCGGCGCGGTCGGCGACAAGACGTTCGCCGACGCCGAGGGCACCGCCCAGGGCACGGTGGCCGCCTCGGTCTTCCCGGGCGATGCCGACATGGGCTTCGTCAAGGTCGACGCGGGCTTCACGCCGCAGCCGGTGGTCAACGACTTCAACAACAACCTGCTGCCGGTGGCCGGCAGCACCGAGGCGCCGGTCGGCGCGGCGGTGTGCCGTTCGGGTTCGACGACCGGCACGTTCTGCGGCACGATCCTCGCCAAGAACCAGACGGTGGTCTACCCGGAGGGTGCCGTCACCGGCCTCACCCGGACCAACGTCTGCGCCGAGGGCGGCGACTCCGGTGGCTCGTGGCTCTCCGGCGACCAGGCGCAGGGCGTCACCTCCGGTGGCTCCGGCGACTGCACGGTCGGCGGCGAGACCTTCTTCCAGCCGGTCAACGAGATCCTGGCGACCAACGACCTGACCCTGATCACCGAGGCCGGCGACGGGGCTGGTGACGCTTCCGCGCCGCCGGCGACCGAGCCGACCACCGCAGCCCCGACCGAGTCGGCCGGTGCCTGTGCCGACCAGCAGGTGCAGCGGACCGGCAACCTCAAGTCCGGCAACGCCCAGGCCCAGCCGAACGGCGGCGCCTACCGCGCCAACGCCGGCCGGCAGACCGCCTGCCTGGACGCGCCGGACGGGTCCGACTTCGACCTGGTCCTGCAGCGGCTCACCAACCACGGTTTCCGCAACGTCGCCCAGGCGAAGTCGGCCGGCGACGGCACCAAGACGCTGAGCGTGAACGCGCGCTCCGGCACCTACCGGTACGTGGTCGTGGCCTCTTCCGGCGCCGGCTCGTACACCCTGGGGTTCAGCGCCCCGTAACGGTTCCGGCGGCTACCACCCACCTGCCGGGGTGGTAGCCGCCGTACCGTTGTGTCTATGTGGGAAGCCGTCGCATACGTCGCAGTGGCCGCGCATTTCGCGTTCCTGGCCCTGGGCATATTCGGCGGCTTCGCCGCGTGGCGGTGGCATTGGTTGATCTGGTTCCAGATCGCCGCGGCCGCCTGGCTCGTCCTCGTGGTGGCGGCCGGCCTGCCCTGCCCGCTCACCTGGGTCGAGGACCGCGCACGGGACCGCGCCGGCCTGCCCGCGCAGACCGGCGGTTTCCTCGACAACCACGTGGCCGGTGTCTTCTACCCCATCGGGCACGAGCGGGCCGCGCAGATCGTGGCCGCGCTGGTGGTGGTCAGTTCGTGGGCCGGTCTTGCCGTAGCTCGGCGACGGCGTCGGCGAGCTGGCAGCCCGTCGCGATCCCGCACAGCATCACCTGGTCGAGCTGCTCGACGGTGACGCCCTTCTCCCAGTCGGCCAGCACCTCACCGATCACGTTGACCGTGCCGTCGTCCTGGATGTGGACGTAGGCCTTCGGCCAGAGGCGGTCGTGGTTCCACGCGTTGCAGAACTCGTAGAGCCGGGTCACGTCCTCCATCCCGAAGATGTGCTGCACCATCGCGCGGACCTGGAGCATCTCGCGGTGGTCGCCGATCTGGAAGAAATAGACGAGATTGCCCTGGAAGTTGCCGACCACGTCATCGTCGGCATCGATCATGTACGAGAAGCTGCGGGCATCCAGCACCGACTTGATCATTTCTTGGGTCAAAGCCTGCACGCGCCCAAGAGTAGGCGGTCGAGTCCGGGAAAGAGGGCGCCGCGCGCCTTCGCGTTGGCTGTGCGTATCGACGCTACGGTGTAGACCATGGCGGGCCGAACTCCTCCGGCGAGCCGGGGCCGTGCCACGCCGCGCGGTTCCGCGAGCAGTCGTGCCCGGCAACCGGCGCGTCAACCGGCCCGCAAGGCCGCCGCACGGCCGGCCGCCCGCACCCGGTCCCGCGCCTCCGCCACCCGCGCCCGCCCCTCGGTGGGCGCCACCCTCGCCACCGCCGCCGGTCGTGGCCTGGGCGCGCTCTGGATGGGCGTGGCGCACAGCGTCGGCTGGGTGGCCCGCGGCGTCGGCAAGCAGGCCGCCACCGCCAAGGAGATCGATCCCGAGCACCGCCGCGACGGTGCCGGACTGCTGATGCTCGGCCTCGCGATCCTGATCGGGGTCGCGGTCTGGGCCGGCAGTGCCGGGCCGGTCGGCAACCGGCTGGCCGACGCGGTGCGCCTGTTCTTCGGCGGGCTCGCCGTGCTGCTGCCGTTGCTGCTGCTCTACGGCGCGGTCCGGCTGATGCGCCGGCCGTCCGACCCGGAGCACCGCGGCCGCAGCGTGGTCGGCTGGAGCGCGCTGATCGTGGCCACCGCGGCCCTGCTGCACATCGCCCAGCAGCCGAGCGACGACCTGGACATGGACCGGGCCGGCGGGCTGCTCGGCTACGGCATCGGCGGGCTTCTGGAAAACGCGGTGACCGCCTGGGTGGCCGTACCCTTGCTGGTCCTGCTCTTCGTCTTCGGTCTTCTGGTGATCACGGCGACGCCGATCAACCGGATCCCCGAGCGGCTGATGCTGCTGGTCGACGTGCTGACCGGTCGCTCGACCGAGCGGGCCCCGCTGCTGCCGCTGGACGGCGACGACCTCGATCTCGACGACGACGAGGTGGAGGAGACCCCGAAGACCCGCCGCCCGGCGCGGCGTCGGCAAGGCTCGCTGGCCGATCTAGGGCTCGCTCCCGAAGCAGAAGAGGACGACCTCGTCGTCCACGATGTCGTCCCGGTGCCCAAGGTGCCGGCCAGTCGTAAAAAGCCGCCCGAGCACTCGCCGGCCCCGCCGACCCGGGCCGAGCAGCTGGAGATCAGCGCGGTGGCCGGCGACTACCGGCTGCCGCCGCCCAGCCTTCTCGCCACCGGCCCGCCGGCCAAGGCCCGCAGCCGCGCCAACGACGAGATCATGGCCGCCCTGACCGTGGTGTTCGAGCAGTTCAACGTCGATGCCGTGGTGGTCGGCTTCACCCGCGGCCCGACCGTCACCCGTTACGAGGTCGAGGTCGGCCCGGGCGTCAAGGTCGAGCGGATCACCCAGCTCTCCCGCAACATCGCGTACGCGGTGAAGTCGCCGGACGTGCGCATCCTCAGCCCGATCCCGGGCAAGAGCGCGGTCGGCGTGGAGATCCCCAACACCGACCCGGAAAACGTCTCGCTCGGCGACGTGCTGCGCTCGCGGGCGGCCACCGGCGATCACCACCCGATGGTGGTCGCGCTCGGCAAGGACATCGAGGGCGGCTTCGTCGTGGCCAACCTGGCCAAGATGCCGCACATCCTGATCGCCGGCGCCACCGGCGCCGGCAAGAGCTCCTGCCTCAACTCCATCCTGGTGTCGCTGCTGACCAGGGCAACACCCGATGAGGTACGCCTTCTGCTGGTCGACCCGAAGCGGGTGGAGATGACGGCGTACGAGGGGATCCCGCACCTCGTCACGCCGATCGTCACCAACCCGAAGAAGGCCGCCGACGCGCTCGAGTGGGTCGTCAGCGAGATGGATGCCCGCTACGACGACCTGGCCGCCAACGGCGTCCGGCACGTCGACGACTTCAACCGCAAGGTCCGCAGCGGCGAGATCGTCGCGCCGCCGGGCAGCGAGCGGGAGATGAAGCCGTATCCCTACCTGCTGGTGATCGTCGACGAGCTGGCCGACCTGATGATGGTGGCGCCGCGCGACGTGGAGGACTCGGTCGTCCGGATCACCCAGCTCGCCCGGGCCGCCGGCATCCACCTGGTGCTGGCCACCCAGCGCCCGTCGGTCGACGTGGTCACCGGCCTGATCAAGGCCAACGTGCCGTCCCGGCTGGCGTTCGCCACATCCTCGCTGGCCGACTCGCGGGTCATCCTCGACCAGCCCGGCGCCGAGAAACTGCTCGGCCGGGGCGACGGTCTCTTCCTCCCGATGGGCGCCTCGAAGCCCACCCGGATCCAGGGCGCCTGGGTCGACGAGAAGGAGATCGCGGCGGTCGTCAAGTTCTGCAAGGAGCAGCGCGAGCCGGAGTTCCGCGAGGGCGTCGTCGACGCGCCGCCGAGCAAGAAGAAGCAGATCGACGAGGAGATCGGCGACGACCTCCAGCTGCTGATCCAGGCCATCGAGCTGGTTGTGACCAGCCAGTTCGGCTCGACCTCGATGCTGCAGCGCAAGCTGCGGGTGGGCTTCGCGAAGGCCGGCCGGCTGATGGACCTGATGGAGAACCGGGAGATCGTCGGGCCGTCCGAGGGCAGCAAGGCCCGGGACGTGCTGGTCAAGCCGGACGGGCTGGAAGAAGCACTGGCGGATCTGCGACTGGACGGCTGACCGGCCGCAGCGTCACCGCGGTCGCGAGCAGGGCCGCCAGCATCAGCGCCGCGGGCACCGCCATCGGCATCAGGTAGCCGCCGAGCAGGTAGGGCGCGTAGCTGATCAGCGACGCCGCTTGGACCAGCACCGGGATCGGCCAGAGCCGCGGGTTGCGCCAGGCCAGCAGGACGGTCAGGACGTCGGCCAGGAAGAAGTAGCGCTCGTGCATGCCGGGCAGCAGGAACGGCACCATGATCGAGAACAGCGCGGCGGCCGCGAGGATGTCGATGTCGTGGCGCGCCAGCAGACCGCAGACCGCCAGGACGGCCGCCGCGGCGACGATGTAACCGACCAGTTTGACCGTCTCGACCGGGGTGCCGGCCGGGAGGAACGCATACGCCGACGGGGCGCGCTGGGTCAGGCTCGCGACGATGTGCGACTGCCGGTCGAGGTCGTAGATGGTGAACAGCTCGACCGGGTCGCGGCCGGCGATCAGCGCCGGAAGATCAAGAGCGAGAAGAACGGCCGGAGCGGCGAGGAGCGTACGCCAGGGAAGCCGCCCACCCAGCGCGAGCAACAGCAGCAGCGGGGCCAGGAAGATGCCCTGGGGTTTGATCGCCACCGACGCCGCGACGAGCGAAACACCGAGCCAGGGCCGGTCTCGAAGCAGGTAGTAGACGCCGCCGAGGCCGAGCGCGGCCCACATCGCGTCGATCTGCCCCCACAGCGAGGCATTGATCACCACGGTGGGCAGCAGCAGAACCACGGCGAAAACCTTGAAAGAATCGCTGATTTTGTACGCGAAGAAAGCGAGCACCGCGTCGAACACCACGAAGGCCAGCTTGATCTTGACGACGAGCGGCCCGGGCACCAGGTGCAGGAAGGCCAGAAGGTACACGAACGGGGCGTTGTAGTTGCCCACGTCGGCGCCGATCGCCCGCCACCCGCCGATGTCCCCCAACTGGTGGTACCACATGACAAAGATGCGCATGTCGCCCGTGGTCACCGGCCATGCCACCAGCCTGACGCCGATGGCGAGCACCACCAGCGCGACGATTTTCCCGGTCCTGTTCATACCGTGGGTTAGTACGGACGGAGTCCCGCTACGGATGACCGGTAACCTTGCTGGAGTGTCGGTAACCCCTTCTCCTAATCCTTCTGGCCGCCGGGTCGCTCTGCTCACCCTCGGCTGTGCCCGTAACGAGGTCGATTCCGAGGAGTTGGCCGCGCGCCTCGATGCCGGTGGCTGGGAGGTCAGCACCGACGCCTCCGGTGCGGATGTGGTGCTGGTCAACACTTGTGGCTTCGTCGAGAAGGCGAAGCAGGACTCGATCGAGACCCTGCTGGCCGCCGCCGACACCGGTGCCAAGGTGGTCGCGGCCGGCTGCATGGCCGAGCGTTACGGCAAGGAGCTGGCCGACAGCCTCCCCGAGGCGCAGGCCGTGCTCGGCTTCGACGACTACGCCGACATCGCCGCCCGCCTCGACGGGGTGCTGGCCGGCGAGCGGTTCGACGCGCACACCCCGCGGGACCGCCGCGAGCTGCTCCCGATCACCCCGGTGCAGCGCCAGGCGGCCAAGGTGGTCATCCCCGGGCACGCGACGGTCGACGAGCACACCCCAGCCCACCTGCGGACGGTTCTACGGCGCCGGCTCGACTCCGGTCCGGTGGCCTCGCTCAAGCTGGCCAGCGGCTGCGACCGGCGCTGCTCGTTCTGCGCGATCCCGACGTTCCGCGGCGCGTTCGTCTCCCGCGACCCGCAGGAACTGCTGGCCGAGGCCGAGTGGCTGGCCAAGTCGGGCGTGCGCGAGCTGGTGCTGGTCAGTGAGAACAGCACGTCGTACGGCAAGGACCTGGGCGACCCGCGCCTGCTGGAGAAGCTGCTGCCGCAGCTGGCCGCGGTCGACGGCATCGTCCGGGTGCGGGCCAGCTACCTTCAGCCCGCCGAGACCCGCCCCGGCCTGGTCGAGGTGATCGCCAATACACCCGGCGTCGCCCCCTACTACGACCTGTCCTTCCAGCACTCGAGCGAGCCGGTGCTGCGCCGGATGCGGCGCTTCGGCTCCACCGAGCGCTTCCTCGAGCTGCTCGACTCGGCCCGGGCGCTGGCCCCGGCGGCCGGTGCGCGGAGCAACTTCATCGTCGGCTTCCCCGGCGAGACCAAGGCCGACGTCGACGAGCTGGTGCGCTTCCTCAGCGAGGCCCGGCTCGACGCGATCGGCATCTTCGACTACAGCGACGAGGACGGCACCGAGGCGGCCGGCCTGCCCGGCAAGGTCAAGGAAGACACCATCAAGCGACGGTACGACCGGGTGGTGTCGCTCGCCGACGAGCTGTGCACGCAGCGCGCCGAGGAGCGGCTCGGCTCGCTGGTCGACGTCCTGGTCGACTCGATCACCGACGGCGAGATCGAGGGCCGGGCCGAGCACCAGGCGCCCGAGGTCGACGGCTCCACCACCCTGGTCGCCGGCGACGGTGTCGACCTGCCCGCGCTGCGCCCCGGCGACCTGGTCCGGGCCCGGGTGACCGGCACGGAGGGCGTCGACCTGATCGCGGTGCCGGTCGAGATGATCGACGCGGCCCCGGTGTCATCGCGTGGCTGACGAGCCGGCTCCGGTGGTCACACCGCGGGTGGTGTCGCTGTACAACCCGGCGAACATCCTCACCGTGGTGCGGATCATCCTGGTTCCGGTTTTCGTGGCGATCGCGGTCGCGTCCGGCCTGACCGGCACCGGCCAGCGGATCGCCGCCTGCCTGGTGTTCTGCGTCGCCTCGGCGACCGACTACGTGGACGGCTGGATCGCCCGCAAGTGGTCGATGGTCACCTCGTTCGGCAAGATCGCCGACCCGATCGCCGACAAAGCCTTGACCGGTACGGCCCTGGTTCTGCTCTCCGCCTACGACCGGCTGCCGTGGTGGGTCACGGTGGTCATTCTGGCTCGTGAGTGGGGTGTGACGGCGCTGCGCTTCTGGGTCATCCGGTTCGGCGTGATCGCGGCCAGCCGCGGTGGAAAGCTGAAGACGGTGCTGCAGATCGGCGCGATCGCCTGGTATCTGTGGCCGGTGCCGCACCCGGCCGACGTCGTCGGACCGTGGCTGATGGGCGCCGCGCTGGTGGTGACCGTGGTCACCGGCGGCGACTACGTGCTCCAGGCGTTGCGCCTGCGCCGCGGTAACTAAGCTCGGCCCGTGGAGCCGAGTGTCGCCGCCGTCGATGCGGTAGCCCGATTGATCGAGCGCCGGGAGACCCTGGCCACCGCCGAGTCGCTGACCGGCGGCCTGGTGGCCGCCACGCTCGTCGAGATCCCCGGGGTGAGCGCGGTTTTCCGGGGCGGCCTGGTGGTCTACGCGACCGAGCTCAAGGCGGTGCTGGCCGGGGTGCCGGCGACGCTGCTCGCCGAGCGCGGCCCGGTCGATCCGGACGTGGCGAAGGCGCTGGCGACCGGCGCGCGCGAGCGCTGCGGCGCCGACTGGGGCATCGCCACGACCGGGGTGGCCGGTCCGGACCCGCAGGACGGCAAGCCGGTCGGCCTGGTCTATGTGGCGGTGGCCGGCCCGCACGGCACTGACGTGCGGGAACTGAAACTCGCCGGCAATCGCACGGTCATCCGAACCAAAAGTGTGACCGCCGTCCTCAGTCTGCTCTCAGAGAAACTGCAAGAGCGGTCGCAGGCGGCCTGAGCTGCGGAATGTCGTAATGATCTAGGTTGTTGGACCGATGGCCTGCCCCGGTGGGTCCCGGAATTCGGCGGGGCGGGATGTCGGCGTCGCCGGCAACGGGTACGGTTGCGGGAAGCCTCCGGCGTGTGCCGGCGGCCCGCCGCAGGAGGAGGTGCCATGGTCCTGCTACGCCGGGTTATCGGCGACGCACTTCGGGCGCGCCGACAGGGACAGCACCGCACGCTGCGCGAGGTGTCCACCGCCGCGAATGTCAGCCTGGGCTATCTGTCCGAGATCGAGCGCGGCCAGAAGGAAGCGTCCAGCGAACTCCTCGCCGCGATCTGCGAAGCGCTCGGCGCCCGCCTGTCCGAGCTTCTGGGTGAGGTCAGCGACACGCTGTCGCTCGCCGAGGAGATGGACGGCGTTCTGGTGCCGGTCGACGAGAAGACCGCTGACGATGCGCTGCGCAAGGTCGCCCGAGAGAGCGACGTTGCCGTGTCGGTGCGCCAGGATTCGCCGCTCAAGGCGACGCTGCACGCCACGCGGAAGCCGCGCGAGGTTGTGTACGCCGCTTAGGCCGCCTATATCGAAACTGCGGGGCCGGTCGCCGTTCGGGCGGACCGGCCCCTTTTCTCATGTCATTGCGGGATCGACCCTGAGGTCCGGCGCGGCGTAACCTCGTGGCGTGGGGGAGACCCTGAGATCCCCCCGAGGTCACGTGACGCCGGTGGCGCCGAGCTGACACGATGGGATGCACGCGCCATCGTGGGACAGCTCCTCGTTCTGGGTCGGTGGCGCCGAAGACTGAGCGACATTGAGGGGATACCGGGAGATGGCGAACCCGTTCGTCAAGGGCTGGCGTTACATGATGGCGCTCTTCGGCGCGAAGATCGACGAGTACGCCGATCCGAAGGTGCAGATTCAGCAGGCCATCGAGGACGCACAGAGGCAGCATCAGGCACTCGTGCAACAGGCGGCGG
Organism: Paractinoplanes durhamensis; assembly: GCF_016862175.1. Classification (GTDB taxonomy): domain Bacteria; phylum Actinomycetota; class Actinomycetes; order Mycobacteriales; family Micromonosporaceae; genus Actinoplanes; species Actinoplanes durhamensis. The sequence goes on along the minus strand of NZ_BOML01000002.1, from coordinate 160,530 downwards.
CGGTGATCGGCAACCAGCGTCAGCTGGAGATGAAGCTGTCCCGCCAGATGTCCGAGGTCGAGAAGCTGCAGGGCATGGCCCGCCAGGCTCTCGTCCTCGCCGACAAGGCCCGCTCCGACGGCAACGAGTCCGAGGCGCAGAAGTACGAGTCGACCGCGCAGACGCTCGCCACCCAGCTGGTCTCGGGCGAGCAGTCGATGGAGGATCTGAAGACCCTCCACGACCAGGCGCTCGGTGCGGCCGGCCAGGCGCGCAAGGCGGTGGAGAACAACGCGATGGTGCTGCAGCAGCGCATCGCCGAGCGCTCCCGCCTGCTCAGCCAGCTCGAGCAGGCCAAGATGCAGGAGACCGTGGCCAAGTCGCTCGAGTCGATGTCGTCGCTCGCCGCGCCCGGCAACACGCCGTCGCTCGACGAGGTCCGCGACAAGATCGAGCAGCGCTACGCCAATGCGATGGGCCGGGCCGAGCTCGCGTCCAACTCGGTCGAGGGCCGCATGCTCGAGGTGCAGAAGTCGAGCCTCGACCTGGCCGGCTCGTCCCGGCTCGAGCAGATCCGGGCCAGCATGGCCGGCGAGAAGCTCGGTGCCGCGCCGGCCCAGCCCGCCGTCGAGCAGGCCCCGGCCTCCGACCCGGCGAGCGTCGCCCGGCTCGACGAGATCCGGGCCAGCATGAACCAGAAGCGGGGCGACACCAGCGCGGCAGGCTGACGCCTTGCGATAGCGGACGGGGAGGACGACGGTGGACGAGCGGACCAGGTATTTCCGGCGGCTCAAGCGGCTGCGCGGTTCGGCGCGGCGGTGGAGCGTGCTGGGTGGGGGCCTGACCGCGGCCGCCGCCGTCCTCGTTCCCTATTCCGGCATCGGCGCGGTCGACGCGATCTGGGCGGGTGCGGCCGGTTCGTCGGTCGCCCTCGCCTGGTGGCGGTGGAGCGATCACCGTGCGCTGGCGGCCCTCCCGGCACCGCCGGCGCCCGACCCGGCGCTGGCCGGTCAGCGGCTGGCCGCCGCGATCGAGCGGTTCCCGGCCGGCCGCAGCGTGCTCAACGAGGTGCGCCGGCAGAAGGACCGCTACGCGTTGCGCGGCTCGGCGATCACCCGCGGCTGGGACCGGCTGGACCGCGCGTCGGCCACCCTGGTCTCGCTGGCCGGCCGGCTCACCGGCCCCGGCGAGGCCGCCGTCCTCGAGGCGGCGGTGGCCGAGCAGTGGCTGCGCGACCTGGGCCAGCGGGTGGCGAGCGTCGAGCGGGCCATCCCGCTCACCCCGGCCGACAAGAAGGCCGTGATCGAGCAGTCGCACGCGAGCCTGGCCGAGCAGTTCACCACCGGCGTCGACGCCTACGAGCGGCTCGTCGCCGCGGCCGCCGGCTACGTGGCCGAGGACGGTCACCCGGTCACCGAGGGCACCCACCCGGCGTTCAACGGGCTGGTCGATGCCACCGACCGGCTGCGCGGCCTCGCCGAGGGCCTGGCCGAGCTGAAACGGCCGTCCGCGACCACCTCCTAGAGTCGATCCGGTTTGGCAGACTCCCGTGCGACGCATCGATCGACGTACACGGGGGAACATCATGCGCCTTACTCGACGACGCCTGCTCGGCGGCGCCGCGGCCGCCGCCGGAGCCGGTGTCCTGACCGATTCCACCGCGGCCGACGCGGCACAGCCGCTGGACCGGCCGTTCACCGCGCTCAGCGCGCCGCATCTGCTCGAGGCCGAGCAGATGGTGCAGTACCAACGACTCCTGGCTGCCGGGCGGCTCACCGACGGTCTGGCCGGGCTGTGGCCGCTCGGCGGGGACGGCGCCGACCATTCCGGCGGCGGCCACCCGGTCACCCTCGGCGGGAGCGCCGCCTGGACGACGCTGCGGGCCGGTGGGGAGCTCAGCCTGACCGGCGGTTACGCGAGCACCGCCGCGGTCCTCGACACCACGGCGCCGTTCACCGTGTCGGCGTGGGTCCGGCTCGACACCGCCGCCGGACTGTCCACCATGTACACCGCGGTGAGCCAGGACTCGGCCACCACCAGCCGGTTCCTGTTGCAGTTCGATCCGGCGCTCGGCTGGGCCTTCAAGGTGCGCAGCGCCGACGAGAGCCAGAAGCGGAGTGCGGCCGGCACCACGGCCGCGGCGCTGGACACCTGGGTGCACCTCGCCGGGGTCAGCGACGGCGCCACCATCGCGCTCTACGTGAACGGCGTGCTGGAGGGGGCCGAGGAGGCGCTGCCCGGCTGGGCCGCCGGCCGCAGCCTGCAGATCGGGCAGGCGACCTGGCAGGGCGGCGCGGTCAACCGGTGGAGGGGCTCTCTACACCGGGTCGATGAGTTTCGCCGGCGAGACGCAGTACGCGGTCGAGATCCTCGACTGCACCTCCGACCCGCACGGCCAGTGGGGGCTTGCGTCGTATGCCGGCTATCCGGACACCCGGATGGTCGGCGCAACCGGCAACTTCACCGGGGCCGGCATCGGGCACATGATGTTCTACGCCGCGGACACGACCGGGCTGTTCTCCCGCTACCGCTGGAGCGTCAACAGCGGCGCGGCCAAGACGTACACCGTCGCCGACCGCCCGATCGCCGCCGCCCGGGTGATCTAGCGCCTAGAGGTCGTCCGGGCGGGGCTGGCAGCGCGGGCACCAGTAGGTGACGCGTTCGTCCTGGTCGGCCTTGCGGATCGCGGAGCCGCAGCGACGGCACGGCTGGGCCCGGCGGCCGTAGACGTAGTTCGTCTCGCCACGGCGCAGCGAACCGGTCGTGGTCTGCGTCCAGCGGCCCCGGTTGGAGGCGACCAGCTTCTGCGCCAGCTCGACGGTGGCCCGCAGGTCGGGGATCTTCTCGATCGGGGTCCACGGCCACAGTCCACGAAGGAACATCGTCTCGGCCTTGTAGAGGTTGCCGACCCCGGCGAGGTTGCGCTGGTCGAGCAGCGCCTCGGCGATGCTCGCGGCCGGTTTCGCGGCGATCCGGCGGACCGCCTCGGCCGGATCCCAGTCGTCGCCGAGCAGGTCCGGGCCGAGATGGCCGACCAGGGTTTCCTCGGCGGCGGTCGGCAGCAGCGCGACGTCGTGCAGGTGGTAGCCGACCGCCACCGAGCGGGCCGTACGCAGCACCACCCGGATCAGGTGGGCCGGCCGGCCGGTCCAGCGCTCGCCCGGGGCATACGCCCGCCAGGCGCCGTCCATCCGCAGGTGCGAGTGCAGGGTGAGCGGCTCCTGGCCGGCCCGGGTCAGGCGCAGCAGCAGGTGCTTGCCCCGGCTCGCCGACTCGGCCACCGTCCAGCCGCTGACGTCGGCGGTGGCCAGCCGGGGCACCCGGAAGTCGCTGCCGGTGAGGAAGTCGCCGGTCAGGGCCTTCTCGAGGACACGGGCCGTGTTCCAGACGGTGTCACCTTCGGGCATACGTCCATCATCTCGCGGCCGGGGCGGCGCCGGCGTCGGCACTGGCGGCGGTGCCGGCCCGTCGCGAGAGCATGATCAGGAATCCCGCTGGGCGATCTTGATCAGGTCGCCGGGGCGGACCGAGAGGACGACCACCGCCCGGCCGTTGTTGACGGCGATCGCCACGTGGCCGGCCGAATCCTCGTAGACCAGCAGGTCGCCCGGGCCGACCTCGGCGAACGTGCTGCCCCGGTGGGCCCGGACCGCGCCGTTGACCAGCAGCTCGGTGCTCAGCCCGGCCAGCACCTCGCCGCCCGCGGCGAGCTGCACGTTGCCGAACCGGTCGACCGTGATGACCTCGGACTCGATCCAGCCGTCGCCGACCGTCACCACCGGGTCGGGCAGGCGGACCAGGGTGGCCGGGTCGACCCGCGGGCCCGCCTCGGACGGCGGGGCGCCGAGCGCCAGGTGGGCGCCGGCCGGGGCGAACACGTCGCGGCCGTGGAAGGTGCGGGACACCTCGCCCAGCATCCAGTCCTTGTTGGCCAGCTCGTACGCCGTCTCGATGCCGCCGAGCGCCTCGGCCGCCCAGATCAGCACCCCGTTGTCCGGGCCGACCAGCAGGCCGTTCGGCGTGCCGAGCACCACCGCGCGGCGGGCCGTGCCGACGCCCGGGTCGACCACCGCCACGTGCACCGAGGGCGGGAGGAACGGCGCCGTCTGGGCGAGGACGGCGGCGCCGCGCGGCACGTCGGCCGGCGGCACGTGGTGGGTCACGTCGATGACCCGTACGTCGGGGGCGAGGCGCGCGATCGTCCCGTGGCACGCCGCGACGAAACCGTCGAACGTTCCGTAATCGGTGGTGAGGCTGATCCATCCATATCCGGCCATGGTGGAAAACGTTACTGCCCCGCCACTCTTCGTGTGTGACCAGCCCGACAGGGCGCGCCGACGGACATCTGGCAGGTTGGACCCATGCGTCTTGTGATCTTCACCGAGCCCCAGCAGGGGGCCGCCCACAACGACCTGCTCCGGGTCGCGCAAACCGCCGAATCGGCCGGTTTCGATGGGTTCTTCCGCTCCGACCACTACCTGGCGATGGGTGGTTCCGGCGAGCCGGGCCCGACCGACGCCTGGGTGACGCTCGGCGCCCTCGCCGTGCAGACGTCCCGGATCCGGCTCGGCACGCTGGTGACGTCGGCCACGTTCCGGCTGCCCGGCCCGCTGGCCATCGCGGTCGCGCAGGTCGACGAGATGAGCGGCGGCCGGGTCGAGTTCGGCCTGGGTGGCGGCTGGTTCGAGGGCGAGCACACCGCGTACGGCATCCCGTTCCCGCCGGTCGGCGAGCGCTTCGACCGCCTCGAGGAGCAGCTGGAGATCGTCACCGGCCTGTGGGCCACCCCGGCCGGGAAGTCCTTCGACTTCCAGGGCAAGCACTACCAGCTGACCGACTCGCCGGCGCTGCCGAAGCCGGTGCAGTCGCCGCGGCCGCCGGTGATCATCGGCGGGCACGGCAAGAAGCGCACCCCCGCCCTCGCGGCCCGCTTCGCCGACGAGTTCAACGTCCCGTTCGCCAAGATCGAGGACATCGCACCGACGTACGAGCGGGTGCGTCAGGCCAGCGCCGCGATCGGCCGCACCGAGCTGCCGACGTTCTCCGCGGCCGCGGTGCTCTGCGTGGGCCGCGACGACGCCGAGGTGCGCCGGCGGGCCGCGGCGATCGGCCGCGAGGCCGACGAGATGCGCGAGAACGGCGGCGTGGTGGGCACGCTGAGTGAGGCGAAGGCAACCATTCAGCGGTACGCCGAGGCCGGCGCGACCCGCCTCTTCCTGCAGGTCCTCGACCTGTCCGACCTGGACCACGTGGAGCTTGCGGCCCAGTTGGCGTGATGTGCGGGGCGGGCGGCCCGTGGCCGCCCGCCCTGACTCACCGGACGTCGATGAAGATCGGGTTGGTGTAGAACCAGGTGTCCAGCCACGGGTCGCCGTTGCCGGGCTCGTGCGGGATCGGGCCGCGCGGGTCGATCTGGGCGCCGAGCGGGCCGGGGCCGTTGCGGCGGCCGTCGCTGCCGCGCAGCCGCAGGTAGGCCGGCTCGGTGATCGGGTCGATCGGGATGCGCAGCGTGTAGGTGCCGGTGCGACCGTGCACGTCGATGCTGCGGGCGACCCGGGTGGCCGGCGCGCGCCAGTCGGTCCGGTCCCTCGCCGGGCCGCGGACGGCTCCGCGGATCACGTCGACGTGCGCGAGTTTCGGCAGCTCACCGTGGTAGTTCGGACGCGATGCCGTGGTGACGGTGACCTCGAGGGTGAGGCGCTGCCCGCGGCGTACCGTCAGGCGGCCGCCCAGCGTCACGCCGTTCAGGCGCACGTCGATGCCGTCGAGCAGCTGGCCGTGGTCGACCCAGACCCGCCCGGCCCGCAGGCCGGCCATCAGCTGCCGGTAGCCGTAGCCGGTGACGCCGACGTGGGTGCGGCTGAACTGGCCGGGCCAGAAGTCGCTGCCCGGCTGCGGGGTGCCGGTGTCGACCGGGTCGGGCAGCTTGCCGGTGTTGTCGAAGTTCTGCCCGGCCGGCCAGTCGCCGTTGCGCCAGGTGTCGTGGACGGTCCGGTGGTTGTCCGAGTTCGTGGTGATCGAGAACAGCTTGCCCTCGGCCAGCATCGCGTCCCACATGCCGCCGACCGTCGCGGTCATCCAGTCGAAGCCGCCGTGCGTCACGTACGACTCGGCCGGGAAGCCGGTCCACGACGAGGTGGACGGCTTGTTCTCGTACTCGCCGCGGATCGACGTGGCGCCGCGCCAGCCGGGCAGTGCCGCACCCTGGGCGCCGGGTGCGCCCTCCATGCCGATCACGATGCTCGGGTCGGCGTCCCGCCAGCCGCGCACCTCGGCGGGGGAGTCGATGCCGAGCCGGGACGGGTGGTTGGCGAGCACCAGCACGTCCGGCACGTCGCCGGCGCGCTTGCGGGCGGCCAGCCACCTGATCGCGTCCACCGCCAGTTGCTGGTTCTCCGGGGTGTCCGTGGTGCGGTTGAGGAGCTTTCCGTCGTACGCGAGCTCGAATTGCCGAAGGATTTCGGCCTCGCTGTCGCCGGGCGCGGTGAAGACGGTGGCGTGCTCGGCGGCCGGGATGTACCACTCCAGGCCCTGGAAGATCAGCAGGCGCGGGTTCTCGGCCCGCGCCGTCAGCACCTCGGCGTGCTCGGCCAGTGCGCCGCCGGCGTTCGCGTGCCCGACGTTGCTGTGTTCGGTGAACACCATCCAGTCCGGGCCGAACTGGGCGGCTCGTCGCGCCTGCTGGGCGAACGTGTACTTGGCGTCGTGGCTGTAGACCGAGTGCACGTGGTGGTCACCGACCAGCCAGGCCAGTTGCGGATCGTCGTCGCGGTCGTGCGCGGCGGCCGGGCTCGGCATCGCCACGCTGCCCGCTACCGCGAGGCCGCCGAACAGGCCGGCCGTGCGCAACAGGCCGCGGCGCGAGACGCCTTGCGGATCCAACTTCTCTTCGGGTACGGCGGGGTCGGCCCACTCGGGAAGCATCGTCGTCCTCAGCTGGTCAGGAACTGGTCGGGGCGGAGCGCGCGGCCGACGATCCGGACATCGCCCAGCCAGCCGTAGAAGGTCTGCTCGACGACGTTCGCGTACTGGTAGGCACCGAGCAGCCAGGGCTTGCCGGCGTTGGCCAGGCCGACCGCCGGGGTGGACGGGTTGCGCAGCACCGGGCAGCCGTCCACGTACATCACGGTGTGCGTGCCGTCGTTGACCACCGCGACGTGCCACCACCGGTCCAGCGGGAGCAGATGACTCCAGTTCGTGGCGATCCGGTTCTGGTTGCGCGGGAACACCGCCCACTGCAGTTCGGCGCCGGACGACAGGTTGAGCGTCGCCGACGGCTCGGCCGGGTCGTCCCCGGTCTTGCCCGCGTCGGCGCCGGTGTCGGCCCGGGTCACCACCCCGCACCAGGCGTGCCCGTCGGTGAAGTCGGCCGGCAGCTTGAGGAACGCCTCGATCGTGTAGCCGCGGTCCAGGGTGAGCTTGTTGAGCGGCGCGCCATCCTTGGTGCTGAGATAGCTGCCCTTGTTGCGACCGCCGGTGAATCGCAGGCTCGCGTGCGCCGGCTGATCCGGGTGGTGCTCGTCGGAGCGGGTCAGCGGCGCCGTGCCGGCCAGGGACGCGGTGACCAGGTCGTTGCCGTTGCCGGAGAGGTCTTTTACCGCCGCGGGGTCATCGAGCCGCCAGTAGGCGAGCGTGCCCGGGATCAGAACCTTGCTCGCCGGCCGCGGGTCGCGGGGCTTCACCGGCGCAAATCCGGCAAATCGCGCCGGGAAGTCCAGGTCCAGGCTGAAGCGGTTGGCGTCGCCGGTGAGCTCCACCTCCAGCTCGGCGAGTTCGTTGCGCTTCGCGGCGGGCAGACCCTGGAAGTACGGCGAGATGGTCTCCACGTCGACACAGCGCCGGGCCAGGTCGAACCGGTAGAGCCGGATCATCGCCCCGCCGCCGTAGTAGCGGTCCTGGTAGTTGGTGATGTGCACGTGGACGTCGTGCCCGGCGTCGTTCTTCAGCACGGTTCGCCCGGGCGGCCAGAAATGCCCGTTCAGGGTGAGGAAGACCTGGTCGTTGCGGGCGATGAAGTCGTCCCACAGCTGCCGGCCGAAGTCGGACAGGTGCGCCTGGCCGCCGTCGTCGGCGAACGCCAGCTCGTGCGTCGTCACGATCACCGGCAGCGCCGGGTGCTTGTCGATCACCGACTGGGCCCAGGCCAGACCGGCCGCCGAGGGCCGCCAGTCCAGGGCCAGCACCAGCCACGGCCGGCCACCCCCGGTGAAGATGTGCGCGCTGTTGTAGCCGTCCGGGCCGGCCCCGGCGTAGCTCTTCGACCGGGCGAACCGGCCCGGCCCGAACGTCCGCAGGTACGGGCTGTCGCCGCGCTGGTCGGTGGTGTTCGACGCGATGTCGTGGTTGCCGGCCAGCACGCTGTACGCCGCGCCGGCCCGGTCGAGCACCGTGAACGCCTTGCCGATCGCCGCGAACTCGGTGGCCAGCCCGTTCTGGGTCAGGTCACCGAGGTGCGACAGGAAGACGATGTTCTCGTCGCCGGAGTGGTCCAGGATCCAGCGCAGCGACGCGTCGAGCGGCCGGGAGTCACCGCGGTCCTCGTCGAAGAGGTACTGCGTGTCCGGCATCACCACCAGCGTGAAGCGCGGGCCATCCGGGTCGTGCCGGCCGGCCGAGGCGACCGCCGGAGTTGCGGTCGTGGCGCCGCTCACCAGAGCGCCGGCGCCGAGCAGGCCCGCCGCCCGGAACAGGCCGCGGCGGCTGGCCCGCGGCGCGATGTCGCCGTGTTGGTGCAGGTCGGCGCAGTTCGCCGCGGACGACAGGGCATGGGCGAGGCAGGGGTCGCCGTTCTCGTGCATCGGCTCACTATGGCCAGTGCAGCCGACCTCGCCCGTAACTCGTGGAGAACGGCGAACGATCAACCGGTGGTGTTGTCCTATCCTTCGAGATCATGGGGATCTACGTCGCACGGGACCGGACCACGACGGTGATCTCGCGGACCAATCTGCGGGTGCCGGACGGGCGGCCGGTGCGCCGCCGGTGGAGCGCCCTCGTCGAGATCCGCGTCCCCGAACAGCCTGCCCCGGCCGACCGCTCGGTGCCGGCGGTCGTCGCGGTCGGCCTGCCGCCGGTGCTGGTGGCGCTGTTCGCCATGCGTTTCCTCGGGGTCGAGATCGGCATCTTCGCGGGCGGCCTGCTCTTTCTCGTGCTGTGGGCGCTGGTTCCGCCGGTGCGCCGGCGCCGGGCGCGCCGGGTGCATGCGTCCTCGGTCGCCGGTGCCCGCACACTGACCGCGGCGCCGGAACGCACCGCGTTCGACCGAGCCGTCGCCACCGCCGACCGGATCAGCGAGACCTGGCCCGCCCTCGGTGACCTGGTCGACGTGCCGGAGGCGGAGACGTTGCTGGCCGAGGCGCTGTGGGAGATCTCCGGGGTGCTCGCGCGCCGCGAGGAGCTCACCGGGGTGCTGGCCGGGTTGACCAGGCCCGACTTCGCCGGGCTGTCCCCGGTCGACGGCACCGCCGAGAAGCTGCAGGCGCACATCCGGGCGACCAAGGAGGCGCTGTCCGCGGTCGAGATCGACCTGGCGGCCCGCGAGGCGAGCCTGCGCCGGGCCGAGGAGGCCGGCCGCACCTTCATCCGCGAGCGCGAGCTGCGCGAGGCGATCCAGGCCGCCGAGCGTTCGCTGAGTGCGCACCAGGACCCCGCGCTGCCCGCCGCCGATCCCGCCGCCGACCTGGCCGAACACACCCAGCTCGTGCTCTCCGCCTACCGCGAGCTGAATGCGAGCCTGCGCGCCTCCTAGCCTTTGCCGTCGGCGCCGAAGCGGGCCAGGTGGATCATCACCGGGCGCAGGCCTCGTCGCTGGTAGAGGCGGATGGCGGCGTCGTTTCCCTGCAGCGCGGCGATGAACAGGTCGTCGATGCCCGCGGCGGCCAGCTCGGCGTCGACCCGGTCGAGCAGCAGCGTGCCGATGCCCTGACCGCGCATCGCCGGGGCCACCGAGATGGTCTCCAGCTCGGCGATCTTGTCGCCGGTGACCCAGGTGTCGTCCGGGCCGTCGCCGACGTGGACCATGGCGTAGCCGATGAGCTCCTGCTCCCGCTCGGCGATCAGGATGAACGAGTCGGGCGACGTCATCCAGCTCAGGTAGGCGGTGCGCCGGGCCGCCCACGACTGCTCCCGGGGCTGGTAGGCGGCCGGCGGCGCGACCTTCTGGTGGTGCTCGTGCAGGGCCAGCCAGAGCGGCTCCAGCCGATCGACCACCTCGGTGCCGACCCTGCTGATCTCGACGTCCGTCATGATGCTCGCTTTCCGGTTTTCCGAGGGTTAGGGCCGGCCCTAGCCGCGCAGGCGGAGGCCGCGTGGGGTGGGGCGGAAGCCGGCCGTGGTGAGGGCCTCGCTGAGCGGGGTGGCATGCACGGCCTCGCCGTCGGCCCGCTCCACCGACATGGCGCCGAGAGCGCCGGAGCGGACCGCGTCGGCCAGCGCCCGGCCGGCCGCGATCAGGGTCTCCGGGTCGTCGGTGAAGGACAGCAGGGTGCGGCCGCCGCGCTCGACGTAGAGCACCAGGTCGCCGCCGACCAGGACGACCAGGGCACCGGCCTTGCGGCCGGGGCGATGGCCCGCCCTGGTGGTGGATTCGCCGTCACCGGTGTCGATCACCCGGTCGGGCCAGCCGAGCGCGGCGCCGTAGGGGTTGGCCGGGTCGGTCGAGGCCAGCACCACGGCGCTGATCGTGCGGCGCGGCGTCTCGTCCGGGTCGGCCAGGGCGCGCAGCCGGTCGACGGCACCGGGAACCGCGAACTGGGCGGCGCCGAGGCCCTCGACGAAGTAGCCGCGACGGGCCGCGCCGCGCTCCTCCAGCGCGCCCAGCACCGGGTAGACGGCGGCGAAACCGCCGGTCACGCCCTCGGCCATGACGGCGCCGCGGGTCACCACGCCGTGCCGCTCCAGCAGCAGGTCGGCCAGGGCCGCGGCCCGGCGGGTCTGGTCGAGGTCGCGGTCGGGCAGGCGGGACCATCGGCCGGCCATGTTCGGCGGGCCGCCGCGCGCGGGCATCGTCGCCCGCCCCGGCCGGCCCGGCCGGCGGTAGCGGGTGCGGGCCGGCGCGGCCTTGGCCCGGTGCGCGCCGCTGCCGCCGAGCAGGGCGCGCACCGGGGCCAGGGTGTCGTTGGTGAGGTGACCGGCCCACACCAGGTCCCAGACAGCGGCGGACAGCTCGGTGTCGTCGGTGGCGCCCAGCCGGTCGGAGAGCGAGCGGAAGAACAGCGCCTGACCGTCGCCGAGCGTCTCCAGGATGCGCTGGTGCAGCGGGGTGAGGGCCAGCTCGTCGTCGGGCGGCGGCAGCAGCAGCGGCGCGCTGTCGGCCCAGGCCAGGGTGACCCAGCCGTCGTTCGCGCCGATCGAGCCGGACCCGGCCCAGAGCACGTCGCCGCCCGCGCACAGCTCGTCGAGCTGCGGCGGGGCGTAGTCGGCGACCCGGGCCGGCAGCACCAGCCGCTCCCACGCCGAGGCCGGCACCGCGATGCCCTGCAACTGCTCGAGCGAGGCGGCCAGGGCGTCGAGCCCGCGGGCGTTGCCGCCGATCTGGTGCCAGCGCGGCAGGAACGTGGCCAGCACCCGCGGGGGCACCGGCTCGATCTCGCGGCGGAGCGCGGCCAGCGAGCGGCGCCGCAGCATGCGCAGCACCTCGGAGTCGCACCACTCGGTGCCGGCGCCGCCCGGGGTGAACTCGCCCGAGCCGACCCGCCCGGTCGCGCTGAGCCGCTTGAGGGCCTGCTCGACCACGAACACGCCGAGGCCGAACCGGGCCGCGCAGGTCGCCGCCGCGAACGGCCCGTGTGTGCGGGCGTAGCGGGCCACCAGGTCGCCGAGCGGGTCGGTGACCGGCTCCAGGTAGGCCTCCGGCAGGCCGACCGGCAGGGCCACGCCGAGCGCGTCCCGGTAGCGGCCGGCGTCGTCGATGCCGATCCAGCGCTCTTCGCCGGCGATCCGGACCTGGATCGCCCGGCGGGTCGCCTCGAGCTCCCGCGGCCACGCCTCCTCGACGCCGCGCACCGCCAGCTCGGCCGGGGACAGGTCGCCCAGCAGGCGCAGCAGCTCGGCGACGTCCTCCGCGTCGCGTGGCTGCCGCCGGCTGGTCAGCCACTGCAGCTGGGCCTCGGTCTCGGCGACCACCGCCGGGTCGAGCAGCTCGCGCAGGTCGACCCGGCCGAGCAGCTCGCCCAGCAGTGTCGAGTCGAGGGCGAGCGCGGCCGCCCGGCGCTCGGCCAGCGGCGCGTCGCCCTCGTAGAGGAACGCGCCCACGTAGCCGAACAGCAGCGACCGGGCGAACGGCGACGGCCGGGGCGTCTCCACCTCGACCAGCCGCACCTTGCGACCGGCCAGCTCGCGCATCAGCCCGGTCAGGCCGGGCACGTCGAAGACGTCCTGCAGGCACTCGCGGGCCGCCTCCAGGGTGACCGGGAAGTCGGCGAACTCGCGGGCCACGTCGAGCAGCTGGGCCGAGCGCTGCCGCTGCTGCCAGAGCGGCTGCCGGCGGCGTGGGTCGCGGCGGGGCAGCAGCAGCGAGCGGGCCGCGCACTCCCGGAACCGGGACGCGAACAGCGCCGACGTGCCGACCGACTCCTCCACCAGCTGGGCGATCTCCTCGGGGTCGAACGCCACCAGGTCGGCGCCGGGCGGCTCCTCGGCGGTGTCCGGCAGGCGGACCACGATGCCGTCGTCGGACGGCATGACCTGGCCGTCCACCCCGTAGCGCTCGGCCAGCCGGCGGGCGATCGCCAGCGCCCAGGGCGCGTTGACCCGGGCGCCGAGGACACAGTGCACGGTCATCCGCCAGTCGCCCAGCTCGTCGCGGAACCGCTCGACCAGGATCGTCCGGTCGTCCGGCAGGTGGCGGGTGGCCTCGCGCTGCTCGCGGAGGTAGGCGACCAGGTTGTCGGCGGCCCATTCGTCGAGGCCGTTCGCCCGTAGCTTCTCGGTGGCCTTCTCGTCGCCGGCCCGGGCCAGCGACCGCAGCTGGGCGCCGATCGCCCGGCCCAGCTCGATCGGGCGGCCCAGCGAGTCGCCCTTCCAGAACGGCATCCGGGCCGGTGCCCCGGGCGCGGGGGAGACCAGCACCCGGTCGGGGGTGATGTCCTCGATCCGCCATGAGGTCGAGCCGAGCAGGAAGACGTCGCCGACCCGCGACTCGTAGACCATCTCCTCGTCGAGCTCGCCGACCCGGGACGCGCGCTCGGAGCCGGCCAGGAAGACCCCGAACATGCCCCGGTCGGGGATGGTGCCGCCGCTGGTCACGGCCAGTCGCTGGGCGCCGGGGCGGCCGGTGAGCTGGTCGGTCGCGCGGTCCCACACCAGGCGCGGGCGCAGCTCGGCGAACGCGGTCGACGGGTAGCGGCCGGAGAGCATGTCGAGCACCGCGTGCAGGGCCGAGTCGGGCAGCTCGGCGAACGGCGCGGCCCGCCGGACCAGCGCGGCCAGCTCGTCGACCGGCCAGGCGTCGAGCGCCACCATCGCCACGATCTGCTGGGCCAGCACGTCGAGCGGGTTACGCGGATAGCGGAGCTCCTCGATCGCGCCCTCGGCCATCCGGGACGCCACCACCGCGCAGGACACCAGGTCGCCGCGGTGCTTCGGGAAGACCACGCCGCGGGAGACGGCGCCGACCTGGTGCCCGGCCCGGCCGACGCGCTGCAGGCCGGCCGCCACCGACGGCGGCGCCTCGATCTGCACGACCAGGTCGACCGCGCCCATGTCGATGCCGAGCTCCAGGCTGGAGGTGGCGACCACGGCCGGGAGCTGCCCCGACTTCAGCGCCTCCTCGATCTGCTTGCGCTCCTCGCGGGAGACGCTGCCGTGGTGGGCGCGGGCCACCACCGGCGGCGCGCCGCCGGACTGCCCGGCCTGGGCCATCACCTGGGCCGGCATCTTCGTCACCGGCTCCAGCGGGACACCGGCCCGCTCGGCGGCGAGCTCGTTGATGCGGGCGCAGAGCCGCTCGGCGCCGCGCCGCGAGTTGGTGAAGACGATCGTCGAGCGGTGCTCCTGGATGAGGTCGAGCACCCGCTCCTCGACCGCCGGCCAGATCGACGGGGCGTGCCGGCTGCCGTCCGGGTCGTCGAGGCCCGCATCAGGGACCTCGTCGAGGCGGGTCATGTCCTCCACCGGGACCTCGACCGACACCTCGATGGTCTTGGAGCTGGGTGGCTGGACGATCGCCACGTCGTGCGCGCCGCCGAGGAAGCGGGCCGTCTCGTCGATCGGGCGGACCGTCGCGGACAGGCCGATGCGCTGGGCCGGCCGGCCCAGCAGCGCGTCCAGCCGTTCGAGCGAGAGGGCCAGGTGCGCGCCCCGCTTGGTGGCCGCGACCGCGTGCACCTCGTCGACGATCACCGTCTCGATGCCGCGCAGCGAATCCCGGGCGGCCGAGGTGAGCAACAGGTAGAGCGATTCGGGGGTGGTGATCAGGATGTCCGGCGGGGTACGGGCGAACAGGCGCCTTTCCTCGGCCGGGGTGTCGCCGGTGCGCATGCCGACGGTGATGTCGGGCGGCGGGATGCCGAGCCGGCCGGACGCCTGCCGGATGCCGGTGAGCGGGGCCCGCAGGTTGCGCTCGACATCGACCGCGAGGGCCTTGAGCGGGCTCACGTAGAGGACCCGGCAGCGGCGCTTCGGATCCTCCGGGAGGGGCTCGTGGGCCAGCCGGTCGAGCGACCAGAGGAACGCGGCGAGCGTCTTGCCGGAACCGGTCGGGGCCACCACCAGCGCGTTGCGCCGGGCCCCGATGGCCTTCCAGGCGCCGGCCTGGGCGGCGGTGGGCGCGGCGAAGGCGGCGGTGAACCACTCCCGGGTGGCCACGCCGAACTGCGCCATCGCTTCTTCCACGAGAACCATCCTCTCTCGGGGGTACGACAAAAACCGGAGCGAGCGACACCCGTCTATCGGTCAGGTGGGTACGGGACGGACATCCGTCCAGCGGAGTTTCCTGACACGGCGGACCATGGTGCCGTCACATGCCGAAGGCATATACACAACGCGTCATGCGACGAACCGCCAACTGAGGCCCCCACCGACAGGAGGCACCGTGTTCATCCGCGCATCACATCGGCGCCTCGGCAGCGCCGCCGCGGCCCTCGCCGTGGTCGCTGCCGGCATCCTCCTCGCGTCGCCCGCCCGCGCGGCCGGCGACGGTTATGTCCGCCTGGCTCACCTGTCTCCGGACACTCCGGCCGTGGACGTCTACCTCAAATCCACCACCGGCGCGGTCAAGCCGCAGACCTTCAAGGGCGTCGCCTACGGCGCCATGTCGGCCTACCTGCGGCTGCCCACCGGCAACTACCAGGTCGCCATGCGCAAGGCGGGCGCGGCGGCCAGCACCAAGCCGGTGCTCACCACCGACGTCGACGTGGCGGACGGCGGTGCCTACACGGTGGCCGGCGTCGGTCGCTTCGCCGACCTGGGGCTGCGCGTGCTCCAGGACGACCTGCGGCTGCCCGACGCCGGCAAGTCGAAGATCCGGATCATCCAGGCGTCGGTCAAGGCGCCGGTGCTCGACGTGGCCGGGCAGAACGGCAACAAGATCGCCGAGGGCGTCGCCTTCGCCACCACCACCGACTATCGCGAGCTCAACCCCGGGAAGTGGAGCGTGCAGGTGGTGCCGACCGGCGGCGGCCGGACCAGCGTGCTGCCCTGCACGCTCGGCGCCGGCAGCGTCTACTCGCTGATCGTGCTCGACGACAAGGACGGCGGGCTCAAACCGGAACTGCACGTCGACGCGGAACGCCAGGGTGCGGTGCCGCTGGGCGGCGTGGCCACCGGCGGCGGGGGCAGCCAGTCCGGCTCCCGGGTGCCGATGGCCCTGCTGCTCGCGGGGCTCGCCGCGATCTTCGGCGGTGGGCTGGTCATGGTGCTGCGCCGCCGGCTCCGGGCCACCTGACGGGGGTACGCCGTGACGGTCGAGGAACGCGACGGTGAGATGCCGACGGAGATCGCCCGTGGGATCGCCCACCTCGAAGGGCCGGAGGAGCATCCGGCCCGCGGGGTGGCGGTCGTGCCGGGTGCCCTGTCCGTGCCGCGCCGGCGCGTGGTGTGGCCGCCGGTCCTGCCCCGGCCGGGGGTGCTGTTCGAGCGCGCGGTGCCGCCGACGGTCGTCGAA
This sequence comes from Paractinoplanes durhamensis, assembly GCF_016862175.1. Taxonomy (GTDB): domain Bacteria; phylum Actinomycetota; class Actinomycetes; order Mycobacteriales; family Micromonosporaceae; genus Actinoplanes; species Actinoplanes durhamensis. The sequence goes on along the minus strand of NZ_BOML01000002.1, from coordinate 144,452 downwards.
CCACCGTCGATCCGGCCGCCGGCCCCCGGCGACGACCCTGGAGAGCGTCGCAGCGGAAGTGCCAGGTTCGGCGTGCGACCCGGAAATCCCGTACGGAAAAAGGGAAGCCTGCGGCGCATCGCGCGCCGCGCCGCGTTGCCCGCCGGAGTCGCCGCGATGGCCGCGTTCGTGGCCGGAACCACCTACCTCGCGCTGACCGGGCAGGCCGAGTCGATCGATCCCGATGTCGGCCGATGGGCCGCATCCTTGCCGGTGGACCTGCCTCCGGCGAGCCAGCGTGCGGGCAATGCCGGACGGCCCGCGGGTGATCCTTTCGGGACGGTGACCGAGGCCGTGAGCGGCGCGCCGACCCGGGTGCGGGTCGGCGCGATCGGGCTGGACTCGCCGCTGGAGACGCTGCATGTCGCGAAGGGCGTGCTGCAGGCACCGAAACGCTTCGACCGAGCGGGGTGGTATGCGGACGGCACCGCCCCCGGCGACGTCGGGCCGGCGGTGCTGGCCGGGCATGTCGACTCGAAGGAGGGACCGGCGATTTTCTACCGGCTGCGCGAACTGGCGGTCGGTGACAGGATCGAGGTGGTGCGGGGCGGGAAGGTGTTGCGGTTCGTCGTCACCGGCACGGCGTGGTACCCGAAAAGGGCATTCCCCACCGGGCAGGTGTACGGTCCGACGCCGGACCGTCAGCTCCGCCTGATCACCTGCGGTGGCGTGTTCGACCACAAATTGCGGTCGTACAAGGACAATCTCGTGGTCTACGCGGTGGCCGGGTGATCGGCGTTCCGCCGGCCGTCCTGGCCTGCTTATTCTGAAGCTGACTCGACGGGTGGGGGCGGGATGGCGGTCGAACGCATGCTCATCGCCGGTCGATACCGCCTGCTCGAGGCGGTCGGCTCCGGCGGGATGGGCCGGGTCTGGCTGGCCCGCGACGAGATGCTCGACCGGGACGTGGCGATCAAGGAATTCGTCCCGCCGGACTGGATGACCGATGACGAGCAGGCCCGGCTGCGCGACCGGACACTGCGCGAGGCGCGCAGCGCCGGCCGGCTCAACCACCCGCACGTGGTCCGGGTCTACGACGTCGTGCACGCCGAGGACCTGCCCTGGATCGTCATGGAGTACGTCCCGTCCCGCTCGCTCCACCAGGTGATTCAGGAGGACGGCCCGTATTCGCCGGTGGCCGCGGCGCGGATCGGGCTGGCCGTGCTGGACGCGTTGACCGCGGCGCACCGGGCCGGCGTGCTGCACCGCGACGTGAAGCCGCACAACGTGCTGATCGGGACCGACGGCCGGGTCGTGCTGACCGATTTCGGCCTGGCCACGTTCGTGGACGACGGATCGGTGACCGGGCCCGGCCTGGTGGTCGGCTCGCCGCAGTACGTGTCACCCGAACGTGCGCGCGATGGTGCATCCACCGTGGAATCCGACATGTGGTCGCTGGGGGCGACGCTCTACGCGGCGGTCGAGGGACGGTCGCCCTACCAGCGCTCGACCGCGATGGCGACGCTGATGTCGCTGGCCACCGAGCCGCCGGATGCGCCGGAGCGGGCCGGGCTGCTCGCGCCGGTCCTGCTCGGGCTGCTGCGGCATGATCCGGCCACCCGGCTGACCGCGAGCGAGGTGGAGCGGCGGCTGCGGATGGTGGTCGCGGCGGCGCCCGGCCGGGGCAGCGTGCCGGAGCCGCGCAAGGCGCGGGGGACGGCCGCCCTGTCGCGTACGCCGGCGGCCCCGCCCGCTTCCGCCCCGCCGTCCCTGCCGCGCGCGCCTTCCGAGGTGCGACCTCGGTCGATGCTCATGGCGGCGGGACTGGCCCTGGTGGCGCTTCTCGGTGGTGGCGGGATCGTGGCCAGTTACATGGTGCAGCGGACCGAGGTCCCGATCGCCTCGCCCTCCGCCCCGTCGACCTCGCCCACCTTCGTCGTCGCCGGCTTTTCGCCGGCCCTCTGTTCCGCGGCCATTTCCAGCACCGTTCGGATGCCGCAGAAGAATGCGGCCCGCGGGGTCAGCGGCTGGGATCTGCTGGCCGGCTGGTCGTATTTCTCCGACGGTTCCGGTTTCCACCTGGCCGTGCCGGACGGCTGGACATTCCGCAAGGTCGGCAATCTGTACTGCTTCCGGGAGCCGGGCGGACAACGGGTGCTCAGTCTCGACACCGGGCGTAATCCGTCCGCCGATCCGGTGGTGGCCTGCCGCGCCGAAGCGAGCCGGCTCGTCAAGGCCGGCGCCCTTCCCGGCTATACCGAGATCTCGATCGAGTCCAAGCCATTGCTGATCAAAGCGGCCGATTGGGAGTACACGTTCGCGGCCGGCGACGGCGGAAAGCTGCACGCGCGGACCCGCTGGTTCGCGAGCAACGGCAAGGGGTACGCGCTGAGCTGGGCCACCCAGGAGATTGACTGGACCACCGACCTCGCCAAGATCAACATGGTCGTGAGCACGTTCTATGCCGATCGGCCCAGCTAGCTCACAGGAACCACTCAGCCGGCGTTGTTAACGTCTTCCCCCATGATCGGCAGTATTCGGCCGGGCTCGGCCCGGCTCTCTGTCCCCAGTTCTCACCAGCCATGCTGATCCTCGTCGGTCTGCTCCTGGTGCTCCTCGTCACCGCCGTCACCGGCTATTTCGTGGCCCAGGAATTCGGATATGTCGCCGCGGATCGCGGCCGCCTGCGCCGGCAGGCCGCGGATGGTGATCGGGCCGCGGCCCGCGCCCTCCGGGTCACCGAGCGGCTCTCTTTCGTGTTGTCGGGCGCCCAGTTGGGCATCACCGTCACCGCACTTCTCGTCGGTTATGTCGCCGAGCCATTTCTGGGTGAAGGATTGGCGTCGCTTCTCGGCGTGACCGGCATTCCGGCCGCGGTGAGCATGCCGATCTCGGTGACGCTCGCGCTGATCCTGGCCACCATCGTGCAAATGGTGTTCGGCGAGCTCGCTCCCAAGAATCTGGCCATTGCCCGGCCGGAGGCGGTGGCGAAAGCGCTGAGCAAGTCGACGCTTCTCTATCTGACCGTCTTCGGGCCGGTGATCCGGCTGTTCGACACCGCCGCGGCGCGGCTCCTGCGGCGGATCGGGATCGAGCCGGTCGAGGAGTTGCCCGAGGGCGCGACGTCCGAGGACCTGTCCCGGATCATCGCCGCGTCCCGGGCCGACGGCGTCCTGTCCGGCGAGATGTCCGCGCTGCTCGATCGCGGGCTGGACTTCCGCAGCCTCACCGCCGGCTCGGTCATGGTGCCGCGGGTCGACGTCCGATTCGTCGATGCGTCCGCCTCGGCCGCCGACGTCGTCGCGCTCCTGGACAGCGGCCACTCCCGCTTCCCGGTTCGCGGATCCAGTTCCGACGAGATCCTCGGTGTGGTGTCGATCTCCGACGTCATCACGGTGCCGCCCGCGCAGCGTTCCACGGTGCTCGTCGCCGACCTGCTGAGCGAGCCGCTGATGGTGCCGTCCTCGCTGCGCCTTCCCGCGGTGCTGGAACGCCTGCGCTCCGGCCGCCGCCAGATGGCGTGCGTGGTCGACGAGTTCGGCGGTTTCGCCGGCGTCGTCACCTTCGAGGACATCGCCGAGGAGTTGGTCGGCCCGATCCGTGGCGAAGACGACCTGCCCGAGCCCGCCCCGGTCCGCCAGGACGACGGGTCCTGGCTGGTGCCGGCCCGCTGGCGGCTCGACGAGATCAGCGACGCCACCGGCGTCGACCTGCCCCTCTCGGACGACTACGACACGGTGTCCGGCCTGGTCATGGCGCGTCTCGGCCGGGTGGCCAAGGCAGGCGACTCGCTGACGCTGGACGATCTTTCGGTACGCGTGGAAAGCGTCAACCGCCACGTTCCGCAGACGGTGAGGTTGTCGCGATGATCGCCGTACTCGCCGTGTTGCTGCTCGTCGGCAACGCGTTCTTCGTGGCCGCCGAGTTCGCCCTGGTGGCCAGCAAGCGACACCGCCTGGAGCAGGCGGCCGCGACCGGTGGCCGGGCCGCGGCGGCCGCCCTGGCCGGCAGTCGCAGCCTTCCGCTCATGCTCGCCGGCGCCCAGCTCGGCATCACGCTGTGCTCGCTGGGCCTGGGTGCCCTGGCCGAACCGGCGCTCGCCCATTGGCTGACCCCGCTGCTGCACGGCGTGGGACTGCCCACCCTGGCCGGCCACGCGATCGCGTTCGTGATCGCCCTCGGGGTGGTCACGTTCCTGCATCTGGTCGTCGGCGAGATGATGCCGAAGTCCTGGGCGATCACCGACCCCGAGCGCTCGGCCGTCCTGCTGGCGCTGCCGTTCCGGGCCTTCGCCCGGATCGTCGGACCGGTGCTGCGACTGCTGAACGCCCTGGCCAACGCCGTGCTCAAGCCGTTCGGCGTGCGGCCGGAGGGCCAGCTGGCGGTGTCCCACGGCCCGGCCGAGATGCAGATGCTGCTGGACCGCTCCCGGGCCGAGGGCCTGATCGAGGCCGAGAAGACCGAGTTGCTCAGCAACGTGCTCGGCCTCGGCTCGCTGCGCGTCCGCGAGGTCGCCCACCCGGTCGACCGCCTGGTCACCGTTCCGTCGTCGGCGTCGGTCGCCGACGTGGAGCTGGCGTCGATGGGCAGTGGCCGGTCCCGGCTGGCGGTCACCGCCGCCGACGGCTCGGTCGCCGGTTTCGTGCACGTGCGCGAGGTGGTCCGGGCGACCACCGCCGGCCTGGACGTGCGGGCCGCCGACCTGATGGACGAGCCGTTCACCCTCGACGCCGAGTCGCGGGTGGTCGACGCCGTGGCCGCGATGCAGGCCGGCCGGGCCCAGCTGGCCGTGGTCCGCAAGGGCGGATCGGTGGTCGGCTTCGTGGCCCTGGAGGACCTGCTGGAGCAGGTGCTCGGCCCGTTCGACGACGAGACCGATCCGGTGTCCGTCGCCCTCTAGTCCCACCCCTTTTGTTGAGTTTTGTGTTCGCCACCCCGTCCGTTCAAGGAGGAATGACCCGGTGGTTTTCAAGAAGATGATGCGCGCCTTCGGCGTCGGCGGCCCGTCCGTCGACACTGTCCTGGCCAACCCGAACGTCCGCCCCGGCCTGGCTCTCGACGGCCAGGTCCGGGTCCTCGGCGGCGACCACGACGCCACCATCGAGCAGATCGTCCTGGGCCTGGTCACCCGGGTCGAGCACGAACACGGCGACGGTCTCGCCGAGTTCTACCGCCTGCCCGTCACCGGTGCGTTCCAGTTGCGCGCCGGCGAGCAGCGGGACCTGCCGTTCTCGTTCCCGGTGCCGTGGGAGACCCCGATCACTCACGTCTACGGCAACCGCCTGCATGGCATGACCATGGGCCTGCGCACCGAGCTGGCCGTGGCCAAGGCCGTCGACAAGGGCGACCTGGACGAGGTGGCGGTGCACCCGCTGCCCGCCCAGGAACGCATCCTCGACGCGTTCGCGGCCCAGGGCTTCCGCTTCGCGAAGGCCGACCTGGAGCACGGCGCCATCCACGGCGTGCACCAGCAGCTGCCCTTCTACCAGGAGATCGAGTTCTACCCGCCGCCGCACCTGTCCGGCGGCATCAACGAGGTGGAGGTCACCTTCGTCGCCGACCCGAACGGCGTAGAGGTGATCCTGGAGTTCGACAAGCGGGGCGGTTTCCTGGCGCCGGGCCACGACGCGTACGGCCGTTTCCGCGTCTCCCACGCCGAGGCCGACACCACCGACTGGAACGCGGTGGTCGGTTCCTGGGTGTCCGATGCGTCCGGCCGCTATCAGGGCCTGCGCGGTGCCTCCGGCTTCGGGGGCCAGGGCTTCGCTGGTCAGGGCGGCTTCGGCGGTCATGGCGGTCACGGCGCAGGCGGTCACGGCGGTTACGGCGGTCACGGCGGTTACGGCGCGGGCGGCCACGGTGGCGGCGGTCACGGGCACCATGGCCACTACCGCCGCGGACCCGGGATGGGCGCGGTGGCCGCGGGTGTGGCCGGCGGCGTCGTGGGCGGCATGGTCCTGGGCGAGGTATTCGACGAGGTATTCGAGGACGAAGGCGATGACGGCGGCGGCGACGAGTAGCCACCGCGGTTAGTTCACCGCAGCATCAACCACCGGGTCGGGCCGCGCTCAGCGCGCCCGGCCCGGTCTTGGTTCGCATCAGCCGATGCTCGCTGTCGCGAGCTTTACCCCGAAGCCGACGAAGAGAGCGCCCACGCCGGTGGCGACTCCGGCCGCCAGTTTACGGCGGCGGCGGAACTGGGCCGCCAGGAATTTGCCGCCGAAGATCAGTGCGGTCAGATACAGCGAACTGAACACCTGCACCACCGCGCCGAGCAGCAGGAACGACACGACCGGGTGCGCGTAGCCGGGCTCGACGAACTGGATGAAGAACGAGACGAAGAACAGGATCCCCTTCGGGTTGAGCAGGCTGATCACCGCCGCTCGCCGGAACGGATGGCGTTGATCGGCCGGCTCGGTCGCGGAAAGACCGGCGTCAGCGTCGGCGGCGTCGATGGGCGCGGCGATGGGTTTTCGGCGGCGGCCCAGCGCGCCGCGGATGATGCCGAAGCCGAGCCAGAACAGGTAGGCCGCCCCCGCGTACTTGATGACCAGGAACAGCGGCGGGTAGCTGCGCAGCAGTGATGCCACCCCGGCCGCCGACAGCGTCATCAGGACCGCGTCGCCGACGAGCACCCCGGCCGTGGCCTGATAGCCGGCGCGCACCCCGCGGCGCGCGCCGACCGACAGCACGAAGATCGAGTTTGGCCCCGGGAGCAGGACGATCGCCGCGCAGCCCAGCACGTACGTCCAGAAATCGGTGATACCCAGCACGTCATCGACCCTATGCGCTCGTCAGGGCGGCGGAACCGCCCGCATGCAGCCGCTCGCGCAGTCGTTTCGCGGCGGCCGGCCACTCGTCGGCGGTCATGGCGAACACCACGGTGTCACGCCAGCTGCCGTCGAGCCGCAGCCGCTGGTGGCGGAGCACGCCGTCGCGGGTGGCGCCGAGCCGGGCGATCGCGTTCTGCGAGCGCTCGTTGTGGATGTCCGTATACCAAAAGACCTTCTCGGCGCCGAGCACCTCGAACGCGTGCTCGAGCAGCATGAGCTTGGCCTCGGTGTTCACCCCGGTGCGCCACCACGGCCGGCCCACCGTGGTGTGCCCGATCGCGAGCGAGCGGTTGACCGGATCGACTTCGTGATAGCTGGTCAGGCCGACAACCGTGCCGGTGGCCGGATCGACCTGGGCCCACGGCATCTGGACGCCGGCCCATTGGCGGCGGAGCAGGTCACCGAGGTGCGCGGTCATTTCCTCGACGGTGCGCGGCTGCGCCGTCGGAAGGTAACGCCAGACCTCCTCGTCGGCGAGCGCGTCGAGCATCCCGGCGGCGTGCCCGGGCGTCAGTGGCTCGAGCCGCACGTGCCGGCCCTCCAGGAGCACCGGCTGCACCCACGGCGAACCGCCACCGGGCAGGTAGGACGGTGGCGCGGCGGCCACTCCCGGATCGGTCTGCGGCGGCCCGAACGTCCTGGTCACCGGCAGAACACCGGCCCAGTGCGGCAGCGCCAGATCATCCGGATCGTCGCCGACCCCGCCGCTGCGGGCCCGGGCCGAGACCTCCACGAGCGGTAGGGCGAGCAGGCTGGTCTGTGCCAGCTCGCGGGCGTTGGGCGGCCGGCTGTCCGCAGCGCGGCCCGCACCGACCTTGTCGGCCAGCGCGAGCATGGCGGTGAGCTTCTCGTCCGGGTCGGTCACCGGGCGGGCGACCCCGTGTGCGACCACGGATCGGTAGTTGGCGCTGTGGTTGAACTGCGATCTCGCGTACACAATCGCGTCGAGAAGGGTGACGCTCACGCAGACCCGGACCCCGTCGGCGCGGGCCGTGAGGCCGAGCCGGGCCCCGCTGGAGCCGTGCAGATAAAGGGTGTCGCCGACGCGGACGTGCAGGGTGGGCAGCACGCGGGGCTCGCCGTCGAGCACGAACGCGACGGAACAGTCATACGCCTCGTCGAGGATGGCGTGTGCCTGGACGGCGTCGTAGCTCATCCGGTTGCGGTCGCGGGTGGCAGTGGTGCGCTCCGTCGAGGAGTAGAGCTCGGGCATCGGGGGCCTCCGTGATGCTTGCCTTCACTGCTGTACTAGTACATAGTCTTTCTTGTGTCAGCACAGTATCAGGTCAGCGGCGACAGCGCCGCCTCGATTTCGGCCAGCATCGAGTCCGGCATCATGAAGGGCGACTTCATCTGGGGTGCCGCCCTGCCGTCCATCCGGGTCCTCGCCGGCGACCTGCACGTCAGCCCGGCCACCGTGGCGAAGGCCTATCAGGAGCTTCGTCATCGCGGCGTCGTGGAGTCCGACGGCCGGCGCGGCACCCGGGTCCGGTCCCGGCCGCCGATCGCCAGCCGGCGGGCCGGCCTGCGCCTGCCCGTTCCCGAGGGGGTGCGCGACCTCTCCTCCGGCGAGCCCGACCTGCGCTGGCTGCCGCCACTCGGCCCGGCCCTGCACGCGGTCGCCGACATGACCGGTCCACCGCAGGGTTACGCCTCGGCGGTCGCGATGCCCGAGCTGATCGACGTCGCCCGCCCCCGTCTGGCCGCCGACGGCGTGCCGATGGCGGAGGCCGCGATCACCGCGACCCCGGGCACCCTCGACGCGATCGAGCGCCTGCTCAACGCCCATCTGCGCCCGGGCGACGCGGTCGCGACGGAGGATCCCGGCTGGGCCAACCTGATCGACCTGCTGGCCGCCCTCGACCTGCGCCCGATCCCGGTCACGATCGACCAGGAAGGCCCCGAGCCGGAGTCGCTGGCCGCCGCCCTGCGGTCCGGTGCCCGGGCCGCCGTCATCACCGTGCGCGCGCAAAATCCGACCGGGGCCGCCGTCTCCGAGTCCCGCGCGGCCGCGTTGCGCGAAGTGCTCGCCCAGCACCACGGCGTCCTGCTCATCGAGGACGATCACGCCGCCGAGCTGGCCGGCGCACCGCTGCACTGCCTGGGTCCGGTGACCGAGTCGTGGGCGTTCATCCGCTCGGCCTCCAAACCGTTCGGTCCCGACCTGCGCATCGCGGTGGTGGCGGGCGACGAGGTCACGATCGCCCGGGTGGTCGGCCGCATGCGGCTCGGCGCCGGCTGGGTCTCCACCGTTCTGCAGCGTCTGCTGCTGCATCTCTGGCTCGACGACGACGTGACGGCCACGGTTTCCGGCGCGGCCGCCGGCTACGCCCGGCGCCGGCGAGCCCTGTGCGACGCCCTCTCCGCGCGCGGGCTGGCGGCCGAGGGTGCGACCGGCATCAACATCTGGGTACGCGTTCCGGACGAGACCCGCACGATCGGCCTGCTCCGCGAGTCCGGCTATGCGGTCGCACCCGGCTCGCTGTTCCGGATCGCCAGCCCGCCCGGCATCCGCATCACGATCAGCCCGCTCGAGGATGCCGACATCGTGCCGCTGGCCGAGGCGGTGGCCGCCGCGGCCAGCCTGGCGGACCTCTCGTCACCCTCCCGATGACGCCGCCGTGCGTGCGCCGGCCGGCTTCGGGTAAAACCATGGGATGCCAAGGACCGACGCGCCGGTCGGCGCGCAGGAGTGGGTGCCACCGCACGCCCGGAGCATCGAGGAGCTCAAATCGGCCGCCGCCGGCTGCGAGGGCTGCGAGCTGTTTGCGGACGCGACCCAGACCGTCTTCGGCCGGGGTGCCGAGCACGCGAAGATCGTGTTCGTCGGCGAGCAGCCCGGCGACGTCGAGGACCAGCACGGCCTGCCGTTCATCGGCCCGGCCGGCCGGCTCCTGCGCGAGGCGGTCGACGACGCCGGCATCGACCCGGCCCAGCTGTACATCACGAACGCCGTGAAGCACTTCCGGTTCGAGCTGCGTGGCCGGCGTCGCATCCACCAGACGCCCGGGCCGGCGCACATCGCCGCCTGCCGGCCCTGGGTGGTGGCCGAGTTCGCGCTGCTCAAGCCGGAGCTGGTGGTCGTGCTCGGCGCCACCGCGGGCAAGGCGCTGCTCGGCCCGTCGTTCCGGGTCACCCAGCAGCGCGGCCGTCTGATGCCGTGGCCGGTCTCGGCCCAGCACCCGGAGGATTTCCCGGTCGCGGAGATCCAGGCGCTCGCCACGATCCACCCGTCCGCGGTGCTGCGTGCCGACGACCGGGAAACCGCCTTCCGGGGCCTGGTCGACGACCTCAAGGTCGCCGCGGCGGCGGTGCGCTGACCGCGAGTCCATTGCGGAACGGCGGCGGACCGGCGGCCGGCGGGCGATGGGCGATGGGCGGTGGGACGCTGCCGGCGAGGCCGCTGGGTAGGCTCTGGGCGTGCGTTTGACGGAATTCTGGACGCGGCTCGAGCAGGTCTTCGGTGCCGCCTATGCGCGGAGCATCGCGGCTGATCATTCCTTCGCGGGCCTCGACGATCGGACGATCGATCAGGCAATTACGGAAGGTGTCGACACCGCTACCATCTGGCGTGCCGTAGTGGCCGCCTACCCCGATCGGGTGCCTGCCCGCCTGCGCTGACCAAATTTTCGTACGCTTGTTCTGGCGTGTTGCTTCGATCTAGAACACCTGTTCGGCTATTGTCCACAGCGACCATGGTCATCCACAGCTCGGGGCAGGGCAGCGGATTTTTGTCATACCCACCGCCTACCTTGTAGCCCGTGGTGATGAATAGAGGCTCAGCGAAGGTGCCAGGGAAATCGAATACAGGGGTGGCGGACATGGTGGCAGGACCCGACCGAGATAAAGCTCTCGATCTGGCACTGGCTCAGATCGACAAGCAGTTCGGCAAGGGCTCGGTGATGCGGCTCGGAGAGCGGCCGGTCGTGCAGACCGCCATCATCCCGACCGGGTCCATCGCGCTTGATGTGGCGCTCGGCGTCGGCGGTCTGCCGCGCGGCCGGGTCATCGAGATCTATGGCCCCGAGTCCAGCGGTAAGACGACGGTCGCGCTGCACGCGGTGGCCAACGCTCAGAAGAACGGCGGCATCGCGGCGTTCATCGACGCCGAGCACGCCCTCGACCCGGAGTATGCGAAGGCCCTCGGTGTCGACACCGACGCCCTGCTGGTCTCCCAGCCCGACACCGGCGAGCAGGCGCTCGAGATCGCCGACATGCTGATCCGCTCCGGCGCGCTCGACATCATCGTGATCGACTCGGTGGCGGCGCTCGTGCCGCGCGCCGAGATCGAGGGCGAGATGGGCGACAGCCACGTCGGTCTGCAGGCCCGGCTCATGAGCCAGGCACTCCGCAAGATCACCGGCATTCTCAACAACTCGGGCACCACCGCGATCTTCATCAACCAGCTCCGCGAGAAGATCGGCGTCATGTTCGGCTCGCCCGAGACGACGACCGGTGGCCGCGCCCTGAAGTTCTACGCGTCCGTGCGTCTCGACGTGCGCCGCATCGAGAGCTTGAAGGACGGCACCGACGTGGTCGGCAACCGCACCCGCGTCAAGGTCGTGAAGAACAAGGTGGCCGCGCCGTTCAAGCAGGCCGAGTTCGACATCATGTATGGCAAGGGCATCTCGCGTGAGGGCTCGCTCATCGATGTCGGCGTCGAGCAGAACATCATCCGCAAGTCCGGCGCCTGGTACACGTATGACGGCGACCAGCTCGGCCAGGGCAAGGAGAAGGCGCGGGAGTTCCTCAAGGAAAACCCCGACGTCGCCGCCGAGATCGAGAAGAAGATCCTCGAGAAGCTCGGCGTCGGCCAGACCACGGGCGACGCCGCCGGCGGCCCCGAACTTCCGCCGGTCGACTTCTGATCGAGGTAGCAGCAGATGGCCGGACGACGCGGCGCACGGTCCGGGCGCGGTTGGGATGCCCTTCCGCCCCCGGCCGCTCGCCGGTCAACCGATGATCGCCCGCCCGGTGAGCTCGACGGCGACGAAACGGAACGCGGCAACGTTCCCGCGCGCCGCCGCCGATCCTCGCCGGGCGGGAATCCCACCGCACCCGGCTCCCGCTGGGGCGCCGCTCCAGGCGCCGGTTCGCGCTCGCTGAGCGGTTCCGGGTCGCCCGATGGTTCGGGGTCGTCCGGCGGCTCGGGGGAGCAGAGCGAGTCCGAGCGGGCCCGTGAGATCTGCCTGCGGCAGCTGGCGCTGCGGCCGCGGACGCGAGCCGAGCTGGCAAAGGTGCTCGCCCGCAAGGAGATCTCCGAGGAAGCGATCGCCGAGGTCCTCGACCGCTATGACGAGGTCGGCATCATCGACGACGCGGCGTTCGCGCGGGCCTGGGTGGCCAGCCGGCACCACGGGCGTGGTCTGGCTCGGCGTGCGCTCGCCAACGAGCTGCGCCAGCGAGGGGTCGACGCCGAGGTGGCCGGCGAGGCACTCGACAGCATCGACGATGAGGGTGAGGCCGCGGCGGCGCGCGCCCTCGTGGACCGGAAGCTGCGCACCGCGACCGGTCCGCCCGACGCGGTCTTCCGCCGGCTGGTGGGCATGCTCGCCCGCAAGGGCTACCCGGCCGGCGTGGCCATCCGCGCGGTCAAGGACGCCTTGGCCGACCGGGACGCCGAGGCGGCCGAGTTCGCCGACCAGATAGACGCCGACGCCCTGGCCGACGAGACCGGCGAGCCGACCTGACGCTCACCGGCGAGCGCGGACGGGCCGCTGGCCGGGCCGGACGGATGTGGCGAGGTCGGCCGGGCCGGACGGGGGTGGCGAGGTCGGCCGGGCCGGACGGATGTGGCGAAGTCGGCGGGGCCGGACGGGGTGGAAGGGCAATGCCCAGGTCTCGGGCATGGTCGATGATCTTTGCTGGACATCGGCGTTGGCAACTGGCTGGTAATCTGCTGCGTCGTGACCGAGGACTCGCAGAACCGTGTGCGGGGCTCCGGTCCCTTCGACGAGGGTGCCGAGCCGACCAAGCAGATCGCCGTGCCGAAAGCGGGCGCTGCGCCGGCCGATGCGCAACCTTCCGACCCGGCGCAGCCGTCCGTCCCGGCGCCCGAAGAGCCATATCCGGCCTTTCCGCCGGACGTCTTCGCGTCCGGCAGTCCGCCGCCGAGCTCCAGCCCCGGCTCGGATCTCGCCGGCGGCGCGACTTTCTTCCGGCCCGACGCGACGCCACCCGCCGGGGCCCACCCGACGAGTGGTGTTCCCGCGAGCAACGCCGATCCGGCGAGCGCGGCCCCGGCCGACAGCGGCCCGGCGTCTGCCCCTCCGGCGAACGACGGCCTGACGAGCAGCAGCCCGGTGAGCAGCAGCCCGGTGAGCGGCGGCTCGCCCGTCGCGCCCACGAGCGCTGACCCCTACTACGGCTACTCGGGTGCCGACCCGGTGAGCGGCAGCCCCTATGCTGCCGCCCCCACGAGTGGCAGCGCCTACGCTGCCGCCCCCACGAGTGGCAGCGCCTACGGGCACGCGCCCTTCTACACCGGGACCACCGACCGGTGGAGTCCGGCCGGCCAGACCTCGGGCGCAAGCACCCCGCCGACCCCGGAGACGGACTCCTTCGGGCTCCCGCCGGCGGCGCTGACGGGCAGGCGGATCGAACCTTCCCCGCCCCCACCACGCAGCCGGCTGTTGACCGGCCTGCTGGCCGGCCTGGTCGCAGGCCTCCTCCTCTTCGGCACGACCGGGTGGTTCGCCGGCCGGGCGACAGCCCCCGAGCCCTCGAAGCCGACCACCACCCCGACCGCCGCGGCCCCGAAGAGCACCCTGGGCGTCTTCGAGCAGAGCCAGGCGGCGATCAACCAGCCCGACTTCGACGGCACCCCTTTGACCGGTTTAGCCCAGGGCTGGCTGCCCTACCTGTCGACCTGCGGGCGCAGCGGCAAGCCGGGCGGGCCGACCCTCGACGCGGGGGAGAAGACCAGGGTCCGCTGCACGCTGGACGGAATGTCCGCTCTGTTCGTCGAGTACAACTCGATCGCGGACCGGGACAAGGCGCGTGTCGTCACCCTCGGCCAGAACGTGGATGCCCGCACGCTGACCCCCGGTGTGGGGGAGCCGGGCGAGCGTCCGACCCCCTCGGGGCGGACAACGGGCAATTACGTTGAGTATTCGTTCGAGTTGACCGAGGACGGGGTCACTCGGACGGTGGCGGGGGTCTGGTGGGACGATGCGCAAACGCCCATTGCTGCCTATCTCCTGGCGTACTGGAAAGATGGGGTCGGGGAGCACTGGGAGCCGGTGCGCGATCTCTGGTCCCGGTACGCCTGAAATGCCCCCCGGTATCGTGAGCTGCGCGTAAGCAGGTCTGTGCCCTACGTCCCATCCGCAGCCGAATCATGGATCCTTGACCGAAGTGGCACTTGCGACCTAGCCTCGCGTTACACAAGGTGTGTTCGACCATCGCATGCAACACGCACAACATAGATCGCATTACATTACGGCATCACTTGTGACCGCCCTGGTCACTGATCCGGTAACCGATAACTTGAAGCCCGGACGGCGGCAGACCGCGCCGCCCCGGGTCAGACATACCCGGCGGTCGCGCCCGGCGTGTGCTCACCAGCACACGTCGCGGCCCGGCGCAGCCTGCGGTCAGCGCAGCGAGCCTTGGTCGGGCATCCCGCAGACAGCCTGCGCGCGCACAACGCGCCGGGCGGCGAAGGGAGACGCGGCGAGATGACCGCCCTGGACTGGGTGCTCGTGGTGGCGATCGTCGTCCTCGGCGCCCTGGTGGTAGCCGGCCTGGTGCTCGGCGCTCGGGCGCTGCGCCAGATGCAGAGCGACCGCGTCGATGCCCAGCAGCGCGAGGATCAGGCGGTCGGTGCCGCCCAGGCGAAGGTCGCGGACGCGAACGCCAAGGCCGCTTCGGTACGCGCCGAGGTCGCCGCCGCCAAGGCCGAGGCCACCTCGGCCCGGGCCGAGGCCCGCCGGGTCCTGGAGGACGCGCACAGCGAGGCCGACGTCATCCTCGAGCGCGCCCACCGCCAGGCCGAGGCCGACGCCGAGCAGGTCCGTTCGGCGGCCCGCCGCTCCGGCGAGCGGGAGGTGGCCCTGGTGAACGCGACCGCTAAGGAACAGGCCGCCGAGGTGGAGCGCCGCGCGGCCCGGATAGACGAGCGGGAGCGGCTGCACGCCGACGAGGTGGAGCGACTGGTCGAGCGGGAGCGCCGGCTGGCCACCCAGGATGTCGATCTCGGCGTCCGGGAAAACGCTCTCACGGCCAAGGAGGCGGAACTCGCCAAGGTCGAGGAGCAGAAGCGCCGCGAGCTGGAGCGGATCGCCAGCCTGACCGCCGAGGCCGCCCGCACCGAGTTGGTGTCGGACATCGAGGCCCAGGCCAAGCGGGAAGCCGCGATCCTGGTGCGGGACATCGAGAGTGAGGCCAAGAACACCGCCGACACCCGGGCCCGCCGCATCGTCGTCGACGCGATCCAGCGCATCGCCAGCGAGCAGACCTCGGAGAGCGTGGTCAGCGTGCTGCATCTGCCGAGCGACGAGATGAAGGGCCGGATCATCGGCCGCGAGGGCCGCAACATCCGGGCGTTCGAGTCGGTCACCGGGGTCAACCTGATCATCGACGACACCCCGGAGGCGGTGCTGCTGTCCTGCTTCGATCCGGTGCGCCGGGAGGTCGGCCGGGTGACCCTGGAGAAGCTGGTGCTGGACGGCCGCATCCACCCGCACCGCATCGAGGAGGTCTTCGAGAGCGCCAAGAGCGAGGTGGACCGGCTCTGCGACCGGGCCGCCGAGGAGGCGCTGGTCGACGTCGGCATCACCGACATCCACCCGGAGCTGGCAAGATTGCTGGGCCGGTTGCGCTACCGCACGAGCTACGGGCAGAACGTTCTGAAACACCTGGTCGAGACCGCGCACATCGCCGGGATCATGGCGGCCGAGCTGGGCCTGGACGTGCCGTCGATGAAGCGGGCCGCGTTCCTGCACGACATCGGCAAGGCGCTCACCCACGAGGTGGAGGGCAGCCACGCGCTGATCGGCGCCGACCTGGCCCGCAAGTACGGTGAGTCGGAGGATGTGGTCCACGCGATCGAGGCGCACCACAACGAGGTGCCGCCGCAGACCATCGAGGCGGTCCTGACGCAGGCTGCCGACGCATGCTCGGGCGGTCGCCCGGGGGCCCGGCGGGAGAGCCTGGAGGCGTACGTCAAGCGTCTCGAGCGGATCGAGGAGATCGCCGCCGGCAAGGTCGGGGTGGAGAAGGTCTTCGCGATGCAGGCCGGCCGCGAGATCCGGGTGATGGTGCGTCCCGAGGACATCGACGACATCGGTGCCGCCGTGCTGGCCCGCGACGTCGCGAAGCAGATCGAGGAAGAACTCACCTACCCGGGCCAGATCCGCGTGACGGTGGTCCGCGAGTCCCGCGTGACGGAACTGGCCCGGTAAAGCCTTACGGTTCGGCGGTAGCGGCGAGAGCGGTGGCCGGTCGGGCGGCGCGTGGCGCCTTGCCGCTGCGCCGGGTGCGGCGGGAGAGCCAGCCGGCCACGGCGGTCAGTGTCGCGTTGACCGCGATGTAGATGGCGGCGGCCACCATGGCGGCCTGGATGACGTTGCCGAAGTTGGCGGCGACGTTGTTGACGCCCAGCTGCAGCAGCTCCGAGTAGCTGATGATGTAGCCGAGCGCGGTGTCCTTGACCAGCACCACCAGCTGGCTGACGATCACCGGCAGCATGGCGCGGGCGGCCTGCGGGATGAGGATCTGCCCCATCACCTGGCCCTTGCGCATGCCGATCGCGTACGCCGCCTCGCTCTGCCCGCTCGGCACCGCGTGCACGCCGGCCCGGAAGGCCTCGGCCAGCACCGACCCGTTGTAGAGGGTCAGCGCGAAGACCACCGCCCAGAGGGGGGACATCGGCTTCTGGGTGACGAACGGGATGCCGAAGAAGATGAAGAACATCATCAGCAGCAGGGGTACGGCCCGGAAGAACTCGACGACGATGCCGGCCGGGATGCGCAGCCACCAGTGGTCGGAGAGCCGCCCGACGGCGAAGAGAATGCCGAAGGCCAGCGACAGCACCATCGCGATGGCGGCGGCCTGAAGGGTGCCCTGCAGGCCGGGCAGGATGTAATCGGTCCAGGTGCTGCTCTGGGTGAACGGCTTCCAGAGGCTGCCGGCCCACTGGCCCTTCTCGTCGAACCGGTGGTAGATCCAGTAGAGCAACCCGACCAGTGCCAGCCCGAAGACGACGGTGAGGATCCGGTTGCGGATGCGGGCGCGCGGGCCCGGGTGGTCGTACAGCACGGCGTCCGTACTCATCGCTTCACCGCCAGTCGGTTGGCCAGCCAGCCGAAGCCGTAGCCGGTGGGGATGAGGACGACCGCGAACGTGCCGGCGAAGACGAAGAAGATCGTGAAGACCGCGTTGCCGTTCGAGTTGATCAGCTCTTTCATGGCGTTCGACGACTCCATGAGGCCGATCGTCCCGACGATCGTGGCGTTCTTGCAGAGCGCGATCAGGATGCTGCCCAGCGGCGCGACCACGGCCCGGCCGGCCTGCGGGAGCACGATCAGCGACAGGGTCTGCCGGAACGTCATGCCGATCGCCCGGGCCGCCTCGGCCTGGCCGGCCGGCACCGTGTTGATGCCGGAGCGGATCGCCTCACAGACGAACGCGGCCGTGTAGATCGACAGGCCGAGCACGCCGAGCCAGTAGTTGTTGAGCTCGAGATCGTCGGAGAGCGTGACGCCGAGCGTGGAGTACAGGCCGAAGTAGCAGAAGAAGATGATCAGGGTGAGCGGGGTGTTCCGGAAGATGTTCACCCAGGCGGTGCCGAAGCCGCGCAGCACCGGCACCGGGGAGACCCGCATGGCCGCCAGCAGGACGCCGAGCACCACCGCGCAGACGGTGGCGGACGCGGTCAGCTTCAGGATCCAGAGGAACCCGGTGACGTACACGTCGAGGTTGTACGAATCGGAAAAGACGTCCATCGTCACCTTCAGCGAAAGGCGGGCCGGTAAAGGAGACGGCGGGGCCGGTTTCCCGGCCCCGCCGACCTGTTCAGAGGATCAGGAGCAGTTGGTCAGCTTGGAGGTGTCCAGCTCGGGCGCGGCCTTGCCGCTCTTGCCCAGGGTGTCGTCCCAGGCCTTCTTGTACGATCCGTCGGCCGCGGCGGCCTTCAGGATGTCGTTGATCTTGTTGCAGCCCGCGGAGTCTTCCTTCTTGACGCCGATGCCGTACGGCTCGGTGCTGAACGGCTTGCCGACGACCTTGAACTTGCCCGCGTACTGCTCCTGGGAGGCGTAACCGGCCAGGATGATGTCATCGGTGGTGACCGCGTCGACCGTTCCGCCGGCCAACGCCGTCACGCACTTGGAGTACGAGTCGAACTGCTGCAGCTGGGCGTCCTTGTAGTCGGTCTGGATCCGCTTGGCCGGGGTGGAACCGCTAACCGAGCAGACCTTCTTGCCGGCCAGCTGGTCGGGGCCGGTGATCGTCGACGCGGTCGGGACCAGCAGGTCCTGCCCGGCGATGTAGTACGGGCCGCCGAAGTTGACCTTCTGCTTGCGTTCGTCGTTGATCGTGTAGGTGGCCACCACGATGTCGACCTGGCCCTGCTGGATGTACGGCTCGCGGTTCGCCGAGACCGTCGTCTTCCAGGTGATGCCGCTCTCGTCGACGCCGAGACCCTTGGCGATGATCTTGCCGATCTCGATGTCGAAACCGGTGTAGGTGCTACCGGTCTGCAGGCCGAGGCCGGGCTGGTCGGCCTTGACGCCGATGGTCAGCTTCTTGTCGCTGGAGGCCTTGCCGACGATGCCCGAGCCGCTGCTTCCGCTGCCGCTGTCGGTGCCGGAGTCGTCCCCGCCGCAGGCAGCCACCGCAAGCGCCATGGTCATTGCGCCGAACGCCGCTGCCAATCGGGTGATGCGCATGATTACGCTCCTCGAAATCGTTGCTTCCGCTTTGGACGAACTGTGGTCCGTGATGTCAATGCGTAAGGATTTTGGAGAGGAAGTCCTTCGCCCGATCGCTTTTCGGATTAGCGAAGAACTCCGCAGGCGCGGCCTGCTCGACAAGCTGGCCGTCGGCCATGAAGACCACCCGGTTGGCGGCGTGGCGGGCGAAACCCATCTCGTGGGTGACGACCACCATGGTCATCCCTTCCCGGGCGAGTGACGTCATGACGTCGAGCACCTCGCCGACCATCTCGGGGTCGAGGGCGCTCGTCGGTTCGTCGAAGAGCAGCGCCTTGGGCTGCATGGCGAGGGCCCGGGCGATCGCCACCCGCTGCTGCTGACCACCGGAAAGCTGGGCCGGATATTTCTCCGCCTGGTTGCCGATGCCGACCCGGTCGAGCAGCGACATGGCCCGCTCGCGAACTTCGACGGACTTCTC
Source organism: Paractinoplanes durhamensis (assembly GCF_016862175.1). Taxonomy (GTDB): domain Bacteria; phylum Actinomycetota; class Actinomycetes; order Mycobacteriales; family Micromonosporaceae; genus Actinoplanes; species Actinoplanes durhamensis. The sequence continues at coordinate 125,286 of NZ_BOML01000002.1, read as the reverse complement.
CTTACGCACCTTGATCGGCCCCAGCATGACGTTCTGCAGGATCGTCTTGTGCGCGAAGAGATTGAAGGACTGGAACACCATGCCGACCTCGCTGCGCAGGCGGGCCAGGGCTTTGCCCTCGGCCGGCAGCGGCTTGCCGTCGAACGTGATGGTGCCCGAGTTGATCGGCTCGAGGCGGTTGATCGAGCGGCACAGCGTGGACTTGCCGGACCCGGACGGTCCGATCACGACGACGACCTCGCCACGGGCGACCGAGAGGCTGACGTCGTTGAGCACATGCAGCGGACCAAACCATTTGTTGACATTCTCGAGGACGATGAGAGCCTCGTCGGACACTGTTGAACCACCGTCCGTTCGTCGCGGATCACCCGGATGGGCACACTCTAATTGGACCCCTGTATCGGTTCACACCGAGAATGGTCACGGAGCGGTAACTTAACTGATGGAAGGCCCGGGGATTGTCCACCATGTTCGGTATGGCTGACGGGGATCCGACACCCGGCCTGTGGAACTGGGCGATCGGAAAACGAATTGACGAGGATCGCGTACGTGGCGCGATCGCCGGAACGCTGGAACGATCGGTGGTCCCGCTGGGCGCCGACGGGATGATCATGTGTGACGTCTATGCGGTCGGTGGCGACTTTCCGACACTCGCCGATGTCTACCTGGCGCCCGCCGAGGTCGCCGAGACGACGGCCGCGAGCGCCGTCGCGGTCCGGCTGGATGCCGCGGTCCTGCTGCCCGACGAGGGCCTCGACCCCACCCGGTACGTCCTGGCCGAGCCGGACGGCACGCTGCGCCCGGTGCACGTCGACGAGATCGAGACGGACGACGGGCCGGAGCGGCGTGGGCTGCGGCCATGCACCGGCGACGATTGTGACCGGACGCCGGACAGGCCCGCGGCCGCGTAAGCAGTACCCTGGTCAATTGCCATGACTACCGAAATCCAAGGCACCCAGCGTACGTACGACGTGCGCACCTACGGCTGCCAGATGAACGTGCACGACAGCGAGCGCATCTCCGGGCTGATGGAGGATGCGGGCTACGTGCGCGCCGCGAACCCCGACGCGGCCGACGTCGTGGTCTTCAATACCTGCGCGGTTCGGGAAAATGCCGACAACCGCCTCTACGGCAACCTGGGCCACCTGCGCCCCACCAAGCTCAAGCACCCCGGCATGCAGATCGCCGTGGGCGGCTGCCTGGCGCAGAAGGACCGCGGCGACATCGTCAAGAAGGCGCCCTGGGTCGACGTCGTCTTCGGCACCCACAACATCGGCTCGCTGCCGGCGCTGCTCGAACGGGCCCGGCACAACGAGGAGGCCGAGGTCGAGATCCTCGAGTCGCTCGAGGTGTTCCCGTCGACCCTGCCGACCAAGCGTGAGTCGACCTACGCCGGCTGGGTGTCGATCTCGGTGGGCTGCAACAACACCTGCACCTTCTGCATCGTGCCGTCGCTGCGCGGCAAGGAGAAGGACCGTCGCCCCGGCGAGATCCTGGCCGAGGTCGAGGCCCTGACCAAGGAGGGTGTCCTCGAGGTCACCCTGCTCGGGCAGAACGTCAATTCCTACGGCGCCGAGTTCGGCGACCGGCTCGCCTTCGGCAAGCTGCTGCGCGCCACCGGCGAGGTCGAGGGCCTGGAGCGGGTCCGCTTCACCAGCCCGCACCCGAAGGACTTCACCGACGACGTGATCGCCGCGATGGCCGAGACGCCGAACGTCTGCCACTCGCTGCACATGCCGCTGCAGTCCGGCTCCGACCGGATGCTCAAGGCCATGCGCCGCAGCTACCGCCAGGAGAAATACCTGGGCATCATCGAGAAGGTCCGGGCCGCGATGCCGGACGCCGCGATCACCACCGACATCATCGTCGGCTTCCCCGGCGAGACCGAGGAGGACTTCGAGCAGACCCTCGAGGTGGTCCGCCGGGCCCGGTTCTCCAGTGCTTTCACTTTTCAATATTCGAAGCGTCCCGGCACCCCGGCCGCGACGATGGAGGAGCAGGTGCCGAAGGCGGTCGTCCAGGACCGCTACAACCGGCTCATCGCCCTCCTCGAAGAGATCACCTGGGCGGAGAACAAAAAGCTGGTCGGCACGAAGGTCGAGGTGCTGGTCGCGGTCGGCGAGGGCCGCAAGGACGAGCGCACCGGCCGGATGAGCGGCCGGGCCCGCGACGGGCGGCTGGTCCACTTCGCCACCGGCGATCTCGCGCCCCGCCCGGGCGACATCGTCGAGACGGTGATCACCTACGCGGCGCCGCACCACCTCAACGCCGACGGCGAGCCGTTGTCGTACCGGCGGACCCGGGCCGGCGACGCGTTCGAGGCCGGCCGCACCCCGAAGCTCAAGGGCGTCTCGCTGGGCCTGCCCACGATCGGTGTCCCGGCCCCGCTGCCGGCGACCACCGGCGGCTGTGCCCTGTGAGACGGGCCCTGTGAGACGGGCCCTGTGAGACGGGCCCTGTGAGACGGGCCCTGTGAGACGGGCCCTGTGAGATAAGCCCGGCGACACCACTGACGACCTGCTGACCCGCGCCGAACTGGCGATGTACCAGGCCAAGCGGTCGAAGCGGGTCGCCGCGTAAGTCTCAGTTCGGGTGCAGGGCGGCCGATTGGCCGGCCCGTGCCTCTCCTGCGCGGCTACGCCGCCCTCACCGGTGCCATCGTGGCGACCTACCTGGTGTGGCCCTACGACCTGCGGGGCTGGCCGTTCCTGTTGGTGACCCTCAGCGTCCTGCCGCCCCTGGTGGCGGCGCTGCGCCGAGCGCCGCGAGGTGCCCGGCAGGCCTGGTGGGCGCTGCTGGCCGGAATGGTCTCCTACACCGTCGGCAATCTGATCTGGCTGTGGCTGGTCACCTGGGGCGGCCGGACCAGCGGTGACGGCAGCTTCGCGGACGTGTTCATGACCCTCGGCGGGGTGGGCACGCTGGCCGCGGCGCTGGTGGTGATCGTGCAGCGCGGCCGGGGCGACACCGGCGGCATCATCGACTCGGTGATCACCGCGGTGGCGCTCTCCGGCCTGCTCTGGGACACCGTCATGCTGCCCGCGATGACCGCCCACGACATTCCGGCAAGCCAGCAGATCGGCACGTTCCTGAACGTGTTCATGATGGCCGGGTCGCTAGGCGCGATGATCCGGATCACCGCGGTCGCCGACCGCCGGCTGGCGCCGGTCCGCCTGCTCACCCTGGGCATCGCGATCAGCCTGGTGGGCAGCGTCTCCGGCGCGATCGCGCTGGACCCGAACGGCCTGCGCGCCGACTGGACCAACATGGTCTACCTGGCCGCCTACGCCGCGCTGGGCTGCGCCGCGCTGCATCCGGCGGTGTCCGAGGTGACCACCCGCGGCCCGAAGCCGGTCGACGACCTGAGCACCGGCCGGCTGACCTTCCTCGGCTTCATGCTGGCCCTCGCTCCGCTGGTCGGCGGCGGCCGGGCGATCATCGGTCTGCCCACCGACGGCGTGCTGATCGCGCTCTCCTCGGCTGGCCTGATCCCGCTGGTCATGGTGCGGATCGCCCGGCTGTCGGCGGCCCGCCGCCAGGCCGAGCAGGCGCTGCACCGGCTGGCCACCTCGGACCCGTTGACCGGCCTGCCGAACCGGGCGGCCTGCGTCGACCGCATCGATCAGGAGCTGCGCACCGGCGACCTCGATCTGGCGGTGCTCTTCTGCGACCTGGACGGCTTCAAGCCGGTCAACGATCGGCTCGGGCACGCGGCCGGCGACGACCTGCTGATCGCGGTGGCCGAGCACCTGCGGGCCGGGCTGCGCGGGAGCGACCTGGTGAGCCGGTTCGGCGGCGACGAGTTCGTGGTCATCTGCCGCGGCCCGGGTGCGGTCGAGGCGATGTCCGAGCGCATCCGCGCCCTGGCCGCCCGCGAGCTGGTGGCGGCGGGCGAGCAGGTCCGGATCGGGGTCAGCGTGGGTGTCGCGCACGCCCTGCCCGGGGACAGCACCGACGACCTGCTGACCCGCGCCGACCTGGCCATGTACCGGGCCAAGAAGTCCAAGACGATCGGCGCCCTCAGCCTGGTGACGGCATAGCCACCCGGCCCCCGGCCTTCGAAACCCCAAGATCAATTGATGGGTACGCCGTGGCCGAGCCGGCCGCCGCCGCGGGAATGGGCGTTGGACCGATGGCCGGCATGGGCCAATGATCGACGGATGGAGTTCAGCTACGCCGCCGTCGAAGCGGCCCGCGAGGTCGTCCGTCGCTACCTGCCGCCCACCCCGATGTGGTCCTACCCGGTGCTGGACCGGCGGGCCGGCGCGACGGTCCTGGTCAAGCACGAGAACACCCAGCCGGTCGGTGCGTTCAAGGTGCGCGGCGGTCTCACCCTGCTGGCGTCGCTGCCCGATCCGCAGCGCGGCACGGTCACCTATTCGACCGGCAACCACGCCCAGTCGATGGCCTACGCGAGCCGCGTCTTCGGCGCACCCTGCACGGTCGTGATGCCGGCGGCCGCCAACCCGGGCAAGGTCGCCGCGATCGAGGCGTGGGGCGCGGAGGTGGTGCTGACCGGCGACGATCTGGCCGCCGCCGAGGCGCACGCGGTGAAGCTGGCCGAGCAGACCGGCGCCCGCCTGGTCAGCCCGGGCGACACCCCGGAGTTGCTGGCCGGTGTCGGCACCGTCTACCAGGAGATCCTGGAGGCCCGGCCGGATCTGGACGCGATCGTGGTGCCGATCGGCAGCGGCTCCGGCGCGGCGGCCGCCACCGTGGTGGCGGCCGTGCTGGCGCCCGGGTGCGCAGTCATCGGCGTCCAGTCGGCGGCGTCCCCGGCCGCGCATGACGCATGGCGCGAAAAAACCCTGGTGACCCGCCCCAATCGCACCCGCGTCGAGGGCTTGGCGACCGGCCGGGCGTTCGCCCTGCCGCAGCACCACCTGCGGGATCTCGCCGACTTCCGGCTGGTGACCGACGACCAGATCGCCGCGGCGCAGCGGGTGCTGGCCCGTGACGCGCACACCCTGGCCGAGGGTGCGGGCGCGGCCGCTCTCGCGGCCGTCCTGACCGACCCGGACCGCTTCGCGGGCCGCACCATCGCGGTCGTGTGCACCGGCGGCAACGCGTCACCGGCCGAGCTGGCCGACTTGGCCACCTGAAGCTGGGGTCAGCCGGCCGCTTCGGCGAGGGCGAGGAACTGCTTCTTGGAGGACAGCGCCTGCTCGGCCTCCTTGATGCGGCGGTTGTCGCCGGCCGCCTGGGCCCGGGCGAGACGCTGCTCGGCCTCGGCGACCTGCTCGCGCATCTGCTGCAGCAGCGGGTTGTCCTGCGGGGTGGTCTTGCGCCACGCCGAGTCCATCGCGACCCGGATCCGCTCCTCGGCGGCCCGCCAGCGACGGTCCAGCGAGGCCGAGGCCTCGCGCGGCACCCGGCCGGCGTCGTGCCATGCGGCCTGGGCGTCGCGCAGCTTGTTCTGCGCGGCGCGCGGGTCGGCGTCGACGTCGACGGCCTCGATCTCGGTGAGGATGGCCTGCTTCTTGTCGAGGTTGCCCTTGTACTCCGCGTCGCGGGCGGAGAAGACCTCGCTGCGGCGGGTGAAGAAGGCGTCCTGCGCGGCCCGGAATCGCTCCCAGAGGCGCTGCTCGGCCTCCTTGGCGGCGCGCGGCGCGGCCTTCCACTCGGTCATGAGCTCCTTGAGCCGGTTGGCGGCGGTCGACCACTCGGTCGACTCGGCCAGGCCCTCGGCCTCCTTGACCAGGTCCTCCTTCGCGCCCTGAGCCTGCTTGCGCTGGCCGTCGAGGGTGGCGAAGTGGGCGCCGCGGCGGCGGGTGAAGCCGTCCCGGGCGGCGGCGAAACGCTTCCACAGCTCGCCGTCGGTCTTCTTGTCGACGCCGCGGATCGTCTTCCACTCGTCGAGGATTTCCTTGAGGCGGTCGCCCGCCGTCTTCCAGCCGGTGGCGTCGGCGGCGATCGCCTCCGCCTCCTCGACCAGGGTGGTCTTGCGGGCCAGGGCCTCGGTGCGGGCGACCTCGCGGGCGGCCCGCGCCTCGCCGGCCTTCTCGTCGGCGACGCCGGCCAGGCGCTCGAGCCGGGCGGTGAGCCCGTCGATGTCGCCCACCACGTGCGCCTCGGCCAGCTCGGTGCGCAGGCGTTTCACGCTGGCGAGTGAATGTGACGCGTCGGCCGCGCCGGACTTGAGGCGGGCTTCGACCAGGTCGACCTCGGTGACCAGGTCGGCGAAGCGCCGGGCGAAGTGGGCCAGGCCCTCCTCGGGCGTGCCCGCCTGCCAGGAGCCGACCACGCGGTCGCCCTCCGCGGTCTTCACGTACACGGTGCCGTCGGCATCCACGCGCCCGAAGGCCGTCCAGTCGTTCATAACCCGTCCTCAGTCTCCCGGTGTCCGCCCCCGGTGAATTGGGGGCAACCGCCGCCATAGCGCAGTTGAACGCCAAAGCTTCTCATCGGCATTCTTTCTCGCGCATTGTCACAGGTCCAACCCGGTTGTGGGGAAGCGCCCGCCGATGACCGTGGCCAAACCTTGTCCTACCGTTGCTCCGTGCCGTCAAGAGTGGTTCCGCGCGTGATCACCGTCGTGGGACCGACCGCCGCGGGAAAATCCGCCCTGAGCATTGCTCTCGCCCACGCGCTGGGTGGTGAGGTGGTGAACGCCGACTCGATGCAGCTCTATCGGGGGATGGACCTGGGCACGGCCAAATTGACCGTGGCCGAGCGGGACGGCGTGCCGCACCATCTGCTCGACATCTGGGACGTGACGGTGCCGGCCGCGGTCGCCGAGTATCAGGCGCTGGCCCGCCGGGCGATCGACGACATCCTGGCCCGCGGCCGGGTTCCGCTGCTGGTCGGCGGCTCGGGGCTGTATGTGCGGGCGGTCCTGGAGGAGTTCGAGTTCCCCGGCACCGACCCGGCGATCCGGTCCCGGCTGGAGGAGGAGCTCGCGCTGGCCGGCCCGCAGCCGCTGTTCGAGCGGCTCCGGGAGTGGGATCCGCCGGCCGCGGAGAAGATCCTTCCCTCGAACGGGCGGCGGATCGTCCGGGCCCTCGAGGTGATCGAGCTGACCGGCCGGCCGTTCACCGCCAGCCTGCCGCAGCCCACCCCGCACTACGAGTCGCTGCAGATCGGCGTCGACCGGGAGACCGGCGAGCTGGACGAGCGGATCGCCCTGCGGGTGGACCTGATGTGGGCGGCCGGCCTGCTCGACGAGGTGCGCGCGTTGATTCCGCTGGGGCTGCGGGACGGGCGGACCGCGTCCAAGGCGCTCGGCTACCAGCAGGCGCTCGCCCAGCTCGACGGCGAGGTGCCGGCCGAGCAGGCGAAGGCGGACACGGTCCAGGGCACCCGGCGGTTCGTGCGCCGGCAGCGGTCCTGGTTCAAGCGCGACCCGGCGATCCACTGGCTGGACGGGGCCGCGGACAACCTCGTGGCGGACGCGCTGGCGCTTGCGCGATGATTGCCCCGTGCTGTTTACCAAGGGCCACGGAACCGGCAACGACTTCGTCATCATCGCCGACCCGGACGGCGCTCGCACGCTGACCCCGGCGCAGGTCGCCGCGCTGTGCGACCGGCGGTTCGGGATCGGCGGCGACGGCGTGCTGCGGGTGGTGCGCGCCGCCAAGGATCCGGACGCTGCGGCCTGGGCCGCCGACGCCGAGTGGTTCATGGATTACCGCAACGCCGACGGGACGATCGCCGAGATGTGCGGCAACGGCGTCCGGGTCTTCACCCGCTACCTGGTCACCCGCGGTCTCGCCGAGCCCGGCCCGGCGGGCCTGCCGATCGCGACGCGATCCGGTGTGGTGGTCGCGGTCCTCGAGGGCGACTCCATCCGGGTGCACATGCGAAGCCCTCGGGTGTACGCGGCCGGCACCGCGACGGTCGGCGCCCTGACGTTCCCGGGCATGGCCGTCGACTGCGGCAACCCGCACCTGGTCTGCGTCCTGCACGACGGCGTCGAACTGCCGTCGCTGGATCTCACCGTCGAGCCCGGCTTCGACCGCGGCCTGTTCACCGCCGGGGTGAACGTCGAGTTCGTGGTGCCCGGCCCGCCGGTCGACGGCGCCGACCTGCACGTGGCGATGCGCGTCCACGAGCGCGGCTCCGGCGAGACGCTGTCCTGCGGCTCGGGCGCGCTCGCGGTCGGCGCGGTGGCGCTGCGCGAGGCCGGCCTGGACACCGGGGTGGTCGCCGTCGACCTGCCCGGCGGCCGGTTGACCGTGACCCACGACGCCGAGGACCGCTGGTGGCTGGCCGGCCCGGCGGTGCTGGTCGCCGACGGCGAGACCCTCGCCTGATGCACCGGGTGGCCCACCGCGGCTATTCGGCCGTGGCGCCGGAGAACACGCTGCCCGCGTTCGCGGCGGCGGTCCGGGCCGGCGCGACCCACGTCGAGTTCGACGTGCGCACCACCGCCGACGGGGTGCCGGTGGTCATCCACGACCGCACCCTCGACCGCACGACGTCCGGCACCGGGCACGTCTGGGACGCGGCCGCTGCCGACGTTCGCGCGCTCGACGCCGGCGCCTGGTTCTCGCCGGCCTACACCGGAGTGCGGGTGCCGACCCTGGCCGAGACGCTCGACCTGCTCGCCGAGCCCGGCCCGGCGCTCCTGCTGGAGATCAAGCCGCCGGCCACCCTCGACCAGGTCAAGGCGATCGTCGAGCTGGTCGCCGAGCGCGGTCTGCCGGCCCGCACGCTCGTGCAGAGCTTCGACCCGGAGGTGGTCGGCCTCGTCCGGTCGGCCGCCCCGGACGTCCGCCGCGGCCTGCTCCGGATGAGTTTCCCGGCCGACGCCGTCGAGCTGGCCCGCGAGCTGGGCGTGGTCTGCTGCAACCCGCCGGTCGCCGACGTGCTGGCCGCCCCGGAGCGGGTCGCCGAGCTGGCCGCTCACGGCATCGAGGTGATGCCGTGGACCGCCAACGACATCGCCCAGTGGCCCGCCCTGGCCGCCGCCGGAGCCGCCGGCCTGATCACCGACCGCTTGGGCGAGCTGACCGGCTGGGCCGCAGGCCCAGCCTGACCACCGGGGCCGGGCCGGAAGCCGGGGACGGCCTCAGCCCACCGCCTGGGCCGTCCCTGGATGCGGTTCTCGTTGGTCAAACCCCGTATTCATAGGGTTTGTGGGTTAAAAGGTTTCTTCTGGGGCTTCGTCCAATTCCGCACTCGGGATGGCGGCGGCGTTGTGCGGCGCGTGACCGCCGCGGACGACCGCTCGGATCGCCGCCGCCACCGCCGGCGTGACCTTCGGGTCGAAGACGCTCGGCACGATGACCGTCGGGTTGAGCTTGTCGTCGCCCACCACGTCGGCGATCGCCCGGGCCGCGGCCAGCGCCATCTCCTCGGTGAACTCCTCGGCGGCCGCGTCGAGCATGCCGCGGAAGACGCCGGGGAAGGCCAGCACGTTGTTGATCTGGTTGGGCTGGTCGGAACGACCGGTCGCCACCACCGCCGCGTGCTGACGGGCCTCCCGCGGGTCGACCTCGGGGTCGGGGTTGGCCAGCGCGAAGACGATCGACTTGTCGGCCATCTTCGCGATGTCGGCGCCGGTCAGCAGGTTGGGCGCGCTGACCCCGATGAAGACGTCGGCGCCCACGATCGCGCCGGCCAGATCGCCGGAGAAGTTGTCCTTGTTGGTGTTGTCGGCCAGCCACTGCCAGGTGGGCGTCAGGTCGGGCATGCCGCGGTAGAGGGCGCCCTTGCGGTCGGAGGCGATGATGTCGCCGACGCCCTGGCGCAGCAGCAGCTTCATGATCGCGGTGCCGGCCGCGCCGGACCCGGAGACCACCACCCGCACGTCCTCCAGCCGCTTGCCGACCACCCGCAGCGCGTTGGTCAGCGCGGCCAGCACGCAGATCGCGGTGCCGTGCTGGTCGTCGTGGAAGACCGGGATGTCCAGCTGCTCGCGCAGCCGCGCCTCGATCTCGAAGCAGCGCGGCGCCGCGATGTCCTCCAGGTTGATGCCGCCGTAGGCCGGCGCGATCGCCTTCACGATCCGCACGATCTCGTCGGTGTCCTGGGTGTCGAGCACCACCGGCCAGGCGTCGACCCCGCCGAAGCGCTTGAACAGGGCGGCCTTGCCCTCCATCACCGGCATGGCCGCGGCCGGGCCGATGTTGCCGAGGCCGAGCACGGCCGAGCCGTCGCTGACCACGGCCACCGTGTTGCGCTTGATGGTCAGGCGGCGGGCGTCGGCCGGGTTCTCGGCGATCGCCATGCAGACCCGCGCCACGCCCGGGGTGTACGCCCGGGACAGCTCGTCGCGGTTGCGCAGCGCGACCTTCGAGTTCACCTCGATCTTGCCGCCCAGGTGGAGCAGGAAGGTACGGTCCGACACTTTCCGGACATCCACCCCATCCTGCTCCTCCAGCTGCTTCACCACCTGGTCGGCGTGGCTGGAGTCGGCGGTGTCGCAGGTCAGGTCGACCAGCACCCGGGTGGGATCGGAGTCGACGACGTCCAGGGCCGTCACGATCGCGCCGGCCTCGCCGACGCAGGTGGTGAGCCGTCCGATGGACGAGGCGTCCGCGGTTACGGCGATGCGAATCGTGATCGAGAAACCTGCGCTGGGCAGGCGGGTGGTCACCACGGTGTGTCCTCCGACGTCGGCAAGTGCTTCATCGCATTCTTGCGCGTCCGGAATAGTGGTTTCCAATCCGGTGGTTACTACTGGTCCGAACACCGTCAGTCAACGGCTGGCCCGCTTATGTAGATGCGCCCGCTGCGGCGACGTGCCACGATCGGGCGGAGGAGGTCACTTTTGCGAGACATCTACCAGGCACCCGTCCTTGACGAGCTCGACCCGACCACGGGCGATCTCGAGCTTGAGGAGCGCCATTCGCTGCGCCGGGTCGCCGGCCTGTCCACCGAGCTCACCGATGTCACCGAGGTCGAGTACAGGCAGCTCCGCCTCGAGCGGGTCGTGCTGGTCGGCGTCTGGACCGAGGGCAGCGTCGAGGACGCCGACAATTCACTGACCGAGCTCGCCGCGCTGGCCGAGACGGCCGGTTCGCAGGTGCTCGAAGGCCTGATCCAGCGGCGAAGCCGGCCCGACGCGGCCACCTTCATCGGCCGGGGCAAGGTCGACGAGCTGCGGGACGTGGTTCTGTCCACCGGCGCCGACACGGTCATCTGCGACGGCGAGCTGTCCCCGTCCCAGCTCCGCAAGCTGGAGTCACAGGTCAAGGTCAAGGTCGTCGACCGGACCGCGCTGATCCTCGACATCTTCGCCCAGCACGCGAAGAGCAAAGAGGGCAAGGCGCAGGTCGAGCTGGCCCAGCTGCAATACCTTCTGCCGCGACTGCGCGGCTGGGGTGAGTCGCTGTCCCGGCAGGGCGGTGGCGCCGGCGGTTCCGGAGGCGGCGGCGTCGGCACGCGTGGTCCCGGTGAGACCAAGCTCGAGACCGACCGGCGCCGGATCAACACCCGCATCTCGCGCCTCAAGCGCGAGATCAAGGGCATGCGGACCGTACGCCAGACCAAGCGGTCCCGCCGCCAGGCGAGTGGCGTCCCCGCCGTGGCGATCGCCGGCTACACCAACGCCGGCAAGTCCAGCCTGCTCAACCGGCTGACCCAGGCCGGGGTGCTGGTGGAAAATGCCCTGTTCGCCACGCTCGACCCGACCACCCGGCGCACCGCGGCCGAGGACGGGCGGGTGTTCACCCTGTCCGACACCGTGGGGTTCGTCCGGCATCTGCCGCACCAGATCGTCGAGGCGTTCCGCTCGACGCTGGAGGAGGTGGCCGAATCCGATCTGGTCGTGCACGTGGTCGACGGCGCGCATCCCGACCCCGAGGGTCAGGTCAGCGCCGTCCGCGAGGTGCTCGGCGAGGTCGGTGCCGACCGGATCCCCGAGCTGCTGGTCATCAACAAGATGGACGCCGCCGACGAGGAGACCGTTCTCCGGCTCAAGCGCACCTGGCCGGACGCGATCTTCGTGTCGGCGCGCAGCGGGGCCGGCATCGCCGAGTTGCACGTGGCGATCGCCGAGCGGTTGCCACGCCCGGCGGTGGACCTGCGGGTCCTCCTTCCGTATGACCGGGGTGACCTGGTCGCCCGGATTCATCGGACCGGTCAGGTACTCAACACCCGCTATACGGATGAGGGCACCGAGCTACAGATCCGGGTCAGCGAGCACCTCGCTGCCGAGCTGGAGTCGTTCCGCAACTGAGAGTGGATACCCCTGACCTGGGTTGATCCACGCGTAACACCGGTACGGGACGCCGCATGCGACACTGATCGGATGCGGCGTCTCGTGTTTCCGGCTGTTGCAGCCATTGGGCTGGTGATGGTCGGTCCGTCCAGTGCGTTTGCGGATGATCCCGATCCCACGGTCAGCGTGAAGGCGACCGCGGGAAAGTCGGTCTGCAAGATCACCGACCCGAGGCTGGACGAGCTGTCCGGCATGGTGGCCACCAGCACCGGCTTCATCGTGATCAACGACAGCACGAACATTGCGACCCATCAGAAGATCTTCTTCCTCGACACCAAGTGCAAGGTCGTCGATGAGCAGTCGTACAGCGGCAAGGGCCCGCGCGACCCGGAAGACCTGATCCTCTCGTCGGACAAGAAGACGCTGTGGATCGCCGACATCGGCGACAACGACTACGACAAGGACAGCCGGCGCCCCAGTCTCACGCTGTGGACGATGCCGGTCGACGGGTCGAAGAAGCCGGCGATCCACCGGGTGTCCTATCCCGACGGTGACAATCACGACGCCGAGGCGCTGCTGCTGACCGGCGACAACATCCCGCTGATCATCACCAAGGAGATCGGTAAGGCGGCCTCGATCTACCAGCCGTCGGCGGCGCTGAAGACCAACAACGAGGTCGGCGTCCCGCTGAAGAAGGTCGGCGAGCTCAAGGTCAACGCGACCGAGACCGCGGCCAACCCGTACGGCCGGATCGGTAACAAGACCATCGACGGCGGTGCGATCTCGCCGGACGGCTCGAAGGTCGTGCTCCGCACCTACACCGACGCCCTGGAGTGGGACGTCACCGGCGGCGACGTGCTTTCCGCGCTGCTGAAGGGCAAGCCGCGCACCACCGGCCTGCCGAACGAGACGCTCGGCGAGGCGATCACCTACAGCGCCGACGGCAGCCTCTTCTACACCGTCTCCGACATGAGCGGTGACACCGAGGCGGCCAACAGCATCCTGAAATACACGCCGGCCACCACGGTGGCGACGATCAAGAAGGCGTCGAGCGGTGGCGCCGGCGGGTCCGGCAACGCCTGGTATTCGGACCTGACCATCGACCAGATCACGTACGCGGTCGGCGGCATCGGCGTGCTCGGCCTGATCCTGGTCGCGGTCGGCATCTTCGGCATCCGCGGGCACCGCAAGCGGGTGGCTTCGCAGCCCGCCTGGGCCGGCGACGATTCGCCGGAGCCCGGCGACCCCGAGACCGAGTTGATCGGCGTCGGCGGCGTCCCGCAACGTAACGGCGTCTACGGCGGTGCCCGCTCCGGCCCGGCCCCGCCCGGCTACGGCCCCGGCGGCGGAAACCCCAACCGCAGCGGCCCGGTCTACGGCGCCGGCGGCGGCGGTGGCGGCCAGCAGTACGGCCGCCCGCCGCAGGGTGGCCAGCCGCCGCGTGGCCCGCAGCAACAGCCCGGCCAGCCGCCGCGTGGCCCGCAGCAGCAGCCCGGCCAGCCGGCCCGGGGCCCGCAGCAGCAGCCCGGCCGCGGTGGCCCGGTCTACGGCGGCGGCGGTGGTGGTGGTCAGCAGTACGGCCAGCCGCCGCGCGGCCCGCAGCAGGGCCAGCGCCCGCAGCGTCCGGCCGGTCCGCCCGGCCAGGGCGGCGGTGGCGGCCAGGCTCAGGGGCCACGCCCACCGCAGGGTCAGGGGCCGCGCCCGGCCCAGGGCCCGCCGCGCGCACCGGGCGGCTACGGCCAGCCCGGCGGCGGCCAGGGCCGTCCGCCCCAGCGCGGCGACGGCTACGCCGACCGCAACGGCCGCCCCGAGGGCCGCTTCGACAACCCCGGCTACCGCCGCTGACCAACCGAGCCACCGAACAACAGACGAGAGGCCGGCCCCGACGGGCCGGCCTTTCGTCGTCTACCCATCCACAAACGTGCGCGCGGCAGCCTGGGGCCTTTGGCTGCCGACAGCCCGTGGTCCGCGGACCACGAACCGCGGATCTTGATTATTTTGCGTCCGGAAAGTGCGCGAAGTCGACAAGATCGCTATGGAGCAGAGCTGGGGCGGCGGCGGGGGCCTCGCGGTGAGCAGAGCTGGGGCGGCGGCCGGGGCCTCGACGAAGGTCTTTGCGGAAGCGCTCGCCGCCCGATGGCCGTAGGCCATCGGGCGGTTGGGGTGAGCGTTACCAGCGGGGCCGGGCCGGTGGCCGGGGACGGCCTTTAGTGCCGGCTGGCGTTGCCGCTGACTTGGGGACTCGTGCTATGTCGTACTTTTCGGATCTGGGGTTTGGTCAGACGCGGCGCAGGACCGCAACCACCCGGCCCATGATCGTCGCGTCGTCGCCCGGGATCGGGTCGAAAGCCGGGTTGGCGGGCATCAGCCAGACGTGGCCGTCGCGCTGGCGGTAGCTCTTGACCGTGGCCTCGCCGTCGATCATCGCGGCGACGATGTCGCCGGCGTTCGCGTTGGGCTGCTGGCGGACCACCACCCAGTCGCCGTTGCAGATGGCCGCGTCGATCATCGAGTCGCCCTTGACCTCGAGCATGAAGACGTCGCCCTCGCCGACCAGCTCGCGCGGCAGCGGGAAGAACTCCTCGACCGCCTGCTCGGCCAGGATCGGACCGCCGGCCGCGATCCGGCCGAGCAGCGGCACGTAGGCGGGCTGCGGGCGGGCGTGGCGCAGGGCCTCGTCGTCGACCATCTCGCTGGGGGCGCGCACGTCGACGGCTCGGGGGCGGTTGGGATCGCGGCGCAGGAAGCCCTTCTGTTCGAGGGCTTTCAGCTGGTAGGCGACGCTGGACGGGGAAACCAGGCCGACCGCCTCGCCGATCTCGCGGACGCTCGGCGGGTAACCGTACTGCTCGCCCCAGCTGCGGATGAACTCCAGGATGCGCCGCTGCCGGGCGGTGAGGTCGGCGGTCACCAGGTCGGGGAAGTGGCTGACCACGGGTGTGACGGCGCGCAGCTGAGGTGCTCCGTCACCGCGCGCCCGCGTCGGTGAGCGGCGTTGGGAGATCTGTTGTTGCCGGCTGGTCCGGTCGTCGGTCGACACGTCCGCCCTTCCTGTCGGCCAGTGCCTGTCGGCACGTGGTGCGCTCGCGGTGCCGGGTCTCGCCGTGGGGATGGCGTTTGTCCGGCTGACCCCTCTTGACGGGAAAACATAATCGCGGGGTGCGACATATTCAAACATCTGTACGACTTTCTTCCGGCGTGTCGCTCGGAAGTGCTCGACTTCCGTACGCGTGTTCTGATAGACCGTCGTACGGGCGTTCGATCGAACGGGTGTCCTACCGGGGTCTTCGGAGGGGGTCGGCATGGTGGCGCACGACATTCGGCAGGTCGAGCCGCCGCTGCGGCTGACGCGGCGCGGGCGGGCCGTGGTGCTGGTTCTCCTGGTGCTGGTCGCCTCGCTGGCGAGCGCCGTGTTGTTCACCACCGCGTCGCGGGCGGACGATCAGCCGGCCTCCGCGCCACCGACGATCACCGTCGAGCAGGGCGACACGCTGTGGGACATCGCGACCCGCGTGCGCCCCCGCTGGGACGGCCGGGATGCGGTCGCCGAGATCCGCCGGATCAACCACCTGGACGACTCGACCTTGACCCCCGGCCAGACGTTGATCTTGCCGCGAACGTGATTTAGTGGCCGTCCAAATGTGACGAAGGGCCGCCGTCCGTAGTCGCCGGTACACCGCACGTGTTGAGGCGGAAAATACGGCGCGTCGGCACGCTCTTAGCTTGCGCCCGCGTCCGCATGGGCCTAGCGTCTACCCCAACATATAGTAGTTACAAGGGTGTAAGTCATCCACTGGTTGGGGTTTCTCTCCCCCGGTTATCCACAGGCTGTTGACGGCGGCGCACAGTTAGCGACGTCGTTTTTGGCGTGCCCGGAGCACCATTGGGGGAGAGTTCCGGAAGGAGATCGCGGTGCGCTGCCCGTACTGTCGCCATGCCGATTCGCGCGTGGTCGACTCGCGTGAGGCCGACGACGGAGCTCTGATCCGTCGGCGTCGCTCGTGCCCGGAGTGCGGCAAGCGGTTCACCACGGTCGAGGAGGCAGTTCTCGCCGTCGTGAAGCGCAGCGGCGTGACCGAGCCCTTCAGCCGGACGAAGATCATGAGCGGGGTCCGCAAGGCCTGCCAGGGCCGGCCCGTGGACGAGGACTCGATCGCACTGCTCGCGCAGAAGGTCGAGGAGACGATCCGGGCCAAGGGTGCGGCAGAGATCCCCAGCCATGAGGTGGGTCTCGCGATCCTCGTCCCGCTCCGGGAGCTCGACCAGGTGGCTTATCTCCGATTCGCCAGCGTCTACAAGGCCTTCGACTCGCTCGACGAGTTCGAGAAGGAAATTGTCGCGCTGCGCGAGGCGACGGTTCAGCGCGAGGCGGCGGCGGCCGTCTCGGCGGGCCAGGCGCCCAAGATCAAGTAAAGACGAGCAGTTTCGACGAGGGGGAGCAGTATGGCCGGGGACGGCATCACAGCAGGTCGGCAGCGCAGTCGTGCGAACGGCAGCGCGCCCGCCGGGGGGCTGCGTGTCGAGCGGGTCTGGACGACCGAGGGCGTCCACCCGTACGACGAGGTGGAGTGGGAGCGCCGCGACGTCGTCATGACGAACTGGCGGGATGGCTCGATCAACTTCGAGCAGCGTGGCGTGGAATATCCCGGGTTCTGGAGCGTGAACGCGGCGAACATCGTCACCACCAAGTACTTCCGCGGCGCGGTCGGCACCGCGGACCGCGAGTGGTCGCTCAAGCAGCTCATCGACCGGGTCGTCTCGACCTACCGCAAGGCCGGCGAGAAGAACGGCTACTTCGCCACCAAGGCGGACGCCGAGCTGTTCGACCACGAGCTGACCTGGATGCTGCTGCACCAGGTGTTCAGCTTCAACTCGCCGGTCTGGTTCAACGTCGGCACCAAGTCGCCGCAGCAGGTCAGCGCCTGCTTCATCCTGTCGGTCGACGACTCGATGGACTCCATCCTGGATTGGTACAAGGAGGAGGGGCTGATCTTCAAGGGCGGCTCCGGCTCCGGCGTCAACCTGTCCCGCATCCGCTCGTCGAAGGAACTGCTGTCGTCCGGGGGGACCGCCAGCGGACCGGTGAGCTTCATGCGCGGCGCCGACGCCAGCGCGGGCACCATCAAGTCCGGCGGTGCCACCCGCCGGGCCGCCAAGATGGTCATCCTCGACGTCGACCACCCGGACATCGAGGAGTTCGTCACCACCAAGGCGCGCGAGGAGAACAAGATCCGCGCGCTGCGGGACGCCGGCTTCGACATGGACCTGGGCGGCGCCGACATCGTCAGCGTGCAGTATCAGAACGCCAACAACTCGGTGCGGGTCAGCGACGAGTTCATGCGGGCGTACGAGGAGGGCACCGACTTCGCCCTCCGCGGCCGGCTGCACGGCGAGGAGATCGAGCGGGTCGACGCGAAGAAGCTCTTCCGCGACATCGCCCAGGCGGCGTGGGAGTGTGCCGACCCCGGCATGCAGTACGACGACGTCATCAACGACTGGCACACCAACCCCGAGACCGGCCGGATCACCGCGTCCAACCCGTGCTCGGAGTACATGTCGCTGGACGACTCGTCCTGCAACCTGGCCTCGCTCAACCTGATGAAGTTCCTCAAGGCCGACGGCGGCTTCGAGGTGGCGAAGTTCGTCAAGAGCGTCGAGTTCATCATCACCGCGATGGAGATCTCGATCTCGTTCGCCGACTTCCCGACCGAGAAGATCGGCGTCACCACCCGGGCCTACCGGCAGCTGGGCATCGGCTACGCCAACATCGGCGCACTGCTGATGGCTTCGGGTCTGCCCTATGACTCGGAGGGTGGCCGCGGGGTCGCCGCCGCCATCACCTCGCTGATGACCGGCACCGCCTACCGCCGTTCGGCCGAGCTGGCCGGCGTCGTCGGGGCGTACGAGGGCTATGCCCGCAACGCCGAGGCGCACAAGCGCGTCATGCGCAAGCACGCCGCCGCCAACGACGAGATCAAGACCACCAACACGGTGGCCATCGAGATCGTCCGCGAGGCCACCAAGCAGTGGCAGGCCGGCAACAAGCTCGGTGAGAAGAACGGCTGGCGCAACGCCCAGGCGTCGGTGCTCGCCCCCACCGGCACCATCGGCCTGATGATGGACTGCGACACCACCGGCATCGAGCCCGACCTGGCTCTGGTCAAGTTCAAGAAGCTGGTCGGCGGCGGCTCCATGCAGATCGTCAACCAGACGGTGCCGCGCGCGCTGCGCAGCCTCGGCTACCCCGAGGAGCAGGTCGAGGCGATCGTCGAGCACATCGCCGACCACAGCAACGTCGTCGACGCGCCCGGCCTCAAGCCGGAGCACTACGCGGTGTTCGACTGCGCGATGGGCGAGCGGTCGATCGCTCCGATGGGTCACGTGCGGATGATGGCGGCCGTGCAGCCGTTCATCTCGGGTGCCATCTCCAAGACCGTCAACATGCCGGAGACGGCGACGGTCGAGGAGATCGAGAACATCCACTACCAGGGCTGGAAGCTCGGCCTGAAGGCGCTCGCGATCTACCGCGACAACTGCAAGGTCGGCCAGCCGCTCTCGGTCGCCTCGAAGAAGCCGGCCGCCGTCGAGGCGACCCCGGCCGTCGCGGCCACCGCGGTCGAGAAGGTCGTGGAGAAGGTCGTCGAGTACCGTCCGGTCCGCAAGCGGCTGCCGAAGAAGCGCCCGTCGGAGACGGTGTCGTTCTCGGTCGGCGGCGCCGAGGGCTACCTGACGGCGTCGTCCTACCCGGACGACGGCCTCGGCGAGGTCTTCCTGAAGATGTCGAAGCAGGGTTCCACCCTGGCCGGCGTCATGGACGCCTTCTCGGTGGCGATCTCGATAGGGCTGCAGTACGGCGTGCCGCTGGAGACCTTCATCAGCAAGTTCACCAACATGCGCTTCGAGCCGGCCGGCATGACCGACGACCCGGATGTCCGCATGGCGGCCTCGGTGATGGACTACATCTTCCGTCGCCTGGCGCTCGACTTCCTGCCCTACGAGACCCGCGCCGAGCTGGGTATCTTCACGGCGAAGGAGCGGGCCGCCCAGGTGCAGGCGGAGGCGGCGGCCGAGGCGGCCGCGGCCGGCGTCGACCTGGCCGGCATGGCCGCGTCGGCCCCGGTGACCGCACCGGCCGAGGTGATCGCCGCGGCTCCGGTCGAGGCCGAGAAGGCCGTGCCGGTGAGCGTCGGTTCGTCGACGGAGTTGCTCGAGGTCATGATGGGCCACTCGGCCGACGCACCGCTGTGCTTCACCTGCGGCACGAAGATGCGCCGCGCCGGCAGCTGCTACGTGTGTGAGGGCTGCGGCTCCACGTCGGGCTGCTCGTAAGCCTCAGAACATCGATGCCTCCCACCCGGTCACGGGTGGGAGGCATCTTTGCTGTGCGGACCTGGCGCGGGCCGGTCATCGCCAGGTGAGACGACCGGCGTCGACCACCGGGGTCCGGCCCGCACGGGCTGCGGGGCGTCGGCTGCCGGCGTGTCGGCGACGTCGTCGAGCGCGGCCGTCAGCGTCGGCCAGGCCTCGAAGAATCTCGGGCCGTTCTCCAAGGAGGCGTGGAAGATCGCGCCGAAGTTCGTGGCCTCGGGGCGCGTTGTCGGCCAGCCATATGTCTATATCGCTCAGCGTATCCGTGATGGCCGGCATCTCCTTCTCCAAAAGGGCGCTGTCGGCACCCGGGAAAGGGTGCTGGCAACGCTTCGTCAGCTATCCCACAAATTCCGGGGAATTGTCGATCTGAATATAGAAGAGAATACCATCGGCCCGATACCAGACTCCGTAGAGACGGCCGGCCGACAGGTTGTGCACCGAATAGAGTGCCTTCACCGCCCAGGTGGCAGCCGTGCCGATGGTGTCGTAGTTGGCGCCCGTCCTGGGTGCCGAGGCCGAGAATCGTGGCGCGGGCGTGCCGGACGCCGGTCTGCTGGCACTTGTTGTCCGCGCAGTCGTACCGCAGGACGCCGGTTCGGGGCCGAAACGTTCGCACGCGGGGTGGACCGGGGTTGGCGCACGGGAGTATTGCCCATGCATTGAATTGACACACGAAATCTAATGCCCCCGTGTGTGAGCTGTCTGACGGCAGTTGCGCTCAGTGCTGCAAATTAACGTACGTCAATGCAGCGCACAATACTGGCACCGAGCGACGACCCTCTACAATGTCCGGTTGTGCTCGCTGTTACTCGGCCATCGCCATTACTGATGCCACTCGCTGCCGCGGCGGTCGGCGCGGCGTTTTTCGGCGCCGACCAGGCAAGTGCCGCGTCGGCCGCGCTCGCGCTTATGTTCCTGGCCACATCCGCAGCCACATCCGCAGCCACATCCGCATTCCACGCGACCGCCGGCCTGCATCTGCTCGCCGTGGCGGCGGCGAGCCGGCTCTGGCACCCGGTCGACACCCTTCCGCGATCCGCGGGTGCCGGCGGGACGGGCACGGTGTGGGTGGTCGCCTCGCTGGACGGCGAGCGGCTCACCGGGGTGCTGTTGCTGCTCGCGGTGACGGCGTTGCTGGTCGCGGTGCATCGGTTGCCCGGCGCCGGGCGGTCCCGGTGGCCGGTCGTCGCGGCCGCCGGCCTCGGCCTGATGCCGCTCATGGTGGCGGTCGCCGGCCTGGTGAAGGAGGCCGCCGATACCCGGTGGCCGCTCCCCGCCGACCCGTGGCCCCTCCTGGTCGTGGTGCTGCCCGGGCTGGCGGCGGCGGTGTTGTGCGCGGTCATGGCGGCGGTCGGTGCCCGGCGTGCCCGGACCCGCTCGATGGTGATCGCGGGGGCTCTGGCGCTCGAGGTCGCGATCGTCGCCGACGTGTTGCGGGTTGCCGACGTGTGGTCGCTGGTGACCCTGGCCTCGACGCCGCCCGGCGAGAGCGGTGCCTTCCTGGCGCCGGGCATGCGGGTGTTCGTAGCGGAGCCGGCGCTCACCGACCGGTTGACGGGCACGCACCCTTGGGCGGCGGTGCTCGTCGCGGTGGCGCTGGCCGGGTCGGCGCTGCTGGCGGGTCTCAGCGAGGGCGAATGGGACCGGCCACCGCGGTGGACTCGCGGACCACGAGACGGCCGGGCTGGCGGATGACGCCGGTGTGGCGGTCGCCGTCCAGGGCCGCGAACAGGTGCTGGGCGGCGGTCGTGCCCAGCTGTTCCAGGTTCAGGTCCACCGTGGTCAGTGGCGGGCGGCACTCGGTCGCCAGTACCTCCCAGTTGTCGTAGCCGACGATCGCCACGTCCTCGGGGATGGTGCGGCCCAGGTCGCGCAGCGCCTCGGTCACCCCGGAGGCGATCTGGTCGCTGCCGCAGAAGATCGCGTCGATGCCGGGGTGCGACGCCAGCAGCCGGGCGGTGGCGTGCCGGCCCCAGCGCTGCGACCACTGGCCGAACAGCGGCTCGCCGACCAGCGGAAGGCCGGCCGCGTCGAGCACCTCGGTGAACGCCGACGCGCGGTCGCGGGCCGCCCGGTAGCCGGGGTCGCCGGTGATGTGCGCGATCCGCTTGCGGCCGAGCGACACCAGATGTTCGGCGGCCAGCCGGGCGCCGCCCGCATCGTCGGCGATGACCGACAGGTCCGAAGGGTCGTCTGACTCGCAGTACGCGTACACCACCGGAACGGGAATCTCGGCCGTCAGCGACGGCCGGACCTCGTTCGAGTCGCCGAGGATGATGAAGCCGTCGACCTGCCGGGCCAGCAGCGTGCGGATGTAGTGCCGGCGCCGGATCGCGTCGCCGCGGGCGTCGCACAGCAGCACGCTCATCTGCTCGTTGCCGAGGGCGTTCTCCGCGCCCAGTAGCACCGGGATGGCGAACCGGGCCGCGGACAACTCGTCGGTGAGCAGCCCGACCGTGCGGGTGTTGCCGGAGAGCAGGCTCCGGGCCAGCACGTTCGGCTGGAACGACAGCTCCTCGGCCGCCTGCCGGACCCGTTCGCGGGTGGCCGGGGCGACCTCGGCGCGCTCGTTGAGGGCCTTGGACGCGGTGGCCACCGACACCCCGGCTCGTTTGGCGACGTCGGTCAGCGTTACCTGTGCGCGTCTGCGGCCCACGGCGCAACCTCCGAAAGGTTTTCGGCAGCATAACCGGTCGCGGTAGCACGGTCCACTTCGGAAATCGACCGTTGACACTGAAGAAACACGCTGCAACCATTCCCGAAAAGGTTTTCGAGAATTTCGGGAGGCGGTGTCATGAACGGACCTGTCGCACCGACGAGGGGCGTCCTGCGGCCGATCGACCCGCAGCGGGTGCGGCTGACCGGCGGCTTCTGGGGCCGGCGCCAGGCGATCAACGGCACCGCCACCATGGCGCACAGCCGGGCCTGGCAGGACCGGCTCGGCTGGACCACGAACTTCCGCGAACCGAACGGAAACGCCGACAGCCGCGGGCGCGAGTTCAGCGACTCCGAGGTCTACAAGCGGGCCGAGGCGCTCTGCTGGGAGTCGGCCCGCCCCGGCGGCATCCGGCACGACGACGAGCTGGCCGAGCTGGTCGAGCTGATCGGCGCGGCCCAGGACGCCGACGGCTACCTGCACACCGCCTACGGCCGGCCCGGCCAGCCGCAACGCTACGGCGACCTGAGCTTCGGCCACGAGCTCTACTGCGCCGGCCACCTGCTCCAGGCGTCGGTCGCCGCCGCCCGCACCGGCGCCGCACCCGGCCTGCTCGACATCGGCGTCCGGCTCGCCGACCACATCTGCGTCGCGTTCGCCGACGAGGGTTTCTGCGGCCACCCCGAGGTGGAGACCGCGCTGGTCGAGCTCTACCGGGTCACCGGCGAACGACGCTACCTCGACCAGGCCGCCGCGTTCCTCTTCCGGCGCGGCCGGCAGACCCTGCCCGAGCACGAGTTCGGCTGGCCCTACTTCCAGGACGCCGTCCCGGTCCGCACCGGCGAGGTCTTCGGCGGCCACGCGGTCCGGGCCATCTACCTCGCCGCCGGTGCCGTCGACGTCGCCGTCGAGACCGGCGACGACGAACTCCTCGAAGCGGTCGCCCGGCAGTTCGACCGCACCCTCGCCCGCCGCACCCACCTCACCGGCGGCATGGGCTCCCGGCACCTCGACGAGAGCTTCGGCGAGGACTTCGTCCTTCCGCCCGACCGGGCCTACTCGGAGACCTGCGCCGGCGTGGCCACCGTCATGCTCGCGCAGCGGCTGCTGCTCGCCACCGGCGAAACCCGCTACGGCGACATCGTCGACCGGGTCCTGCACAACGTGATCGCCACCTCGATCGGCGACGACGGCCGCTCCTTCTTCTATGCCAACACCCTCCACCAGCGGACCCCGGCGCAGGCCACCGGGCTCAAGAAATTCAGCGGCGGCGCCCGGGCACCCTGGTTCGAGGTGTCCTGCTGCCTCAACAACATGGCCCGGCTGATCGCCTCGCTCGGCACCTACTTCGTCACCGAGGACTCCGGCGGCGTGCAGCTGCACCAGTTCGCGCCGATGCGCATCGAGGCGGGCGGGATGGTGCTCGACGTCGACACCGGATACCCGGAGAAGGGCACCGTCACGGTCACCGTGGTCGAGGCCCCGGACACCCCGCGCACCATCACCCTCCGGGTTCCGGCGTGGGCGGCCGGCGCGAACGGCGTACACCGCAAGGTTTTTGACAAGGGTGAGCGGATCCGCCTGGATCTGCCGATGCGTCCCCGATGGACGTTTCCCGACCCGCGGGTCGATGCGCTGCGTGGCTGCGCGGCCGTCGAGGTCGGCCCGGTCGTCATGTGCGCCGAATCGATCGACCAGGACGACGACATCCGCCTCGACGAGATCCAGGTCGACACGTCGATCGCCCCCGAAGCCGGTGCCGTCAAGGCCCGGCGGATCACGCCGGCCGAACAGAGCTGGCCCTACCAGAGTCACCGCACCACCACCGAACGCCCCGATCCGGTCGTGGTTCCGCTCCTCCCGTACCACCGCTGGGCCCGTCGCGGCCCGTCCACGATGCGGATCTGGTTGCCGTCAGAAAGGTCCAACACCATCTGAAAGGGAGGTACGCGATGCCGCATCCCCGGCTGGCACTCGCGTTGACCGCAGTCCTCACGGCCGCAGTGCTGACTCCCACAGCACCCGCCTTCGCCGCGCAGACCATCGGCTATCCGACGTTCTCCGGGCCCGCCCTCCCGGCGATGCCGGTGGCGATGACAACCGGCAACACCATGCAGGCGATGTACGACGCGGAAAAAGCGGGCACCGATTTCTGGATGGATCGGCTGCTCGCCCGCTCCGGCAACGACCCGGCCGGCACCTGGCTGATGAGCCGCGGCCGCGCGGTGTTCATGAAGACCCACACACCGTCCGTGCTGGGCTTCGGTGGCACCGTCGCGTATTGGGAAAGCATCAACGACCAGGCCGCGTTCACCGTGACCGCCGGGTCGGGCACGTGGAGTGAGACGGTGGCGTCACGCTGGCAGGCGCCGAGTTACTTCCGCAGCGTGCACACCAACGGGTCGCTGCGGCTGACCCAGACGAAGTTCATCACCCAGAACGACGTGGCGGTGGACAATCTGGCCTTCACCAATACCGGCTCGTCGTCGGTGACCGTCGCTTTACGGGCGACCTCGCCCTACGCGACGACGGTCAGCGGCACCGACCTGACCGGCCAGGTGTCGGTCAAGAACGCGCTTACCACGATTTATCCGCGGCTCTCCGGTGACGGCTTCGCGGCCGCGAGCGGCGCGCTGACCAGGTCGGTGACGCTGGCGGCCGGCGCGTCGGTGAGCGTCAAGATCCAGCTCGGGTTCGTGGCCAACGAAATCCCCGATTCACTGTCCGAATACAACGCCTACAAGGCGTTGACTCCGGACAACGCCTTCGCCACCCACGTGCGGGCGTACAACCTCTGGTGGGCGCAGAACCTGCCCTATCTGGACGTTCCCGAACCGGCCATCAAGAAGGAGATCTACTACCGCTGGTGGCTGATGCGGTTCAACTACCTCGACGCCAACATCCCCGGCCAGGACTTCCAGTTCCCCACGTCGGTCGAGGGCGCGCTCGGCTACAACAACGCCATCGTCCTCACCCAGCCGATGCACATCGACGACCTCAAGTATTTGCGTAACCCGGCGTACTCGTACGGTCCGTGGCTCTCCGTGGGGCAGGTCTCCAAGGGCGGCCGGTTCATGGACAACCCCGGTGACCCGGAGAACTGGTCGAACAGTTACACCCAGTACATCGCCGAGGCGGCCTGGAAGAGCTTCGAGATCCACGGCGGCCAGCCGGCCATCGCCGGCAACCTCGCGAAATACGCCGAGGGCGACGTCAAGGGCCAACTCTCGTACTACGACCACAACAACGACGGGCTCATCGAGTACGACTGGGGCGCGCTCACCGGCAACGACGCCGACGCCGTCTCCTTCGACTGGAAGTCCGGCAACATGGACCGCGCCGAATCCGCGTACGTCTACAGCGGAGCCGTCGCCGCCGCCCAGGCCTACGCCGCGATCGGCAACACCACCAAAGCCGCCGAGATGCAGGCCATCGCCGACCGCATCAAGAACGCGATCGTCACCTACCTGTGGGACTCCACCAACAAGCTGATCGAGCACCGGCACATCGCCTCGAACAGCCTGGTCCCCTGGAAAGAGATCAACAACTATTACCCGTACGCCGTCGGCGCGATGCCGAACACCGACGAGTACAAGCAGGCCCTGCGCCTGTTCGCCGACCCGGCCGAATACCCGATCTTCCCGTTCTACACGGCGAACCAGAAGGACAAGGCGACCGCGGCCGCGGCCGGCTTCCCGGGCAGCAACAACTTCTCCACGATCAACTCGACGGTGCAGTTCCGGCTCTACTCGTCGGTGCTGCGCAACTACCCCAACCAGTGGATGACCGCCGAGGACTACAAGAAGCTCCTCTACTGGAACACCTGGGCGCAGTACGTCGGCGGCAACACCGCCTGGCCGGACGCCAACGAATTCTGGGCCGACTGGAACGCCGGCACCACCACCATCGATTACCGCTCGTGGATCCACCACAACATCCTCGGCAGCAGCAACTGGACCGTCATCGAGGACGTGATGGGCCTGCGCCCGCGCACCGACAAGCAGGTCGAGCTGTCCCCGATCAACATCGGCTGGCCCAACTTCGCCGCCAACAACCTGCGCTACCGCAACGCCGACCTCAGCATCGTCTGGGACGACCCGGCCGACGGCGTGGTCAAGTACACCGGCATCCCGCAGGGCTACTCGCTGTTCGTCAACGGCACCCGGGTGGTCACCGTCGACAAACTCGTCCCGCTGACCTGGAACCCCGACTCGGGCACGGTCACGCTGCCGTCCGGCGGCAGCGTGCTTTACAGCCAGGCGTACGCCGGACTCCAGTCACCGGCACAGGTGACCCAGAGCAGCGCCCAGATGGTCGACATGTTCAACAAGGCGGGCGTCGACCTGACCGCGGACCTGCCCAACTACGCGGCCGGCGCGGCGACGACGGCGTCCTACACCGCATCGGGAACGGCGGGCGCCAACGCGGTCGACGGCTTCCCGATCAACGAGCCGCTGTGGGGCACCTGGGGTTCACCGAACGCCACCGACTGGCTCGAGCTCAACCTCGGCCAGCAGCGGACGGTCAACGAGGTGCGGGTGTGGTTCCGCAACGACCGGGCCACCAACCATTACCGCCAGCCGTCGTCCTACCAGATCCAATACCTGAACGGCAGCACCTGGACAACGGTGGCCACCGGCACCGGCCAGGCCAACTACAACGTCCTGCAGTTCCCGGCGGTGAACGCCACCCGGCTGCGGGTGCAGGTCACCCACGCGAGCGGCGTGAAGACCGGCATCACCGAGGTCAAGGTCGTGAACCGTGGGGGAGTGGTGACCCCACCGACCACCACCAACAAGGCCCTGACCGCCACCCCGACCGCCAGCTACACGTCGTCGTGGGAGAGCGTCCTGGCCCTCAACGACGGCATCGACCCGCCGTCGTCGAACGACACGGTGAACCGGCGCTGGGGCACCTGGCCCAACACCGGTGAGCAGTGGGGCCTGCTGACCTGGCCGTCGGCCGAAACCCTGTCCAGCGCCGACGTCTACTTCTTCGACGACAACGGCGGCGTCCGGGCACCGGCCTCATGGAAGCTCCAGTACTGGAACGGCACCGCCTACGCCGACGTGGCCGGAGCGTCCGGCTACCCGACCGCGCTGAACCAGTACAACCACGTCACCTTCACCGCGGTCAGCACCACCCGGTTGCGAGTGCTGCTGCAGAGCGGCACCGCATCGGTAGGCCTGCTCGAGGTCAAGGCCTCCTGACGGCAGACCCGCTCCCGATCCCCGCGGCTCGGCGCGTTCCCACAAACGCGCCGGGCCGCGGCCCCAAGGGCTCGCCCGCCACGCCTCGCCGTTGTGCGACGGCGGCGCGCTCGTCCTCAGCGCACCGCTGCCCGGCGGCGGCAAGTCCGCCGGCGCGCCCGCCTCTCGCGGGGCGGCCGCGATCTACGGCCCGCCGTGTCGTTCGGCCGCCATCGACTCCCCGAACGGGCCGCCGGATCGCGGCCCGGCGATAAGTCCGATCCCCGCTTCGCCTGGGAGGTCCCCATGCAATCCCCGCTCACCCGCCGCACGCTCCTGGCCGGCTCCGCCGCCGTCGGCGCCGCCACGGTGCTTGCCACTCCGCAGTCCGCTGTCGCGGCCGGCCTTCCCGCCGTGACCGCGGCGGAAGCGGCCGCCGCCGCGGCGCGACCCGACACCGGCGTCTCCGCCTACGCCTTCCCGCTCACCGCTGTTCGCCTGCTGACCAGCCCGTTCACCGCGAACGCCGGGCGCACGCAGTCCTATCTGCAGTTTCTCGACGTCGACCGGATGGTGCACACGTTCCGGCTCAACGTCGGCCTGTCGTCGTCGGCCACCGCGTGCGGCGGCTGGGAGTCACCCAGCACCGAGCTCCGCGGCCACTCCACCGGCCACCTGCTGTCCGCGCTCGCGCAGGCCTACGCGAGCACCGGCGACGTCGCCTACCAGACCAAGGGCAACCAGATCGTCACCGTGCTGGCCCAGTGTCAGGCCCGTGCCGCCACGGCCGGCTTCAACACCGGCTATCTGAGCGCCTTCCCGGAGAGCTTCATCGACCGGGTCGAGCAGCGGCAGAGCGTCTGGGCGCCCTACTACACCCTCCACAAGATCATGGCGGGCCTGCTCGACATGCACCTGCTGGCCGGCAACGCCCAGGCGCTGACCGTGCTGACCGGCATGGCGGCCTGGGTGAAACTCCGCAACGACCGGCTCACCCTCGCCCAGCGGCAGAACATGCTGGACACCGAGTTCGGCGGGATGAACGAGGTGCTGACCAACCTCTATCAGCTGACCGGCGATGCCACCCACCTGGCCGCGGCGCAGCAGTTCGACCACGCCGAGATCTTCGATCCGCTCGCCGCCAATCAGGACAGTCTGAACAATTACCACGCCAACACCCAGATCCCGAAGATCCTCGGAGCGATCCGCGAGTATCACGCCACCGGAACCACCCGGTACCGCGACATCGCCGTCAACTTCTGGGACATCGTGACCCGGCACCACACCTACGCGATCGGCGGCAACTCGAACGGGGAGTACTTCAAGGCCCCCGACCGGATCGCCAGCGAGCTGTCCGACACGACCGCCGAGTGCTGCAACTCCTACAACATGCTCAAGCTCACCCGGCAGCTGTTCCTGACCGACCCGGCGCGGGCCGACTACATGGACTACTACGAGAAGGCCCTCTACAACCACATCCTCGCGTCGCAGGACCCGTCGTCCGCGCACGGCTTCCAGTGCTACTACGTGCCATTGCGGTCGGGCGGGATCAAGACCTACAGCAACGACTACAACAGCTTCGTCTGCTGTCACGGCACCGGCATGGAGAGCAACACCAAGTACGGCGACTCGATCTACTTCCACGACGGGGCGAGCACCCTCTACGTCAACCTGTTCATCCCTTCCGTTCTCACCTGGTCGGCCCGGAGCGTGACGGTCCGGCAGGACACGTCCTTCCCCGAGGCCGGCTCCACGAAGCTGACCGTCACCGGCTCGGGCACCTTCACCCTGCGGATCCGGATTCCGGCATGGGCTGCGGGCGCGCAGATCAAAGTCAACGGCGTCGCGTTCTCGTCGCCGGCGGCCGGCGCCTATGCGACGGTCAGCCGGACCTGGGCTTCCGGCGACATCGTCGACGTCACGCTCCCGATGACGCTGACCAGGGAGGCGACCAACGACAACGCGTCGGTGCAAGCGGTCAAGGTCGGCCCGATCGTCCTCGGTGGACTTTTCGGCACGTCCAACCTGACCGCGCTGCCGGTGCTGGACCCGGCGTCGCTGTCTCCCACGGCGACGCCGCTGCAGTACACGGCGGGGGGTGTTTCGTTGGTTCCTTTCTACAAGGCGCACGGCCAGCGATACAGCGTCTATTGGTCGATCGGGGGTTCGACTTTGGTCGCGCACTACCCATTTGACGCATCGGTGGCGGATGCCTCCGGCAACGGGCGAACCGCCACGCTCGCGGGCGGGGCGGCCTACGTGACCGGGCGCAGCGGTCAGGCGCTGGATCTCAACGGCTCCACCGGGTACGCCGCGATCCCCGGCGGCATCCTGGCCGGCGCGGCCAATTTCTCGGTCGCCCTCTGGGTGCGGATCGACACGGTCGCCACCTGGAGCCGGCTGTTCGACCTGGGCACCGGCACCGGCGCCTACATGTTCCTGACGCCACGCTCCAGCGCGGGCACGGCCCGCTTCGCGATCACCACCGCCGGCTCCGGCGGCGAGCAGCGCATCGACGGGCCGGCGGCGCTGCCGACCGGCGCCTGGACACATGTGGCGGTCACCCGCAGCGGTGGCCTGGGCGTGCTCTACGTGAACGGCACCGAGGTGGCCCGCAACGCGGCGTTGACCGCCACCCTGACCAGCACCACCCAGAACTGGCTGGGCCGCTCCCAGTACGCCGATCCCTACCTGGACGGCGCCCTGGACAACGTCCGCTTCTACAGCCGGGCACTGACCGCCGCCGAGGTCACCACCCTGGCCACCAACGGCCAGTAAGCGCCACAACGGCCAGTAAGCGCCACCAACGGCCGGTAAGCGCCACCAGCCGGCCAGTAAGCAGAGCAGGGGCGCCGGTCCGGAGACCGGCGCCCCTGTGGGCCTGTCGGCGGATCAGCCGATCTTGATGATCTTCGCGACGCTCGGGACGCCCTTGGCGTCCAGGGCGAACAGCATCCAGTAGCCGGGGATCGCGATGCCCTTGTCGGACGGGATGGTCAGGTTGTAGCCGCCGCTCGCCGCCGTCGGGGTCAGCGACAGACGCCGCTGGTCGGTGTCGACGCTGTGGGTGGCCGTGCCCATCCGGATGATCGAGAAGGCGCTGACCGCCGCCCCGGTCTTGACGTTGATCGTCGCGCCGTTGGCCGCGGTGGCCGGGGCGGTGGTGATCGTCGGCCGGGCGGCCGGCTTGCCCTCGGCGGTCAACAGGTACGGCGGGGTGAAGATCTGACCGTCGAAGTGGTTGGTGTCGCAGTACTCGCTGCAGAGACCGCCACCCGCACTGAGCACCCGGCCGTCCGGGAGCAGCAGGGCGATGCTGTGGTAGGTCCGCGGCACCGCCTGGGTGGCCATCGTCGTGAACGTCTCGGTCGCCGGATCCCACAGCTCGGCGTTGAGCACCGCGGTGTTGTCCGAGAACGGCACCGCGTAGTTCTCGCCGCCGACCACCAGCACCTTGCCGTCCGGCAGCACCACGCTGTTGTGGAACGCCCGGGTGTTCGCCATCGAGGCGACCTTCCGGGTGGTCACCGTGGTGCCGCTGATGGTGAGCACGTAGGCGTTGGCGGTGGCGTTCGAGTCCTGGTAGGCGGGCGCCCCGCCGACCGTGAGGATCTTGCCGGTGTCGTACATGATCGCGTTGCCGTTCATCGCGTCACCGTCGTCGCCGCGGGTGCCGGCCGACGCCACCGAGCCCTGGCCACTGATCGTGTACCAGTTCATCTTCTTGCTCGGCCCGGCCTGCAGGACCTTGTTGCCGCTCCACGCGATCAGCCACGCGTGGTTGTCCTTGCGGTAGTCGCCGTTGCCGCCCGGGTCGGCGGTCAGCATCGGCACGACGTCCGCGCCGGGCAACGCAGTCCAGCCGGTCGTGGCCGACCAGACCTCACCGTTCTTGCGGCCCACGTCGTAGTTGCCGACGCCGCCGCTCCACGAACCGCCGATGGTGAACACCCGGCCGTCGCTGAGCGTCGCGCTCGACTGGTAGCCGCGGGCGGTGGTCATGTCCGGCCCGTTCGTCCACGAGTCGGTGGCCGGGTCGTAGATGCTGGTCAGCGCCGCGTCGTTGCCGCCGGTGACCAGGATCCGGCCGTCCGGCAGCACCGAGATGCCGGGGCAGAACATGTCGTGCCCGGTCTCGGCGACCTCGCGCTGGGTGACCACGCCGGTCGCCGGGTCGTAGGTGGCGGTCAGGGTGCGGCCGGTGCCGCCGACGTAGTCGTTGTCGAAGGACGCCGACCACGTGAGGATCTTGCCGTTGGGCAGGACGGCCGCGGCCACCGGCACCAGCGGGAAGCCGACCGGCGCGCTCCACGTGCCACGGTTGGGCACGACCGCGCCGCTCGCGCCGAGCGGGTAGAACTCGGCGGCCGTCGTCCACGGCCCCTGCTCGCCGCTCTCGCTGCTCTTCGCGATGATCCGCAGGTAGCGGGCGGTCACCGGCGGGAACAGCACGGTCTGCTGGGCGGCGGTCTCGGGGGCGAACTTCTCGTCGGTGATCTGGTCGGTCCAGGTCGTGTTGTTGGCCGACGTCTGGATCGAGTAGGTGCCGATCCCGCCGTTGAACGACGAGTCCTGCCGGGGCTGGTAGGCGAGGCCGCCGACGAGCTGGCTGGTCTTCATGTCGATCGTGTAGGTGTGCGGGAAGCCGGGCACCGACTCGGCGCTCCACGCGGTGTGCCAGATGGTGGCGTTGTTGCCGTCCAGCGCGTTGGCCGCCTTGCCGTCCTCGCCGAGCGTCTCCTGCGAGTCGGCGGTCGCGGTCCAGCCGGTCCGGGTTAGCCGCGGGTCACCGCGGCCGAGCAGGTTGATCTCGGCGGCCGAGGTCCACGGGCCGCGCCGGCCGGCTTCGGTGACCGCGGTGAGGCGGACGTAGCGGGCCAGTGCCGACGCGAACGTCTTGGTCTGCGCGGTGGCGATGTCGGAGAACGAGCCGGTGACCACGTTCGGCGACCAGTTGGTGCCGTCCATGCTGGTCTCGATCCGGTACTGGCCGATGTTGCCGAACTGCGCACCGTCCTGCCGGCCCAGGTAGCCAAGGCCGGAGACCAGGTTCACCGCGTGCATGTCGATGGTGAACGTGTGCGGCAGATCCGGCGACGCGTCCTGCCACTGGGTGTGCCAGAGCGTGCTGGTGTTGCCGTCGATCGCGTTGGCGGCCTTGCCGTCCTCGCCGGCGGTCTCCTGGCTGTCCGCGGCGACCGTCCAGCCGGTGCGGGGCAGCACCGGGTCGGTGCCGCCGAGCAGGTTGATCTCGGCGGCGGCCGCGTAGCTGACCCGGTTGCCGGCCTCGGTGACCGCGGTGAGCCGTACGTAGCGGGTGATCACCGTGTTGATCGTGACCGTCTTGGCGGTGGCGTTGTCGGCGAAGGTGCCGGTGGCGATGTTCCCGCTCCAGGTCGTCCCGTTGTCGCTGACCTGCACCCGGTACTGCCCGATCCGGCCGTTGGCGCCGGACATCGGCAGGTAGGTGAGGCCGCTGATCGCCACCCGGTTCTTGGTGTCGATGGTGATCTGGTGCGGCATGGCGGTGGTGGTGCTCTTCCACGCCGTGGCCGTCTGGTCGTCGATCGCACTGCCGGCCGCGAACCCGGAGGCGGCGGTGTCGGCGGTGGCCGTCCAGCCGATCTTCGGCAGCGGCGCGCCGGTCGTCACCGCGACCGGGATGGCGCGCGGCATCACATGCCGGGCGTGCTCGTCGGCGACCGGCGGAGCCGATTCACTCCGTTCCTGTTCGTGTAGCACCACGGCGGTGCCTGCCACCAGGCACAACACCGCGGTCGCCGCCGCTCGGGACCATATCCGGCCTCGCACTCGCATTTTCCCCCCAGCACTCTTCCTCACGCGGCAGATAATCGTGGCGAGGGCGCTCGGTAACTCCCACGAAAGGCCAAATGACAGCCCAATATAGGGGCGGTATAGTGCCGCGCCAACCCACCCACGAAACGGTTGAATTGGGGCATAAAACCGCGGAGATTTGTGATCGTTGGCAGCATTCTTCCTGGTAGAGCCCCGGACGGGCGTTCTCTGAATTCGCTGTGTCTTTTCTGACTACATTCACCCGCACGCGCAGCGATCCCGCTTTAACGAGTAAGTTTGGGCGTCGTGACCATCGAGCGGTCGAAGGTCGCGGTCGCCGCCACTTTCGCGACCAACGGCCTCGCCTACGCGGGCTGGCTGGCCCGCGCCCCCGCGGTCCGCGCCGATCTGCATCTCTCCGCCGCCGGCTTCGGCCTGCTGCTGCTGTGCATCTCGGCCGCCGCGATCGCGTCGATCCCGCTCGCCGGTCCGCTCGTCCAGCGCTTCGGGCCGGCCCGGGCGATCCTGCTCGGCAGCACGTCGATGGTCATCGGCCTGGCCGGCCTCGGCACCGGCACGCTCACCGGCTCGGTCCCGGTCGCGGCGGCCGGGCTGGTGCTGGTCGGCGCGGGCAACAGCGCCTGGGACGTCGCCATGAACGTCGAGGGCGCCGACGTCGAACGCCGCCTCGGCCGCACGATCATGCCGCGCTTCCACGCCGGGTTCAGCCTGGGCACGGTGCTCGGCGCCGGCGCGAGCGCCCTGGCGGCGGCCTGCGGCCTGCCGATCTGGGCGCAGCTCTATCTCACCGCGGCGCTGGCGGCTTCGGTGACTTTTCCGACGGTACGGATGTTCCTCCCGCATCATCCGATCCCACCCGGCCACCGGCCCGCGATGAGCGTCGGCCAGGCCTGGCGCGAACCCCGCACCGTCCTCATCGGCCTGATCATGCTGGGCTTCGGGTTCGCCGAGGGCACCGCCAACGACTGGCTCGCGATCAGCCTGGTCGACGGCTACGGCGCGAGCGAGACGATCGGCGCCGTCGGGTACGGGTCGTTCGTCGTCGCGATGACCCTGTCCCGGCTGTTCGGCGGCTACGCGATCGAACGCTGGGGCCGGGTGGCCGTGCTGCGTGGCACCGTCGCGGCCGGCATCACCGGGCTGCTGCTGGTGGTCTCCGGCCTCGGCGTGCCGGTTGCCCTGCTCGGCGGCCTGCTCTGGGGAGCCGGATCATCGCTGGGCTTCCCGGTGGGGATGAGCGCGGCCGCCGACGACCCGGCGCGGGCGGCGATCCGGGTCTCGGTGGCGGGTTCGATCGGCTACGGCGCGTTCCTGGCCGGCCCGCCGCTGATCGGCCTGCTGGCCCAGCACCTCGGCGTCCTCAACGCCATCCTCTGCGCCCTGGTCGCGCTGGCCATCGGCCTGTTCGCCTCGGGCGCGGCGAGGCCGCTCAAGCCCGCGTAGCGGGCGCTCGGGGCCGCCTGGCCGCAGCGGGCGCACGGCCTTTCGTGGCAGTGAGCGCACACTGCGCGGCGGGTTCCGGGACAACGTCGTACCCAAAAAGGTTGTAGGTTTTTCAGCGGTTGGAACTGAGGAAGTCGGTGATCAGGTCGGCGAGGACGGTCGGCTGCTCGATCACCATGGCGTGCGAGGTGTCGGCGAGCGAGATGTACCGCGGGTGGCCGGCGAACTTGGCCTGCTCGACCACGTAGCGGCGGTGCGCGGCGTAGAGGTCGGCGAACGGCTCCTGCTCGGGCAGGTCGCGGGTCGGCAGCACCAGCAGCTCGGGGCAGGTGGTGGCGGCGTAGACCGGGCCCAGGTCCAGGTCGTTCATCAGCGTGCGCAGCTGGGACGTGGTCGCGGCGGACGGCCGGGTGGAAGTTTCGCCGTTCTCGTGCACCAGGTTGCGGCGGAAGCCCTCGATCCACACCTTCTCGTTCGCGCCCATGTCGCGGGCCGCCGCCTGCTGGCGTTCCACCAGGTCGGGCAGCTGATCGGCGGGGATGACGCGGCCGCCGAGAGCCTCCATCCGGTCGAAGATCTCGTGCAGGCGGGCCAGCTCGACTGCCGCCTTCTGCGGGTCGAGGCCAGGCAGGTGCTCGGGCCGGGTCGGCGGCGGGTTGCCGTCGAGGCTGACCACACCGGGAGTTTCGGGATGCCGCTGCCCCCACAGGGCCGCCAGCATGCCGCCCAGCGAGTGACCCACCACCGCCGGCCGGTCCAGCTCCATCTGCACGCACACCGCGGCCAAGTCGCCCAGCGCCGCGTCCCACGTCCACGTCCCGTCGCCGGAGCGGCCGTGCCCGCGCAGATCCATGGTGATCACCCGGTGGTGCGGGCGCAGCGCGCGGGCGAGCGTGGTGAGCTGGGCGAGGTTGCCGCCGGCGCCGTGCAGGAGCAGCAGCGGCGGCTGGTCGCCGCCGAAGTCGCGGATCGCGATCGGCAGCTCTCCGGCATCGACAAGTCGATCGTTGATCACGGGTTCTCCTCGGGAATCGCGGGCACGCAGGCGGTCGCGGATGGCAGCCGACGGCACGCCGCCGTCGGGGTGGCGGGGCAGGCGGCCGCGCCGCACCAGGTCGTGAACGCCCTGGCGGGTGATGCCGAGCATGGCGCCGGCGGTGGCATAGGAGACCGAATCGGCCCACGGGTGCCCGGCCCGGGCGGCGATGACCTGGCCGAGCGGGGTGGCCCACCACTCCGGCGGCGGGTCGAAGGCGCGGTCGCTCGGGTAGAGCGTGGCGATCAGGCGGGCGGCCGCGAGGGTGGCCTCCCGGTCGGTGCCGTCCCGCAGGGTGCCGGCCCAGCGGCGGGCGCGCAGCGCGACGATGTGCCGCAGGGCATCGACCGCGTCGTCGCCCTCGAGCAACACCTCGAGCGGGTCGAGCAGGCGTACGTCGAGAAGGCGCACGATCTGCTCGACAAGGTCCACGGGCGTTGATCCTCGTGCTACTTGACGCCACGTGTCAAGTCACGGTGCGTGCCCGAATGGTGCCTGTCGCGGCCTTTCGTGTCATGGCCGGGCAAAGTACGGTTCTCCCCGAAAACTCTCGGGAGGGTGACGTGCGTTCACGTTTTGTCGTGCTCGGCGCCGTTGCGCTTCTTGCCCTCGGCGGCTGTGACAAAAAGGACAAATCGGCCGATGAGGCATTGGGGCCGGTGGATTTCGTCGAGCAGCCGGCCGCCTCGGCCGGGGGCGCCTGCATCCTCTGGGATTACGACTTCATCAAATCCAAGATCGGGATCAAGTTCGAGGTGGCCGCGTCCGACCAGGTCGACGACACGTCCACCTGCGTCGTGCAGACCGTCGCCAACGACTACCCCGACCTCGCGTTGAGCGTCGTGGAGAGCACCCAGGCCGACGCGAAGCTGTTCAACTCCGACCTCAAACCGGACAAGTCGACCACGCTCAAGGGGCTCGGTAAGGCCGGTTATCGGCTCAACACGGCCGCCGGCGGTGCGCACGGGCCGGTCATCGAGATCGGCTGGCTGAGCGAGGCCAAGCAGTTGCAGACGTTGCGTTACACGTTCGCCAAGACGGCCAAGGCCGCCGACGTGACCGCCATGAACGCCAAACTGCTCGACCTCGCCAAAGCGATGGACACGACCGCAGGCTGAGCCTTGGTGCTTTCAGTGCGCTGCGACGAAGACCCGGGAAGCCACCTCGCGTGGCAGGCGGATCTTGTCACCCGAGCGGTCTATGGTCACCGCGTCGCGCTCCTGCGCCACGGTCACCGTCGTGCCCGGGTCGATGCCGGCCGCGTGCAGCTGGCGCAGCACGTCGGCGTTGGTCTGCACGCTCTCGCAGATGCGGCTGACCACGACGCTGCCGGTCAGGCCCGGGAAGGCCAGGTTGCGCTCGCCCGTGCTGCTCAGCGACTCCTCGCCCCCGCCCAGCTTGTCAAGACCGGGAATCGGATTACCGTACGGCGAGCGGGTCGGCCGGTTGAGCAGCTCGTAGACCTTGCGCTCGACCGAGTCGCTCATCACGTGCTCCCACCGGCAGGCTTCCTCGTGCGCCTCCTCGTAAGGCATCCCGATGACATTGACCAGCAGCAGCTCGGCGAGCCGGTGCTTACGCATGACGGCCACGGCGGCCACCCGGCCGGCCGCGGTGAGAACGAGGTGACGATCGCCCTCGACGGTGAGCAGCCCGTCGCGCTCCATGCGCGCGACCGTCTGGCTGACCGTAGGACCGCTCTGGTGCAGGCGCTCGGCGATCCGAGCACGCAGCGGCGGGACACCCTCCTCCTCGAGCTCGAGGATGGTGCGGAGATACATCTCCGTAGTGTCGACAAGATCATTCAAGGTGCGGCCCTCCCAAGCAGCGATATTACCTCGTTACCAGGGCTTGACAGCGGTGCCTCCGCACGCACCGTGGGAGCATGACGGGCATGGCTGACCGGACGACTGCCGTGGTGTGGGATCGGGCCCTGCTCGACTACGACATGGGTGACCACCCGCTCAACCCGGTGCGGGTCGAGCTGACCATGGCATTGGCCCGTGAGCTCGGCATCCTGGACCGGCCCGGGGTGCAAATGATCACACCTCGACCGGCGGGCGAGGCGGATCTGCTCCGTGTCCACCATCAGGACTACCTCGACGCCGTCCGGCTCGCCCCCGCCGACCCGTTCTTCCGCGGCTGGGGTCTGAACACGGACGACAATCCCGTCTTCGACGGAATGCACGAGGCATCGGCCAAGATCTGCGGCGCCAGCATCGCGGCGGCCGAGGCCGTCTGGCACGGTACGGCGTTGCGAGCGGTCAACGTGTCCGGCGGCCTGCACCACGCGATGGCGTCCCGGGCGGCCGGATTCTGCGTCTACAACGACCCCGCCGTCGCCATCGCCCGGCTCCTCGACCAGGGCGCCCAGCGGGTGGCCTATGTGGATGTCGACGTGCACCACGGCGACGGCGTCCAGGCCGCCTTCTACAACGACCCGCGGGTGCTCACGATCAGCCTGCACGAGACGCCGCTCGCGCTCTTCCCCGGCACCGGCTTCGCCGACGAGACCGGCGGCCCGGATGCGGCCGGCACCGCGGTCAACGTGGCACTTCCGCCCGGCACCGGCGACGCGGCCTGGCTGCGCGCCTTCCACGCCATCGTCCCGTCGGTGCTCCGCGCCTACGCCCCGGAGATCATCTTCAGTCAGTGCGGCGCCGACGCCCATCGCCTCGACCCGCTCGCCGACCTGCGCCTGACCGTCGACGGCCAGCGCGCCACCTACCTGGCCATGCGCGACCTGGCCGACGAACTCTGCGACGGGCGCTGGGTCACTTTCGGCGGCGGCGGATACGCGCTGGTCGAGGTGGTGCCGCGGGCCTGGACGCACTTGCTCGCGGTCGCCACCGGCGATCCGCTCGACCCGGCCGTCGCGACCCCGGCCGCCTGGCGCAAGCTCGCCGCCGAACGCTGCCCGCGCGGTGTCGTGCCGGCCACGATGACCGACGGCACCGAGCCCGAGGCCCAGACCTGGGAGCCCGGCACCACCCCCGACGCCGTCGACCGGGCCATCCTCGCCACCCGGACGGCGGTCTTCCCGCTGCACGGCCTCGACCCCCATGACCCCCGCGACTGACGGAGCGCGACATGGAGAAGAACGCGGACGTACTGCTCTCCGACGGCACCGCCGTCCACCTGCGGCAGATCCGTCCCCAGGACGCACCGGCCATCGTGGATTTCCACTCCCGGATGAGCGACCGCACCCGCTACCTGCGCTACTTCTCGCCCTATCCGCGGATTCCGGAACGCGATCTGAAGCGCTTCGTCAACGTCGACCACCAGGACCGCGAGGCGTTCGTCATCGTCAGCGGCGCGCAGATCACCGCGGTCGGCCGCTACGAACGGCTCGGCGCCGACGCGCCCGAGGCCGAGGTCGCGTTCGTGGTCGAGGACGCCCACCAGGGCCGCGGCATCGGGTCGGTGCTGCTCGAACACCTCGCCTCCGCCGCCCAGGAGAACGGGATCACCCGCTTCGTCGCCGAGGTGTTGCCGGAGAACGGCGGCATGCTCCGCGTCTTCAGCGACTTCGGCTACCAGGTGCAGCGCAAATACGCCGACGGGGTGGTGCACCTCGAATTCCCGATCGCGCCCACCGAGAAGTCCCGCGAGGTGCAGGAGTTCCGCGAGCACCGCACCGAGGCGCGGTCGATCGCGCGGCTGCTCGCCCCGCGCGCGGTGGCGGTCTACGGCGCCAGCGCCAGCGGTCAGGGCATCGGCGCGGCCATGCTCGGCCACCTGCGCGACGGCGGCTACACCGGGACGATCATCGCGGTCAACCCGCGGGCCAAGCGGGTGGCCGGCCTGCCGGCCTACAAATCGGCGGCGGACGCCGGGGTCGACGTCGATCTCGCGCTGATCGCGGTGCCGCCGCGCAGCGTGCCGGTCGCGGTGGCGGACGCCGCCGCCAGCGGCGCCGGTGGGGTGGTGGTGGTTTCGGCCGGCTTCGCCGAGGCCGGTGAGGCGGGCGCCGCCGCCCAGCGGCGACTGGTGGAGAGCGCGCATGCCGCGGGGTTGCGCGTGGTGGGGCCCAACAGCATGGGGATTGCCAACACCGAGCCGGGTGTACGCCTCAACGCGACGCTCGCGCCCCGACTCCCGGCGGCCGGCCGTGTCGGGTTCTTCAGTCAGAGCGGGGCGCTCGGGGTCGCCCTCCTGGCCGAGGCCGACCGGCGTGGCCTCGGGCTGTCCAGCTTCGTGTCGGCCGGCAACCGGGCCGACGTCTCCGGCAACGACCTTCTGCAGTATTGGCGGGACGACCCGGGCACCGACGTCGTGCTGCTCTACCTGGAGACCTTCGGCAACGCCCGGAAGTTCGCCCGGCTCGCCCGGCGGATGTCCCGGGTCAAGCCGGTGGTCGCGGTCGCGTCGGCCACCCGGCCGCCCGGCCTCTCCGGCGGCCTGCCCGGGCCGGACGCGCACGCGGTCACCGCCCTGTTCGCCCGCTCCGGCGTCATCCGGGTCGACACCGTGCAGGAGATGTTCGACGTCGGGCTGCTGCTCGCGCATCAGCCGCTGCCGTCCGGGCGGCGGGTCGCCGTGGTCGGGAACTCGTCGGCGCTGTCCCAGCTGGCCGTCACCGCCTGCCGCGGCAACGGGCTGACCGTGGCGGACGGCTACCCGCACGACATCAGCCCCGAGGCGGGGGCGCACGACTTCGCCGACGCGCTGGCCGACGCCGCCGTCGACGACCGGGCCGACGCGCTCGTGGTGGTCTTCGCGCCGCCGCTGCCGGGCCAGCTCCCGGACGAGGACGCGGACTTCGCGGCCGCCCTGGCCAGCGTCGCGCTGGCGGGGGAGAAGCCGACCGTGGCCACCTTCCTGCTGGGCAACCTGTCGTCCCGGGTGCCGTCGTATCCGTCGGTGGAGGAAGCCGTCCGGGCTCTCGGGCGGGTCGCCACCTATGCGGACTGGTTGCGGCGCCCGCCGGGTGTTATTCCGCTTTTGTCCGACGTGGATCCGTCCGCCGCCGATCTCTCCGGGCCACCGTCCTCGCTGCTCGCGGCCTATGGGATCGCGGTCGAGCCGTCCACGCTGTGCAGCTCGCTTTCCGCGGCTCTCTCGGCCGCGGGCTCGCTCGGGTATCCGGTGGCGCTCAAGGCCGCCGGCGGAGCTTTGCGGCATCGCATCGACCTCGGGGCCGTCCGGCTCGCGTTGGCTGACTCCGACGACGTTCGTGCCGCTTACGATGATTTGTCCCGAAATTTCGGGCGGGACGTTCTCGTGCAGAGCATGGTGGCCCCCGGGGTGGCCTGCACCGTCGAGGTCATCGACGATCCCGCGTTCGGTCCGGTCGTCGGGTTCGGGCTCGGCGGGGTGGCCAGCGAGTTGCTCGGCGACCTGGCCTGGCGGGCCGCGCCGCTCACCGACCGGGCCGCCGAAGCCCTGGTCGACGAGCCGCGGGCGGCGCCGCTGCTGCACGGCTACCGCGGGTCGGCACCGGTCGACCGGGACGCCCTCATCGACCTGCTCCTGCGGGTCGGGCGGCTCGCCGACGACCATCCGCGGCTACGCTCGCTCATGCTCAACCCGGTCCTCGCCCGGCCGGACGGCATCTCCGTGCTGCACGCCGCCACCGAGATCGGCCTGCCCGCGTCCCGGCCGGACACCGGCCCGCGCCGCCTGCGCAACCCGTGAGAAGGTCTTTTCCGTGCGTGCATTGGTGCAGACCGTGAGCCAGGCGAGTGTGACCGTCGACGACGAGGTGGTCGGCAAGATCGAGGACGGGCTGCTGGTCCTGCTCGGCGTCACCCACGACGACACCGCCGCCACGGCGTCCGAGCTGGCCCGCAAGACGTACGACCTGCGCATCCTCGACGACGAGAAGTCCGCCTCCGACATCGGCGCGCCGCTGCTCGTGGTCAGCCAGTTCACCCTCTACGGCGACGGCCGCAAGGGCCGCCGCCCGACGTGGAGTGCCGCCGCCCCCGCCCCCGTCGCCGAACCGCTGGTGACGGCGTTCGTGGAGGCACTGCGGGCCCGGGGCGCCACGGTCGAGACCGGGCGCTTCCAGGCCCACATGCTGGTCTCCAGCGTGAACGTCGGGCCGCGCACGCTCCTGCTGGAGCTCTAGGTTCGTCGCGTCAGAAGAACAGGCCGCGGCGCTGGGCCGACTGCCGCAGCCAGTTGTCCAGCTGGCCGGCCCAGTCGACCTGGTCGACGGTCGCGTAGTCGACGTCGAACCGGCCGAACGCGTCGTGCCCCTCGCTGAGGAACCCGCCCCGCTTGTCGATCTCCAGGACGACCTGCAGGCGCTGCGGCGTCGCGATGAACGTCAGCTCCAGCTGGTTGATCCCGCTCGCGTACGCCGACGGCGGGTGGAACTCGATCTCCTGGTAGAACGGCAGCTGCTGATCCACCCCGTACACCCGGCCGCGCTCGACATCCGCCCGGCTGAACCGGAAGCCCAGCCGGAGCAGCGCGTCGAGCAGGCGCTCCTGGGCCGGCAGCGGATGCACCGCCACCGCGTCCAGATCTGATTTGTCCACCGCCCGGGCCACCTCGAGCTCCGTGGACAGGCCCATCGTCATGCCGTGCAGATGCTGCCCGTACACCTCGGTGATCGGCGTCTCCCACGGCACGTCGAACCGGAACGGCACGTCATGCCGGGCGTTCGGCTCCAACCGGAACGAACCGGTCAGCCGCTGCCGGTGGAACTCCTGGTCGGTGTTGTACTCGCTGTCGCCGCTCTCCACCTCGACCCGGGTCATCAGGCCGACCGCCAGGTACTCGACATCGACCGCGTGGTCGCCGCCCTGGACGTGCACCTGCCCCTCCAGGAAGCCGCCGGGCCGGCAGTTGGGGTTGGTCAGCACCGTCTCCACCGACGGGCCGCCCACACCGAGCGCCTGCATCATTCGCTTGAAGACCATCGAACCGAATCCTCCTAAGGAGCGTTTCAGAAACACTATCGGCGCTCGACAACACCCCAGAACCGGCATTCCGCCCACGTGTCGGCTTGGCGACCTCAGGGTTCTCCCTGATTCATGCCACCTGGACGCTTGCCTCACCTCCGCTTAACGCGTCCCGGGCCAAGCTATCGATCACCGGAACGAATGCGGCTGGGACGCATACGACGGTTACCAGCGGGGAGGGGACTGAAAGGTGGTCCTGCAGATGATGAAGACGGCGGATGACACCAACAGCATGACGGACGGTGTCGAGCTCCTGACCGACCTGGACGCGACGGACGAGCGTGGCGTCTCCGCGGATCTGGTCCGCGCCTACCTCAACGGCATCGGTCGCACTCGCCTGCTGACCGCCGTCGAGGAGGTCGAACTCTCCAAGCGCATCGAAGCCGGCCTGTACGCCGAGGAGAAGCTGGCCGGTGCCGGCGACGACCTCACACCGCTCCTCCGCGTCATCATCGCCGAGGGCAAGGCCGCCAAGAACCACCTGCTCGAGGCCAACCTCCGCCTGGTGGTCAGCATCGCCAAGCGGTACACGGGTCGTGGCATGGCCTTCCTCGACCTCATCCAGGAGGGCAACCTGGGCCTGATCCGGGCGGTCGAGAAGTTCGACTACACCAAGGGCTACAAGTTCTCCACGTACGCCACCTGGTGGATCCGGCAGGCGATCACCCGGGCGATGGCCGACCAGGCCCGCACGATCCGCATCCCGGTCCACATGGTCGAGCAGGTCAACCGCATGGTCCGGGCCCGCCGCGACCTCGCCGCCACCCTCGGCCGCGAGCCGAGCATCGCCGAGATCGCCACGGCGATGGCCGTCCCCGAGTTCCAGGTGATCGAGCTGATCTCCTACGACCGCGAGCCGGTCAGCCTCGACCAGGCCGTCGGCGAGGACGGCGAGAGCGCCCTCGGTGACTTCGTCGCCGCGGTCGACGCCAACAACCCGGCCACCACGGTCGGCCAGGGCGAACTTCGCAACGAGGTGGAAATCGTCCTCGCCACCCTGTCCGAGCGCGAGTCGGCGGTCATCCGCCTGCGCTTCGGCCTCGACGACGGCCGCCAGCGCACCCTCGACGAGGTGGGCCGCGAGTTCGGCCTGAGCCGCGAGCGCATCCGCCAGATCGAAAAGGTAACCATGCTGAAGCTCCGCGACCCGGAGCGCGCCTCCCGCCTGGAGGCCTACGCCGGCTGATCCCGGCCAGACAACCCGATCCGCCCGGCGGCACCTCCCCTACCGCCGGGCGTTTTGGCGCCTGCCACCCGTTGCCTGCCACCCGTCGCCGGCCGGCGGGCGTCAGGCCGCGGTCCGCACCCGAGCGGTGGCCGCATCGATCATCGCGAGCTCGTCCG
This sequence comes from Paractinoplanes durhamensis, assembly GCF_016862175.1. Taxonomy (GTDB): domain Bacteria; phylum Actinomycetota; class Actinomycetes; order Mycobacteriales; family Micromonosporaceae; genus Actinoplanes; species Actinoplanes durhamensis. The sequence continues at coordinate 81,410 of NZ_BOML01000002.1, read as the reverse complement.
GCGACATCGTGAGCTGCCGGCGCCGGAAGGCCGCCGCGTCGTCGAGCAGCCGGAGCGGATCCCCGGGCGCCAGCTCCAGGAACAGGTCAACCATGGCGCCGGCCTCGGTGCCCAGCGGATGCTCGATCGACCCGATCGCCACCTGAGCGAGAATCAGCGCGCTGAGCGCCGTGTCCAGGTCTCCCGGCCCATCACCGGCGTTGCACCAGTCGATCACCACCGGCCCGCGCCGGGTGAGCAGCACGTTCTCCGGATGCAGATCCAGATGAACGATCGTGTCCCCGCTCGTGCCGCCGCGGGGTGGCAGGTCGTGCAGCCGGCGTAGCAGGTCGGCCAGGATGGCGACGCCGTCCGGAATGGACAGCTCGCCGGTGAGCGCCGCCTGCGCCAGGGTCGGCCCGTCCAGCCGCTCCATGACCAGGTCGGTGCCTGCGGCGGCATACACCTCGGGCACCGGGAAGCCGAGCCCGCCGACATACGCCATGACCTCGGCCTCTCGGGCCACGTCCATCCCGGTGCGGTAGCGCCGCAGAACCCGGTTCCCGTCCAGCGCGAACACATCCGCCTCGCGCCCCGCGGCGAACAGTTCCAGATCCGTCACCCGGCCGACGGTAGCGTCCGTCTCCCCGTCAGTCGACCGCGTTGCTGCTGGCGTCGCTCGTGTACCCGTCGACCGGCGTCTCCATCGCACCCGTGGTCGCGTCACCGGTGGTGGTGTTCGCGTCCTGAAGCTGGTCGACATCGGTGCCCGCCGCGAGCGTCGCTGCACACCCACCGCCGGCCCGATCGAGCCGCCGGCGCCGTGTCTCCCGTTGACGCGTCGAGGCATGATGCCCGGGTGCGGAAAGCGATCATCTTCGACCTGGACGGAACGATTCTCGACACCGAGACACCCGAGTTCGTCTCGTGGCAGGAGGTGTACTCCGCCCACGGCGTGCCCCTCGACCAGGCCGTGTGGGCGCAGGCGATCGGCACCACCGACTCGGGCTTCGACCCGTACCGCCACCTTGAGACCCTCATCGGCAACCCGATCGACCGGCCGTCGATCCGCGCGGCCCGCCATGCCCACTTCGACCGGCTGATGGCGGCCGCCGAACCGCGCGCCGGCGTCGTCGCCTGGCTCGACGAAGCCCGCGACCTCGGCGTGCGGATCGGGCTGGCCTCCAGCTCGGGCATCGTCTGGGTGTCGCGCTTCCTCGACGCACTCGGTCTGCGCGACCGCTTCGAGGTGCTGGCCACCCGGAACCGGGTCGAACACAGCAAACCGGCCCCTGACCTGTACGAACTGGCCGTCGCCGAACTCGGTGTGCAACCCGGCGAGGCGGTGGCGGTCGAGGATTCGCCGAACGGCGTGCTCGCCGCGAAATCAGCCGGCCTGTACTGCGTCGCCGTGCCCAACCCGATGACCGCCGGCCTCGCCCTGGACGGCGCGGACGTCCGGCTGACGTCGCTGGCCGACCACCCGCTCCGCGACTTCCTCAACGCCTGACCACGCACCGGCCGTGGCCCGCCCGTCTGCCGCCGGCCGGTCGAACGAGGAGATCGCCGCCGGGCTTCACCTGAGCATGGCGACGGTCAAGACCTACGTCGGGCGCCTTCTTGCCAAACTGGGCGCTCGCGATCGGGCTCAGCTGGTGATGATCGTCTACGAAACCGGGGTCCGGTGATGTCGCCGTGCGGATGGGGGTGGGCGTCTGGACCGGGGCTGATGGGTTAGCGGCAAGATAGGGGCATGACGCTCAGCCTGCCGATCGACGCCGAGGCCAACAAGCTGCTCTCCACCGATCCCCTGGCGCTGCTCATCGGCATGGTGCTTGATCAGCAGATCCCGCTGGAGAAGGCGTTCAGCTCGCCCTGGGTGCTTGCTCAGCGGCTCGGGCATGCACCTACCGCGGTCGAGTTGGCCGAGTTCGAGCCGGAGGCGCTGGTTGCGATCTTCGCTACGCCGCCGGCCCTGCATCGGTTCCCCAAGGCGATGGCGGCCCGGGTGCAAGAGGTGTGCCGGGCGCTCGTCGAGGAGTACGACGGGGAGGCCGTCGGTCTCTGGTCGGGGGCCGCGGATGGCAAGGAACTGCTCAAGCGGGTGGCGGCGCTGCCGGGGTTCGGTAAGCAGAAGTCGCAGATCTTCGTTGCTCTGCTCGGCAAGCAGTACGGGGTGCAGCCGGAGGGCTGGCGGGAGGCGGCGGGCGGCTACGGCGAGGCCGGCTCGTTCAAGTCGGTGGCCGACATCGTCGACGGGGAGTCGCTCGGCAAGGTGCGCGCCTACAAGAAGGAGATGAAGGCCGCGGCCAAGGCCTGACGCCCCGCCGTCGGTGTGGGCCGGTGGTGCTGATTCAAGGTGGTGCATTTTGCCTCGGCGGCGTCGCTGACGGTGCCAGGATTTGCGGGTAGGCGGGGGAAGTTCAGCGTCACCTGATCGTGGGTGGGCGCAAAGCGGCTGCCACGACGCTGGGCCAGGGATGCGGTGTTCCCCGAGGACTCCGGTGAAACTGGCGTGCGCGGCACGGTCGGGCACCGCCGATGCAAGGGGAGATCACCCCGATGCCCTTGACCGCGAGTTCCTCGAACGGGCGTGCCGATCATGGCCGAGCGGGTCGATCGACGGCCGGTTCGGCCTCCGGCCGCCCTGCTCGTGGCGGCGAAGGCCAAGCCCTCCGATCGGCTCGCGGCGGGGAGGGCCACGCCGGAGGGCTCGCTCGTGATGGGGAAGGTCACGCCGGGCGGCTTGGCCGCGGTGGGGAAAGCAACGCCGGTCGGTCGGCTCGTGATGCGGACGGGCAAGGTGGGCGGTCTTCGCCTGGTGGGGACACCGAGGCCGGGCGGCGGCGGGCTCGGGCTGTTGCCAAGCAGCAGCAAGCCGCTGAGCGGATCGCGTCGGCCACCGCCGAGATCTCCGCGCAGAACGCGCAGGCCGCCGAGGCCTCGCGGCAGCTCACCGAGTCGATGCAGCAGATTTCCGCGGGGGCTGAGGAAGCGTCCGGTGCCACCCAGCAGAGTCTGGCCGCGATGAACCAGGTCGAGGAGCGGATCGAGAGTCAGGAGCAGATCACCCAGCAGGTCGCCGAGCTCAGCCTGGCCCTGCAGAACCTGCTGAACGAGACCCGCGGCGGCATCAACGGGCTGCTCGCCAACGTCGAGAGCGCCGCCAACCGGCAGACCGCCTCCGTCGGCACCATCACCGAGTTGGAGAAGCAGGCCGACGAGATCGGGGAGATCGTCAAGACCGTTGCGCACATCGCCGACCAGACGAATCTGCTCGCCCTGAACGCGGCGATCGAGGCGGCCCGGGCGCGGCAGCACGGCAGAGGGTTCGCGGTGGTCGCCGACGAGGTGCGCACGCTCGCCGAGACCAGTGAGCGCAGCGCCCGGCAGATCCGGGACCTGATCGACGAGGTGCGGGCGGGCGTCACCGACATCGCCACGGGGGTGCAGTCGTCCGCCGAGCGGGCCCGGGGCGAGGTCGTGAAAGGGCGGAGCATCGCCGCTCAGCTGGAGACGATCCGGGGCGACATGGGCTCGATCATGGAGGGCGCGGCCGAGATGGCGGTGGCCGCCCAGCAGGTCAAACAGTCCACGGCCGTCGCGAAGACCCGTTCCGAGGAGATCGCGGCGGCGGCCGAGCAGCAGTCCGCGGCCTGCGAGCAGTCGCTGCAGACGGTCAGTGAGCAGACCCAGGCGTTGCGGCAGAGCGAACTGGCCGCCGAGCTGCTCGCCGAGATCGCGGAGAGCCTGCGCGGCAGCGTCGACATCGCGGAGAACGCCGACGACGTGGCCGGCGCGGCCGAGGAGCTGTCCGCCGCGGTGGAGGAGATCAACCGGGCGGCGGGGCAGATCGACACCGCGATCAACGAGATCGACACCGGGGCGCGGATGGCTGCCGAGAAGGGGCTGCAGACCGCCGAGGAGATTGCCCGGATCGAACAGGGGGCGCAGCTGTCGGAGGCGCGCGGCGGTGCCGCCGTGATGCGGGCCGATCAGATTCTGGCGCTGCTGGTCACCAACAAGGCCGCGGTCGGGTCGATGATCGAGGCGATCGGCCGGGCCGCCCGGGAGGGCATCGAGAACGTTCGCAAGGTCACCGCGCTCGAGCAGATCTCGCGGCGGATCGACAAGATCGTGGACGCGATCGCGACCCTCTCGATCCAGACGAACATGCTGGCCGTGAACGGTTCGGTCGAGTCGGCCCGGGCCGGCGAGTTCGGCAAGGGCTTCGCGGTGGTGTCGACCGACATCCGCAGCCTGGCGCGCGACTCGGCCGACAACGCCGACCGGATCAAGGACCTGGTCAAGTCGGTGCAGGACCGGGTCGTGCAGGTGCGCTGGGATCTGGAGGGGACCAGCCGGGAGGCGCTGGCCGAGGTGGAGGCGGCCAAGGTCACCACCGCCCGGCTGGAGGAGATCGAGCGGGACATCCGGCAGGTCCGGATCGGTAACGACGAGGTGCGTACGTCGGCGCAGCAGATCGCCGCGGTGCTGGCCGAGGTCAAGGCCGGCCTGGAGCAGATCGCCACCTCGGCCGACCAGGCCGAGCAGCTGGCCGGTCAGGCGTCCACCGCGGCCCGCGAGCAGGCGATGGGTGCCGAGGACCTGGCCGCCGCCATCGAGGAGATCGCGGCTCTCGCCGATGAGCTCCAGATCGCCGGCTGAGGCACGCGGATGGTCGTCGACGAGGACGAGAGCGACACGCTCGAGCTGGTCAGCTTCGCGGTCGGCGGTCAGGAGTACGCCTTCCCGATCGACCGGGTGCAGGAGATCGTCCAGGCCCCGGAGTCGGTCCGGCACGTGCCGAGCGCGGACGACCGGCTTCTCGGCATGATCGACCTGCGTGGCCGCCTGCTGCCGGTGGTGAGCATGCGCCGCATGGTCGGCCTGCCCGTCGCCGGCCCGCGGCCACCGAACCGGATCGTGGTCGTCTCGCTCCCCGGCCGCGGAGCCGTCGGCGTCGTGATGGACACCGTGCGCGAGGTGCTGCGGGTCCCGCGCCGGCTGGTCGCCCCGCCGCCGCCGTTGCCGGCGGGTGACGGCCGGCCCGGCGAGATCGATGCGGTGTGCCGGCTCGACGACGGCGATCGCCTGGTGTCGGTGCTCAGCGTGGACCGGATGTTCGCCCAGGTCGCCGGCCAGCCGGGCGGCGAGGAGCCGGGCGCGGAGCAGCCGAGCGCGGGGGAACCGGCGCGGACGACCGAGAACCCGGACGACGAGGAGATGTTCGTCGTGTTCCGGCTGGCCGGTGCGGAGTACGCGGTCGACGTCGACGCCGTGCAGGAGATCATCCGGGTGCCGGACGTCCTGATCCGGGTGCCGCGGACCAGCGATTTCGTCGAGGGCCTGGTCAACCTGCGCGGAACGGTGCTGCCGGTGGTCGACCTGCGGACCCGGCTCGGCCTCCCGCGCACCGCCTCGGACGACCGCCGGCGCATCGTGGTGCTGACCCGCGGCAGCGTGCGCACCGGTTTCGTGGTGGACGCGGTGGCCGAAGTCGCCCGGGTCGGCCGGCACCTGCTGGAGCCGGCCCCGGAGTTGACGGCCGGCCAGGCCCGGATGGTGTCGCGGGTGGCCAACCTGGCGGCCCAGCAGCGCCTGCTGCTGCTGGTGGAGCTGGACCAGTTGCTGGCCGTGCCGGAGACCAGGGCCCTGGACGAGGCTCTTGCGAGCATCTGAGGCGAGCGACAGTGACCACCTCGGTTCTGGTCGTCGACGACTCGGCGCTGATGCGCCGCGCGCTGCGGACGATCCTGACCGGGCCGGGCCCGGCCTGGAACGGCGAGTTCGAGGTGCACACCGCGCGCAACGGGGCGGACGCGCTCGACCAACTGGGTCGACTGCGGCCCGACGTGATCACGCTGGACCTGACCATGCCGGTGATGGACGGCCTGTCCTGTCTGGCCGAGATCATGGCGCGGCAGCCCACCCCGGTGGTCGTGGTGTCGTCGCTGGCCGAGCGGTACACGCAGGTCACCGTGGAGGCTCTGGAACTGGGGGCGGTCGACTACGTGGTCAAGCCGGGCGGGACGGCCTCGGCGAACCTCGAGGAGGTGGCCGGCGAGCTGGTCACCAAGGTCCGTGCGGCCTCTTGCGCGCACCTGCGGCGGACGGCTTCGGGGCGTACGCCGAAAATGCCGTCGCCGATTCGCGGCACCGCGCCCCCGGGTGGGGTGGATCTGCTCCTGATCGGTTGTTCGACCGGTGGCCCGCGACTGCTCAGCGAGCTGTTGCCGCAGCTCCCGGCGTCGCTCGGCGCGCCGGTCGTGGTGGCCCAGCACATCCCGGCAGCGTTCACCGGCCCGCTGGCCCGCCGGCTCGACGAGCTCTGTGCGCTGCGGGTGCACGAGGTCAACCGGAGCATGGCGGTCCGGCGGGGACACATCTACCTGGGCCGGGGCAGCGCCGACGTGGTGGTGGCCCGGCGTACCGACGGCCTGATCGTGAAGACCGTGCCGTCCGGCGCCGACTACAGCTGGCACCCGAGCGTGTCCCGGCTGGTCGCGACGGCCCGCCGGCACTGCGACCCGGCCCGGCTGGTCTGCGCGCTGCTGACCGGGATGGGCGACGACGGCGCCGCCGAGATGACCGCCGTGCACCGGGCGGGTGGCCGCACCATCGCCGAGTCCGAGGAGACCGCGGCGATCTGGGGGATGCCGGGGGCGCTGGCCCGGCGGGGTGGCGCGAGCGTGGTGCTGCCGTCGTACGCGATCGCCTCCCGACTGGCCGACTGGGTCCGTTGAGCGAGTACTGAGGGGAAGGGGAAACCGTGGGACTCGTCCGCCGCAGTGCGGAACCGATGCCGGAACCGCCGGCCGTGTCGGCCGACGACCTGATCCGGCAGCTCGACGATGCCGACCCGGAGGCGCGGCGGGTGGCGGCGCTCGGCCTGGAGGGGGTGGCCGGCGCGGTGGAGCCGTTGCTCGACCGGGTCGGGGCCGAGGAGCAGCCGGCCGTGCGGGACGCCATGCTCACCACCCTCGCCGGGCATGACACCGACCGGGTCGCGGCCGGGCTGGCGGTGCATCTGGCCAGCGAGGACGCCGGGTTGCGAACGGCGGCGGCGGAGGCCCTCGCGGCCATGCCGGTCTCGGTGCCGGCCCTGGTTCCGCGGCTTCTCGAGGACCCCGACCACGACGTACGGATGCTGTGCGCGCGGGTGCTCGCCGATCTGCCGCACCCGGAGGCCCTCACCTGGCTGGCCGTGATGATCAAGGACGATCCGCACCCGAACGTGGTGGCGTCGGCCATCGACGCGCTGCTCCCGTCGCTCGGCCCGGAGCACGCCGAGCTGCTGCAGCGGGCCGTGCGCCGCTTCCCGGACGACCCGTTCCTGCGGTTCACCGTCGAGGCGGCGCTGCGATGACCTCGGCCGCCACCGGTACCGGCCTGGCCAAGGCCGAGTTCGAGAAGATCCGCGAGTACTTCTACCGGCGCACCGGCATCCAGTTCGCCGATTCGAAGCGGTACTTCGTCGACAAACGGATCGAGCATTGCGTACGCGCGGCCGGCTTCGACACGTTCGCGGCCTGGTTCGGTGCGCTGCGGACGGGGGACCGGCCGGGGCTGCTGCCGGAGCTGATCAGCCAGCTCACCGTCAACGAGACGTACTTCCTGCGCGAGGACTACCAGTTCGACGCGCTGCTGAACTCGGTGCTGCCCCGGGTCCTGGCGGCGCGCGGCGGCCCGGACCGGATCGCCGGGCCGGTCAAGATCCTCTCGCTGCCCTGTGCGAGCGGCGAGGAGCCGTACTCGATCGCGCTGCGCCTGCTGGAGGAATGGCCGCACATCGACACCGTGGATGTGGAGATTCACGGCGCGGACATCGACGGCGAGGTGCTGGAGCGGGCCCGGCATGCCAGTTACGGCGAGCGGTCGCTGCAGCGGGTGCCGGCGCCGTGGCTGGCCCGGCATTTCAGCCCGGTGGGGGCCGGGCGGTACCAGATCGACGACGGCATCCGGGAGGCGCTCACGCTGCGGCAGGTGAACGTCTGCGACACCGCGGCCATGCGGTCCTTCCGCGACTTCGACGTGGTGTTCTGCCGGAATGTGCTGATCTATTTCGACGACCTGTCCAGCCGCCGGGCCGCCGAGAACCTGTACGGCGCGATGCGGCCCGGCGCGTACCTCTTCCTCGGGCATTCCGAGTCGATGAGCCGGATTTCGCCGATCTTCACCCCGACCCGCCTGCCGGAGGGCATCGTCTATCAACGACCGACCGGAGCGAAGCGATGACCGAGACGCAGCCGAAGGTGCTCGTCGTGGACGACGCCGCCACAGTGCGGGCCTACCACAGCACCCTGCTGACCGAGGCCGGCTTCCGGGTGGTGCAGGCGGCGAACGGCCTGGAAGCCGTCGAGACGGCGCTGACCACGCCGTTCGACCTGTTCGTGGTGGACGTGAACATGCCGAAGATGAACGGCTACACGTTTGTCGAGACACTGCGCTCGGACACGGTCGGCACCCCCGCGCCGGTCGTCATGATCAGCACCGAGGACCGGCCCGGGGACGCCGACCGGGCCTACGCGGCCGGCGCCAACCTCTACCTGGTCAAGCCGGTGCCACCCGAGCGCCTGGTGCGGATCGCGAGGCTGCTGACGGCGGATCGGGTGGCGGCCCGGTGAACGCGTTGCTCGCCCAGTTCCTGGCCGAGGCGGCCGACCTGCTCACCCAGATCGACGAGGGCCTGCTGGAGCTGGAACGTACGCCCGGTGATCCGGAACTGATCAACGACGTGTTCCGGGCGGCGCACACCCTGAAGGGGTCCTCCGGGCTGTTCGACTTCCCGGAGCTGACCCGGCTCACGCACGCGGCGGAGGACCTGCTCGACGCGGTGCGCGCCGGCGAACTGCCGCTGGACTCGGGGATGACCGACGACGTGCTGGCCGCGTTCGACCTGATCCGCGGCTGGCTCGCGCACGTCACCGGCAGCGAGTCCCTGCCACCGTCCGCGGCGGCGGACGCGGCCGTCCTGATCACCCGGCTCCGGACGCCGATCGGCGGCGAGGCCGCGCCCGAGCCGACGACGGTCGAGCCGGGCAGGGTTCCGGCCTGGCTCGCCTACGTCGACGAGGAGTGGCTGGCCGCCACCGCCGCCTGGCTGCGCACGACCTCTTCGCAAATGCGTTTTGTCCGGTACGTACCTGATTCCGGCTGCTTCTTCCGTGGCGAGGACCCGCTGCACCTGATCCGGCAGGTTCCGGCCCTCGCGCACCTGGACGTGATCGAGCCGATCGAATGGCCGGCGGACCACGACGAATACGCCTGCCTGATCGGCTTCGTCTTCGCCGCCCGGGCCGGGGCCGGCGAGATCGGCTACCTGTTCCGTTACGTGGGCGACCAGATCGAGGTGGCCGACCTCGACGGCGACGCGATCCAGCGCTACCTGTCGGGCGAGACCGGCGAAGCCCTCAAGGTTGCCGCCCCGGCCTCCGGGGACGACCCGGACCTGGTCACCGAGGCGCGAGCGGTGCTCGCCGCCGCCCTGCACGCCCTCACCACCAACCCGACCGGCAGCGCGCACCTGATCTCGGTCGCGAACGCGATCACCAACGCGGCCCACGTCCTCGGCGACCCGGTCGAGATCCGCGAGCCCGACGTGGTCACCCTCACCGCGACCGTCACCCGGCTCCTCGGCGACACCCCGCCGCCGGAAGAGCCGGAGGGGCCGGGCTCGGTCGACGACGGCGGGCAGGTCGGCAGCCGCATTCTCAAGGTCGATCAGGCGAAGGTCGATCACCTGATGGAGCTGGCCGGCGAGCTCAACGTGGCCAAGAACAGCCTCCCGTTCCTGGCTCGGGCGGCCGAGGAGGAGTTCGGCAGCCGGGACCTCGCCCAGCGGATCAGGGACCAGCACGCCGGCCTGCACCGGATCGCCGAGGACCTGCGGGCCGCGGTCATGGACATCCGGATGCTTCCGCTGTCGGTGGCGTTCGCCCGGCTTCCGCGCATGATCCGCGATCTGGGCCGGCGGCTCGGCAAGGACGTCGAGCTGGTCGTCACCGGCGACGACACGATGGCCGACAAGGACGTCATCGAGGCGCTCGCCGACCCGCTGATGCACCTGGTGCGCAACAGCCTCGACCACGGCGTGGAGCCGCCCGGCGAGCGGCGGGCGGCCGGGAAGCCGGCCACCGCCCGGATCACCCTGGACGCGATCGCCGACGGTGACGCGGTGCTGGTGGACTTCGCCGACGACGGGCGCGGCGTCGACCCGGCGAGGGTGCGGCGGACGGCGTACGACAAAGGTCTGATCGGCGCGGTGGAATCCCGGAGCCTGAGCGACGCCGACGCGCTCGACCTGATCTTCCGGCCGGGTTTCTCGACCGCCGAGGAGATCTCCGACCTGTCCGGTCGCGGTGTCGGGATGGACGCCGTCCGGGCCGGTGTGGAAAAGCTCGGCGGCACCGTCACCCTGCGCTCCGAGCCGGGTGGCGGCACCTCGATCCGGCTGCGGCTGCCGCTGTCGATGGCGGTGACCCAGGTGATGGTGGTCAGCGTGGGCGGGCAGCGCTTCGGCATCCCGGTCGACCTGGTGGCGGAGTCGGTCCGGGTGCCGGCCGGCGAGATCGGCCGGGTGCTGCACCAGGACGTGGTGGTGCTGCGCGGCGAGGTGATCCCGGTGGTAGATCTGGCCCGTGTCCTGGAGATGCCGTGCCGGCCGGACGCCGCGGCCGATCGGGCGATCGTCATCGCCGGCGTGGCCGGGCAGCGGGTCGGACTGCTGGTCGAGCAGTTCCACCGGGAGGTCGACGTGCTCCTCAAGCCGATGGAGGGCCTGCTCGCCTACGCCGACGAGTTCTCCGGCACCGCGCTGCTCGGCGACGGGCTGGTGCTGCTGGTGCTGAACCTGAAGGAGGTGCTGGGCCTTGCCGCTCGAGTTGGGTGACACCAGCGCGACCCTGACCGGGGTGGTGACCGTCGACGAGGTGGAACCCTTCGCCGCCTGGTTGCGGGGGACCGCGAAGCCCCGGGTCAACCTGCGAAAGTGCAACCACCTGCATACCGGCGCATTTCAGGCAATGATGCGTTTCCGGCCGAAGATCAGTGCGGCACCCGCCGACTCGTTCCTGGCCGGGCTGGTGCTGCCGCTGCTCGAAGGGAGCTCCGGCGCGCCGATTCGACAAGAAAGCGATCCGTCATGACCACCGTCCTGCTCATCGACGACTCCACCACCATGCTGATGAGCCTGAAGCCCATCCTGACCAAGGCCGGGTACGCGGTGGAGACCGCGAACCATGGCAAGGACGCGCTCGACAAGCTCGGTAAGGGCATCAAACCCGACCTGATCATCACCGACGTGAACATGCCGCAGATGGACGGGATCACCTTCGTCCGCGAGGCCCGTAAGGATCCCGGCCTGCGCTTCACCCCGATGCTCATGCTGACCACCGAGTCGGACCAGGCCAAGCGGGCCGAGGCCAAGACCGCGGGCGTCACCGGCTGGCTGGTCAAGCCGGTCGCCCCCGACCAGCTCCTCGGAGTGATCAAGCAGGTCCTCCCCGGTGCCTGACCGGAGGTAACGCCATTGACGCGGGCCTGGCAGTCGGAAGATCTGGTGGCTTACGGCGAAGGTGCCCTCCCGGCCGACGGCCTGCGGGAGAGGATGAGAAGTGTCGAGGAGCTGCGGGCCCGCCATGTCATGGGCCGGCAGCGGACGACGCACGCGACGACCCGATGATCGAACTGTTCTGACGGGGGAGATCGGCATGGCACCGGGCAACGAGTACGGGCAGGACTGTCCCACCGAGGGCGAGGCGGTGTCGGCGCTGGCCGATCTGCTCGGGCACCCGCTCGCCGAGGGCATCTGGGATCTTGCCGCGCGCGAGCTCAACCTGCGCCGCCCGCTCAGCGACCCGGCCGATCTGCGCCGGGTCGCCGAGCACCTGATGACCGTGGGCGATCTTCTCCGGGTCGCCGGACGCTCGACCAAGGTCCGAGTGATCACGTACGAGGCGTTGAGCCGGACGGTGACTTCGTGACGACCGGTTCGGCCCTGAGCGACTACCACCCGGCCATCCGCACGGTGAACCGGTTGGTCGACATCGCCCGGCTCGGACTCGACCGGGAGGCCGAGCGCCCGTTCCTGCGCGACCTGGTGGATCGGGTGGCGCACCGGCTGGACACCCCGTACGTCGTGGTCGACGCCCTGCTCAACGACGCCCAGGTGATCCTGGCCGGGCGCGGTCCGGTGCCGGAGTTCATCCAGCAGGCCGGGGGTACGCCGCTGGAGTGGGCGTTCTGCCAGCCGCTGGTCACCGAGCGGGTGGCCCGCACGATCGAGGACCTGGAGGCCGATCCGCTGTTCCACGACAATCCGCTGGTCACCGTCGCGGGCCTGCGGTCCTACGCCGGAGCGCCGCTGGTGTCGCAGTCGGGTCACGTCCTCGGCGGCCTGTGCGGGCTGGACGTCCGGCCCCGCGCGTTCAGCCCCGGCGAGCTGGCCTTCCTCCAGGCGACCGCCGACGAGGTGGTCGAGCGCTTGGAGGAAAGGGCCGACCGACCCTGATTCGCGCACGAGTGTGCGAACGGTGCAAGGATGAGGGGGTCGATCGGAGTGCCTCACCGTGAAGAAACAGCCGGTCCTGATCACCGATGCCGCCCGCAGTCCGGACGAACAGTTCCGTAGCCGGCAGATCCGCTACGTCACGATGATGAGCGTGCGAGCCGCCTGCCTGATCGCCGGCGCGGTCCTGATCAGCGCTCGTCCGCCATGGCTGGGGTTCTGGCTCATCCTCTGTGCCGCCGGCATGGTCTTCCTGCCCTGGGCGGCCGTCCTCATCGCGAACGACCGTCCGGCGAAGTCCAAGGCCGAGCGGGCCGCGTCGGCCGCCGCCGAGCGGGAGCGCCACCAGGCCGCGCTGGCCGAGCAGCCCGCCGAGGAGATCGAGTATTTGACGATCGACGGCGAGCACTGGGCCGAGCGCGAGCAGCAGCAGCGTTAGGGGCGGGCGCCGATCCGGCTCACCGCTTCGGCGCCGAGTGCGGCGCCGGCCGCGAGGGCGGCCTCCGGCGTGCCGCCGGAACACCAGCGGGCGAGGAGTCCGGCCGCGAAGGCATCGCCCGCTCCGGTGGGGTCCTTTACGGGTACGCGTGGGGAGCGCCCCCGGAAAACCTGACCGTTCCCGGCCCAGCAGGCACCGGCCGCACCCTGCTTGACCACCACCTGAGCCACCCCCGCGGTCAGTCGGACGGCCTGCTCGGCGGGGTCACCCGGACCGGCCAGCACGTCGGCCTCGTCCGCGTTGCACAGCAGCAGGTCGGCACCGCGTACCCAAGCCAGGAAAGCCGGCGCCCCCACCGACCGCAACGGTGCCGCCGAGGCCGCGTCGACGCTCGTCGTGAGACCCCGCTCGGCGGCGGCCGCCAGGGCCGCCAGACCGGCCGCCCGGGACCCGTCGTGCAGCAGCGGATAGCCGGAAAGATGCAGGTGGCGGGCGTCCGACGCGGCGATCGCGGCGACCACGTCGGCCGGATCGAGAAGCAGCGACGCACCCCGATCGGTGATCATCGTGCGTTCGGCCGGCCCGGCCAGCACCACGACGCTGCCGGTCGGCGCACCGCGATGCGCGCGCACCGCACAGCGCACCCCGGCCGCCGTCAGCTCGGCCACCCGGTCCCGGCCGGCCGGATCGTCCCCGACCGCGGCCACCAGGGTGACCGCCTGACCGGCCCGGGCCAGCCAGGCCGCCGTGTTCGCGGCCTGGCCACCCCCGCGCACGGTGATCGAGGCGTTGGTGTCCGACCCGATCTGGATCGGGCCGGCGTGCTCCACCAGAACGTCGGTGACCAGGTCGCCGACAACGATCACGCGGAGAAGCCCAGCGCCACCGGAGCCGGGGTGTGCGCCGCCGCGATCTGCGCGGCCAGCGCCGCGTTACGCAGGATGATCCGCACGTTGACCGCGAGGCTCTGCCCCTCGGTGCTGGAGTGGAAGTGCGACAGCAGGAACGGGGTGACCGCCTTGCCGGTGATGTGCTCCTTGGCCAGCAGCTCCAGGCCCTCGGCCAGGGTGCGGTCGTGCAGCGCGCGGTCGAGCTGCTCGTCGACCGGAAGCGGGTTGGCCAGGATCATCGCGCCGGCCCCGACCCCCTGGTCGGTGCGGGCCCGCATCACGTCGGCGACCTGCTCGGGGGAGTCCAGCTCCCAGTCGATGTCGAAGCCGCCGTCGGTGATGAAGAAGCCCGGGAAGCGCTTCGTGCGGTAACCGGCCACCGCCACCCCGAGGGTCTCCAGGCGCTCCAGGGTGGCGCCCACGTCGAGGATCGACTTCACCCCGGCGCAGACCACCACGATCGGCGTCCGGGCCAGGGTGACCAGGTCGGCCGACTCGTCGAAGGTGACGCTCGCCTCCCGGTGCACGCCGCCCAGGCCGCCGGTGGCGAACACGCCGATCTCGGCGGCCGCGGCGACCGCGCTGGTGGCGGCGACCGTGGTGGCGCCGTCGGCCCGCTTGGCCGCGGCGACCGCCAGGTCGCGGACGCTGAGCTTGGCCACCCCCTCGGCCAGCGCCAGGTGCTCGATCTGGGCGTCGTCGAGGCCGGCGATCAGCTCGCCGCCGATCATGCCGATGGTGGCGGGCACGGCGCCGTTGTCCCGGACGGTCTGCTCGATCTCCCGTGCCACCCGCAGGTTGTCCGGGTGGGGGAGACCGTGGGAGATGATCGTGCTCTCCAGCGCGACCACCGGCCGGCCGTCCCGGCGGGCACGGGTCACGTGCTCGCCGTATCGAATCGCGAAGTCAGTCACGCCAGCTACGGTACGACGCCCGCGGGGCTCGCCGACGTTGGACCGTCTCGGCGTGAGGTGTCAGACTTGCTGGCTGGAGCTTGCATTCCGTCCGCCGCGCTGGGGGCGCCGGCGGTTTTCCTTCTGAAGGGCTGATGTCGTGACCACGCAGATCCTGGAGCGGCCGGAGACCAAGGACGCCGACACCGGGTCGGAGATGTTCCATTACGTCAAGAAAGAGAAGATCGCCGAGAGCGCGGTCATGGGCACCTTCGTGGTGGCCCTCTGCGGTGAGAAGTTCCCGGTGACCAGGACGCCCAAGAAAGGCGCCCCGGTCTGCCCGCAGTGCAAAGAGATCTACGAGGCGATGAAGCACTGAGCTTTCTACTGGTAGGCGACCTGGTCGGCGTCGCGGTCTTCGCCGCCTCGGGCGCGTCGGCCGCGATCGCCAAGCGGCTCGACCTGTTCGGCGTGGCCTTCGTCGGTTTCGTGGCCGCGCTGGGCGGGGGCATCCTGCGCGACCTGGTGATCGGGGCGGTGCCGCCGCTGGCGTTCGCCGACTGGCGGTATGCGGTGACCGCCATCCTGGCCGCGCTCGCCGTCTTCTGGCTGCATCCACAGCTCGCCCGGCTCCGCCGGACGGTGCTGGTGCTGGACGCGGCCGGACTCGGCCTGTTCACCGTCACCGGCACGCTCAAGGCGCTGGACGTCGGCGTGCCGCCGGTCGGCGCGTGCCTGATCGGCATGCTCACCGCGATCGGCGGCGGCCTCGCCCGCGATCTGCTGACCGGGGAGATCCCGGTGGTGCTGCAGCGTGACATCTACGCGATCGTCGCCCTCGGCGGAGCGATTCTTGTCACCATCCTGCGAGAGCTCGGCCTGGCCGGACCGTTGCCGATGACGGCCGCGGCCGTGCTCATGACCGGTCTGCGGCTCGTCGCGCTGCTCCGGCGGTGGTCCGCGCCGATCGCGGTGCCCTGATCGCCGTGTGGATATGCTGGTCGCCGCCTCCGCCCGCGGAGGCGTTTTCGTTCCGGAGAAGATAGGGGATCTTCGCGCGTGAGCCCGCCTTTACCGGATCTGGAGACCTTCCCGCCGCTGCGTGCCTGGCAGCGCAAGGCCCTGGTGGAGTACCTCCGCCGGCGCAGCGAGGACTTCATGGCCGTGGCGACGCCCGGGGCCGGCAAGACCACGTTCGCCCTGCGGATCGCGGCCGAGCTGCTCGCCCACGGCACCGTCGAGGCGGTCACCGTGGTCTGCCCGACCGAGCACCTGAAGACGCAGTGGGCGAACGCCGCGGCCCGGGTCGGCATCCAGCTCGACCCGATGTTCCGCAACTCCGACGTGCACTCGTCCCGCGACTTCCACGGGGCCGTGCTCACCTACGCCCAGGTCGGGATGGCCCCGGCCGTGCACCGCCGGCGCACGATGACCCGGCCCACCTTCGTCATCCTGGACGAGATCCACCACGCCGGTGACTCGCGGACCTGGGGCGACGGGGTCAAGTCCGCGTTCGACGAGGCCGAGCGCCGGCTGATGCTCACCGGCACCCCGTTCCGCTCGGACGACAACCCGATCCCGTTCGTCGCCTACGAGCGCGGCGAGGACGGCCTGCAGCGGTCCCGGGCCGACTCGGTCTACGGCTACTCGGACGCGCTGCGCGACGGCGTCGTGCGGCCGGTGCTCTTCATGGCGTACTCCGGGGAGACCCGCTGGCGCACCAACGCCGGTGACGAGCTCGCCGCCCGGCTCGGCGAGCCGATGACCAAGGACCTGGTCGCCCAGGCCTGGCGGACCGCGCTCGACCACCGCGGCGGCTGGATGCCGCAGGTGCTGCGGGCGGCCGACGCCCGGCTGTCCAGGCTGCGCGAGCACGGCATCACCGACGCCGGCGGCCTGGTCATCGCGAGCGACCAGCAGACCGCCCGGGCGTACGCGAAGCTCCTGCACGAGATCACCGGGCAGTCGGCCGTGGTGGTGCTCTCCGACGACGAGGGCGCCTCCGGCCGGATCGCCTCGTTCGCGCTCTCCGAGGACCGCTGGATGGTGGCCGTCCGGATGGTGTCCGAGGGCGTCGACATCCCGCGCCTGGCCGTCGGCGTCTACGCCACCAGCGCCTCCACCCCGCTCTATTTCGCGCAGGCGATCGGGCGTTTCGTGCGGGCCCGGCGGCCGGGCGAGACCGCCACGGTGTTCCTGCCCAGCGTGCCGCACCTGCTCGGGCTGGCCAGCGAGATGGAGGCGCAGCGCGACCACATCCTCGGCGCGCCGAAGGAGAAGGACGGGCTCGACGACGACCTGCTGGAGCGCGCGCAGAAGGAGGAGGACGCGGCCGGCGAGCTGGAGAAGCAGTTCGAGGCCCTGTCCGCCAGCGCCGAGCTGGATCAGGTGATCTTCGACGGCACCTCGTTCGGCACCGGCGCGCTGACCGGCACCGCCGAGGAGGAGGAATACCTCGGCCTGCCCGGCCTGCTCACGCCCGACCAGGTGCACGTTCTGCTCAACAAGCGGCAGGCGGACCAGTTGGCCGCGCAGAAGCGGCAGAAGGCCGCTGAGCCGGTTCCGGAGCCCCGGAAGCCGGAGGTGGTGCCGATGTCCGCGGGGGAGCGGCGGAACAGCCTGCGGCGCCAGCTGAACACTCTCGTCGCGGCTCACCACCACCGCACCAACCTGCCGCACGGCAAGATCCACGCGGAGTTGCGCCGGCTCTGCGGCGGGCCGCCCAGTGCCCAGGCCACGATCGAGCAGCTGGAGGAGCGGATCGCCACCATCCAGACCCTCTGATTCCACCCGCCATGTTAAGTCCACTTGACGTCAAGAGTTCTTGACGTCAGGATGGACGCATGACGACGAACGTGCTCGATCGCGTGGTGCGGTGGAACCTGGATCTCGACGGCGACCTGTACGGCGACGAGCGGGAGCGCCTCCGGTGGTATGAGGGGATCGCGACCGCCGCGTCGCTGCAGTCGATCCTCATCCCGTGGTCCGCGGCGGTCATGGTGTGGCCGCTCGGCAAGCCCGCGGCGCTCTCGATCGGGGCCACGAGCCTGAAGATCCGGCGCCGGAACCGGCTCGAGGCGCTCGCCGGGGACGAGGACTGATGGCGCCTCCGTCCGGCCCGGTGCGGGCCGCGGAGACCGACGGGGCGGCGGGCACCCGCATCCGGGCCGCGCGCAAGGAGGCCGGCCTGACCCAGGCGGGACTGTCCGCCGCGGTGGCGGTGAGCAGGCAGACCATCATCGCGATGGAGACCGGCGACTACGCGCCCTCGGTCTACCTGGCCGTCAGGATCGCCCGGGTGCTCGGGGTGAGCGTCGAGAGCCTCTGGGGATCGGAGACATGAAGAAGAGGGGCGCCCCACACCCGGGCGCCCCTCTCACTACGTCTACTTCGGGGGATCTAGTTGGAGTTAGACATCATGTCCGCGCCGCGCCACGTGAACTCCGGATCCGCCGTGTACTGCACTGCGATCTTCACCAGGTCTTCGGCGTATCGGTTGGCGTGGTGTCCGCAGAACACCAGCTCACTTCCACCAGCCAGGGTCAAACGGAGCTTTCCGGCTGCATTGCAGCGGTCGCACCGTTCATCGGCTGCTGTGCCGGCCAGACTTCCCGCCGGCGGCGTGAGGGTCGGGGTCATCGCCTTCCTCCTCTGTTCGTCACCGATGAACATGTTCCTCGGCTACTGCTCACATCGTGCAACACCCTGCACCGTTGCAGCCTTCCCACGGTTCCCCGGGGGGACCGGGATCACACGTGTTCCGGCTAGTGTGCCGTGATCCAAGGGTGCCACGTCAACGATCACTTCTACACAACGGTCTGATCACCACCCGACGATGTACAGGTGGTGACCAAACAGACACGTTGTGTTGACTGAACGACCTAGTCCAGGTAATCCCTGAGGACCTGCGACCGCGACGGGTGTCGCAATTTCGACATTGTCTTCGACTCGATCTGCCGGATCCTCTCCCGGGTGACCCCGTAGACCTGGCCGATCTCGTCCAGCGTGCGGGGCTGGCCGTCGGTCAGGCCGAAGCGCAGCCGGACCACGCCGGCCTCACGCTCGGAGAGCGTCTGCAGCACCTGCTGCAGCTGATCCTGCAGGAGCGAGAAGGAAACCGCGTCGACGGCGACGACCGCCTCGGAGTCCTCGATGAAGTCGCCCAGCTGGCTGTCGCCCTCGTCGCCGATCGTCTGGTCGAGCGAGATCGGCTCCCGGGCGTACTGCTGGATCTCCAGAACCTTCTCCGGAGTGATGTCCATTTCCTTGGCAAGCTCTTCCGGCGTGGGCTCGCGGCCCAGGTCCTGGAGCAGCTCACGCTGTATGCGGCCGAGCTTGTTGATGACCTCGACCATGTGCACCGGTATGCGGATCGTGCGGGCCTGGTCGGCCATCGCCCGGGTGATCGCCTGCCGGATCCACCAGGTCGCATACGTCGAGAACTTGTAGCCCTTGGTGTAGTCGAACTTCTCGACCGCCCGGATCAGGCCCAGGTTGCCTTCCTGGATCAGGTCGAGGAAGGCCATGCCGCGGCCGGTGTAGCGCTTGGCGAGCGACACCACCAGTCGCAGGTTGGCCTCGAGCAGGTGGTTCTTCGCCCGCTCGCCGTCACGGCCGATCCAGCGCAGATCGCGCTCCATCGTCCGCTCGAGCTTCTCCTCGCCCTCGTCACAGGCGCGCAGCCGCTCGGCAGCGTAGAGCCCGGCCTCGATGCGCTTGGCCAGCTCGACCTCCTGCTCCGCGTTGAGCAGCGGAACCTTGCCGATCTGCTTGAGATAGGCGCGGACCGAGTCGGCCGAGGCGGTCAGCTCGGCGTCACGCCGGGCCTGCTTGAGCGCCTCCGACTCCTCGTCGTCCCACTCGAAGTCGCCGTCGGTCGCGGAACTCGCCGCGTCGGTGGCGGCGGCCGCCACCATCGCGGCCGGCTCCTCGACGACGACATCCTCGATCTCGGCGGCGAGTTCCTCGGGATCGATCTCGCCGTCCTCCGGGCCCTCCTCGCCGGGCTTGCCGGGAACGGCCTTCTTGACGGGGCCGGCAGCGGTCTTGGCGACCGCGGCCTTCTTGGCCGGAGCCGACTTCTTCACCGGGGCAGCCTTGGCGGGCGACCCGGCCGCGTCGGCCGCGGGCACGCCGGCGGCCTGCTTGGGCGGCGCCGCCTTTGCCGGAGCGGCCTTGGCAGTGGTGGCCTTCGAGGCCGGGGTAGCGGCACGAGCGGCGGCGACCTTGGGCCGGCGAGTGCTCACCGACCCGTCGACGACAACGGTGACGCCGGCATCGACGAGCCCGCGCAGGATCTTCTTGGCCTGAGCCGGATTCACCTCGGCGGACTCGAGCGTGCGAGCGACCTCAGCCGACGTGAGCTGCCCGCCCGCGCCCTGCGCATGGGCGATCAGGGCCTCGGTGAGAGAACGAACGTCGGCACCGTTCTGGTGGGCTTCTGTCACGAATGACCTTCCGGAGGCGATGAGGTTGTGCACGGCGATGAGCCCAGCACAGCGCACGGCGAAGAGGCTGGCCGGTGTTGGTGTGGGGACCCCCGGAACGCGGACGATCGGAGCAGCTGATGTTCGCGTAGTCGTGGGCAGGGATGAATTGTAGCGCCGTCCAGTGAGATCCTCCCGCCGCAGCACGCCGCAAGGGGGTCGCCGACCTCGACGGAAACCCCCGGCGAGATGATGAGCCCGGTTCGCGACCCGCTTCAAGTTGCGGATATGCGAAGGTTGTCCGTGTTGGTCACCGCCGTGCGAGCAACTCTCACCGGTATCGGCGGAAAGGGCAGAGACGTGAGCGAGACAAGAGCGATATCAACTCCTGATGCGTTGCTGGCGATCGCGTTGCCGATCGCCAGGGCGGCCGCCGAAACCGCGCGCCGGATGCGCGCCGAGGCCATCACCGACGTCCAGACCAAGAGCACCACCACCGACGTGGTGACCGCCGCGGATCGGGCGGTGGAACGTCAAGTGATCGACTCCCTGCGTTCGGCGCGCCCGGGTGACACGGTGCTCGGCGAGGAGTACGGGGAGGCGGCCGCGCCGGGGCCGGGCGCGGTGCGGTGGATCCTCGACCCGATCGATGGAACCGTGAACTATCTCTACGGCCTTCCGCAGTACGCGGTCTCGCTGGCGGCCGAGGTGGACGGGGTGGTGCGGGCCGGCGTGGTGATCAACGCGGCGACCGGCGACGAGTGGACCGCCACTCTGGGCGGTGGCGCCTGGCGCGACGGTCGGCGGCTGCGCTGCTCCGAGCGCACCGAGCTGGCCCAGTCGCTGGTCGGCACCGGGTTCGGCTACGACGCGAAGCGGCGCGCCCATCAGGGGGCGGTGCTCGCCCAGCTGATCACCCAGGTGCGTGACATCCGCCGGTTCGGCGCGGCGGCGCTGGATCTGTGCGCGGTCGGCGAGGGTTTGCTCGACGCGTACTTCGAGAAGGGCCTCAACCCGTGGGACCATGCGGCCGGCGGCCTGATCGCGGCCGAGGCGGGCGCGATCGTCGCCGGCCTGGCCGGGGCCCCACCCGGCCTCGACATGGTCGTAGCGGCGCCGTCAGCGGTGTTTACGCCCCTGCACGATCTGCTGGTGGAGCTGGACGCGGCCGGTGGGGCCTAGGAGTCCTCGTCCTTTTTCTTGGCCGGCTTCAGGCAGGAGCCCGGCGGCAGGGTCGGCTCGCCGACCTCGACCAGCGACTGGTTGACCTCGGTGGTCGTCGCGAGCTGCCGGAACTGGCTGCCGACCACGATGTCGATGAGGGTGCCCTTGCGCTTGGCGTTGTATTCCATCTTCGACTGGGCCAGGAAGTAGGCCCGGAGGAGCTGGGCCCGGCCGACGCTGTCCGGCCCGAACCGGATGAGCGCGACGCCCTTGAACTTCGTCTTGCTCTCGGCCGGCTTCTGGACGGTGAAGCGACGGTTCTTGAACTCGTTGGTCACGCTGTCGGCCAGCCCGGCGGTGTTCGTGCCGTTGTATACCTTTACGGTGACCTCGGCCGGATCGTCCGGCAGGGTCACGTCGGCGAGCGGAGCGCCCGCCGGGCAGTCCGAACCGGCCGCAGCGCCACCCTGGGTGTCACGGACCAGGGCGGTGATGACGAAAACCACCGCGGCCACGGCGAGCACGCCAACGACGACGAGCGCTCGGACGCGGGCAAAGCTCATGGGTGGCTCCAGATCGGGTGTGGCCGGGGTTGGGGTGTGGCCGGGTGAGAGGCGGGACCTGTCGAGAGGTTAGCGTCTGTGCGCCAGGCACGCGGAAACAGGGAATCGTTCCGGCGCGCCGACGATGATCCAGAGTGTTGTGCCCCTACTTTGATGTCGCCTCGGTCACATCGGGAACAATGGGCCGCCAGTACGCGTACAAGCATGCCGCTACGGCGGTATGGTTCCGCGCTCCCGGGGGCAGTTTCGTCAGGTCAACACAAGTGTCAGAAATCGTCCGGCGGATGCGGGAACCGAAACCTCGTCACAGGCGTTACTAACGCCAAGTGACACATCGATACAGGAGAGTGAAAACCGATGGCCACCGACTACGACGCCCCGCGTCGCGATGAGGTCGACCTCGGCGAGGACAGCCTCGAGGAGCTGAAAGCCCGTCGAGCTGACTCGCAGTCGGGCTCAGTTGACGTCGACGAGGTCGAGGTGGCGGAGAGCTTCGAGCTGCCCGGCGCCGATCTGGCCGACGAGGAACTGACCGTCAAGGTGCTGCCCATGCAGTCCGACGAGTTCCGCTGCGCCCGCTGCTTCCTGGTGCATCACCGCAGCCAGCTGGCCGCGGAGCGCAACGGGGAGCTGATCTGCCGCGAGTGTGCCTGACGGCGACCCGCGCGCAGACGCGCCAAACACCCGGCCGCGGACGAGCGGTCGGGCGTGCGGGCATTCCCTGGTTTGGATCGTGTTGGTTTGAACAGGGAACTTCACCGGGCATCTGCATCGAAGCCGATGTGATGTACGACGGGAGGACACCATGAGCCACCCGGACCACCTGGAGGCCGATGGCAGCGGCGAGCAACCCGAGCAGGCCGCTGCCGATGTCGAGCTGAGCCGCACGGTCGCCGCGCTGACCGCGGACGACCTGGAACCGGCCGGCCGGCGTGAGCTGCTCGGCCGGCTGGTCGGTGACATCCGGCGACGCGGGCTCGGCCAGCTGTTCCGGCCGCGCGCCGCGCTGCGCTGGATGGCCGACGTGGTCGCCGATGTGGCGCCGCACGTGCCGATCCGGGACAGGACGACCCTGCACCGGCACTTCCCCGGCCTGGACGACGACGACCTGGCCGAGCGCCTGATCCGCAACGCCGCCCGTTCGACGGCCGGTGTCGGCGCGGTCGGCGGTGGGGTGGCGGCCGTCGAGTGGATCGCTCCGCCCACCCTGCTGTCCGCGCCGATCCTGCTGGCCGCCGAGACGGTCACGGTGGTGGCGATCGAGCTGAAGCTGCTCGGCGAGCTGCACGAGGTCTACGGGCGGCCGATCGTCGGCAGCCCGAGCCAGCGTGCGCTGTCGCTCGTTCAGGCCTGGTCGCAGCAGCGTGGCATCAACCCGCTGTTGCCGGGCGTGGGGATGGCCACCATGCTGGGCACGGCCGCGCGCCGTGACCTGCAGAAGAGCCTGCTGCGCAGGTTCGGCCGCAGCCTGAGCACGATGGGTCCGCTGCTGACCGGGGCCGCGGTCGCCGGCTTCCTCAACCGCCGGGCCACCAAGTCACTCGGCGAGCATGTGCAGAAGGACCTGAGGCGTTCCCGCCCCAAGATCATCGAAGGTTAGCCGCGTTCAGCAGGGCGGTCGCCAGCTCGACCGGGCGCCGCGTGCTGATCACCCAAAAGGGTGTCGGATCGGCCGGGTCGTCGAGGAGCACCTGCACCGCCGGGCCGATCCACGGCCGCTGGATGATGAAGGCCATCGGGTGCGAGCCGACGCCGAGCGACTCGCGCTTGCCCGCCGCGTCCAGGGCGATCACGTCGGCGATCACCGACAGGGGCAGCCGGGCGTCGTCGACCCGGAGCTCGCCGGCGGTGACCGTCACGGTGATCCGGCCGGCCCGGAGCAGCACGGCGGCGGTCAGCGGGGCCAGGACGGCGAACGGGACCCAGGCCGGCATGCTCGGGAAACTGAGCAGCACCTCGACGCCCACGATCAGGTCGACCGCCACCGCGGCGGCCCAGGCCCACGGGGAGACACCCAGCCGTTCGGTGTAGGCGGCGGGCTCGGTCGTGCGCGCGGGAGACTCCGGTGTCACCCTGGAAGGGTACGGCGCGCCTCCGTGGGTGGGCACGGCAGGATGGCAGGGTTGGACCCCGCCCCGGCCGATGCATTCAGTGAGGATTTTTCGCCTTGGCAGACGTAGTGATCCCGATCCGCCGGCTCGACCCCGACCTGCCGCTGCCGGCCTACTCGCACCCCGGTGACGCGGGTGCCGACCTGGTCGCGGCGGAGGACGCCGAGCTCGCTCCGGGCGCCCGCGCCGCGGTGCGCACCGGCATCGCGGTGGCCATCCCGGACGGCTATGTCGGGCTGGTGCATCCCCGTTCGGGACTGGCCGCTCGCCTGGGTGTGACGGTCCTCAACGCGCCCGGTACGGTCGACGCCGGCTACCGCGGCGAAATTCTGGTCATCCTGGTCAATCACGATCGGGCGAACACGGTCAAGATCTCTCGCGGCGATCGCATCGCCCAGCTGGTGTTTCAGCGGGTCGAGCGAGCCGAATTCCAGGTGGTCGAGGAGCTCGACGACACCGCACGCGGTGCCGGCGGGACCGGCTCGACCGGCGGGCACCACGCGCTGCCGCCGCGGCAGCCGCAGGACTGAAGCAACACCGAAACGGAAGACGGAAGGTGGCAGTGATGTTCTCCCGTAAGCGCGGCGGCCCGAAGCACGTGCGTGCGACCGACGCACCGCCCTCGGAGGCGCTCGAGCGCAGCCTCGCGGCCGACGACGAGCCGCCGGCCCCCGAGCACGGCCCGTGGGACGCGAAGTACGCCCCGGAGGGTGTGCAGCGGCTCGACCTGGGCAGCCTGCAGATCCCCGCGGTCGAGGGCGTCGAGGTCCGGGTCCAGGCCAACCCCGAGGGTGGCGTCGAGCAGATCGTGCTGGTCGACGGCGAGAGCGCGCTGCAGCTCGGCGTCTTCGCGGCACCGAAGTCCGAGGGCATCTGGGACGAGGTGCGCGCCGAGATCGTCGAGGCGATGACCTCGGACGGGGTGGCGCCGCGCGAGATCCAGGGGCCGTACGGGGTGGAGCTGACCGCCCGGGTCAACACCCCGGACGGGCCGGCCGACGTGCGGTTCGTCGGGGTGGACGGGCCGCGCTGGATGGTCCGGGCCCTCTACCAGGGCGCGGCCGCGGCCGACCCGGGCCGCGAGGGTGTGCTCCGCGAGGTGCTCGCCGGCCTGGTCGTGGTCCGCGACGCCGAGGCCCGGCCGGTCCGCGAGGCGCTGCCGCTGCAGCTGCCCAAGGAGATGACCGAGCAGGCCGCCGCCGAGGCCGAGGAGGCCGAGGCCCAGGCCGGTCCGCAGCCCGGCACCAACGGCCGGCACCCGTAAGCAGGCCCCGGTGACGGAGGTCACCGGGGGCACTTCCGGCGTACCGTGGACGGACGGCACGTGCGCACACTGTGCCGTCCACCGTTGCGGGGTCAGGAGAGATCATGTCGACCGATGAGCGCACCGGTCTGCGCAGGTTCTTCAAACAGCTGACCGCCACCGACTCCGAGCTGGACGCCGAGCATCTGCAGCGGGAGAGCGCCAAGTGCGGCGCCATGCCGGCCGGTGAGTGCAGCCGCGGGCAGGTCGTCTCGGTGTCCGGACGGCTGCGCACGGTGGCGTACACTCCTCGAACCAACCTGCCGACGCTGGAGGCCGACCTCTACGACGGCAGCGATGTGGTCACGCTCGTCTTCCTGGGGCGCCGGTCGATCGCCGGCATCGAGCCGGGGCGGCAGCTCACCGCGCGTGGCCGGATAGCGATCCGGGACGACCGTAAGGTCATCTACAACCCGTTCTACGAGCTGGAGGCGCCCCGGTGACACCCGGCAACGAGCCGCGTCACGCCGCGCACGAAACCGTGGAGGAGAGGCTCGCCGAGGAGGTCGTCGAAGAGCTCAACCTGCACGAGGTCGAGGAACCGCTTCCCTCGATGAGCGAGCAGATCGCCGAGCAGCTGGGCGGGGTGCGCGGTCTCATCGAGTCGAGCCTGCCCGTTCTCGCGTTCGTCCTGCTCAACGTCCTGCTCGGCGACGCCGTCCTGGGCCTGGACAAGAAGACCGCGCTCTACTGGGCGATCGCCGGCTCGGTGATCTCGGCGGCCGGCATCGGCGTCTACCGGCTGTTCCGCAAGGAGCCGGTGCGGCACGCGATCAACGGGCTGTTCGGCATCGCGGTCGGCGCCTACCTCGCCTGGCGCACCGGCGACGCGAAAGACTTCTACCTGCCCGGCATCCTGCTGACCTTCGGGCAGGCCGCGGTGCTGCTCCTGTCGGTGTTCGTCCGCAAGCCCCTCATCGGCTACGCGTGGGGGATCATGGCGAACAAGGGGCACCAGGACTGGTTCGGCAACAGCCGGCTGTTCCGGACGTTCCAGTGGCTCACCCTGGTCTGGGTGGTGTCGCTGTGCCTGCGGGCCGGAATTCAGTATTACCTGTGGGCGCAGAACGAGGCGAACGCGCTCGGCATCGTCCGGATCCTGATCAGCTGGCCGATCTACGCCGCCACGTTCGCCTTCACCGCCTGGGCCATCCACCGGGTGACCAGCACCCAGGAGCCGGGCCCCTCAGCCGCCTAGTTCGCGGCTGTCGTTGCCGAGGACGACCGCGCGGATCTGGTCCTCCACCTCCGAGGTGCAGACGAAGATCAGCTCGTCGCCGGCCTCCAGCGGGTCGTCCGGGGTCGGCACCACCACGCGCTTGCCGCGCAGGATCGCCACCAGGGCGGCGTCCCGGGGCAGCGGCACGTTGCGCACCGGCTTCCCCTCGTAGGGCGCGTGCCGGGGCAGGGTGATCTCGACCAGGTTGGCCTCGCCCTGCCGGAACGTCATCAGCCGGACCAGGTCGCCGACCGTGACCGCCTCCTCGACCAGCGCCGCCATCAGGCGCGGCTTGCTGACCGAGACGTCCACGCCCCACTGCTCGGTGAACAGCCACTCGTTTTCCGCCCGGTTGACCCGGGCCACCACCCGCGGCACCGCGAACTCGGTCTTGGCGAGCAGCGACACCACCAGGTTGGCCTTGTCGTCGCCGGTGGCGGCCACCACGACGTCGCAGCCGGCCACGTCGGCCTCCTCGAGGCTGGACAGCTCGCACGCGTCGGCGAGCACCCACTCGGCCTCCGGCACCCGCTCCGGCTTGAGCTGGCGGGGCTGGCGCTCGATCAGCATGACCCGGTGGCCGTTGCCGATCAGCTCCTGGGCGATCGACCGGCCGACGTTGCCGGCCCCGGCAATGGCGATCCGCATGATCAGTGCCCTTCCCTCGACTGTTGCGAGCCGGCGGCGATGTCCAGTACGTCTCCGACGGTGTCATCGGTGACCAGCATGAAGACCTGGTCGCCGTCCTGGATGACGGTGGACGGTGTGCCCAGGGTCCCCATGCCGAAGCGCATCAGGTAGGCCACCCGGCCGCCGCTCTGCTCCTCCAGCGCCTTGAGTGTGCGCCCGACCCAGTCGCGGTGCACGGGCACCTCGACGATGGAGACGACGCTGGTCGGGTCGCGGAACACCTCGACCGTGCCCTCCGGGACCAGGTGCCGGAACATCCGGTCGGCGGCCCACCGGATGGTGGCCACGGTGGGGATGCCGAGCCGCTCGTAGACCTGGGCGCGGCGGGCGTCGTAGATGCGGGCCACCACGCGGGAGACGCCGAACGTCTCGCGGGCCAGCCGGGCGGAGATGATGTTGGAGTTGTCGCCGCTGGAGACGGCGGCGAACGCGTCGGCGCGCTCGATGCCGGCGGCGCGCAGCACGTCCCGGTCGAAGCCGACGCCGGTGACGGTGATGCCGGCGAACTCGGAGCCGAGCCGGCGGAAGGCGTCCGAATTCTGGTCGATGACCGCGACCGAGTGGCCGCGCTCCTCGAGCTTCTGGGCGAGCGTGGAGCCGAGCCGGCCACACCCCATTATCACCACGTGCACGTGTCGCGCCCTTCCGGATCAATGCTCACATCTGTGAGAGTGCCATGTGCTCGTTGGGGGCGGCGGCCGGGGCGGCATACGCGTAGGGAACTGCGCCCGTACCCTTGGCACTCGTGGCAAGTACGACCTCCCTCGCCAAGCGGCTGCTGCTCGGCCGGCCGTTCCGCTCCGACAAGCTGCAGCACACGCTGCTGCCCAAGCGGATCGCGCTGCCCGTGTTCGCCAGCGACGCGCTGTCGAGCGTGGCGTACGCGCCCGACGAAATCCTCCTGACCCTCTCGATCGCCGGTGCGGGGGCATACGCGATCTCCCCGTGGGTGACGCTCGCGGTCGCCGTCGTGATGGTCACCGTGGTGGCCAGCTACCGGCAGAACGTCCACGCCTACCCGTCCGGCGGCGGCGACTACGAGGTGGCCACGGTCAACCTCGGGCCGCGGGCCGGGCTGGGGGTGGCCAGCGCGCTGCTGGTCGACTACATCCTCACGGTGGCGGTGTCGACCGCGGCCGGGGTGAACAACCTGGGCTCGGTGGTGCCGTTCGTGGCCGAGCACAAGGTGCCGTTCGCGGTCGCCGCGATCGTCATCCTGACCGCGCTCAACCTGCGTGGCCTGCGCGAGTCGGGAACGGCCTTCGCCATCCCGACGTACGCGTTCATCGTGGTGATCGTCGGCATGATCCTGACCGGCCTGTTCCGGGTCTTCGTCCTCGGCCAGGACCTGCGCGCGCCCAGCGCCGACCTGGTGATCACCGCCGAGCACGACCATCTGACCAGCTTCGCGTTCGCCTACCTGATGTTGCGGACGTTCTCCTCGGGCTGTGCCGCGTTGACCGGGGTCGAGGCCATCTCCAACGGCGTGCCCGCCTTCAAGCCGCCGAAGAGCAAGAACGCCGCCACCACGCTGATGCTGCTCGGCGGCATCGCGATCATCATGCTGGTCGGGATCATCATCCTGGCCCGGGTGACCCACCTGCAGTACGTCGAGGACCAGGCCACTCAGATCGTCTCCGGGCCGCCCGGTTACGACCAGAAGACGGTTACCGCTCAGCTCGGCGAGACGATCTTCGGGGCCGGGTCGGTCCTGCTCTACATCGTCGGGGCGGTCACCGCGCTGATCCTGTTCCTGGCCGCGAACACCGCGTTCAACGGGTTCCCGGTGCTCGGCTCGATCCTCGCCCAGGACCGCTTCCTGCCGCGCCAGCTGCACACCCGCGGCGACCGGCTGGCCTTCTCCAACGGCATCGTGCTGCTGGCCATCGCCGCGATCGTGCTGGTGGTCGCGTTCCAGGCGGAGACCACCCGGCTGATCCAGCTCTACATCGTGGGCGTGTTCGTGTCGTTCACGCTTTCCCAGGGCGGGATGATCCGACATTGGAACCGATTACTACGTACGCAGCGTGACCCCGCCCGTCGTAGCCGGATGAAACGGTCCCGGGCGATCAACGCGTTCGGTATGGGCCTGACCGGCGCGGTGCTGATCGTCGTGCTGGTCACCAAGTTCCTGCTCGGGGCGTGGATCGCGATCGCCGCGATGGTCGCGCTCTACCTGCTGATGCTCGGCATCCGCAAGCACTACACCCGGGTGGCGCGGGAGCTGGAGCCGACCGAGGAACGGCCGGTGCTGCCCAGCCGCAACCACGCGATCGTGCTGGTCAGCAAGGTGCACATGCCGACCCTGCGGGCGGTCGCCTACGCCCAGGCGACCCGGCCGGACACGCTCACCGCGATCACCGTGAACGTCGACGACAAGGACACCCGCACGATCCAGGACGAGTGGGAGCGCCGGCAGATCCCGGTGCCGCTCACCGTGATCGACTCGCCGTACCGGGAGATCACCCGCCCGATCATCGACTTCGTGAAGGGCATGCGGCGCGGCTCGCCCCGCGACGTGGTCACCGTCTTCGTGCCGGAGTACGTGGTCGGCCGCTGGTGGGAGAACCTGCTGCACAACCAGAGTGCGCTGCGGATCAAGGGCCGGCTGCTGTTCGAGCCCGGCGTCATGGTGACCAGCGTGCCGTGGCAGCTGCGCTCCAGCCAGGACCGCGACCTGGAACGCTTCGACCGGGCGCTCGGCCGGGTGCCGGCCCGCGGCCCGCGCACCCGCACCACCGAGGTCGAGCCACCGGCCGAGACCAGCAGCGAGGAACCGCAGACATGATCTCCGACCCCACGACCTTCGACCCGAGCCTCGACCTCGTGGAGGGTGACCGCGTCGAGCTCACCGTGGGTGCTCCCGCGCACGGCGGCCACTGCGTGGCGCGACTGGACAACCGGGTCTTCTTCGTGCGGCACGCGCTGCCCGGCGAACGGGTCACCGTCGAGATCACCGAGCGGCACAAGGGCTATCTGCGGGCCGACGCGGTCGAGATCCTCGCGCCGTCGCCCGATCGGGTGACGGCCCCGTGCCACTTCGCCCATCCGGGCGGCTGCGGTGGCTGTGATCTGCAGCACGTCGCCAGCGACGCCCAGCTGCGGTGGAAGGGCGACGTCGTCCGGGAACAGCTTCGGCGGCTGGCCAAGCTGGCCGATTTTCCGGTACGCGTCGAGCCGTTGCCGACCGCGGCGTCGCCGACCCGCCCCCTGGAGTCGGCGGACGGTGCGGCGGAGCGGCTGCTCGGGTGGCGCAGCCGGGTCCGGTACGCGGTCGACGCGGCCGGCCGGCCCGGCCTGCTGCAGCACCGCTCGCACCAGGTGGTCGCCATCGACCGCTGCATCATCGCCCACCCGGCGATCCAGGAGCTGGACGTGCTGTCGCACGACTGGGCGGACGCCGACGCGGTCGAGACGATCGCGTCCACCGGCGGTGACGTGGCCGTCCTGACCCGGCCGAGCGGTGCCGGGGCCGGACCGGCCGACGACCCGACCGACGCGCCCGCCGGTGGCAGCCGGGTGCAGCTGTCCGGTCCGGCCGAGGTGACCGAGGTGGCGGCGGGCCGCGAATGGCACGTACGGCCGGAGGGCTTCTGGCAGATCCACCCGGCCGCCGCCGAGACGCTCGCGGCGACCGTCGTCGAACTTCTCCGGCCCGCCGCCGGCGAGGTGACCTGGGATCTCTACGGCGGGGCCGGCCTATTCGCCGCGGCCGTCACCGCGCACACCGGGGCCCGCACCACGGTGGTCGAGTCGTCGCCGCTCAGCTGCGCCGCGGCCCGGGCCGGCCTCGCCGACCTGCCCGCCGTCGAGGTCGTCGAGGGCCGGGTCGAGGTGGCCCTGCAACGCCGCCGGATCACCGCCCCGGTCGACCTGGTGGTCCTCGACCCGCCGCGCTCCGGCGCCGGCGCCCGGGTGGTCCGCGGCATCGCCGACGCCGGGCCGCGCGCGGTCGCCTACGTGGCCTGCGACCCGGCCGCGCTGGCCCGCGACGTCGCCACCTTCGGCGAGCTCGGCTGGCGGCTGACCGAGCTGCGCGCGTTCGACTGCTTCCCGATGACCCAGCACGTCGAGTGCGTCGCCCTGATCGAGCCGGTCTGACCCCTACGGCTCCGGATAGCGGGGCAGGCGCAGGCGCCAGGCGAACAGGGCCCACGTGCCGCCGGCGCAGATCAGCCAGGTCACGGCGCCGTGGGCCAGGCCGCGCCACAGGTAGTCGGGGCCGGTCGCGTCGATCGCGTAGGTGCCGATCTCGCGGGCCGACCAGAACGGCATCAGCTTGGCGGTCAGGCCGGCCGGGTCGGCGAGCATCTGCACCGCGCACACGCTGAGCAGGGCCAGGGCGCCTTCCAGCTCGCGTGGGAGCAACGCGGCGACCAGGCCGCCCAGCGGGGCCGCGAGGGCAGCGGTCAGGGCCATCATCAGCAGCGCGGTGCCGGGCCGGTCCAGGTGCTGGTCGATCGCGGCCAGGATCCAGTAGCCGGTGGCCAGGGCCACCCCGCCGGCGGTCATCGCGAGCAGCCGGCCGCCGATCACCGCGGCGGTGGAGGCGCCGCTCAGGCGTAGCCGGGGGTCGACGCCGCGGGAGGCGTTCACCACGAAGAGGGTGAGCGTGGAGACCGCCCAGCCGATGCCGAGGGTCAGCATCCGCATCGACTGGCCGGTCTGATCCCGCCGGACCAGGTAGAACCACAGCGGCAGGGCGATCACGAGCAGCAGCGCGGTCCGCCGCCGGCTCACCTCACGAGCGGACAGGGCCGCCACGACCAGCGCCGTCATGCTGAGCCCTCCTTAGGCATGCCCTTCTGGCCCTCGCCTGCGGCCTTGGTGCGCAGGTCACGGCGGTGCCGCTCGGTGCAGGCGGTCATGCGACTGCTCCCAGGTCGTAGACCTGGTCGACGTTCTGCAGGTCGTGCAGCAGGTGGGTGACCACCACCACGGCTCGGCCGGCGTCGCGCCAGGTCAGCACCTGCTTCCAGAAGTCGAGGTAGGTGCCCTGGTCGAAGCCCTGGTAGGGCTCGTCGAGCAGGAGCAGGTCGGGGGCGTGCAGCTCGCCGAGCACCAGGTTGAGCTTCTGCCGGGTGCCGCCGGACAGGTGCTGGGTCAGCTCGCGGCGGGCCGGGCGCCAGGCCAGCCGGGCGGCCAGGTGCTCGCCGGTGGAGCGGGACCGGCGCGGAGCCATCCCGGCCGCCGCGCCGAACAGGGTGAAGTGCTCGTCGGCGGTCAGCCAGCCGGCGGTGCCGGCGTCCTGCGGCACGAAACCGACCCGGCGGGTGCGCTGGATGCGGCCGGTGCTCGGCCGGGTCAGCCCGGCGCAGATGCGCAGCAGGGTCGACTTGCCGCAGCCGTTGGCGCCGACGATCGCGGCCACCTCGCCGGACCGGACCTCGAGGTCGACGCCGGTGAAGACGGTGCGGCGCCGGTAGCGCTTGCCGACACCGGTCAGCCGCAGCCGGACCTGGCCCTTCTCGCCGCCGGACAGGGGCAGGGCGGCGGTGTTGAGCTCGGACACCAGGTGCCGGGCGTAGAGGTGGGCCGGGCCGAACAGGCCGTCCGGCTCGGCCGCGGACTCGGCGGCCTGCTGGGCGGTCTCCTCGGTGAGCTGCCGTGCCCGGCCGGGCTGCACGCCGAGCCGCAGCAGCTCGGCCTCGAACCGGTGGTCCCAGCCGCTCATCGCCGCTCCTCGGTGCTTGCCGCCACCAGGACATCGATGCCGCCGCGGAACACTTCCCACGCCGCCACCTGGGCATTCAGCTCGTCGCGGCCGGCCGGGGTGATCGCGTAGTACTTCCGGCGCGGGCCTGACTCGGACGGGTGCCAGCTCGGCTCGGCCAGGCCCTGCTGCTCCAGGCGGAGCAGGGCGGGGTAGAGCGTGCCGCCGGGGACGTCGGCGACGCCGGCCGCGGCCAGGCGCTGGGCCAGGCCGTAGCCGTAGTCGGGCTTCTCGCGCAGCATCGCGAGCAGGCAGAGATCGAGAAACCCGTGCAGCCACGGGCGCGAGATCGTCATGGCTAGGCAGACTAGCTGCTAACCAGCCTCTCTGACTAGTCCCGCTCTTTTGTGGTGCTGTGGAGCGCTCGGATCGCGCGCAGGTGCACCGACGCCCACGTCCGGAAGGGCTGCCAGGCGGGGGACACCTGGTCGAGGGTGGCGTCGGGGCCGTACTGGACGGTGATCTCGTCGAGGAGCTGTTCCTCGTGCCGGGGGACGGCGTCGGGGTGGTTGGCGCCGCGCAGGACGACCAGCTCGGCGGCGAACGGGCCCAGGCCCTTCACCTGCTGGACCTGGGCGACGGCGGCGGCCGGGTCGAGCTCGCGGAGGCGGGTGCCGTCGAGGGTGCCGTCCAGGGCCGCGTCGGCCACCGTTCGCAGGTACTCGGCCTTGCGGCCGGGCAGGTTCAGCTCCAGGGTGCGCAGCAGGGCGGGGGCCGGGAAGGCGCCCTCGTGGCCGTGCCGGTCGATCAGGGCGGTGCGCAGCTGGGCGGCCTGGGGCACGCGCAGCCGCTGGGACAGCACGGCCCAGGTGGCCGCCTCGTACGGCGAGTGGAAGCCGCACGGCCGGAGCCCGGGGAGCTTGGCCTGGGCGGCCGCGATGACCTGGTCGCGGGTGCCGACGGCGGGCCAGTCGGTGGCGTCGATGTCCAGCGCGAGGAAGCGGGCGGTCTGCTCGGTGGCCGCGGCCAGGTCGCCCTCGCCGGTCACCGTCAGGTGCGCGGTGGTGTCCTCCTGGCGCACGGTCACGACGGCCGTCGACCAGTCCCGCTCGACCAGGAAGACCGTCCGCAATGTCCCGTTGACCGGCTGGTAGCGCAGGGCCGCCGGCCCGAATCCCTCCCAGAAGGTGCGCGACGTGGCCAGCGACCACGGGCCGGCCACTTCTCGTTCGGTCCTGTGCTCGGGCATGACTGCTCCTTCGGCCGGGTTCCCGTCGATCCTGCCGCAACGGCACGCCTTTGCCCGATGGGCGCGCAACGGCCCGGGCGGATCGCCCGGGCCGCGCCGTCGATGGGGAACTCTTCATGGGCGTACTTATATGGATTTCATGCTCTTTCTGCCGCTTCGATGGCGTTGCGGAAAAGCATGGCGACCGTGGTCGGGCCGACGCCGCCGACGCGGGGGGTGATGGCGCCCGCGACGTCGGCGCAGGACTCGTCGACGTCGGGGAGCAGGCGGCGGCCGGCGTAGCGGACGCCGGCGCCGATGACCACCGCGCCCGGTTTGACATGTTCGGGGCGAATGATTCCGGGGACGCCGGCGGCGGCGATCAAGATTTCGGCACGCCGGGTGTAGCGCGGCCAGTCCTCGACGCCGGTGTGGACGACGGTGACCGCGGCGTTCGCCGTCGGGCGTTTCTGGGCCAGGAGCATCGCCAGCGGGCGGCCGAGCGTGGCACCGCGACCGAGAATGACCACCTCGCGACCGGCCACCGGGATCTCGTGGTGGGCGAGCAGCGCCTCGATGCCGGCCGGCGTGCAGGGGAGCGGACCGGGCAGGCCGACCGCGAGACGGCCCATGTTGAGCGGGTGCATGCCGTCGACGTCCTTGTCGGGGTCGAGCGACTGCAGCGCGGCGTCGTAGTCGAGGTGGCCGGGAATCGGGTACTGGATCAGGACGCCGTGCACGTTCTTGTCGGTGTTGAAACCGGCGATCACCTCGAGCAGCTGCTCCTGGGTGGTGTCGGCGGGCAGGTGCCGGTGCGGCGACTCGAAGCCGAGCTCGGCGGCCTGCCGCTGCTTGATCCGGATGTAGCCGGCGCTGGCGTCGTCGTCGCCGACCAGGATGGTGGCGAGGCTGGGCACGACGCCGCGTTCGCGGAGCTTGGCGGCGCGGGCGGTGACGTCGGCGAGCACGGCCTCGGCGACCGGGGCGCCGGGAAGAAGGCGGGCGGGCATGGGGCTCCTCGGCGCGGGGGCCCAGGCGGTCGACTCCCCACGTCCGGCTCCCCGATGGTTACCCATCCTCGTCCCGCCAGTCGCGTCCACCCATAAGGATGCCCGATGCTCGGCGGAACGGTCACCCGGCGGTCACAGTCATGTGGAAGTTGTGTGTAGGAGCTCGCACTGACCGTTCGCGCGGCGTGCATGGTGGGATCACGCCGATAGACTTCGCATCCATGAGCGAAGCCCCTTCCGCCTCGGCCGGCCTTCTGGCGTCCATCAGCTCTCCCGCTGATCTCAAGCGCCTCACCACCGAGCAGCTGACCCAGCTGGCCGCCGAGATCCGTGACTTCCTCGTGGCCAAGGTGTCCCGCACCGGCGGTCACCTCGGACCCAACCTGGGCGTGGTGGAGACCACCCTCGCCCTGCACCGGGTCTTCGAGTCGCCGCGGGACCGGGTGCTCTTCGACACCGGCCACCAGGCTTACGTCCACAAGATCGT
The DNA here is from genome assembly GCF_016862175.1 of Paractinoplanes durhamensis. Taxonomy (GTDB): domain Bacteria; phylum Actinomycetota; class Actinomycetes; order Mycobacteriales; family Micromonosporaceae; genus Actinoplanes; species Actinoplanes durhamensis. Next base: position 45,847 of record NZ_BOML01000002.1, on the reverse strand, counting down.
GACCGGCCGGCAGGACGGCTTCGACCTGCTCCGCCAGCGCGGTGGCCTCTCCGGCTACCCGTCGCGGGCGGAGAGCGAGCACGACCTTATTGAAAACTCGCACGCCTCCACCGCCCTGTCGTATGCGGACGGCCTGTCCAAGGCGTTCGCGCTGCGCGGCGAGGACCGGCACACGGTGGCCGTGGTCGGCGACGGCGCGCTCACCGGCGGCATGTGCTGGGAGGCGCTCAACAACATCGCCTCGGCCAAGAACCGCCTGGTCATCGTGGTCAACGACAACGGCCGGTCGTATGCGCCGACGATCGGCGGCCTGGCCGACCACCTGTCCACGCTGCGGCTCAACCCGGGCTACGAGCGGGTGCTCGACCTGGTGAAAAACGCGCTGGGCTCGACCCCGGTGGTGGGCAAGCCGGCCTACGAGGTGCTGCACGCGGTCAAGAAGGGCATCAAGGACGCGGTCAGCCCGCAGCCGATGTTCGAGGACCTCGGCATCAAGTACATCGGGCCGATCGACGGCCACGACATCGTCGCGATGGAGTCGGCGCTGCGGCGGGCCAAGGGCTACAACGCGCCGGTCATCGTGCACGCGGTCACCCGCAAGGGGTACGGCTACCAGCCGGCCGAGCTGGACGAGGCCGACCGCCTGCACGGCCCGAGCAGCGCTTTCGATGTGGAGACCGGCAAGCTGCTGGCCAAGCCGTCGGTGAAGTGGACGCATGTCTTCGCCGAGGAGCTCGTGAAGATCGCCGACGAGCGGATCGATGTGGTCGGCATCACCGCCGCCATGGCCGAGCCGACCGGCATCGCCGCGCTGGCGAAGAAATACCCGGCCCGCGCCTACGACGTCGGCATCGCCGAGCAGCACGCGGTGACCAGCGCGGCCGGCCTCGCGATGGGCGGGCTGCACCCGGTGGTCGCGGTCTACGCCACGTTCCTCAACCGCGCGTTCGACCAGGTCCTGCTCGATGTCGCGATGCACGAGCTGCCGGTCACGTTCGTGCTCGACCGGGCCGGCATCACCGGTCCGGACGGACCGAGCCACTACGGCATCTGGGACATGAGCGTCTTCGGCGTGGTGCCCGGGATGCGGATCGCCGCCCCGCGCGACGCGGCCACCCTGCGCGAGGAGCTGCGTGAGGCGATCGCGGTCGACGACGGCCCGACGATCGTGCGGTTCCCGACCGGCTCGGTCGCGCCGGACACCCCGGCCGTGCGCCGGCTCGGCCAGATCGACGTGCTGCGCGACGACGACCGGCGGGACGTGCTGCTGGTGGCGGTCGGCTCGTTCGCCCGGCTCGGCCTCGAGGTCGCCGAGCGGCTGGCCGAGCAGGGCTACGGCGTCACCGTGGTCGACCCGCGCTGGGTGCGCCCGGTGCCGATCGAGCTGATCGGCCTGGCCGGCCAGCACCGCCGGGTGGTCACCCTGGAGGACGGGATGCGGGCCGGCGGCGTCGGCGACGCGGTGGCGAGCGCGCTGCGCGACTCCGCGGTGGACGTGCCGCTGCGCGATTTCGGGGTGCCGGCCGGGTTCCACCCGCACGGCAGCCGGGCCGAGATCCTGACCGCTTTGGGACTCACCGCACAGGACATCGCACGCGACGTGACCGAATGGGTGTCGCGGGTGGACGAGGCGGCCGCGGAGATGCCGCTTTAGAAGTTCCAAACGCTGTCAAACGCGGAGGAACGGGACCGCCGAGGGGCGGTTCTGTTATCTAGTCGTTATTTTTGGACCATGGACGACACCGGCGGCATGATCGTGATCGATCTCGGTTACGAGCGCGGGGAACCGCCCTCGTACCGGGCGCCGGGACACTCCACGTTCCCGTCCTGGTTTCCGGCGGCGCTGCTCGGAGCGTTCGTGCTGCTGTTCGCCGGGGCCTCGGCGGCCCCGGCCAAACCCCCGATGACGCCGCTCTTCCGGCTGCAGATCGGGCCGGCCGACACGTACGCGGTGACCGAGGACGGCCAGCTGCTCGCCCAGACGTTCGGGCTGCTCACCTCCTACGGCCTCGGCGACGGGGTGATGCGGTGGCAGGCCGGGCAGTCGACCCCCGCCTACCGGCTGCGGCTCAGCGGCGGCCTGGTCCTGATGCGGCCGTGGACCGTCGGTGCCGGCGAACCCGCCACCACCGCCGTTTCCACCTTCACCGGAGCCGCCCAGTGGGAGCGGGCCGGCAGCGTGGTCACCGTGGCCGGCTCGGACGCCCTGCTCGCCGTCTCCTCGGTGCGCAGCCTCACCGGCACCGGCCGCCGGGTCCAGGGCCCGATCCAGGCGATCGACGCCCTCACCGGCGAGACCGTGTGGACCGTGCGGGTGCCGTCCACCGCCGTGCTGCTCGGCGTGCCCGGCGTCGCCGACGACGAGTCCCGGATGCTGCTCGTGCACGACGACCGCACGCTCGCCGTGCACGATCTCAACACCGGTCGCCGGCTCGCCTCGACCACCGTGCCGCCGGCCGACTACAACCCCGACAACCCGGCCGTCGCGGGCGGCGTGATCCTGCTGCGGCACCCCGGGACGGTCGCGCCGGAGATCTCCGCCTACGACCCGGTGACGTTGCGGCAACTGTGGACCGCGCCGGCCGACGGTGCCTACCAGGTCGAGGCGTGCGGCATGCTGGCCTGCCTGGCCGGGCCGGGTCAGGTGCGGGCGATCGACCCGGCCACCGGCGACCAGCGGTGGTCGCACCGGGGCTGGCAGAGCGTCGTGCAGTACGGGGCGTCGCTCATCGCGTACAGCGGATCCGACGACACCGACCCGGTCGGCGTGATCGACCCGCTGACCGGAACCGTTCGGGTCGACTTCGCCGGCTGGCGGCCGGTGACCGGCACCGGGACGGACGGCAACCTGCTGCTCATCCGCTCGGTCGACGACGGAGCCCGTACCATGGTCGCCGTCGCCCACCCGGGCGACCTGCGACCGCGCCTGCTGGCCGCGCTGCCCTCCGGCACCGGCGACTGCCAGGCCGCTCCCGCCCGGCTGATCTGCCGGACCATGTACGGCGAGCTGGTCGTCTGGGCATACCAGGAGGGGTGAACCGTTGGCGCTGATCGAGCTGGACCTGACCACCCGGCCCGACCTGACGCCCACCGCACCGCCGCCCGCCTACCGCTACCGCCTCCCCGGCCTGGTCCTCGCCGCGGTCCTGGTGGTCGTCCTCGGGGGCGCCGCCCCGGCCGGCTCGACGCTCTGGCGCTACCTCGGCGCGGTGCCGCCACCCGGCGGCGCCGAGACGCAGTCCTGGCTGGTCGGGGACCGCATCTACACCGTCTCCGGCTCCGGCGGCGAGCGCGTCACCACCGCCTTCGCGGTCGACCCGAAGCCGCACCAACTGTGGACCGTGCACTACCCGGGCCGGGTGATCGGGCCGGACGACATCGGCTTCGGCGGCGGGCAGGCCCGGCAGTCCGGCGACAACGTGCTGCTCAGCGACGGACCGGCCACCACCGTCGTGGACGCGGCGACCGGCCGGGTGCGCTGGCAGTCCGAGGTCAACATCACCCCGCTGCCCGGCGGCCGGATCGGCGTCGTGCAGAACCAGGTGTTCCGCGACGGCACCCTCTACGACCAGGACTCCGGCGACCCGGGCCTGCTCTACTTCTCGTCCACCGGCCAGCCGCACGTCGAACCGCCGGTCCGCACCGAGGTGCGCGGGGTCGACCTGGCCACCGGCGAACAGCGGTGGACGGTCGCGCTGCCCGGCTCGGTCAACGTCCTGTTCCGCGACTCCGACGTGATCGTGGTCGCCTCCGACCGGCTGGAACGCATCGACGGCGGCACCGGCGTCGTCCAGCGGAAGGTCGGCCTCGCCCGGATCGGCGCCGACCGCCCGGTCGGCGGCGATCTCATCGGCGGCATGGTGGTCATCTACTACGGCCAGTCCGGCTCGGCCGACCAGGACGTCGTCTACGCCCCCGACACGCTCACCCGGCTCTGGCTGCACAAGAACCCGGAGGTGCTGCTCGACCCGCCGAGCTGCGGCGGGGTGCTGTGCTCGGGGCCGCGGGCCGCCCTCGACGTGCTCGACCCGGCCACCGGGCGGGTCCGGTGGCGGGCGCCGGCCGCGGTCGACCTCGGGGTGCTCGGCGACTACGTGATCGAGACCGGCGCCTCGGCCGGCAACCCGCTGCGGCTCGCCGACCCGGCCACCGGCGCCGCCCGGGTCGACCTGACCGGCTGGAACGACGAGATCACCGGGAACGGTGCCGGGATGCCGGTCGTGCTGCGCAAGGCCCTCTCGGCCGGGCGCAGCGCGTTCGGGGTGGTGCTCGCCGACCGGGACAAGGTGCAGATCCTCGGGGCCAGCGCCGGGCCGGTCAGCGAATGCAACGCCAACCACGCGTACGTGTTCTGTCGCGGCAACGACGGGTTGGAGATCTGGGCGTACCGGTCGTGATCGACCTCGGTCTCGTCCGGGAGGTGCCGCCGGTCGAGCGGCCGATCCCGTACCGGGCCGTGCTCGGCGCCCTCTCGCTCGTGCTGCTCGCCCTGCTGTCCGGCGCCGCGCACCGGTCGCCGGCGCGGCCGCCCGCGATCGTCCCGGCCCGGCTCGGCGACACCGTCTACCTCGACGGCGACCGGCTGTTCGTGGTCGCCTCCGGGTCGGCGCAGGCCGGTGAGACCGTACAGAGCTGGGCCGTCGACGGCTACCGGCTGCCTGACGCCCGGCCGCTGGGCCGGACCATGGTCACCTTCGTCGGCGAGGTCACCGGGGTCAATCACGTCGGCGACGTGCTGGTGGTGACGTACCGGTCGAACACCGACGGCATCCAGGGCGTGGTGGCGCAGACCGTCGGCGGGCGCACCCCGCTGTGGCGGCGGGCCGCCCGGATGGTCGCCGCCCCCTCGGCCGACACCGTCCTCCTGGCCGACGCGACCGGTGAATACGCGGTCGACCTGCGCAGCGGTGCGCTGCGCTGGCGGGTTTCCAGTCCGGCCGGCACGGTGGTCGTCTCCTCCTCGTCGTGGATCGTGCGGATCGCCGACGCGGGCCGGATCGAGGTCTGGGACGCGCATACCGGCCGACTCCTGCGCTCGGTCGCCGGGCCGCCGCTGGCCGGCCGGTCCGACGATCTGGTCCAGACGGCCGGGGATCTGATCTTGGTGAACACCGGGGACGGCTACGACGGGTACCGCCTGCCCGGGCTGGAACGCCGGTGGCACACCACGGCCGACCTGTCGCACAGCTGGATGGAGATCGACTGCGGCACGGTGATCTGCTCGTTCCGGGAGCCGGGCGGCACCACCGCCGTCGACCCGGCCACCGGCCGGCAGGTGTGGCGCAACGACCGGTGGTCGTACGCCGAACCGCTCGGCCGCTACCTGCTGGCCAGCGCCGCCGTCGACGGCCGCGGCGGGGTGTCCGTGCTGTGGGTGATCGACCCGGCCACCGGCGAGCCGCTCGGCAACTTCGGCGACTGGCACGCCCTCGGCCCGGCCGGCGACGGGCTGCTCTACGGCTTCACCGACGCCGGCTACCGGATCTACTACGGGCTGCTCGACCCGGCCACCCGCCGGATCGACTACCTCGGCACCGCCGACCGGGTCTCCGGCGACTGCCAGACCAGTGGCGTCCTTCTCGTTTGCCGGCTGGTCGACGCCTCGTATGCCGTATGGCCCCTTCGGTAGCCTTCACTTACAGCCTCTTCACACCTGGTCGGGAAGGCTGTTGCGGTCGGCGACGGAGGGTCTGCGGTGCGCGTTCTGGTAGTGGAAGACGAGCGGAACCTCTGCGACGCGATCGCACGGGGGCTGCGCCGCAAAGGCATGGCGGTCGACGTCGCCTACGACGGCCTGCAGGGCCACGAGATGGCCTACGTGACCCGCTACGACGTGGTCGTCCTCGACCGCGACCTGCCCGGCATGCACGGCGACGAGATCTGCGCCGCCCTGGTCGCCTCGGGCGCGCTCACCCGGGTGCTGATGCTCACCGCCAGCGGCACGGTCGCCGACCGGGTCGAGGGCCTGCAGCTCGGCGCCGACGACTACCTGGCCAAGCCGTTCGCCTTCGAGGAGCTGGTGGCCCGGGTGCAGGCGCTCGGCCGGCGGGCCACCCCGGCCGCCCCGCCGGTGCTCACCGTCGGCAACCTGGTGCTCGACCAGACCCGCCGGGTCGTCACCCGCGGCGGCGTGCCGATCGAGCTCACCAACAAGGAGTTCGGCGTGCTCGAGGAGCTGCTCAAGGCGCGCGGTGGCGTGGTGTCCAGCGAGGAACTGCTGGAACGGGTCTGGGACGCCAACACCGACCCGTTCACCACCACGGTCCGGGTGACCATGATGACCCTGCGCAAGAAGGTCGGCGACCCACCACTGATCGAGACCGTGGTCGGCGCCGGCTACCGCGTCCCGGAACCGGTCGGTCTCGCATGACCGTCTACCAGGGGCGCAGCAAACCGCTCAGCCTGCGACCCACACTCCGACTGCGGCTCACCCTTCTCAACGGCATCCTGCTGGTCGGTGCGGGCGCCATCCTGGTGCTGCTGGCCTGGCTGCTGGTCGGCGACGCCATGCACCCGGTGGTCGCGCTCGCCGACGGCTCGAAGGTCACCCTGCAGAACGGCAACACCCAGGACGCACTGGAGTGGCAGGCCGGGCTGGTCCAGCGGGCCTCCCGGGAAGTGCTGGTCAAGGGCCTGGTCGCGCTGTTCGCGATCGGCATCATCGGGATCGCCGGGGCCTACGCGGTGGCCGGTCGCGCGCTGCGCCCGCTGCACGCCGTCACCCAGACCGCCCGCCGCCTCGGCGAGGAGACCCTCGACCAGCGGATCCGCTACTCCGGGGCGGACGACGAGGTGGCCGAGCTGGCCCGCACCTTCGACGCCATGCTCGACCGGCTGGCCGGGGCGTTCGAGTCGCAGAAACGCTTCGTCGCGAACGCCTCGCACGAGTTGCGCACCCCGCTCGCCGTCATGCGCACCGAGATCGACGTGACGCTCACCGACGACGAGGCCGACGTCGCCGAGTACCGCCGGATGGCCAAGGTCGTCCGCAACGCCTCCGAGCGCGCGAACGGCCTGGTCGACGCGTTGCTCGTGCTGGCCCGCTCGGAAGCTCAGTCGGGGCGGCGGCTGGCCCGCAAGGTCCCCGCCGACCTGTCGATGAGCGTGACCAACGCGCTGTCCGCGGTGAAACCCGAGGCCGAACGCCTCAAACTCGACGTCACCACCGACCTCGAGCCGGCCCCCGTCGTCGGCGACCCCTCGCTCCTCGACCGCCTGGCCGGCAACCTCATCGAAAACGCGATCCGCTACAACCACCTGCTCGGCAAGCTCTGGCTTCGCACCGGCATGGTCGACGGCCAGGCGCGCCTGGTGGTCGGCAACACCGGATACGAGGTCGAGCCGGCCGACGTGCCGGGCCTGTTCGAGCCGTTCCGCCGGGGCGGCTGGGAACGCACCGGCTCCCGCGGCTCCGGCCTGGGCCTGTCGATCGTCCGAGCCGTCTGCGACGCCCACGGCGGCACGGTCTCCGCGGTCGCCCAGCCGGGCGGCGGCCTGGAGGTCACGGTCTCGCTGCCCACCGCCGACGCCACCCCGGTGGTCGCGGCAACGGCATCCGTCCCCCGCGGCAAAAACCTCGGCATCGCCTGAATCAAGCGGCGAGCGTGTGGTCGCCCGCCTGCGTCGCGCGCTGGACCGTGCGCAGCCGGGAGGTGGTGATGCCCAGCTCGGCGGCGATCTCGGCCTCGCTGAGCGCCGGGCGGTCGGCTTTCAGCCGCGCGGCGAGGGCCACCGTCTCGGCCGGGCTGCGTCGCGGTCTTTCTTTCTTATCCGTACGCGGTGGGGCGTCCCCGCCGGTACGGCCGTTCCCGCCGCCACGTCCGGCGCTCGCTTTCACGGTGGATGAGCTGCGTTGCGCGGGAACCGCACGGCCGGTGGCGGCCGGCGGCCGCGCCTGCCGGGTCACCGTGGGGCTGAACCCGTCGGCGCCGTTGGCCCGAGGGAGTACGGCGGCGGCCTCCTCGCGCAGCCGGCGGTTCAGCGGCGCGCTGCCGGCGCGGGTGCCCGCCGCCTCGACGGTCGCGGCCGGGACCGCGTGCCGCATCGCGGCCGGTGCCTGAACGGGGACCGGAGTCGGGATCAAGCCGGGGATGGCCGGGTCGATCGGCGCGGTGCCGGCGATCGGCGCGGTGGCGGCGCTCGGCTGGTTGGCGGCGCTCGGCTGGTTGGCGGCGATCGGCTGGTTGGCGGCCAGGTCGGCGTCGCGTTCCAGGGTGGCGATGCGGCCGCCCAGCTCGACCAGGCAGATGCTGGCCACCACGATCAGGCCGTCCACCGACAGCGGAAGGAGGTAGGGGGAGGCGCCGGTCTCGCCGTAGCGGGCGGCCACCCCGGCCATGTGCCAGTAGGAGACCCAGGCGGCGATGCCGGCGATCGTGGCGGTGGCGATCAGGCGGGCCGCGGCCAGCCAGCGGCGGTGCACCGGCACCCGGGAGATCAGCTCGACGGTGAGCAGCAGGGCCAGCGGCGGCCAGGCGGCGATGGCCTGGCTGATCGGGTTGTCCAGCGCGTGCAGGACGTTGGCGACGACGGACGCGGCCACACCCAGCAACAGCGTGGCTCGGACCGCCCACCGGACGCGGCGCAGGTGCTGCAGGACCACCGGACTACTCCTCAGCCTGTCGGGTCGGGCGCGGAAAAGACCGACCCATCCTGACCGCTGAGGGTTACGCAAACGCTCCCGGCCCGGAACCGTGACCGGTCCGTGCCGGGAGCGTTGTGACCATGTGACCGCGCCTTACGGCGTGTCAGCTTGACCTGCCTGCGTGTTTAGCTCTTCTTCTCGATCTGGGCCCGCAGCTTCGGGAACTCGGCCTTGGCCTTGCTCACCGACTTGAAATACCAGATCACCATGCCCAGGCTGCCGTCGTCGGCCCAGCTGCAGATCGCCATGTCGACGCCGGAGGTCGAGGCGCTGCCGCACTTGGCGGTGCCGCCCAGCGAGCCGGTCGGCGCGTCGGTGATGTTGGAGATCTTCAGGCCGCCGATGCCGGCGCCGAGGAAGGTCTGGTCGAGCTCCTTCTCCGGGTCGTCGATCGGGGCCTCGGCGGCCGCGACGATGACGATGTCCTGCTTTTCCACCGTGCCGTAGAGCGAGCCGACCGAGTTGGTGGCCGACGGGACCGAGCCGAGGCCGTCCTTCAGCTCCTTGGCGATGTCGGCGAACTGCGCGTCGGTCAGCTTCGGGCGGCCGCCCAGCGTGGCCGGCTCCACGATCTTGATGGTGGAGGCCGCCTTGGTCGGCTCGGCGGTCCGGGTCGCCCCGGCGGTCGGCGTGGCCGTCGCGTCGGCGAGCTGGTCGTTGATGTCGTCGACCTTGTTCTTGCCGACCATGTAGAGCGCGGCGACACCGCCGACGCAGAGCACCAGCACGATCGCGATCGAGGTCAGCACGATCGGCAGCGCCTTGGACTTCTTCTTCGGCGGGGTCGGCGGCGGGAAGCCGGGCTGGCCGAACTGCGGCTGCCCGTACTCCGGCTGACCGTACTGCGGCGGCTGCTGACCATACTCGGGCTGGCCGTACTGCGGCTGGCCGGACGCCGGGTACGACTGGGTCGGCGGGTACGTCGGCTGCGGCGGCACCGAGGTCGGCACGTCAGGGTTGGGCTGGCCCGGGTACTGCGGCTGGCCGTATGGGGGCTGACCGTACTGGGGCTGGCCGTACTCGGGCTGGCCGTACTCGGGCGGCTGTGGCGGCTGCTGGCCGTACTGCGGTGGCTGTGGCGGCTGCTGCCCGTACTGCGGCTGGCCGCCCTGGTAGGGCTGGCCGGAAGACGGCTGGCCGTTGTAGGGCTGGCCAGAATACGGCGGCTGCGGCGGCTGCGACATCAAAGCTCCATCGATCGGGTTTCCCGGCAGCGAGCCTATCGGCCTCCGGCCAGGGAGGTCGCCCCCCTAACCGGGTAGGTGATCACACCCGACCGGACAAACCGGCTGCGACTACGACAACGCCCCGCACCAGGAGGCGCGGGGCGTCGTCGATCCGACTGGAAAATTCGACAGGGGCGAAATCAGGCGGGCAGGCTGCCGACGCCCTGCGGCAGGAACCGCTTGCCGGTCACCTTCTCGGAGATGCCGCTGCGGTCGAGATAGGGAGTCACGCCACCGAGGTGGAACGGCCAGCCGGCGCCCAGCACCATGCACAGGTCGATGTCCTGTGCCTCGGCGACCACACCCTCGTCGAGCATGAGGCGGATCTCCTCGGCCAGGGCGGCGAGGGCCTTCTCGCGTACCTCATCGGCGGAAAGCGGAGCGGAACCGCCGGCCACCAGCTTGGCCACCTCGGGGTTGATCTCGTCGTCGACCATCAGGGGCAGGCCGGCGTCGACGATCTTCTTGAGGTTGGGGCTGTCGGTGAAGCGGTCCGGGAACGCCGCGTGCAGCGTCTCGCCCACGTGGTAGGCGACGGCCGGCCCGACCAGCTGGAGCAGCGCGATCGGCCGCATCGGCAGGCCCAGCGGGTCGAACGCGGAGTCCACCACGTCCAGCGGGGTGCCGGCGTCGACCGCGTTGAAAACCTCGCTGGTGAAGCGGGTCAGCACCCGGTTGACCACGAACGCGGGTGCGTCCTTGACCAGCACCGACGACTTCTTCAGCTCCCGGCCGACGGCGAACGCGGTGGCCAGGGTCGGGTCGTCGGTCTTCTCGCCCTTGATGATCTCGAGGAGCGGGAGGACCGCGACCGGGTTGAAGAAGTGGAAGCCGACGACCCGCTCGGGGTGCTCGAGGTCGGCGGCCATCTCGGTGACCGACAGCGACGACGTGTTGGTGGCGAGGATCGCTTCGGGGGAGACGATCTTCTCGAGCTCGGCCCAGATCTGCTTCTTCAGGTCGAGGTTCTCGAAGACGGCCTCGATCACGAAGTCGGCGTCGGCGAACACCGACTTGTCGACCGAGCCGGAGACCAGGCCGCGTAGCTTGGCCGCGGTGCCCTCGTCCATCCGCCCCTTCGACACGGTCTTGTCGATCTGGCCGAGAACGTAAGCAACGCCCTTGTCGACCCGGGTCTGGTCGAGGTCGGTCAGCACGACCGGCACCTGCAGGCGGCGGGCGAACAGCAGGGCGAGCTGCGAGGCCATCAGGCCGGCGCCGATGATGCCGACCTTGGTGACCTTGCGGGCGAGTGACTTGTCGGGCACGCCGACCGGCCGCTTGGCCCGGCGCTGCACCAGGTCGAAGGCGTACAGCGAGGCGCGCGCCTCGTCGCCCATGATCAGGTCGGCGAGGGCCTCGGTCTCGGCCGCGGTGCCGTCCTCGAAGGAGGCCTCCTTGGCCAGCGCGAGCAGCTCGAGGGCCTTGTTGGCGGACGGGACCGCGCCGTGCAGCCGCTGGTCGAGCTGCTGCTTGGCGAAGAACAGCACGCCGTCCCACATGTCCTTGTCGATCTCGGGCCGGGTTACCTCGATGGAGCCCTGGACGACGCCGGCGGCCCAGGCGAGCGAGCTCTCCAGGAAGTCGGCGGCCTCGAAGATCTCGTCGGCCACGCCCAGCTCACGGGCCTGCTTGGGGCGCAGCACCTTCTGGGTGAGCGGGTTCTGCAGGATCACCTGGGCGGCGCCGGGGGCCCCGATCAGGTTGGGCAGCAGCTGGCTGCCGCCCCAGCCGGGGATCAGGCCGATCGCGACCTCGGGCAGGCCGAGCGCGGCCGCGCCCGTCGACACCGTCCGGTAGTGGCAGTGCAGCGCGACCTCGAGGCCACCGCCGAGCGCCGCGCCGTTGACGAACGCGAAGGTCGGGATCGCCGAGCTCTTCAGCCGGGCGAACACCCGGTGGCCCAGCTCGCCGAGGGCGACGGCCTGCGCCCGCTCGGTGATGAACGGCATGCCGGTGATGTCGGCGCCGACGCAGAAGATGTACGGCTTGCCGGTGATCGCGATGAACGCCGGGTCGGCCGCGGTCGCCGTGGTGATCGCCTCGTCGAGCGACGCGAGGCCGCCCGGCCCGAAGCTGTTCGGCTTCTTGTAGTCGAAGCCGTTGTCCAGCGTGATCAGCGCGGCCTGCTTGGCCAGGCCGGGGACGCGGACCAGGCGCACGATCGCTTTGGTCACGACCTCGTTGGGGTACTCCGGAAGAGCCGTCACTTCGCGAATCCTTCCCAGTTCGGGTTCTCCCAGATGACCGTGCCGCCCATGCCGATGCCGATGCACATGGCGTTGATGCCGTACCGGACCTCGGGGTGCTCGGCGAAGTGCCGCGCGAGCTGCGTCATCAGCCGCACGCCCGAGGAGGCGAGCGGGTGACCGATGGCGATCGCGCCGCCCCACGGGTTGACCCGCGGGTCGTCGTCGGCGATGCCGTAGTGGTCGAGGAAGGCGAGCACCTGCACCGCGAACGCCTCGTTCAGCTCGAACAGGCCGATGTCGTCGATGGTGAGACCGGCCTTCTTCAGGGCCTTCTCGGTCGACGGGATCGGGCCGTAGCCCATGATCTCCGGCTCGACGCCGACGAAACCGAACGACACCATCCGCATGGCGACCGGCAGGCCCAGCTCGCGGGCGGTGGCCTCGTCGGCCAGCAGCGCGGCGGTGGCACCGTCGTTGAGGCCGGCCGCGTTGCCCGCGGTGACCCGGCCGTGCGGGCGGAACGGGGTCTTCAGGGTGGCGAGCTTCTCCATCGAGGTCTCGCGCGGCGCCTCGTCCACGGTCGCGAGGCCCCAGCCCTGCTCGACGCTGCGGACGGCCACCGGCACCAGGTCGTCCTGGAGCTTGCCGTCGGCGTACGCCTTGGCCGTCTTGATCTGCGAATTGAGGCCGTAGCGGTCGACCCGCTCCTTGGTGATGCCGGGCAGGCGGTCGTGCAGGTTTTCCGCCGTCGAGCCCATCACCAGGGCGGACGGGTCCACCAGCTTCTCGGCGAGGATCCGCGGGTTAGGGTCGACGCCCTCACCCATCGGGTGCCGGCCCATGTGCTCGACACCACCGGCGATCGCGATGTCGTAGGCGCCCATCGCGATGCCGCCGGCCACGTTGGTCACCGCTGTCATCGCGCCCGCGCACATGCGGTCGATCGAGTAGCCGGGGACGGTCTTGGGCAGGCCGGAAAGCAGCGCGGCCGTGCGGCCGATGGTCAGGCCCTGGTCGCCGATCTGGGTGGTGGCCGCGATCGCGACCTCGTCCACCCGCTCGGGCGGAAGCTGGGGGTTGCGCCGCATCAGCTCGCGGATGCAACGAATGACCAGGTCGTCGGCGCGGGTCTCGGCATACATGCCGCCCGCCTTGCCGAACGGGGTGCGGACGCCGTCGACGAAGACGACCTCACGTACTTCACGGGGCACGGGAGTCTCCTTGCGGGCATTTTTCCTGTGCGATTGATGCTACTCGCCGGTAACTAAGAGGTGCCAGAGGACCCTTGCAATGTCACAGCAACGTTTCCGGCTCTCATTCTGCGGGAGCGATCGCGCACAGCCCGGGAAACCTCGGCAAGAGGTTCCGGCCGGGCGGTTCCACGCCCGGCCGGTTTCTCAGGTTGCAGGTGCCGGCTCCGGAAGGGCATCGGCCAGCTGGTCGGCGAGCAGGCCGACCTGCCAGTTGCGGGCCCCGAAGCCGCGCAGGGTGTCGCCGACCGTCTGCGAACTCACCTCGTCGGGCGGGGACCAGGCCAGCCGGCGGACGTAGTCCGGGCTGATCAGGTTTTCCGGTGGCAAGTTGTTGGCCTCGGCGGTGGTGACGACCACCTGACGACAGCGGGCCAGCCGGGCCGCGGCGATCGGGTCGCGTTCGGCCCATCGGTGCGGTGGCGGCGGGCCGTCCAGCGGCTGGTTGACCGGCAGCTCGTCGTCCGGCAGCGCCCGGGCCTCGTCGAGGGCGTCCAGCCACACCCGGGCCAGCCGGCGGACCGAACGGCCGCCGAAGCCGGGGATGACCAGCAGGGCGCGCTCGTCCTTCGGGTCCAGCTCGGCCGCGGCCACGATCGCCGAGTCGGGCAGCACCCGGCCGGGGGCCGAGTCACGGCGGGCGGCCACGCCGTCCCGGGCATACCAGAGGGCGCGCACCCGGGACTGGGCGCGGGCGCCACGGACGCGGTGTATTCCGGACGTGCGGCGCCACGGATCGGGGCGGACCCGGGGTGGCCGGTCGGCGCTGGCCACCAGGGTGGCGAACTCCTCGGCCGCCCAGGCCGTCTTGCCCTGCCGTTCCAGCTCGGCGGCGAGCAGGTCACGCAGGTCGGTGAGCAGCTCGACGTCGAGCGCCGCGTAGGTCAGCCACGACTCGGGCAGCGGCCGGGTCGACCAGTCCGCCGCCGAGTGGTGCTTCTCCAGCGAATAGCCGAGCAGTTGCTCGGTGAGCGCGGCCAGGCCGACCCGCTCGAACCCGGCCAGCCGCGCGGCCAGCTCGGTGTCGAACAGCCTGCGCGGTTTCAGGCCCAGCTCCGCCAGGCAGGCGAGGTCCTGGCTGGCCGCGTGCAGCACCCATTCGCTCTCGGCCAGCGCGGCATCGAGCGTGCGCAGGTCGTCCAGCGGCATCGGGTCGATCAGCACCGTCCCGGCGCCGGCCCGGCGCAGCTGCACGAGGTAGGCGCGCTGGGTGTAGCGGTAGCCGGAGGCTCGTTCGGCGTCCACGGCGACCGGTCCGGTGCCGGCGGCCATCTTGGCCACCATCTCGGACAATTCGGACTCGGTCTCGAGTGGGCGGGGGGTGCCCTCGCGAGGGGCGGTCAGCGGGACGGAGGCGGGCAGGGGCGCGGGACCGCCAGACGTCGGGTCGGGCGGCTCGGCGAGCGGTCGTCCGTCCCCTGCCGGCTCTGGCTCGTCCCGACGGCGCAGGGGTGCTTCGTCGGTCACCACGTAACCGTACGGGTGCGCCACCCCTGCATTGTGCAGCCGGGTACCGGCGCGCCGTTTTCTCGATCGAAAGCCGACTCATCCGCTGAGCCGTTTCGTGCGTACTACTCCTCGCAGCGCCGAGACCCTGGAGGCCGTGCCGGATGACCACGACGTACGACCCGTTCATCCCTGCCGACGGCACCGACCAGCACCGATACGACGGTCGGCGCCGCGCCGAGGAGGTCTCCTGGGGCGCGGAACCGGGCTGGGAATCGAACACCGGGTTCGCCGATCCGAAGTATCCGGAGCCCCGGTACCAGGAGCCGCAATATTCGCCGCAGCCGTCCTGGCAGCAGCACGAGCCCCAATATCAGTCGGCGCCGCAGTACCAGCCCGCGCCGCAATGGCAGGCCGGCGTTTCGGAGACCTTCCCGGCGGTGCCCGCCGAGGATCCGCAGCGCGCCCGGCCGGCCCGGAAGGCGAAACCGGTGATCGCCGGCCTGGTCGGGGTCCTGGTGGCGGTGGCCGGCTGGCAGGCGTACCGGATCGAGACGATGCACAGCGACAACGCGTCGTTGCATTCGGTGCTCGCCGCCGAGCAGGACCGCACCGACCGGCTGGAGAAGGAACTCGCCGGGGTGTTCGACCCCGAGGCCGTCTCGTCGAAGGTGCTGCCCAGCGTGTTCCGGGTCCGGGCCGGCGACTTCACCGGCACCGCGTTCTCGGTCGGGTCGAAGGCGAAGGACGGCCAGTCGAACCTGTTCACGAACTACCACGTCGTCGCCGAGCTCTACACCGGCGGCGGCCGCACGGTGTCGCTGGAACGCGGCACCACGAAGATCAACGCGACCATCGTGAAGGTCAACAAGGCGAAGGACCTGGCGCTGCTGCGCGCCAACCAGGACGTCCCCGGGCTGGCCGCGGCGACCGTGCAGGTCAAGGCGGGCCAGCAGGTGGTGGTCGTGGGCGCGCCGCTCGGCCTGGACGACACCGTCACCACCGGCGTGATCAGCGCCTACCGGCCGTCCGACCCGGACGGGCCGACGATCCAGTTCGACGCGCCGATCAACCCCGGCAACTCGGGCGGACCGGTGGTCAACTCGGGCAACCAGGTCGTCGGCCTGGCCACCGCGAAGGCGAAGGACGCCGAGGGGATCGGCCTGGCCATCCCGATCAAGACGGCCTGCGACACCTTCACCGGCGTCTGCTGAACCGGGTTTTCTCGAAGGCTTACTGCCCCACCCGGTGGCGTTCCGAAAGGGACGTCACCCCGGGTGGCGGCAGACCCGCGGTCGAGGCCAGCATCGCGCACCAGCCGAGCAGGTGGGCGGCCGTGTCCACCGAGGTCGGCGTCCAGGAGGCGCGCACCTCGAGGTCGGCGGTCGGCACCGGGCCGGCCAGCTCCCCGAACCGGGTCGACGCGGTCTGCGTGATCGTGCCGCCGATCGCCGTGTAGGCGGCGTCGTGCTGCTCCAGCGCGTCGGTCAGCCAGGTCCAGGCCACCGCGGGCAGCAGCGGGTCACCCGCCATGTCCGGCTCCAGCTCGGCCGTGACCAGGGTGACCAGCCGCACGTCGCCGCGCCAGGAGTCGTGCCCGGACGGGTCGTGCAGCAGGATCAGCCGGCCGCTGGCCACCTCGTCACCGTCGCGGAGCACGGTGGCGGACAGGGCGAACGCGTACGGCGCGAGCCGCTGCGGCGCGGCGATCTCCTCGAGCAGGATCTCCGGTCGTGGCGCGGCCGCCCGCAGCCCGGCGACGGCGCGGGTGAACGCCTCGGGTGCAGCGGAGGGGGTCGCCATGCCGGAAGCCTATGCCGATCACCGCTGTCCGTCGTCGATCGCCGCGCCGTCCAGTCGCGGGGCGACTGCGGGATTTCGCACATGGCACCATTGCGCCGTGACTTCAGTGTTGAACGATTCGCCGTTCGTGCGGGCGTGCCGCGGTCAGGACGTGCCGCACACCCCGGTCTGGTTCATGCGGCAGGCCGGGCGCTCGCTGCCCGAGTACCGCAAGATCCGTGCGGGCGTCGGGATGCTCGAGTCCTGCCGGCGACCGGATCTGGTCACCGAGATCACGCTGCAGCCGGTCCGCCGGCACAACGTCGACGCGGCCGTCCTGTTCAGCGACATCGTGGTGCCGCTCGAGGCGGCCGGCGTCGACCTGGACATCGTGGCCGGCACCGGCCCGGTGATCGCCGAGCCGATCCGGACGGCGGCCGGCCTCGACCGGCTGCGCCCGATCACCGCCGACGACGTGTCCTTCGTGGCCGAGTCGGTGCGCCAGCTCGTCGGCGAGCTCGGCGGCACCCCGCTGATCGGGTTCGCGGGTGCGCCGTTCACCCTGGCGAGCTACCTGATCGAGGGCGGCCCGTCCCGGACGTACACCAGGACCAAGGCGATGATGTACGGCGAGCCGGAGCTGTGGCACGCGCTGCTCGGCCGGCTCGCCGAGATCACCCTCACGTTCCTGCGCACCCAGATCGACGCCGGGGTCAGCGCGGTCCAGCTGTTCGACTCGTGGGCGGGCGCGCTCTCCGAGGCCGACTACCGCGAGTTCGTGCTGCCGCACTCGGCCAGGGTCCTCGGCAGCCTGGCCGGCGCCGGCGTGCCGCGCATCCACTTCGGGGTGGGCACGGGCGTGCTGCTCGGCGCGATCGGCGAGGCCGGCGCGGACGTGGTCGGCGTCGACTGGCGCACCCCGCTCGACCGGGCCACCACGCTGATCGGCCCGGAGCGGCCGGTGCAGGGCAACCTCGACCCGGCGGTGCTGTTCGCGCCGTGGGAGGTCGTCGAGCGGGAGGCCCGCCGGGTGCTCGAGCAGGGCCGGGCCGCCCCCGGGCACGTCTTCAACCTGGGCCACGGGGTGTTGCCGGACACGAACCCGGACATGCTCACCCGGCTTGTCGAGCTCGTGCACACCGCATCGGCGCGCTGAGGGACCTTCGGCCCTCCCTGGCCGGGACCGGTGGGTGCAGGGTGGGCCCCCGTGGGACTCACAACGACCGACCCCGGTGGCCACGTCCGTGCGCGACCTGGGAGGGTTGACAACGTGCGAAAGCGGGTTGCGGTCATCGGTGGCGGCATCGCCGGGCTCGCCGCCGCGGTCCGCCTGCGCGATCTGACCCCGCCGGGCACCGACATCATCGTGTACGAGCAGGGCGGCGTCCTCGGTGGCAAACTGCGTACCGGCGAGTTGGCCGGTCTGCCGGTCGAGCGCGGCGCCGAATCCTTCCTGACCGCCGGCCCCGGTGGCGACGAGTCCGCGGTGGTCGCCCTGGCCCGGCATCTCGGCCTCGGTGACGCCCTGGTCCACCCGGCCACCGTGCCGGCCGCCCTCTCCGTCGCCGGCCGGTTGACCCCACTTCCCGGCGGCACCCTCGTCGGCGTCCCCGGTGACCTCACCAAGCTCGGCGACGTGGCCCACGTGACCGGCACCGACCCCGACGACGGCCGCCCGCTGCTGGCCGCGGGCGAGGACGTCGCGGTGGGCGAGCTGGTCCGCGCCCGGTACGGCGCCGAGGTCGTCGACCGTCTGGTCGACCCGATGCTCGGCGGCGTCTACGCGGGCCGCGCCGACCGGCTGTCCCTCGACGTCACGATGCCGCAGCTGGCCGCGACCGCCCGGGTCGAGCACACCCTGCAGGGCGCGGTGCGCGCCGCGCAGGCGGCCCGCACCGGCACTCCCGGCCCGATCTTCACGGCCGTGCACGGTGGGATGAGCCGGCTGGTGGCCGCGGCCGCCGCCGCGAGCGGCGCCCGGATCAGCCTCGGCCTCCCGGTGCGCGACCTGTCCCGCACCGCCCACGGCTGGCGGCTGCTGCTCGGCCCGGCGCCGGCCCCGCAGACCGACGACGTCGACGCGGTGATCGTGGCGGTGCCGGCCAAGCCGGCGTCCCGGCTGCTCACCGCGCTGTCCGCGGAGGCCGCCGAGGCGATCGGGGCACTCGACTACGCGAGCGTCGCGCTGGCCGGCCTGGCGCTGCCGCCCGGCACCCCGCTGCCGGAGCTGTCCGGCTTCCTGGTGCCGCCGAGCGAGGGCACCCTGGTGAAGGCGGCGACGTTCTTCACCCGGAAGTGGCCGCACCTGGGCCCCGAGGCCGGCCCGGTGATCGTGCGGGCCTCCCTCGGCCGCTACGGCGAGCAGGACCGCCTGCAGTTCGCCGACGAGGACCTGCTCGAGCAGGCCCGGCGCGAGCTCGGCGAGCTGATCGGCGGCGCGTTGCCGCCGCCGGCCGCCGCCTGGATCCAGCGGTGGGGCGGCAGCCTCCCGCAGTACGCCCCCGGCCACCGCGACCGCGTGGCCTTCGCCCGGCAGCAGCTGCCGCCCGGCCTGGCGCTGGCCGGCGCCGCCTTCGACGGCGTGGGCATCCCCGCCTGCGTGGCGAGCGGCGAGCGGGCGGCCGAAGACGTCAGCAAGTCCCTGGAGGAATGATGAGCGACGAAACCCAGCCGAGCGCGGTCCGGATCGCCGAGCTGAACGCCACGATCCGCTACACGATGTGGTCGGTGTTCAAGGCGACTACCCCGATGCCGGCCATGCGCGAGGACCTGGCCATCGAGGTGGACACGCTGTTCGAGCAGCTGTCCGGCAAGGACGTGACGATCCGCGGCACGTACGACGTGTCCGGGCTGCGCGCCGACGCCGACGTGATGATCTGGTGGCACTCCAGCTCCTCGGACGCCCTGCAGGACGCGTACGGCCTGTTCCGCCGCACCGCCTTCGGCCGGCACCTGGCGCCGGTGTGGTCGCAGATGGGCCTGCACCGCCCGGCCGAGTTCAACAAGAGCCACCTGCCCGCCTTCATGGCCGGCGAGGAGCCGCACACCTACCTCTGCGTCTACCCGTTCGTCCGGTCCTACGAGTGGTATTTGCTCCCCGACGAGGAGCGCCGCCACATGCTGGCCGAGCACGGCAAGATGGCGCGCCCGTACCCGGACGTCCGGGCCAACACGGTCTCGTCGTTCGCCCTCGGCGACTACGAGTGGCTGCTCGCCTTCGAGGCCGAGGAGCTGCACCGGATCGTCGACCTGATGCGCGACCTGCGCGCCGCCACGGCCCGCCGGCACGTGCGCGAAGAGGTCCCGTTCTACACCGGCCGCCGCCGCTCGGTCAGCGAGATCGTCGCCAACCTGCCCTGAGCCGTCTCACGCCCGGCGCATCGGGATGTGCGGGATGCCGTCCTCGAGGTATTCCGGGCCGGTCGGCTCGAAGCCGAACTTGCCGTAGAAGCCGGCCAGGTGGGCCTGGGCCTCCAGGGTGCTTGGCCGGTGGCCGATGATGATCAGCGCCTCGGCCACCAGGCGCCCGGCCAGGCCGGCGCCGCGGGCCTTCGGATCGGTCACCACGCGGCCGATCCGCTGGGTCTCGCCGTCGTGCAGAACCCGCAGGTAGGCGCGGATCTCGCCGGCCCGCTCGAACCACACGTGCCGGGTTCCGGGCTCGGTGTCCCGGCCGTCCAGATCGGGGTAGGCGCAGTCCTGCTCGACCACGAAGACATCGCTGCGAAGCTTCAGGATGCCGTACAGAGTGGTGGTGTCGAGGTCGGCGAACGAGGCGGAGCGCAGGACGTCATGTGGTTCCGGATGCATGTCACAAATCGTATGCGGCATGCCGTCACCCGTATCGCGGCCCGACGTTGAACGGATGGAAGCCTGGGCTGTGGAGGCGCTCATGATCAAGAAAAGCAGGTTGTTGGGGAACAAGACGCGGGTGACTTTCTGCCTGCCGGGGGATGTGCCGGCCGGGCGGGTCAGCGTGGTGGGCTCGTTCAACGGCTGGGAGCCGGGGACGCACGAGCTCATGCAGCGCCGGGACGGCACCCGGACGGTGAGCGTGCCGCTGTCGCCGGGCCATTACGAGTTCCGGTACCTGGCCAGCGACGGTGTCTGGCTGGACGACGAGCACGGCAGCGAACTGCGGATCTAGCCCTTTTCCCGCTAACACCGGAAAAAGCCTCACTTATGGCTAATCTGGCTGCATGACCATGTACGAGACCTCCGACCTGCACAAGCGTGTCGCACGGTACGAGGCGGCGGTGGACGAGCTTCGGGCGGCGCATCAGGACATTCGGACCGTTCTGGTCGACCAGGTGCTCTACGAGCGCTGGCAGCAGATCGGCGCCGAGCTCGGATTCGCCGTCGCGATGCAGGCCGGCACGGCCGCGGGGCAGCAGCAGGAGCTGAACGCGATGAACCAGCAGATCCCGCAGATGGCCGAGGCCTGGGCCGGCTGATAGACACTCCGCCGCCGTCGCCCTACTGCCACCGGGGCGGCGTCGGCGGAGCTGTACTTTTGCTGGCATGTCTGTCGACACCCAGTACGAGGACCTGCTGCGCCGCGTCCTCACCACCGGCACCCCGAAGAGTGACCGCACCGGCACCGGCACCGTCAGCG
Source organism: Paractinoplanes durhamensis (assembly GCF_016862175.1). GTDB lineage: Bacteria > Actinomycetota > Actinomycetes > Mycobacteriales > Micromonosporaceae > Actinoplanes > Actinoplanes durhamensis. The sequence goes on along the minus strand of NZ_BOML01000002.1, from coordinate 24,692 downwards.
TGTTCGGCGAGCGACTGCGCTACGACCTGTCGAAGGGCTTCCCGCTGGTCACCACCAAGCGGGTGCACTTCAAGTCGGTCGCCGTCGAGCTGCTCTGGTTCCTGCGCGGCGACAGCAACGTCGGCTGGATGCGCGACCAGGGCGTGACCATCTGGGACGAGTGGGCCGACGCGGACGGTGAGCTCGGCCCGGTCTACGGAGTGCAGTGGCGGTCGTGGCCGGCTCCGGACGGTGGGCACGTCGACCAGATCACCTCGGTGCTGGAGACGCTCCGCACGGACCCGGACTCGCGCCGCATGCTCGTCTCCGCGTGGAACGTGGCCGAGCTGCCGTCGATGGCGCTCGCGCCGTGCCACGCGATGTTCCAGTTCTACGTGGCCGACGGCAAGCTGAGCTGCCAGCTCTACCAGCGCAGCGCCGACCTCTTCCTCGGCGTGCCGTTCAACATCGCCAGCTACGCGCTGCTCACCCGGATGGTGGCGGCGCAGGTCGGGCTGGTCCCCGGCGACTTCGTCTGGGTCGGCGGTGACTGCCACATCTACTCCAACCACGTGGAGCAGGTGACCGAGCAGTTGTCCCGGTCGGCGTTCGCGTTCCCGCAGTTGGAGATCGCCCCGGCCGCTTCGCTCTTCGATTACCGGTACGAGGACTTCTCGCTGGTCGGATACGAGCACCACCCGGCTCTGCGGGCCCCGGTGGCGGTATGACCGACTGCACCGAGCGGCACTTGCCGGCGCCTGCCGACGGCGTCGCAGGCGAGGGCCGGAAGGGCATGCCAAAGGTGGGCACAGCGTGACCGTCCACATGATCTGGGCCGAGGCCCGGGATCGGGTGATCGGTGCGGACGGTGGCATCCCCTGGCATCTGCCGGGGGAGCAGGCCCTGTTCAAGGAGCGCACGATGGGCGCGACCGTGATCATGGGGCGGGCCACCTGGGATTCGCTGCCGGAGCGGGTGCGGCCGTTGCCGGGCCGGCGGAATGTCGTGCTCACCCGCGACCCGCTGTGGTCGGCCGCGGGGGCCGAGGTCGCCCACGCGGTTCATGGGGCCGACCTGAGCGGCGACGTCTGGGTGATCGGCGGGGCGGCGGTCTACGAGGCGTTCCTGCCGGTCGCTACGCATGTCGTGCGGACCCGGATCGACCTCGACGTGGCCGGGGACACCCGGGCGCCGGCGCTGGGGGACAGCTGGGTGCTGTCGTCGACCGGCGAGTGGCAGACCGCCTCGAACGGGCTGCGCTACGTGGTCGAGGAGCTGGAACGGAACGTCGGCTGATGGCGCGGTGCTCACCGCGTACGCAAGCTGGAACTTGAATTTGATTTTCGCAGCCCGGCGGCTTCTCGCCGGGCTGCGCCTTCGGTCAGGCCTTCGGATCCAGGCGGATCGAGAGGCTGTTCACGCAGTGGCGGGTGTTCTTCGCCGTCATGTGCTCGCCGCGGAAGACGTGGCCCAGGTGCGAGTCGCAGTTGGCGCAGCGGATCTCGGTGCGGACCATGCCGTGGCTGATGTCGTCGATTTCCTTGATCGCGCCCGGGATGGCGTCGTCGAACGACGGCCAGCCACAGTGCGAGTCGAACTTGTCGGTGCTGGGGTAGAGCTGGGCGCCGCACGCGCGGCACGCATACATGCCTTCGGTCTTGGTGTCGACGTACTCCCCGGACCAGGGGGCCTCGGTGCCGGCCTGGCGCAGGACCCGGAACTCGTCGGGGCTGAGCCGGACCCGCCACTCATCCTCGGTGGTGGGCAGGGTGGTGTCATGCGTTGCCATGCCACCAACGGTACTTCGACGCACTCGAAGTGCGGCCGTCGTTGCGGCGTCCGCCGTTGTACCGGCATGGAAGATGCATCGCCCGCGACGTTCCGTCCCACGTGGCAGCAGGCTTTCGGCCGCGGCCTCTATATCGGCGCCCTGATCGGCGTGGTGGGTATCACTGCCGCCATGCTCGTCGCCGTGGTGCTGGCGCTCGTCGGACGGATCGGACCACCGTTGTGGATCTGGCCGGTACTGGCGTTCGGGCCGCCGATGGCCGGGGCGGGAGCGGGGCTTCTGGCCCGCCGGTTCACCGCGACCGAGCTGGGCGCGGGCGGCATCCGGACGCTGTCGGTCGGTGGTGGCGGGATCGCGCCGTGGCATCGGGTGGTGGACATGCGGGCCGAGCGGCGGGGTGGCCGGACCGTGGTGTCGGTCTATCTGGACTCCGGGGCGAGTGTGCAGCTCAACGCGCCGTACAGCGGTGATCTGTTCGCCGCCGACCCGCAGTTTGAGGTCAAGATGTTCGCTTTGTCCCATATATGGCGTAGTCACCGTTTCGGTGGTCTTCCGGGATGATGACCCGCCGAGAAGCATTAACGGGTAAATCGGGCAATTCCCGCTAAGCTGCCCTTCGGACCCTGGAAATACCGCAACAGAACGGAATACTCCTCATGAGTGCAACTCGCCGCATTCTTGCCGCCGGACTGCCCTCTGTGGCCGTCGCGGCGGCCCTGGCCTTCTCCGCCACGCCGGTCCTGGCCGCGGATACTGCGGTTCGTCCGGCCGTCACCGCGTCGCCCTGCAACGAGGCCGACCGCACCAAGTGCGACTACGGCACCAAGGGCGGTGGCACCAGTCCGGCCACCACCACCGGCCCGGCCACCACCGGTGGGCACACCCGTGGTCATGGCGGCTACGGCTCGGTCGCGCCGTCGACCACCCCGACCACGCCGGCCACCACCCCGACCACGCCGGCCACCACGCCGCCGTCGGGCAACGTCGACACCGTTCCGCCGACCACGCCGCCGGGCGTGCAGGACACCGGCACGCCGGCTCCGAGCAGCAGCACTCCGGGTGGTGGCGTCAGCGCCGGTCACGCGCTTCCGGTCACCGGTGCGCCGATGGGCGCGGTCATCTCGCTCGGCGCCCTGATGGTCGCCGCCGGTGCCGCCTCGGTCTGGTACACGCGTCGGCGCCGCAGCGCCTAGCGTCCGATTTGTTAGCATTTCCGTGGCCGTCCGGCGTTTGCCGGGCGGCCACGGGCGTGTCCATGGGTCTTGGCGGCATAGGGTCGGATGCATGCCGAAAGCCGCAGCGGAAGAGCGCGAGATCGCCGGCCACACCGTCCGGTTGAGCAGCCCCGACAAGGTCTGCTTCCCGCGCAAGGGCTACACCAAGCGTGACGTCTTCGAGTATTACCTCGCCGTCGGTGACGGCATCCTGCGGGCGCTGCGTGACCGACCCACCACCCTGCAGCGCTTCCCGGACGGCATCGAGGGCGAGATGTTCTTCCAGAAGCGCATCCCCACCCGTGGCGTGCCGCCCTGGGTGCAGACCGCCACGATCAGCTTCCCGAGCGGGCGCACCGCCGACGAGCTGTGCCCGGCCGACCTCGCGCACGTCGCCTGGGCCGCGCAGATGGGCACCGTCGTGTTCCACCCGTGGCCGGTGCGGGGCGCCGCCGTGGACAACCCGGACGAACTGCGCATCGACCTCGACCCGCACGCCGGCACCGACTTCGGCGACGTGGTCGCGGCGGCCGGGGTGATCCGCGAGGTGCTCGGCGACCTCGGCTTCGTCGGCTATCCGAAGACCTCCGGCGGGCGAGGGGTGCACGTCTACGTGCGGATCGCGCCGCAGTGGTCGTTCGTGCAGGTGCGGCGGGCGGCGATCGCGCTGGCCCGGGAGGTCGAGCGGCGCAGTCCGGACCGGATCACCACCTCCTGGTGGAAGGAGGAGCGGGGCGAGAAGGTCTTCATCGACTACAACCAGATGGCCCGGGACCGGACCATCGCCTGTGCCTACTCGCTGCGGGCCACCGCCCGGGCCACCGTCTCCACCCCGGTGACCTGGGACGAGCTGACCGAGGTCGAGCCGGACGACTTCGACCTGCGGACCGTGCCGGCCCGGTTCGCCAAGATCGGCGACCCGCATGCCGCGATCGACGACGTGGCGCACGACATCACCCCGCTGCTGGAGTGGTCGGAGCGGGACGAGAAGGCCGGTCAGGGGGAGTTGCCCTACCCGCCCGACCATCCGAAGATGCCGGGCGAGCCGCCGCGGGTGCAGCCGAGCAAGATCAACAAGGCTAACTGGTCTTGATCGTCAGCTTCATGCCCTCGTGCGATGCGGTGAAGCCGAGCGACTCGTAGAAGCGGTGTGCTTCCGTACGCCGCTTGTCGGTGGTGAGCTGGACGATCCGGCAGTTGCGGTCGCGGGCGCGCTCCACGGCGTACGCCATAAGTCGGCGGCCCAAGCCGCCGCCGCGCCGATCGGCCCGGACCCGCACCGCCTCGATCGTCATCCGCCAGGCGCCGCCGCGGCTCAGGCCGGGGGTGAAGGTGAGCTGGCAGGTCGCCACCACCTCGCCGTCGTCAATGCCCACGATCAATTCGTTGCCCGGGTCGGCGTCGATCGCCTCGAACGCGGCCCAGGTTGACGCGTCGACCTCCTCGGCGACCGTGCCGAAGCCGCGGGACCGGGAGATCTCGTCGTCGGCCAGCAACTCCAGGATGGCCGGCACGTCTGCCCGTTCGGCCAGGCGGAACTCCATCGATCGCGTCCTCCCCGTGAGGTGCCCTGTTCAGGCACGATGTTCGCCATGCACGTGCTGCTCACGCCGTTTCGGAAGGCCTATCGGGCGATCGTCTGGCTGGCGAACTCGCCGCGCACCCTGATCCTCTCCTACTCCCTGCTGATCCTGGTCTGCGCCGCCCTCTACCACGTCTTCGAGGAGAAAGCCTCGCTCGGTGACTCGGTGTGGTGGGCGGTGGTCACCGCCTCCACCGTGGGTTACGGCGACATCTCCCCGCAGACCTGGGAGGGCCGGGTGCTGGCCGGCATCCTCATCTCGGTCATGGTGCTGCTGGTGATCCCGCTGATCACCGCGCACTTCGCCAGTCGGCTGATCGTCGACAACGACGCCTTCCGGCACGAGGAGCAGGAGGAGCTCAAGCACAACCTGCGCCGGGTGAAGGTGCTCCTCGAGGCATTGGCCGAGCGAGAGGGCGTCATTTTGCCGGACAGCGCAGTCCCTCCTGCGGCACCTGGAGAGAAATGAGGTAGTTGTCGACCGCCTTCACGATGCAGGTCGTGCTCGGGTAGGCGGTGTGGCCCTCGCCCTCCCAGGTCAGCACGTGCCCGACGCCCAGCATGCTCGCCAGGTCGGCGGTGTTCTCATACGGCGTCGCCGGGTCGCCGGTCGTGCCGACCACCACGATCGGCGGGGCACCGGTGGCCGTGCCGGCCGGGTAGGGGTCGCGGTCGCCCGGCCAGAACGTGCACGGCAGCATGCCGGTCGCCAGCGGCGCCCCGAACAGCGGGTACTTCGCGCGCCACTCGCCCTGCAGCTTGCGGACCTCCTCGACGCTCGGCGCGTCCTTGGTGTCGGCGCAGTTCACCGCGAGGTTGGCGTCGAACAGGTTGGTGTAGCTGCCGTCCGGCTTGCGCTCCGAATACTGGTCGGCCAGCGTGAAGATGCCCTTGGGGTTGCCGTCCTGCAGGGCCGCGACCGCCTGCGCCAGCGTGGTCCAGCTCGACTCGGTGTAGAGCGACGAGATCACCGCGACGAAGATCCAGCCGGAGGTCGCCTTGCGACCGTCCGAGTAGGCGATCGGATTTTTCGCGGCGGCCGCGATCGCGTCGGTGACCGCCTTTCGCGCGTCCGGCGCGATCGGGCATTTCGCCGGGGTTGCCTTGCACCAGGTGCTGAAGTTGGTGAACGCCCGCTCGAAGCCCTTGGCCTGCGACTCGGAGCCCTGCACGTAGCTCTGCTTCGGGTCGACCGCGCCGTCGAGCACCAGCGCCCGCACCTTGGTCGGGAACAGCTGGGCGTAGGTGGCGCCGAGCAGCGTGCCGTAGGAGAAGCCCAGGTAGGACATCTTCGCGTCGCCGACCGCGGCCCGGATCGCGTCCATGTCCTTGGCGGCCTGCTCGGTGGAGAAGTTGACCAGTTGGTCACCGTACTTCGTGCCGCAGCCGGTGGCGATCTTCTTGTTCAGCGCCACCAGGCTGTCGAAATCGGCCTGGCTCACCGGGTCGGGCGGCGCCGCGAAGCTCGCGTCCTGGTCGGCGTTGCTGATGCACTTGATCGGATCGGAGCGGCCGACCCCGCGCGGGTCGAAGCCGATGATGTCGAACTGGTTGGTGATCTCGGTGGGCAGACCGCCGAGCGCCTCGCCGTAGGACAGGTAGACCGCGGTGTCGACGCCGGAACCGCCCGGGCCGCCCGGGTTGATCAGCAGCGAGCCGATCCGGTTCTTCTGCGTCGAGGAATGGATCCGGATCACCGAGATCGCATACGTCTCGCCGCCCTGCGGGTCGTTCCAGTCGCGCGGGACGGCGATCTCGGCGCAGTCGTAGCTCATCCCGGTCGCGCCCCGCCCGACCAGGTCACGCGGCACGTCGTCGCAGTTGCGCCAGTCGGGCGTGGTGCCCGGGACCGCGGCCGACGTCGGTGTGCCGCCGGCGACCGGACTGTCCTCGCCCGAGCCGTCCGGCGCGAACGCGGGCAGGGTGCAGCCCGCGGTGGCGACCACCATCGCGGCGAGAAGTCCGACGGTCAGACGGGAGCGACGCGGCACGGTCAGGGCCTTTCGACGGCTGGGACTTGCAGGGTCGAGGCTAGCCGGTCTTGATTCACCGACTGCTGAGGACCTCGGCCAGGTCGAACCGCACCGGGCGCTCCAACTGCTCATAGGTGCAGGTACGCGGCTCGCGGTCGGGTCGCCAGCGCTCGAACTGGGCGGTGTGCCGGAACCGGATGCCCTCCATGTAGTCGTACCGCACCTCGACCACGCGCTCCGGGCGCAACGGTGTGAAGGAGAGATCCTTCCCGTTGTTCCACCGGCTGTACTCGTTTTTCCGCGGGGTGCGCTCGCCCTGCATGTGCGCGGCCCAATCCCACGGGTGGCCCTCCAGCGGCGTGACCAGCGGCTGAAGCTCGCGGAACAGCTCCTCGCGCACGGCCATCGGGAACGCGCCGATCACGCCGACCGAGACCAGGACGTCGCGCTCGTCGTAGAGGCCGAGCAGCAACGATCCGATCCGATCCTCGGCGGACTTGTGCACGCGATATCCGGCGACCACGCAGTCGGCCGTCCGCTTGTGCTTGATCTTCGTCATCACCCGCTTGTCGGGCTGGTAGGTGAGGTCGTGCGCCTTGGCGATCAACCCGTCCAGCCCGGCGCCCTCGAACTCCGCGAACCACCGCTGCGCGGTGGGAAGATCGTCGGTGGCCGGCGTGATGTGCACCGGTGGCTGCGCATTCTTGAGTACGTCCTGCAAGCGCGCCCGCCGCTCCGCGAAGGGCCGCTCGGTGAGGTCCTCGTCGCCGATCGCGAGCAGGTCGAACGCGACGAAGCTGGCCGGGGTCTGCTCGCTGAGCAGCTTGACCCGGCTGGCCGCCGGATGGATGCGCTGCTGGAGCGCCTCGAAATCGAGCGTGTTCCGCTCGGTGTCGGCCACGATCACCTCGCCGTCGATCACCACCCGCTCCGGGAAGTTGGCCAGCACGGCCTCGACGACCTCGGGGAAATATCTGGTCATCGGCTTCTCGTTGCGGCTGCCGATCTCGACCTCGGCGCCGTCCCGGAAGATGATCGAACGGAAGCCGTCCCACTTCGGCTCGTAGACCTGGCCCGGCGGGATCTCGGCGACGGGCTTGGCGAGCATCGGCTTGACCGGCGGGTTGATCGGCAGCTCCATGGTCCCCAGTCTGCCGCTTCCGTCGTGATCCGTCTTTACCTTCCCCCTGGGGGAAGGCCCAGACTCTTCGTCATGGACACCCTCACCATCGGTGAGTTCGGCCGCCGGGCCGGGCTCACGGCGAAAACGCTGCGGGCTTACGACGATTCGGGCCTGCTGCGGCCCGACACGGTCGACCCGCTGAACGGCTATCGCCGCTACCGGGAGGACCAGGTGGAGCGCGCCCGGCGGATCAGTGTGCTCCGCCGGCTGGAGATGCCGCTCGCGGTCATCGCCGAGATCGTCGACGCCACCGACGAGGAGGCGGTGCTCCGGCTCGACCGTTGGTGGGCCGCGGAGGAGGCCGGCATGCAGGCCCGGCGCGGCAGTTTCGGCTGGCTGCGCGGCCAGTTGGCCAACCGAGCCAGCTCGCTCGAGGCGAGCTTCGAGGTGACCGTCCGGGACGTCCCGGCGACCAAGATCGCGTCGATCCGCACCGAGGTCGACCAGCACGGCCTGGTCGAGGCCATCCGCGGCTGCGAGTGGGCGATCCGTTCCCATCTCGACGGGCAGACCGAGAGCGAGGCGGTGGAGCACTGGGTGATCTACCACGGCCCGGTCACGCCGGAGAGCGAGGCGCTCATCGAGGTGTGTGTCCCGTTCACCGGCTCGGTCGAGCCGTTCGACGAGATCACCATCCGGATCGAGCCGGCCCACCGCCAGGTGTTCACCACCGTGGCCCGCGACGACTGCTTCTATCCGCGCATCCTGCGGGCCTACGAGGCGATCGACGGCTTCACCAACGCGCAGGGGCTCGCCCGCGGCGGCCCCGAGCGCGAGATCTACCTCGGCGAGTGGCACCGGATCGCCGGCACCGACCCGTTCGTGCACGTTGCCCAACCCATCAAGGAGTGAACGACATGGACTACACCCGCCAGACCCGGTTCTCCGACCCTCGGCAGCACGCGGCGCTGTTCGACCCGCTCCCGGCCGATCCCGACGGCATCGGCGCGGTGGTGCGCAACCTGGCCGTGCACTACCGGGCTTCCGGCATCGACTTCCCACCCGATCGGCTCACCGAGATCGACAGCCGCTGGGTCGACCGGATCCTCGGCGCCGACCGGAAGCGGTTCGCCACCCCGCTCGCCGAGCCGCGCCCGCCCGAGCAGCGCGTGGTGGGCTGCTGCCGCGACTTCGCCCTGCTGACCGTCGCCGCGCTGCGGCACAAGGGGGTGCCGGCGCGAAGCCGGATCGGCTTCGCCGACTACATCGTCCCGGGCGACCACCTGGACCACGTGATCACGGAGTTCTGGGACGGGAGCCGCTGGATCGCCACCGACACCGAGGTGGACGTGCCCGACGTGCGGCTGGCGCCCGGCGGGCTCCGCACGGCGGCGCAGGTGTGGACCGACCACCGCAGCGGCGTGGTCGATGTGGAGACCTTCGGCGTCGGCGGCGATCCGGAGCTGCGCGGCGCCTGGTTCGTGCGCAACTACGTGATCTACGAGCTGGCCCACCGCCGCGGCGACGAGCTGCTGCTGTGGGATCTCTGGGGCGACATGGGCCGCGAGCCGCCCGCCGACCCGGCCCTGATCGACGAGATCGCCGATCTTCTGCAGTCCGCCGACGCGGGCGACAAGGCCGCCGAGCGCAAGCTGGCCGACCGTTACGCCGACGACCTCCGACTGCATCCCGGCGACCAGATCAGATGTGTGAGCCCGCGCGGCGTGGTCTCGGATGTCGACCTGCGGGTTTCTACCTGACCAGGATCGCCATGAGACGGTCGAGCTCGATGGCCGGGTCCTCGGCCAGGCCCATGTGCACCGGGCCGGCTCGCAGGATCGTGCTGCGGGGGGCCACCAGCCAGCGAAAACGTTCGCCCGGCTTCATCGCGGCGGCGGCGCCCGCGCCGGTGCAGGTGGCCTCCCACGAAGCCAGGGCGGCGGCCACGGCGGCGACGTCGGCGTCCGGGTCGAGGGCGCGCAGCCGGTCCTCGTGCAGGTGGGTGCGGGCGGCCAGGAAGTCGGCGCGCTGGTTGTAGAGGACGACGCCCACGTTGATCAGCTCGCCGCGCTCGATGCGGGGTACGGCCTGGATGATGGCGTACTCGTAGGGGAGTCTCACGGCAGCCACGCCTCCGGCTGCTCGGCCCGGCGGGCCAGGTGGGTGAGGTAGGCGTCGCGGTCCACGTCGTCCAGCCACTCGTCCGGCACCAGGGCCAGCGCCTCGGTGATCAGCCCGGGCGTCAGCCGGGCAGCCAGCGCCGGGCCTTCGGTCGCCAGCGCGGTGGCGTAGGGCTTGAGCACGTGGTCGTCCCACTTGTACGGCCGGTGCACCACCGCCTCGGCGCGCGGCCAGTTGTGGTGGAAGTAGAGAGTCGCGCCGTGGTCGATCAGCCACAGCTCGTTGTGCCACATCAGGAGGTTCGGGTTGCGCCAACTGCGGTCCACGTTCTCCACGAAGGCGTCGAAGGCGATCACCTGGGAGGCCAGCGCCGGCTCGACATGGTGCGCGACCGGGTCATATCCCAGCGACCCGGGCAGGAAGTCCATCCCCAGGTTGGCCCCGGCGCTCGCCTTGATCAGCTCCTGGACCTCCTCGTCCGGCTCGGCGCGCGCCACGATCGGATCGAGGTGCACCACGGCCAGCTCGGGAACGGGCAGGCCCAGCCGGCGGCCCAGCTCGCCGGAGATCACCTCGGCGACCAGGGCCTTCGGTCCCTGCCCGGCGCCGCGAAACTTCACGACGTACGTCCCCAGGTCGTCGGCTTCGACGACGCCGGGCAGCGAACCGCCCTCGCGGAGCGGCGTGACATAGCGGAGGGCGGTGACCTGACGTAGCACGCCGCAAACCCTAGTGCGGGCCCTGCTTTCGCAGCTCGTCGACCTTGGTCATGGCCTCCCGCAGGCCGGCCAGCCAGTCCTCGGAGTGCTGCCCGACCAGCTTCACGCACCAGGCCAGCGCCTCCGACCGGGAGCGGGCCACGCCGGCGTCGACCAGCGTGTCCAGGATCTGCCGCTCGGGCTGGCGCAGCCGCGTCATCACCGGAGCGGCCAGATGGGTGAACAGTTCCTCGGTGTCGCCGCAGCGCACGCCCCAGGCGACCTTGCGCTGATAGCGGTGCTCGACCTGGCGGGCGACCCGGATCCGGTCCTCCCGGGTGTCCTCGCGGAACTGGTTGATCCGGCCGGCCTGGGCGGCCGCCCGGTCGGCGTCGGTGGCGTCGGCGCCGAGATCGGGCTCGGCGACCCGGGCCCAGATGATGATCTCGTCGCGGTCGACCACGACCTCGGGACGCTCGGTGAACCACCCGTCCGGGATTGCCCCGGTAACCCAGGCGGCGGCGTCGTCGGCAGCCGGGGGCTCGTTGCGGGCCCCCGGCGGAGCGGGACGGTAACGCATATCCAACCTCCCCATACGAACGTGATTACAGGATTACACCGTTACAGTGCTTGCTGCCATCACGTTCGCGCTTTTCTCCCGTCGGCTTAATGCCGGATGGCCGCGAGCTGGGTCGCCTGGGCGACCAGGTTGCCCTTCGCGTCCCAGACGAAGGTGATCTCGTCCATCCGGCCCGAGACGATCTCGGTCGCGTGCATGGCGACCCGGAGCGGCCCCGGTGCCGGCAGCCGCCGCAGGTAGGCGGTGAGGGTGATCGTCGGCGCCCAGCCGGTCACGCCCAGGGTCAGCGAGATCGGCGGTGCCGGGTCGAGGGCGATCAGCATGCTCAGCGGGTCCCAGTCGGCGCCGTCGGCCAGCCGCAGCCAACCGGCGATCCGCCCGCTGGGCGACGGCTGTCCGACGGCGAAGCCGAGATCGGCCGGGTTGAGCCGGTGCTCGACGACGTCCAGCAGGTGCACCTGGAAGGAGGCGCCCGAGGCATTCGACGGAAGCAGGAAGCAGTCCTCCTCGGCCGGCAGCTCGGGCCGGCTCGCGCCGCTCCACCAGGCCTCCGCCTCGTCCAGCGTGCCCTGGGTGACCAGCGCCTCCGCACAGGCCGCGCCGTCCTGCTCGAGCCGCGCCCGGAACTGCGCCTGACTCCGCCCGGCCCGCAGCAGCTCGACCGAGACGGTGGCCGGTCCCGGCGCCGGCGGCCGGAGGAAGGAGGTGGTGACCGCGACGAGGTGCGGATGCTCGGCGCCGGCCGCCACGGCCCGGCACAGCACCGCCATCAGATAGCCGCCGTGCAGCTTGTCGCCGATCGCCCACTGCGGGTCGAGCTCCGCGGTGTAGGTGCCGTCGTCGTTGCCGCTCAGGGCGGTCGCTTCCGCGAAGCTCTTCATTTGATCAAGCCTTGCTGCTCAGAGGACGAACGCGTCGGTCCAGAGCTGGCGGGAGCTGCCGGAGAGGGCCTCCATGAGGCCCACCGCCTGATTGTCGGTCAGGGCGGCCACGAAATCGATCACCGCGCGGCCGCGGGCCTGGCCCACCCGGTCGGGCGTGCCGTCCGGGAGTTCCGACTCGGCCAGCTCGACCAGATCGCGCAGCCGGCGCGGGATGCGCTGCTCCTCGTCGGGGTCGGTCAGCCACGCCAGCAACGCCTCCACCAGGGTGGCGAGCAACCGGCCCTGGCCGCGCTGGTGCAGGGCGAGGTCGGGACGGGCCAGGACGAAGCGGTTCTGGACGAACTTCAGGATCTGCACCTCGTGCCACTGGGCGGTCGCCAGCTGGACGTGGCCGGAGCGGACGGCCGGCTGACCGGTCAGCCCGATCGACTCGACAAGGCGCTGGGTCCAGGTCGCCGAGAACGCCGCGACCTGGGCCTCCGCCTCCAGGGAGCCGTCGAACGGACGGGCCAGCAGGCCGTCGACCAGCTCGGCCCGCACCAGCTCGACCGCCGCCGTGAAGGCGTCGTCGTTCGCCATCCAGCCGTCCTTGCGGTGCAGCTGGCGGCGCAGCGACTCGATCGCGCCGCCGGCCCGGGTCGGATCCGAGTCGGGACCCCAGCGCTGCCAGGCCATCAGCTCGGCGGCGACCGCGCCCTGCTGGAGCACGCCCACCCGGTGCACGTCCTCCAGGTCGTGGATGGCGTATGCGATGTCGTCGGCGGTATCCATCACCGACGCCTCGACGGTCTGCTGCCAGTCGGCGACCCGGCCCGCGAACGGCGCGCGGGCGGCGAGCATGTCGTCGACCTCGGTGGTGTAGGCGCTGAACTTGGCCGAACCGCCGTCCGGGTCGTCGGACGGCGGGGCCGCTCCGCGCGGCGGCGGATCCATGTAGCGGGCGGTGCCGTTCCTGGTCCACGGGTATTTGAGGATCGCGGCGCGGACGGCGTTGGTGAGGTTGAGGCCGATCGTGGCCTGCCCGCGGATCTCGGTGCTGGTGACGATCCGGTACGACTGGGCGTTGCCCTCGAATCCGTCCGGGATCCGCAGCCGGTGCCGGGCGAGATGGTCGAGGACGCGTTCGCCCAGGTGGCCGAAGGGCGGGTGGCCCAGGTCGTGGGCCAGGGCGGCGGCCTCCACCACGTCCGGGTCGAGGCCGCCCAGCTTCTCCGCCAGGTCGGCCTCGTCGGCCTTCACCACCCGCTCGGCGATGGCCCGGGCGACCTGCGCGACCTTCAGGCTGTGCGTCATCCGGTTGTGCACGAGCAGGCCGGCGCCACCCGGGCTGATGACCTGGGTGACGCCGGCGAGCCGGGCGAAGAAGGGGGAACTGACGATCCGGTCCCGGTCCACCCGGAACGGGCTGGCGGCGAGGTCACCCGGTGCGACCAGGCTGTCCCCGAAAAGGCGCTCGGCCCGAGAATCGTCCATACCCCGCAACGCTACCGGGACTGCAGAGCGTCCAGCGCAACCGCCATCGCCGCGACGAGCCGGCGGTCCAGCTGCGGGTCGTGGATCGTCACCACGTAACGGTCCCGCAGGCCCCACTTCTTGATCACCGAGAAGGCCGGCCGGTCGCCGATCAGGAACTCGAAGTGGTACGGCAGCCAGGACAGCGAGTCCACGAAACGGCGCAGGATCGCGACCGTCAGGTTGCTCTCCCGGCCGATCATCTCGCCGAATCCGGGCTGCTCCAGGTGCCAGGTGGAGCGCAGGAGCGACTCCTTGAAGTTTTTCCGGAACAGGCCGATCGGCGTGCCGTTGGCGTCGGTCACGTCGTAGGTGGCGCCCAGGTCGATCACCTGGCGAGCCTTGAAGCCCAGGACCGGGGTGGTCTTGGTGTCATCGGAGTAGAGGGTGACCTGCTCTTTGAAGGCCATCCGCTTCTGCTGGGCGAAGGCGAGAATGCCCGCCTCCTTGCCGTCGGCGGAGACGGCGTGGATCTCATATTGGTTGACCATCAGGCGGATTCGCTGACGGACGATGAGCTGCTGCTGAATCTGGAGGGTGTCGACAGTCACGGCCGCGCAGTCTAGATCCTTCGCAGCTTTGTGGCGGTACCCCCATCAGCCCGTCAAACTGGGGTGATGACTAAGCGGGGACGAACCGGTTCGTGGATCGCGCTGGCGCTGGGCGCGGCGGCCGTGTGGGTGGCCAGGGACATTCCGCGCCAGATGGGCGCCAAGGCCAAGGGTGACCGACTTGCCCGGGTCCAGGCTTCCCCGCAGTTCTCGGACGGCAAGTTCCGTAACACCGTGCCGGCGAGCCCGCTCTCCGCCGCGAGCGTGCCCTCGATGGCCGTCGCCGCGATGCGCGACCGGGAGGCCCGCCACCCGCACCAGCCGATCCCGGTGGTGACCCCGGTTTCCGGCCTCGACGCCGAGGGCCTGCACGTCACCTGGTACGGCCACTCCTCGGCGCTGGTCGAGATCGAGGGCCGCCGGGTGCTGCTCGACCCGGTCTGGAGCGACCGCTGCTCGCCGTCCCGGCTGGGCGGGCCGAAGCGCCTGCACGAGCCGCCGGTGGCGCTGCGCGACCTGCCGCCGCTGGACGCCGTGCTGATCTCCCACGATCACTACGACCACCTCGACATGGACACCATCCAAAATCTGGTCGATCTCCAGGCCGCGCCGTTCCTGGTGCCGCTGGGGGTCGGTGCCCACCTCGAGCGCTGGGGCGTGCCCGCCACCCGGATCATCGAGCTCGACTGGGACGAGCACGCCAAGGTCGCCGGCATCGAGTTCGTCGCGACCGCGGCCCGGCACTTCTCCGGCCGCGGCTTCAGCCGCGACGAGACCCTCTGGACCAGCTGGGTGATCAACGGACCCACCCGCAAGGTCTTCTACTCCGGCGACACCGGTTACTTCCCCGGCTTCGCCGAGATCGGCGCGGAGCACGGCCCGTTCGACGTCACGCTGGTGCAGATCGGGGCGTACGGCGACCAGTGGCCGGACATCCACATGATCCCCGAGGACGGGGTGGCCACCCACGTCGACGTGCGCGGCGGTCTGATGATTCCGGTGCACTGGGCGACCTTCAACCTCGCCCTGCACGACTGGCCCGAGCCGGCCGACCGCGCCTGGAGCGAGGCCAAGGCCCGCGGCGTCAAGCTGGCGGTTCCCCGGCCGGGCGAGCGGGTCGACGTCGACAACCCGCCGCCGGTCGACGGTTGGTGGCAGCAGATCGCCTGACGCTGTGTCCCGGGAATCCCCGTTGATTCCCGGGCCTTCGATCAGCGGGCAGCGTTGAAGGCGGCCGCGAACAGCGTGGCCAGGATGATCACCGAAGCCGTGATGAACTGGACCGTCTGGGCCAGTGCGTCCCGGCGGGTGCTGCGGAGTGCGCGGCGGGCGTTGTGCACGTCCCGCCAGGCGGAGTGCGTGCGACCGAGGCGGTACCCGACGACGATGACGGTGGCCGCGGTCAGCACGGCGGCGACGCTCACTGCGGAACTCGGGTGGTACGTCATGCCGAACCCCCTGAAGATGCGTAGTGGTGCCGGATCGAAGGCAAGTGTGCGGCCCATCAGGCGCCACAATCCAGGGGATTGATAGGCAAATAACCCCATAAAAAGCCCATTTGCGTACGGAGTTTTTGTCGCAAATTTGTCTTTTGTCGCGAAGATCTGCGGTCGGCCGGTCAGTTCGGCGAAGACCGAAGGTTCCCGCCGTTAACGTCCGGGCATGCCGGAGATTCTCGATCCCGCGGCCGCACTGGCCGTCCTGACCGACCCCACGTTCGTAGTTCCGCCGGTCCCGCCCGGCTCGGCCGGGGTCGCCTGGCTGCGCGCTTCGGTCGGCCGATTCAGCACCGGCGTAGATCATGAGCGTCGCCGGGCGCTCTCCGTCGAGATCCTGAACCGGATCCCGGCGGCCTCGCTACGCCGGGTGGATGCTGAGCATCCGGTTGCCACGCTGGCCCGGGCGATGGGGATCGCCGCGCCGGTGGTGGCGCTCGTGCGCGAGATCGCCCAGGCCTACCGCCCCGGCACCGGCGATGACTCCCGAGCCGACGCGGCCGTCGAGCAGCTGATCACCGTCCTGGCCGGCGCCCACGACGAGCCGACCGCAGCCCGCATCGGCGTCCTGGTTCAGGCC
Source organism: Paractinoplanes durhamensis (assembly GCF_016862175.1). Lineage (GTDB taxonomy): Bacteria > Actinomycetota > Actinomycetes > Mycobacteriales > Micromonosporaceae > Actinoplanes > Actinoplanes durhamensis. The sequence goes on along the minus strand of NZ_BOML01000002.1, from coordinate 8,610 downwards.
TGCGACGCCACCGCCACCCTGATCGAGCGCCTGCGCACCCGCCCGCCGGCCGAGGTCTTGGCCGAAGATCCACCGGTCCCGGCGACCCGGCGCCAGGCCACGACGACGACGGCGCTACCCGGCGGGGTCTCCGTGTCGGCCGGCGAAGAGGTGCTGGTCGCGCTCAACGGCGACCTGGCCTTCGGCGCGGGACCACGCCGCTGCCCGGGCCGAGCCCATGCTCTGGCCCTCGCGGATCTGGCGGTCGCGGATCTGGCGCTCGCGGATCTGGCCCGCGCGGATCTGGCCCGCGCGGATCTGGCCCGCGCGGATCTGGCCCGCGCGGATCTGGCGTGATGCGTGGGCCGCTTGCCCCCCGGTGTGAGCGCTGGGCGCCGGGCTTGGGCGCCGGGCTTGGGCGCCGGGCTTTGGAAACCGGGCTCTCGGAGCCGGTCTTCGCTTTCGCCTGGCGTGATGCCTGCGGCTGGGTGCCTAAGCCGCCTCGGGGGACTCGCGGGGGACGCAGATCTTGACCGCGCCGGGGGAGACCGAAGCGGTGAAGCTCTTGGTCTTGGTGCGGGCGCCGCCGTCCAGCTCGTACTCCATCTTGCTCTTGAGCTTCACGTCGATCCGGCGGGCGCGGGTGGTGCGGACGAACGGGGAACGGTCCGAGCGGCCCACCGCCATCGTGCCGAGCGCGCGTGCCCACTGCATGGCGCCCTGCGCGGTGGCGACGCCGACGTCGAGCCAGCCGTCGTCCGGCTTCGCGTCGTCGAAGGCGTTGATGCCTCCGGTGATCGTGCCGACGTTGCCGATCAGCACGCAGCTGGCCTCGTCGTCGAACCACTTCACCCCATCGACGAGGATCCGCGCGGTGGCGGCCTCGCCGTTGACGTGGCGCACGCCGGCCCACACGTAGGCGAGCTTGCCCAGCCGCTCCTTCATCTTCCGGTCCGCGTCGTTGATCATCGCGCCGTCGAAGCCGACGCCGGCCATCACGCCGAAGTACTCACCTCCCAGCTTGCCCAGGTCGATGCGGTGCCGCTTGCCGTGCAGCGCGATGTCGACGGCCTTCTCCAGGTTGTGCGGGATGCCCAGGTTGGTGGCGAGAAGGTTCCCGGTGCCGGCCGGAATGATCGCCACCGGGATCTTCGAGCCGCCCTTCTCCTGCGCCACCACGTCGAGCGACCGCTGCACCATGCCGTCGCCACCCCAGACGACCAGCAGGTCGACCCCGGCCGCGACGGCCTTGCGGACCTGCTTGGGCGCCTTGCTGCTCTTCGGGACCTCGGCCCAGATCAGCTCGTCGACGCCGCCGCCGGTGATGCGGCGCCGCAGCTCATCCAAGCCACCATCGAGCGTCTTGCGCTGGTGGGCGACGACAGCGATCTTTCGGGGGGTCTGCATGGACGCGGACTACCCGATCGGACCGGCCGGTAATCAGCACCCGTCGATCAGCACCCGTCGAGCACCGGCCGGGTGATCAGTTCACCGTTTCCCGCATGCGCTGCTCGGCGGCGGCGCTGCGGATCACCATCAGGCGCAGCTCCAACTCGTCCGAGACCATCGACGCCAGGTGCTCGAGAGCCCGCAGCTGACGCGGGGTGGCCTCGCGCGGCCGATTGTCGATGACGTTGACGGTGCCGAGGCGGTAGCCGTCGTGCGTGCGGATCGGCGCCGCGGCGTAGAAGCGCAGGCCCAGCTCACCGCGGACCAGCGGGTGCTCGAGAGTGCGCGGGTCGACCGAGGCGTTGTTGATCACGTAGACGTCGTCCTGGGCGATCACCGACGCGCACAGGCCGGGCTCCTTGCCCACCTCGCGCACCCCGACGAGGCCCTGGCATGCGGCCAGCCACACCCGGTCCTGCTCGACCAGGGAGACCGTCGCGATCGGAGTGTCGAAGATGGCCGCCGCGACGAATGCGATCCGGTCGTAGGCGTCCTCCACCGGCTGATCGACCAGTCGGTACCGGCGGACGGCCTCGAGCCGCGCCTGTTCCTCGGGACCGACGTTGTCCAAGTACTCGTAGGCGCTCGACGACACCGGATTGCTGTTGGTCATGAGCGAATCCCCTCTACGTGATCGCGGTCACGCCGAGCCTAGAAACTGCCCAGGTGTCCCGCAACGGCCACGGTGGCCGATTTGATGCCACCCGCCGGCCTTCAATATGAAAATCGCACACGGCGTGTGGGTCTGCGGGCCTCCGCCGCCGCCGGCGTGAGGCCACGATGATGGAATTGATCTCCGGCGACCTCCAAGAAGTCGGCACGGAGGGATGACGGTCGATGACGGTGTGGATCGCGTTGCTGCGAGCGGTCAATCTCGGTGCCCGCAACAAGGTGCCGATGGCGTACCTGCGTGATCGGCTGGCCGAGGCCGGCATCCCCGGTGCCCGCACCCATCTGCAGAGCGGCAACGTCATCCTCCGTTCCGATCGGGAGAGCGGGCTGGTGATCGGCTCGGTGACCGGCTCGGAGATCGGCTCGCTTATTCGCGAGGTGCTGCGCGCCGACTTCGGACTCGATGAGCCGGTCATGGTCCGCAGCCACGACCGCCTCCGCGAGATCCTCGCCGCGAACCCCTTCGCCGAGGCGGCCGCCGAACGTCCGACTCTGATGCGGGTCATCTTCCTTGCCGAGCACCCGTCGCCCGAGCGCGTCAAACGCCTGGAGGAGCACGACGACGTCCGGGTGCAGGATCGGGAGGTGTACATCGACTACCGCACGGGGGTGCACGGCAATCCGCTGAACGCCGCGATGGTCGCCCGCCGGCTCGCCCTGCACGGCACGGAGCGGAACTGGGCGACGGTCAGCAAGCTGGCGGAACTGGCCGAGACGGTCTGATCCACCGCGTACACCTCGGAAGCTTTGTTTGTGCGGGCTGGAAGCCCGCCACCGGGTCACGGTGGCCGGGCCTCCACCCCTGTTCTTGACGGGCTTTTGGCTGCTCCGCAGGTGTTTTTGCGAACTGACTCGAACCCTGGTGAATGGCCTTCCCGCAAGCTCATGCCGAGGAGTCTGGACCCTCACCCGGCGGGAAGGTAAAGCCCTTCTTTCAACCGGCCGCAACCCAGAGACGTACCTCCTGGTGCGCGCCCTGCCGCCGTCGGCGCGCGGTGAGGAGTTGTGCCGTGGAGGTCCTGCTGGTCGAGGACGACGAGTCGATCGCCGAGCCGTTGATGGACGGGCTGGCCCGATACGGCATGGTCACCCGGCACGTGGCCACCGGCGCGGCCGCCCTGAGCGCTCCGGTCGGCGACTTCGTGCTGCTGGACCTCGGGTTGCCGGACATCGACGGCATCGACGTCTGCCGCCGCTTGCGGGCCGAGGGCGACGTGCCGATCATCATGCTGACCGCGCGCGGCGACGAGGCGGACCGGGTCCTCGGCCTGGAGATCGGCGCCGACGACTACGTGGCGAAGCCGTTCAGCACCCGGGAACTGGTCGCCCGGATGCGCGCGATCGGCCGTCGCGTCGTGACCCCGGCGAACCCGGGCGGTCCGCTCGGCCCGCTGCGGATCGATCCGCGGCTGCGCGAGGCCACGCTGCGCGGCACCCCCTTGCGGCTGACCGCCAAGGAGTACCAGCTGCTGGTCCTGCTCGCCCAGGACCCGGGCGCGGTGGTCGACCGGCGCCGGATCCTCGAGAGGGTATGGGAGCCCAACTTCTTCGGCAGCGGCAAGACCCTCGACTTCCACGTCGCGACGCTGCGCCGGAAGCTCGGCGACCCCCGGTGGATCGAGAATCGGCGTGGGGTCGGATTCCGGCTGAGCGTGCCGCCGGCGGACGCCGCGTGACCCGGCGCCTGCTACTGACCTACCTGACGTTCGGCCTGCTCATCCTGGCCGCACTGGAGATTCCGCTGGGCTGGATGCAGCAGCGCAACGAGCAGCAGAACGCGCTCGAACAGCTCGAGCACGACGCCGAGGTGCTGGCCGTCTTCGTCGACGCGGCGCTCAGCGGCGGCGGGCCGATCGACCTGCTCGCCGCCGAGACCGCGCAACGCCTCGGTGGCCAGGTCGACGTCGTCGACGGCCGGGGCCGGACGCTGACGAGCACGCGACCCGGGGGACCACTTCCGGACGCTGCCGCGGACATCGGCGCGGTGTTGCACGGACAGGGCCGGGTACGGGCCCGGATCACCGGCTCGGACCGCGACAGGGCGCTCGTGGTGACCGTCTCCGTGCACCCCGGCGTCGTGGCGCAGGGTGCGATCCGGATCAGCGTGCCCGCGACGGCGTTGACCTCCCGGATCCACCGCTTCTGGCTGCTGCTGGCCGGGGCGGGTGTCATCGCGCTGGCCGCCGCGGCGCTGACCGCGGTGGCGCTGGCCCGCTGGATCAGCCGCCCGGTCCGGGCATTGGAACGCGCCACCGGTCAGGCCGCGCTGGGCACCGCCCCCGGCTTCCTGCCGACCTCGACCGGGCCGCCGGAGTTGCGGCGGCTCGCGACCACGTTCGCGGCGACCGCGCATCGGTTGCACACGCTCATCGCCACCCAGCGGGCGTTCATCGGGCACGCCTCCCATCAGCTCAAGACCCCGCTCGCGGCCCTTCGCCTGCGACTGGAGAACCTCGAGCACGACGCCGCCGAGGAGCAGGGCCGGGACCTGCGGGCGGCGCTCGCCGAGACGGACCGTCTCACCCGGCTGGTCGACACGCTGCTGACGATGGCGCGCTACGAGCAGGTCGAGGTGGAGCCGGAACGGTGTGGGGTGGCCGCGGTCGCGGCCGGGCGGGTCCAGCACTGGCAGCCGGTCGCCGCGGCCGGCGAGGTCGAGCTGAGCGCCGTCGGCGACCCGGAGGCGCGGGTGCGGTCGCTGCCCGGTGGGATCGAGCAGATTCTCGACAACCTGCTTTCCAACGCCGTCCGGGCGGCGCCGCCGGGCAGCACCGTGACGATCGGCTGGCAGCCCTGCGAATCCGGGTGGGAGCTGCACGTCACCGACGAGGGCGCCGGGCTGACGCCGGAGGAGCGCACCCGGGCGATGGATCCGTTCTGGCGGGCCGCGAACGCGCCCAAGGGCGGCACCGGGCTCGGCCTTGCCCTGGTCCGTCAGCTTGCCGAGGCCTCCGGCGGGCAGGCCGAACTCCGCCCGGCGGCCGGCCGGGGAACCGACGCCGTCGTCTGCCTCCCGGCCGCCTGAGTCTCTCTCCCGGGGGGATTCGGGGGTTGAGTCTCCCCCTAGGTCAAGGCCCAAACTTCCGGCCATGACATCGCGATCAGTTGACGAGGTGGGCCGACAGCAAGCCGTCCCGATGGCCGATCAGCAGCCAGGGTTCGGCGCCGTCCGGGCGCACGACCGTGAGCACCTCCGGATGGTCCGGCACGCCGGTGACCGGTCCGTCGTAACCCGCGGTGGCATAGCCGTGCCGGCTCACGTGCGAGCCGGGCGCACAGGTGAAGACCCGCCCGTCGGCGATCGCCGCGCACTCGACGGTCTCGGCGGTCGGCTCCGACCAGCGGGCCACCGTGCCCTCGCCGACCACCAGCTCCTTCAGCCCACCCTCGCCGGTCAGATAGGCACGGCCGTCCTGCAACCACATCCGCTCGGGATATTCGCCCTGTTCCCACACCCAGCGCGGCTCGGCGTTCCGGCCCACCACGAGCAGGTCCCCGCGATGCCGGGCCAGCAGGTGGGAGCCGTCCGGCAGATATGCGGCCGCCCGCACCGGCCCGCCGTCCATCCCCAGGATCTCGCCGCGCTCCGCATCGACCTCGACCGCGCCGGCATTGGTGGCGACCAGCAGGCGCGCCCCGGTCTCGTCCGCCGCCAGGGTGTAGGGCGGCGCAGGCAACCGGGTCTCCCAGCGGAGCCGGCCGCCACGATCGAGGCGGAACACCCGGCCGCCGGCGGTCGCCCCGGCGACACCGTCCGGCAGCGGCGCCACCTGGCGCGTGGCCCCGAAACCGGTCGTGTGGTGCAACTCCAGCGACAGCGCCCGGGCGAGACCCGGCCGCAGCACCACCACGGCGACACCCGAGTCGGTGGCGACGTAGGACACCGCCGGGTCGTCGACCGCGCCGCGGACGTCCCACACGGTTCGCAGATCCGTGCGCAGGATGGCCCGGCCGCCCACTCCCGGTGCCGGCCGCCCGTCGTCCACGGCGGTCGGCAGCCGGGCGCCGTCGTCGAGGACCGAGGTGACCTCGCCGGTTCGGGCATCCACGGTCGCCGTGCACAGCCAGGTCCCGCGGACGAACTGCACCAGGTAGGACACCCGGCCGAATTCGCGGGCCACCCGCACCCCGGCGAGCCGGCCGCCGCCGGCCTCCCGGAGCGCGAGGTCCACCGCCTGGTCGGCGCCGATCTGGGCGCCGGGCACATCCTGGCCGGCGAAGGGCACCGTGTCCCGGGCCGATGTTTCGCGCATGTCCACCTCCGCGAGAGTCGCTACGGAGAAGTCCACGCGCTCCGGGCCCCGGGCGGATCCCCGCCAACCAGACCCTCTACGCCTCCTGGACGTTTCCTATATCTATCGCCACCAGCGGTCGTGGGGATGGGCCCCGGCGCGGAAGCCGTGCGCCTCGACCATGGCCACCGCTTCGGCGAGGCCCTGCCCGACCGCCTCCGGGAAATGCGCGTCGCTGCCGAAGGTCACGGCGTCGCCGCCTTCCTCGCGGAACCAGCGCACCAACTCCGGTCGAAACTGCCGGCGGGTATTGACCTCCAGCGCCCGGCCGCCGTCCGCCAGCGCGCGCAACGCCGGCCGAAACTGGTCCTCGAAGACGTACGGGTCGAACGGTCCGGCCGAGTCGGGCCAGTAGCGCACGACGTAGTCGATGTGGGCGAGCACGCCGAAGACGTCGGAGCCGGCGATCAGGCGGGGCACCTCCGCCAGGTAGGCCCGGACCACGTCGGCGGCCGCGTGCCGTTGGAACTGCGCCGGCGGTTCGGCGAAGCCGTCACCGAGCGGCAGGCAGTGCAGCGAACCGAGCACCCGGTCGAATTGTCCGGCGGCGAGCACGGCCTTCACCGCGGCGGTGTGCAGGTGCGGCTCACCCACCTCGACGCCGGTGATGATCTGCAGGCCGGGGAAGAGATCGCGGCAGCGCTGCACCGACTCCAGGTAACCGTCGACGTCCAGCGGCGGGGGAGTGATGGTCAGTTCCGGCGTTCGCAGCGCTTTCAGATACGGATGCGCGTCGAGGTTGCCCTCGACCGCCGACCACATCGTGTAATCGAGGTGTTCGGTGAAGGCCACGGCGGGCAGCCCCAGCTCGACGGCGCGTGCGCAGGTGCGCTCCATCGCGCCGAGCGGGGCGTCCCACGACCATTCGCTGTGCACATGGCCATCGGTAGGCAGCATCAGCCGACGTTATCCGAGCGCAGGCCGCCGTTATCCGAGCGCAGGTCAGTGGTGGCCGTCACCGGTTTCCTCGGCCCAGACCCGCCAGTTGTCGATGACGCCGTAAAGGGGCGCGGTCAGCCAACCGGGCGCGGAACGGCGGAAGACACCCGGATCCATCCGGCCGGCGCCGTCGGGCAGCGCGCCGATCAGGTGCGGGAGCATTTCGCTGAGGTTGGCCCAGTGGACCAGGTCGGGCTCGTTCGGCCAGGCGCCGATCACCACGCCCGCGGGGACGCCGCGACGGCTGAGCGCCTCCAGGGTCAGGGCGGTGTGGTTGAGCGTGCCCAGGCCGGCCCGGGCCACCACGATGGTCGGCACACCGAGTGTGGTGGCCAGGTCGGCCAGGGTCCACGCCGCGCCCGAGGGGCGCACGCCCATCGGCACCAGCAGGCCGCCGGCCCCCTCCACCAGCACCAGGTCGTGCTTCTCGGCCTCGGTGCGGATGGCGTCGACGACCTCGTAGAGCTCGAGCGGTGGCAGCGACGCGACCGTGGCGGCGGCGAGCGGCGCCATCGGGTCCGGGTATTCGGCGAGCACGCGCGCGGTCTCCGGCGCCGCCAGGTGGTTGATGACGTCGAGGTCGGTGGGGGCGCCGTCGGCGATGCCGGTCTGGCCGGGCTTGATGACAGCGACGCGGAGGCCGGATGCCTGCGCGGCGGCGGCCACCGCAGCCGTGACGATCGTCTTGCCGACGCCGGTGTCGGTGCCGGTGACCAGCACGATTCCGCGCCACTCGCCCGTGTCGCTGTGCCGCGGAGCGGGCTGTGGCTCCGGTGCCTGTGCTGCCAGTTCGGCGGCGATCTCCGCCCCGATCTCCTCGCCGCTGGGCAGTTCGCCCGCGTCGAAGCCGGGGCCGGCGGGTGCCGGCGAGACCGGCACGCCCAGCGGCTCGGCTCCGGGTTCGCCGGGCACACCCGGTGGGCCGGTGGGCGGGCCGGGCGGGGCGGTCAGCGGTTCCCCGGGGGCGGGCGCGGGCAAGGGCGCCGGCTCCGGTTCGGCGGGCGGTGCGGTCTCCCCGGCCGGATCGTCGGCGGCCGGCCGATCGATGGGCGCCCCGAGCGGTCCGTCGAGGAGGGCGTAGTCGGCGTAGTGCGCGCCGCGCTCGTCATCGGGCGCGGCGGGAGCAAACTTCGTGCCGGACCGCACTGTGGAAACGGGCTCGGCGTCGGGCAGCGAGACGGCCTCCGGCGCCGGGGCGGCCTCCGGCAGCGGGGCGGCCTCCGGCAGCGGGGCGGCCTCCGGCAGCGGGGCGGCCTCCGGCAGCGGGGCGGCCTCCGGC
>NZ_BOML01000001.1 GCF_016862175.1 Paractinoplanes durhamensis | reverse complement strand
GCGGCCTCCGGCAGCGGGGCGGCCTCCGGCACCGGGGCGGCCTCCGGCACCGGGGCGGCCTCCGGCACCGGGGCGGCCTCCGGCACCGGGGCGAAAGCGACGCCACCCGCGGAATCGGAGCCCGCGCCGCTGGGCGAGGTAACTGGCGGCGTCGACGCCGCCACTTCGCCCCGTGGTCCGGGCGTGGCGGGTCGAAGGGCGACCGCACCGAAGCCGGCCGTTCCGACCCCGCTGGAGCTGGTCGTTCCGAGCGCGCCGGAGCCGACCGCTTCGACCAGCTGGGCCGCCTCAGTCGGGAGCAGACCTGGAAGCGGGGCGGGGCTCGGCGTGAGCGTGGGCGCGGCACGCGGGAGTGGCGGGAGTGTGAAGCCGTTGGCGTCGGGGGTGAGGACGACGTTCGCGGTGGGGAGGCGGGTGGTCACCGCTGTCACGTCGGGGGAGGTGGGGGATGGGGTGGGGGCGGTCATGGGGCGCACTCCACGATTACGTCCAGTGCTCGGGTGAACGCCTCGTCGGGGACGCCGGCGTTCAGGGTCAGGCGGAGGCGGGACGTGCCGTCGGGGGTGGACGGCGGGCGGAAGCAGCCGACCGCGACACCGCGGTCGCGGCAGTCGGCGGCCCAGGCCACGGCCGCTTCGGGGCCGGGGGCCAGGACCGACAGCACGGCGGCGGCCGGGTGGTCGACCGGGAAACCGGCGGCGGTCAGTCGGGTGACGGTCTCGGATGCCCTGGTGGTGAGCACGGTCCGGCGGTCGTCGGCGTCGCGGACCAGGGCTAGGGACCGGTGGACGCCGGCCACCACCGCGGGTGGGAGGGCGGTGTCGTAGATGAAGGTGCGGCCGGTGTCGATCAGGTGGCGGATGAACGGTGCGGGGCCGGCGACCACGCCGCCGGCGCCGCCCAGGGATTTGGAGAGGGTGGCGGTGACGATCACATCGGACTTTCCGGCCAGGCCGGCGGCGGCCACACCGCCGGCGCCGGCCGGGCCGAGGATGCCCAGGGCGTGGGCGTCGTCGATCAGCAGCAGGGCGCCGCGCGACGAGGTCACCGCGTGGAGCTCGGGCAGGTGGGCCAGGTCACCGTCCACCGAGAACACCGACTCGGTCACCACCACGGCGGGCTGGCCGGGGTGGGCATCGAGGATCGTGGCCACCGCGGCCGGGTCGTTGTGCGGGGTCACGATCGTGCGGCGGCCGGAGATCTTGCAGCCGTCGATGAGGGAGGCGTGGTTGTAGGCGTCCGAGACGATCAGGTCGCAGACGGCCGTGGCGCCGCGGACGGCGGCCAGGTTGGCCAGGTAGCCCGACGAGAACACCAGCGCCGACTCCGCGCCCAGGAAATCGGCCAGGTCGGACTCGAGGTCGGCGTGGGCGTCGGTGGAACCACGGACCAGGCGTGAACCGGTGGCGCCCAGCCCGTACGCCGTGAGCGCCGCAGCTGATGCCGCGACCACCTCGGGGTGGGCACTCAGGCCGAGGTAGTCATTGCCGGCCAGATCGACGACGAGGTCGTCGGCCGGACGTGGGCGCAGCTGACGGGTGAGCCCGGCCTTGGTCCTGCTCCCGGAGAGGCGCTCCAGCGCATCCAACCAGCCCGTCAAGGCACCCCCAACGATCACGAGAAAGGGAAACTATCACTCACCACCGACAGTCCTACCGGCCTGGAACGTCTGTAGGGTACGGGCATGGCAGAGATCCTCGATCGGGCGCGCGCCCAGGTGCTGAAGAACGGTGTCGGCCTCGACGAGGCAGGGATCCTCGAAGTGCTGCAGCTTCCGGACGAGGATCTTCCGGAGCTGCTTCAGCTCGCCCACGAGGTGCGGATGACGTGGTGCGGGCCGGAGGTCGAGGTCGAGGGCATCGTGTCGCTGAAGACCGGCGGCTGCCCGGAGGACTGCCACTTCTGCTCGCAGTCCGGCCTGTTCACGTCGCCGGTCCGGTCGGTGTGGCTGGACATTCCGTCGCTGGTCGAGGCGGCCCGGCAGACCGCGGCGACCGGGGCCACCGAGTTCTGCATCGTGGCCGCCGTGCGCGGGCCCGACAAGCGGCTCATGGACCAGATGCGCGAGGGCGTCAAGGCGATCAAGGCCGCCGTGGACATCCAGGTCGCGGCCAGCCTCGGCATGCTCACCCAGGAGCAGGTCGACGAGCTGGTCGAGATGGGCGTGCATCGCTACAACCACAACCTCGAGACCTGCGAGTCCTTCTTCCCCAACGTGGTCACCACCCACTCGTGGGAGGAGCGCTGGGGCACCCTGAAGATGGTGCGCGACTCCGGCATGGAGGTCTGCTGCGGCGGCATCCTCGGCCTCGGCGAGACGATCGAGCAGCGTGCCGAGTTCGCGGCCCAGCTCGCCGAGCTCGACCCGCACGAGGTCCCGATGAACTTCCTCAACCCGCGCCCGGGCACGCCGCTCGGTGACCAGCCGGTGGTGGAGGGCAAGGACGCGCTGCGCGCGATCGCCGCGTTCCGGCTGGCGATGCCGAAGACGATTCTTCGGTATGCCGGGGGCCGCGAGATCACGCTCGGTGATCTGGGGACTCGGGACGGTCTGCTCGGCGGCATCAACGCGGTGATCGTCGGCAACTATCTGACCACGCTGGGCCGGCCGGCCACCGAGGACCTCGCGATGCTCGAGGACCTGAAGATGCCGGTCAAGGCGCTGTCCGCGACGCTCTGATGATGGACGTCACGCAACCTGCGGCCGACAGCGAGGCGCAGTACTGCGATCGCTGCGGCGAGAGTGCCGCCGGCGGTGCCCACGCGGCGTGCGCGGCGGCGCGGGAGCTGGAGCCGCCCCGGTTCTGCCCGCGATGTCGCCGCCGGATGAAGGTGCAGGTCGTGCCGACCGGCTGGACCGCGACATGCGTGGAGCACGGGACCCGCACGTCCTAGAGGAGCACCCCGCGCGGCCGGCCCGGAAGTGCCGCGGTGCGCCTGGGGAAAAGAGTGGCGATGAGCTCCCCAGGAGAGCCCACCGCCACCGCTGTCTAATCCGTCAGCCGAAGGCGGCCGGGGTTTCGTCACCCACCTGTTCGCGGCCGGGCACGGCCAGCGTCACGGTGGCCATCGGGCCGTCCCGGTCGGCAGGGCCGGCGCCCAGTCGGGTCAGGGTGCGCAGCATCGCCACGTTGTCGGCGGCCGTGTGGGCCACCAGGGCGGCGAAGCGACCCCGCTCGGCATACGCCATGAGGCGCCGCAGCAGTGCGGTGCCGATGCCGCGCCGCTGCCAGCCGTCCTCGACCAGCAGGGCGATCTCGCCCAGGTCGCCCTCGGCGAGAAGGCTGGCCATGGCCACCACTTTCGAACCCGACGTGACGACCAGGGTGCGGCCGCCGACCGGCTCGAGGAGACGGGCCAGCCGGGCGTCGGAGGGGGCGCCGCCGCCCAGGTAGCGGCTGGCCAGGGTGGCCGCCGAGCACCGGGCGTGCAGGTCACGGACGCTCTCGGCGTCGTCGGCCGCGGCCGGGCGAACCACCAGCTCGGCGCCGTCGGGCAGCAGGATCGTGGTCTGCTCGAGGTGATGGCGCAGCATCGAGCCGGACAGCTCGACCAGCGCCTGCGCCCGCGCGAACTCGGCCGGCGTGAACGCGGGCCGCGTGCGCAGCACCTCGTAGGAGCCGCCGGCCGGGTCGGCCAGGGTCATCCGGGCGTCGTCGTGGCCCGGGCGCCCGGTCAGCGGGTCGGGCCGCCACCGGACCTCGGCCGCGTCGAGCAGGGCGACCAGCGCCTCGCCCAACGCGTCGGGGTCGTGCACCAAGCGGCCGGCCAGGGCGAGTGCCCGGGTCGGTTGGTCGGCCAGGCCCTCGGCCTCGGCGCGGGCCACGAACGCATCCCGGCCGCGGCCCCGGGCGATCGCCCCGAGCAGGTCGGCCTCGGTCGCCGAGTCGGGCGCGTCGACGAGGAAGTCGTCGACGGCACCGGCCTCGGTGGTGTGCACCTGGACGGCAAGGATGTTGACCGACCGCAGCGCGAGGCTCGCGGTCAGAACCGACAGGTAGCCCGGTCGGTCGTCCACCGTTGCCCGGATCCGCCACAGCGCCATTTCCGGCACTCCTTTCGGCGAGTCTGGTTCAGCTTTCCCGTACTCAATTCTGCCTCTTGGGTGTTAAGCAGACATTGCTTGAGCTGGGATTTCACCGAGAGGCCGGTCACAGGGAACGGGAGGCCGATCACATGACGGCGGGCACGCCGGCGGTGTCGAGACGGTCGCCCAGGATCACCGCGGCCGCCCGGACCAGCTGTGCCACCCGGTCGACCTCGGTGATGTGGAAACCGGCCGCGGGCAGGTCGTCGTCATCGCTGCGGGCGACCACCAGCACGAGCCCGGCCCGGCCGAAGGGCGCCACGGCGTAGCGGGTGCCCTCGGCGCTGGTGATCGGACGGGCCCGGAGCGGAGTGATCTCGGGAAGCTGAAGGGGGCCGGGAGCGCGCCAGCTCGCATACACCACGGTGGCGTCGTCGTGCATGCTCAGCATCGGCTCGGCCGGCAGCGGGCGCGGCGCGCCGGAGCGGGCGGCCCAGTCGGCCGGCACCACGGCGGCGGCGGCCCAGTCGGCGGCCAGCAGGCCGGGGACCGCGTCGACGAGGGTGGCGAGGCCGTCGGCCGGGTTGGCGGCGACCTGGGCGAGCAGTTCGGCGTCGTGGCCGCCGTTGACCGGCGCTCCGATCGCCTTCCACACGCCGTCGACCTGGACGCCGGGGATGGCGGCGAGACCGGCGAGGAGTCGTTCCACGCGGGAGGCGCCCGGCCAGACGACGGTGAAGTCGTCCACGGCCCGCCCGCCGAGTCGCTCCAGGACGATGACCTGGACGATGTCAGCGCCGGCGACGCCGAGCGTGCGGGCCACCTGACCGAGGGCGCCGGGACGGTCCGGCAAGGTGACTCGAACCCGCAGCAACATGCAACTCCTCCCGTCGGGTTGACGGCTCGGTGACGCCGTCTCCGTGGTGACCAGCCTGCCAAATCGCCGTTTCGCCCTGGTTGCGTGGCCGTGTCTCTGGAGTCAAGACATAGCGATATGCCCCGCGTCACACCAGCGTAGGGCGGGTGCCGAAGGGTGGCGATGGGTCGAGCAGAAGGTGCGAATCCGGCTAGGCTCGGTGGGTGATCTGCCATGCCTGCCGGGAGCGGCGGCACGAGGAGTGCCGCGGTGGCTCGTGGTGCGACTGCCAGCACCGCCCGGTCGTGCCGACCCCGCCGGTGACGGGACCGCCCGGCCCATGAGCGTCTATCGGGAGTGGCCGGCCGACGGCCTGACCGAGCTCTACCCGCGCAACGCCGAGCCCACCCTGCGGGTCAACTTCATCACCAGCGTCGACGGCGCGGTCGCGGTCGACGGCCTCTCCGGCGGCCTGCAGGGCCCGGGCGACAAGGAAATCTTCGATACTCTGCGGATAGTCTGCGATGCCCTGATCGTCGGCTCCGGCACGATAAAAGCGGAAAATTACGACGCGCTGCGCCTGACGCCCGAGGCCCGCGAGTGGCGCCGCCAAAAGAAAATGCCCGAGTTCCCGCTCATGGTGATCGTTTCGGGGAGCATGCACCTCAACTTCGATCAGTTGATCTTCACGGATGCCCCGATCAGGCCGATCATCCTGACGCATGCGGGTGCTCCCACCGAAGAGGCCGCGAAACATGCCGAGATCATCGCTGTCGGAGGCAACGGCGAGATCGACCTGGCCAAGGGGATCGCCGAGCTGCACGCCCGCGGCGCCACCCAACTGCTCTGCGAGGGCGGCCCCAGCCTGTTCGGCGCGATGATCGCGAAGGACCTGGTCACCGAGCTCTGCCTGACGGTCTCGCCACTGCTGGTCGGCGGCGGCCCCGGCCGCATCGCGACCGGGGCGCCGGCTTCACCGAGGGAGATGTCGCTGCGGCACATCCTCTCCGCGCGGGACATGCTTTTCTTGCGGTACGCGCGGGAGCGGCCCCCGCCTCAGGGCAACTGACCGGAGGGAGAAAGCCGGGGCGCGCCTCCACAACCTGATCCAGATCTTGTGGATAAATCTGTGGATGGCCACCAGAAGTTGTGGACAACCAGTGCCAACCCACACTCAGTGCGGGTTCTGTCGTACCCCTGGTGCAACATGATCGGCGTGTCTGACGAAACTTCCCCCGTCGGCCGAGTGCTCGGCACCGCGGACGCCACGCCGCTCCAGTTCTGGACGGCCGTGGCTCCCGGCAGCTATCTGCAGCTCGACGACGTCGTGGTGACCAAGCGTGAGCTGCCGGATCGCGAACCGGTGACGATCGCCGGCGTGGTGACCCAGGTCCGGGCCCGGCACGAGGGCGCCCAGTTCGACTCGGACGTCTTCGCCATCGCCGAGGGCACGCTCCCGGCCCTGGTGCAGGAGGCGGCCGAGATCACCACCACCCGGGTCGACCCGGAGCTCTACGTTCCGCCGGCCCCCGGCGCGGTGGTGCACCGGGCCACCGGCGCGGCCCGCGACGCGGCCCTGCACTTCGACCGGATGGAGCGGCGGATCCCGATGGGCACCGGCCGCGACGGCGTGCCGGTCTTCCTCAACGCCGACTTCCTCGACGGCACCCGTGGCGCGCACGTCTCCATCTCCGGCATCTCCGGGGTGGCGACCAAGACCAGCTTCGCGACCTTTTTGCTCTACTCGGTGTTCCGCTCCGGCCAGCTCGGTGCCGACGGCGCCAACGCCCGGGCGCTGATCTTCAACGTGAAGGGCGAGGACCTGCTGTTCCTCGACCACCCCAACACGAAGCTCGACGAGCCCACGATGGCCAACTACAAGCTGCTGGAACTGCCCGCGACGCCGTTCTCCGACGTCCGGGTCTACGCCCCGCCGCGGGCCGGCGACTCGTCCGGCGCCCCCGACGTGAGCAGCCGGCTGACCGGCGTCGACGCGTTCTACTGGACGCTCGAGGAGTTCTGCGACAAGAAGCTCCTGCCCTACGTGTTCGCCGACGCCGACGACGAGCGCCAGCAGTACACGATGGTGGTGCACTCGGTGACCGCCCACCTCAACCGCTACGCGACCCCGGCCGAGGGCGGCATCAGCATCGACGGCCGCCGCATCTCCTCCTACGGCGACCTGGTCGACCACGTCGTCGAGCAGCTCACCGACGACGACACCCGGTCCACCTGGGCGGGCAGCGCGATCAACATGGGCACGGTCAACGCGTTCGCCCGCCGGCTCATCGGCAGCAAGCGCGACCTGTCCCGGCTGATCCGCGGCGACCTCGCGAGCCGCCGCCCGCACCAGATCAAGACCGCCGAGTCGGCCCAGGTCACGGTCGTCGACCTGCACAACCTGCCGGACCGCGCGCAGCGGTTCGTGGTCGGCGTGACGCTGAAGACCGAGTTCGAGGAGAAGGAGAAGGCCGGCACCGGCCGCCCCCTGCTGTTCGTGGTGCTCGACGAGTTGAACAAATACGCCCCGCGGGAGGGCACCTCGCCGATCAAGGAGGTGCTGCTCGACATCGCCGAGCGCGGCCGCTCGCTCGGCGTGATCCTGATCGGCGCCCAGCAGACGGCGAGCGAGGTGGAGCGGCGGATCGTGACCAACTCGGCGATCCGGGTGGTCGGCCGGCTCGACCCGGCCGAGGCCGCCCGCCCGGAGTACGGTTTCCTCCCGCCGGCCATGCGCCAGCGGGCGCTGCTGGCCCGGCCCGGCACGATGTTCGTCAACCAGCCGGACATCCCGGTCCCGCTCTGCGTCGAGTTCCCGTTCCCGGCCTGGGCCACCCGCAAGTCGGAGTCCGGCCCGCCACCGTCGTCGACCCTGCGCTCGATCGTCCAGTCCGCCGACCCGTTCGCCGTGGTCGGGGGCCGCGGTGCGGCCGACGACGACATCCCGTTCTGAGCCGAGATCCGAAAGGGGAGGATGGTGCGATGCGCATCCTGCACACCTCCGACTGGCACGTCGGCAAGGTCCTGAAGGGCCGTAACCGGCATGACGAGCACATCAAGGTGCTGGGCCAGATGGTCGAGATCGCCCAGGCCGAGCGTCCGGACCTGGTGATCGTCGCCGGCGACCTGTATGACACGGCCGCCCCGACGGCCGAGGCGACCAGGGTGGTGACCCGGGCGCTGTCGGCGTTGCGGCGCACCGGTGCGCAGGTGGTGGCGATCGGCGGCAACCACGACAACGGCCCGGCGCTCGACGCGCTGCGCCCGTGGGCCGACGCGGCCGGCATCATGCTGCGGGGCTCGGTCCGGGACGATCCGGACGAGCTGATCATCGAGGGCACCACCGAGGGTGGCGAGCGGTGGCGCCTGGTGGCGATCCCGTTCCTCTCCCAGCGGTATGCGATTCGTGCCACCGAGATGTACGAGTTGTCCGGCGCCGAGGCCAACCAGACCTACGCCGACCACCTGGCCCGGCTGATCGCCAAGCTCAGCCAGAAGTTCGCCGAGCCGGGCGTGGTCAACCTGCTCACCGCGCACCTGACCATCGTCGGGGCGTCCACCGGCGGCGGCGAGCGCGAGGCGCACACGATCATGGGTTATGCGGTGCCGGCCACCGTGTTCCCGACGAACACCCACTACGTCGCGCTCGGTCACCTGCACCGCGCCCAGTCGGTGATCTCGCCCTGCCCGACCCGTTACAGCGGCAGCCCGCTCGCCGTCGACTTCGGCGAGGAGGAGAACATCCCGTCGGTCGCGATCGTCGACGTCGGCACCGAGAAGGCGGCCCGGGTGCGGGACGTGCCGATCTCCTCGGCGCGACCCTTGCGAACCGTTCGCGGCACCCTCGAACAACTCTCAACGGTGAACCTTCCGGACGCCTGGCTCCGTGTCCTGGTGCGCGAGACACCGCGGGTCGGCCTGCGCGAGGACGTGCAGGAGATGTTGCCCAACGCGCTCGAGGTCCGGATCGACCCGGAGATGATGCCGAACAGGGCGGGGGAGCGGATGGCACAGCGGGCCGGCCGGTCCCCGCGCGAGCTCTTCGGCGACTACCTGGACAGCCGCGGCAACGCCGAGGAGGGCGTCCGCGAGCTCTTCGACGAGCTGTACGACGAGGTGAGCAGCCACTCATGAGTGAGCGCAGCGAACGCAGGCGGCTCAGTGCCCGGGCCTCTGATCCGACCGAGCGCAGCGAGGACGGATCATGAGGCCGATCAGGCTCGACATGACCGGGTTCACGGTGTTCCGGGACGAGACCACCGTGGACTTCACCGACGCCGACTACTTCGCGCTGGTCGGCCCGACCGGCTCGGGCAAGTCGACAGTGCTCGACGCGATCATCTTCGCCCTCTACGGCCAGGTCCCGCGCTGGGGCGGGGCCCGCGGCATCGCCAACGCCCTCGCGCCGAGCGCCGCCGAGGCCAAGGTCCGGTTGGTGTTCGAGTCGGCCGGCGAGCGCTTCGTGGCGACCCGGGTGGTCCGCCGGGACGGTCGCGGCAACGTGAAGACCGCCGGCGCCGGCCTGCAGCTGATGCCGCACGGCTTCGACGTCACCAAACTCGACACCGGCATGGACCTGGACGACCTCGGCGAAGTGCTGGCCGGCACCCCCGCCGAGATGGACGATGCGGTGCTGGGCGCGGTCGGCCTGCCCTACGAGCAGTTCACCAGCTGTGTGGTGCTGCCGCAGGGCCAGTTCGCCGACTTCCTGCACGCCAAGCCGGCCACCCGGCAGCAGATCCTGATCAACCTGCTCGGCCTGCACGTCTACGAGGAGGTGCAGACCCGGGCCAGCGGCCGGGCGACCACCGCCGAGGCCAAGCTGACCGTGGTCGACCAGCAGCTGGCCGGCCTGTCGGACGCCTCCGACGAGGCGGTCGAGGCGGCCGAGGGCGTGCTGGCCCGGATGCGCGAGCTCACCACCGCCGTCGAAGCGTCGATGCCGGGCCTGCGCGCGGCCCGCGAGCAGGAGTCGTCGGCGGCCGTGACCCGCGACGCGCTGGACGCGGAGCTGCGGTCGCTGGCTTCGGTGCGTACCCCGCAAGGAAGCGCGGAGATCTCCGGCGCGACGGCGGCAGCGAGAGCGAGTGCCGCCGAGGCCGCGACGGAGGTCCGCACCGCCGAGGAGCGGGAGGACAAGGTCCGCGGCGAGCTCGCCGCGGCCGGCGACGCCGGTTCGCTGAAGCTGATGCTGGACCGGCACGCCGAGCTGGCCCGGCTGCTCGGGCAGGAGGAGTGGTTCGCCGGCGAGCTGCAGGTGGCCGAGGTGGAGTTCAAGGACGCGCAGGCGGGAGCCGAGCTGGCGCACGGCGCGCACCTGGGCGCCACCCAGTTGCTGGAGCAGGCGCGTCTCGACTACACCGAGGCGCAGCGGCTGGACAAGGCGGCCGCCCTGCGCGCGCACCTGACCACCGGTGGTCCCTGCCCGGTCTGCGAGCAGACCGTGACCAGCGTGCCCGCCATGCCGGAGGGGTCGGCGGTGCATCAGGCCGAGGCGACCGGCAAGGCGGCCCGGGCCGCGGCCGAGGTGGCCGAGTCGGGCTGGAAGCAGCGCGACGCGGTGGCCCGCAAGCTGGAGGGCAACCTCGAACGCAAGCGCGCCCAGCACGAGCACCACCTGTCCCGGCTGGCCGAGGTGCGCGGCGTGGTGGCCGGCTTCCCCGGCGTGCCGGCGCTGGAACGGCAGCTCGCCGAGCTCGACCAGCTGCAGCGCAAGCTCGACCAGGCCGGCACCGCGGTGCGCACCGCCCGGGAGACGCAGCGCACCGCCCAGGCGGCCGCGCACGCGGCCGAGGAGCGGGAGCGCACGGCGTGGCGCACGTTCGACGAGGTGCGCGACCGGGTGGCCCGGTTCGGGCCGCCGCCGGCCGAGCGCGACGACCTGTCCGCCGCGTGGGCGACGCTTGTCGAGTGGGCGGCCGGCGAGCACCGGGTGCGGGAGACGGCGCGGAGCGCGGCGCAGGAGGCGGTGACCACCGCGCACGAGGCGACCGTGCACGCGTTCGCCACGGTGGGCGCGCTGTTCACCGAGGCCGGCGTGGCGCGGCCGGCCCGGGGCGACGAGTCCGACCTGATCCGGGCGGCCGCGGTCGCGGTCGAGCGGGCCGACGCGGTCTTCAAGCGGCTCGCCGATCGGCGCGAGCAGGCCCAGGAGCTCAGCGAGCAGCGGATGACGCTGCAGCGGCAGGGCCGGGTCGCCAAGGCCCTCTCCGGCCACCTGCGGGCCAACAACTTCGAGCGCTGGCTCCTCGAGGAGGCGCTCGACCTGCTGGTCGGGGGCGCGTCGCGGATCCTGCGCGAGCTGACCGGCGGGCAATACGATCTTGAGCACGACAAGGGCGAGTTCTACGTGCTCGACCACCACGACGCCGGGTTGCGGCGCGGCGTGCGCACGCTGTCCGGCGGCGAGACGTTCCAGGCGTCGCTGTCGCTCGCGCTGGCCCTCTCCGAGCAACTGGCCGGCATGTCGACGACCGCCGCGAGCCTGGAGTCGATCGTGCTGGACGAGGGGTTCGGCACCCTCGACGCGGCCACCCTGGACGTGGTGGCCGCGACCCTGGAAAACCTGGCGGCCCGCGGCGACCGGATGGTCGGCGTGGTCACCCACGTGAACTCGCTCGCCGAGCGGGTGCCGGTGCGGTTCGAGGTGCACAAGGACGCGCGCACCGCGCACGTGGAGAGGGTCGGCCTGTGACGCGGATGTTCGTCGACGCCTGGGACCCGTCCTACGGGTCGTCCTTCGAGGGCGGCAGCGAGGACGGCCCGTCGTCGTCGAGCAGCGCCCAGGTCGACACCGACGTGGAGGTGCCGGCCGCCGAGTGGGCGCCGATCGACGTCTCCGCCGCGGTGCGCCGGCCGGACGTGGTGTTCCTGGTGGACGGCGTGCGGCGCAACGATGCCGGGCTGTGGACGGCGGAGGAGGACGGCACCTCCTACGCCGGCCTGGCCGCGTCGTACGCGGCCGGGGTGGTGCGCTGTGATCTGGCGCGGGGGTCGGCCGAGCTGGCCGGTGCCGAGGTGCGGCGGGGGTTGTTCACGGCCAGCCCGTCGGCGGACACCCTGCAGACCGACATGATCCGCTACGAGGTGCGGCGGCTGGAGGGGCCGGGCGAGGCGAGCAAGCTGCCGTCGGCGGTGCAGCCGCGGCTGACCGAGCTGGAGCTGGAGATCTCGGCGGTGGCCCGGGGCGGCTCCGACGATCTGCTCGTGGTCGACGGTCCGCTGCGCAACCGCCGGCACCTGGTCAACACGATCGGTTATGTGAAGACCCAGCAGAAGCTCTATCTGTCGGCGGCCCTGAACGTCGTCGTCACGTCGCTGAAGCCGGGCCAGCGCACCCCGGTCTTCCACCTGGGCACGGTCTGGGGCGGCTGGTCGTGGTATTTGCGGCTGCCCGGCGGTTCGGGCGCGCCCTGGTCCGGCATCGTCCGGATCGAGTGCTCGCCGGACCTCACCGCGGATCAGGCGATCGAGCTGGCCGAGATCTCCGGGGCGACGCTGCCGCGTTTCGCGTCCTCGCCGTACAAAGATCCGCGGGCCCCGCAAAATTTGGTGCCGATCGCCGGGCTGGAGCGCCGGCTGCGCGGGATGCTCGGCGACGCGCGGGTGCTGCACCGGGCGTTGACCCTGGCCACGGCACGAAGCCGGACATAACGCCAAGCGCGTCCGAAAGGTCCGACCAGGCACCGCGGGTCCACCGAAAGGACGGCTCCGAGGCCGTGGGAGCGTTCCCAAAGAGACGCTCCGAGATCACTCGCCTACGCAGGGATACCCCCGCACCGTCTGTGCGTCATTGCAGCTCAGAAGGGCGTTCCCTGGGACGCATGTGGCTGAGTATTATTCGGCTGCCCTGGTAGGCATATCGGTGCAGATGGATGAATTTGATCGTCTGCGATGTGCCTCGTGCCGCCCCCACACGACACCGGAGGACAGTTGAGAACCATCGTCCCGGAAATTTTCCCGCCAGCGTTGATCCCGGCCGGTCCCCCCAGCCGTATCTCAGGCGACGGGGAAAGCTCCGGGCGGAGGTATCAATGCATGCGGTGGTCGAGGATCGACTCACACCGGACGGGATGTGCCTGATGACACAGCAGCGATCCGGCGGTCGGTGGCAGTCTCTCGACGGCGCCCGTGGTGTCGAGGACAACGGCTCGGTGATTCCGCGCCAGGCGCCGCGGCACGGTGCTCCGGAGTCCGGCACGGCGAGTCACGAGGACACTCTCGTGAAGATGCTCTACGAGGAGCATGCCGGCCCTCTACTGATGTTCGTGCTGCGCCTGACCGGTGGAGACCGGCAGCGCGCCGAGGACATCGTGCAGGAGACCCTGCTCCGGGCCTGGCGCAACGCGCACCGGCTCGGCGCGCAGGGCCAGCAGTCACTGCGCCCGTGGCTGGTGACCGTCGCCCGGCGGATCGCCATCGACGACCACCGCAGCGCGAGCGCCCGCCCGGCCGAGACCTACGACCGCGAGCTGGAGAGCTTCCCCAGCATGTCGGACGACACCGACCGGGTTCTCCAGTCGATGACCGTGTCCGACGCCCTGCGCGAGCTCAGCCAGTCGCACCGGGAAATCCTTATCGAGACCTACTTCCGCGGCCGGACGGTGCCCGAGGCGGCGGAGAAGCTCAACCTTCCGCTGGGCACCGCTAAGTCGCGTGTGTATTACGCTCTGCGTGCGCTTCGTACGGCACTGCAGCAGCGGGGGGTGACGGAGTAATGACGCAGGAAGAGCACTACGACGTCGCGTCGTACGCGTTGGGGGTGCTGGACGAGCGCGACGCGGCCCGATTCGAGGACCACCTCATCGAGTGCCCGCGGTGCGCCTTCGAGCTCGAGTCGTTCGTGCAGGTCGCTGACCTGATGGCGGATGTCGACGCGGCCGCCGTGATCGCCGCCGAGGAGTCCCAGCGGGACGGCCGCGTGCTGACCCGGATGATCGGCCAGGTCGGCCAGGAGCGGCGGCGGGCCAACAGCCGCCGGCTCTACTCGCTGGCCGCCGCCGTGGTCGTCTTCGCGATGCTGTCGATCGGCGCGCTGTTCGCGGGCGGCAAGTGGTTCGCCCCCGACGCGACGACGCCGGCGAGCACCACGGCCGGGCGCGGAAGCGACCAGCTGGACCCGTTGCCGAACAACCAGGACGGTCCCGGCATCGGTGGCCCCGAGCTGACCGGCCAGCAGTACAGCGGCAGCGATCCACGCACCGGCGTGCACGCCGACGTGGCGCTGGAGAAGAAGGACTGGGGCACCCAGATCTCCTTCGCGATCTCCAACATCAGCGGTCCGACGACGTGCCGGCTGCTCGCCGTGCACACCGACGGCACCACCGAGCCACTGATCTCGTGGAACGTGGGAGAGAAGGGCTGGGGCACCGCCGCCAACCCGGCGCCGCTGATGCTGCAGGCGATCACCTCGACCGCCCGCGAGAAGATCGCGCACATCACCGTCCAGGAGGTCACCTCCTCCGGTGCCGGCGACACATTGGTTCGCGTACCGTAAATGGCTTGACAGCAGAGCGTGAAAAAGGCCCGGCCGAAAGGCTGGGCCTTTTTTCGTGTCCATGCGGCGTGTCCAGGCAACCCGCCGACTTCAAAGGAAATTAAGGAAATTGATTGGGCCAAGTGTTCAACCGACTTGGCCCGCCCCTGCGTACTACAGCCCGGAAACGCCAGAAGGAGCAATCACTGGAGGGCACGTGGTACCGGAGAAGCGCAAGTTGATGGTGGCGGGTGCTGCCATCGCCGCGGCTTTGGCAGTCGCCGGCTGTGCTCCGCAGGGGTACAACGCAGCGGACTACGGCAACGCAGCCGAACCGGCGTCCAACGACGTCGCCGCGAGCCCCGGAGCGACCGCCGACCCGGCAGCCACCAGCGACCCGGCGGCTCAGGCCGACCCGGACGCGACCGCCGCCCCCGGCTCGGAGACCGGCACCGAACTCTCCGACGACCAGATCACCAAGGCGCTGACCGGCACCGCGGTCAAGAAGATGGGTGAGGTCGTCGAGAACGAGGGGGGCTTCGTCCTCTACCGCTTCGACGGTGACTCCAACAGCCCGGCCAAGTCCAACTGCAACGGTGACTGCGCCAAGGTGTGGCCGCCCGCCTACACCAACGACGGCAAGCCGACCCTCAAGGGCGTCTCGTCGAGTGTGGTGGGCACGGTGACCCGGGCCGACGGCACCAAGCAGCTGACCATCAAGGGCTGGCCGGTCTACACCTACATCGGCGACAAGAAGCCCGGTCAGTGGAAGGGCCAGAACGTCTCCGGCAAATGGTTCGTCATCAAGCCGGACGGCGCCAAGAACCTGACCTGCCTTCCCGCGGTCTCCAAGCCGGTAGCGCCGCCCGCGTCGGAATCGGGTGCGGAGTCGTCTGATTCCGGCACCGCCGGCAGCGACTACAGCTACTGACCGAACGCCATTCCCGAAACCGCCTACTCGGAGGTCGAAAAATGATTGCCGCTCGCTCCTCTCGCCGGCTCAAGCGCTGGTTGGTGGGCATTTCGGCAATGTCGCTGGCGTTCCTGCTGGCGCCGGTCTCGCCGGCCCACGCCGCCGGCGGGGACATCCCCGTCCCGGCCACGTCGTTCAACGCGAAGGGCGCCGGTTCGGTCGGCCCCGCCGACGAGGACTTCGTGATCAAGGTCCGGCTCGCCGGGCTCTGGGAGATCCCGGCCGGCAACATGGCGCAGGAGAAGTCGGACGACCCGAGGGTCGTGAACATCGGTAAGGCGATCGCCGCGCAGCACGTGGTGCTCGACAATCTCGACCGGGAAGTGGCCAAGAGGCTCAACATCAAGCTTCCCAGCCAGCCCAACGCCGACCAGCAGGGTTGGCTGAACGAGATGAAGGCGGCGAACTCCACCACCTTCGACCAGATCTTCATCGACCGGCTCCGGGCGGCGCACGGCAAGATCTTCCCGGCCATCGCCTCGATCCGGGCGAGCACCCGCAACGACTCGGTCCGGCAACTGGCCCAGCAGGCCAACCAGTTCGTCATGACGCACATGACGCTCCTGGAATCGAGCGGGATCGTCGACTACGGCGCACTGCCCACGGCGGCCGCCCCCACCCAGCCCGGCGGTGGACCGGTACCGGTGGACGCTCAGATGGTCGCCGCGGCCAGCAGTGGCCGTAGCGGTATCCCGGGCGCCAGCACCTCAGTGATCCTCCTTGTCCTCGCCGCCGCACTTGTGGCCGGCGTCATCACGACCATGCGCATCTTCCGGGCGCGGTAGTCCCCGAAACCTCGTCCAGGTCGCGACAGAGAAAGGTGTCACCAATGCGAAGGTCCAAGTACCGGCGCGCATCCACGAGTTCAGGTTGGTTCAGCGGCCGTCGCCGGATCATCGCGGTGGCCGCCACGCTGGTGGCGTTCGGCGGCATCGTGACCGTTACCCAGGTCTCGAACGCGAGCACCAACAAGACACAGCGCAAGGCCCTGTCGGCTTGCGACAACGTGCAGGCCCCGGCGGCGGCCAAGCTGTCCACCAAGACCCGCAAGGGCACGTGGACCGACAACAACGGCACCGTGGTCCAGCACGCGGACGACGGCGCCGGGGACACCGTCAGCACGGCCACGCTGCGCCAGCGGTGCCGCCAGTGGGTGATGAACAACGTCGGCAACAACGGCAACAACAACGGTGGCGGCCAGGCCACCACCGCGCCGGCGGCGACCGCGACCGCGTCCGTCGACACCAACGCCGGCAACGGCAACGGCCAGAACGGCAACGGCGGCAACAACGGTGGCAACAACAACGGCGGCAACAACAACGGTGGCGGCCAGCAGGCCACGACCGCGCCGGCCGACACCGGTAACAACGGTGGCAACAACGGCGGCAACAACGGTGGTCAGACCACCCCGCCGCCCGGAGCCGGCCTCGGCGTCCTGACGAACAGCTGCGACACCAGCCAG